>JAUSCD010000035.1 GCA_030651695.1 Pseudohongiella sp. | reverse complement strand
CCAATGGCATGGCCTTGCTCGGTGATCTGTTTAACCGCTTCAATCTTGAATTGCTCTGTATAACGTTTGCCCGACATGGACACCTCCATTTAGCTTCATTGTAACGCTAAAAGGTGTCTACTAAACTGGTAGCGATTCACTGTGGTTGTTTATGAGTTAGAGTACGGCATCGCAAAATCAGGTTCTCCCAAAAAGCGGCGACAGCAACTTTCTGAGCTGTGTTCAGTTGTCAGTGTGTTGCCATTTGGTAGTGCCGAGGCACGACTCACTGCTGACATCAGAACAAAACTTGAGAAAAGCGGCACACCAATAGGGCCCTATGATTTGCTAATAGCGGGCACGGCTATGTCCAATCAGGCAGTGCTGGTTACCAATAATATCCGGGAGTTCTCGAGAGTTCCGGATCTGCGGATCGAGAACTGGTTTCAGTAGCTAACCCACCACACACGCCACTAAATACAACTTCTTCAAACTCTCCGTGGTCAGCACAAACGGATAACTGTCCGGCTGCCCCATGCTTCGGGCCAGCACATTGAGTACGCTACTCAGGCGCACCCATCTGTTGACCATCACCAGAAAGGTTTCCGCGCCTTCCACATCGTAGAAGGGGCAATCCGATAGCTGGTCTGTGGTGAAAGGATCGGTTTGTAGCGCGAGGGTATCGGCCTGAATGCCAACCTGGTTGGCAGCTGCCAGAGTATCAGTCATGTGCAGAAAGTGCGCCCAGGTTTCGGCCCAGTCTTCCCATGGGTGGGACGCGGCGTAGCTGCTGATATAGCAGTTCTGCCAGTTGAGCGGAGGCCCGACATTGTAGTGATGCTCCAGCGCTGCGGTGTAGTTCTGGCGCTCGTCGCCAAACAGTTGCCGGCACACATCCAGCCACGGACTGTTGTTAACCAGACGCTCCCAGTAGTAATGGCCGGATTCATGGCGGCAATGGCCAAGAAGAGCGCGGTAAGGTTCCTGCATTTGCTGGCGTATCTGTTCCCGGAAGGCGGGATCGGCTTCAGCAATATCTATAGTGATAATGCCTGCCTTGTGCCCGGTTACCGGGCTGTCTTCGCCGGGTTTCCAGCGCAACATTTCGAATCCGAGACCGGTTAAAGGCTCCTCCTGGCGGGTAGGAACGGGCAACCCCAGCATCAGCAGTTGTGCAATCAGCCGGCGTTTGGCGATTTCGCACAGACGCCAGTATTCGGGATTGCCACTTTGCTCAAGATCAGGGGTGGTCACATTCAACGCGCAGGCCAGACAGACGTCGCCGGTGATGTTTTGATCCTGGGTTCGGCCGACCAGCCAGTTACATTGAATAGCGGAATCCAGATTGGCGCAGCGCTGCCAGGTGTCAATTCTGGGCTGATCGCTGGCAAAATCTCTGTGTAATACCCAGCGGCCCTCGATATCGGAGGGAAGCAGGCTGACGATACGCCCTTGATCGGGGCAGAAAGCCAGTGCACTACCACAGCGCAGACAGCTGTTATTCTCGAAAAATACGACCTGCCCGCAGTGGCAGTGCGAGCGGTGACTGTACGAGTTGGGCATTGTCGACCTTCACCGTTACCGTCGTCTGAAGACGACCTTTAAGGTACCGACCTTAACACATTGACCCTGAATAAGGTCATTGTGATTGTAACTGTGTTGCATCAACTGGTTTCGCGAACCAGGTGGAGGCAATGGCGTCGTGCAGTTCTGTAAAGTCGAGCTGGATTTCGTCGACGAAACTGTGCAGTCGGGTCGGTTCGGATGCCAGCACAGCAATATCTGCTGCAGCCAGATGTTGCCGACAGGTTTCCACTTCATTCAACGCCAGTTCGTGACGTGGCAGTGACTGCAGAGCATTAGCCAGACGCTCCAGACTGGTGCCGACTGCGCGCGGGAAACGTCTGTCCTGCAGCAGAAAGCGCAATACGTCAGGGCCACGGATACGCAAGCGCACGTGCTGACGATACATCTGAAATCCGGTCAGTGACTTGAGCACGCTCATCCACTGGATATTTTCAAAAGGAGTCAGCTCGCCCGGGCTACGCGGAAGCAGGTTGGCGGAACGCACATCGATGATGCGCGTTGTCATATCGGCACGTTCCAGCTGGCGACCAATCATCAGAAAAGTACGTACCTGAGTGTAGCTCAGACTGCCTTCAATCAGGCCGTTTACGGTTTGGCAACTGCGGATGACGCGGTTCAAAAACACATCGCGTTTGCGCGGTGTAATGCCGGACTCAACCTGTTCACGCACGCTCAGGTACAGCTGGTTAATTTCTTCCCAGATTTCGCGCGGGATAACGTCCCGGGCTGTGCGCAGATTTTCGCGAGCCGCCATCAGCGAACTGATGATGGAGCCGGGATAACGCAGATCGCCACAGATGAACGACAGTACACTGGCTTCGTCGCGATTGGGGTAGAGCTCGTCGAACAATTCGTCATTGCCTGTAATGGCAATAATTTCAGACCAGCCAAGTTTGGTCGCCCGGGGCAGATCCAGCAACAGATTGCTGTTAACGCTGAGCAGGCGCGCGGTATCTTCAGCGCGTTCAAGATAGCGGGCCAGCCAGTAAATATTTTCAGCTACACGTGACAGCATGTTTCAGTTCCCTGCCAGATCAACGATCCAGGTGTCTTTACTACCGCCACCTTGTGATGAATTCACCACCAGCGAGCCTTTGACCAGTGCGACGCGTGTTAACCCCCCGGTGGTGACAAAAATATTTTCACCCGAGAGGATGAACGGACGCAGATCGACATGGCGTGCTTCCATATTGGTCCCGACAATAGTCGGGGACGTTGATAATGCGAGTGTTGGCTGCGCCATATAGTTGCGCGGATTTGCCTTGATCAGTTCAGCAAATTTTTTGCGTTCTTTTTTGCTGGCATGCGGGCCAATCATCATGCCGTAACCGCCGGATTCATTGGCGGGTTTGACTACCAGTTTATCGAGATTGTCGAGCACGTAATTGCGGTCATCTTCAAACATGCAAAGATAGCTTGGCACGTTGGGAATTAACGGCTCCTGATCCAGATAATATTTAATGATCTGCGGTACAAAGGCATAAACCACTTTGTCGTCGGCTACTCCTGCGCCCGGTGCATTGGCCAGCGCAACATTGCCTTTACGCCAGGCTCGCATCAGTCCGCGGGCACCCAGTGTGGATTCAGGATTAAACACTTCAGGATCGAGGAACATATCATCGACACGGCGGTAGATAACATCAACCCGCTGCAGTCCGTCGATCATACGCATGTAGACGCAGTCATCGTCGCCTACAACAAGGTCTGAGCCTTCCACCAATTGCACGCCCATTTGCTGGGCCAGATAAGCGTGCTCATAGTAGGCGCTGTTGTAGATGCCCGGTGTCAGCAACACAATAGTGGGCTCTTCGCCCTGACGGGGTGACATGGACGACAACATTTCGTAGAGCTGTGACGTATAGTCGTCTACCGGTTGTATCAATCCGCTGGCGAACAGTTCAGGTAGCACACGTTTGGTGACGTTGCGGTTCTCCAGCATATAAGACACGCCGGAGGGAACGCGCAGATTGTCCTCCAGCACATACAAAGTGCCGTCCTGGTCACGGACAAGATCAGAGCCGCAGATATGTGCCCAGACATTGTGGGGAGTTTTGATGCCTACACATTGAGGCCGGAAATTGACAGACTGGGCCAGAATTTCAGCCGGGAAAATGCCATCTTTGATGATTTTCTGATCGTGATACAGATCGTCGATAAACATGTTCAGCGCCTGTACGCGCTGCTTCAGTCCGGCTTCGGTCTTCTGCCATTCTGCCAGCGGAATAATCCGCGGCACGATGTCGAAAGGCCAGGCACGATCGATCATGTTGCCTTCGGTATAAACGGTGAAAGTGATGCCCATCAACTGAATGGCGACTTCGGCGGCGGTCTTATGCGCGGATAGTTCTGCTGCATCCAGTTTGGCCAGGTAGTCGCACAACATCGCGGCTTCGGGGCGGGGTTTGCCGGGGCCGGCAATCAGTTCATCGTAAAAACCCTGTGCCGAGTAGTCTTCCCAGTTAACGTTGCTCATTCGGACTCTTCATGGTTGTTATATCTCGATCGGGTAGTGCAATCCGTGTACCAGCTTTGCGTACCATAATTTATCCTGTTGTATCACGCCGGCTTGTATGGCGGCAACTGGGATAATCAACACCTTGCAATTGGCACAGGCGTTGCTATCCTCGGAAACATATCCTGCGGAATAGAAAACCATGACCATTCGCGTTGCCCTGAAACACTCTACGCATTATGACTTTGATCGGCCGGTCAACCTGTCGGCTCACCATATTCGCCTGAAGCCTGCACCTCATTGCCGTACCCCGATCGAGGCCTACAGTCTCAGGATCAGTGGGGGAGAATACTTCATCAACTGGCAGCAGGACCCCTTTGGCAACCACGTGGCGCGTCTGGTGTTTCCTGACAAAATGACGCGTCTGCACGTGGATGTAGAAGTGATCGCGCCGATGACGGTAGTGAACCCCTTTGATTTTTTTGTTGAGGAATACGCCGAGCATTTCCCGTTTGAATATACCGATGCCCTGAAGAAGGAGCTGGCACCTTATCTGGAAACCGGACTGTCTGGTTCTGAAGGGCAAACGGGGCCCAAACTCAAGGCCTGGCTGGACACGGTCAAACTGGACAAGCGGTTGATAGCCGGTTTTCTCGTGGAGCTGAACCAGCGGCTCTCGCAGGATATCGAGTATCTGATTCGTATGGAGCCCGGGGTGCAGACGCCGGAAGAAACTCTGACGCTGGCTCGCGGTTCATGCAGGGATTCAGCCTGGTTGATGGTGCATATTCTGCGCCGCCTGGGTCTGGCTGCACGTTTTGTATCCGGCTATCTGATACAGCTCACTGCCGACGTTAAAGCTCTGGACGGGCCATCAGGTACGGATGTTGATTTCACTGATTTACATGCCTGGACTGAAGTATTCATACCCGGCGCGGGCTGGATCGGACTGGATCCGACATCCGGATTGTTTGCCGGTGAGGGCCATCTTCCGTTAGCAGCAACACCAGAACCTTCTGCAGCAGCGCCGATTACCGGCGCTTCAGATCCATGTGAAGTGACGTTTGATTTCGCCATGAGTGTCACACGGATACATGAAGATCCCCGTGTTACAAAACCCTATACACCGGAACAGTGGCAGCAAATTGAAGCGCTGGGAGATCAGGTTGACGCCCAATTGGTAGCGCAGGATGTGCGTTTGACCATGGGCGGAGAGCCCACTTTTGTGTCCATTGATGACATGGATGCACCAGAATGGACCACAGCTGCGCAAGGTCCTACCAAACGCGGCTTGTCAGAAACACTGTTGCACAGGCTGCGTCCGCACTTTGCGCCGGGGTCGCTGCTCCACTATCAGCAGGGCAAATGGTATCCGGGCGAGCCATTGCCACGTTGGGCGCTGGCCTGTTACTGGCGTCGTGACGGTAAACCGATCTGGAAGGACGATCGCTGGCTGGCGACCTATGATACAAACAAGGGTGATAAAGACTATGGTGTGGACGAGGAAAAAACTCGTGCCTTTGCCAGCAACCTGCTCAAGCGTCTGGGTATCAATGAGAAATTCCTGATTCCCTGTTACGAAGATGCCTATCACTACCTGTGGCTGGAACAGCAGCAGCCAGTGGATATAGATCTGCGTTCGGAGAAACTCGGCAAGGATGAAGACAGAATTCGTTTGTCGCGTCTGCTGAGCCAGGGTCTGGATTCTCTGGTCGGCCTGGCGCTGCCCCTGACCGCGCATGCTTTACCCAAACCGGATGGCAAAAAATCGACCGTGCGCGCATGGCTTAGCGGGTACTGGGCAGTGCGCCGCGAACATTTGTATTTGATCCCGGGTGATTCACCCATGGGGCTGCGGCTGCCGTTATCGGCATTGCCGGTTAAAAAACGTGAAGAAGAGGTGGCTCCTTCGCCATTTGGTGAATTGCCGGAACTCAGTGATGCAGACACGCCAGACGGTGGCGAGGTTGCACGACTTTACAGTGTGGCGCCGCCGGTGAGTGCTGCCGGTGGTTTGCATACCAAAGGGCGCAGTCAGGAATGGCAGGAACAATTGCCGCCAGAGCAAGCTGATGAGGTAAAAACCATTGGTACCGCGCTGTGTCTGCAACCGCGTGATGGTAAGTTGTTTTTGTTTATGCCACCACTACCATTGCTGGAAGATTATCTGGCTCTGATAAGTGCTATCGAGCAAACCGCAGAAGAATTAAAACTGCCGGTCTGCATTGAGGGATATGCGCCCCCTTCAGATCCGCGCATTGAGAAATTCATGATCACCCCGGACCCGGGAGTGATCGAAGTAAACGTTATGCCGTCGGCAAGCTGGCGCGACATGGTGAACAGCACACGCATTCTTTACGAAGAGGCAAGGCTGACCCGACTGGGCACAGAAAAATTCATGCTTGATGGTCGGCACACCGGCACCGGCGGTGGAAACCACGTGACACTGGGCGCACGCACGCCGAAGGATTCACCGTTTCTGCGGCGACCGGACCTGCTGGCAAGCATGCTGATTTTCTGGCAGCAGCATCCGAGTTTGTCATATCTGTTTTCCGGTATGTTCCTCGGCCCGACCAGTCAGGCGCCAAGAATAGACGAGGCGCGCCACGAAGCTTTGTATGAGCTGGAAATTGCGCTCTCACAGATGCCGGGGCCTGCAAGCGACGGCGCTGTAAATGAGCACCCGCAGCCGTGGATTGTTGACAGGCTTCTGCGCCACCTTCTGACCGACATCACCGGTAATACTCACAGAGCAGAGTTCTGCATAGACAAATTGTACTCTCCCGATTCGTCGACCGGGCGTCTGGGCTTGCTGGAGCTGCGCGGATTCGAAATGCCTCCGCATGCTGAAATGAGTCTGATGCAACAGCTGTTGATACGGGCTTTAGTAGCGCGTTTCTGGGCCTCCCCGTATCGCAAGCCGCTGGTGCGTTGGGGTACCGCGCTGCATGACAAATGGATGATGCCGCATTTTATCTGGCAGGATCTGGGCGAAGTGCTGGCAGATCTGAATACACACGGGTTCAAATTTGAGCGCGAATGGTTCGCACCATTTATGGAGTTCCGTTTCCCGGTGATTGGTGATGTGCGTTATGAAGGTACCCACATTCAGCTGCGTCAGGCTATAGAGCCCTGGCATGTGCTGGGTGAAGAGGCCGCTGGCGGGGGTACTGCCCGCTATGTGGATTCCTCTGTCGAACGCCTTGAAGTCAAGGTCACCGACTTCAATCCTGCCCGCCATGTGGTGACCTGTAACGGTTTTAAAGTTCCACTGCAGCCGACCGGTGTCCCCGGCGAGGCGGTGGCTGCTGTGCGTTATAAGGCCTGGCAGCCGCCATCAGCATTACATCCGTTAATTGAATCACATGCTCCGCTGGTGTTTGATCTTGTTGATACCTGGAACCAGCGTTCGCTGGGCGGCTGTACCTATCATGTGTCGCATCCGGCGGGGCGTAATTACGAGACATTCCCGGTCAATGCCAATGAAGCCGAGGCGCGGCGTATGGCGCGCTTCAAGGCTGAAGGCCACACACAGGGCGTGATCAGGAAAATTGAACAGGCGCCCGGGCAGGATTATCCGCATACACTGGATTTGCGCAGGGCAGGGATTGTGGCCAGCGGTCTGTGAAAGACCGCCAGACAAACTGGCAGCCTGTCGCAAGGCTGCTATACTCGCTGCCCACCCTGAATAACTGTCTCAACACGATCTGGCAGCAATCAAAACAACAACGGGAACACCATGCAGCCTGCTGGCCCTTCAGAACAGATAACAAACCTATTTGGCGATTACCTTCAACAGACTGACGGCAGTCAACCCGGCAGACATGATGAACTCTCGTTTGACGGGTCCACGCGCGCACACTGGCAACATCTGCTGGAGGAGTTCAGCGCACTGGGACGCGAAGCACTGACGGCCCGCAGCGAAGAGGTGCAAAGCCTGCTGCACGAAAACGGTGTTACCTTCAACCCTTATGAGGACGATCCCGGGCAGCTGCGATCGTGGCGACTGGATTGTCTGCCCTGTGTCATCAATATGGAAGAATGGGCGCATCTGGAAGCCGGTCTGCAACAACGCAGCCGCTTGCTGGCGCTGTTGCTGGATGATCTGTACGGTGAACGCAACGTTATCAATGAAGGTTTGCTGCCGCCCGAGTTGGTGTATACCCATCCCGGATTTTTGTTCTCTGCTGCGGATTCTCCCTCACAGCTGGCCCGTCCTCTGCTGATATTTCACGGTACTGACGTGATCCGGGACCAACAGGGACAATGGCAGGTGTTGGGAGACTGGACGCAGTCTCCTTCTGGCGTTGGGTATGCCCTGGAAAACCGGATTACGTTAGCGCGTGCGTTGCCGGGTATCTATCGCGATGCGCCGCTGAAGCGGCTGGCCGGTTTTCTTCAGGCGCAACACCGCTGTCTTGCCGGTTTATCCAATAGCCGGCGTGAGCAACCCAATATTGTATTGTTGACACCAGGGCCGGGCAGCCCTGGCTATTTCGAACACGCCTGGCTCGCCAATTACATGAATTTTCCTCTCGTGGAGGGTGATGATCTGGTTGTGCGTGAAGGGCAGGTGTCAGTTCGCACACTTGGTGGGCTGGATCAGGTAGATGTCATTCTGCGTCATATCAACGACCCGTGGTGTGATCCTCTAGAGTTACGTCCGGATTCATTGCTCGGTGTTCCCGGCCTGATGCAGGCAGCGCGTAACGGTGAAGTTCATATTGCCAATGCACTGGGTGCTGGTGTCCTGGAACATCCTGCGTTGGCCGCATTTCTGCCTGAACTCAGCAGGCGACTGTTGGGAGAAAATCTCATTCTGCCCTGTCGTGATGCTGTGTGGTGTGGCGATGCCGATTCACTGGTTAAAGTAAAACATACGCTGGATGAATGGGTTCTGCGGGATATCACCAAGCCCGGAAAACTGTTTCATGTCGATCAAATGGGGCTCGAAGCTGTTCAGTTGCTGCGCCATGACCTTGATGCCAGACCACATTTGTTTACCTGTCATAAGGCCATTTATGCATCGGCAACACCAGGATTTAACCCCCAGACAAAACAGATTGAACGCCAGCAAACCACGCTGCGCTTTTTCAGTCTGGTAGAGCCGGAAGATATCAAATTGCCTGTGCCGGAACAGCGATACCGGGTCATGCCCGGCGGCCTGTCATGGGTAGGACAACCTGGCACCCCACTGATGAAAAGTCGGGTGGTAAAAGATATCTGGGTACTGGCCGATTCACCGCAGCCGCACATCAGTATGCTGCGCCAGGCACACGGTCCGATTCTGGTGACACGCGATGGCAAAGATTTGCCGTGTCGTGTTGCCGAGAGCCTGTTCTGGCTGGGGCGTTATGGTGAGCGGCTGGATATCCGGGCGCGTTTACTGCGCGAATCACTTGGTAAATTGCTGATCGAGGATACGCAGCATGGCAGCACGACGCTGCTGTCTGATCTCATGACTGCACTGGGCGTGGCACCTGACCCCGAAGAGTTACCGGAATTGCTTGCACTGATCAGTCCGAACCAGCGCTACTCTCGTGAGTATATACTGGCGCGTGACCGCATGATGACTCTGCTATCTGACAATGACCCACAGGCGCTGCCGACAATCTTCTCTCATTTTGTACGTAACAGCCGGGCAGTGAGAGATCATCTGGGTGATGACAGCTGGCGGGCCATTAACAATTTGCGACAACGTTGTGGCGCCATGTCGCGCGCAAAAGGTGTTGTCGCCGGGCAGCGTTTGCTCGAATCAGTTGTCATTGATCTGGCGGCCTTTTTTGGTCTATGTAATGAGACCATGCCGCATCACTATGGCTGGCGTTTTCTGGACATAGGCCGATTTATTGAACGACTTCTGGGTACCCTTGAATTGCTCAAGCTGGCTTTGCTCAGCGCCAAGATTCCCGGCATTCCGCTGTGGGAAGTGGTGCTGGCAACCACAGATAATTTCACGGTATACCGCCGGCGCTTCCGTTCGCAGCTGCATCCGTCAGCGATTCTGGATCTGTTGTTGTTTGATGAGACCAATCCGCGCTCTATCGGCTATATGTTCAAACGCCTGCAACGTCAGGTTTCGCGGTTACCATCACAAGGCAGCTCGTCTTATCGCAATCTTGAGAACCGTCTGATTATTCAGGCCACCAGTGCCTTGCATCTGGTAGACATTGATATGTTGGCCAATCTTGAACATTCAGAAGAGGCGCGTGAAGCACTCAATAATTTGCTGGATGAATTGATAGAGCCGATGACGGCACTGTCCAATGCCATCTCACACAGCCATTTCAGCCATGTGGAGCCGCCGCGACAACTGGTGACCATGAACGTCAGTCCCGGGCTTGAAGAGCCACGCTCAGATCAGAAACAGACAGCTACCGGAGGCAAGCAATGATTTACCGCATTCGCCACCTCACGCGTTATGACTACAGCGGGCCGGCCACGCTCAGCCACAATGAAGCCAGAATGCTGCCGCGCGAATTGTCCTGGCAGCAATGTCTGGACTATGAGTTCACCATCAGCCCGGCACCAATCCGCCTGCGTGAACGCATCGACTTTTTTGGCAATCGCGTTGCGTATTTTTCAACCGAAGCGGTGCATCGTAGTCTGGAAGTTGTTGTCACCAGCCAAGTACAAACAAGTTCGCGCCCGGCTCTGGATATTTTCTCCACGATTTGCTGGGAGGACGCCGTCAGTGATGTTGCGACGGCATTGCGAACAGGCAACCGTGATTGTATTGATGCCCGACTGTTTATTCTGGAGTCGCCGTTTATCCGGCATCAACTTTCTTTAGCGCAGTATGCAGAAGACTGTTTCAGCAGTGGGCGTGATTTGCGTGATGCATTGATGAGTTTAAACGAACGCATCTATGACGAATTCACTTACGATCCCGACGTTACCACCACTGCCACACCGGTGCTGGAAGTGCTGGCGACCAAGCGCGGTGTCTGTCAGGATTTTGCTCACCTGATGATTGCATGTATCCGCGCACTGGGTTTGCCGGCGCGATACGTCAGCGGTTACATGGAAACTTTGCCTCCGCCGGGACAGGAAAAGTTGTTAGGTGCGGATGCCACCCACGCGTGGGTAGCGGCATTTATTCCGGGTTGGGGATGGCTTGAACTGGATCCTACCAATGGTAGTCTGGCAGATGAGCGCTATATCGTATTGGGGTGGGGCAGAGACTATGCGGATGTCACACCACTGAAGGGTGTGATGACCGGTGGTGGCGAGCACGAACTGACGGTGGCGGTGGATGTGGTGCCGGTATCAGATTCTGATCACCAGCTGATATAAATCACTGCTCCACGGTATACGTCAGATCAATGCTCTGACTCTGTCCTGAAGTCGCCTGCAACTTCACCCTGTCATTTACGGTGTAATCGATGGCCAGGCTGTTCTCGGTTTCGAACAATCCAACAGCATAACGAATAAATATGCGGGGCGTGATGTACTTGCCTAACATCAGACTACTGTCATTGACGTCGCCGGTACTGTTGATACTGAACGTGTCGAGTCCCAATTGGCTCTGTATCTGATTGGTGATTCCCTGACCCTGATTGATGCCCAGCGTCGTGATCGCACCTACCAGCGCGTTACCGTCCTGCTGTGAACCAATTTCTGCAATCGGCCGGCCTGTGATCATGACAGCCAGGATGTCCCCGTCAGCCATGGTAGGTGTGGAAAACAGGCTGCTGTTGATATTGCGAATGGTGCCGTTCATCTGCACACCGACCCGCATATTTTCGACTACCCGCACGGCACGGATATCAATCGCAGGGTTATCGTAGCTGCCCATAAACTGCAGCTTGCCTTGTTCAATTGTCAATGTGCGTCCATAGGTTGCAAAACTGCCTTCAACAACTTCCAGTTCACCATAAGTCAGCGGCGTGGCATTGGGCCGTTGATTGATATCCAGCTGCCCGCGCAGCTGTGCTGTCAGTCCGAAGCCTGATACGCGCACGTCATCGCCAAGCTCAAGACGCACATCGCCGGACAGTGGTATTCCTGACAACATGGTGGGCTCTGCCAACGCTGCATTACGCACAACCGGGCCGCCTTCGGCCTGAATGACAATAGCGTCGCTGGATACGTCTACAGCGGTTTCGGGTAAGGTAGTGATCTCTGCATTCAGGTGGGGAATATACAACTGCCCGCTAAGATTTATTCCTTGCTGACTACCTCGCAGTCGCAGGTCGGGGGTGATACTCAATTGCAGCTCTGACAGATTGGCAATTCTGAAATTGTCACCGGCAAGACGCAAATCAATTTGCCTGTTGTCGTCAAAAGGCATATCGATTTCACTGGAAAAGTTCAGGCTGCCGTCGCCAGATTCAGCATAACCGGTTATAACAAAACGATCTGCGCCATCGCTGCTGATTGTGGTCTCCAGACCTCGCACGTTCAGTCCTAATGCCGGTACGCTCATGCCAGCTTCGCTCAGCATGATATCGGCGCTGATACGCGGTGCTTCCAGTGTGCCTGCCACATCCATACGTCCTGCCAGCTCGCCGGTCACATTGCTGAGCTGAGGTACTATGCCTTCAAGCCAGCCAAGATCATCAAAATCCAGCAGCACTTCACCCTGGAGCTGCTGATCCCGATCCATACGCACCTGAGCCTCTACGGAACCGCGCATGGCGGCTGCAGTGCTGTCCGGATCATCCTGCAAGAAGGTGATCTGGCTGTTCGCGGTCCAGATGCCATTGGTTTGATTGGCACTCAGTTGAAGACTCGGCCAGACAAACTGGTTTATTACAGGGATCAACGAGACAGGATCGAACTCGGCATTATCACCATCGAGCAGTTCAGGTGATGGCGCGCTGCCGCGAATATAAAAATTGCCATCGCTGCTCAGTACATCGACATTGATCTGCATCTCATTGATCGCGTCAATGGGGCCGGAGACATTGGCTTGCACGGAAAATTCGCCCAGCAGCGCCATGTCTGCCGGCAGGCTGAATGGCAAGCGAAGACTTTCACGTTGCGCATTGAGCGGATGAAAGTTCACTTCCGCTTCGCGCGCGATGGTCTGTTCGGATTGCTCCAGATTAAATACGGTCAGCGGAAAATCTGTCAGTGACAAAGATGCTTCGAGTTGGTTATTGTCTGCCAGCCCGGCATCAACGCACAGGCGAGTGTCAAGCATCTGCCAACATAGCGTCTCAAGTGACATGTCACCGGCAGCCAGCGATAACGCCGAGGATTGGGTTTGTTGCCACAGACCGTAGTCCGAATCTACTTCACTGCTCAAAAGTCGGCCCTGCCAGCGCCCGGCATCGAGCCCGCCATCAGCATTGATGCGTAATCTGAGCAGGTTGCTGTCAGCCAGTAGCAGCATACTGTGTGCTTCAGGCTGGCCGCGCAATCTCAACATGAGCCGATTGATCGTCTCCGAGCGCTCTCCAATGGGTAGCCGGATATTGCTGCTGCTGATTTCGAGCTCATTCATCCCGGCCCGATTCTGGCCCCGGATGGTTAACTGTGGAATCGAAATATCGCCCAGACTGATGTCGCTAGCGCTCACATCAACGTCAATAACCGGATTGTTGGCAGTGCCGGTGACATTGGCGTTGCCACTTATACGCCCGCTGAGTTCCGGGTAGATTACATCCAGTGATGGTGCGTCGATATGCAGCGATGCCTGGATATTCTGTGAGGCATCAAGCAGCGCAGTCAGTGTGAGCTCATTGTCACCGCTTTGAAGCGAAAACGAGTCAACCCGCCAGGCTGATCCATCAAAAGCAAAACTGCCACTGCCAACCAGATCATACTCGTTCAGGCGTGCACTGATCAGCGGTGTGGTAAATTCTATCTGCAGTGGGGCGCCCTCGGCCGACAGTTGCTGCAAGGTGAACTCTCCGGTGCTATTGAGATCGCGTATGCTCACGCTTTCCGGCAGGTTCGCAATATAGCTGTCAGGTGCCATGTCATTAATTTCATAACTCATGTCCACCATCAGCCCGTCGTCCCAGGTGACGGTACCGGTAACAGCCAACAGTCCGTTGTCGGTGCGAAGCGCCAGTTCATCGACATTGAGCTGATTTCCGCGAAGGTAGGCGCGCAGATTGAGATCGGTTTCAAGTGCGATCTCGGGTGTCGGGGTTGCAGTGACGTGTGCGGCGGCGAACAAACCCAGGTCTTCGGGCGTTCCCTGTGTGCGCAAGGTGAGTGCATCCACATAGAACTGATCTGCACCGGGTACGGGCATAGCCTCCAGTACGTGCTCCAGATCCAGTCTCAATGCGAGCTCGTCCACCCGTGCGTTAAGCAGCAGCGCGAGTTCCAGCACAATATTGCCACTGCTTTGCACCGCCGCAGGGCCGCGCAGATCGTGACGTATCTGGAGATTGTCCAGATCTCCGCTCAGATGTAGCTGACCACTTGGAGCTGCGGTGCCTTCAAGTAGGGTCTGTGCGTACTGCCAGCTGATATTGCCGTCAATCGGGTAAGGATTGTCCAGCTGAAGGGTCAAGTCACCCTGTATGTCGATTTGATCGCTGTCGAAAAGTAGCTGGTTTATCTGTAGTCGACGCCCAAGCAGGCTGCCATCCAGAGCAAGTGCATTTAATTGAATCTGGGTGCCGTCGATGTTCAGGCTTGCCCCATCGAGCCGGGCATTGCTCAGACGAATAACAACCGGCAGCGGGAGCAGGCTTTCCAGCAAATCATCGAGCACAAACGGTGGGGTCGGTTCGCTGGGGGATGGTGCGCTTGTCCAGTCGAGCTGCAGACCTGCGATGCGAAGCGACTCCAGATTGAATTCGCCGTCTAGCAGTGTCATCGGATTCCACCGGCTGTGCAGTTGTTCGATACGAAGTTGGCTGTCGCCGCTTTGCCACCGTACGCCGCTCAGGTTCAGGCCTTGCAAAAAAGTGCCGTCGGCTGTCATGTAGGAAAAACTCTGCCCGCTGTTGTTCAGTTGCTGAGTTACCTGAGCCAGCACCCATTGACTGCCGCTATGTGTGCTGAGTGCAATTGTCAGCGTCACCAGAGCCACAAGAAAAAGTGCCACAATGGCGGCGGATAGCCGCCAGGCCCAGCGCAGCGCGCGGCGAAGCGGTGAGATCGACAACTTTTCCCGGTTAGCATCAGGGCTCTTGGCTTCAATCATAGATCCGGCCCCATGGTAATGTGGAATCGCACGCTGCCGTCGTCCAGGCCTTTTGCCACGTCAAAGCGTATGGGACCAATCGGAGACAGCCACCGAATACCGACGCCGGCACTCTCTTTCAGGCTCATGTTGCCGAAATCGCGGAAGGAGTTACCTGAGTCCACAAAAGCAGCAACAGACCAGCCGCCACGCACACGTATATCGTATTCGACACTGCCAACCAGCAAATGTTTACCGCCGACGACTTCGCCTTCGGCATTGGTAGCCCCCAGTTCCTGATATTGGTAGCCCCTGACGCTTTGATCACCACCGGTGAAAAAGCGGACTGAGATTGGCAGTTCCAGCACCTCATCAGCAACCGTGGTGGCTGCCTCAGTTCTTAGTAACAACCGACCCGGCCCCAGGGTTTTTATGAATTTGGCACTGCCATAGAATTGCGCGAATGTGATATCAGACAGCAGATTCTCATGTGCGCCGCTTGTCTGCAAAAACAGTCGCCAGCCGCTGGTCGGATATATCGGATCATCGGCGCGCGTGCGTGCCCAGTTGATACCTGAAATAGTAGAGTTGGTGCGGTTTTGGATATTCATGCGTTCCTCACTGACATTGGTCAGCTCGGCTTTTTCGCTCTGATAGTTCACAAAAATGTTTTGTACCCAGTTGTCCCATACAACAGAGCGATACGTGACCCCCAGGCGGTAGGTGTTGCTGATATAGCTGTCCGTCTCCTGGCGTTGAAAACCTGCAGAAAAACGCAGGCTGTCGTTCACAGGGTCGGTCAACGGAACAACATAACTGAGACTTGGCTCAAGTTGCAGTGTAGACACTGCGAGGTCTGCATTCAGGCGGTGTCCGCGCCTGTTGATATATCTGTCTTCATAATTCAGGCGCAACCTCGGGCCGTTGTCGGTGCTGACACCAGCACCCGCTGAGTAAGCGCGTCGTGGCCGCATGGACAGATCGATGCTCACCGGTACTTCCTGATCCGCTGCTTGAGTAATAAGCGGCGTCACTGCAACCTGATTGAAATATTGACTGTCATTGAAGTTCTGCCGGAGTTTGATCAGGTCGGCTGACGAATAGTCATCGCCGGTCTCAAAGGTCAGGAACCGCGACAGGAAGTCGTCTGACAATTCGTCCAGGGGGCTGATGGTGACACTACCAAAACGATAGCGCTCGCCCGGTTCAAACGCGATATCAACAGCGGCCTGGTTATTCTGCAAATCAATGTTCAATTCCGAGCGCACAAACCGTGCTGCGAAAAATCCGTTTTCGATAGCATGACTGCTGATCATCGATTTCAGCCGTTCGTACTGACTGTGATCCAGTGTTTGGCCGCGCTGCATGGGCAGTGTTGCCAGCACAGGTGTAAACAATCCGCGGGACTCCGGATCAGTGATCTCTATTCTTATATCGCCGAATCTTACGGGTTCGCCCGGCACGATCGATATTTCAAGTTGCCAGCAACCGCTCGGCACGGTGTTCCCGGTGCTGGCAGCACTTTCACTGTCGGCAGGCGCCGCCATGGCTTCTGTAAACTGTATGCGATGGGTGGATTGATAGTATCCAAGTGCCTGCGCAGCCCGGTCGATATCACGGCGGAGCGTTGGCAACAAGCGGTTCAATCCACGCAGGTTGGTATTGCAGCGTGCGTCCAGGGAACCGATATGGGCACGGATGTTTTCGGTCAGTGCTTCCGGTGCACCGCTTATGTTTATCCGGGGGACAGGAAATTGCGCCTGCGCCGCCAATGGCGTCATGCCCAGGGTGCACATCATGGTTAGGGCTGTGTATAAAACCTTAATTTTCAAGCTATTTCTCTACTGCATTGATCACTGTCAGGCATCTGGCGTCCGAGCTATTGTCCGATACGACAGCTTAACCTCTGCTGAAGCACGATACCAGTAGAGGGATGGGGTATACTCAGGCTTCATTCAGAAGGAGACCTGCCTATGAGCGAACTGCATTCACTCCCGGATACCCGGCGCAAGCTGACATGTGAGGGCACGGATTACGAGGTGTTCAGCCTGTATGCTCTGACCGAGGCTGGTTTCAGCGGTGTTGACCAGTTGCCGGTAACCCTGAAGATTTTGCTGGAAAATCTGCTCAGGCACCGCGAGCAGGGGTACGCCAGCGAGCACGACATCTGCACTTTGCTGGACTGGCCGAAAACGCGTCAGTCTGATCATGAGATCTCCTTTATGCCAGCCCGGGTCTTGATGCAGGACTTTACCGGTGTGCCCGCGGTAGTAGATCTGGCTGCTATGCGGGATGCAGTGGCGTTACGTGGTTCAGGTGGAAAACAGGGTGACCCGGCACGCATCAATCCCCTGAATCCGGTCGATCTGGTTATTGACCACTCCGTCATGGTTGACAGGTTTGCCAATCCGGCTGCGTACCTGGAAAATGTCCGTATAGAAATGGATCGCAACCGTGAGCGTTATGAGTTTCTGCGCTGGGGCCAGAAAGCTTTTGATAATTTTCGGGTCGTGCCACCGGGCACTGGTATCTGCCATCAGGTCAATCTGGAGTTCCTGTCACGTTGTGTATGGTCAAGCCCGGCAGATGGTGTCATGAGGGCATATCCCGATACCCTTGTTGGTACGGACAGTCACACGACAATGGTCAATGGCCTGGCGGTACTGGGTTGGGGAGTGGGCGGCATTGAAGCCGAGGCCGCCATGCTCGGCCAGCCATTGTCCATGCGTATACCTGAAGTCGTCGGGGTGGAGCTGAAGGGGCGTTTGCCTGAAGGGGTCACAGCGACGGATCTGGTGCTGACCGTTGCCCAGCTTTTACGTCAGCATGGTGTTGTTGGGAAGTTTGTGGAGTTTTTTGGTGACGGTGTGGATGAACTCAGTCTGGCGGATCGTGCAACGATCGCCAATATGTCGCCGGAATATGGTGCAACCTGCTGCTTTTTTGCCGTCGACGAAGAAACGCTGCGCTATCTGGAATTGACTGGTCGTGATCAGGCGACCATCCGGCTTACTGAGCAATACAGCAAAATGCAGGGACTGTGGCGCGACAAAACAAGTCAGGCGGTCTTCTCCAGTACAGTGCAATTTGATCTTGGTAGTGTTGAGCCGAGTCTGGCAGGACCCACGCGGCCGCAGGATCGTGTGCCATTGCCCGGATTGGGCGAAGCGACCCGCGCGTTGTTTATTGATGGCAAAAAAGCGCTGGCGCCGGTGCAGGGTCGTGAATGGAGCCTGAGTGACGGCGACGTGGTGATAGCTGCGATCACTTCGTGCACAAATACTTCCAATCCGGCGGTGATGATGGCGGCCGGGCTGCTGGCACAGAAAGCAGTTGCGCGCGGTTTGTCGGTAAAGCCCTGGGTTAAAACGTCGCTGGCACCCGGATCAAAGGTAGTGACGCATTATCTCGAAAAAGCCGGTTTACAGTCGGCGCTCGATACCCTCGGGTTTAATCTGGTGGGCTACGGTTGTACTACCTGCATAGGCAACTCCGGGCCGCTGGCAGAAGAAATAGATGAAGCTATTGTCAGCGGGAAATTGACCGTAAGTTCAGTATTATCAGGCAACCGGAATTTTGAAGGCCGTATTCATCCGCGTGTGCGTGCCAACTGGCTGGCATCTCCACCTTTGGTGGTTGCATTTGCCTTGGCCGGTACTACAGATATCAATCTGAACATTGAGCCGTTAGGAACTGACAGCTTCGGGCAGCCGGTTTTTCTGAAAGAGCTTTGGCCTTCCAGTCAGGAAATCCGTCAGGCTATGTCGGTGGTCAGCCGAGACATGTTTGCGGCTGACTATGCTAATGTGTTTGACGGCAATGATGAATGGAATGCGATGCCGGTAGCAGAAGGCGCAACGTACGCCTGGAACAACGACTCAACATACATACAGAATCCTCCGTATTTCGCGCCTGAAATGGCGCCACTGTCAGGTGACATTGATGGCGCCCGTATACTGGCGCTTCTGGGTGACTCAGTGACCACGGATCATATTTCTCCGGCAGGCGCAATTGGCAGCAGCACTCCTGCCGGCCGTTATCTGACTGGCAAGGGCGTCGCGCACGAAGACTTCAACTCCTATGGTTCGCGTCGTGGTAACCACGAAGTCATGATGCGTGGCACCTTTGCCAATGTGAGAATACGTAATGAGATGCTGGATGGGGTGGAAGGAGGTATGACCCTATTGCAGTCAGGTGATAAAAATGAGCTGATGAGCATTTACGATGCTGCCATGATTTATCAGGCTTCCGGCATTCCACAGGTTGTAATTGCCGGAAAAGAATATGGTACCGGTTCCAGCCGCGACTGGGCTGCAAAAGGCACCAGACTGCTGGGCGTGCGTGCGGTTATCACAGAAAGTTTTGAACGTATACATCGTTCCAATCTTGCTGGTATGGGGGTGTTGCCCTTGCAGTTTCCGGCAGGGGTGACACGCAAAACTCTGGGCTTGAACGGTTCTGAAATCATCACTCTGACAGGACTGTCGGAAATCCGTGCAGGCATGAGTGTGCGTATGAAAATTGTGTCCGCTGACGGTCAGGTCCAGTCGGTAGATTTGTTGTGCCGCCTGGATACTGCCGATGAAGTGGCTTACTACCTGGATGGTGGCATCATGCCTTATGTTGTTAACAAGTTAATGGCCCGATAAATGAGTGCTACTCACCGTATTGAGCATGACAGTCTGGGTGCAGTGGAAGTCCCTGCAGATGTGTTGTGGGGCGCGCAGACACAGCGTTCGCTGCATTTCTTTGCGATCGGCCAGGATCGGTTTTCGTCTGCATTTATCAAAGCCTTTGCCCTGGTAAAAAAAGCTGCCGCACTGGCCAATCATGAGCTTGAAAAACTGGGTACCGACAAAAAAAACCTGGTGGTGGCAGCTTGTGATGAAATCCTGCTTGGCCGTCATGCTGATCAGTTTCCGCTCAGCGTCTGGCAGACTGGCAGCGGCACACAAACCAATATGAACCTGAACGAAGTGATTGCCAATCGTGGCAATGAACTCGCCGGTTTTGTACGTGGTGCGTACCAGCCTCTGCATCCGAATGATCACGTCAACATGTCGCAGTCCTCCAATGATGTATTCCCTACGGTGATGCATGTTGTCAGCGCCCAGCAGATGCCGTTGCTGCTGACAGAGTTGAATGATTTACGCGTCGCCTTGCAAGAGAAAGTTGACGCATTTTCCGGGCTGTTAAAAAGCGGTCGCACACACCTGATGGACGCCACGCCCATAACACTGGGGCAGGAGTTCTCGGCGTTCAAAAGCCAGTTGGACTACGCTTGCCAGCAGCTTGAAGCGGTTATGCCGGGCATTTATAAACTGGCGATTGGTGGTAGTGCTGTGGGTACAGGAATGAACACACATCCGCGCTGGGCGGCACTGGTATGCGAAAAAATCAGTCAGCTCAGCGGGTTGCCATTCAAGCCGGCAGACAATCATTTTATGGCGCTGGCTGCGCACGAAGCGTTACTGGATCTGCATGGCCGGCTTGGGGTGTTGGCCACCTCCCTGTTCAAAATTGCAAGCGACATACGTTTGATGAACAGCGGTCCGCGCTGTGGGTTAGCTGAGTTGCGGGTACCTGCCAATGAACCCGGTAGCTCTATCATGCCCGGCAAAGTCAATCCGACCCAGGCCGAGGCGATAACCATGGTGTGCACACGGGTGCTGGGTAATCAGACCGCCATCCAGATGGCTGGCAGTCAGGGGCACTTTCAGCTCAATGTGTTCAAGCCGGTGATCATTCACACGCTACTGGAATCAATAGGTCTGTTACGCGATTCCATGCATGCGTTCAACCATCATTGTATCCGGGGCTTGCAAGCCAACGAACCGCAGTTGAATGCCAATGTCACCCGATCACTGATGTTGGTGACGGCGTTGAGCCCGGTGATCGGTTATGAAAAAGCAGCGCAGGCTGCCCGTTATGCAGACACCAACAATCTTGCTCTGCGCGAGGCTGTGATCGGTCTTGAATTGATGACGGCGGAGGATTTTGATGCTGCCGTCAGACCTCAGGATATGATTTCACCACAACCCTGATTCAGAGGACATCCGATATGAATTCTGCTCAGAACAGTGAGTTAAGCAGTATCAATCCGTTTGATGGGCAAGCGCTCAGGACTTATACAAAGTTTGATCTTTTGCAGCTGGATACTGTGCTGCAAAAAGTCAGCGCTGCACAGCAACAATGGAAAAACACTGATGTCTCTGTCCGCGTCAGATTGCTCGAAAAACTTGCACAGGTGTTACGCAAGCGCGAGCAGGAGTTGGCCACCCTGGCAACTCAGGAAATGGGAAAAACCCTGGTCAGCGCCAAAGCCGAAGTACAAAAATGCGCTGATGCCTGTGATTACTACGCCCGGCACGGCCCTGCATATATAGCAGATGAATTGATTGCCTCCGATGACAATGCCGAACGTATCATCAGTTATCAACCGCTGGGAATTGTACTGGCTGTCATGCCGTGGAATTTTCCGTTCTGGCAGGTGTTCCGGTGCCTGGTGCCTGCCTTTATGGCTGGCAATGCAGTTGTGTTAAAACACGCATCCAATGTACCGGGCTGCTCACTTGCTATAGAGTCTGTTTGTCTGGAAGCAGGGGCACCTGAATTTTTGTTCAAAAGCTTGCTGGTGTCTGGTGGCGATGCCAGGGCATTGATCGAACATCCCCTGGTGAGCGCGGTCAGTTTTACCGGTAGCACTGATGCCGGGCGAAAAATCGCTGCAACCGCTGGCCGCCACTTGAAAAAATGCGTACTGGAGCTGGGAGGCAGTGATGCATATCTGGTGCTCGAAGATGCGGATATCGACATGGCAGTCGAAAAATGTGTCACCAGTCGGCTGCTGAACAATGGTCAAAGTTGTATCGCTGCCAAGCGGTTTTTGGTGCACAACAGCATCTATGGTGAATTCGCCGAAAAATTTGCCGCTGCGTTCCGGTTGCAGACGTCCGGCAACCCCATGTTATCAGACACTGATATAGGACCTCTGGCAAGACCAGATCTCGCACAGGATCTTGCAGCCCAGGTGGCAGAAAGTGTGCGCCTGGGCGCTGTGCTGGTGTGTGGAGGGTTGCGTGTCAGTGAATCTGAGAGCGATGCGTTTTATCCGCCGACTGTACTCGGCGAAGTGCGGCCGGGTATGCCAGCGTTTGATGAGGAATTGTTCGGGCCTGTTGCGGCACTGATACGGGTGCGCAGTGATGAAGAAGCGATCAGTCTGGCAAACCACTCAGAGTTTGGTTTGGGAAGTGGTGTGTTCAGTCGTGATGGCATAAGAGCGCGACAAGTCGCAGCGCAGCTGCAGTCAGGAAATTGTGCAGTAAATGATTTTGTAAAATCCGACCCGCGTATGCCGTTTGGTGGTATAAAAGCCTCCGGATACGGACGCGAGCTCAGTCATTTTGGTTTGCGTGAATTCACCAACATCAAATCTACAGTGATCCGATGACTCTGGTCGATTACCAGTCTC
The DNA here is from genome assembly GCA_030651695.1 of Pseudohongiella sp. GTDB lineage: Bacteria > Pseudomonadota > Gammaproteobacteria > Pseudomonadales > Pseudohongiellaceae > Pseudohongiella. The sequence goes on along the minus strand of JAUSCD010000035.1, from coordinate 242,110 downwards.
AGGTAAAAAAACTTTCTGATCGTCTGATTGAGCTACAACGTCCCATCAGGATTCTGGATGCCATCAAATGGCCAGGCCATATAAAAGCCGATTTTCTTGCCAGAGAAGGCAAAGAGCTGCCCGCTCTTGATCAAGACTACTACCAACGCATCAGTCTGGGGTTTGAGCCAGACGTATTGAAAGAGCGCTTCAAAGAGCTGAAACAAGAAGTGAAGCGCTGCCTGGGGCGTAGCGATGGTCTGGGCGGCATCATGAGCGATACCATTGATCAGTATCTGTTGGTAATTGAGCTGTTAAAGGCACGTGGTACTGTCGATTTCGGTCGGTGTAGCCGCGCGCTTTATGGCTCGGCCCGGGATCATCTGCGAGGCGACCGCAAATCTCTGCGCCAGTTGGGTGAAAGCCTGTGTGAGATTTTTTCCCTGCCCGCTGCCGAGCATTTAAGCCGGCCTTACGAACGGCATATTTCCGCAGCGACAGCAGTTGAGATTCTTCAAAACAAACTCGGCAATTATTTCCAGCCTGGTGATATAAGAGTCATTCTGAGTGACGGTATCGTCTCGGACGCCGCTGCTGGTGGTGACTATATCAAGATCAATCAGGATGTGGAATTTACCGATATTGATCTGCAGGTACTGGAAGTCCACGAAGGTTGGGTGCATGTAGGCACCACGTTAAATGGTCGCAAGCAGCCATGGGCGAGCTGGCTGAGTGTCGGTTCGCCGCGGGTCACCGCCTGTCAGGAGGGGCTCGCCGTGTTGATGGAAACGTTGACATTCAGCTCGTATCCACAACGCGCACTAAAGGTCAGCGATCGGGTGGTGGCTGTTGATATGGCTGAGCAGGGTGCTGATTTCACAGAAGTTTATCGTTTCTTTCATAACCGTGGATTGCGACAGGAAGAAGCCTATAAAATTACCCAGCGCGTTTTCCGGGGAGGCACCCTGAGAGGCGGCTCTGTCTTTACCAAGGATTTGTCGTATCTGCGCGGATTTGTGGAAAACGTCAATTTTATGCGCAGCGCGATCCATTCAGGCGTGCCTGAAATACTGCCTATGTTGTTTGTTGGCAAAGTCACTTTGGATGACATACCAGTTTTATATCAGCACTACCTTGAAGGCACGATAGCGGGCCCCCATTATATTCCTGCCATGTTTCGTGACTTAAACGGTCTTTATGTGTGGTTTGGGTTTGCAAGCGGCATTTCAGTGATTAATATGGCGCGGGTGCAAAAACACTTTCATAAACTTTTTACCGGTATGCCAAAAGTTGCACCGCTTTACAACAAAGTGATTGATTCTGCAGTAGATTGAGGAACCTTGAAGATGAAACGAATCGGCCTGTTTTTACTGACCAACATAGCCATTTTGCTGGTGCTGAGTATTGTACTGCGCGTGCTGGGTGTTGATCGCATATTGGACGAAAGTGGTAGTGGTCTGAACTACAACTCGCTATTGGTATTTTCTGCTGTCATTGGTTTTGGTGGTTCGTTTATGTCGCTGGCCATGTCCAAATGGATGGCTAAACGCTCGACTGGTGCCCGTGTCATCACCCAGCCTGCAAATGCTACTGAGCAATGGCTGCTGACTACGGTAGCGGCGCAGGCGAAAGCGGCTGGTATCGCGATGCCGGAAGTGGCGATTTTTAATTCGCCGGAAGTGAATGCTTTTGCCACAGGAGCGACGCGCAACAGTTCACTGGTAGCGGTCAGCAGCGGCTTGCTTAACACCATGACCAAGCAGGAAGCCGAAGCCGTGCTGGCGCACGAAGTGAGTCACGTAGCTAACGGTGACATGGTGACCCTCACGCTGATTCAGGGCGTGGTGAACACTTTTGTGATATTCCTGTCACGCATTATCGGGCATGTAGTTGACCGTGCCGTGTTTAAAACGGAAAGCGGCCACGGCCCGGCGTTTTTTATCACGTCCATCATTTCGCAACTGGTGCTGGGCATTCTGGCGTCCATGATTGTGATGTGGTTCAGCCGGCAGCGCGAATACCGTGCGGATGCCGGTGGCGCAGCGTTGGCAGGTCGTCAGAATATGATTGCTGCCCTTGAACGGCTGAAGGCAGGACAACCTACGCATTTGCCCGATGAGCTGGTGGCATTCGGGATCAACAACAGGGCGTCCAAGTTGTTCAGTTCACACCCGCCATTGTCTGAGCGTATAGAGCGTTTACGCAACGCCCGATAACGCGTGAGTAAATCGGAGCCGGTCACACACTGGCTCCGATTAAAAAATCAGTCGTTATCCTCGTCCTGATTAACCGCTTTATCCTTCGATTTGTCCCAGCTGGCCGCCCATGCAAAGGGTGGCATCTGGCGGAAAGCATCCTTGAGTTTTTGATCCCAGCTGCGTTTTACTTCGCGCAAAAACTCACTGCCTTCTTCAAAGCGCAACGGGGTTTCCTGGACCAGCGAATCTGTACGGTACACCAAAATTTCTATAGGTGGTCCAACACTGAGATTACTGCGCATGGTGGAATCCATCGAAACCAGCGCGCACAACGCACAGGTGTCGAGATTAAGATCACGTGTGAGGATTCTGTCAAGAATAGGTTTGCCGTATTTGCTCTCACCAATCTGCAGATAAGGCGTATCGTGAGAACTGGTGATGTGATTGCCTTCAGCGTAGACCAGCATGATGCGGTGTTTTTTACCTGCAATCTGACCGCCGATTATAAAACTCGCTCCAAAACCACCGGCACGCTTTGCGTGTTTTTCCTGTTCGGCCCGGCTGATGGCGCCGAGATAATCAGCCGCTTCGCTCATGGTTTCGACGGTCAGCAGGCTTTGAATGGCGCGGTCTTTGATGTCACGCTTTACGCGCGCGATCGTGGCCTGAGACGTTCCCAGATTGCCAGCTGACAAAATGACAAACTGTCGCTGCCCATCAACACCAAAACGGTGCATTTTACTGTAAGTACTGACCTGATCAATGCCGGCATTGGTTCTGGAATCTGAACAGAATACCAAGCCGGCATCGACAGCGATGGCTACGCAATAAGTCATAGGCTCTCGTGACGACAGGGTGCGGTTGAAAGGGCACCCTGAGCACATTAAATCGATTAATCGTCTACGACGTCGTCGGATGACTCGTCGTAATAATCAGCGTTGTCGCTGTCACGCATGACGCGATCGTCATCCATATCATCAAACTGGAGATCGCCATACATGCGCTTCCAATCGAGTCGCTCTTCAGTGCTGCGACGCAGATCGGTCAGACGACGGCGTTGAGTGTTTTTATCCAGAGGCTCGTCATCAAACTCTGCCTCGGCTGTGAAACTACCAGCGTCAAAAAAATCTTTCGAACCGTCAGTTAATTCTTCCCACGGATGACTTTTCATATGAATACTCTCTGTTAACCCCGGTATGCGGAATCGTTATGAGCATTTGATCAGACCTGGATTACAGGTGAGATCAACATCCACCGCTGAGTTTATCGGCAGGTGATAAAAAACCTGCAGATCTCAGCGCATGAAGCAGGTTTTTACCGGAACGAGTGCTCTTTTGGAGTCCTCTGCCCGGCCCGGCGTTCACGATGCGAATTATGGGTATAAAAGAGAAGATTGCAATAGCCTGACCAAGTTTTTTTCAGGCTAATCCAAGTCGTGTTATTGCTTGCTCGCGCAGTAATTTTTTTGCGATTTTGCCGGTCGCGATTCGCTCGAGCTGATCGGTTTGTAACCAGATGTGACTGGGCACCTTATAATGGGCAATGTGCTCGCGCAGGAATGCCTGTAATTGTTCCTGGTTTACACAGGCACCCGGTCGGATCATTACAGTGGCGCCAACAATTTCCCCGAGACGTTCATCCGGCAGACCATATACTGCGGCTTCAAACACATCAGCGTGCTCTGACAAGGCATATTCAACTTCTGCGCATGCGACATTCTCGCCGCCACGGATAACAATGTCCTTGGCGCGGTCTTTGATGACCACAAAACCATGTTCATCAAGCAGGCCGATATCGCCGGTATGAAACCAGCCATCTCTGATGACTGCGGCAGTATCAGCAGGACGGTTCCAGTAACCTTTCATGACGGTGGCGCCTTTAATGCAGATCTCTCCGATCTCACCGTTGGGCAGCACATTGCCTTGTTCGTCCTCAATTCTGATTTGTGTAACAGGTTGCGTAGGACGACCCGTGCTCTCGGGTTTGGACAGGTAGAACGCGCCCGTGATAGTCGCACCAATGGCATTGGTTTCTGTCAGCCCATAACCCAGACCCGGCTGTACAATAGTGTCGAATTTTTTCTGCATCATGCTCAGATGACCGGGCGGACGCGCTGCTCCGCCGCTCTGCACGGTGCGCAGACTGCGCAGGTCTGTTTTATCGAACATCGGTGAGTGCATCACTTCCCAAGTCATGGTGGGTACACCATGCAAAACGGAAAGACGCTCCTTCTCGATCAGTTCCAGCGCTTTTTCGGCATTCCATTTGTACATCATCACAAACTTGCGCAGATACACAAAACTCACAAGAAACTGTGCGTGGCAGCCGGTGACGTGGAACAGCGGTACATTGGACAGAATGCCGGGATCAAACTCAGGATTATCCTCAACCAGATCGGGGCGCAGGATATCGGTCGCTTCTTTGCCAAAAACCCAGCTGTACAAAGCGTTAACAATATTGCGATGAGTAGACAGCACGCCCTTGGGTGTGCCGGTGGACCCCGAGGTGTACATGATTGACGCCTCATCTTCCGGTTGCACATCAATGTCGTCGAGATTGTGTTGCGGGCTGGTCAGACCTTCCGCTACCAGCGCATGGAACTCCGGAAATTGAGTAGTTGGTGCTTCGGGTTTGATAGCGATGATTTCCACGCTGACCTGATCCATTACCGGAGCCAGGGTGTTGATGCGTTCCTGGTCAGCAAACAGTACTTTGCTGCCGCTGTCATTGAGGCCATACACCAGTTCATTGCTCTGCCACCAGGAATTCATCGGCACCACAATCGCGCCAATCATGGTGGCGGCCATGTAGGCCAGGCACCACTCCGGGTAATTGCGTGAGCAGATGGCGACCCGGTCGCCTTTTTTTATCTGGTAGCGATTGAGCAGGGTTTGTGCCATGGCTTCTGCAGTGGCCAGTGATTGGCCGAAAGTGAAACGCTCCTGCTCGTAAATCAGAAAGTCTTTGTCTTTTGCCTGCAGGCCCAGTTGATAGACCTGTCGCAGATTTTTGGGAGTGTTGGCAAAAACAGTTTGTTCAATGCCGTCGATGATGGTGGTGGTGACAGCCAGTGGAGAGCCCGGTGATCTGAGTTTGATGACGATGTCTTTAAGGCTGTTAAGATCTTGTTCTATTTGTTGCGCTGTTAACATAGTTTTTGTGCTTTCCGGTGGACAGTCGGATTACGAAAGAGCCGCATTATACGTTGACACAATCGGGAATCAAGGGCGTTTGACCTGCGTTCTGTGTCGGGAGAGCGTATGCTCAGTCTAAATGACTGTTGGTTTGGAGCGGTTGCTTTTGGCAGGCTCCGCCCCCGGTGTGTGGGGTGTTGGTTGCTGGAGACGCCCGTGAACCCAACCGGGGGGGGCTCGGCGGCGGACGTCCTGTCCCCCGACGCACCCGCAACCAACACCCCACACACCGGGGGCTACGTGCCATCGATTTACCACTGACTACCACTGCATATTTGCTGGCAAAGAGCGCCCGGGGCAAGGCTGGCTGATTGAAGGAGCCTCGGCGGACAGGCCGGTTTTTGCTCCTGCAAAACCGGCATTCCCGCCATCCATGGCGGTCAGACTGTGTCTGCCGCGGAGCCCCACATGGATGTGCTTGTGGGCGTCTCCTGAAAACAATCCGCCTCTACCCGGACGCGGATTCCGACTGGTCATTCCTTCTTGATTTCGAACGTAACTTTGCCCATGACTTTGCGGTCACGAAAGACGCTGAAGGCGGCTACGTAGTCGTTGAAGGCGAAAGACTCGGTGACGATGGGTTTGATCTTGCCGGCGGTATACATATCAAACAGCTCTCTGAAGTTGCGTTCGTATTCTTCCGGCTCTTCTTTGCGGAAGCGGCCGAGGAACACGCCGACCATGGAGCTGCCTTTGAGCAGGGCGAGGTTGGCAGGGTAAGATGGGATTCGCCCGCTGGTGAAGCCCACTACCAGCAGGCGACCATTCCAGGCGATGCTGCGGGTGGCCTGATCGAACAGATCGCCGCCTACCGGGTCATAAATGACGTCGGCGCCGCGGTCGTTGGTCAGGGCTTTGACTTTTTCCTTGAGGTCGCCGTCACCGTAGTTCAGCAGTTCGTCAGGGCCTGCCTGCTGAACAAAGGCGAGTTTCTCGTCGCTGCTGGCTGCCGCTATTACGCGCGCGCCCATCAGTTTGCCCAGTTCCACGGCAGCCATGCCAACGCCGCCGCTGGCACCCAATACCAGCAGAGTTTCGCCGGGTTTGATGTTGGCGCGCTGTTTGAGAGCATGGTATGAGGTGGTGTAGACCATGGCAAAACCGGCAGCAGTCTTAAAGTCCATGCTGTCCGGGATCTTTCGCAAGCCGCTTGCAGCACAGCGGACCTGCTCGGCCATGCCGCCGATCGAGGGTGTCGCCATGACGCGGTCACCGACTTTAAAACCTTGCAGGCCTTCACCCAGTTTGATGATGACTCCGCCGACTTCAGAGCCGGGGGAGAACGGCATCGGTGGCTGAAACTGATATTTGCCCTGTATCTGAAGGGTGTCAGGGAAATTCAAAGAGGCGGCGTAGACCTGGACAATTGCTTCGCCGGCGCCCGGCTCAAGATCTGGTACTTCCTCAATAACCAGGTTTTCGGGTGGGCCGTAGGATTTGCATAGTAGCGCTTTCATTATTGTTCCCCTGTTTAACGTGGTGAGATAAATCTCGATCTGGTGAAAGGCCACGATTCAAACATGTTTGCCGGCGGGCATTCAACAAAAATGCCGGGCAATCACGTGACCGGTGGGTGCCCACAATGATTGAAGGCTTCCAGACAACCGCCTCCTGTGTACCGTATAATGCGCTCGCATCCTAACTTCCCCAGACAGGCACCACTTATGGCCGCTGAACGGCTTCGCCGGATCTTGCTAAAAGAAATGGGTATCACAAGCTGGCTTCCGCGTGCGCCATTGCCCGGAGCGGCCTTGTCCCATGAGCAGTGTCTGCAGAACTTTCTGGATGAGCCGGATGTTGGCCAGCGATCGGATGGCGCTGTAGTAGCGAGCCTGACTTTGGGGCCAAACGCCGGCACTCAATCTTCCTTGCCGGGCGAGCCTGCTGTCATCAGCAATAAGCCGGCACATCCGGCAGCTGATCGTGTGCTCAATGCAAGACAGGCTGCCGCGCAGTTGGCAGAATTACTTGTCAAAAAACCAGTTGAGCCAGTTGTGCCGGCCCCTGTTGCGGATCGTTCTGCTGTGGTCCTCACGAACCAAGACTCAGGCGGCGGCCGGATTGATGACTATAAACAGAATGAAGAAGTAGATAATTTTGGTTTTAGTTGGTTCAACGTAGACAAACGACTCGCTGTGTTGGCGATGTTGCCTGCGGGCAATAGCCGACTCACCACCAATTGCCGGCAAATGCTGACGCGTTTGCTCGCGGCACTGCACACACCCTGGCAGGCGCTGATGTTGGTTGACCAGAACTTCCACTGGCCCTTAGCCGACGATCTCGGCTTGCCGGCGGACGCCACCGCCGCGCGTCAGGCAGCAGATGGTTTTATTGCCCGCCGCTTGCGTGAACAAAATTGTGCCATGTTGCTGGTCTTGTCCGACGGACTGCCATGGTTCCTTGAGCAGCCGGGGGCGGGTGAGTTGGTTGTGACTGGGCGCGAAGAGGCGCAAAGCACGCAGTTGCGCATTCATCAGCAGTTCGGATTCGCCATGCTGGCAACGCATTCCCTGCATGCAATGGAAAAGGACGCTGGTCTTAAACGCGAAGCCTGGCAGTCTATGCAGTTGCTGCGCGAAAGACTGAACAGATAACATCGGGTGCCAGGCCCGTGTAATACATACCAGTGGGAATAATTGCGGGGAGAGTTGCAGGCGTTTATGTTCCAGACTATTACCGATGCCGGTCAGGTCATTTGCCGTCGTATGCGGCCCAGTGATCTGGATATTGTTGTCAAAAATGAAGAAATTTCTTATCCGAATCCTTGGAGCAAGCGCATTTTTCTGGATTGCCTGCGGGCGGGGTATGAATGCTGGGTGCTTGCTACCCGCGATCGTATTCTTGCCCATGGCGTGTTGAGCGCTGCGCTTGGGGAAAGTCATCTTCTGACTCTATGTGTACATCCGGATGCGCGGCGTAAAGCCTGTGGTCGACGGATGCTGCAGCATTTATTGAAAGAAGCACGGCGCCTTGGGGCTGACACCTGTTTTCTTGAGGTGCGTCCATCCAACGAAGCCGCTCGTGCGCTGTATTATTCGCTCGGCTTTGTGCAGGTGGGTGAGCGTCGTCAATATTATCCGGCAGAGGCTGGTACCACATTCAAGGAAGATGCTTTGATTCTGTCATGTCATCTGGGCTGAGCAGTCAGTCCGGTTTGGAGAACTGTGTTTGAACAAATTTGTCAGAGGTTTGCGATTTCCTGTCGCATTGATGGTGTTGGCGGCTTTTTTGCTGTCTTGCAGTACAAAAGCTGATGCGCAAAGCCGGGAATTACCTGTCCTGAGTGACGATCAGGCTGCCTGGGTTGCAGATATGATTTTCGCAAATGAATGTAATCGCCAGGTCAGTTGCCTGACCAGCTGGAATGTGGGTGAAGACTTTCCGTCTCTGGGCATTGGCCACTTCATCTGGTATCGGGAAGGTCAGCAGGAAAGGTTTGTAGAAAGTTTTCCTCAGCTGCTGGGATTTTATGTCGCGCGTGGTGTCAGTCTGCCCGCGTGGTTGTCCGGACTGCCCGGCTGGAACTCGCCATGGCAAACCCGCGAACAATTTCTGGCAGAGCTGGACGGACCACGATTGAGCGAGTTGCGAGAGTTTCTGCTACAAACCAGAGGGGTGCAGGCGGAATTTATTATCCGTCGTCTGCAGCAGAGCCTGCCCACAATCAGCGCTGCCAGCCGGGATGCTGAAGATGTGAGCAGATTGTTTTATGAGGTTGCCAATGCGGCAGTGCCACACGGCATGTATGCCCTGATAGACTACGTCAACTTCAAGGGTGAAGGGACAGCTGAAAGCGAGCGCTATCAGGGGCAGGGCTGGGGACTGTTGCAGGTGCTGGAACAAATGCTGGCCAATCCATCACAGGACGAGGTACTGGCCCGGTTTGCAGCAGCAGCCAGAGCAGTACTGGCGCGACGTATAGACAATTCTCCGGCTGAGCGTGGCGAAGAACGCTGGCGGCAGGGATGGAACAACCGAACATTAACGTATCAGCAGGCAGGCACGGAATGAGCTACGAAAGATCGAATATCCGCCGCATGGAAGGTTATACCTGGGGCGAACAACCGGCACAGCAAAAGGTCATCAAGCTGAATACCAACGAGAACCCTTATCCGGCGACAGCGGCAGTAGCAGAGGCGTTGCGCAGTATCAATGTTGAGAGCCTGCGCCGTTATCCTCAGCCGTTTGCAAACGGTTTTCGTGATGAAGCTGCCCGCATGCACGGCGTCAGCCGTGACAATATCATGGCGACCAACGGTGGTGATGAATTGCTGCGTCTGGCAATCACCACGTTTGTTGATGCTGGTGAAATTCTGGGTATGGCAGAGCCGAGTTACTCTCTCTACCCGGTTCTGGCAGCAGTTCAGGGGTGCCAGGTCGCGCGTATTCCGCTAACCGAGGACTGGTCACTGCCGCAAGACTTTGCTGCGCGCCTGAATGCTGAGGGTGCAAAGCTTGCGTTTGTGGTCAATCCACATGCCCCCTCTGGCAAATTGCTGCCCGCAAGCCGATTGCGTCATTTGGCTTCTGAATTCAAGGGTGTGTTGGTGATCGACGAAGCCTACGCTGACTTTGTTGATCCGGAGCAGGAGTACGACGCCGTGCCACTGGTACACGAGTTTGACAATGTATTGTTGCTGCGCACCATGAGCAAAGGCTACTCGCTGGCTGGCCTGCGGTTTGCCTACGGCATTGCTTCAGCATCGCTGCTGGAGCCGATGCTGTACAAGACCAGAGACAGCTACAACACCGACTTTTTGTCGCAAACGCTGGCTCAGGCTGCGCTGGCGTCACGCGACGAGGCTGCGGCAGGTTGGCAGCTGGTGCGCACAGAGCGCGCGAGACTTACATCGGAACTGGGTAAACTGGGTTTTAGTGTCATGCCAAGTCAGGCCAATTTTGTTCTGGCCTCCGTGCCGGTACAGGCCACTAATGCGGCAGCCGATGCGCTGGCAAGAAGTCTTTACCAGCAGTTGAAGGATGATGGCATTCTGGTGCGCTATTTTGATCAATCCAGACTGCGCGACAAACTACGTATTACAATAGGGACAGCTGAAGAAAATAATCAGCTGCTCGTTTGCCTGGCGCGATACCTGCAGTCAGCGTAGCTTGTGTCAATTCAAGTCTGAAAGAATAACGCACATCAGCAGATTGGCAGAAGTCGCAGCAGCCAACGGAGTCCGATCATGAGTGCAGACCTGTTTGACGCTGTTGAAGCCGGACCGGACGAAAAGCCGGTGCGCCAGACTCTGTGCCCGAAATGTCGCCAGCCTATGCGGCGCATTTCAGGAAAAATGGGACCATTCTGGGGTTGCACCGCGTTTCCTGAGTGCGACGCGCGTCTGTATGATCGTGATGGCAAGCCCTCTGAGACTCCGGATGAGCGTTATCGCTGCCCTGTGTGTACCAGGCCGCTGGCGCGGTCAGATGGTGGCAGGAAAGCTGGCTCAGAGGGGAGTGACTCCGACACCTCAGGCAAAAAAATCTACTGGTACTGCCTTGGTTACAACAAAGGCTGCAAGGTGACCCTGCCCGACGAGGATGGTCATCCGGCAAAAGCCTGGCGGTGCCCCAAGTGCGGCCATTTGTTAAAGCAGCGCAAAGGCAGGTCCGGGATATTCTGGGGCTGTTCGCAGTACCCTCTGTGCCAGAGCAGTTTTCCGGATCAGGACGGAGAGCCAAAGCTTGTAAAGGATGAGCCGGGCAAAAAACGCAGATCTTAAAAACAGCTACCCAGGATTTTCATGCAGGAAAATGACCCGAACAGAAAGAAATCTCGCCGCCGCATTCCGTTCCTTGTGCGTGCCACTTTTGCTGGCATCGCGATTGCGCTGACTTCGTTGTGGGCTCTGTCAGTATCTTACGACATCTCAGCTGAGGAGTTGCTGCAGTTTTTTATTGGCAGTGTTCTCATGATAGCGGGCGTTTTGGTGCTTGCAGCACTGCTGGTGGCGGTGATCAAACTGCCGGGGATCATCGTGCGCCGTATCCGTGGCAAAGATTAATTCCCTTCTCTGAACTACTCACACCTGCTCACGAAGCCATTAATGGTGTCAACACCAGGTACTCGCTGAACCACCATCTGCCATCGCGTCGCATTAGTGTGATGCGTATTTCAGCATGTCCCTGTGTAAAAACCGCGTTCATGGTATAGCTGGCAGTGCCTTGGCTGCCAGGCAGCAGAAGGCGCGGCAATTCCATCGTGAATACGATGTCATCAATTTCCTGCAGACTCCCGAGACGGCGCAGCGCGGCAAAATAGGTGTAGAAAAAATCGGGTCCACCCTGCGCCAGCAGCGAAGGTTCAGAGTTCGTTACTATCAGAGCAGCGTCCCAGCTACTCAAAGCCTGGCTGTTGATTTCAACGGCCAGCACGTTGGCGGCTTCGACTGCTCTCGTTCGCGACACAATCGCCAGAGCCACTAAAATTATGCACAGCAGTAGTGCACCAATTATCAGGTATACCCGACTTCGCTTCATGAACTCTTCCATCTGTCTGACGTGGTTGAACTGGCTGTATCCCGGCGCCAGATTATAGAGTGGAAAACAGTAAGAAAAACATAGAGAAATCGTTCGAAATTGCAGTTGCCCGTGAACAGCCGGGGTTTTATGCACATTGATGTCAGAGCTGTCAATCAAATGCGCTATTTCTTTACAGTCTGCAAAAATACCTTGTTGTAATTGCTAACCTGTTGATTTATATGAATAATGAAACTGTACAAAATTTGAACAATCTGAGGCGGAAGGCTGTTTTACGGGTGTTTTTGAGCGTTGTAAGCAAGTTATCAACTGACTTATCCACAGATTCTGTGGACAACAAATTGCCACAAAAAAGTTCATAAAAAATTGAGCTTAGTCAATCGGTCTTTTGGCTATTTTTGGCGAATAGTCGATTGACATCCGGTGCTGAAAAATGTGTGAACGCAGGAAACAAATCCATCATTGAATTGTTACCACAGTGCCCATATTGAGAGAATGTACCGCCGGTTTTCCACTGGTGGAATTCTGAGACTAGTGCTATTGTACTTTCACATGATTATAAAGGGTCTGACGCATTATGGTTGAACTCTCCGGTAATATCCCTTTCCTTTGGCGTCTCAGCCCAGAATCCAGCGACGGCTTTTGTATGGTGTCGATGGTGGTGCCGTTTGAATCCGAGGATGAGGAAGAGGAGTCTCGCGATCTGACCATCGAAACCAGCGTAGTCAGTTTCTCATCAGACAGCTCCCGTGCTGAACGTGAGGAAATGCTGGAATGGAATCAGGATGATATGAGCCTGTTCCTGAAACTGGTCACGTGTCATCAACTTGGCGCTGCCGCGCCAGTGGCTGAATCAGTCCGGGTTGATCTGACCGATCCCGAAATTATTGATATCATTCACGTGGTTGCTGCTGCCGGTTTTGGTACAGCTTATTCGTCTCACGGCATCGTGCAAAACTCAGTCGGGCGCTATCCGCCGCAGGCCTGTGATCTTGGCAGCTTTGCCTCGCTGAACACTGTAGACGGCTTTAAACGCTGTGTAGTGGTCGACATGGATGGCGAAGATGTCGTGGCTGTGTTGCTGGATGAAATCGATGTGGTGTCGATCGGCGAATACGACAAACTTGATCGGCATGACCTGCTGATGGTGAAACAGACAGATCTTCTGCATCCTGATTTTGCCAGTAGCCTGGTACGCCCGCCGCACGCCACCCTGCATTAAATTTTTCTTATACACGCTTGATCCTGTGCATCAATACATTGGTCGCACAGGTTCGGGCGCTTGTCCTGACAAAGCTTGTAACATTCTCCGTTTTGCTGTTAAGTTGCTGTCGTTCTACACGGATGCTAAAACACAAAAAACGGGGGAGCATGTGACCGGCTTCAAGAAAACTTTGCGCCAGTATTCGGCTATGGCTTCGCAGGGATTGCTGCGCCAGGTTATTCCCCTCGTTGCATCTTCCTTACTGCTTATAGCCTGCTCGCCTGCGGGCACTGGTGTTGCTGGTGACAACCAGCCGCCAGCAGACCCGGGTGAGCCTGTGCGTGGTGGCCATCTGCGAGTTGCCCTTGAAGGAGAAACCAATAACTGGTTGCCGGGGCGCGGCAATCACGTTGCACCGGCGGCTCTCACCGTGGCCATGGCGTTATTTGATCCCTTGATCCGGCTCGACCACGAAGGGCGTTTTCAGCCCTATCTGGCGCAGTCCCTGGTTCCCAACGAGAGCTTTGACCAATGGACGCTCACACTGCGTCCGGGGGTGGTATTTCACGACGGTACTCCGCTTGATGCTGAAGCGATAAAATGGAATTTTGATAATCTGCACAAACGTCAGGGTTCAGTGACGTTCGGTTCTATCAGGGATGTGGAGCGTGTTGAGGTGGTTGGCGAGCTGAGTGTGGTTTATTACCTCAGTAAAGGAATAGCGCCGTTTCCGGATATGTTGACGCGCGCAGTAGGCTGGCCGGTTTCTCCGACAGCCGTGCAGCGCCTCGGTGAAGAAGCTGGTTTGTACCCGGTAGGCACCGGTCCGTTCAGACTGGTGAACTGGCGTCGCGACGATGCGCTGGAGTTGGCCCGCAACGAAAATTACTGGCGCGAAGGTTTGCCTTACCTTGATGGCATCACGTTTCGGCCTCTGCCCGATGAAGATGCACGGCTGGCCAGTCTGATATCCAGCGATATGGACGTGATCCAGACCCTGCGTCAGCACATTGTTGCGCGACTGCGCGCAATGTCCGGCATCCACCTGTATGAACAGATTGGTAACAGCAGCGGCAGTGCAATTTTTAACGCACAGCGTCCGCCGGTAGATGATGCGCGCATCAGGCAGGCTCTGGCTTATGCGCTGGATCCTGAGGCTCTCATCGAGGTGCTTGGGGGGCGTGGCATATCTCCGGTGCAGACACAGTACTTTAATCGGGACAGCGTCTGGTTCTCGCCTCGTGTTGCTGAGGCCTGGCCGCAACGTGATCAGGCCAGGGCACGCGAGTTACTGCAATCTTACAGGAATGATCCGCAGCGCTCTGATGGGCGCCAGCCCGGTGCGCCGGTGTCCCTGGAAATGATGTGTTTGCCAGAGCAAAGTCTTATTGATCTGGCGCAGATGTACCAGGCCTTGTGGGTGGCAGTCGGCTTTGAAGTCAGATTACGCCAGGTAGAGCAGGCTACCCAGATCCAGAGCGCGATCAGTGGGGACTATATGATTACCTGCTGGCGATCCAGTAATGAACAGGACCCTTATATTATTTTCACCAACGATTTTGGTCCGCCGGATGTACAGCCACTGAACTACACCAACTTTACTCATCCGGTAATTCAGCAGAATGTGGAGATTTTGCAGCTTGAGTCAGATTTTGATCTGCGCTACGCCGCCGTTGAGCGCATTCTTATGCTGCTGGCTGAGCAGGTGCCAAATACATGGACGGGGTCGACCCCGGCCGCGGTTGCGGCCAATCCTCGTGTTCGCAACATAAAAGACTGGACCTTTCCTGACGGACGTATGGGCGATGGCATGCCTGTGGCGCAAGTGAGTTGGGCGCAGGTATGGTTGCTGGACGACGCAGCCTGGAGAGCCGAACAAAGTGCATTGCGGGATGCTGCGGCGATTGAACAGGGTGAGTAGCGGAGCATGATGATATGAAAATGCTGCTCAGAAAACTCCCCTGGCTGATTGGCACTTTGCTTGCGGTATCGTTTTTTACTTTCATGTTGGTCAGTCTGCTGCCGGGTGATCCGGCGGTGCTGATCCTTGGGGCTGGTGGTGTATCGCCCGAAGCGGTTGCAGCATTGCGTCTGGAGCTCGGGTTGGACCGGCCGTTGTTAATACGTTACTTCGACTGGTTGGGAAGCGCGTTGACCGGGGATCTCGGACGTTCACCAATGACCGGCCAACTGGTAATGGATGCCATTCTGGCGCGGCTACCTGTCACCATCCAGCTTGGTTTGATGGCAATTGTAATTGCACTCGCTTTTGCTATTCCTCTGGCAATGCTGTCTGCCTACTTCGCAGGCTCTCGTCTTGATCGCACCATCAGCGGTGTGGGTTTTGCATTGATGTCTGTCCCGGGTTTTATGATGGCCATCTTCCTGATCCTGATTTTCGCGGTGAATCTGGGATGGTTCCCCGCAACCGGCTGGATACCGTTTTCAGTATCACCTGGCGCTAATCTGAAAAACGCTTTACTGCCAGCGTTATCATTGGCCATGATTGAACTGGCATTGTATATGCGCCTGTTGCGCACGGATCTGATCGACACATTGCAGCAAGACTACATCACGCTGGCGCGGGCCAAGGGCATGCCGAGCTGGCGCATCCTTACCCGGCACGCACTGAAGCCCTCCTCATTTTCTTTACTGACTGTTGTCGGCCTGCAGTTGGGCGGCGTTATCAGCGGGGCTATTATTGTTGAAGAGATTTTTGCATTACCCGGCGTTGGCAGGTTGTTGTATCAGTCTATTCTTCAGCGGGATTTGCTGATGGTGCAGGGTATTGTGTTGTTTATCGCAACCGCTTACGTGCTGGTGAATTTCCTGGTGGATTTCTGTTATTCACTGCTGGATCCACGTGTCAGGTATTCCGACTAAGTAACAGACAAAGTGTGCAGGACAATATGCTTCACAAAAGAACACCACAAAAAATAGAAAGCCGTGCGCAGAACTTTGCGCGCGCGCTGCAGCAGGTGTTTGGTCGTGGCTTCGGGCCGGGTTTCTGGCTGGCCTCATTCTGGCTATTTGTTGTGGCTTTTTGTGCCTTGTTTGCAGACTGGCTACCAGTGCGCGATCCGATTGATCCTGTGATAGCCAACCGGTTAAACGGGCCCTTTACGTCCAATATTCTTGGAGCCGATGGCCTTGGCAGAGACATACTTGCGCGCCTGGTCCACGGCGCGCGGGTGTCTGTTGTGATAGGCCTGACCGCGGTCA
Organism: Pseudohongiella sp.; assembly: GCA_030651695.1. Taxonomy (GTDB): domain Bacteria; phylum Pseudomonadota; class Gammaproteobacteria; order Pseudomonadales; family Pseudohongiellaceae; genus Pseudohongiella. The sequence continues at coordinate 225,833 of JAUSCD010000035.1, read as the reverse complement.
GTATTGGTATGATCATAGGTGGGGCGCTTGGTGTGCTGGCGGGATACTTCCGCGGGCATTTTGAGCGCGCATTGATGGCTGTACTTGATATTATTCTGGCTTTCCCCTGGCTGGTGCTGTTGCTGGCTTTGGTCGCATTCATCGGTCAGAGCCTGTTTGCAATTTCAGTGGCGATCGGTTTTTTGTGGATACCTGCGTATGCACGAGTAGCCCGCGCCAATACCTTATCGGTTGTGCAGCGCGAATATGTCCTCGCGGCCAAAGCCATGGGCGCCAGCACGCCAAGAATATTAATCAGGGAAGTGCTGCCCAATGTCATTTTGCCTGTGCTGGCCTATGGCCTGGTAGCCATGGGCTTGGTAATTATTGTGGAGAGCGCTCTTGCGTTTCTGGGGCTGAGCGTGGAGGCGCCGCAGCCCACCTGGGGTGGGATGATTTCGGAAGGCAAACGCCATCTGGCCACGGCGGTGCATGTGGCGGTAATTCCATCCGTCACGATGTTTTTGACCGTGTTGTCATTAAATTTTGTGGGTGATCGCCTGCGCAGCCGGTTTGATGTGAGGGAGTCCAATCTGTGAGACAACCTGATAATTCAAAGGCTGGTACACAGCAGGGCGATGGTCTGGCTGGCAAGGAGCTTCTCAGGGTGAACAATCTGACCGTGCGTCTTAATAGCACTGCCGGTCTGGTACATGCGGTAGAAGATGTTTCGTTCAGCGTCGGTGAGGGCGAAACACTGGGTATTGTTGGAGAGTCCGGCTCGGGTAAAAGTGTGATGGCGCGCTCGCTGATGAGTCTGTTGCCAAAACGTGCCACTGCATTGCGACAGGGCAGCATCCGTTTGTCTGGCCGGGAGATTGCCAGCCTGACTGAGCGCGAGCTGCAAAAACTGCGCGGCCCGGCAATGGCCATGATTTTCCAGGATCCAATGACAGCCTTGAATCCTGTGCTTCGCTTAAGTGTGCAATTGTCTGAGCCGCTGCAGCAACATTTGGGTATGAATAGGCAGCAGGCAAGGATGCGTGCCATCGAGTTGCTGGAAGCCGTCGGTATACCTGATGCCGTTAACCGCATTGATCAGTATCCACACCAATTGTCTGGTGGTATGCGTCAACGTGTTGTGATTGCAATAGCCTTGTCCTGTAATCCCGGGCTGTTGATCGCAGATGAGCCGACCACGGCGCTGGATGTCACAGTGCAGAAACAGATACTTGATCTGTTGTCGACCCTGCAACGTGAACGTCGTATGGGCATGCTGTTGATTACCCATGATCTGGGAGTGGTAGCCAGCCGCGCCGATAATATCGCGGTGATGTACGCCGGGCGTCTGGTAGAAATTGCACCGGCGCGCACCTTGTTCAAATTCATGCAACACCCCTATACCGAAGCGCTGTTCAATTCCATACCCCGTATCAGCGACCCTAGCCATACCCGGCTACAAGCGATACCGGGGCGACCGCCACAACTGGTGAAACCAGCTCCGGGGTGCGCATTCGCGCCACGCTGCCCGTATGCCCAACAGCGCTGCCATCGTGAGAGGCCTCCCATGGTAAAAGCAGACGATGCCGGGCATTTGCATGCCTGTTTTTACCCGGTCATTCGCCCGGTAGCCGCAGGTGTAGATCCATCTGCATTGATGCAAAAGAGGTCCGGGCAGTGACAGACATGAATACAGAAAGGCAAAGCGACAATCAGAAGCCTGCGCAACTGCGGGAGCGCGATGACATAGTTCTGCGTGTTGAAAATCTGGTAGTGAATTTTGCGGTTGGCAAACAAACCGTGCAGGCAGTGTCCAACGTCAGTCTTGATGTGGCGAGAGGCGAGACTCTGGGGCTGGTTGGCGAGTCAGGCTGCGGGAAATCTACCGTGGGCCGCGCCATCATGCAGCTACCTTCTCCGACCTCAGGTGAGGTCATATTTAAGGGCCAGGATCTGACTCGAATGTCGGGTGAACAGTTGCGCCAGACACGGACCGGATTGCAGATGATATTTCAGGATCCGATTTCATCGCTGAATCCCCGAAGAAAAGTTAAAGACATCATCGCAGAAGGATTGCATATCTGGCGCCGGCCCAATCAGGAAGCCCGTGTACGTGAAGTGATGGAGGCCGTCGGGCTCGATCCGGACGCTGCTGCGGACAGGCGCCCGCATCAATTTTCAGGTGGTCAGTGTCAGCGTATCTGTATTGCACGCTCACTGGCTCTGGACCCGGATGTATTGATCTGTGATGAACCAGTATCGGCGTTGGACGTTTCTGTGCAGGCGCAGATTCTGAATCTGCTGGAAGACATGAAGCAGCGCTATCAGCTCACCATGGTGTTTGTTGCGCATAACCTCGCAGTAGTTAAAAATATCAGCGATCGTGTGGCTGTAATGTACCTTGGTAAACTATGCGAAATCGGAGATACCGAAGCGATTTATGCCAGGCCCGCACATCCCTACACACGCGCGCTACTGGCTTCTATCCCGGATATCGATCCGGACAGCAATCTGCCACCGGATCACCTGCCTTTGCTGCAGGGTGATTTGCCATCACCGGCAAACCCGCCATCAGGATGCCGTTTCCGCACCCGCTGCCCGCATGCACAGGCCCTGTGCGCTGACAGGGAGCCTGTTATGCAGGCAGTGCCCGGTGAGCTTACACAGGGATCTCTGGAACAGAGATCGGGAAAAGATCATTTTGTAGCATGCCATTTCCCTTTGGTTTAGCTGCATTGTGAAGACGGTCGGGCAGACCCGGTTCAACAGGCTCAGTTCTGTGGCGCAACAGGCTGGTAGTCCTGAAGATTGAGCAGCCTGTAATCTGGCACCATGATGTGCTCGTATTCGACTTCCGGAACCAGATCTGAAGGTTTTTTTGCATCAGGTCCGGCAGAGAATAAAAATTGCCCTGACATCAATTTGTTTGTCCGGTCAATAACACCCCAGTCCACAGAGTACCAGTCCGATGCCGGCAGCGCCGGCAGGGGCCAGATAAATACCCGATCGGGTGCCGGGTTGTAACGAAAATCAATATTGATGGTCTGCCCCTCAGCAGTTTTGACAACCAGTTTGACCAGCGACACATGGTCGGTAAATCTCAGCAGCAGGTTATCTGGCGCGCTGGCAAGCACCTCGTCATGATCCGGAATATGCTCGATCTCGACATCGCCGGTATAGCGGTAAGTGTGAGTGAAATGCTGTGCATAGGCGCCGCTGATTGTGAATATTGATGTGAACATCAGGACCAGCGTTAACCGGGCGGCCAGTCTGATGGCCGGTGTAAGGCAGGAGCTGGCGTTTTGTATGATGGTTGCTTGGTTCATATGGCAGTTCTGGCATGAAGTCGGGGGGGCTGAGTTACTGAGGTTTCACGCACGATTACGCTCTGCTCAGGGCTGAATAACACGCCCATTTATAACATGCGTTCGATGCTGGCAGCAGAACTTTTACTGTCGAATTTTGAACTGCGTCAGCTCTTTTTCAATAATCCGTCAGACATTTGCATAAATCTGCAAGACGATGTGAATCGATTCATGTTCCAATAAGCTCGTCAATCGTATTTGGACAACAGTAACAATAACCAAGGAGGTGTCCCGTGCGGATACTGAAAACCCCATCACTGCACTCTACCCATCAGAGTTCTCAGGCTGTGCCGGTTTTACGCTGGGCAACAGGCCTGATCGTTGCCATTGGCATGGCTATGCCACTCAGCGCTGCTGCTCAGAGTTCCGGCACTGACGTCACGTTCCACAAGGATATCGAACCGATCCTGCAGCGTGCCTGTCAGACTTGTCACCGCCCCGGTGGCGTGGCTCCGATGTCTCTGGTGTCATATGACGAAGTTGTGCCCTGGGCAGGACTGGTCGAGTACCGCACCCATCTGCGTGACCGCGCCGGCGCCATGCCGCCATGGTATGCAGAAAAAGATGTTGGTATTCAGGACTACAAACAGGACCCTTCACTGAGCGATGCAGAACTGGCGAAGATTTCTTCCTGGGCTCGTGGTGGTGTACCGAGAGGTAACGCAGCCGACGCTCCCACTCCGCTGGTTTGGGATGATAGCGGTGTTTGGGCAGCTGGCCCGCCAGATCTGATTATCCGTACTGAAGACATCTTTGTTGAAGGCGGCGCGCCGGACTGGTGGGGTGATATCCCCAGCGTTCCAACAGGTCTGACGCAGGATCGTTACGTTAAATCGGTCGAGATCCGCGAAGTCAACGATCGCGATATGAGCGCTGCCGGCGGCACTGTGGGTGGCCGTAACATTGTTCACCACATGATCTGGAGTACTCAGGTATTTAACGAAGACGGCACTTCTGACGGTGTCCAGGTGTCCTGGCCGGTGCATGAAATTGCCCGTAATCCGGATATCTTTGATGAAGATGCTGGCCGTTTACTGCGCGCTAATTCCTATCTGGTGTCTAACTCTGTGCACCTGCACTCAACCGGTGTAGACACTACAGGACACCTGGAAATTGGTTTCCGCTTCCATCCGGAAGGTTATGAGCCAAAATACCGTCCAGCCATTTTTGGTCTGGGAAATGGTGTTGATATCTCCATCACGGGCAACAAAGACCGTCAGGAGCTGCATGCTTATGCTGTCATGACAACTCCGACCAAAGTGGTGACTTTCGAGCCGCACCTGCACGCCCCGGGCGAGCGTATGTGTCTGGAAGCCATCTGGGGTTACACCATTGAAACGCTGGCGTGTGTCGGCTACGACCATAATTGGGTTCGTGGTTACACCTTCGGCAATGATTCGGCTCCACTGCTGCCAACCGGCACCGTACTGCACATCGTTGGTTACATGAACAACACAGCAACTAACCCGAACGTGCCCGATTCACGTAACTGGCAGGGTTCAGGTAACCGCTCCGTTACCAATATGTTCATTGATCTGGGCATGCGCGTGACCATGACCGAAGATCAGTTCCTGCAGGAAATGGCAGATCGTCGTCGCAAGCTGGCACTGGGACCAAATGACCATGTGATCGGTTGCCCGCTGTGTCTGGCGCCGCTGGTTGCACCGGTCGAACTGACTGACGAAGAAAAGAAAAATATGACCGAAGCTCAGATCAACTATCTGTCGCTCACGGATGAAGAAAAACAGAAGCTGGGTCGATCACGTGTGATGATCAGCCAGACCGAGGGAGAGTAAGCAAATGTTGGTTCGTTTTAAACAATCCTGCTCAGTTGCTGCGGCAGCTGTATTGAGTATAGCGATGGTCTGGTCCGGGTCAGTGATGGCCCAGACTTACCACCGTGGTCAACACATTGAACCGGCCTATGAGGGCTGGGAACAGAATGATGACGGTACCTACAACTTCCTTTTCGGTTATCACAACGAAAACTGGGAAGAGGAGCTGAACATTCCGGTGGGAGAGAACAACTTCTTTTCCCCGGGTGATGCTGATCGCTCGCAGCCGACGCGGTTTTTGCCACGTCGTAACCGTTTTACTTTCAAGGTGCAGGTTCCGGCTGACTGGGGTGACAAAGAGCTCGCCTGGACAGTACGTGCACCCAATGGGGAAACCCGTGTTGCGTATGCAACACTCGCCAAGGACTACATCGTGGACAGCGTTGTAATTGCCTCTGAAACTGGCTCACTGGGTGCAGGTACCAGTACTCCGGAATCACGTGCAAATACACCACCCGTTGTCACTGTGCTGGGCGACAACGTACGAAATGTGCGTGTCGGCGAACCCCTGCTGTTGCGCACGCTGGTAGAAGATGATGGTCTGCCAAAGCCACGCGGTGACGCTACTGCGGCTGCTTTCGGTGGTGGTGCAGGTTTGGGGGCAGCGGCTGAGCTGCGTCGTTTCCAGCGTCCGCCGGCACGTATCACCGTAGGCAAAACCAATGGTTTGTTCCTGTCCTGGAACATCTACCGTGGTGAAGGCAATGCCGAGTTTTTCCCGCCGCAGGTCAAGCCTTGGGAAGATACCCGCGCCAGCGCCAATTCGCCCTGGGGTGCGTACTGGACTCCTCCGCCCATTCCGGAAGATGGAGTTTATGAAACGACAGTAACCTTCGATCAGCCAGGCACCTATATCCTGTGGGGCCGTGCCGACGATGGTGGTCTGTATCACGATCAATATGTAACAGTTAACGTCAATCCCTGATCTTTTTTATCAGGATACGTGATCCAGTCCAGTAACTGCTCACGTATTACAGACGTTGTGGTGATCATGCGGTCTGGGCGGAATACCTTGCTGCATGATCTTTTGGCCCTGACGACGGGTGATCTGATGATCTACCAGGCGTCAGGGCCATTTTTATGGTGAGTCCTGCTGTTTTTCCCGATTTTTCCGATGCATAGGGCTATCCTGATAGCACTTGCGTTAGCTCATCTGCTCATTTATCTTCAGCGTTCGAAACGCTATGGACGACATGGGTTAGTTATCACTTTATGGCATGGATTCACTCAGCCAGCAGTTTTCTGGCGATCTCACAACTATTGTTTCTGGCCTGTTTATATCTGGTCTATTTTCCCGGTAAACGACTGGCGCATCTGATTGCGCTGTTCAGCGTGTGCGTCATCTCTTACATATTGGCGCGCCAGGCCGCGATGCAGGCTCTGCCAATAATCGAGGTGCTGCGTATGCTGGCTATCGCTGCACCTGCTGTACTCTGGATAGTCGCACGCTATCTGTTTGAGGACGATCAGCGTATACATCCGCTTATCTGGGTGATGATTATCGCGTACATGACTTTGCGGCTAACCGGCCAATTTATGTTCGAAGGCCCGATGCCGCGGTCCTCTGCTACATTTATCTTCCTGTTTTTCCTGCCTCAGCTGATCATGCTGGCGCTCGCCTGTCATGTGGTCTACATGGCGTGTCGTGGCCGCGAATCCGACCTGGTTGAGCTGCGACGCCAACTGCGGGTGCCATTTGCCATAGGCATGGGCAGTATCGTGGGTCTGATTATTGGAGCCGGGTTTTTCTGGGATGGCAGTCAGCAAACTGACAGCCTGTATTTTTTCCTGATGTTTCTGCTCATTCTTTTTATAAATCTGGGCATGTTCCAGATTCATAAAGATACTCCGCAGTTGATTCAAATGGCTGGCGAATTACCTAAACCTTCGATGTCTGCGGCGGAGGATGCGGAAAAGTATGCCAACGGACATGGAGAACCGGCCCCGGGAGCCATGCACGTTTCCCGTCAGGACCAGGTGATGATAGACCGTGTGCTTAAAGCCATGCAGCAAGAGCGTCTGTACGCTGAATCCGGGCTTACCATTGGTGATCTTGCTGAACGGGTGTCAGTGCAGGAGTACCGTCTGCGTAAACTGATAAATCAGTCGCTGCATTACAGAAATTTTAATCAGTTTTTAAATCAGTATCGTATAGAAGAGGCGGCGCGGCGGTTACTTGATCCTGCGCAGGAACATATACCTATTTCCAGCATAGCATTGGATGTTGGTTACGCCTCGTTGTCGTCATTTAATAAGGCGTTCAAAGAAACGCACGGCGTTACGCCATCGGTTTACCGTTCGGGTCAGGCGGAGTAAAATCCCACGCCACAACAAGACTGTCCCCGGCGGCAATTACAGCTGCATTTATCTCCTATAACCTGCCGCGGCCTGCCGCTGCAGCACACTGGCTTCTGGCCTTGATGGACACTATGACTGACGATTCATCTGCTCTGAAATCCTGGCGTCGCCTTGCGATTTTCACCATCTGTGCAGTGTATTTCCTGATACTGGTGGGCTCGTCTGTACGCGCCACGGGCGCAGGGATGGGTTGCCCGGATTGGCCGACCTGTTTTGGTCGCTTGATCCCGCCAACCAGCGAAGCTCAATTGCCTGCCAATTATCAGGAAATTTATGCAGACCGCGGTTATGCCGAAACCCGATTCAATGTCGTAAAGACCTGGACGGAATACCTCAATAGACTGGTAGGCGTCACTATTGGTTTCCTGATTCTGGCAACGGCATGGAAATCGTTTTCGGTGCGCAAACACGACAATAAAATAATGATCGCATCGGTGGCGGCGTTGCTGATGGTGCTGTATCAGGCATGGCTTGGCTCCCGTGTGGTGGCATCCAACCTGCAGCCGGGCATGATTACTGTGCACATGCTGATGGCGCTGGTGATCGTTGGCACACTGATTTATGCCTTGGCGCTGGCGCGTCGCAGTGTGGCAGGCGGCTCTATAGCCGGGCTGGACCCGCGTTTTAGTAAGTGGCTTTATGTGGTGCTGGCGTTGACAGTTGTTCAGATCACTCTGGGAATTCAGATTCGTGAGTTGATGGATTACCTCAACCACACGGTGGGGGCTGATCGGGAAATGTGGATATCAGCCCAGTCTTGGGTGTTCTATGTGCACCGATCGTTTTCAGCAGTGGTGCTGTTCAGTAATGTCTGGCTGGTGTGGATGTTGTGGAAGTCACTTGGTTTTGAGCATAGCCTTACGCGGCTGGCAGCGGGCATTCTGACAGTGGTGGTGCTGGCGGTGGTGTCAGGTGCAACACTCGGGCATCTGGGGATGCCGATGTTGGTGCAGCCTACGCATTTGTTGAGTGCTTCGCTCATATTCGGTTTGCAGTTTTTGCTGTGGATGGATTACCGGCACGCTCGGTTGGTTTGATTCTTTTTGTCAGGTTGGCTTGTTCTTGGCATCCGGGAGCGGCAGTCGAGACTATTGGTTACGGGAGACGCCCACGAGCACATCCATGTGGGGCTCCGCGGCGGACGTCCTGTCCGCCGAGGCTCCCTCTGACCAATAGTCTCGACTGCCGCTCCCTCGATTGCTGGTCAACTTAGTCCCTTCAAACATCGAATAATTGGCATCGACCCCGCGTGCCGATAGTCTTCCAAGCGAGGTGGTGTTGGCAGCAACTGCACCTTGCGGCAGTAGTTCGGTTGAAACTGGCACAGGTGTCGGGGTTGTGTGTTCTTCAGACAAGTGCGCATGGCGCTGCAGTTCAGCAAGAGCTGATGTGGCACTGGTGGTGGGCAGGGTCTTCGGCTGTGGAGCAGGGGGATGCGAGCGACGCGAACAGCGGAGGGGCCTCCCCCTGATTCACAGTGGAAGGCCCCTTACCTCAAACCAAAAATCAGATCTTGGTGAACTTCAGCGTCATGCGGTCGCTTTCGCCTATCCCGAGCAGGCGCGGGCGGTCGGCATCTGATACACCGCGTAGCGTTGGCGGCAGATTCCAGACACCACCTGCGTGATCTTTGGGATCGTTCGGATTGGCGTTGACTTCCGAGCTGCCGGCAAAACTGAAGCCATGTGCGGTCATCAGATCAATCAGCGTTTGTTCATGAATGTAACCGTTGCCCGGAATTGCTTCCTGATCGGCGGGCCAGCGGTGATCCACGATACCAACCACGCCACCTTGTTTCAGAGCTTCGTGCCAGGCCATCACAATATTTTCGGCGCCCATGCCCAACCAGTTGTGGGCATTGCGGAAGTCGAGAATCACGTCAACTGTGCCCGGATCTGCCAGGCGTGACCGCGACTGAGTCAATTGTTCAGCAATCACGACATCACCATAGAGACTCTGGTTGCTGTCCAGCAGCGCACCGAAGGCCTGATTTGAGCCTGTCATCCAGCCAGCCAGAGGAGTAGCGCTGCGGTCGTAAGTTGCTCCGATCAGTTGCCCGTCTTCTTTCAGGTACGGCGCAAGGATCTCTGTGTACCACCCGCCGCCCGGCCAGGATTCGATTACCACGTGGTCGGCTTCGACGCCGAAAAATGTCAATGTTTCGTAAGGGTTGCGGTAGATATCACGGGCTTTGTTAGCTTCAGAACGGTGGTCGCCATTGATAGCAGCGCGCAGTGCTGTGTTTTCCTGGGCGGCAAGCTGGCCGATGCTCAGCACACCGACAAGTGCACCGGCGACCAGAGATATCAGCGGTGATCTGAAAAGGGATTTCATGGGACAGGCTCCGTTGCGAGTTTTATGAATACAAAGAATACCTTGGAAAACTCTATCAAGCCAGCCAGTGCATAAGTGTATTATGTATGAATAGATTATTTGACGTTGATTTGGTGCAGGAGCCCTTATGTCACCGCCCGCAAAAACCCCATCACAAATCCTTATATCTGCCGAGCAACTGGCAGCGAGATTGGATGCGCCGGATCTGTTGCTTGTCGATACCCGTTTTAAGCTGGAGGACACAGCCTACGGTCGTGCCGCTTATGATTCCGGGCATATTCCCGGAGCCGTTTATATGGATCTGGATCGCGATCTGTCGTCGCCGATTGTGCCAGGAGAAACTGGCCGCCATCCCTTGCCAGACCCTGCTGTTCTGGAAGCACGTTTGCGGGAAATTGGTCTGCGCAAAGCTGATCAGGTCATTATTTATGATGACGGCCCCGGCGTTTACCCATCGCGGCTGTGGTGGTTGCTCAACTGGTTGGGCCACACAAAGGTTCTGGTGCTGGATGGCGGATTGGCGGCCTGGAAAACTGCCGGACTCGCGTTAAGCGCAGACGTAAGAGTCAGGCCATGGCCGAGTGATTTTGTGGCTTGTCCTGACAATAGTCTACTGGTGTCAGCGCGTGACCTGTTGCAAGGCGATGCCGGCTTGCAGTTGTTGGATGCCCGGGCGCCTGAGCGTTTTCGCGGCGAAATCGAACCTATCGATCCAGTGGCCGGGCATATTCCCGGTGCCCGGTGTTTTCCATTCGGAGCGAATCTTGGAGCAGATGGTTTGTGGTTGACGGCCGATTTGCTACGTGCCCGATTCCCTCTGCTGGAACCGGGCCAGCTACGTGTCTGTTACTGTGGTTCCGGAGTCACCGCCTGCCACAATATTCTGGCAGCTGTGTTGGCAGGACTTCCCATGCCAAAACTTTATGCTGGCTCGTGGAGCGAGTGGATAGTTGACCCGTCGCGTCCTGTAGCTACCGGCGACTGACCGGAGTAAAGATCCAGTTGGAGCTGCTTCATCGAGCCTTTGACATAGTCCATAAAGGCTCGCATCACAGGTGTAGGATGTTTTCCGTTGGGATAAACAATGCACCATGATCGGCGTAGCGGAAAACCTTCCAGCGTCGGGATTATCAGGTCCCCAAGGCGCAGTTCTGCGCTGATACTGAGCCGTGGTAATACGGCGACGCCCAGCCCCGCCAATACGCCGTGTTTGATAGCGGCGTTGGAGCCCAATTGTAGTTTTGGTTGCAGCGGATACTGATGGCGGGAGCACCAGCTTTCCAGCGCCTGACGTGTTCCTGAGCCGCGCTCACGCACCAGCAACCCTGATTCCAGAAAGGTGCGAGTGGTGAGGTTCCCCTGCTCCAACAGTGGATGATTGGCGTTCATCACCGGCACCAGCAGATTATCCAGAAATGGCAGTATATTGAGGGCGCGTGATTCCGGCACCATTCCCATGATGATCAAGTCGTCATGGTTTTCGGTCAGTCGCACCAATGCTTCGGCGCGGTTTACCACCTGCAGCTGAACTTGCACCTGAGGATACTGCTGTAAAAAGCCATTCAGCATATAAGGCACGACATATTGCGCTGTGCTTACTGCTGACAGCCTGAGTTCCCCGCGTATCTGTCCCTGCAAGGTAGCCAAATCCATCTGAAACCGTTCGAGCCCAGCGAAGATGGTGCTCACCTGTTCCGCAAGCTGTTCGCCTGCCGCTGTGACGTATAGCTTTTTACCGACGTATTCAAACACAGGTTGGCCAATTGCATGCTCCAACTGTCTGATCTGGGCGCTTACCGCGGGTTGTGTCAATCCCAGTTCATCTGCAGCGCGGCTGTAGCCATGCCGTAAATAAACCGTGTGAAACACTTGTAACTGCCTGAACGACAGACGATTCAACAGCTGTGACAGCGTAAACGACATGATGCACATGCTCCATCATATTGAATTTATTAGACTCTTCTATGTGCATAAGGTAAACCTTATGCTAGGCAGAAGTAAAATCAATTTAAGCTTTTTGATGCGCTGTAATAGCTTAGCGCTTATCACAGGCAGGCAGCCGCGCTGGTGTTGGAGCAAAAACGATGTTGAAAAAGATACTGATCGCTAACCGCGGCGAAATTGCCGTGCGCATTGTGCGGGCGTGCGCCGAGATGAATATCCGCTCGGCCGCCATTTACACCGAGCCGGATCGCCATGCCCTGCATGTTAAACGTGCCGATGAAGCTTATTTTCTGGGCGACGATCCTCTTGCCGGTTACCTGGATGCACGCGGACTGGTCAATCTGGCGGTGCAGACCGGTTGTGATGCAATTCATCCCGGCTACGGATTCTTGTCAGAAAACGCAGAATTTGCGCGCATCTGCGCCGAGCGTGGTATCCGTTTTATTGGTCCCGATGCCGACGTGATTTCGCGTATGGGTGATAAAACGGCAGCCCGTGCCAGTATGATCGCGGCAGGTGTTCCAGTGACACCCGGCTCCGAAGGTAATCTTGCCGATCTGGACGAAGCTCTGCTGGTGGCAGAGAAAATTGGTTACCCGGTCATGTTAAAAGCGACGTCAGGTGGTGGTGGTCGCGGCATTCGTCGTTGCGACACTCCTGAAGAATTGCGTTCGCAATATCCGCGTGTGATCTCCGAAGCCACTAAAGCCTTTGGTTCAGCAGAGGTGTTTCTGGAAAGATGCATTGTCGATCCCAAACACATCGAGGTGCAGATTCTGGCTGACAGTCAGGGCAATGTGATTCATCTGTTTGAGCGTGACTGTTCCATTCAGCGGCGCAATCAAAAGTTGATCGAAATTGCGCCCAGCCCGCAGTTGACGCCGGAGCAACGTCAGTATGTGGGCGAGCTGGCTGTTCGCGCTGCCAAAGCAGTGAACTACGAAAATGCCGGCACGGTTGAATTTCTGGTCACCGGTCACGAAATTTATTTTATGGAGATGAATACGCGCATTCAGGTTGAGCACACCATCTCAGAGCAGATTACCGGGGTTGATATCGTACGCGAGCAGATTCGCGTGGCTGCTGGTTTGCCATTGAGTTATCGGCAGGAAGATATCAGTTTCCGTGGTTTCGCTTTGCAATTCCGCATTAACGCAGAAGATCCCAAAAATAATTTCCTGCCCAGTTTTGGCCGTATCACACGTTATTACGCACCCGGTGGCCCGGGTGTGCGCACAGATACTGCAATTTATACCGGTTACACCATTCCACCGTATTACGACTCCATGTGCCTTAAACTGGTGGTATGGGCGTTAACGTGGGAAGAGGCACTCAATCGCGGCGCACGTGCTTTGTCAGATATGCGTTTGCAGGGTGTGAAAACCACCGCACGTTATTATCAGGAAATTTTGCAGGACCCGGATTTCCGCAGCGGAGAATTTAATACCAGTTTTGTGCCCAATCACCCGCAGCTGCTGAACTACTCAGAAAAACGCAATCCCAGTGAACTGGCCCTGGCCATTGCCGCAGCACTTGCTGCCCATGCCGGCATCTGAGCCGTCGCGAATTAGGAGTTATTACCCATGAAAAAGATACATGTCACTGACGTTATCCTGCGCGATGCACACCAATCACTGATTGCAACGCGTATGCGCACCGAAGATATGCTGCCGATCTGCGACAAGCTCGACAAAGTTGGCTACTGGTCGCTGGAGGTATGGGGCGGCGCAACTTTTGATGCCTGTGTACGTTTTCTTAAAGAGGATCCGTGGGAGCGTCTGCGACAACTGCGCGAAGCTCTGCCTAATACGCGATTGCAGATGCTGCTGCGCGGTCAGAATCTGTTGGGTTACCGTCATTATGCTGATGATGTGGTTGAAGCATTTGTTGCGAAGGCCGCAGCCAATGGTATCGATGTATTCCGTGTGTTTGATGCGCTCAATGATCTGCGTAATCTGGAAACCGCGATTCGCGCAGTTAAAAAATCAGGCAAGCATGCACAGGGCACTATCTGTTACACCACCAGCCCGGTGCATACTGAAAAATTGTTTGTGGAGCAGGCTCAGGCGCTGCGCGATATGGGTGCCGACTCCATTGCCATTAAAGATATGGCGGGACTCCTGACGCCTTACGCAAGCTATGATCTGGTTAAAGCAATCAAAACAGCGGTTGATCTGCCAGTGTTTATTCACAGCCATGCGACAGCGGGTATGGCGGATCAGTGTCAGCTCAAAGCTATAGAAGCCGGCGCGGATCATATAGATACCGCAATCTCTTCCTTTGCCTGGGGCACCAGTCATCCGGCAACAGAATCAATTGTTGCTGCCTTGCGTGGAACACAATGGGACACCGGGCTTGATCTGGAACTGCTCACAGAGATCGCCGATTATTTCCGCGAAGTACGTAAAAAATATCATCAGTTTGAGAGCGAGTTTACGCGCGAAGATATTTCTGTGCAGATCAATCAGGTGCCCGGTGGCATGATGTCGAACCTGGCTAATCAGTTGAAAGAGCAGAACGCTTTAGGTCGTATCCGCGAAGTGTTTGCCGAGATCCCGCGTGTGCGTAAGGATCTTGGTTACCCTCCGTTAGTGACGCCAACGTCTCAGATTGTTGGCACGCAAGCCGTGTTGAATGTGCTGACCGGTGAGCGCTACAAATCCATTACCAATGAAGTAAAACGTTATTTGCAAGGTGGTTATGGCCAACCTCCTGCGCCGGTAGATGCCACCGTGCGCACCAAAGCTATAGGAAAAGAAGAAGTCATTGAGGGTCGGCCTGCTGATCTGATCAAGGCCGAGATGGACAAACTGCGCAACGATATCGGAGAGCTGGCAAAAACTGAAGAAGACGTGCTGACCTACGCCATGTTTCCGGACATCGGGCGCCTGTTTCTGGAACAACGCGCCGCCGGCACACTGGTGCCTGAAGCATTGTTGCCGGTGACCAAAAGTGGTCGTGCAGTGGAAGAGGGTGTTGCCACTGAATTTATGATTGATGTCCACGGCGAAACTTACCAGGTGGCTATCACCGGTGTCGGCGGCCATGAACATGGTAAACGTCGTATTTATCTGACGCTTGATGGCGTGCCGGAAGAAGTATTGTTTGAGCAGACCAATGCCTACATCAGCGCCGGTGGTGATGCGCGTAAACGCGCCAGCAAACCCGGGCATGTCACTACCGGTATGCCTGGCAATATTGTGGAGGTGCTGGTCAAACAGGGAGATGAAGTCAAAGCAGGTCAGTCAGTACTGATTACCGAAGCCATGAAAATGGAAACCGAAATCCATGCCACCATAGCCGGTACTGTTAAAGCGGTACATGTGGGTAAAGGGGACAGGGTTACGCCGGGTGAGGTTTTGATCGAGATTGAGTAAGACCGCAGCGTCCCGGATATCAGCGCTTGCATGTCATCTAAAGATACAAGTTGTAAGCCGATAGCGCGTAGCTGGCCCGGGATTCTTTCGGGTCAGGCGTGGTTAAGATCAACAAGTATATCCCGCCTGACTGTTTTTGCGGCTTCTGCCCGATGAACATGGGTCTGACTCAAGAGGTGTGCGCCGATTTTCAGGCACATGAAAACCTGCCAATCCGTATCAAACGATTTCAGTGAGCTGTGAGCGTAGGAATGGGCACAGCTTTTGCGACGTCCACTTGGTCCGGAAACCGAAAATAAGTAAATTTCAGGCTTCCTTTTGGTTACTATAGGCCTGACGATTGCCTTCCATGAGAGTTTTTAATGTCCTCAAATAAACCCTTGTACATCTCCTACGCCGGCCCTACGCTCCTCGAAACACCGTTGTTAAATAAAGGCGGGGCATTTACCGAAAAGGAGCGACGTACCTTCAACCTGCTGGGCCTGCTGCCGCCGCGTTACGAAACCATCGAAGGTCAGGTCAGGCGGGCTTACATGCAATATTGCAGCTTTGCAGAGCCGATCAACAAGCATATCTATTTACGTGCCGTGCAGGATACCAACGAAACGCTGTTTTATCGCCTTATCAGCGAACATCTGGTTGAGATGCTGCCCATCATCTATACACCGACGGTGGGGGATGCCTGCGAACATTTCTCCGATATCTACCGCAGGGCACGTGGACTGTTTTTGTCCTTCGAGGAGCGCGAGTTCATGAGCGACATCATGCAAAGCGTGACCAAAGAAAAGGTCAAAGTGATTGTGGTGACTGACGGTGAGCGTGTGCTGGGACTGGGTGATCAGGGCATCGGCGGTATGGGCATCACCATTGGCAAACTTTCAATTTACACCGCTGGTGGTGGCATCAGCCCCGCGTACACGCTGCCCGTGACGCTGGATGTCGGTACCAATAATCAAGCGCTGCTGGACGACCCCATGTACATGGGTTTGCGCCACCCGCGCATCACAGGCGATGAATACAACGCTTTTGTTGACAGTTTCATTGAAGCCGCGCAGCAGCGCTGGCCTGGCGTTCTCATCCAATTCGAGGACTTTGCACAACCCAATGCCATGCCAATTCTGCAGCGCCACCGTGACAGTGTGTGTTGTTTTAACGACGATATTCAAGGTACGGCGGCCGTGACACTTGGCACCTTGCTTGCTGCCTGCCGCAAAAAAGGTGAGCGGCTAAGCACTCAGCGCATCGTTTTTGTGGGGTCGGGCTCTGCCGGGTGCGGCATCGCAGAGCTTATCATCAGCGCTATGGTCGCTGAAGGTCTGAGTGATGCTCAGGCGCGTGCACAGATTTTTATGGTCGATCGCTTCGGGTTACTGACCGAGGGCATGCAGAATCTGATGGATTTCCAGCAGAGGCTGCTGCAACCGTGCTCGGCGCTCGACGGCTGGGCTTTAGAGGAGTGCAAAGCAGCCTCTGAAGGCAAGGAGGGCGGCCAGTATGCGAGTTTGTTTGATGTCATCAACAACGTGTGCGCCAGCGTACTCATCGGCGTTTCGGGCAAGCCGGGGCTGTTCACAGAGCAGATTGTGCGCCGGATGCAGGAAACTTGTCCGCGTCCGATTATTCTGCCGCTGAGCAATCCTTCCCGTCAGGTTGAAGCGCATCCGGCCCAGGTGCTGGAATGGACCGAAGGCCGCGCCATCGTCGCTACAGGCAGCCCGTTCGGCAGCGTAGAATACAATGGCACAACCTATGCGGTTGCTCAGTGCAATAACAGTTATATCTTCCCCGGCATCGGACTGGGCGTCATTGCCTGCAAGTCAGCGCGTGTGACTGATGAAATGCTGATGGTCGCCAGTATTACCTTGTCTGAAAACGCACCACAGGTCGAAGACAGTACAGCATCGATTTTGCCGCCATTGACAGACTTGCCACAGATCAGCCGCAAGATTGCGTTTGCAGTGGCAAAAATGGCGATGCACCAGGGGCATGCGCGTGAAATTCCGGATGAAGAGTTGCTGGAAATTATTGAGTACAATTTCTGGACGCCGGCGTATCGTGAGTACCGGCGTATTGCGGCGCGGGCACGTTAGGGTATCGCGCCGTATCTGGTCCCGGAAATTCAGTTCAATCGTTTGGAGAAGCGGCTGGAGGCAACAATCAATCCAACAATCGTGAACACGATCAATGCCAGCGCATCAAACTGCAAACTGAAAATATCCGCGTCACGTAAAATGATGCCGCGCGACATACGCATGAAGTGTGTCGCCGGCAGCACTTCAGCAATCCATTGAGCCGGCACCGGCATGGCTTCAAACGGAAACAAAAATCCAGACAAGAGAATCGATGGCAGCAACACAAACACCGTCATCTGCATGGCTTGCAGCTGGCTCTTGGCAATGGTGGAAATCACCAGCCCGAGTGTCAGGCTGGCGCAAATAAATAACAGCGCTGCCAGCGCCAGATAATCCAGACGACCGCGCACCGGTACATCAAATACCAGATTGCCGGCGCCCAGAATAATGGCGATCTGAATAAAACCCACCAGAACATAAGGCACAATTTTTCCCAGCATCAATTCAAACGGCTGCACAGGTGTAGTAATCAGAAATTCCATATTACCCTGTTCACGTTCACGCACAATTGCAGCTGATGTGAACAGCACCATGGTCATGGTCAGAATGATGCCGAGCAGTCCCGGTACAATATTCACCACCGTGCGTTGTTCCGGATTGAAGTACTGCACCACTTCCATGGTCGGTGTGGGCAGCGCATAGGCCTGATCGCGGATTTCGTTTAACGGCATATTGCGCAGGCCGCGAATGCTGCCGGCGACAACAGTGTCCGAACCATCAACCAGCCATTGGCCAATCGGCTCTGACATGTCCGGATTGGCATCCGTTTGAGTCCGGCGCAGCAAGCGACCATCCAGATCAGCAGGCAGATATAAAACGGCTTTCACTTCACCGCGTGTGATGGCCGCTTCGGCTTCCGGCAGCGTGAAGTATTGTGCCTGAAACTGCACAACCTGACTGGCCTCAACAGCCTGAATGAGGGCGCGGCTATAGGATGACTGCTCCATATCCAGCACGCCGGCTGGCAGCATTCTGGCATCGGTGTTGATGGCGTACCCAAACAACGTGAGCTGAATCAGCGGGATCATGACGATCAGACCAAAACTCATACGGTCGCGCGACAGTTGTCGCAGTTCTTTGCTGATAATGGCAAAAATTCTATTCCACATGGTGAGCACTCTCTGCCTGATCATCAGCGTCAGCATGACGATTATTCTGGGTCACTCGTGCGCCGGTGCAATTGACAAATACGTCTTCCAGGTTGGGACGCACCATTTCCAGTTCGCGTCCGCCTGCGCGTTGCTGTAGCCATAGCAAGGGATCTTCAGTGCTGCGGCATTTGTGAATCAGTACACGCAGGCGTGCGCCAATTTGAGCGGCTGATACAACTTCATTTTCTTGTTGTAGTTGTGCTTTGAGTGCGCGCAGATTGTCACCGGATACTTCAATGGTCCATGCATTCATGGCATTCATTAACGCCTGTGGTGTACCGTCGGCGCGTTTGACGCCAAGATCCAGAATTGCCAGCTGATGGCAACGTTCGGCTTCGTCCATATAGTGTGTGGACACCAGAATGGTGGTGCCGGCATCGGACAGGTCAAACAGGCGCTCCCAGAATTCACGTCGGTTTTCAGGATCCACGGCGGAGGTAGGTTCATCCAGAAATAGTAGCTCCGGTTTGTGCAGCGTGGCAGCGGCCAGCGCCAGTCGTTGTTTCTGGCCGCCGCTCATGGAACCGGCGAGTTGCTTGCGTTGAGGGTTCAGTTCATACAGTTCGATCAGTTCATCACGACGCTGTTTTGCACTCGCGCGTTTGATGCCGTAAATACGAGCCACAAAATCCAGATTTTCCTGCACACTCAGGTTGTCGTAGAGCGAAAACTTCTGTGTCATGTAACCAATACGCAGGCGCAGTTTTTCTTCAGCACCCGGTAGGGTTTCGCCAAGCACTTTGGCGGTGCCTGCGCTGGGTTTTAATAAGCCGGTGAGCATACGGATGGAAGTGGATTTGCCGCTGCCGTTGGGGCCTAGGAAACCATAAATACTACCGCGCGGAATTTTAAGATCCAGTGCATCAACTGCAAGTTTTTGACCAAAGCGCAGACTCAGACCTTGAGTTTCCACAGCAAACTCGCCGGTGAAAATTGTCTTGCCCTGAGGTGAGTGCAAACCAGTTTTGTTGAAAGGGGATGACACGTTGTATTCCGCTGCCGGTTGGCTCATGGCAGCCTGACCTCAACCGTCATACCGGTGGGCAAGCCTGACTGCTGCTCTGGCAAACTGAGTTCGGTGAGATACATCAAACGTGCCCGGTCGCGCTCATTAAGGGCATAAAACGGTGTAAATGCCGGTTGCGCCCGAATATAGCGGATGTTGGCAGGGAAGGCGGGTATGTCCGAATCCGGCTGAACCATCAATTGCGTTCCGGGGGTCAATCGGTCGCGGGCGTCAGCTGGCACATAAACCCGTACATAGGCCTGTTGATCGATCAACAGGCTGATCAAAGGAGCACCTTGTGCAACACGATCACCCAGCTGCCATGGCAGGCTGTCCACCACCGCGTCGTGGGCAGAAACCAGACTGAGATCCTGCAACGCTTTTTGTTCCAGCGCGAGTCTGGCAGCGGCCGCCGCGATACGCGCATCAATCTGCAATAACTGCTCCGGTCGGGTACCGTTTCTGAGTTCAGCCAGCTGTTGCCGCGCCTGTTCAACCCGTGCCACCGCCTGGTCTCTGACAGATAGCGTCTGATCAGCTTCCGCCTGAGTACCCGCACCGCTACGCACAAGTTGTTGCGCGCGCTGCAACCTTTGTTCGGCGTCCAATACATCGGCTTGTGCGCCTTGCACTGCCGATTCGGCGCGGGCAATAGCTTCACCACGCGGACCTTGGGTCAGCTCTTCACGCACGGCGTGCAACTCAGCCAGTTCGGCTTCACGTTGTGTTATTCGGGCCTGCACGCTGCTGTCATCAAGTCGCAGCAGAACCTGCCCCGCGCGGACCTGATCTCCTTCGCGTACCAGCACGTCGGTAATCAGTTCACTGACAGGTGCGCTTAAACTGTGGCGCTCGCGTTCAACAATGCCGTACCAGCCACTGTTTTCCTGCTCACATGCGCTGAGTGTTAACAGCATGAGTACAACCAAAGTCAGGCGTGTGATTTTCATGTTGATGTATCCGGAATATTGCTGATCAATAAATGAGTGGGTGAATGTTGATGCTCTCAACTTACCGCGTTTGCACCGATCGTCATTGTTCTGGCACAAACAAAGCGCGTTGCAACAGAGCGACATTGTGTTTAACCAGGCGCTCAACATCGCCCGGCTTCAGGCTGATGCCGCTGTTTTCCATAAAAATGGGCGGTGCCAGTAGCGGGAAAACCATCAGGCTGACCAGACTCAGGCGCGCCATCATGGGGTCAACATCAGGGCGCAGGTGACCTGCATCAACCAGCATTTTTTGAATCCACAGCCTGGACAGAGTGTGGATGTCATCAAATACCCGGTTCACAATCTGATAAGACGGAGTATTTTTTTCTGTATGCAGCACGCGCTGAATCAGACGTGCCAGGCCGGGGTTAGGTGCCATGATGCGGTAGTAGGTCAGCATCAGGGATTCAAGGCGTTCCGGTATACGACAGTTGGAGTGATCAGGTTGCTGATCGGCGGTGTGCCCGTGACTGTTTTCACGCAGACCAGCCAGTACCGGCGCCAGTGTTTCCCGAAGCATTTGTTCAAACAACCCGGCTTTGGAGCCGAAGTAGTACCGGATCAAAGCGGCGTCAACACCAGCCGCTGCGGCCAGCGAGCGTGTTGAAACAGACTCATAGGAGTGGGCGGTGAACAGCCGGTGAGCAGCTTCAATGAGTAGTTGTCGGGCGTTGGATTCGCCGCGTGGTCTGCCCGGGTTCGCTGACATGATCTGATTTTGTACTCTGGTCTTGGGGCTGATTGGTAGTTAATTCACCTTCTGATGAATAGTCTATGCCGGCCCATGGTGGCTTGCATACAGCAACAATTCCCCGAAAACCCGTTATCTGGAGAATTATCAGCCGGCAACTGCTACCTTAAAAACCACTTTGATTGTCTAATTGGTCCAACTAGGCCAAAATACGCGCCTTTTTACGACACTCAACAGACCGCCAAGGTCTTGTAACGACCCCGACTTATGTCCAATCTTGAGCTTGAACACGAAATTGCCACCCGACGCACCTTCGCCATCATCAGTCACCCGGACGCCGGCAAAACCACCATTACGGAAAAACTGCTGTTGTTCGGCCGTTTGATTCAGAAGGCCGGTACCGTCAAAGGCAAAAAAAGCGATCGTCATGCCACATCGGACTGGATGGCGATGGAACAGCAACGTGGTATCTCGGTGACCTCGTCCGTGATGCAGTTCCCGTACGGTGACGCCATAGTCAATCTGCTGGATACCCCGGGTCACGAAGATTTCTCGGAAGATACCTACCGCGTTCTGACAGCGGTGGACTCCGCTCTGATGGTCGTCGACGGTGCAAAGGGTGTAGAAGAGCGCACTATCAAACTGATGGAAGTCTGCCGACTGCGCGACACGCCAATTTTTACCTTCGTGAACAAACTCGACCGCGATACCCGTGAGCCGATTGAAGTGCTTGACGAAATCGAAACCATTCTGAAAATCCGCTGCGCGCCGATTTACTGGCCGCTGGGCAATGGCCGTGGTTTTAAAGGCGTTTATAATCTCTACACCGATACTGTACACGTTTACCAGCAAGGGCAGGGTGATCGTATTCCTGATGATATTCGCGTGCAGGGATTACGCAGTGCAGAAGCAAAAAAATTGCTCGGCACTTACGCTGACGAGTTCGCCGACGAGATTGAACTGGTGCGCGGCGCCAGCAATGAATTTGATCTGGAAGAATATCTTGCCGGCCGCATGACGCCGGTATTTTTTGGCACCGCACTCGGAAATTTTGGTGTGCGCGAAATGCTCGACGATTTTGTCAAGTGGGCGCCATCGCCACGCGCGCGTGCTACAGAAACGCGTTTGATTGCTCCAATAGAGCCCGCGTTCAGCGCTTTTGTGTTCAAGATTCAGGCGAACATGGATCCGA
Source organism: Pseudohongiella sp. (assembly GCA_030651695.1). Classification (GTDB taxonomy): domain Bacteria; phylum Pseudomonadota; class Gammaproteobacteria; order Pseudomonadales; family Pseudohongiellaceae; genus Pseudohongiella. The sequence goes on along the minus strand of JAUSCD010000035.1, from coordinate 203,477 downwards.
ATCATCGCGACCGTATCGCCTTCCTTCGTATCTGCTCTGGCGCCTATGAAAAGGGCAAAAAGCTGCAGCATTGCCGTCTCAACAAAGAAGTGCGCATCAGCGACGCCGTGACGTTTATGGCTGGCGAGCGTGAACAGGCTGAGTATGCGGTGTCAGGCGACATTATTGGTTTCCATAACCACGGTACCATCCAGATTGGCGACACATTTACAGAAGGTGAAATACTGCAGTTCACTGGCATTCCACATTTTGCACCTGAATTGTTCCGCCGTATCCGTCTGAAAGATCCGCTTAAAGCCAAGGCGTTACAAAAAGGGTTAAAGCAGCTGGCCGAAGAAGGTTCGGTGCAGGTATTTATGCCGATGCGCAATAATGATCTGATTGTCGGCGCGGTAGGTGTTCTTCAATTTGAAGTCGTGGCGTACCGCTTGCTGGATGAATATAAAGTTGATTGTATTTATGAGCCGGTTAACGTTTTCAGTGCGCGTTGGATTGAATGTAAAGACGCGAAGAAGCTGGAGGAATTCAAGAAAAAGGCTTACGACAATCTTGCGGTGGATGGCGGAGATCATTTGACTTATTTGCCGCCAACCCGAGTCAATCTTGCTTTAATGCAGGAGCGCTGGCCTGAAGTGACGTTCCACGCCACTCGCGAGCATTGATTTGTTTTGGGTGGGCATTGATTTCCGCGCCGGGATGCCGGGGGGATAGTGCTTCAGGACACGCCCGCAAGTACGTCCCTGTAGGGCTCGGCGGCGGACGTCGTGTCCGCCGACGGTCCTTCAGCGCTATCCCCCCGGCACCCCGGCGCTGCTTCAGTGCCGCGTGGGGGTGGGGTAGAACTCTCCGTAAGCTGGTGGCGTGGGAGGTCGAGGTTTTGGGCTGTAGCCAGCGCTGGTAGCGGGCTGTGCGCCCTTGATGGCAGCTGGCCACGCGCGGAACCGGAGCTCTGATCAGATGGGGCGTGGAGTGCGGAATAGTTTGCTTGCACAGGATGCCCGAGGCTGCTGCACTAATCCTGAGAGCTGAGAGCTGAGAGCTGAGAGCTGAGAGCTGAGAGCTGAGAGCTGAGAGCTGAGAGCAGGTACGGTAGCTGCCAGAAAAAAGAATGTAATAGTTAGAATAACGGGCACATCCGCTTACGAAGTGCACAACCCCAACCGACGCGGCACAGAGGGTAGCGGCGTGGTGGGGGAATAGCGCTGAAGGACCGTCGGCGGACACGACGTCCGCCGCCGAGCCCTCCAGGGATGGATTCACGGGCGTGTCCTGAAGCGCTAATCCCCCACCGCGCCGCGGATTCTGAGCGCAAACAAAAACAACGCCGAGCGAAGCGAGGCGCAGATTACTTAATAAAGACCACAGAACCATGGAATTCAAAGTACACAACACAGACGGCCTCGCAAGACGCGCCACCCTCAGCTTCCCAAGAGGCGACGTTCAGACCCCGGCATTTATGCCCGTCGGCACCTACGGCACAGTCAAAGGCATGACCCCACAGCAGCTCAAAGAGATTGGCGCCGACATCATCCTCGGCAACACCTTTCATCTCATGCTCCGCCCCGGCACCGCCGTCATCCAGAAACACGGCGACCTCCACGACTTTATCGGCTGGGACAAACCCATCCTCACCGACTCCGGCGGCTTCCAGGTATTCAGCCTCGGCGAAATGCGCAAAATCAACGAAGAAGGCGTCACCTTCCGGTCGCCCATCGACGGCTCCAAAGTTTTCCTCGGCCCCGAGTCCGCCATCGAGGTTCAACAAAAACTCGGCTCCGACATCATCATGATTTTTGATGAATGCACCCCGTACCCCGCCACTGAAAAAGAAGCTCAAACCTCAATGGAGCTGTCCCTGCGCTGGGCCAAACGCTGCAAAGACGCCCACGGCGATCACCCGTCCGCACTGTTTGGTATTGTGCAGGGGGGTATGTACGAGAGTTTGAGACAGACCTCGCTGGATGGATTGGTAGCGCTCGACTTTGACGGCTATGCCATTGGCGGCCTGTCTGTCGGTGAGCCCAAAGACGAAATGATCAAAGTGCTGGATTACGTCGCGCACCAGATGCCCGCTCACAAGCCACGCTATCTGATGGGGGTGGGCACACCCGGCGATATCATTGAAGCAGTGCGTCGTGGCATAGACATGTTCGACTGCGTGATGCCGACCCGTAACGCCCGCAACGCCCACATTTTTACCAGTCAGGGTGTGCTCAAATTACGTAATGCCCGTTTTAAGGACGACATCCGCGCGCTGGACCCGACCTGCAGCTGTTATACCTGCCAGAATTTCAGCCGCGCCTACCTGCATCATCTGGATAAATGTAATGAAATGCTGGGGGCACAGCTGAATACCGTCCACAATCTGCACTTCTATCAGCAACTCATGCAGGGTTTGCGTCAGGCACTGGAACAGGGTAGATTTACCGCCTTTACTGAGGCCTTCTACCGCGATCAGGCGATTCTGGAGCAAAATCCAGAGGCATGATTCGTCGTCAGGAGCCTGGTAGAAGTTCAGTATTTGAACCCCGGCACTGTTTTTTAGCCCAATAGTTGTTTTTAGCCCAATAATTGTTTTTAGCCCAATACTTGAAACCCTGCGGCGTGGCCGCATTATCGTTCTATACCAATCACAAAAACACATCGGCGGCTGAACCACAGCGCCGGTCAGCAGGAGAAAATAATGATGGACTTTTTTATCAGCAGCGCACATGCCCAGGCAGCCGCTCCACAGGGTGGTGGTGCAATGTTTAACCTGCTGTTTATCGGTGGTATGTTTGTATTGTTCTACCTCATTCTGTGGCGTCCGCAATCAAAACGCGCCAAGGAACACCGTGAACTGGTCAGCAACCTGAGCAAGGGTGATGAGGTGCTGACAGCAGGCGGTATTCTGGGCAAAGTGACCAAAGTATCTGCCGAATACATCACGGTGGAAGTGGCGAACGGTGTTGAGCTCAATCTGCAGAAAGCATCTGTATCAGCTGCGCTGCCGAAAGGCACCATCAAATCTATTGATGCATAAAGACGATAATTAAAAGTCGCCAATTGATATCCGGCCTCAAGCGGTAAAGGTTCAGCTGACATGCTTAACAAGTTTCCCTTATGGAAAAACGTGATGGTGGTGAGCATTATTCTGCTCGCCTTTTTATATGCCTTGCCGAACCTCTACCGCGATGACCCCGCGTTGCAGATTTCCCACGAAAACGACCCGATCACGGAAATCGATCTGGGTATGGCCACTGACGCTTTGCGCGCGGCGGATATGGCTTATTTCGGTGAGGAAATAAACTCCAACGGTGGTTTGATCCGTTTTGAAAGTCTTGAGGCACAGCTGCGGGCCAAATCGCTGATCGAGCAGACGCTGGGCAGTGGCTACATCATTGCATTGAATCTGGCGCCAACTACACCAGACTGGTTGCGTGCTATGGGCGCTACCAAGATGAATCTGGGTCTGGACCTTCAGGGTGGTGTGCACTTCCTGATGGAAATCGACATGGATGCCGCACTTACCCGACGTATGGAAAATACCCTCAGTACCATCCGTCAGGAGATGCGTGCACAACGTATTCGTACCCGGCAGATGACGGTGACGGGAACCGATTCAATCGAGCTGCGGTTTGACGATGACGCTTCCAGAACTCAGGCGCGTACTCTGATACGCAACGGTTACAGCGATCTGCTGATTCAGGCGCGCGAGCGTGACGGCCAGTTTATTCTGGACCTGAATATGACCCCGGAAAGTATTCAGCAGATGCAGGAAGATACCATTCGTGCCAACCAGACCACCATTCTGAGCCGTGTGGACTCACTGGGTGTGTCGGAGCCTGTGGTGCAACGTCAGGGAACCAACCGTCTGGTTGTACAACTTCCCGGTGTTCAGGATACCGCGCAGGCCAAACGAATTTTACAGCGTATTGCCACACTGCAGTTTCACCTTGAGGCTGAAGCCGGTGCGGCTGCCAACAGTTACACCAACTATGACTATCAGGGCCAGACAATCCGTGTGGACAATGATGTCATCCTGCAAGGTGATCGCGTCAGTAACGTACGCTCGGCGCTTGACCAGTACGGTCAGCCCCAGGTAGTTATCAATCTGGATGCGCAGGGCGGTGAGCAATTTAACCGTGTCACGCGCGAAAACATCGGCCGTCCGATGGATATTCTGCTTAACGAAACGCGCACCCGTTCGGTTTTTGTACCTGATGAAAACGGCGTGCTGGTCGAAGAGCAGGAGTCCTATGAAGAGAGCCGTCTGATCAGTCACGCTGTGATTCGTGCCGCGCTTGGCCGTGAGTTTGTGATCACCGGCCTCAGTCAGCGCGAAGCTAACGACCTGTCGCTTTTGATCCGGTCAGGTGCGCTGGCGGCGCCCATGTATTTTGTGGAAGAGCGGACAGTTGGCCCGAGTCTGGGCAGGGAAAACATCATCCAGGGGGCTGAAGCTGTTGCGCTGGGTTATCTGCTGGTGACCTTGTTCATGCTGTATTACTACCGTTTGTTTGGTGTGGCCGCCGTGACGGCGCTGGCCATCAACGTAGTACTGTTGTCAGCGATTATGTCCATCATCAACGCTACGCTGACGTTGCCGGGCATTTTTGGTATCGTACTGACCATCGGTATGGCGGTAGACGCCAACGTGCTCATATTCAGCCGGATACGCGAAGAGCTGGCAGCGGGCATGTCGCCCCAGAACGCAATTTCCTCTGGTTTTTCGCGCGCATTTTCAACCATCCTGGATGCCAACATCACAACCTTCCTGGTAGCCATGGTGCTGTTTACTGTGGGTTCAGGTCCGGTGAAAGGTTTTGCTGTCACCTTGATGGTCGGCATCATTACATCGCAGTTCTCTGCGATTATGGTCACCCGGTTTATGATCAATATGTTCTATGGCGGCCGCCAGGTTAAATCCCTGTCGATTGGACCTTCGATCAAAGAGCTGCCGTCAGACGGCGCCAATACTATTTAAGCAGCGAACATACTTCGCGCAACAGGCAGAGAATTATGGCCCTGATCAAGAAAGACATAGATTTTATGAGCTGGAAGGTACGCCGGGTGACGGGCAGTATCTCCGCCGTTGTAGTCATTTTTATGCTGATCACGATTGCCGTGAAAGGTTTCCAGCTGGGTCTGGATTTTACGGCCGGCACCTTGATTGAAGTGGGTTATCAGCAGGCCGTAAACCCTGATGACGTCAGGCGGCAACTGCTGGAAAGTGGTTTTGAAGACGCCACGGTCACAACGTTTGGCTCAGATCGTGATGTGCTGGTCCGTTTGCCGGTTGAACAGGCAGAAAGCTCACAGATGTCGGATGCAGCATCGTCATTGGGCGTAGAAGTGCTGGCCGTGTTGTCTGCAAACAGCGCTACCCCGGTTGAACTGCGTCGTTCTGAATTTGTGGGCCCGCGTGTGGGCTCGGAATTGACTGAACAAGCCGCGCTGGCTGTGCTGACTGCGATGATCATCATCATGATTTACGTGGCGCTGCGTTTCCAGTACAAGTTTGGTGTGTCTGCTGTTGCCGCTCAGTTGCATGACGTGATTGTGGTAATGGGTGTTATCTCTCTGTTCGAAATCAGTTTCGATTTGACTACGCTGGCAGCTTTGCTGGCAGTTATTGGCTACTCACTAAACGACACTATTGTGGTGTTTGACCGGGTGCGTGAGAACCTGCGGATTGCGCGCAGCTCTGATGTTGAAGAGATCATCAATCATTCCCTGAATCAGGTGCTGGCGCGCTCCTTTGTGACGTCTGTGACAACATTGCTGGCCCTGTGGGCGATGTTTATTGTGGGTGGAGAGGCAATCTACAGCTTCTCACTGTCATTGATTGTGGGTGTAAGCGTGGGTTTCTTCACATCGTTGTTTATTGCCTGCAACTTCCTGATGTACTTCAAGGTGACCAAGGAAGACGTAGCGCAGATGATCCGCGATGAAAACGAAGTGGATTCTACGCCCTGATTTTTTGGGGCTTCAGGGATGGATGCTACCTGTGCAGCGGGGCATTCCTCGGAACGGCGCTTCGCGCCTTATTGTTCCTCGCTCGTGCCCCGCTGCACAGGTGGCATCCAACCCTTCGCTGTGACTGCAGTGCCGGGCGTACCAGACAGATGCTCCGGCCCTCAGACTTTCAGCATCACCGCTGTATGAGCGTAAGTATCGTCAACCGCGTAGATTCCATACCCGCTGAAACCCGCACAGAATTCAGCACTCAGATCCTCAAGCAATTCATACCGGAAGCTGCCGTTTGCACCTGATCCCGAGGCGTCGGGAGTGATAATTGCCGCGTGAAAGTCAAAAAACCTGTTCACAAGCGGAAACAGACACTTGAACAAGCTCTCCTTGGCGGAAAACACAACGGTCAAATACTGCAGAGGTGATTCAAACAGATGGAGGTTGTCAGTGTAAGCCTCGCGTCGGGTCAGAATCTGCCGGCTGACATTTTCCGCGCTCCCGGGCCCGATCCAGGTTTCAGAATCCAGGCCCAGCGCACGGATCTTGCTGCGGCGCGCGACCACCGCGGATGCGTAACCATGGGTGTGGGTAATTGAACCTACAAAACCTGCAGGCCACAAGGGTGTGCGATTTGCGCCGATTCCGATCGTTGTGTCCGCACAGGAAGTATCCCCCTTGGTTACGTCTGAACCGCGGAGTTGGGCGAGGGCCTCGCGGGCACAATACCGCCCGGCGATGAACTCCGCTTTGCGTTTTTGTACCGCGCCGTCAAGGGTTGAAGGAAGGGCGAGGCCGAGTTCGCCGGGCGTCCTGTCCTGAAAAAGACCCCTGTCGAAAAGACAACTTACCTGGCGGCAGTCGGCGCCGATATACAGTGGTGGTGCGACGGAACTTATCATGATTGTTACTTGCTGCGCCGCTCGGGCGGTTGCATTGCATAGTAACATGCCAGTACAATTCTTCGCTGAAGCATGTAACATCCTTTTGAGGTGCTTGCATAACATGTCAGCAGAATAGTCCGTGACAACATAACAACAACTCCTCGAGTTTATTTCGCTGCACCTCCCTGCTGTGATGACTCCACTGAAATACTTTGAGCGATATTATGAGTCTGGAGCAAGATCCGGCAGATCAGGATGGTCCATCCTCGGTAGGTGATACTCTCCTGCGTTCGCTCACACGGCTCCCGCAGCCGCGTTTGAAGAATCCGTTTAAATCCAGATTGTTTAGCATGGCCAGGTTCGACAGCCCGTCGGTCAAAGGCTTGCTGGGCGTGGCCATCCTGAGTGCGGCGTTTGGCACTGCGGTGGTGTACTTCCTCAATGCGGAATCGAAACTGGTTGGCGAGGAGCAATACTCCATATTCGCCGCCATTGCCTTCCTCGTCATGTTGTTGTGTTACCGCTTCTGCCAGCGCTTTCTTATCGCCCAGTCCAGCAGGTCTATCGAGGCAGCCATGCACCAATGGCGTCAACGGATAGTCGGCAAAGTCACAAAACTTTCATTAAGAAATATAGAAGACTTTTCCGAGGAAGCGATAACGGATGGTTTGATAAAAAACTACGGCCCTCTGTCTCAATCGATCATTACAATAACAGCCGGCGTCGAGTGTTTCAGCCTGCTGATCTTCATGTATTTCTATGTGGTATTCCTGTCACCTCTTGCTGCTCTGCTGACAGGTGTAGTGGCTGTGGTGACGGTACTGGGGTATCTGTCTGTCTCGGCGAGACTCTCTGATACGATGAGGGAGTCAGCCATTTCCAACGCCAACCTTGACCGCTCAATGGAAGCCGGGATCAGGGGTGCGAAGGAACTCAGGCTTAATACCAGCAAACGCACAGAGTTCCTTCGTGATGCCAAGGCAGCTTCATCCGGGCTGTATGAGAACCGCTCAGCCAGTGCTTCGCTGTTTGCCGATGTTCTGGCTTCTGGCACAACGGCATCCTATCTGATGGCCGGCTCGGTGATTTTTCTTCTGCCTATCCTGAATCCTCTGGAAAAAGATGAGGTTTCCAGAATCGTGATGGCAGTGCTCTTCCTGATCGGCCCCATCGGGGGAGTGATCGGAAGTATCCAGCAGTTTAATGTCGCGCGTTTCTCAGTGCTGGGTATTGTCAAATTTGAAGAGGAAGTTGATGCCTGCCTGGCGAGGAATGAAGAGTCCGATGACTCCGGCAGTGCCCCTGACCTTACCGGCTTCAGGCGTATCCAACTGGAGCAGGTGAAATACAGTCACCGGTCGCCGCAAGCTGTTGGTGCCGAAAATGCATTCAGCGTACAGAACCTGAATTTCTCAATAGAGCAGGGATCCATCACTTTCATTACAGGTGGCAATGGCTCGGGCAAGACCACAATTCTTCGGCTGCTGGCCGGGCTGTATCCGCGCGAAAGTGGTGAAATTCGCGTCGATGACATGCTGGTGAACCGATTCCCGATGCAGAATTATCGTGACCTGTTCGCGAGTGTCTTTGCCGATTTTCATCTCTTTGCCAAACCTTACGCTCTGGATGCCGATGGCTTGGCGAGACTGGACGGTTGGTTGACAAGACTGCAAGTGAGGGACAAATTTCCGACAGACCTGGGCGCGGGTTTCGACCCCCATGCCCTGTCCACCGGGCAGAAAAAACGCATGGCACTTGCGCTGGCATTGGCGGAAGACCGGCCTGTGCTCATTCTGGATGAGTGGGCGGCAGATCAGGACCCGCAAACACGCAAGTTTTTCTACCGAACCTTGCTGCCGGAATTTAAAGCGTCTGGAAAAACGTTGGTGGTTGTTACGCATGATGATCGTTATTTCGACTGCGCCGATCATCATTACCATGTGGAAGAGGGCAGGATTACGCTTGCTTCCGGAAGCCAGGGCGGGGGAGACATAGTTCAGTGAAAAAATATTTGTATGGCGTCTACATGCGATTTCGGTATGGGCTTATGTTCACCGTACTTATATTGCTGTTTTTGTTGATTCTGTTGTGGGACAGAATTGTGCATGTCGTTCCTCACGGGCACGAAGGCGTGGTTTGGCATGCTGTACGTATGCCTTGGGCGCCGAACTATGAAAGCCATCTGGCAGATGAGGGGATAGAGTTCATCTGGCCCTGGGACAGGTTCTTTTTGTATGACCTGAGGCTGTTGAACCACACCGAGACGTATCAGGTCGTGTCACGCGAAGGTTTGCATTTTGAAATCGATATGACTTTCAGGTGGGTTGTAGTACCTCACAATGTCATCGAGCTGAATCAGGATGTGGGTCTGGAGTACCTGCAGCGGATGCTGATTCCTGAAATAGGCTCCGTGCTCAGGGAGACAGTTGCGAACTATAGCGCCGAGGCGCTGTACACGACAGCAAGAAACGACGTGCAACGACATGTCTATGATGAAGTCACGTCAGACTCCCACCCCAATCATATCGGGGCCATTACCTCCCAGAACCCGAACATCACCATTGTTCTGATGGATACGCTGATGACCAATGTAAGACTTCCGGAGAGCCTGAAAACGGCCATTGAGCAAAAATTGGCTGAAGAGCAGTTGGTCGCTCAGTATGTGTTCCGAGTGGAGCGCGAGCGTCTCGAGAGCGAGCGTAAGCAGATCGAAGCTGTGGGCATCCGCAACTTCCAGGAAACAGTGGCACCTGCGATAACCGACAGTTATCTTCAATGGCGTGGTATCGAGGCCACGCTCGAGCTGGCCAAGTCGAATAACGCCAAAGTCGTGGTGATCGGCAATAGCGCAAACGGCTTGCCGCTGATTCTGGATACTCAGGACAGCCGGCTGTTGCCCAATCCAGCAAGTCAGGGAAACAGTGCACTTGAAGAGTAGAAAAAAACCAGCAGGATGTATCGAATCTTCAGCACGCGGTAAATGTCAGTGACACATCAAAATGCCAGTGAAATACAGGGGTGTGAACGCGTCAGGTTCAGCGTTCCGGAAAATCAGCTCGTGGCCTTGTTGCTCGCGCGCCGTCTTGAGTCGTGTTCCGGAATAACGACCCTCGACAAGCGTGGTGACGCCAGCACGCTGTCTTACGCCGAACTTTTTGCAGACGCAGCTCAACTCTGCGCGGGGCTGCAGAGTGCTGGATTGCGCCCCGGCGACAGGCTTGTATTGCAACTCTCCGATGCGCTCGATGTTCTGGTTGGATTCTGGGGCTGCATTCTCGCAGGCGTTGTACCGGTCCCGCTGAACACAGCTCCTTTTTATGATCGCCCCAATGGCCAGGCTGACCGCCTGGTGTCGGCGCTCAGCCGTTTTCGTTGCCAGGCAGTCCTGGCCTCTCCTGAGCTCTGCGGGCCCATCTCTGTACTGCTCGGAGCTTCGGATGCGAGGCACTGCGCTGTTGTGAATGTCGCCGATTGTCGCGCTGTTACGGCGGAACCTGTGTTTCATACGCCTGCGCCAGATGATGCCGCCGCGATGTTCCTGACTTCCGGTAGCACAGGCGCTGCAAAGGGCGTTGTCCAGAGCCATGCTGCCATGCTGGCAATGGCAGATGCGACCATTCAAATGAACGGTTTCACATCCGACGACGTCACTCTCAACTGGATGTCGCTGGATCATGCTGGCTCGCTGGTGTTTCTTGGCGTGATGCCTCTGGCACTTGGCGCCATGCAGGTGCATGTCCCGATCGATTATGTGCTGAAGGAACCAACGCGCTGGCTGGATCTCATCGGCCACTGGCGTGCGTCGATAACCTGGGCTCCGAATTTTGTGTTCTCGCTGATGCTGGATCGTCAGCAACAGCTACAGTCTCGCAGCTGGGATCTGTCGTGCATGCGTTTTATGGTCAACGCGGGTGAAGCGGTGGTGAGCGCCACCGCGCGGCGTTTCCTTACGTTGCTGCAACAATTTGGTTTGCCTGAATCTGCGCTCAGACCTGCATTCGGCATGGTTGAAACCTGCTCAGGCATCACCTGGTCGGGCGGCTTCAGGCTACAGGACACCTCTGACACCGACATCTTTGTATCACTGGGGCCGGTGATTCCCGGCACGGCCATGAAAATTGTCGACGAATCAGGCAAAACCGTCAGCCAGGGAGTAGAAGGCAGGCTGTTGTTGAAAGGACCATCTGTTTTCAACGGTTACGATGGAGAAGACGCGTTAAACGCCAGCATGTTGGTTGATGGCTGGTTTGTCACTGGCGATCTTGCCTATATCAAGTCCGGAGAGCTTTACGTCACCGGGCGTGAAAAAGACATGGTGATCATCAACGGCAACAACCATTACTGCCACGAAATCGAGGCTGTTGTTGGTAAATTTCCCGCTGTAGCGGGTGATTGCGTAGCCGCAGTGGGTGTGTGCGCCGCCGGGGAGAATACTGAAAGCCTGGTAATTTTCTATTCGCCAGTGGGTGGTGTGGAGAGCGGCAGCTATAAAAGCACGCTGGAAAAGGCCATGCGATCCGAAGTGGGGCGCCTGACGGGTATAGCAGTCGGAGCTCTTGTCGAGTTGAGACCGGAGGAATTTCCGCGTACCGAAATCGGCAAAATCAAACGCAGCCAGCTGAAGCGTCGTTACGAAAACGGCGAATTTGATCAGTCCGGCGGGGTGGCTGCGAAGCCGGAACCGCGCCGCACGCTTCAGTCTGAAGACGACACAGAAGCCGATGGTTCTTTCAGGGAGCTGCTCGCGGGCATCTCCGCAATCTGGCAGCAGGCGCTCAAGCTTGAGACTGTAGATCTCGACGAAACCTTCTTTGAACTGGGCGGATCCTCGCTGCTGGCCATCCAGATTCAGCATGAGCTCGAATTGCTGCTCGGGCGCGAAGTGTCTATGGTGGAGTTGTTTGATACGCCCACCATACGCTCGATGGCTGAGCATTTCTCCGGACGCAAAGCGCTGGCAGAGCAGGTTCATTCTGCGCGATCTGTGCATTCTTCAATTGCGGGTGATCGCGATGCCCGGTCAGGCGATATTGCTGTTATCGGTATCGCCTGTCGTTTTCCCGGCGCGCATGGCCCGGAAGCTTTCTGGCGTGTACTCGAGGAGGGCGTTGAAACGCTCACCTTCTTTACTCCGGCCGAGGCGATCGCAGCAGGCGTGCCACCCGAGCGTGCACACGATCCGGCACAGGTAAACGTTGCGCCAGTGCTGGCCGATGTTGAAGGTTGTGATCTCGATTTCTGGAAGTACGCAAAACGCGAAGCCGAACTGCTTGATCCGCAGCAGCGGGTATTCCTTGAAACGGCCTGGGAGGCCTTTGAAGATGCCGGCTATGTACCAGGGGCGGCCTTGGGCAAAGTTGGGGTATATGCATCGGCTGCCACCAATACCTATCTTCAGAACAACGTCTACGCCAACCGTTCATGGGTTGAAGAAAACGGTGGCAATCTGCTGACTGTAAACTCAGTGGCAGGCTTTAACGTGATGGTCGCTAACGACAAGGATTATCTGCCGACACGTGTGTCATACAAACTGGATCTGACCGGCCCCAGCATGGGAATTCAGACCGCGTGTTCCAGTACATTGGTGGCGGTACATGAAGCCGCCCGGGCGCTGCGTGATGGTGAGTGTGATATGGCGGTGGCCGGTGGTTGTGCGTTGATGCTGCCACAACATGCCGGACATTATTACGAAGAAGGGATGATAAACTCTCCCGATGGTCATTGTCGTGCTTATGACCGCGACGCCAAGGGTACAATATTTGGCAGTGGTTCTGGCGCAGTATTGCTGAAACGGCTCGAACAGGCACAGGCCGATGGCGATGCCATTTATGCGGTCATCAAGGGCAGTGCTGTGGTCAATGACGGCGGCCAGAAAATGGGGTTCACGGCGCCTAGCATGCTGGGCGAGTACCGTGCCATTTCCAAGGCAATCGAAAATGCCGGCGTAGACGCCGCAAGCATAGGGTTTGTGGAAGGCCATGGTACCGGAACACCGATCGGTGATCCTATCGAAGTACAGGCGCTGACCAAAGCGTTCAGGCACAGCACTGAGCTGAGCGGCTACTGCGCACTGGGCTCCGTTAAAACCAATATCGGGCATATGGGCATCGCGTCCGGAATTGCCGGCTTTATCAAGGCAGTGCTCGCGCTGCACCACAAGTCGCTGCCTGCAACTTTGCATTTTAACGAAGCCAATCCCGCGATTGGTTTTGCGAGCACGCCATTTTATGTCAGCAACCGTACACGCGAGTGGGAAGCGGGGGCAACGCCACGGCGTGCCGGTGTCAATTCGCTCGGCATAGGCGGCACAAACGTTCACGTCATTCTGGAAGAGGCTACAGCCAAGGAGCCGGTCAACAGCGCAGCTTGTGTAAACGTAGTGCCGGTATCGGCTGGCAGTGAATCAGCACTCAGGGAAAGCGTCACAGCGCTCACCGACTTCATTGTGCGCCATCCGGAGGTTCCGTTAGCCGATATCGCATTCACACAACAACGTGGCCGACTTGCAATGGCTTGCCGGCGCGCCTTTGTGGCAGAGGATCGGGATGAGTTGTTGTCCCAGCTTACCCAAACCAGCAATACGACTGAAAATCATGCACCAGTGACCGCCGGCAATCGCACCGTGTTTATGTTCACCGGTCAGGGCAGTCAGTACGCAGGCATGGGCAGGCAGTTATATGGCACCCACCCGATATTCCGCGAGGCCCTTGATACCTGCGCGCATCTTTTTGCTCCGTATCGTGAGCACTCCATACGCGATCTGATACTCGCTGCAGGGGATGATGCTGAGGCAGATGCTATTCTCAGCCAGACACAATACACCCAGCCTGCACTGTTTTGTATCCAGGTCGCACTTGTTCAGCTTTACCGGCAATTGGGTATACGACCGGATTTCATCGTCGGACACAGCATTGGTGAAGTCGCCGGCGTCTGGGCTGCCGGTGGCCTGAGTCTCGCGGACGCGGTCGTGCTGGTGGAAGCGCGCAGTCGCCTGATGCAGGCAGTGACGCAGCGTGGCGCGATGGCGTCAGTGAAGGCCGACGCCGACACAGTACAAAGTCTGCTGCTTGAGGCGGGAACCGATTGTCAGATCGCTGGTTGTAACTCGCCGGTTGATACTACCATCACAGGTAATGCGGAATCGGTTGCGCATGCATGTGTCTACCTGCAGCAACAAGATATCCGTATCACCACTTTGAATGTTTCGCACGCCTTCCATTCCCGGCATATGGAAACTGTGCAGCGCGAGTTTGAGCAAAGCATAAAAGATCTCAAGTTCAAAAAAACGAATATTCAGGTGTTTTGTAATCTTGATGCCACTGCGCTGGAACACGACAAACGAGGCGCAGAGTATTGGTGTGCGCAACTGCGTGCGCCGGTCATGTTTATGCAGGGGCTGCAGCAGGCTTTGGCGTCCGGTGCAAATTGTTTTGTCGAAATAGGACCAGCGGCTATTCTGTGTGGCCTTGGGCGCGCACTGGAAAGCAGTCTTGACCCGATACCTGCGCTGCACTGGCTGCCATCGCTACGCAAAGGTCATGACGATACGCGTGTATTTGCCAATGCACTTGCCGCATTGTTCACGCTTGGCCAAAGCATTGACTGGTCTGGTTCAGAAGCGTTCGATGGCCGCAGAATTCATTTACCGACCTACCCATGGCAGCGCCAGCGTTGCTGGATAGACCCTGATCCGATAGCGGCGGACTCATCTGCGCGTGGTATATACGTCGATCCACTGCTGGCACCGCCGCTGGTGTTGCCAAGGCTCGGCCAGCAACTTTATACGCTCGACTATTCGTCTGCCACCATCCCTGTGCTCGATCAGCATCGGGTCTTTGATATTGTGGTGCCGCCGGCGGCGTTGTACGTATCGCAGCTGCTACATACTGCTGCTGACTTCCTGCGGCTTGAGCAAGCGGGGCATGGGCGGGCACAGCAACATCGCGTCATGCTGAGCGACGTCAACTTTATTGCGCCTATGCATCTGGGTGCTGGCGATGAAAACAGGACAGTTCAGATTCTCTACAGCGCAAACAATGCGGTGACCAGCATTGAGCTAAGCAGTCAGCCGGCGGATCTGCGTGTGTCCGCATCGACTGTTGGCAGCAACAGTCCAGTGCAGATCCACGTGGCAGCTGAGTTGCTGCCGGATGCGCCGGGCACATCAGCAGTAGTGGACATGGAAGCACTGCGTGAGCGTTGCAGCGAACCGCTGAATCCGCAAGACATTGAAGCGCACATGGCCGCTATGCAGGTGGAACTCGGTGAGTCTTTCCTTTGTTTCAAAAGTATTCATCGTGGCCAGAACGAAGCGCTGGCGCTGCTCGATGTTCCGACAACCAGCGCGGCACGCATTGCGCAAGGCATTCCGGCAGGTCTGATCGATTGTCACTGGCAAACCATGCTGGCTGCATTGCCGATGCTGCCTGCTGCGACAGTCGTCCCGGCCCGTATCGATATGCTGGTGAGCCACACCGATAAGCTGCCTGATCAGGTATGGGCGCATGCGGTGGTTCATCAGCAGTCGCCGACTCTGATTATTGCCACAGTCAGTCTGCTGTCCGCTGCCGGGCAGGTGTTGCTTGAAAGTCGCGGCACCGAGTTTCGCGTGGTTGCCGCCAATACCTTCGGGCATACGAGCGCCACCAGGAGCCCTGGTTTGTTGCCAAGGCTGTTTACCCGTCATTGGGAGGTCAGAGAAAGTGGCAACAGAAACAGCGGCAGATCTGCTGTTGAGCTCGCGGACGCAGTCGACAGCGTATGGCTGGCAGGTAATGCTGAAGATGTGAAACGGCTTGCTGCCCAGCTGCGCAGCGCCGGTGTCGAACCGTTACTGATAGAGCAACTGGTTGTAGCGGAAAAGCCTGACAGTCGCCTGCCGCTTATTTATGTTGATCGCATGGATGACGCCTCCACGCGTGGCGCCAGTGATGCACAGTCCTGTGCGGCGTTGAACCGTTTCCTCGCTTCGCTTCAATCCAGCCCGGCAACAGTCAGCCAGATTCTTGTGGTGACTGCATTGACGCAGCCCCCTGGTGGGGTGCCTGCTGACAAGTCTTCTGCTGTGCTCACGGTAGCAAGCCGTTCCGCGCTTGCTGTTCAGGCTGTAGCGGCGGCGCACGAACTGCAGGACTGGAATATCCGCGCAGTGGAAATGGACCAGGAGCCGGGCAGTGTTCACGCGCTGCTGGGTTTGTTGAACACGGTTGTGGATTCCGGGCTCAGGTTGCGCATTCAGGCCGGTGCCGTGTACACACTGAAAGCTGAAGTGTTGATCCCCGGCTCTGCGGAGATCAGTTTTGCGGCTGACAAGCTGCAAGTCATCACCGGTGGACTGGGCGGCCTTGGTCTGCTCACTGTTCAGTGGATGTTCTGGCGTGGTGCACGCAACTTCCTGCTTGCGGGCCGCTCCTCTGCTTCAAAGGAGGCAGAAGCCGTTCTCGCCACACTGGAAGAGCAAGGAGCGCGTACAGAGGTCTGTCAGTGCGATGTCAGTGATTACGGGCAGGTTGCTGCATTAGCGGCAAGAGCAGAGCAGCTGGCGCCGGTGGAAACCATCATACATGCCGCAGGCGTTCGCCGTGACGGGCTTGTTGCCTCGCTGCAAGACGATGATTTTTCCGCGCTGATGCAGGCGAAAGCTGTGGCGGCCATCAATCTGCAGAAGGCGTTTGAAGCGCTCAAGCCGAGATACATCGTTTATTATTCCTCTATTGCAGGCTGGCTCGGCGGCGCTGGCCAGAGCAACTACTGTGCTTCCAACGCGGCTCTTGACAGCCTTGCCAATCAATACTCAGGCAGCGGTTGTCACACAATCAGCGTAGCGTGGGGTCCCTGGAATCAGACCGGCATGACAGCAACGCTAAACGAAAGTCACCTGGCGCGAATCAGCAGCACAGGGTACGGCTTTCTTACCGTTGATACAGGCTTCAGTCTGCTTGGCCGTTATCTTGCAAATCCTGCTGTCAGTGAGATCGCTATTCTGGCAGCAGATACCAACAAGCTCGCAGAATTGCCCGGTGCAGCAGGATTCTTTCCAGCTCATGCAAGCGGTGTTATCAGTTCAGGTGGAGTTGCAACGGCTAACAAGTTGGCATCGGTGCAGACTGCCCGGCTCAAACAACCGGCCTTCGCCACAGAGTTGCTGGCGTTGAGTCAAAGGGCTGCAGGAGAGTTGTTACAGAATTATCTGGCTGGCCTCGTCGCTGATATGACAAACCCTGGTGGCAAGGACCGCATCGACTTCGATACCGGTTTCCTCGACATGGGCATCGACTCGCTTGCGTCACTCGAAATGCGCAAAAAACTGGAGTCTGCGCTGGGCCTTAAGTTGAAGTCCACGCTGATTCTGGATTATCCGAATATTACTGTGATGGCCCGCGAGTTGCTGCTTCAGTTGCAGGCTCTGCAGCCGTTACATGAGACACATGGCACTGCTATTACGGCAAAACCGGATCGGTCGGAACTGCTCAGGCAACTTGCTAACGAAATCGATCTTCAGGAGTAGGCATGATTAATACACTTGGCGTTGTAGGCGCCGGCGTAATGGGAAGAGGTGTTGCACAGGCTGCGGCGCAGAAGGGTATGCGAGTTGTGCTGCTTGATGTCTCTGACGAGATCCTGACGGCGGCTGACAACGAAATTCGTCAGGCCATCCGTTTTGCTGCAATGCTGGAAAAAAAAGCTGTTGCAGAGTCGGCGGATGACGTTTTTGCGCGTATTGAGTTTACAACCGACCTTGGCAAGCTTGTGAATGCGGATTTTCTTGTTGAGAACGTCAGCGAGAAAGTAGCCATCAAACAAGACCTGTACCCGCAACTGGATAACATCTGCAGTAGCGATTGTGTATTTGCGGTGAATACCTCTGCGATATCGATCACCCGGGTAGCTAGCTGGACCCAGCGTGCTGACCAGGTGGTAGGCATGCATTTTATGAACCCGGTGCCGATGAAGCCACTGGTGGAAGTCATTCGCGCCCACCATACCAGTGAGGCAACCATTAACAGGGCAAAACAGTTCCTGGCCCAGCTTGGCAAAGAGGCTGTTGTTGTTAATGATATGCCGGGTTTTGTTTCCAACCGCATTCTTATGCTGACCGTGAACGAAGCGGTATTTGTGGTGCAGGATCGGGTTTCGTCACCGCGTGACGTGGATCGCATCTTTAAAGGGTGTTTCGGACATAAAATGGGGCCGCTGGAAACCGCCGACCTGATCGGACTGGATACCATCCTGTTCTCGCTCGATGTGCTTTACGAAAGTTACAACGACCCCAAATTCAGGCCCGCTCCGCTGCTGCGCAAGATGGTGGATGCTGGCTTGCACGGTCGCAAATCCGGCGAGGGGTTTTTTAAATATCCCAATTTGCATCAGGCAGTACCCAACAAGCCAAAAACAACGACAGTGGTAGAAAAATAGTGACCAACACAAACTCGAACGTAAACCCGGGCTCAAACTACAGACAAGACATACGCAACTTTCTGGAGAACTTCGTCGGAGAGGAGGACTTTTCCGACGATGATGACATTTTTGAACTCGGCCTGGTGAGCTCGCTGATGGCCATGCAACTGGTGCTGTTTGTGGAAAAGACACTGGAGACCCGCGTTGAAAGCGAGGATCTGGATCTGGACAACTTCCGCAGCATTGCGAGGATGGATGCATTCATGCACAAAATCTCGGCGCCGGCTCATGAATAAGACTGACGCATCCCTGCGCTCACAACACAGGCTGGAGGCCGCCAGACTACTGGCAGGTTTCGCGCCGGCAGATATCACTGCCTGGGATCAGGCAGAAAGCCTGCCTGCCGCAATTCCTGGGTTGTTGGCTGAGGCCGGGCTTCTGGGTACTTTTATCAGTACTGAACATGGTGGCAGAGGCTGGGACGCCGTGTCGTTCGGATTACTGTGCGCGGAGTTTGGCCAGTCCAGTCTGTCGCTGCTCAGCATTGTCACTGTGCATAGTATGGTGATGGAGGCTATTCGCTTGTCAGGTACCGATCAGCAACGTGCCGAGTGGTTGCCAGCGTTGGCCAAAGGGAAAAAAATTGGGGCGTTCGCGCTCACAGAACCTGATTTTGGCAGCGAAGCAACTGGCATTCAGACAACGCTGGTTGCATGCGACGAAGGTTACCGCGTGAGCGGCAGAAAAAAGTGGATTTCGTACGCAGCCAGGGCAGATGTGTTACTGGTATTTGGCAAACTGCAGGATGGCGGGCCCGAAGACAATAGTGCCGTAGCCTGCCTGTTGCCGACCGATACGCCGGGCCTGCGCATCACACCAATGAAAGGATTGTTAGGTTTTCGCGCAGCAATGCTCGGTGAAATCGAGATGACCGACTGTGTGATACCTGCTGCCAATCTGATTGGCCGCAAAGGCGCTGGCATCAACTACGTCGCCGCGGGCGCGCTCGATCTGGGCCGGCTGGCGATTGCCTTTGGCAGTCTGGGTGCGATGGAAGCCTGTGTCACAGATTCTGTGAATTACGCCAAACAACGCAAACAGTTCGGTCAGTCACTGTCCAGACATCAACTTATTCAGCAGATGCTCGCCGATATGATCACCTCGTACAAAGCGGCCGAACGTCTTTGTCTGCATGCCGCAGAGCTGCGTGCAGCTGGTGATCCGATGGCCGCGGTGGAAACTGCCACCGCCAAATATTTTGCTTCCACACATGCTGTCTCCGTGGCGAATCAGGCGGTGCAAATTCATGGTGCAGCAGGCTGCAGCGCCGGTGAAAGTCGCACTGAGCGTTTTTATCGCGATCTTAAAATTACGGAAATAATAGAAGGCAGTAACCAGATGCAGCAGATCATGATTGCGCAAAATGGCATGGGTGAATTTGTGCAGTCCGCGCTCAGGCGCAAGCGCCTGATGACAGGGGACTGACAATGAACCAGGTGGCGATGGACGTCAGCGCAATACACACCCCTTCACTCGACTCCAATTCAATCGACACCCATTCAATCGACACCCATTCGATCGACACCCGCACAGCCAAAAACCGTATCAAGTGTGTGGTATGGGATCTCGACAACACGGTATGGGAAGGTGTGCTGCTGGAAAGCACGAGCGTGCCGCAGTTGCGACCTTATGTGCGAGACGTGATTGAGGCGCTTGACCGGCGTGGCATCCTGCAGTCAGTGGCGTCGAGAAATGAGCCTGGCCCGGCAATGGCTGCACTGGCAGCACATGGACTTGATCATTATTTTCTTTATCCGCAGATCAGCTGGAACTCAAAATCACAGGCTATCAGTACCATTGCAGGAAAGCTGAACATCGGCATCGATACCTTTGCTTTTATAGATGATCAGGTTTTTGAGCGTGATGAAGTTCTGTCGGTACATCCGATGATCAGGACTTTCACCGAAGCAGGGCTTGAGCGTCTGCCTGAGGTTGAAGACTTCAACCCGTTACATCTGACTGAGGATTCAAAAAATCGTCGTGAGATGTATCAGAAAGAAGCTCTGCGTACGCAGGCGGAGGAAGAGTTCAAAGGTCCTCAGGACGCGTTTCTTCGCACACTTGGTCTGAAGTTGCGACTGAAACCAGCGAGGGAGGAAGATTTATACCGCGCCGAAGAATTGACTGTGCGTACCAACCAGCTCAACACCACCGGTGTGACCTATTCTGCAGAACAGTTGCGCGACCTGATTGAGTCGCAGCACCATCAGGTAATCGTTGCGGAACTGGAAGATAAATATGGCTCCTACGGTGCCATTGGCCTTTTGCTGATATCGGAAGAACCAGACCTCTGGTGTGTAGATCTGTTCCTGATGTCCTGCCGTGTGATGTCCCGCGGTGTTGGTGGCGTTATTCTGACCGCATTGCGTACCAGTTGTCACAACCGGCAGATCAGACTCGCGGCGCAATTCAGGGAAACAGACCGCAATCGGATGATGTTTGTCACTTATCGCTTCGCCGGTTTTAAGGAAGATGGTGAGCGGCTGCTTAACGATCTGACCAGAATTCCCGCACTGCCTGATTATATGCAATTGGACATCGATCCTGAGATGGACTGGAGACTGTCGTGAACAATCCATCCAATAATAACCCTGATGCCGGCGATGACGACATCATTGTAAAAGCGCTAGCTGAGATACGCCGTTTAAAAGCGGAAAACGCGCACTTGCGTGCTGGCAACACCCTTGCAACGCAGCAGCAGGAGAGTCCGTTGCTGGCGCCCATTGCTGTCATCGGTTTTGCTTGCCGCACGCCTGGCGCCGGCGATAATCCGGAAGCATTCTGGAATATCCTGAAAGAAGGTCAATGCACCATCACGGAAGTACCGGCTTACCGCTGGCCGGTGGACCAATACTATGACGCTGATCCGGACGCGCCTGGCAAGATGCGCTGTCGTTACGGATCTTTTCTGGGCAGAGTTGAAGATTTTGATTGTCGATTGTTTGGCATCTCCCCGGTCGAAGCCAGCTTTATGGATCCGCAGCAGCGTCTGTTGCTGGAACTGGCGTGGGAAGCGCTGGAAGACGCCAACATGAATATGGAGGCGCTCAGGGGTTCGGCAACCGGCGTTTTTGTCGGGCAGAGCGGCTTTGATTTCGCAGCCCAGCATATGACCGAAGAAAGTCTGCGTGAGATTACTCCTTATGTTGGCACGGGTTGCGCAACCAGCCCGGCAGCAGGTCGCATTTCTTATACATTCGACTTCAATGGACCATCGTACGTTGTGGATACCGCCTGTTCGTCGTCGTTGGTTGCGCTGCATAACGCCTGCCAGAGTCTGCGGCAGGGAGAGTCCACATTGGCTTTGGTCGGCGCTGCCAACCTGATTCTGGCGCCAGGCATGAGCATAAACTTTGACAAAGTCGGGATGCTGTGCGAAGACGGCGTTGTCAAAACCTTCGACAAAGATGCTCACGGCGTTGTGCGTGCTGAAGGTGGTGGTATGGTGGTGCTTAAGCGTCTGGACGCAGCACTGCGTGATGGCGACCGCATCGATGGCGTGATTCTCGGTTCCGCAATCAGCCAGGATGGTGCCAGCTCAAGTCTGATGGCGCCCAGTGGTAACTCACAAAAAGCCGTGATGCAGGCTGCGCTCAAAGCCGCTGCAATTGATTCAGACAACATTGATGTTATAGAGGCGCACGGCACAGCCACGGCGCTGGGTGATCCCACCGAGTTAAACGCCTTGCTCGAGGTTTACTGCAGAACGCCGCGTACGCAGCCTTTGCTGGTCGGATCGGTGAAAACCAATTTCGGACACATGGAGGCCTCTGCCGGTATTGTCGGTTTTATCAAACTGCTGCTGGCGCTGCGCAACGAATATATACCACAACACCTGAATTATTCTGAGGGTCATCCGGACATAGACTGGGCCAACGAAGCCCTCGAAGTTTGTGCGCAGGGCAGGCCATGGCCCAGAGCACGCCGCAGGCGAGTTGCAGGGCTTAGTGGCTTCGGTTTCTCCGGCACGAATGCTCACGTTATTCTTGCGGAAGCACCTGCGGTGGCAGCAGCTGCGGCAACGTCCGAACAACAACAGCTGTTGATGCTGAGTGCTGCTACGCCGGCATCACTGCAACAATCTGCTGCCGCGCTCGCAGACTGGATGCAAAGCCATCCCGACGTTTCTCTGGCACAGGTTTGTCATACCTGGGCAACTCGCAGAAAGCGTCAGGTCAATCGCTTTGCACTGGTCTCAGCTGGCCGCGAAGAAGCCATTACCCGGCTGCGACGTTTTGCGGAAGCCGGCAAGGCAAAGGGTTGCTCCAGTGGCGCTGCGCAGACCCGTTCAGGACGACTGGCAGTTGCAATGATCTGTGGTGGCCACGGCGCACAATACCACGGTATGTCAGCCGTGTTATATCAGGCAGAACCCGTTTTCAGAGCTGCGTTTGATCGCGCAAGCGCTATCGCCAGCCAATACTATGGCAGCGATTTGCGCACACTTTTGCATGCGTCAGCAGACGCAGACGGTAAAAAAACCGGGAAGCCGGCTACCGGGAAATTACTGCAAGGCATTACGGTTCAGGGCGATCTTGGCAAAACCCTGCACGCGCAACTGGGAATTTTTTGTGTTCAGTACGGCCTTGCCCAGCAATGGCGGGCTTGGGGCGTAGAGCCAAAAGCATTGTTGGGGCACAGCCTTGGTGAATACACAGCGGCTTGTCTGGCAGAGGTGTTTTCGCTGGAAGACGCCGTGATGCTGATTGCCGAACGCGCACGTCTGATGGATGCACATACACCACCAGGCGCAATGATCACCGCGTTCCACGATGAAATAGCGGTGCAGACTATTGTTGATGATTTTTCTGATGCCAGTATCGCGGCGGTGAATGGCCCCGGCATTATCCTGATCGCAGGCACCGCCGGCAGCATCGCCGATATTGCCCGGCGCATCGATGCTGACGGCGGACGTACCACCAGTGTGCCCATAGATCGCGCATTTCACTCGCCACTGGTGGATGCGGTGTTGCCGCATTTCCGTCAGGTGTTGGAGAAGGTGCACTTTTCTGCGCCAACAATCCCGCTGATCTCAAATGTGACCGGCGCTGTCGCCGACGACAGTATCACCACCGTTGACTATTGGTTGCGCCATTCGCGTGAGCCTGTGCAATTTATGAAAGGCATGCATGCTTTACACGCTGCAAAATACGACGCCTTTATCGATCTCAGTCCGGAACCGGTGATGATGGGACTGGACCTTTGTTTTCAGGAAATCCGCGACGCCGTGGGTTCCAAAGGTGTATGGGTGCCAAGCCTCAGAAACGGTACTGACGATCGGGTGCGAATGCTGGAATCGCTGGGCAAGTTGTATTGCCTTGGCCTTAATCCCGCCCGCGTAACAGAGCCAGAAGCTCTGGTTCGTCTGCCAACTTATCGTTTTGACAGACAGCGCTGCTGGTCGGCAGCGGCAGAGCGGGGGCAGCATTTGGCAGCGGACAGTTGTTCTTTAAACAAAATGTCTGCAGACCAGACTGAAGTCAAAGCTAAAGCTAAAGCCAAAACCAAAGCCGATGCCGCGGCGCCAGCCAATCCCGCTGCCAGCCTGGCGACCGTCGCCCCATACTCCTCAGGTTCCGACGCCGATATTCATCGTGTGATGCTCGAACACATGGCGGTGGTAGATCAGTATCTCGCCCTGACTGAAAGAAACAGGTAACAAAATTATGTCGCAGCAACATTCTACTCTCGATGCAGTCTCCGCGATTATCGAATCGATCAGCGGTGTCAGCGTCAGCGATCTGAACCGGGACACCGACCTATTGGATCTGGGTCTTGATTCGCTGATGTTTGTGCGTATCGGTCGTGTGCTGGAGAGCCAATACCGCGTCGAGATTTCAATGAAGCGTTTTTACGACGAACTCTCCAACCTGGGTGCGCTGGCTGATCATCTTGCTGCCAACGGTTCGCCCTTGGACGCAGCTCAGGAAGAAGTGCAGAAAGAAGCGCAGAAAGAAGCGCAGGAACTGAAGCAGAACCCGGCGACAGAAGCCCAGCAGCATGTATCACAGAACAGTGCGCCGGTATTACAACAAAGCGTTTTGCCGCAACTCCCTCTGTATCCCGCTACGCCAGCGCAGCAGGCAGCCCCAATTGCTGGCAGCGCCGCCGCTGCAGATGTCAACACAGTGATGTCAGCACACATGGCACTGATGCGGCGTTATCTGGATGGCGTAGCCGCTGGCAGACATACAACAGTTCCCGCAAGCCCGGGCTTAAACATTGCTCCGGCCGCGATCAGCAGGCCAGCGCCTGCTCCGCAGACCGCAAATCACAACGATGCTGTAGAAACCCGTAAAAAATTCAGCGGTATCGTCACGCAGAAAGAAGAACTCAGTACCCAACAGCGCGACTTTATCGGGCAGCTTACAGCGCGCCTGTCTGCGCGATGCAGACTCAGCAAACAAATGGCGGAAGAGGGCAGAGAGTATCTGTCTGACTGGAAATACTCGCTGCAGTTCAAACAGGATCTTAAAGAGTTACGTTTTCCTGTGGTGTGCGAAACTGCCTCAGGCTCGCGTTTTACCGATGTTGACGGCAATGAGTATGTGGACATCGCCATGGGCATGGGCGTGCATTATTTCGGCCATTCTCCGCGTTTTATTGACGATGCCGTGCGTACGCAGCTCGAAAGTAATCTTGCGTTGGGACCACAGTCCCGTCTGGCGCCAGATGTCGCACGCCGGATATGTGCGCTGACCGGTCACCAACGCGCGGCGTTTTTTGTCACCGGTTCCGACGCCGTTATGCTTGCATTGCGTCTGGTGCGTGCCGCCCGCGCCCGCGACAAAGTGGTGATGTTCGCCGGTGCCTATCATGGCATCTGCAGCGATGTGCTGGCGGGACAGGGTGAAAGCGGCGCAGTGCCGATGTCGCCTGGTTTGCCGACCGGCATCGTCAATGACCTCATTGTGCTGGACTATGACGCACCTGAATCCCTTGGCCGAATCCGTGAGCTTGCTGATCAACTTGCCGGTGTGCTGGTCGAACCGGTACAGAGCCGCAACCCGGCGCTACAACCACAACGCTTCCTGCGCCAGTTGCGAGCCTTGTGTACCGAGCTGAACATTCCGCTGATTTTCGACGAAATGGTTAACGGTTTCCGTCAGGCGCCCGGCGGTATGCAGGAGTGGTTTGGTGTGAAGGCCGATATGTCGACATACGGCAAAATTATCGGTGGTGGTTATCCACTGAGCGTTATTGCCGGCAATGCCGAACTGATGCAGTGGATAGATGGGGGCGTATGGCATTACGGTGATAACAGCGCGCCATTGACGGACTCCATAGCCACCGGTGGCACACACAACAAACACCCGGTGGCGCTTGCTGCGGCCGCCGCTGTGCTTGACCACATCGAGAATAATCCTGATCTGTTCCATGCTGCACGCATGCGCATGCACCAACTGGCCGATCGTATCAATGTGTGGTTTGAGCGCAACGCGGTGCCACTGCGTCTGACGTATTTTGGCACGCAGTTCAAGTTCGAAAGTTTTGCGTCGGCATTTGAACTCGAGCTGTTTTTCTATCTGTTGCTGGAAAAAGGTATTTACACCTGGGAACTGCATGTCGCCAATTTATCCACGGAACATACGCAGGAAGACGCGGATCAATTATTAGCCGCAATCGTCTATGCAGTAGAACAACTGCGCGCTGGCGGTTTTGTATTCCGCGCGGACAGGCTGCGCCGCCAGTACCTGCCCATGTCGTCGGTTCAGAAGCGGCTTTATGCCATAACCCAACGTGAAGGCGCTGAGAAACCTTACCACCTTGCCGGCGCCTGGCGCCTCAGAGGCACGGTGGATGCTGCGCGTCTGGAAGATTGTATCCATCAGGTCATTATCCGCCACGAATCACTGCGCACTGCTTTTGTTGTTGTCGATGGCGAGTTTTACCAACGCATAATAGCCGAGCCGCGCTTTTTTCTTGATCGTATTGACGCAGGCCCGGAAGCGGTTGATGAGTTGCTGGACGCCTATATTCAGCCTTTCAATCTACTGGAGCCGCCGCTGATTCGTGTTGCTCTGGCCGCTGAAAATAACGGCACCCACCTGCTGCTGATGGATGTGCACCATATCGTGGCCGATGGCTTATCGATGAATGTGGTGTTGCAGGAAATTCTGGCGCTTTACGATGGGGAGCGACTTGAGCCCGTCCGCAGTCAGACGCGCCATGTGCAGGATGCCATTACGCAGTATCTGGCAGGCGACCGGGCCAGGGAAGATTCGCGTTACTGGCTGGAAACGCTGACGCCCTTTGTTGCAACACAGGAGACGTTTGATCTTTCGCCAGACTTCAGCCGGCCGCCGGTGACAAGTTTTGCTGGCAGGCGTATTGCGCTCAAGCTGGACACTGAGTCCACGGCGGCGTTACATCGCTTCTGCACCCGATCGCGTATTTCCACGTTCGGCGCTTTGTTCGCTGTGTTTGTGGCCTGGACCTGGCGCTATGCACGACAGCGGCAGTTTGTTGTCGGTTTGCCCGGATCAGGACGCCCTGATGCCGCAGCCGACAATGCCGTGGGTATGTTTGTCAACACACTTGCATTTCCGGCGAGCATCAACGAGCACAGTAGTGTCAACGAGTTCCTGCAACAGATCCGCGACCAACTGTTTGAGGTGCAGGCGCACAGTGACTATCCATTCAGCGCCTTGCTTGGCGCACTCAATATCAGTCACCGTGCCAATCGCAACCCGCTGTTCGACGTCATGTTCTCGTACGAGAATGCCGGTTCGCGCACCATCAAAACCAACAGCTTTGAGGGCGAAACGCTGACCCAGTATGAAGGCGCTGGTATGTTTGACATCAGCCTCGATCTGATCGAAGCCGAGAACAGCGTGTTGATCAACTGCGCGTATGCAGAAAGCCTGTTCAGCGAAGCCACTATGACCAGACGCATAGGTGAGTACCTGACCTTGCTTGAAACCCTGGTAGCGGGCGACGCCGGAACCGTTGTTGATTGGGTGAATTCTGCATTTACCGTTCCGGAACCTACGCCGCCGGCGAACGTCGGCGCACGTGTGGCAATGTTGCACAGTGGCTCCAGGACTGCGACCAGATCAACGGCAAAATCAGCAAAGGTTCCACAGACAGCAAGTGCCAGAGTTACACCCGACACAATTTACAGTCAGTGGAAGCAGCAGGTTGCCAGCGGCGCGCACACGATTGCGTTGATCGAAGGCGATCGTCAGCTGACTTATGCACAAGTCGATAATCTGGTCACGGAAACTGCATTCACGCTGTTTAACCTCTATGGCGTCAGAGCCGGTGACAGAGTGGTTGTCAGTCTCGACTCGTCGATTGACCTCATCACGGCGATGCTCGCCTTGTTTTCGATGGGTGCGGTCTATGTGCCGGTCACTCCCGATACGCCACTGGCGCGTGTGCGTTTGATCCTGCAGCAATGTGATGCGCACTATCTGATCCATGCGACAGGACATGCCTGTGTCCCTGAGCTGACAGACTCAAAGACGGTCGAATGTATCGCGATGGAAGTGCTCAACAAGCGTGCCATTGCGACAACACGGCATCAGTCTCTGCAAGCACCGCAAGCGGAAGATGTCGCCTATGTCATTTTCACATCTGGCAGTACCGGTGTGCCCAAGGGTGTTGAAATTCTCCATTCAGGCATCACCAACTCGGTTGCCTGGCGAATCCGGGAATATCGGCTTGGGCGCGCAGATACCACACTGCAGATGCCGAGCGCGGGGTTTGACGCTTCGCTGATCGACATTCTGAGTGCGCTGCTGAGTGGCGGGCGTCTGGTGATGATTGATACCGCATCCAAGCGTTCGGTTGAGCGCATCAGGGAAAACATCGAACAACACCATGTCACTTCCATCCTGTTGACGCCTACCTTGTACCGTGTGCTGCTTGAGCGGATACCCGCATCAGTTTCATCCTTGCGTTTTGTTACTGTGGCTGGCGAAAAGCTTGCGCCCGATCTGATGCAGGCACATTTTGCCTGCGTCCCGATGGTTGAATTGTGGAACGAATACGGACCCACCGAATGCAGCGTCGTGGTCAGTGGCGGGCGGCTTAGCCCAGACCTGGACCGCGTCACCATAGGTTGGCCGATAGCCAATACTCAGGTATTCATCCTTGATGAACAGGAACGTCCGCTTCCAACCGGCGTCTGGGGGCGTTTGTGGGTCACTGGCATTGGTCTGGCAAAAGGTTATGCGGGCGATGAACTGACAACAAATAGCAAATTCCGCTGCCTGTCTGCGCTCGGCAATATACGTTGTTACGACACCGGCGATGTCGCCCGCCTGCTTGACACGGGTGCCCTGGAATTCAAAGGCAGAGACGATGGGCAGGTCAAGGTCAACGGTTATCGTATTGAACTTGATGACGTTGAAACGGCGCTGCGCAGTCAGCTCGGGCTGAGCGAAGTAGCAGTCAACGTTATCGATAAAGGCAACAGCGCGAGCCTGCATGCCTGGGTCGTGGCCGATGCTGTGCCGGTCGGTTGGCGCGAAAATCTGCTGACAGTATTACCCGCGTGGATGGTGCCTGCGGCCTTGCATTCAGTTGCCAGCTTGCCGATGCTGCCAAGCGGCAAACTGAATCGCCGCGCGCTGGTGCCACCCGCTGACGTTGCAACAACGGGTATTGCAGCCGACATCGTGGAGTCACTGCCAATTGATAGCAACCTGGCGCTGTTGTTGAGTCATTGTCGGGAAATTCTGGGTCGGCCCGATCTTAAACCCGGTGACAACTATTTCAGTGCAGGTGGAGATTCAATTCAGGCGATTGTGTTGGCTTCGCGTCTGAATGAAGCAGGTTATTTGCTGGATGTGAACGAGTTGTTCCGTAATCCCGTATTGTCCGACCTTGCACGTAATATAAAACTTAAGGGCAGTAAACCCGGTCGTGTATTGCCATCGTCGGCGGTACTGCTACCAACACCCATGCAGCTATGGTTTTCCGCGACCAACAAAGGTGATCCCAATGCCTTCACGCAGGCTGCCTGGCTGCGCTTGCCATCGGGTATCACACTGGTACAGGTCACTGAGCTATGCCGTCACTGGGCTAAACAGCATGCGGTATTTCAGGACACTTGTGCGTTGTCCATCGATAAACTTGTGCACTGTACCGAGCAGGAATCCGGGGCAGATCCGGATGCCGTTGCCCTGGCCGCACACGCCGACATAAATTTGCAGCATGGCCCCTTGATGAGGCTTGTGCTGGTGCGCACCGGGGCACACACGCGGGCACTGGTGGTGTTTCACCATTTTATTGTAGACGCAGTATCCTGGCAGTTGTTGCAAAGCCAATGGGCGCAGCTTTGGGCAGATATTGAACAGGGCAAGCGCATGCGCGAGCTTCCTGAAGGCGCCACCATGCGCCAGTTTGCAAGTGTCTTGCATAGTGAAGAAGCGCGCCACAAATCCTTGTCAGAAGCGCCGTTCTGGCTAGCGATGGCGGCAGCTTGCAAACCGGTGTTTACGGTTGACAACAATCGGCAAAAACAAGCGCATCAACGTCTGCATCTTGCTACACGCTTTGACACGCAAGTGGCCGAAACCCTGCTAGCCACAGGTCACCGCGTATTCCGCAGCCGCGGCAGTGATCTCTTGCTTGCCGCGTTTACCAATGCGGTCGCCAGCGTCTGCAAAATTGATGCGGTCACCGTACTGATGGAGTCTAACGGCAGAGCGCAGACTTATGCCGATGCTGATTTCTCCACGACATTGGGTTGGATGACTTCGGCTTACCCGTTGCGTTTTGATTCACTGGGTTCCGGCAAACACACGGAAGACTGGGCGGAAAAGGTCGAACGTGTCCGTGAGCTGACCATGCGAGTACCAGAGCAGGGTGTTGGTTATGGTGTGCTCAGGCATATCGTAAAACACGACGCGCTGGCGACTGCTGCACCTGAGTTTGCCTTCAACTATCTGGGACGGTTTAAACACCATGCCGATGTTGATTTTGCAATGCTCGACGAAACACCTGCTGGTGACAGCATGGGTGAATCGGGTCTGCTGCCGGCGCTTGAGCTGGTGTGTTTCGCAGACGATGCCGGCCTGCATGTGTCGATGTCGGCAGATGCCGCGTTGGTAGACTCAGAAATATTTGAACAGATACTGGATACATTCCGGCACCAGACGCTGGATCTTGCAGCTGCGTGTCAGGCTCTGACAGAACCGGTTCTTCCCTCACCGGTGGACTTTGTGGAAACCGACTGGCCACTGAATGAATACCTGGGTCTGCTGGATGCCAACAGCATCAACCGCACCGACGTTGCCAATATCGTGCCGGTGACCGCGATGCAGAGTGGACTTATCTTTCATGCCAGGAGCAGGCCTGATGATCTGGCATACCTCGAACAGGTAGATTTCACGCTGCACGGTGTGGAGGCAGACAGACTAGCGCTGGCGTTCCAGCGCCTGCTTGAGGAATTTCCGCTGCTGCGCGCGGGATTTGTGGTTGGCAGCAATGGTCGCACGGCGCAGCTGATCAGAAACTCTGTGACATTGCCTGTTGTATGCCACGATTTGAGCGGGCTGACACCACAGCAACAACAACGCGTGCTCGACGAGGCGCGAGAAACGGATCAGCTCACACAGTTTGATATCTCGCGGGCACCTTTGATGCGGGTGCAGCTGTTCACCTTACAGAAACAGGGGAAAAAACCGACAACTGCACCGGCCAGCCGCGTGCATGTCATCTGGACACATCATCATCTGATCATGGATGGTTGGTGTGTTGGCATATTGTTCGACCGCTTGATGCATTGTTATGACAACCTTACTGTTGGCGCGGCAACTGCCGGCGCAAACAATGCCAAAAGTGTTGATGTTGGCAACAACAGATTAAACCAGGATTATTTCCGCTGGCTTGCTGCGCGCGACAAGAGCGTCAGCACTGGTTATTGGTCAACACTGCTAACCGGTGTGGAGCTACCTACACGTCTGCTGCCCTGGCCACGTCTGGATACAGAGCCTGTTGATCAGCGCAAGGGTTACCAGTTGCAGCGCCACACAGTACAGTTGTCTCCGGCACTGACCACGGGCATGCGGGCTTTTGGCGCATCAAAAAATGCAACATTGAGCAGTGTTATCAGGCTGGCCTGGGCTGTGTTGTTGGCAAGATTCAGCAATAGTGCAGACGTTGTTTACGGCACTGTTGTCTCCGGCCGGCCAGCCGAAGTTGCCGGCATTGATAGCGCTGTCGGGTTGTTCATCAATACGGTACCTGTACGGTTTGTTCTGGATGACGTCATCACTGCAAACGATGCGCTGACGCTTGTTCAGCAGCAGGCCAATGCCAGTCGTCATCATGAATACCTCAGCCTGGCGGAGATTCAGGCGGCTGCGCCGGATCTGCGAGCGCGAGAACCTCTGTTTGACCATCTGGTGGTGCTTGAAAACTATCCGATGGATGCAGCATTGCGCGGGACTGATGCGCATGAGAAGGATGTGCATCAGAGCGCTGTGAAGAGCAGTGCCGGTGCGGATAATGCTGCGGCTGTCAGCATTTCAGATATTCGTGCCTACGAGCGCACCGACTTGCCGCTGAATCTGGTGCTGGTGCCAACGTCCGCTGGTCTCGAAGCTACTTTCCTGTTTGATGCTGCCGTGTATCCCTCCCGGCAGATTGAACATCTGGCAGAGCACTTTGCTCATGTTGTGCAGGTACTGGTGCATGCCCCGGATCAGGCTCTGGCCTCGCTGGATCTGCTGACGCCGGCAGAAAATTCCTGGCTTTTTGATCAGTGGAATCAGCGCCAGTCAGCTTATCCCACTGATCCTACGCTATACGACTTGTACAGCGACGCCGCCAGCCGCAATGGCGAAGGTATTGCGCTGCGCGATGAACACGGAGCGATCACGCATGCTGAATTGTATGCCCGTGTGCAAGCCGTGGCTGCCGGTCTACTGGCCTGCGAAGATTTTGCACCAGGCCGGCGGGTGGCGTTATGGCTGCCACGCAACCGCGAGATGATTACAGGTATGTTGGCTGTGCTGGCGGCGGGTGGCAGTTATGTGGCACTTGATCCTGTTTACCCGGAAGCGCGTCTGCGTTTTATCGTACAGGACAGTGCGGCGGCATTGGTGCTGACTGCCGATGGTATGCCAGAGCTGAACCTTGGTGCTCGGCGGGTCGATATCAACAGCCTGTCGAATCATACTGCAGACCCCGGCAGTTTGCCCCGGTTCTCGCAGGAATCGGCTGCCTATGTGATTTACACCTCTGGTTCTACTGGTGAGCCCAAGGGTTGCGAAATATCACATCGTAATGTGGTGCGCCTGCTGCGCAATCAGGATTTGGATTTTGATTTTGATCACAAGGATGTCTGGATAGTTGCCCACTCGTTCTGTTTCGATTTTTCTGTGTGGGAAATGTACGGAGCGTTGCTGAATGGTGGCACGCTGGTGATTCCGGCAGTTGCCGACGTACGCAACGTCGAGACCTTTGTCGATCTGGTGGCCCGTCATCAAGTCACGGTACTGAATCAGACGCCGGCTGCGTTTTATCAATTTATCAGGGCGGCTTTAAAAAAACCTGCGACCGATCTTGCCGCCTTGCGCCTTGTTGTGTTTGGCGGTGATTCTCTTGCCTGCAACAGACTGGCACCATGGGTGGCGGCGTTTCCGGTCACCCGTGTGAAACTGGTGAACATGTATGGCATCACAGAAACCACTGTACATGTCAGTTACCGCGAAGTCAGCGAGGCGGATGTGCTCAATGGTTCCCATCTCAATCTGGTAGGACGGCCTTTGCCGGAGACCGGAGTATGGATTGTCGACCGCTGCGGCCAATTGCAACCTCCGGGCATCGCTGGCGAGATTGTGGTCAGTGGCAGTGGTGTGGGTATGGGTTATCTGAACCGGCCGGAACTGACGACGCGCAAATTTGCTTTGCTTGCCAGCGCCGGGAAAAACGGCACCGACAATCAGCGCTGTTATTGGTCGGGTGATGTCGGTTATATCAGCCCGGAGCTTGGCCTGGTGTATCTGGGGCGCAACGACCATCAGGTGCAGGTGCGTGGTTTCCGCGTTGAATGCGAGGAAATCGCACGCTGTCTTGAAAATCACCAGAGCGTCGCAGAGGCCTTGGTCATGCCGATCGAAAATACGCATGGCACAGAGCTGGTTGCTTATCTGGTGGGTGATGAAACGGCTGCGCCCGCACAGTGGCGGCCATGGCTGTCGACACGGTTGCCGGACTACATGATTCCTGCCTACACCTTATGGCTGGATGCGCTGCCGATGACAAACAACGGGAAAATCGATCGGGCAGCACTGCCGGATCCATTTTATCTGGTGCAAGCACCTGCCGCAGAGCCACCAACTGACATTGAACGCAAGATCATCGATGCCTGGCAGCACGTGCTGGAACATAAACAGATTGGCCCGCTGACCAACTTCTTTGAGATCGGCGGACACAGTCTGAAGGCCTTGACGCTGGTCGATGTGCTGCAAACACGTTTTGGTTTTAGCGTGAATGTAGCGGACGTTTTTGAATTCCCGACGCCACGTCAGCAAGCAGCCTTGTGTGCAAAACCCGGATCACAGGCAAGCGCAGCAGATGACGACATTGCTGCGTTGCTGAAAGATATGGCTATTGAAGATGTCGGACTCGACGCGATCGAAGCGCTGCTAGCCGACGTGTCAGACAAGCGCCGGGACAGCTGATCGTGGACAATAAAGAGGCTTTGCGAGCGCGTCTGGAAAATCTGTCGCCTGAACAGCGCGCAGCGCTGCTGCAGCAGATTTCCCGCTTGCGCGAGCAACAGGAGCGGCAACAGGCTCCGCAGGCAATCGGGCAACAGGCACAGCCTAAGGGGCAACAAACAGATCCGCAAACGCTGCCGCAACAAGGTAGTCACGCAGCCGGATCGCCTTATCCACTGAGTCTGGCGCAGCGTCGTCTGTGGATGCTGTCCCAGATGGGCAATGACGCCAGCGCAGCCTACAACATCGCAGCCGCATTCTGTTTTGATAACGCTCTGGAGCCGGAGCGGCTTCAGCGTGCATGGCGCAAGCTGCTTGCCAGCCATGAGGTGCTCAGATCGGCGTTTACGCACGAAGGCAACGAGCTGTTGCAGATGCCGCGCGATGCCGATGACTGGAGAATGCACACGCGTAAGCTGGCGGCGGAACACGATGTGGACACACAATTGCTGCAATTGGCCAGCGAAGAAGCCGCGACACCCTTCGATCTGCAGCAGGACTGGTTGATCAGAGTGATTTACTGCGAGAGCGCTGCCGGAGCTGCGGGTCTTGTTGTTGTGATCCATCACATCGTCTGTGATGGTCTGTCGATTACCAGCATGATCCGCGAGCTGGCACAGTACTACGGAGAGGCGGGTGCCCCGGAAGAAGCTGCTGCCTTGCCCAGCCACCTGCAATTCCGCGACTACGTAGAATATGAAACCAGCGCTGACAACAGCAAAGCCAGAACTTACTGGAAACACATCTTCGCAAGTCCGCCCGAGACGCTGGATGCGCTGCCGGATCTGCCAAGACCGGTATTAAAAGATTTCAGTGGCCGCTCGGTTGCGCTGACGCTGTCCACTGCAGACGCTGCCGCCTTCGAAGGCTTTTGCCATGCGCATAATGCCACCTTGTATATGGGCCTGGTGGCACTGGTACAACTGCTGCTGGCGCGTTTTGCGAATGTCAGCGAAGTGACACTGGGTACACCGGTCGCCGGCAGGCCTGGCGCACAGTTCGACAAGGTAGTCGGCCCTTTTGTAAACACCATTGCTTTGCGCCAGCCCATTGATCGTACTAAAACCTTTCCGGAACTGTTGATGCAGGTACGTCGCAGCGTGCTTGAGGGTTTTCAGCACCAGGGACTGGCATTTGATGAGGTGGTGACTGAGTTGGGTTTTGCCAAAGATCCCAGCCGCTCGCCTTTATATGATGTGATGCTCGGGCTTACCTCAGCCGACGATCAGCGTCTGAGTTTCAGGGGCACTCCGGGCGCAGAAAGCGCGGGTGCTGCCGTTCGGGAGGGTGACAGTGTCGGCCGCGCGTTGCGAATCCCGCTGGCATTCAGCAAGGTCGATCTGACTTTCCACTTCGAGAAGGGCAGTGACGCCAGCCTGCGCCTTGATCTGGAATACGCCAGCGGCATCCTGCTCGAAGCAACTGCGCAGCGTTTGTGTGAAGCATGGCGCTTGTTGGCTATTGAATTGCCAAAACAGCCTTTGCGTAAACTGGGTGAGTTTGCGTTGCAGAGTGTTGTCGATCGCAGTTTATTGCTGGAGCAGGTAAATGCTACAGCGCGGCCTTATCCTCAGCGCGCGACCCTGGTTGACGAGTTCCGCAAGTCCGTGCAGCGATCACCCAACGCCATTGCCGTTCATGCCGGCGAAGTGCAGCTGAGTTATGATCTTCTTGATCAGTTATCCGATGAGCTGGCTCAACTCATTGTGCATCAGCCTGCATACTCAGCAGGTTGCCGCATTGCGTTGATGCTGGAGAAGGACGAACGCGCACTGATTGTCATTCTCGCCATTCTGAAAACCCGCAGCGTTTATGTGCCACTTGCCGCCAACACACCGTTGGAACGCGTGGCAGATGTTATTGAGGCAGGCGAAGTGCGGTTGCTGTTTGCGGAAACAAACCGCATAAAAGAGTTGCACCCGTTGGGTATTGCGTTGATGGATACGGATGCGCTGCTACGCGATGGTGAAACAGGACGTACTGACTCATCGCCTGCTTCCGGCCATGCGAGTAATGTGCTGCCGTTCTCCAAAACCAGACCGCTGGTCAACATAAAGACAGCCGGCCCTGCACCTGCGGCGCCCGAACCGGCTTACCTGATGTTTACATCCGGATCGACGGGCAAACCCAAGGGCACACTAATCGAACAGCGTGCAGTGCTCAGGTTGGTGTGTAATACCGATTACCATCAGGTACAGGCTGAAGAGCGCGTATTGCTGACCGGTTCGCTCGCCTTTGATGCGGCCACATTTGAAATCTGGGGGCCTTTACTCAATGGCGGTTGTGTTTGTATTCCGGCCGGCACAACCTTGCTGGAAGTGCATGAGTTTCAGGCGCTGGTAGATCACTACCAGATAGATACTGCATTCCTCACCACGGGGCTGTTTAACCAGCTCGTCGACAACAGTGCGGCGGCTTTTTCCAGATTGCAGACCGTGCTGACCGGCGGCGAAAAAATTTCTGTCGAGCACATCAGGAAACTGATGCAGGCGCAGCCCGCTTTAAACGTTCTGCATGTCTACGGCCCGACCGAAAACACAACTTTCTCAACCTGGCACCGCATTACTGCGGACGACCTGGCGCTGGCTACCATTCCGATTGGCAGGCCGATTGCCAACAGTCGCATTTATTTGCTGGATCAGAATATGCAGCCGGTACCCATTGGTGTGCCCGGCGAGATTTATTGCGGCGGTGACGGCATTGCACGTGGCTACATCAACCAGCAGTCTGGTGGTCTCAACGGGCAGCGGGAGGTATTTCTGCCTGATCCGTTTGTGGACGCCGGTACCGGTCGTTTGTACAGAACCGGTGATCTCGCCAAATGGAATCACAAACGCGAGCTGATATTTCTTGGGCGTAATGACCGGCAAGTAAAAGTGCGTGGTTTCCGTGTTGAACTGGGTGAAGTGGAGTATCACCTGCGTACTTTGCCCGGTGTTTCTGACGCATTTGTGCAGGCGCGCGGAGAGGCGGGTATCAGTGAGTTGCTCGCCTGGCTTGTTGTACCAGCCGGAAGCGCTGCCAGTGTTGCTGATGTGCGCGAAGCTTTAAAAGGCAATGTGCCGAATTATATGCTGCCGGCTAAAGTTGTCTGCCTGCAGCGATTGCCACTGAATGCCAGCGGCAAGGTTGATGTCAACGCGCTGCCGCTGCCCGAAGACGCAGATAGTCAACCGGCCGGCCAACAACACAATCTATTGCAAACGAAACCGGAACAGGATCTTGCACGCTTGTACGCCACGGTGCTGGGTCTGACAGTAAATGCGGCACACGGCATCGATCGCGACGCCAACTTTTTCTCTTTGGGCGGCGATTCCATCCGTGCCATTCAGCTGGTATCACTGGCACGGTCTGAGGGTTACCACTTTACGCTCAAGGATATCTTTGCTTCGGAGACACTGGCTGGCCTGGCCGCAGCGGCAAACGTAGTGCCGCGCGTTGCAACTGAGCTTGTGCTGGATTCCGGACCAATGAGTCCCACGCAGCTATGGTGGCTGGACCAGACAGGTGTGCCTGCCAATCATTTCAATTTGTCCAGTGTGTTCAAGGTCGCAGAGCCTGTTGACGTAGCCGTTTTGCGCGCGGCGCTCGATGACTTGCTGGCGCTGCATCCGGCGCTGCGCCTGACATTGGACATGCAAACGCACCAGCAACGTATTCGGGACAAGGGACAATATGTGTTGCGCGAATTTGCTGCCGGGCAATCGCGACAGCGGTGCTGGCAGGAACTGCAGCACGCCATTGATCTGGACTCAGGCGTTCTGCTTGCCGTGGGTGTGGTTTCGCAGGCGGATGTAAGCTACCTGGCGATTGTGGTCCACCATATTGCGGCAGATGAAGTCTCCGGCCGTTTGTTTGCGGAAAATTTGCAGCGGCTGTATCACAAGCACCTGACACAAAACCTTCAGGCCACCCAGCCCGGCAGCATAAGTAATGTCATGCAACAGCCCGTGCAGGAAGCACTGGGCCTCATCAACTGGGCTGCTCAGCTAAAGGCAACGGCAGAGCGCGGGGCGATGGACAGCGATCTTACCTACTGGCAGGACGCTGTCGCACGCGGCCGTGAAATTCTTGATCAACAGCAACATCTGTTCAGCAAACTGCAGTCAACGCGCGGCGCAGCAGAACAGACGCTTTCTCGCGAGCAGACGCAGACTCTGTTGCAGTTGGGGGCAACGCAGCTGCGCACAACGCCACAGGAGTTACTGCTGGCGGCCTTTATCAGAGCATGGCAGCGCACACTGGGTCAGGTGGATTGTGTCTTTTCTCTGGAAGGCCACGGACGCGAACCGTTCGA
Source organism: Pseudohongiella sp. (assembly GCA_030651695.1). GTDB lineage: Bacteria > Pseudomonadota > Gammaproteobacteria > Pseudomonadales > Pseudohongiellaceae > Pseudohongiella. The sequence goes on along the minus strand of JAUSCD010000035.1, from coordinate 165,210 downwards.
AGGCCTGGGTGATTGTAGCTCGACCATGGGCTGGTTCACCTCCTTGTACCCCTTTGTGTTCTCCAGCGCTTCTCTTGGCAGTTTTGTCAGCAGTTCTGTCAGTAGTTCTGAAAGAGCAACTCCGCAATTTTTTGATCTCTACCGCGAAGTAAAAGACTGTGTCAGGCGTTTGCCATCCAAAGGTTTTACATATTTGCCTCTGCGTTATTACAGCAGTGAAGAGGTGCGAACCACACTGACGCTCAAGCCGCAACTCAGTTTCAATTACCTCGGTGAAACGGTTAACGATCAGGACGCATGGCTGAATGCTGCGCTTGAGCCGGCCGGTGACGACCATGGGGCAGATGTTGCCGAACCATTTAAACTCGACGTGCTCGCACGCATCACCGACGGTCAGTTTGAACTGACATTGCGTGGGTATGAGCCGCATCGCCGCATTGCCGGCGGTCAGGAGTCTGGCAAAACAGCAGCGGGCGAACCGGTAGCGCTTGATGCACTCGTCGCAGAGTGGCTGCATGAACTTGGTACACTTGCGACGCGCCTGAAGGAAACCGCCGCAGGTCATGCCACCGATGGCTACCTGTTGTCACTATCCGATAGTCTGGTGGCTTTTGCTTCACTTGCAGAGCTCGATGCCACGCTTGCTGCACTGCGTCTGCCAGCTGCAGGTGTAGAAGAAATTCTGCCTTTGACCGGGATGCAGTCGGGGATGTGGTTGCACTGCGCGACACATCCGACGGCCTATCAGGATCAGGTGGCGCTGCGCCTGCATCAGCCGCTTGACGCAGCACGTTTTGAGGCAGCCGCAGGTGCGCTGGTGGCGGAAACCCAGGCCCTTCGCGCCGGATTCGCACAAACACCGTATGGCGAACTGCTTCAGATTGTTTTCCGTGAGCGAACGGGTAACTATCAGTACATCGATCAGTCCGGCAGCGGCACTGCATCAAGTAACGAGTTTGAGCATGACCTGGCCCGGTTGCGCGTATCGCTACGCAGTAAAGCCAGAGACCTGCTGCGTGATCCGTTGTTTAACCTGACGCTGGTACGTCTCAACAACAGCTGCTTTGAACTCATTATCGATTTTCATCACATGGCAATTGATGGCTGGACCAGTGCACTGTTGTTGCAGAGGCTGGAAGCGCTTTACTTTATTGAAAGCAATGCAGAAACCAGCCGCAGTGACAACAAAACCACGCGCGGCATGCGATCTTATTTCGAATGGCTGGGCCGGCAACCGCAAGAGAAGGCCAGAGATTATTGGCAGACTTTGTTAGGGGACTATCAAGGTCGCTCTGATATACCCACGCACCTGCCAAGAATGCCTGCTGAAGAACCCGCACCGCTGTTTGTCGAGATCCGCACAGGTGCTGCGCTGCATGCTGACCTGATGATTTGGTGTGAGCAACATGGCCTCACCATGAATGCTGTTGTACAGGCTTTGTGGGGGATATTTCTTGGACGTCTGACAGGCAGCGACGATATTGTGTTTGGTGCCACGGTATCCGGTCGTGATATTGACGTGGCAGGCGTCGGCAATATCGCAGGCATGTTGATCAACACATTGCCTGTGCGCATCAGAGCCAGAGACGCGACAGTGTTTGCTGACCTGGTGCGTGATACCGCGCAGCAATTTGCTGAAAGTATGAGCTTTGGTCATCTGACGCTGGCAGAAATCCAGACTTTATCACCTGCGCGTGCCGGGCTTGTGACGCACGCGCTGGTATTTGAGAATTATCCTGCATCTGACGCTGTTTCACGCTGGCAATGGCAGCCGCAGGAAATATTTGATCCCATGCACTTTGAGTTTGGTTTGATTGTCGCACCCTTAAGCAAGGACCTCAGTTTCCGTTTTATTGCCGATGGTAGTCTGTATCTGCAGGACGGGCTTAAAAAAATGGGTGCGGATTTGTGCGCGCTGTTGGCCGGATTGCTGGAACCCAGACGCTCGCTCGATACATTACTCAGCCCAGGTGCCAGAGCTTGGACAGTATCGGCTAATTTCACTGCGGACAGCATAGTCGGCCTGCTGCAGTATCACGAATACATCAGTGGCAACTCAGGCGCAGTCACGTTGTTGCCATACGACCAGAGTGTGCAGGAGTTGATCAATCCGAACTCACGGCTCAGGCACCTGCAACCACAGCATCATGTTGTGTTGTGGCGCCCGGTGACTGACGAACAGGGCCGCATTATGGAGTCCGCCGCCTCTGCACAGTTAACGGAGCTTGCTGCTGCACTGGCCGTCTATGTCCGTGCCTGTCCGCGCAGCCATCTGTATTTTGTGCCCTGTCCCTGGCCGGACTGCAATTGGCCCGTGTACCGTGAATTTATGGCGTATGTCAGCGGCGAACTTGCCGGAGTTCACAATGCTGACGTGCTGGGTCTTGAGGACCTTGCCGATACCTATGCGCTGGCGGAACCCTGTTTTCCGCCAGCGCTTGTTTTTGGTGATATCCCCTACACAGAAGCATTTTTTGCCGCTCTCGCAAACAGGCTCGTCAGACAGCGCGATCTGCAAATCAGAAGACCCGTAAAAGTGTATGTTGTTGATGCAGACGACACGCTGTGGGGTGGCATCGTGGGCGAGGAGGGGGTGCATGGCATCAGACTTGATCCCGTACACATGCGCTTGCAACAACAGTTACTTGCTGCGCGCGCCGCTGGCGCACTCATTTGTCTGGCGACCAAAAACAATGAAGACGATGTGCGTGCGGTATTCGAGCAGCGTGACATGCCGTTACGCTGGAACCACCTGACGCGGGTGTGCGCCAGCTGGGGTCCAAAGTCCGACAGTATTCTGACCCTTGCTGATGATCTGTCGCTGGGTCTGGACAGTTTTGTTTTTATCGACGACAGCCCGCTGGAGTGTGAGCAGGTGCTGGCTGCCTGTCCGGGCGTGCTGGCCATTCAGCTGCCGCCGGCCCAGGATCGCGACGCATTTCTGGCTCACCTCTGGCTGCTTGACGCGCGCGCAGCCACCCGTGAGGATGCTGCGCGCGCGCAGATGTATGCTGAGGAGCTGCAGCGAGCCAGTGCAAAAAAGGCAACCGCGAGCTATGAAGAATTCCTGTTGTCGCTGGATATCCATGTTGATATGCGCAAACTGACTCAGGATGATTTGTCGCGTACGGCGCAATTGTCCCAGCGCACAAATCAGTTCAATACCACCGGCATCCGCTACCAGGAAGCAGAACTCACCAGCCTGCTCGAAGATGCTGATACCGATATCCGCTGCATCAGTGTGACAGACAAGTACGGCGATTATGGACTGACCGGCAGTGTATTCATCCGGCGTGGTCCGCAGGCATGGACAGTATTTGGTCTGATGCTCAGTTGCCGGGTGCTGGGTCGCGGTGTTGAGCATTCCATACTGCGGGCGCTGGCACAGGAAGCCGCAATAAGTGGCGTTGATGAACTGCGCGTGGACTTTGTCAGACTCGCGCGTAATGCCCCTGCGCTGCAATTTCTGCAAAGCATCACAGCGACATCTTCGGCCGGGCAGCCGGGTGCTGCAGCCTGGCAATTCTGTCTGCCGGTGGCTGAGTCATCCCGGTGGTTGCCAGGCACAGATGACAGTGGCAGTGACGTGTCTCATGCAGAAAGTACGACACGCGCTGAAGAAACTCAGCCTGTTGCTGTCGACACCGTGCACTTGTCTGCCAGAACGTCACGCTACTACCATCATCTTGCAGGCACTCTGAACTGCGGTACTGTGATATTGCAACAATTGCAGCATCAGGGCGTGATACAGAAAACCGGCACTGGCGCCGGCAATGCTGCACAAAAAACCAGGCCCGGCACGCCCACTGAGTTGACGCTTGCCGGTTTCTTCACTGAGCTGCTGGGGCAAGCGGAAATTTTCAGGGAGGATACATTCCATGATCTCGGTGGTCACAGCCTCAAAGCGATGATGCTGTTTTCGCGCATTGCCGCGCGCTACGGGCTGACCCTGGACTTCCGGGATCTGCAGGCGCATCCGTCGCTGGCCGGGCTGGCTGCGCGGATTGATGCCGATGCGTTTGTTGCTGACAATCGGGTTATTGACAACGGAGCAGCCCAGGCGCCGGTGCTGAAGGTTTTGCCAATATCCGAGAGCTATCCGGTTTCGCCCGGACAATCGCGCTTGTGGATGGTAGAAAATATTCGCTCTTCAGGGCCTTCGCCGTTTCATATGCATGCCACGCTGACGGTTGAAGGACAGATAGACCGACAGGCTCTGAACCTGGCTCTCATACATTTGTATCAACGTCACGATGCTCTGCGCACCTGTTTCCGGGAAAATGCCGAAGGTGCGCTCAGACAGGTGATTGTGCCGGTCTCAGCAATACAAACCAGTGCGCGCTGGATACAAGGCGTGCTGGAAGATGCAGAGCTGGATGCTATGGCTCAGCAAGAAAACACCATTGCCTTCGATCTGAGCAAAGCGCCTCTTATTCGCATTTCTGCCGGTGAATTGACGTCCGGTCGGCAGGTGCTTTTTATCACCATGCATCACATCATCAGTGATGGCTGGTCGATCGGAATTTTTTCCCGTGAGTTAAGCGATCTTTACCTGAAAGCCAGCGAAGGCCAGCTTACGGTTGACACTGAAGATCAGGCACACACTGAGCGTCTGCAGTTCCGGGATTTCGCCAGTTGGCAGTTGCAATGGCTGGACTCGGAGGCGGGATCACGTGCGGCACAGTTCTGGCAAGAACACTTTGCACGTCCGCTTGAAGCGTTGCAGCTGCCGGCTGCCGCACCCAGGCCGGCCCTGATGCAGAGTCAGGGCGCTTCGGTTCAGCTGGATATTGAGTCAGCAGTCTGGACACCCTTCACACGATCTCTGGCCACGCTGGGCATCGGTAGTTTTGCTGGCTTGTTTGCAGCAGTGCAGCTTGTGCTGGCCCGTCTTTCCGGACAGCAGAACTTTTGTATCGGCACAGCGGTGGCGGGCAGGCAGCATCAGCAGTTGGAATCAGTGATCGGTTTTTTTGTAAACCTATTGCCGCTCAGAACGACCATGAACCCGGATAATGACGTTGCCGCTTTTTTGCAAGCTGTGGCAACAGAAGTCAATGGCTGCCTGTCACATCAGAGTGTGCCATTTGACACTATTGTATCTGGTCTGGACCTGGTCAGAGATCCTGGCCGCACGCCCTTGTTTGATGTGCTGTTGGTGCTGCAGAACACAGACATGGAAGATCTGCGATTCGGTGCGCATGTCGCCGGGGTGCATGAGATGGCATCCACCACCAGTCAGTACGACCTCACCCTGAGTGCCTTCCCTGCAGCGGACGGGACACTGAAACTGATTGCAGAATACGATAGCGTCATTTATTCGGCTGCGAACATCAGCCTGATCCTGCGTTGCGTTGACCGTGTCATTAAAGGCCTTACCGATAGTCACAGTAAAAAACTGGTGCAAGTGCCATGGCTGCAGGAGAGTGATCTTGCCCGCGTTCAGACTTTTGAAGGTTCTGAACCTGACAGAGAAGTGGTCGACAGCAAACAGACGTGGCTACCCGCGTTGTTCAGCCATGTTGCCACCACGGCGACAGGCAGGATCAGCGACACCGTGGTTGACTGGTCTTACGCTGAACTCGATGCGGAAATGCAGCGCATAGGTGCGTTGCTTTTTGCTGCGATACCAGTCTCAAGCCATAAACAGACTCATATTGGTGTGATCGGCAAGCGCAGCGCGCGCAGTATTGCTGCGATGCTCGGTGTGATGAATGCAGGCGCAGTCTATATTCCACTGGATATGGGCAACCCGGTAGACAGGTTGCAAATGATCATCCTCGAAGGTGCGGTTGATATTCTGCTGAGTACAGACGAGCCGGGGGCAGAACTTGCCAGCGTACTGACACAAAAACTCCATGTTCAGCTTCCTGCGTTACAACATCGGCACTATACCGATGCGCCTGACCACACAAGCTGCGATCTGGTAAAGCGCAGCGACGCCGATATCGCCTACATGATTTTTACGTCCGGATCGACCGGGAAACCTAAAGGCGTACAGATTTCCCATGCAGCATTTGCTGCAATGATAGAACAGCAGATATCTGCATTTGATGTCAGACACGATGATGTGTGCGGACAATTTGCTGCGCTGACATTTGATGCCTCGCTGTCGGAAATATTCCTCGCATTGCGTGCCGGCGCGTCGCTGGCAATCGCCCCGGATGAAACACGCAGTGACATAGAGCTGTTTATGCGTTGGTTGTGTGACAAAAAAATCAGCGTGATCACACTGCCGCCGGTATTCCTGCGCGCGCTCGACAAACGGCCGCTTGGCAAACTTCGTGTACTGATCACCGCAGGAGAGGCGGCCATCGCTGCAGATATGCGGCACTACGCGGCGTCGCTACGGGTGATAAATGCCTATGGCCCGACTGAAACGTCGGTGTGCGCCAGCACCTATGTGGTGAAGGAACAGGATGAATGGCCTTTTGGTGTTCCTATCGGCAAACCGCTGCCGGGGGTATTGCTGAGTGTGCGCGATGCCACCGGTGCGCGTGTTCCGGTGGGCAGTGCCGGTGAGTTGTACATTGGTGGTGCAACGCTGGCTGCAGGATATTATGCGGCGCCCGAGCTCAGCGCGCAGAAGTTTGGTTCCATTCCCGGTGAGCCGGAACAAGGCCGTTGGTATCGCTCGGGGGATCTGGTGCGCTGGCGTGAAGACGGTCTGTTGGAATACCTGAGTCGCACGGATTCACAAATAAAAATACGCGGATATCGTATTGAACCCGGCGAGATCGAACATGTCGCGCGTAGCGTCGACGGCGTCAGCGATGCGATTGCGCTTGTGCATCCGGAATTGGGGCTGTTGTTGGTTTGCCTGGCTCAATCAGCTCAGACGGCGGATGACACGCCATTAAAATCGCAGATTCGGGCAGAACTTGGCAGAACATTACCGCGCCATATGATTCCCGGTGATCTGTTGCTGCTGGATGTCTTCCCGCTGTCCTCCGCAGGAAAGATCGATCGCGCTGCACTGCTTGAATTTGCCTCTGTACATGCCCGTTCCCCGGACGCCGGATTTGTGGCACCTGTTACAGAAGCAGAACGCATACTTGCCCAAGCCTGGCTGCGTGCACTCAAAACCGGAGTTGTGGGTCGTTATGACGATTTTTTTGCCCTGGGCGGAGATTCCATCAAAGCGCTCGAAGTCATCAACACGCTAAGAGCAAAAGGCTTTAGCTGCGCATTAAAAGACTTCTTTGCCGCTCCGCTGTTGGCAGATATGGCCGCGGCGATGTCACCCTGGCGTGTGACCGAAGACCACAGTCAACCGCTTGGCGGTAATGTCGCGTTGCTGCCGACACAAAACTGGTTTTTGCGTTCACGCGACTCTAAAACAGCCGCGCACTTCAATATCGTGACAGAACTTGAAATGCCGGCTGGTCTATCAGTCGGGCTGCTGAAAAAGGCCTTGTCTGCGCTGATACACAATCACGATTCCCTGCGCGCGTGTTTTTACCAGCAGGACGGTAGCTGGATACAGCAGATACGTGAATCGCTCGATCTGGATGAGGTGCTCAATTGTTATCAGCGCACACACGCAAACATGCCGCAGGCCGACGATCTGGCAATTGAAGAACTTGCATGTTACCCGTTTTCACTGGCAGCAGGTCCTTTATTCCGCTGTGTGCTGGTGCAGGAAACAAATGGCGGCAGCCAGTCGCTGGTGCTGGCTCTGCATCACCTGATCGCTGATTGGGTTTCACTGCGAATACTGATCGCAGACCTCAATGCACTGACACGGGCCTTGCTGGAAAGCGGAGTTGAAGACAGTGCATTTGATAGTGGGGAACTTTTGGTATCGCACCTGAGGCCACAACATCTGCTTGCGGAAATTGCGGCTGCACGCTCGGCGGAACAGATTCTAATACCGCCGGCAGTGTCAGAAAGTTACCACAGAGCGGTGTGCACCATGGATGCTCTGGCACTTGATTGCGGCACGCACGGCGAACTGGAAACTTTACATCTGCATGTTGCTGCTGCCGGCCTGACGAGATTGCGAGAGGCCTTGCGCAGAATGTCAGAACAGCAGCTCATCGAATTCAGACTGCAGGACCTGCTGTTGGCAACGGCGCTCAGTGAACTGTGTGACCTGCTACCCATTGAGTGCGTCCCGCTCATGGTAGAAAGTCACGGCCGTGATGGCACGCTGAATCTGGCGCGGCAGGTTGCCTGGCTGACCCGTGCCCGCCTGTTCAATCTCGATACCAGGATATTTAAAGGCGATGACGCGTTGTTGCAGGCCAATCGGGTGTTACGCGCAGACCCTTCGGGGCAGCCTGATGTGTTTGCCTGTGTGGCTGCCGAACCCGCGTTGCGCGGGGCGCTGCCTGCGCTGATAAGCTTTAATTATCTTGGCGAATTCGGCAACAGCCAGCACACGGACGATCTGTTCAGACTGACGGGCAAGGTATTCACCAATGCCATGGCTCCCGGCTCTGCGGTGGATGTTCCTTTGCATATTGAGTTTTATGTTGTAGATAACGCACTTGAATTACAGGTAGCATGGGCACCTGGCGTATTTGAGTCCGGGACCATGCGGTCGTGCTGGGAAAGGCTGCAGCGCAAATTGGAGAGTTTCTGATTTGCCATTTAACTGTTGGATCAACAAACGTTTAAGGAAGGTATGTTCATGAAAACTCGTTTGCTTAATGCTGACCGCTGGCTGCGACTGCCCCGGATCGATGGCAGTGCGCTTTTTTTTGTTCTGGTCTTGTTCTGGGCGGGTGTGGCGGGACAAAACGCCATTGCCGATGCCGTCGATGGCAGAGAAATACCGGAGTTTTCCAATGGCAAAATAGTACTGCCGGAACTTGCCTTCGGTGGGGATCTGTTCAGCGTGGAGCTTACGCTGATTTCATCCTCAGGAACCGAAATTCTGCAAGTCTCCGACTCCCGCCTGATCGGCGCGGCTGGTACGCCTGACAGTCATTATGACCACTCGGGGCGTTTTACGACCAACACCCTGAGCATTCCTGTGTTGGCGATCGATGGTCGTTATTACGCCGCAGAACTGCAGGCGCTGCAGTCAGTTACCGCGCCAGCGTCGTTGTTTCAGCTGAAAAACCTCTGGCCCGTGACGCCCGGAAGACTGTCTGTGCCCATTGGCGGTCTTGACTATGTGTCCGGTACCAAAAGGAGCATGACTGACTCTCAGGGTAGATTCTATGCTGTAGATGGCAGTCCTGTGGCTTTCAGTATCGGTGCACTTGGGTTGGGCAACCCTGTCTCGAATACTCAGGCAAAAGCGATTCCCTACGCATCACTGTTTACGCTTGGTGAAAAAGATCCGGCCTATCTGCGGTCATTGCAGGTCCTGGGTTCGCTGGACAAAGACAACAACAGTGTCAACGGCATCCACATCGCCTCCGCAACGAAACAGTCACTTGCTTCGCCGTTGGCGGAGACGAATCTGACAAGTACCAGCTTTGGTGGTCAGTACAGTGCGCTGGTCACAGCAGCAAGAGGGGTGAACGCCGGAGCAGTCAGTTACACAGAGGTCGCGGCAGAAGTCAATTTCCAGAAACTGGAAATTCAGAGCTACATGATTACGCGGCTGCAAGAAAAATCCATTCCCGGCGTTTCTCTGTCGATCGAGCTGCCTAACGGCGAAGTCTGGCACACCGCTGCCGGTGTGGCGGATACCCGCACAGGCGAGGTCATGACTCCTCTGCACAAGTTCCGTATCGGCAGCGCCACCAAATCCTTCACCGGCTTGCTGATCATGCAACTGGTAGATGAGGGCAAACTACGACTGGACCAGAAACTGGATGAGTTTTTCCCTGGCCAGTTTCCGTTCGGTGATCTGATCACCGTCAAGATGCTATTGAACCACACTGCCGGAATTTTCAGTTTCACCAACGAATTCCCGGATTTCGAAAATGCGTTTGGCGTCACCATGAATGTTGAGCCGAGCATGACTGACCTCTGGTTTGTGCGTTATATCGGCATGCCGGGTTTTGTCTATGGGCCTGGTGAACTGGTGAATATTGGCGCTGCGGTCAATTCCTCCTTTGCAAGCAACAACGCGACCGAGAGCCGTCCGTACCTGGTCAATAAACCCGGTGAAAAGTGGAACTATTCAAATACTCACTATGTATTGCTGCAGGAAATCGCAGAAAAGATCACCAGGAATAGCTGGGAACATGAGATTCGCACCCGCTTTGTGCAGCCATTGGGTTTGACTAATACCATTGTGCCTTCGCCAGGTCAGTTGCGACAGCAGGGGACTTACGCGCGCGGTTATGTCAACTGGGCTGATAACCAGGGACCTTACGTGGCTGATCTGTTTGGCTTCCCGCACACTGATGTTGAAAGATCCAACACCGATCCCTCATATACCATGGGTTCCGGCGCAATGATCTCAACCGCGGCCGATCTGGTGAAATGGGCGAATGCTGTGATGGAAGGGACACTGCTGAGCCCGGCTACCCAGGCGCTGATGCGCGAGCCTTTCCAGGTTGGAAGTGCCTTTGGTGAAGGCATCAACATGCTGCAGGGTGTTGTGCAGGATCTGGGCATACAGGCCTTCGGTCACAGAGGACAAATTGTGGGATATGACGCTTCGTGGCAATACCACTACCGCAATCCCAATGACGTCACGGGCACGGGCACAGCAATGGCGGTATTGCTGAACCGCACCTTGCTGACGGAATTCGACGCGGATGGGAATTTCCACATTTCCAACGTCAACGAAGTGATGCTGGAAGGCATTCTCGAAATCCTGTACGGCGAGTAGTTTATGGAAAGTCGATTCTTCAGAACACGGGATGGATTGCGGTTGCATTACTTGAACCATCCCTGTTTAAGCCCTGTCTCTGCAGTTGCGGACTGCAAGAGCTACTGCATTCTGCTGCATGGTTTTACCAACGATGCACATGTCTGGGACGGGCTGGCCTCTGAGTTACAACGCACTCATCATGTGATTGCGCTGGACCATCGTGGCCATGGAGACTCGGACTGGGATCCTGAGCATAAGTACTCGCATTGGCAGCTCGCCGACGATTTGCAGGATTTTTTGCAAGAGTTTGGCGATGCCACGGTGCATATCGTGGGGCATTCGCTGGGCGCCAGGGTTGCATTGCTGGCGCTGGAATCGATGCGAAGTCCCCGTGGATCGGTCCGCAACAACATTGCCACCCTGACGCTTGTCGATGCCGGGCCGGAAGTCAGTGCGGAAGCCGGCGAACGACTGGTGAACGACGTCATGCGACTGCCGGGATCTTACGCCGATTTGCCAGCCTATCTGGATTCCCTGTCGCGTATTTATGTGATGGCAGACACCGAAGCATTGGAGCATGTAGCCAGTTTCGGCTTGCGCATCAGTCAGGGCATGCTGAGGGCAAAAAGCGATCCGGCCTTCACGCCTGGCATCTGGCACAAAAACCCGGAGTTTCGGGCGTTGCGCAAGGATAAAGGGGAGTTGAGCGAACAGATCTGGAATGCGCTTGGCTCGCTTGATCTGCCGGTTCATATCGTACGAGGTCAGGCGTCGTCGATTCTTGAACCTGGTTTGGCCGTGAAGATGATGAAAGTGCTCGGTTCCCGCGGTGAACTCTCCGTTGTGCCACGAGCAGGTCATGCCGTCATGCTTGACAATCCAGTCAAGAGTGTCGCGTTAATTTTAAATTTCATCGAAAAGTTCACCGACTGTGCAGAGAAGCTGGAAGGCCTGATCTGCAGGGAGAAAGAACTTGAATCTCGGGTTTAAATTTGGGATAGTTTCGCGGCACCCGGTGCAAAAAACGAAAAAAGCTGGAACATCATTCTGGCCCGCGCCCATTTATTTCAAAAGTGTCAGTAAAACAATTTACGGATACTCAATTTTTAGTTAACCAGCAGTTTATTTTGCAAGGAGTGTAATGTGACTACCAAAACAGAAACCCAGACAGAAGCACAGGTCGAAACTCAGATCGAACCCATGGAATCGGATAAGATTGGACGTCTGGAAAAAGCATCCGCAATTATTTCCAACAAATGCAAATGGAGTGCGGCTGCCGGTTTTATTCCGGTTCCCTACCTCGATCTGGCGGGACTTGCAGCCGTTCAGGTAAAAATGGTCAGCGATCTGGCAGATCTCTACGGCAAGACCGTAAAGCAGGAAGCCATTAAAACGACGGTTGCTACTCTGCTGGGCACGCTGACAACTGCGGGTCTTGCTGCGCCGGTTGCATTCTCAACCGCTAAAGTCATTCCTGGCCTGGGTTCCGTTGCCGGCGGTGTGAGCATGGGTGCGCTGGGTGCAGCGGCTTCATATGCAGTGGGAAAAGTGTTCGTCAATCACTTTGAAGGTGGCGGCACTCTGGCAAACTTTGATGTGGACAAAATAAAAGACGACCTGAAGAGCGCATTTACTTCCAAATCTGCCAAGAAGGTCTGATCCGGCTCTGGCCGGGGAAGCACTGCAGAGTGATAAGGTCGTTCGCGGTTCTTGTCTTCTGGAAACTGCGCTGCACGTTCGCGCGGAGCAGTTTCCAGTTTAATTTTTGAGTGTGCACGGAGCACAGGCGATGCTGTTTAACCCGATTTTGCTTATGATCTATGTCCCCGTGTGCGCTATTGTCGGTTTTTTGGGGCGAAATCGCTCCATTGGATTCGCCGGTATATTCACTTTTTCGCTGATTTTGTCTCCCGTCATCATGGCTCTGGTATTACTGGTGACATCGCCCAAAACTGTGAAAAAAAGTACTTGATTGTATGTCCGGTCCCTGCCTCATCTGGCACTGCCTCGTTCCACCTCATTTTCCCCTGATATCAGTCTGTCCTGAGAGGACTCACATCCTATGAAAGCGACCTTCAAAGTTGTATTCACGCCGTTACTCGTTTGTCTCGCGCAGAGCGCGATGGCGCAGAACGCTCTGTTTGACGACATTCCGATTCCGGCTGGTTTTCCGCAGCCCTCTGGCAAAGCTTTGGGTTCTCTGCATCTGGATGCCGGGGTAACGGCGGGATTGATGACAACCAATAACGTCTACAGGGATTCAAGTCACCTCAGTTCCGAAGCGACCCAGTTGGCTCTGTCTTCCACATTGACTTCGGGCGGTGAGCGCCACCTGATCATCGGAACTCTGGAGCACTACTCGCAGGATTTCCGGGACAATGCATATCAGGACATGGATCTTGATGCGACAAGAGCAACCGTTTTCGGTCGGTTTGTCACGTCCGAGTTGACCAATCTGCGCTTACTGTTCATAGATGAAGAAGACATATTGGGCAAAACCCAGTCGGAGCAGCTCAATAATTTCACTAGCGGTCTGGAGCATAACCAGCGCGTCGAAGCCATATTTGAAATTGACAACTCCCGCTATTTCGCCAACGTCATGGCTCGTAATGACAAAGTCACCTCCAAGACCAAATCGGGATTTGAGGATGATGCTCTGAACAGGTCGGAACGGGATTATGTTCTGCTTGGCGGTCGCCATTTCAGCTGGGGCAAGGCATTCCTGTTTGGCGGCACACAGACTCTGAAATACCAATCCAGTTCCACGCCGGCTCTGGCGGAGCGCAACTCTGATGAGAACCGTTATGGTATTGGTGCTGAGTATCAGGTCGACAAGTTTTCGGGAGACGTAGATATCTTCCGCTTCACGCAACGCTTCAAGAGCGCCAGGATACCCGATATCGAGAATGCCTGGGTGGGCAGCGGCAGATTGAATTATGCAGCCAACGACAAGCTCACGCTGATGTTTGCCGCCAACAGAAGATTCCACGAAACCAATATTCCGAATTCAGGTGGCATCTTTGATGAGAACATTTTTGTTGGCGGGGCCCTGGCACTGTCGCCAAACCTGTATCTGAGAATGGGTCCAAGTTACAACAGAACCGAGCTTCAAAACACGCCGGTAGTAATTGAACGGTATGAGCTGGACGTGGAACTCGGTTGGCAGATCAACTCTCACTTTGAAATGATTTTCATGACAAACGTTTTTTCGCAGGATGCAGAGCATTCAGGATTCTCAAGCTTTAATGCCCAGCAGGCCAACTCTGTGCTGAGTCTCAAATACTCGCTTTGATTTTTGTCTGGGACGCCCGCCGGCTACCGGGATGCTCCTCAGGACGACGCTTCGCGTCTGATTGTCCTTCGCTCTCATCCCGCCACCCGGCGGGCTTGGGAGGGGAATGAGGGGAATGGGGACGGAGGACTAATAGTCCTCCGTCCCCATTTCACATTTCTCAGCAGCCGCAGAAGGTGTTGCGGATCTGTTTGATCAGGACCTGAATTTGCGGCTCTTTTACGATCTCCTGCTGTTCGGCCAGCATATCCTTCAGAATTTCCAGCGTGGTTAACGGGTTTGCCAGCACCGCACGGAACACGATGACAGGATCACGACCGTGTTTGACCGGGTTGAGCCTGGTGCGTGAGACAAATGAGCGACCATGTCCTCTCTGGGTTTTCTGAATGCGCTTGGTCAGTACGTTCAATTGGTCGTTCACTTCGCTGCGCAGACTCGGTGGTGCCTCGAGTAAGGCGCGCTGAATTTCTTCAGGTACGTAGCGGTAAGTCAGAATATTCAGCTCAGGTTCGCTGATCAGCTCAAAGTCGGGGTTGGCTTTGATCATGTCGGCAAAGGCCCGGGCCTTTTGTATACCCTGATCTATCAGCAACTCGTAACCCTGCCGACCGATGATATGCAGGCCGGAATGGACCAGGATGGCCATGCCCGGGCGTGAACCTTCGACAGTGTGGCTGCCGAGATCCTTGGAGCCTTTGCGGATGATGTATTCGGCGTGGTGCTCAACGCTGGAGAGAGTTTCAGGACGCTTGAACACACAAATACCCGCGCCCATAGGCACATACAATTGCTTGTGGGCGTCAAAAGTCACTGAGTCTGCCCGTTCAATACCTTTCAACAATGAACGGTAGGTACTGGAGAACAGCGTGGGACCACCCCAGGCTGAGTCAACGTGAAAGTGGATGCCGCGTTTTTCAGCGATGTCAGCGATGGCGTCCAATGGATCCACATTGCCGGTTTCCGAGGTGCCGACAATGCCAATAATCGCCATCACCTTGATGTTTCGGGCTGCCAGCTCATCACACTTCTGCGCTAACAGATCTGTACGAATCCTGTTGCTGGCATCGGTTTCAACAGGAATCAGGGAGCGACGTCCGATACCCAGGATATCGGCAGCCTTGCCCAGCGAGTAGTGTCCACGTTCGGACACCAGCACCGCCAGGCCGTTGTAACCGTAGTGTTGCATGCCCGCCATCAGGCCTTCCTGACCGATGCCGGCGAAACCTTCGCGAGGCGCCAGTACATTGTTACGGGCAGCCCACAAGGCCGTGAGGTTCGCGATAGTACCGCCTGAGCAGAAGCTGCCCAGCGCGTGCGCCCTGTCATGCATCCATTTGCCGTAAAACTCATCATCCTGCTGGTAAATCAGATGGTGAATCATGCCAATCACCTGGCGTTCCATCGGCGTAAATGCCTTGGATGTTTCCACTTTCACCAGGTTCTGGTTCAGTGCCATCATGATGCGCGACAGCGGCAGCATAAAGTAGGGCAGTGCTGAAGCCATATGGCCGACGAAGCTGGGAGCGGAAATATGCACCGACTGGGCAACCAGTTTATCCAGCACAAACTGAATCTGGTCAGAGACGAATGTCGGGTGTTCCGGAATATGCGGATCCGCAAAATCGCGTTCAATGTCCGCAAGGCTTCGCTCTGCAGCAACAATATGTTCTTGCAGAAAACCTGTCAGGTTTTGGGAGATTGACTGATCTATGCGGCCGAGCGTGGATTCCGGGGCTTCCGGCACTGTAAAAATACGATACAGAGACTCCAGGCTGGCTTTCGCCAGTTTTTTGTTCTCGCTCATCAGAGATGCTCATCCGGAAACGGGGAGCGCAGTATAGAGTAAGTGCTCTGTTGATGCACAAGTGAAATCTTGCGTAAGGTAGCACCTGGCTGCGCTTGTTACTGCGGGTTGACACTGCGTGTTGGCAAGGGCAAGATCGACTCATCCGGCCTGCCATATGATTTACAGGCAATGCGACCGGTATCGCCCCCAAGGCCCTGAGCGAGGCTGTGCTCAGGTCGTTATCGCCCAAGGACGTCACCACGAGTTTGATTGACTATGCATACAAGAAAAACCAGCATGAAACTAACCAGCCTGAACCGCTTTTCCACCTATTGTCTGTCAGCCCTGTCTGCAATTTTACTGATCTGTAACAGTGCAACTGCCCTGGCGCAGAACCACAATGGCAATCCGCTGTTTCCCCGACCCGCCGAGCTTGAACCGGCCATCAAATTCTGGACACGGGTTTATACTGAAGTTGATACCGAGAGCGGTTTCCTGCACGACGCTGAAAATGTGTCAGTCATATATCGCCGCGTTGACTACAACCGTCAGGAGCTGGAGAGCTACCGACGCCGCATTCAGGAAGATCTCCAGATTCTTGCCAGCGGCAAGCGCACGAACCTGACCCTGACACAGCAGGAAGTACTCGACGCCTGGGGCGGCCCCGGCGTCAGCAATTCAGTGCTGGCCGCAGCAGTCAATAACGTCCGTTTTCAGTTGGGGCAGTCTGACCGTTTTGTAGGTGGCCTCATCCGGTCGGGAGCATACCGCGAACACATAGAAAAAGTAGCGCGCGAGCGCGGCCTCCCGATTGAACTGGCGGCTTTGCCACACGTTGAATCGTCTTTTCATCCCGGGGCTTACTCTCACGCCAATGCTGCTGGCATGTGGCAGTTTATTCGGACAACAGGCCAACGTTATATGCGCATCGATAATATCGTTGATGAACGTATGGACCCCTACGCAGCTACGTATGCTGCCATGAGCCTGCTGGAGTTCAACCATGGATTGCTGAACAGCTGGCCACTGGCGCTGACTGCCTACAATCAGGGCGCAGGGGCGATGTCGCGCGCTGTGCGCGAGCTGGGTACCGACAATATTGCTACTATTGTTGCAAACTATAAAGGACGCAATTTCGGATTTGCCGGGCGTAATTTCTATCCGCAGTTTCTGGCAGTGCTGGATGTAGAGCGCCAGGCCCAGGCCTTGTTTGGAATGTTGCATCTTGATCCTGCGCCTGAATACGACGAACTGGAGCTCGATGCCTATGTAGAGGCTGATGTACTTGCCTCGGCCCTGGGTGTCACAATCGCGCAACTCAAGTTTGATAACCCGGCCATACGTCCGGTGGTCTGGGAGGGTGGAAAGCGTATTCCGCGCGGTTTCAAACTGAAGATACAGAAAGACTCTATCAACGGCTCCCTTGCTTCTCTGATCTCCCGTATGCCTGGTACACAGCTTTACGCTTATCAGACACCGGATATCAATTACACGATTCAACGCGGAGACAGTCTTTCTGCGGTTGCCTCCCGGTTTAATACTTCGGTATCACAACTGGTTTCTCTGAACCAACTCACTGATGCCCACCGCATCCGGGTTGGCCAGGTGCTGTTGCTGCCGCATGATACCAATATGATCACACAGACACTGGTGGCAGCTACGGAGCCCGCTCCTGTGCAGGCCGGTGGTGCCTACGCCGTGCGCTCCGGCGATACCATCTCTTCAATAGCGCGCCGTTATCGGGTAAATGAGTCAGATATATTGCGCCTGAACGGTATTACCAATCCGAACCGGCTCAGAATCGGACAGCAGTTGCGCTTGCCCGCCGATGGCGATGCCCGCGTACTGGCGGCTGCCTACACCGATGCAGTTGAGGCGCCGATCCTGACTGAAGCGGGTCTGGCGGGAGCGACTGAGCCGGGCCCTGAAGATTCCGTAGAGCTCGCATTTGAGCTGGTTGAAGAGGATGTTTTAGCCGGTAATGCACAGGCTTCGCTCGATCTCACTGCGGATCCATCGGACTATTCCGTCGCAGCAGACAGTTCTGTAGAAATTCATCCTACCGAAACTTTGGGACATTTTGCAGAATGGGCCGGTGTGCGCTCGCAGGATGTACGTAGTTTTAACAGCATGCGTACCAATCAGGGCATCATCGTTGGTCAGCGCATCAAAGTGCCTTTCAGCAACGTCTCCAAAGATGAGTTTGAATTACGTCGCAGACAATACCATCTGGCTCAGCAGGAGCGTTTTTTCCGTGAGTACAGAATTGCAAACATAAACCAGCACCAGCTTGCAGCAAACGAAACTATTGATGTGCTGGCGCGTCAGCGTTACTCGGTACCTCTATGGCTGCTGCGCCAGTACAATCCTGATCTGAACTTTTCGCGGGTACGTGTAGGACAGACCATTGTTGTGCCGATTGTTGCCCGTGTAGATGATGTCTGATCAGCTGGTTTTTAAATACTACTCGGGGATGTCATCAATGGCATCCGCCAGCAAACTGACCGACAGTGCATACCGGAAAGCCGGGTTGTAACGCATGATCGAGCAGAAATTCCGGTAAACCAGATAACCTTTGTCGTCACCCTCGTCACCTATCAGCAAGGCCGCTGGCAGGTTTCGGGTGGGCAGATTATCACCATTGGTGCGCCGGACCCCCAGTTGCTGCCAGTCTGGCAGCGGACGCCAAGCACCCATCGTGTTGAATGAGCGGCAAGTGGCGTCAGGTCGCATCCCTGCATCCTGCGGTGTTTGCAAAGACTGTTCTCCGCCGGGGGGCAGACTTACAGTGCGGCCCCAGGTCTGATCGTTTTGCCATCCATGGGATTTAAGGTAGTTTGCCACTGATGCGATCACATCCGGGCCCATGCTCCACAGATCAATACGCCCGTCGCCATCATGGTCAACTGCCAGGTTCAGATAACTGCTGGGCGTGAACTGGGCGATACCCAGTGCACCAGCCCATGAGCTTTTCATCATGTCAGCAGTGGCATACCCCTTGTCCACAATTTCCAATGCGGCATAGAGTTCGCTGCGAAAAAACTCTGCCCGTCGACCATCGTAGGCCAGCGTTGCAATAACGCTGAACAATGGCTGTGTGATGGGGAAGGCGCCGTAGTTACTTTCCAGTCCCAGAATCGCCACAACAAACCGGTGTTGCACACCATAATGAGCAGACACCTCGCGGATCATGTCACCGTGTTGCTGCATCAGCGCTTTGCCCGCTTCAATACGACTGGTGTTCACGCGCTGCAGATAATTGGCATAGGTATTCACAAATTCTGCCTGACTGCGGTCGGCCTGAATGACCTGGCGTTCCTGGGAAATGGTAGGCAGTACGGCGTCCAGGGTGGCTGCACTGATGCCTCTGGAAAGGGCATCAGTGCGGAAGTCTGCCAGCCATGCGGTAAAGGCGGCATCGTCCTGAGCCTCGGAAACGACTGCCGATTCCTGGGCGTGCAGCAGCCCGCCAGCAGCCAGTAAAAGCGCTCCGCAAAGTAATGAGCGTCTAAGGCTTTTGGCTGGGATAAAAACGCGGGTATTGGCTGAAAATTCCTTAGGCATACAGACTCCATCATTAATTGCAGGTGGCTTACATAAGCAACTTTTTTGTAGCCTCGGACTTTAGCCACTGAGGCTGTCGAGGACAAGCGTTTTAAAGATGCCGCTGCCAGTATTACCGATTCATCACAATTTCAGCAGCGAAAGCATTGTTTGTTGCCATGTTGTAGTCAGATTGCTGGCACTCAGCGCTGCAAGCGGGTGCTGTAGTGCTGGCAAGCCGGTTTTATCTGCCTGCGCTGCACGCCTGCAGATCACGTCTGCAGCTGATGCTGCCTGTGCCGGCAGGTCAAGCCCGTTCACCGCATACAACGCTTCGGCTGGCAGGTATTCTGGATAAGCCAACGCATCTGGCGCAATAGGGTAACAACCCAATGCGGTCGCTTCCAGCATGGACAGCCCCTGAAAGTCATGCAGCGCCGTAGATAACACGAGATCGCTTTGTCGCACTAGCTGCTCATACGATTCTCTATCGGGCATAAACGCATTAATGCCCGGCTCAATTTTATTTTCGCGATAATAATTCAGTAATAGCGACTCGATGCCTTCGAACGCATCAGGCCTTCTGCGGAAGCGTTGTCCGAGAAGATGCAGCCGGAATCGCAATCCGCGCTGTACGAGCTGCGCAACGATGGCGAGCAATAAATCAGGCCCCTTGTCATATTCATGACGATGGTTCCACACAATTTCCAGGCAATCAGATGATGGTCTTGATTTCTTGTCAGCAAAGGGCAGCGGCACAAACAACTGATCGGGTAAGGGGACCGGCAGTACGGACGATTTCTCACGCAGCAATGTCACCAGGCCCTGAGGGACGTGATCCGGCAGTTTAGTCAACAACGCGTCTACACCCGCAAGAAAACTGCTGCGATTCCACTCGCTGTTAAATGCAATATGGTCTGCGCACAGGGCGCTGTAAAGATTGACCATGGCCGGTTCTATGGAGTGGCGTTGCTGGCCGCCGACTGGATAAGCAAACTGGTTTTCGTGGAAATACAACAGGGTCGGAATCTGTGCCAGTTCGGGTACAAAACCACGCAGACTGGCAAGGTCAGTGAGCGAGGTCGCAATAACAAGATCATGGTTGTCAGTCAGCTCGCGGCGGTGGTTAAATGCCCAGCTCATACTGTTTCCCCTTACCCGCCAGGAAAAATGGCGGGCTGGCAGGCTCAGGCAGGTCCAATGCCATAGAGGAAACATGTCGCACAGTGTTTGCCGCCATTGCTGGTGACTGGCTGCGTCATAGGCGCTTAACAGCAGGATGCGGCGGTGATTTGACATCGGAAGTTAGGATCCACAAAAACCAGAGAGTCAGAGAAGTCGATATGCAATCTAATGATGAACAACTGCTGGGTCAATCGCCGCAGTCGCTGGTGGCCTCGTTGCCCGCCCGGGTCAGTACACCTCTTTTTCAAAGAGCACTGGCTGCGCCGGATTCACCGGCGCTGCGTGATCAGGCCGGACACACATTAACATACGCCGAACTTGCTGCTGCAGTGCGTGCTGCGCAGCAGCAACTTGTCAATCTGGGTATCACAACCGGTGACCGGGTGCTGTTGGTTAATGAGAACTGCCTGCCGTTGCTGGTTCTGATACTGGCACTGAGCGAGCTCGGCGCCTGGCCAGTGGTCGTTAATGCGCGTATGGCTGCTGGTGAAATAGAACGTATACGCATCCACAGTCAGCCCCGGCTGGTTTTGTATCTGCTGGATTCCGCCGCTGCAGCGAGCCATTTTATTGCCGCTGCAGCAGATCAGACTCTTGTTTGTCGAGAACTGGAACTGGCGGGCGGTCAGGTCGGGATCTGCGTCTTTGAAGTCGGCGAAGATAACGACGAAGGTAAATTGAGTGAGCAGGGAGTGTTTACTCTGATATACACCACGGGCACCACCGGTGACCCCAAAGGTGTCATGCTGACACACCGCAACATGTTATATGTGGCAGCAGTTAGCGGAGCATTGCGGGGATTAAAAGCGGAAGACAAAATTTATCTGGTGCTGCCGGTCTCACATGTATTTGGAATCTCGGCAGTGTTTCTGGCTGCCATTTATGCCGGCGCTGAGTTGATTATTGCTGATCGTTTTGATCCGGCGCTGTCGTTTTCCGGTTTTGAGCACCAAGGCATCAGCGGCATTTTTGGTGTGCCGGCCATGTTTGCAAAATTGGTGGACTTCGCGCGTGAGCAGGGCATCAGCAAAGCGGATCACAAGCGTCTGTGGCCGCGTCTGCGTTTTATGTACAGCGGAGGCGCTCCGCTGGATCCGGCAATCAAGGAAAAGACGGAAAAATTGTTTGGTCTGCCGCTGCTGAATGGTTACGGCATGACTGAAAGTGGTCCGACCATCTGTCAGGTAAGATTTAACGAGCCGCTCGACAATTGTAGCGTCGGCCGGCCTTTGCCTGGTATGGAAGTACGCTTGATCGGCACTGACGGGCGGAAGGTGATGCCCGGAGAAGTGGGTGAGTTGCACGTGCGTGGTCCCAATATCATGGCTGGTTATTACCGTAACCCTTCAGCTACAGCTGCAGCGATTAACGCTGAAGGGTTTCTTAACACGGGTGACATGGTACGTCTGGACGAACAGGGTAATGTACATATCGCCGGTCGCAGCAAAGAGTTGATTATTCACTCCGGTTTTAATGTGTATCCGCCGGAAGTGGAAGGTGTGATATCCAAACATCCTGAAGTGCTGTTGTGTGCAGTGGTCGGCGAGACGGTGGATGGCAATGAAAATGTGATTGCGTATGTGCAGCGCACCAGCGGCAGCGAATTGAGTGCGACCGCATTGCAGGCGTACATAAAACCTTTACTGACAGCGTACAAGCGCCCCTCCAGAATTGAATTTATGGAACCGTTGCCAACCGCACCGTCCGGCAAAGTGCTTAAACACAAACTCAGGTACACAGACAAAGCGCATTAAATTTTTACCGGGAATTTACCACCGGGAATAAAACCACTGAAAACAAAGAAGGGAGACTGTCAGATGATCAAGCTATATGGTTTTGCCATCAGTAATTATTACAACATGGTAAAAATGGCTCTGTTGGAAAAAGGCATGGAGTTTGAGGAAGTGGAAGTGCGTCCGAATCAGGAGGTCGACTATCTGTCGCGAAGCCCAATGGGTAAGGTGCCCTGTATTGAAACTGAGCAAGGATTCCTGACCGAAACAGAAGTGATTATCGACTACATCGACAGTCTTGGTCTTGGCCCCTCGTTTTATCCGGTTGATGCTTTCGAAAAAGCCAAGGTGCGTGAGTTGATCCGTTATCTGGAACTGTATATCGAGCTGCCCGCGCGACGATTATACGGTGATGTATTTTTCGGACGCCCGGCAAGTGATACGGAAAAGGAATCTGTGCGTAAAGAACTCAAGAAAGGTTTTGCAGCACTGGCAAAGCTGGCAAAGTTCGGTCCTTATCTGGCTGGTGATGAAATGACGTATGCCGATTTCTATTTTCTGTTCAGCGTCGGCCTGGTTACGCGGGTTACCAAAAAGGCTTTGGACTGGGATGTTTTCGCAACTGAACCTGGTATAAAAACACTGCTGGACTTGCTGGAACAGCGTGATTCCGTTAAAAGCATAAGAGAAGATCAGCGTCAGGCAGCGGCTTTCAGGCCTTGAATGCCGCCAGCGCTGGAAAATAACAAGAGACTGTAATATGAAACCCAGGCCGGCGAGCACAGTAGTTCTGGTGCGGGAAAGCGCTGAAAACAATGGTGTTGAAACGCTGCTGTTACTGCGTAACTCCGCTTTGACGTTTGAGGGCGGAGCCTGGGTATTTCCCGGAGGCAAGGTTGATGCCTGTGATTATCCTGCGACGCCGGGAGAACTGTCTCCCGGGCAGCTGGATCATCAGGCCGCCATCAATGCCGGAATACGGGAAACACAGGAAGAGGCCGGGTTGATCCTGAGTCCTGATTATCTGATCCCGATAGCTCACTGGACAACGCCACTCGGTTTATCGCGTCGTTATGCCACCTGGTTTTTTCTTTGTCCATTGCACAATGATGTCGAGATTGTGGTCGATGATGACGAGATTCTGGACTATCAGTGGCTGAGTCCTGACGCAGCGCTGCAGGCGCACAGTGCCGGGCTTATCCGCCTGCCTGTACCTACTGCATTTACCTTGAAAAGTCTGTTGCCGTATCAAACACTGGGTGAGTTATGCGCAGCCATGAAAAGTGCAGAAATTCATGTTTTTCCTGAGAATTCAGACTACTACCAGCCATTGGCAAGGCCTCTTTAATCGCGTGTGTGCGATGTCGTCAGAGCGACCTCAGGCTACGACAGATTTGCTTGCCTTGTCCGGTCCCTAATGGGATAGTTGGTCAGAAGGTGAGATTAAAAACCGCTGGCTGCCAGGTCTTGTCAGATCTGAGTTGTTGACCTGAATTACAAAACAGAGCCGCCTATTATGTCGATCCAGTCGCCACCCGATCCATCGGCCAGCCCGCAGTCCAGAGGGACTGCCTCCACTGTGGAAAACTTGCGTGCAGCGCTATCAGCCGTGCGCCGTCGCCGCAGCAGACTTGCTTTTCTGCATCAAACGAGTCTTGTTGTTATCGCCCTTGCCGGCGTCTTATTGTCTCTCAGCCTGATCAGTCTCTGGTTGCCGGATGCCTATCTCCTGCAATTGTTTCTTTTTGCCGGTTTTGGCGCGCTGACGGTGTTTATCACATGGCGCTATGCCAGCAATCTGCGACGAGTGCGCGCTGATGACAATCAGCTGGCGCAGTTTGTTGAATCGCGTATGCCGGATCTGGAGCAGAGGCTGCTCACCTCTCTTGAGTTTTCCAATGACGCAGAAGCTGCAAAACGTGCCGGTGTCTCGACGCAGTTTGTTGAGCAGTTGTGGGTCGATGCTGAGGAACATCTGCGTGAACAGCATCAACAACTGGAGCAGGTTTCTGATTCGCGCACTCCCATGTTGTCCGTTTCTGTTGCCTGCGCTGCCGCGCTGGTAACTGTTGTGGCTTTTGTCAGTTCTGAATCCTTGTTGCGTGCAGGTGGTCAACTGCTTTGGCCGTTTTCGCTACGTCCTGTTGCTGTCGAGGTGCCAGTCGCACAGATTCCCGTTGAACCGGTAGAGCTGATCATCACCGTCGAGCCCGGTGATGTCAGGATGCAGCGTGGCCGTTCTGCCAGTATCAACGTTCGTATAGAGAATGGAGCGCCGGCCAATGTGCGCATGCGTATGCAATCCGACCAGCTCAACTGGTACGACGTCTCCATGCGCGAAGAAGGTTCAGGCAGCAACGGAGCCGCTTACTCGTATTACATGCCGGCGGTCACAGACGACCTGGTCTACTACGTCAGCATTGAAGATCCGGCGGCAGCGGGAGAGCAGCGCACGCGGCAATACACGATTTCCCTGTATGACCTGCCACAGGCAGAGCAGATTGATCTGGCATACACCTTCCCGGCTTACACCGGATTTGAAAATTCCTCTGAAACTGACAGCGGCGACATGGTTGTACCAGAAGGTACTTCAGTCGCCATGAATGTCGTCTTCAATAAAGCAGTACAGCAAGCCGAGATCGTGTTCGACGACGATAGTCGGGTGCCGATGACCGTCGATGGTATTTCAGGTCGTGCGACCCTGACCGTGGATCGCGATACAGGATATCGCATTGTAGCGACTGACTTTGACCGTTTGCAGACCGAAGATCCGGACGTGTATTACATCAGGTCTATTCCCGATCAGCCGCCAGTGCTCACACTGCGCAGTCCGGGTCGGGATCAGGATGTGATGCCGCTGGAGGAAGTGATACTGGAAGTGGATGCCAGTGACGATTATGGTCTCAGCGAATTCATACTGCATTACAGTGTGGTCGGCACAGATGAACAGGCAATCGATTTTCTGCCGCAGGAACACACCCGCAGCATTACCGGCAACCAGATGATTTACATGGAAGATCTGGTCGTACAGCCGGGTGATTTCGTGAGTTACTACATGACGCTGGCCGATAACAACGGCCTGCGTGGGCCTCAGCAAATCGTTTCAGATATTTATTTCCTGCAGGTGGTGCCGACTGATCAGGAATTCCGGCGTGCCAGCGCAGGGCAGCAGGGCGGTGGCGGAGGCGGCGGTGGTGGAGACAACAGCAGCAGCGCATTGGTTACCCTGCAGAAAGACATTATTGCTGCTACCTGGCGCCTTCGTCAGCAGCAACTGAACATGGATCAGCAGCAGTTCATCGCCGACGTGGCTGTTCTTGCGGAATCCCAGCGAGAGGCTAAAGAACGTGCAAACATGTCAATTCAGCGCCTGTCAGAGCGGCTGAATTTCGCGGACGACAGTTACGGCAATGCTGTGACGCATTTACAGCGGGCTATCGAACAGATGGAACTTGCGGCTGTTGAGCTTGATAGCCAGGCGCTGACAACTGCGATGAAACCGGAGCAGCAGGCACTGCAATTTATCCTGCGCGCTGAGGCTGAGATCAACCGTACTGATGTCAATTTCCAGCGTCAGGCCGGTGGTGGTGGCGGTGGTGGCGGTCAGCAGGAGAATCAGGATCTGCGCGAACTGTTTGAAATGGAAATGGGCCAGAACGAGAACCGCTATGAAACCCCACGCCAGGCCGGTGGTGGCCAACAGCAGAACACCGAGGAATCCAGTCGGCTTGAAGAGCTTGCAAGGCGCCAGGAGAGTCTGACGCGCGCTCAGCGCAATCTCGCTCGCCGCATGGAAGATATGGAGGAAGAGCAGCGTCGGCGTGAGCTGGAAAGACTGCGTCGCGAACAGGAGCAGCTCAGCACGGAGCTTGCGCAGTTGCAGCAACAGATGAATCGTCGCCAGCAATCGCAGCAAGCTCAGAATTCACAGCAATCCGGTGGCCAGTCAGGCGCTTCGCCGACAGATTCGCAGATGCAGCGCGCTCTGGAACAAATGCAGGAGGCGGCGCAGGCAGATTCGCCCGCGCAGGCCGCTGCGAGAAGTCAGCGTGCGTTGGAAAGTCTGCGTGAGCAACAGCGCCAGATGGCACAACAACCGGAGAACTCAGCCAATCAGTTGGCGCAGAATCTGTCTCAGCGTGGGCAGCAATTGATTGAACAGCAGCGCGCTTTGCAGCAACAGTTGCAGCAGCTCAGTCAGCAGCAGGGATTGGGGCAGACCCGTCAGGCAGCGAGCACCTCGGAAGATGTCCAGAGTCTGGTGCAGCAACAGGAACGCAACCGTCAGGAACTGGAAGAAATCGAACGTATGCTGCGGGCCGTGATTGCACGCGCAGGTAATGAAGAACAACAGTTGTTATCACAGGCGCAACAAGCCAATCGCTCGCTGCGAAATATACGTGAACAAATGGACACGGCTAACCGGGTACTGCGCAACGGAATGGTAAATCTTGCAGTCGATATCGAAGGAGAGGTTTCCGACTCATTGCAACAGCTTGGACAAAACCTGCAGGCCTTGGGTAATGGTGGTCAGGTACCGGGTCAGGCAGTGGGAGATCCGGTTATGCAAGCGGCGGCCGACGCCAGTGCCTTACGCCAGGAACTCGAGCGTCTGCAACAGGAAATTGATGCCCGTCAGGCCGGACAGCAGGGTGAAGCCTCGATTGCAGAAATGCGTGAGCAGCTTGCGCGCTCGCAACAGCTGGCTCAGCAATTGGCACAACAGCTGGACCAGAACGGTCAGGCAACTGGCCAGCAGCCCGGGCAGCGTGGCCAATCACAGCGCGGTCAGCAGGCGCGTCAGCAGGCTCAGCAACAAGGGCGACAACCTGGTCAGGGCCAGCCGGGTCAGCCAGGTCAGCAAGGCCAGCCAGGTCAGCAACAAGGCGGCGGCAATACTTCTGGCGGCCAGCTTGCTGGTGGCCCGACGGACGCGCAGCGACAGCAGGGGCTGGGGGGCATTCCGGAACAGGGCGAAGCTGCCTTGTGGGGCAATGCACGTTCTATCAGCTCTGAAATTACCCGGCAGTCGCTGGAAGATTTTATGAATCAGCCTGAGTTGCTGCGGGGTGTTTTGCAGCCTCTGATAGCGCTGGAAAGCGATTTGCGGGCCCGCGCAGAGCTGGCTCAAATCAGCCGTCGCCTGTTTACGGTCTCCGAAGAAGATATTCCGGATCAGTACAGACAGCTGGTTGAGTCGTACTACAGGGCACTATCCGAAACCGGAACCGCAGGAGCCAGAAACACTGACTCTGGCAATTCTGCACCCCCAGCCGAGAGACAGGTTCCGACGCAATAAACAGATGCAGTAAAGGACAGTACACAAACGATGAGTTTTTTTCTGGATGCTTATGTCATAGATGCTATACGTGATGGTCGCTTCGCCTTCGCTTATGGCCCGCATCCATTAATTGTTTTGCTGTTGCTGGCTCTGATTCCGGCACTGGTCTGGTTTTTATACAGACGTACCACACGTCCGCTGACACCACGCTGGAAGTCATTTCTTGTTGGCTTGCGCTCGGCGGTGCTTATATTGCTTCTGTTCATGCTGATGCGCCCGATCATCACAACATTTCAGGTCAATCCCCAGGAAACCTACCTGGCAGTTCTGGTGGATGATTCTGCCAGCATGCAGATAACAGACACCCCGGGCGCAGTTTCCCGGCAACAGGCTGTGACCAACACGCTTTATGGCGACAACGGAATACTTGCAGGATTGTCGGAGCGTTATCAGGTGCGCACCTTCGCTTTTAACCAATCGGTAAGGCGTGTCAGTGACGCTGCCGAGCTCCGTGCAGAAGGTAACGCATCCGGACTTGATCAGGCCATGCGGCAGGTTGCAGATCAGTTGGGCGGGCTGCCACTGAGCGCAGTGCTGATGATCAGCGATGGCGCGGATAATTCCGGCGCCGATCCGCTTGTCAGTGCGCGCGAACTGGCAGCAAGACAGATTCCGGTTTTCACTGTGGGTGTTGGGCAAGAGCAGATTCCACGTGATGTGGGTATCAACAGCGTTTCCGCTGCCAACACCATTCTTGACAACACAGTGTTTGATGTTCAGGTAGATGTTGTACAGCAAGGGTATAGCGGCCGCCAGGTCAACCTGCGGGTGATGGACGGGGAAACAGAGGTGGCATCGCGGCTTGTGACACTGGGTGAGGATGGCAGCAGCCGACGTTTTGATCTGGAAGTCACTCCTGAACGCAAAGAACCTATTCTGTATGAACTCCGGGTGGACGAACTGGACGGCGAGATTGTGCTGCAAAACAATCGCTACCAGTTTCTGGTGGATAACAGCGAACAGCCTGCACTGAATATTCTGTATGTGGAGGGCCACCCCCGAAATGAATTCAAATTTATCCGCCGAGCGGTAGAAAGCGACACCAATCTGCGGCTGGCCTCATATTTGCGCACAGGCCCGGGGCGTTTTTACCGGCAGGGTATCAATTCGCCACTGGAGCTGAGTAACGGCTTTCCAACCCGGGTCGAAGATCTCTATCAATACCAAGCGGTCGTAATGGGTGATATCGGGCGCGACTTTTTTACCGACGATCAACTTAAAATGCTGCAGGATTTTGTCGCAGAGCGCGGTGGCGGCCTGGTAGTGGCAGGTATGCTGGACGACGCCTTTGCAGATAGCGTACTGGCCGATGTTATGCCGCTGACACTTGCCAGATCAGATACCTTGCCGGGCTTTTTACAGGGTGGAATTCGCCGTGGCATGCACGCTACCGGCGAGTTGTATGCCCCGCGACTGACTGCGGCAGGTGAGTTTTCACAGTTGCTGCGTCTGGATAGCGATGATGCCAGTAATCGGCGCCTGTGGAGTGAGCTGCCGACACTGCAAGGGGTGTATGTCACCGGTCGCGCCAAACCCGGTGCCACTGTTCTGCTAGAGCACCCTGTGTTGCAGTACCAGAATCAGGCCCTGCCGGTGATTGCGACTCAACGCTATGGCAGCGGGCGCAGCATGAATATCAATACTGCCAGTACCTGGCGCTGGCAGATGCTGATGTCTTCACAAGATGAGTCCCATGAGCGGCTCTGGCGCCAGATGTTGCGATGGCTGGCGCAGGATTCGCTGGAGCGTGTCACCATCAATTTTGACAAGGCATTCTATAATGCCGGCGACACGGTCAATGTCTCGGTCAAGGTGCTTGACGCCCGGTACAAGCCGGACAACAACGCTTCGTTGTGGATTCAACGTACTGATCCGCTCGGCAATAGCGCGGATCTGGCAATGGAGTGGGATATCAATCAGGACGGCACCTATGTCAGCCGTTTTGAGGCGACAGAAGAGGGGGTCTATCGTGTGCTGGTTGATGTTGCGAGCGCCGCAGGGTCGGGTCTGGAGACAGAAAAGCCGGCGGCTTTTGTGGTAACCCCGTCATTGCGTGAATTCAACAATGCCGGTCGCGATGTGGGTATGCTGGCGCGTATTGCCGAAAGCAGTGGCGGGCGGTATTACGATCTGTCCGATGCGCGACAATTGCTGACGGATATAGACCACGTGCCCGGCGCGTATTCGCGGGAAGTGCAGGAAGATCTTTGGGACAAACCCTGGCTACTGGCGCTGCTGATTGCCCTGATGTGCATGGACTGGATGGCGAGACGTTACCGGGGGTTATCATGAAACGTCTGCTGCTTGCATTGTGTCTGTTTACGACATCAGCGGTGTATGCTCAGAGTCCGGGTTCGGCTGCTTCTTCCGGCGAAGACACACCCTGGTTCCGGCAGACTCCCGACAATAATAAATTTGCGCTGATTATTGTAGGCGCCTCAGCTTCAGATCAGATCCGTCAGCGCTTGCGTGGCTGGGCTAAAGATTTACATGCCAGCCTGCGCGACGACTACGGTTACAGCGCTAATCGTATACAGTTGTTGATGGATGATGGTGTGAACGTGGGTGATGCGGCACCTATTGTGAGAGCGGGTTCAGGCATAGAGGATATCTCTGCGGCCATCTCGCGGATTCAGGCGGGTGCCAGCGCTGGAGATCAGCTGAATATATTCCTGTTCGGTCACGGCTCCAGTACCTTTGGCGAAGCCAAGTTTAATAATGTCGGCCCGGATATGACAGGCGCCGGATTTGCCGAAATGCTCGCACCGCTAAGTGGTGTGGATATGGTGATCTTTAATACCACCAGTGCAAGCTTTGAATTTTCCCGCGAGCTGTCTGCTCTCGGGCGAGTAGTGGTGTCGGCAACGCGTTCACCCGCCGAGCGCTACGACCCCACGTTTGGTGGTTTTATGGTGTCGGCGATGCAGCAAAAACGCGCAGACATCGATCGCAACGGCCGGGTCTCAGTGCTGGAAATATTCAACTATGCCAACGGACGTGTTACCGAGTGGTATCGCGAGCAGCAACGTTTGTCCACAGAGAATGCCGTGCTGGACGATTCGGGAGACGGCTTGTTCAGCCGCGAGCCGGGACTCGGTCAGGCCGATGGGATGTTGGCAGAGATTGCCTATATCAATGTACTGAGCAGCGGGACTCAGAAAACCTCTCCTGAAGCGCAGAGCCTGCAAGCGGAGATGCAAAATATTGAGCGCGACATATTTATTCTGCGAAATCAGAAGAGCAACTTTCTGGAAGAGGATTACTGGAATCGGCTGGAAGCCCTGTTGATTGATCTGGCAACCCGCACGAGGAGATACAATGAGCTGCCCTGAGCCATTAAAAATACAGCGATCTTATGCGTCTGCATTAAACAAATCCGCCAGATTACGGGTATGTGTTGAATCCGGTATGCGGCGGGCCAGCCTGGCTGCCGGCGCCATGTTTGCTGTCACTGCGCTGACGGTTTTGCCGCTGCCGGATTTGGTGCTGGCAGGCGGTGATTACATTATTCGTATCAATCAGTCTGCGCAGGCGCAGCAACCTGAATTATCTGCACTGGACAATCTCGATCGGGGCAATGAACTTCTGCTGCGTGGCTCCTATCTGGGCGCTATCGAAGCATTTAACGGCGTGCGTGACAATGCCTGGAGAGAGCAGGCAGCGCTCGGGATCAGTCATGCGCATATGCTGACCGGTCAGTATGAACAAGCCATGGCCGCAATACGTCCATTGATTCGCAATCCGGCTGACAGCCCTCTGCTTGCTACTCAGATGGCAGAGCTCTACCGTATGACAGGCCTGTCGGAGGAGGCGGAGACCATGCTTGCGCAGGTCGTAGGCGGACAGCTGAATCCGCCAGTGCGCGCTTTGGTGCAATATGGTCTGGTGCTCGGTCTGCGCGGCAAAAAAGAACAAGCCGCCGCGCAATTCAATGCAGCACTGGCGCGCTATGACGGTGGACTTGTTTTTGACTCGGCTGAGGTTGGTATGGTGGCACTGGCAGCCTGGAAGCTGGATGAATTCCACGATGCCAATGCATTATTTTCTGAAGCGGTGCGTCTGGATGGCAACAATCTTGAAGCGTTGACTCTCTGGGGGGATTTGTTTCAGGAAAAGTTTAACGATGCTGACGCAGAAGCCAACTACAACCAGGTGCTCACCATCAACCGACGTTATGCACCGGCATTGGTTGGGATGGCACGTATAGGCAGCGCTGAGCGTTATCTGGCTATGAGCCTTGAAGCCAATTCCCGAAACGTGGCAGCACTGGAAACATACGGGCGGCTGATGGTGAGAAACTATCAGGAAGACGCCGGCCGCGGTTATCTGCAGCAGGCATTACGAATCAATCCTGAATCGATTCCTGCGTTGTCCACACTCGCAGCACTTGCTGCGATCAATGAAGACAGGCAGGCCTTTGACAACATTGTGCAGCAGGTCAATGCATTCAGTCCCGGTAGTGCCGAGTTTTACGCGTCGGTGGCAGAATACCTGGGTAATAACTATCGGTTTACCGAAGCGGTGGCCTACGCCCGCCAGGCAATTCAGACTGATCCCACCAACTGGCATGCACACACGGTGCTGGGCGGCAATCTGGTGCGTCTGGGTGAGGAAATCGAGGGCAAACAGCATCTCGAACAGGCTTTTGATAACGATCCGTTCAACGTACTAACCTCCAATATGCTTCA
The DNA here is from genome assembly GCA_030651695.1 of Pseudohongiella sp. GTDB lineage: Bacteria > Pseudomonadota > Gammaproteobacteria > Pseudomonadales > Pseudohongiellaceae > Pseudohongiella. Next base: position 132,919 of record JAUSCD010000035.1, on the reverse strand, counting down.
GGTGTTTGATGTGCTTGAAGGTTATGCCACGTTAGAGAGTGAGCATTTTCGCGTCAATATGAGCCATCGTGATGCGCAGATTCTCTGGCCTTATATGGAGCCTCTGCTCGAAGAAAGCTGGGAGCGCCTGGTTGAAAAGTATCAGTTTGAGCCAGATGTGCCAGTTGTCATTCAGGTGTTCGAGCGTACTGAGGATTTTGCAGTGCGCTCGGTAGGTCTGCCGGATATCGGACCGCTTGTTGGTATCTGTTTTGGTAAAGTGGTTACCCTGATTTCGCCGGACACACTGAGTGCCAACTGGCAGGAAATTCTCTGGCATGAGCTGGTGCATGTGTTCACGTTACAGATGACCAATAATAAAATGCCGCGCTGGCTGTCCGAAGGCATTTCCACTTGGGAAGAGCGCCAGGCGCGTCCTGAGTGGGGGCGTCGTCTTGGGCTGGAGCTGGTGCGTGCTGTGCAACAGAACAGGCTGCTGCCGGTCGGTGATCTTAACAAAGGATTTACCGGCGCCAATAGTGATGCTGACCTGAGTTTCGCTTACTTCCAGTCCTACCTGGTGGTGGAATATATTGCTGAACAGCATGGCTTTGACAAGCTGCGCGAACTGATTCTGGAATACGCCGTGGTACGCCCGGAAAGTGAAATGTTTGCTAATGTTTTTGATATCGACATGCAGACGTTTGATACCGGTTTCCGCGAGTGGATTCAGCAACGTGTTGATGACATCAATGTTTATGTACATGTTGAAGACAGTCCCGATGAAGGTGCTGGCCATGGTCATGGTGTGCGCGAGAACAACAGCGCGGTGTTGGCTGAGCTTTACAACAATGAGTCTCTGAAACAGCACATGCAGGGCCGTATAGAGCGCGAGCCGCGTGATTTCCAGGCGCATTTGCAACTTGGCATACTGTTGTTCAGGGAGCGCAGTTACGATCAGGCCATCATTCATCTGCAATCGGCGAAAGCTATTTTGCCGGATTATGCTGGTTACCCGAGCCCTTCGCTGGTGCTGTCACAGGTGTTTGAGGCACAAGGTGATACTCAGGCCATGATGCAGGAACTGGAAGTCATGCTGCAGAATCAACAGCATGACTTTGAATCTGCACTCAAGTTGGCAGACGCTGCGATGATTGCCGGCAATCTTGAGCAGGCGGACTACTACATAAGCCGCGCTTTGTCTGTCAATCCTTACCGGCCAGAGATTCACCAGACCAGTGCCCGACTGGCGCAGCGACAGGGTGATACACAACGTGCAGTGCAGGAGTTTGAAGTGTTGGTGACTCTGGATCAGCGCGATCCAGTGGATACAAGAACCAACCTGGCTGGCGCCTATCTTGATAATCGTCAGATTGAGGACGCCCGCCGCACGGTGCTCAGAGCACTTGAAACCGCACCGGGATATGAACGGGCGCAGGATATTCTGTTGCGTGCTGTGGAACAAACCCGATCCGCGTCAGGAGCACCCTGACATGATTAGCGTGGGCGGGGTATCGTTGTCGGGATTGGCGGCAGACTATTGCGCTATTGGTGGGCTGATGCGGCTTAAAGTGCTGCTCACGAGGGTTCCCGTGTTGATGGCGGCAGCTTTGTGTACATCAGTGTTGCTGGCCCCGGACGACGCAAGCGCCCAGCAACCAGGCAACACAGCAAATGAAATCAGGATGCCTCCTGTCAGCATACCGCCGGTCCGAATGCCCGACGTCCGGCCAGGGACAGGTGATGGCGTGGTTTTCCCCCAGGACTTCGATATCCGTAGTTTGCGCGAGAGTCTTTCCGGTCAGAACACCAGCCCTGCTCAGGTAAGCAACAATAGCGCCGATTCCAGTCCGGAATTCACCTGGATTCGTGGTCGCTACGATAATTATGCAGGAGGTCGCGGTGGGCGGCGCGGGGGCTGGTGGGATACCGATTACCCGGACGCCGAGCGCAATTTTATGCGCGGTGTGCAGCGCTACACTTATATAGAAACCACAACAACCAGTCCACGCTGGATTGATCTGACCGATCCACAGTTATTCGAGCACATGTTTTTATACATGACCATGAAACGTGTGCCAATTGGCACCATGCGTAGCGGGCCCAACTTTAATCCGGAGGAGGTGGAAGCGTTGCGTGAGTTTATGCACCGAGGCGGTTTTGTCATGCTCGATGATTTCTGGGGCGAAGCGCATTTTCAGGATTTTCTGATTGAAATCGCAAAAGTATTTCCGGATCGTGAGTTAGTGCAATTGGATATGAATCATGAAATTTTCCGCATGTTTTACGACATCAAGGAAGTGCCACAGGTGCCGGGTCGGGCAGTGACCTGGGATTATGGCTACGTCACACTTAACGATCCCAGATATCCGCCTGCGGTGCACGCCATTCTGGACGACCTTGGTCGTGTGATGTTGGTGGCAAATTTTAATTCGGATATGGGTGACGGCTGGGAGCACACGTTTCTGGAAATGTATCCCACGCAGATGACCAACGAAGCCTACCGCCTGGGTATTAACTATTTGATCTACGCCTATACACACTAAAATTTATCAGTTCGAAAAGACACCATTACAGGACATGACCATGACAGACACCAACATTATCGATGACGCCCACGTAGCTGGTCTTGAAGACAATGACGATCTGACGCTTGTTAAAAAGATGCAGGCCGGGCGCGATCAGATGGTCCACGAAATCCGCAAGGTGATTGTGGGTCAGGACTCTGTAATCGAAGAGTTGCTGATTGCCTTGTTTGCTGGCGGCCACTGTCTGGTGACTGGTGTTCCGGGTCTGGCAAAAACACTGTTGATTAAAACGGTTGCTGACATTCTCCAGCTCAATTTCAGCCGTATTCAGTTTACGCCTGACCTGATGCCGTCTGATGTGGTGGGTTCAGAGATTGTTGAGGAGAGTGACGGCCGGCGCAAACTGGTATTTGTTAAAGGCCCGATTTTCACCAACATCCTGCTGGCAGACGAAATCAACCGGACACCACCTAAAACCCAGTCTTCTTTGCTGGAGGCTATGGAAGAGAGACAGGTCACCGCTGCCGGTGTTACTCACAAAATGTCCAGCCCGTTTTTTGTGCTGGCGACGCAGAACCCGATTGAGCTTGAGGGTACATATCCACTGCCGGAAGCGCAGCTTGACCGTTTTATGTTCAAGATGGAGTTGGGTTATCTGACTGAAGAAGAGGAAGTGCAGGTGGTCAGCAGCACCACGCGTGTGGTTGACCGTACCGTGTCGCATCCATTAAGTGGCGAAGATATTCTGGCATTCCAGCGTGTTGCGCGCCAGGTGCCCGCCGCGCAGGCCGTTGTGCAATACGCTGTACATCTGGTGCATTCCACTCGACCGCAAAGCCCGGTGTCTCCGCAATTTGTGAAAGACTGGGTAACCTGGGGAGCCGGTATTCGTGCTTCACAGAATCTGGTGCTGGCAGGTAAGGTGAGGGCGCTGCTGCATGGCCGTTACAATGTCTCGTTTAATGATATCCGTGCGCTGGCTCCGTCTGTGTTGCGTCATCGAATCCAGCTCAATTTCCATGCGGAAGCCGAGCGCATCACTACCGACGAACTGATACGCCGTGTGCTCGACACCGTGCGCGCGCCGGGCGCATAAGATGGCACAAAGCACGAATTTTATAGATCCGACTGTACTCGCGACGCTCGATAATCTGGAGATGCGTGCGCGTGTCATCGTGGAAGGATTTGTTGCTGGCCTGCACAAAAGCCCCAAACGTGGTTTTAGTGTAGAGTTCACTGATTATCGCCATTACATACGTGGTGATGACATGCGCCATGTAGACTGGAAGCTCTACGGGCGCTCGGACAAGATGTATATCAAGCAGTACGAAGATGAAACCAACGTACGCTGTTACATTCTGCTCGACAGCAGCGCATCAATGGCCTATTCGTCCGCAGCCATGAGCAAACTGGATTATGGCCGCACTCTGGCCTCTGCACTGGCGTACTTTATCATGCGCCAGCGTGATGCTGTTGGTCTGATCACATTTTCTGACAAAGTCAAAGACTACATTCCCGCCAAAGCCCGGCAGGTTCATCTCATCCGTATTCTGCGCAGCCTGGCTGAATTAACAGCCGGTGGTCAAACCAACAGCGTCAGACCTCTGAGTGAGCTGGCCATGACTTTGAACAAGAAGAGTCTGGTTATTCTGATCAGTGACATGCTGGAAGACGAGCAGGCGACTATCAAGACCCTGCAACAGTTGCGCGCCATGGGCAATGAAGTGATTGTGTTCCACGTGCTGGACAATCAGGAGTTGTATTTCAACTTTAACGAGTCCACCGAATTCGTTGATATGGAGACTGCTGAAACCCATATCACCTCACCACAAGCCATACGCAATGCCTATCTGGACAATCTGCAAAGATATCTGGATGACTGCAAAAAGAAATGTCAGAGCAGGGGTGTGGATTATTGTCTGCTGGATACCTCGCAACCATTGGATAAGGCGCTGGCTTCGTATTTATCGCGCCGCACAAGGAGTGCGTAAATGGGTTTCCTGACGCCTCTTTTTTTATTGGGATTGCTGGCTGCAGCCATCCCGATTGCCATACATCTGATCCGGCGTGAAAACCCGCCCAAGGTGATGTTTGGCACGCTTCGTTTCATGAAACAAACCACCAAAAAACTTATCCTGTTTCAGCAGATTCAACAGTGGTTGTTGTTGTTGATGCGGGCCGCTTTGATCTGTTTGCTGGTGCTGGCGTTTGCCCGGCCTCTGTTTTATCAGGGCAGTATGGCCCGCCTGATCGATGCTGAACCAAGGTCTGTAGCCATTCTGCTGGATACTTCCCTTAGCATGCGGTTTGGTCAACGCTTTGAACGTGCCAGAGAGCAGGCGCTGGACGTGCTGAACAGTTTAAATGTCGGTGATGAAGCCGCAGTGCTGACCTTCGCCGATGGCACTCTGAGTGTTCGTGAGCTGAGCACAGATATTGATGGTTTGCGGGCGTTTATCAATGGCCTGAACGAACCCGGGTATGACCGGGTGCGTTTCTATCCGACATTGGAGTTGGCCAATGACATGCTGGAACAGTCACAACATGAAAACCGCCAGCTGGTGCTGATCTCTGATTTCAAAGCATCAGGCGTGGTTGCTGACGATGCCGGATTCATGCTTGCGGCGGGCACAGGATTTCGCCCGATTGATGTAGGAGACGAGCGCAGCAGCAACCTGAGTTTGACCGATGTGCGTTCACCGCAGCAACTGCTTGAGAATCAGAGTGACTACGAGGTGCTGGCCCGTGTGCGCAGTACCGGTAGCGTATTTCTGGATCGGGGCAATCTGTCGCTCAATCTTGTCAGTGAGTCCCCGGGTGCGCTCGGCATAGCACCGGCAGCCCAGCCGATCCAGCTTAATGAACGTTCTGAGGCGGTCGTCAGCCTGCCGTTGACACTCGATGCTTCAGGCTCCTATACCGGTGAACTGGCCTTGTCCGGTGATGATTTTGAACTGGACAACCGCTGGTATTTTTCTCTGGACGTGCTGCCGCGCATGCGGGTGCTGGTAGTCAACGGTGATCCTTCTGCGGACTGGTATGACGATGAGGCGCACTGGTTTGTGTTGGCCTTGCAAGGCATGGAGAACTCACCGTTTGATGTGCAGACGTCCACGGTCGAGGCGCTTGCCCCGGCGATGTTACGTGAGCAGGATGCTGTGGTGTTACTCAATACACCTGCTCTCGGTAATAATCTGGTCAATGCCATCAACCAATTTGTCACGCAGCAGGGTGGCGCATTATGGCTGGCTCCAGGCGATCGTGTGGTTGCTGAAGCCTACAATTCCCAATTCGGTGAAATCAGCCCTGCTCGCCTGATTTCGCAAGAAGTATTGCCATCCAATGATTATCAACTGATTGCCGATATTGACCGGCGCCACCCCGCGTTGCGGGCGCTGAGTGTGGATTTTGGCGCGCGATTTCGTGGTTTCTGGCGCACAGAGCCAGCGTCGGATGCCGGTATTCTGATGCGTTTTGACAACGGCTCAGTGATGTTGAGCGAACGTCAAGCGGGAGAAGGCCGCACCATGTTGCTGAGCTCGGCTCTGGATCTTGGATGGAGCAACTTTCCTCTGCAGGGACTGTACCTGCCGTTTGCCCACGAGGTGCTGACTTATCTCATCCAGCCACCCAGTCGTGAGCGTGCTTATCTGGTGGGGCAAATGATAGATCTGTCTGCCTTCATACCGGAATCGGGTGAACTGGGGCTGATAGAGCCAGACGGTACAAGCATTCGTGTTCGGATGGACAATCCCTTTTACAGAGCGCGTATGCCGGGATTTGTGACAGCAGGGGATACAAAACTGGCGATAAATATCGCACCCGAGGCGGCCAATCTGACAAAACTGGATATCGCCACACTCACAGACCGCATCATCAACCCGGAAACAACTCCGCTGATTTCACAGCGTGTGCGCACGGCACAACTGCTGTCAGATATTGAGCAGCCGCAACGGTTGTGGTGGTGGATTGTGCTGCTGGTAATGATGTTGCTGGTGGCGGAGGCCTGGGTTGCTAACAGGACCTATCGTTAATCACTTGCCGTTGACCGCAGGCTGTGTTGATTTGTGTGAGAGAAGTTCGCCGGAGCAAGGCAGCGGAAAATAATTCCACGTTTGATAGGGGGGAACAGAGAAAAACTGCCCACTACCTTGCTCTGACTGTTTGTGAGCGGCTTTGAAATTGAATTCTGGTTGATGTCCGTCAACCGGTCGCGTCACAACCTGGATTGATACTAGCACAGGGGTTTTTGCATGGAATCGCAGGTGACAAAATGTTGCAAAGCGTTTGGATTGTTGTCACGTGGAATCACAATTGTGTAAAAAAGCCGTACAAATAACGAACAAGTGTTCAATATTTGTACGGCTTTTTTGTCAGGACGCCGGGTTTTATCAGTTAAAAGCCGGTTTGTTACGAGTGAACATTGCTTTGATACGATTGATGTACTCGCGCAATTTATGAGGCAGAGCCAGCAGCGCCGGTGTAACAATCAGCGTCAGCACGCTACCAAACGCCAATCCAAACACCACTGCGTTAGCCAACTGCATCCATTGCGACGCTACTGGTCCGCCAACTTCAATTTCTGCCCCGGCAAGATCAATCGAAACACCCAGTGCCAGCGGCAGCAAACCAAAACCGGTAGTGAACGTGGTCAGGAATACCGGGCGAAGACGCTGCACTCCTGTCTGGACTATCACATCCGTCAGACTCCAGTCCGGGTGATTGCGGCTGAGCACATTGTAGGTATCAATCAGAATAATATTGTTATTCACAATAATACCGGCCAACGCGACAACGCCCACACCGGTCAGGATCACGCTGAAAGTCTGCCCTGTTATCAGCAAGCCCAGAAGTACGCCGGTAGTTGATAACAATACGGCAGAGAGAATCAGCAGAGTCTGATAGTAATTGTTAAATTGTGTCACGAGTACAACGGCCATCAGTGCCAGTGCCAACAAAAATGCAAAACTGAGGAATGCCATAGAGGCTTCCTGCTCTTCGTTGGCACCGCGGAAGCGGTAGTTGACGCCGGGAGCAAGCGGATTGGCCTGCAACCATTGTCCCAACTCGCTGACTTTGTTATCCGTAATAAAACCCGGAGCAGGGTTGGCTCTGACATATATCACCCGTTCACTGTCCACGCGCTGAATCGAACTGACGCTGGGCAATGCTTCGCGTGTGATAAAGCTGCTGATGGGGACCAGACCGCCTGCAGTATTGATGCGGATGTTGTCGATCTGCTCGATGCCGCGATACTCCTCAGGGTAGCGCACACGAATTTCCACTTCTTCTTCGCTGTCATCGGGGCGGTAGTCGCCCATCAGCACGCCGTTGGTCAGCAACTGAATGGCCGTGCCAATTTCCTGCATGCTGGCACCTGACATGGCTGCGCGCGCGCGGTCAACGGTAATCTGCCATTCAATGCCGGGCACCGGTGTGGTGTCATCAACATCGATAAGGCCTTCCATGCCGTTTTCCAGATGATCGCGGACACGCCGTGCCTCATCAATCAGAGTGCGCAGATCTTCACCATAAAATTCCAGCTGCAACTGTTTGCCCACGGGCGGGCCTTGCTCGGGGGTGGAGATCTCCGCGCGGATACCCGGCAGGTCAGCAATGGCCTGGCGGTACAGATTTTCAATCTCAAAGCCGTTGATGTCGCGTTCGCGCCGGTCAGTGAACTCCAGGAATATGGTGCCGATCAGATCCGGTGCCGCGCCCATGCCGCCACCCATACTGCGACTGGCGCCTGACTGCGTCACAATACTTTTGAAGTGGCCGACAGCTTCAATGCGTGACTCAACGTCGCGCACAATGTCGCGGATTTCTTCAGGCGAGTAGTTGCCGCGCGCAAAAATCTGCACACGTGTCTGACTTGGATCCACACTGGCGAAGAATTCGAAACCGCGGCCGAGGCTGACATAGGCCATCACAATACTGACCAGTACGCCGATGCTGCCCAGGAAAATTACACCCGGATTGCGAATGCCAAACCGCAGGATACCGACGTAAGCACGAATAGGGCCTCTGAATTCGGTGACCAGCGTGTCATCGTTTTTACTGATGTCTATGTGCTTGTGAGCTGTACGGCTGCCGACGAATGATCCTATCAAGGGTGCAAACAGCAGCGCGTACAACAGTGATCCAATCAAAACAGCAAATACTGTGGTTGGCAGATAACTCATGAATTCGCCGGCAACACCGGGCCAGAACAACAGTGGCAGGAAGGCTGCGAGAGTTGTCAGGGTTGATGAAATAATAGGCCAGAACATACGCGAGACTGCTTCTTCATAGGCATCGGCGCGGTTGTGACCTTCAGCCATTTTCCGGTCGGCGTATTCCACCAGTACAATGGCGCCGTCAATCAGCATACCCAGCGCCAGCAGCAGGCCAAAGATCACCATAAAATTATAGGTGTAGCCCAGCAATGAAATGATGATAAAGGCAAAGAAGAAACAGAAGGGCACACCCATGGCTACCAGGATGCCCGAGCGCACACCAACGGCAGCCACCACCACCATCATGATCAGCGCCATCGCAGAGAGCATATTGCCCTGCAGGCTGGAGTTCTGTTCTATCACCAGCGGAATGGTATTGTTCAGGTAAGTAATTTCGACGCCAGGCGGGATCTGCGTGCGCATCTCACGCACGATGACATCAATCTTGTCCATTGCAAGAATCAGGTTGGCGCCTTTGCGTTTTTGTACGTCAAGGGAAATGGCCTGGTTGCCGTTGGCAAAAGCATAACGCTGGGCATCTTTGAATGTGCGGCGCACTTCCGCAACATCGCTCAGCACAACAACACCACTGGCGTTGGCCGCAATGGGTAGCTGGAACAGATCCTGCGCAGTTTCAATAAGACCTGGCACCTTGATGGCAAAGCTGCCTTCGCCGGTATTCAGAATGCCGGCCGGGATCAGCCGGTTATTGCTGGTCACAGCCTGCACAATCTGGGTGTTGGTTATGCCATAGGTTTCCAGCTTGCGCGGATCAATAATAACTTCCAGCAGTTCGTCACGAGCCCCTATCATGTCAGCGCTGAGAATTTCCGGCAGATTTTCAATTTCGCGCTGCAGGATGCGGGCAATCTGGAGTTTTGTCCGCTCTGCCACGCCTTCGCCACCCAGGGCAATTTGTACTACGGGCACGGTGGCCGCAGATACTTCCGTAATAATAGGTTCTTCAGTATTTGCAGGGAACCGTGCTTTGGCGCGATCAAGAGCAGAACGAATATCGTTGATTGCAAAGTCCGAGTTAAAGCTGACGTCGAATTCAGTGATGATGGTCGCGCTACTCTCGCTTGAGAACGAGCGAATCTCGGTAATGCCATCAACATTCTTCAGTTCGATTTCTGTTGGACGCGCCAACAGTCGCTCGGCATCTTCAGGAGAGATGCCGGGGTGGATAATGGTGGTGATAATTATGGGTACTGTCACATCCGGGTTGAGCTCAACAGGAATGGCCCGAAAGGACAGGAAACCTGCCAGGATAATGACCCCGAAAATAGTGAAGGACGTGCGTGCCCTGCTGCGTGCAGCTCTAAAATATTTCATAGACTTGACCGGTCTGAATTAGTGCGGACTGTTTGTCCCGGGAAAACAAGTTCCTGTCCAAGTGTTATCAGAATCACCTCTTGCGGCAATCCCGTCACCCAGAATCCGGGTGTGCCAAGCTGTGTGCTTTCACCAACAATAGTCACTGGATAAAACGCAACAACATTGTTGTTATCAAGCGCTTTGACGCCCACCACGCCTCTGTCATCCAGTGTGATGGCTGAGGGCGGAATCATATGCGCAGCAATGTCAGAGGCAGCAACCATGATTTCAGTGCTGATGCCCTGACGAATCGGATTCTGGCCGGCATTCAGCTCAACTTCTATGCGATAACTGCGCGATACCGGATCTGCAGCTCGCGCGATGTAGGTAAGCCTTCCGCTCACGCGCTCACCGGTTACCAGTACACCTTCCACAGGGTTGCCGAGTATCAGTTTGCTGACATTCTGCTCCGGCACCTGGCCTATCAGAAGCATAGGTTGGTCATCGAGTAACGAACCACACTGGGCGCCCATGTTCAGGTAGTCCCCAACCTCAACTGCGCGTGTTTCCAGAATGCCGCTGAACGGCGCACGCACTTTGGTGCGGTTCAGTGCCAGTTCTGCGCGGCCAACAGCAGCGGTGGCGGCATCAAGCGTTGACTTGAGCTGGGCAACAGAGATCTCGGAAACCAGGTTGCGCTCACGCAGTCCCAGTGAACCTTCGTACTCCAGTCTTGACTGGATTTCGCGGCTGCGGGCTTCCTGAAGTTCGACTTCGCGGTTATCCACGGCAATTTCGCATAACACATCACCACGATTGACCCGCGCACCGCGTGCTACCGGAGTTGCCACAACGCGTCCGGCCGCCTCTGAAAGGATTTCAACGTGACGGAATGCCCGGGTCACCCCGCGAACATTAACAGTCTCGGTATAAGTGCTTTGCTGAATTCTGCTGGTGCGCACGGTGAATCCACCCGCGCCTGCATCGACTGCAGCGTTGCCTGCAACAGCGGTGACTGTTCTGTCGGTTTCCGGTATGGCATAGCGGTCTTCGACTGAAGCGCTTTCCTCGCGTGGCAGAAACATCCATATAACTAGAAAAATGAACAGGCCGATGGCGACCAGGTATTGTTTTTTCACTTCAGGCTCCGCTTGAAATACTGACTTGCAAGTAATCCGAATCAAAATGTGGGTGGTTATTCATACAACGTGCCATGTGACGTACTGTCCGAACTTGCGGAGCAGGGTCGCCAGCACCAAAGGCAGACGAAAGGTAGAAGATTGTTTTTGTTTTTTTATGGTTCTGCTTGTTGGTGTTCCCTGCGCGTATAATTTTGGCGGGAATCTTTTGGTATGTATTGCGGGTGCGTTTATATCATGCGTTTCGCTTGCCACCGAGTGCCGAAAGTCACAAATTCTTTTGCCATAAATGTTTTAGCAATCAAGCCTGTAGCATCCAGTGCAATTGACGCTGGTTTCGAGCATTTGTTCATCCCGCAACGGGTTTTTTTTGCAGTTTTCTCTGCAGAGTGCGTCTGTGCATTTTCAGTTGCCGGGCAGTTTCAGAAATATTGCCGTCATTCTCCATCAATATTTTCTGTATATGCTCCCATTCCAGCCGGCGCACAGACATAGGTTCGTGAAAAGGCGATTCAGGAGCAATGTTTTCAGACTCTGCAGACAAGGCTGCCAGTATGTCGTCGATGTCTGCCGGTTTAGCCAGATAGTTATCAGCTCCCAATTTGATAGCTTCCACCGCAGTTGCAATACTGGCATAACCGGTGAGCATCAGTATTCTTGCATCCGGGTTCTGGCTACGCAGGCCCGGGATCAGTTCCAGCGAAGAGTGCCCGGCCAGATTCAGATCTACAATCGCACAGTCAATTTGCATGGAACTGACCGCAGAGCGCGCTGCTTCAATGTTATTGACGGTGTGCACCTGGTAGCCCCTGCGGCCAAGCGCGCGGCTGACAACGCCTGAAAATACCTCATCATCTTCAATCAGCAGCACGCGTTGTGTTATTTGCTGCGTGGTATCACTGTTCATGTCGGGTTCCCTGGATCTGCTGGCTGATAAGTGGCAAATGAATCAAGGTCTGAGCACCGGGTTTCTGCCCGCCAGACTGCATCAGATTAAACATCTCGATGCTGCCGCCATGCCTTTGCAAAGTTGAATTGGCCAGAAAAATCCCCAGCCCCATACTGCCTTCGCGTGAGGAAATGAAAGGTTCGCCCATGCTCTCCATAACCTCCGCAGGAATGCCATCACCGTCATCCTGCACTCTGATCAACGCCATGCCGGGGTTTTCAGGGTCCACACTGTAGCTGACTTTTACTATGCTATGGGCCGCGCGTATGGCGTTTTCGATGATATTGATCAGCGCGTGCCGGACAGTAATATCTGCGGGTATCCACAGCTCTTTACTGCTGGATTCGATATCGAACTCGATGTTCGCCGATGGGTGAATGTTGACCACGTAGTCGCGGATGGCCTCATGAAATGCTGCGATACGCATGCGTCCCTGTTGTTGCTGGTCGCTGTGATGATAAAACCTGGTGAGCTGATCAAGAGAGTGTTTGCAGCGCACAACCTGCTCACGCAGCAGATGGATGTCTGGTTTGATGCTTGCATCGTGCAACTGTTGTTCGTCCAGTGAATCCAGCTCGGACAAAAGCACTGACATGGTTGACAGTGGCGTCCCCAGAGCATGTGCCGTACCAGCCGCCAGTGAGCCGATGGCAACCAGTTGTTCGTTACGCATTTCATTTTCTCGTGATTTGGCCAGGGTGAGTTCCCGACTGCGAATGGCAGATGCCATTCGACTCACAAAAGTGGTAATGAGTGCGGCACTGACAACAAACGTGACCCACATGCCAACCAGGTGTAGCTGAAAGTTAGGCAGGTGCAGACTGTGTTCTTCGGTGACAATCGCCACAATCAGAAAAACGGTGTGAATGGTAATGGCTAACAGAGCAAACAGATGTGCCCACAGGCTTCGCAACAATGTTGCGCTGACGGCCAGCAATACCAATAGATAAGAGATCAGCGGGTTGGAGGCGCCGTCGGTGTAAGCCAGTAAAGCGGTGACAAACACAAAATCCAGAGCAAGCTGTATGACCAGCTCGCCATGGCTGATAACACTGGCATGCTGAACCCTCCAGTATCCGGCGAACACAGAAATCAGCACGCCGGCAAGCACCAGAGCCACAGGCAATAAGGGCAAGGTCAATGGAGAAAACACATTAAACAGCAGGGCGCCGCAGACGCCCGTGATCGCCACCAGTATACGCAGCCCCAGCAATCTCTGCAGACCAATGCGTGGTGCGCTGCGCAAGTCGCTGTCAGCGTCAGGAAACAGGGTGAAAAGTTGTTTGAATGTGGTTTTCGTCATGGTCGGGATTCTACCGTATAATGCGCTCATGATGACTACTGACGATACTCTGATATTTCCGCTCAACGTTTATTCTGCGTTGATGCAACTATATGCAGGTCGGGTACCGTTCTTGTCCTATGGAGGGCTGTCACAGTCCGACATACAGGCGCTGTCCGGGCCGGTGTCCGATAAACCGGCTTCCGGCAACGCCGCCCGGTTGGCAAGTATGCTGATTGAATCACAGTGGCGCAGAGCCGACCAGTTGCTGGGCAGTATTCTGTCAGCAGCTGAGGCCCGGCAACACAACAAACCACACGACGCATATGTCGTGAAAACTGATCCTTACGCGCTGAGAGTCCTGGAAGTCGGATGTGGCAGCGGTGAACTGGCACGACTGCTGGCCGGGCGTGGTTTTGATGTGTGTGCTATTGATATCAGTGCTGCTGCTATTCCCGCTGACCCGTTCCCTGAAGTATCTTCCGGCTCACTGCAATTTATAGTCTGTGATTTTGAAAAATTTGAAGATCAGCGCGGGTTCGATCTGCTGATTTGTAACAACAGTGCACGGTACTTTATGCCGCTGACACTTTTCTACAAGGCGCAGTCCCTGTTGCGGCCTGGTGGACAGATGCTGATTTGTGAAGAGTTTGCAAGCAACAGGGGGGCTGAGCCGCAACCAGACACATTACCCGTGCTGAACCATGTACTGGCACTGGCGCAGCGGCTTGGATTTGATCAGTCGTTTGTTGATGATCTGACCGAAGAGACAGTTCGTTTTCAGCAGGCTTTTATTCAGCTCTTTGGCGGCGCCCTGTCTGAGTTACCCGCCTTGACCGGGCTTACCGGAACCGAGATTGATAATCTGTATCAGGCGTTGCAGGCCGACAAGCTTGCTGCTGAGCAGGGCAGGCGATGCCATGCGCTGCTCAGTTTAACAGCTGCTGCAGAGCACGGGGAAAGCAGGAGACCTGACACTGTTTACCTTCGCAGTGCTGCAGATCTGGAGCCTGTAGCGTTCAAGCAGGTATTCGAACGCAGCTTCGATGTGGATTTTTTTCCTGAGTTGTGGGCTTGGAAGTACCACGGCGGCAGAGGGGCATCGGTGGTTGCCGAGCGCGATGGTATTGCCATTGCACATTACGGCGGCGTGGTACGTGACATCCATTATTTTTCCAGACCGTGTCGTGCCGTGCAGATTTGCGACGTCATGGTGATGCCGGACGAGCGCAGCTTCTTCAGTCGTAATGGCCTGTTTTTCAAAACAGCTGCCAGCATGCTCGAACAGTATGTCGGTTACCGGGCGGATAATCTGCTTGGGTTCGGGTTTCCGAATATCAAAGCCATGCATGTGGCCGAACGGCTCGGTTTGTACGAAAAAACCGACGAGTTGATGCAGATTGCCCTGCCTCCGGCAAACGCAAATGCGCTACCTGCGGGCTGGGCTCTTGAAGTTGCCGGCTTTGATCCGCTGGCAGCAAATCAGTTGTGGCCAGCGATGTTGCAGGGTTTTCCGGACGCGATAATCGGGGTGCGCGATGCTGAATACCTGCACTACCGATACTTGCAGCGGCCAGGCCAGGCCTATGAATGCCTGAGGCTGGTATGTCATGGCGAGCTCAAAGCGATGGCATTCAGGCGTCCACATTATGATGGTTATCTGGTGATGGATATTATTGCCGCGACGCAGGATCTGCCTGCGGCAATTCAGTCTGTTCTCCAACCTGCAGTGACTGGCGGGCCGAGTGTTTTCTGGTTGACCGCGGGGCAACTTTCCCGCGTCCGGTATAACACTGACAACTTATTGATCACTGACACCGGCATCCAGATTCCCTGCAATCGCTGGAGTCGTGGACCGGCTACATCCATCCTTGCCGGGAAATGGTGGCTGACTGCGGGTGATATGGATTTCCTGTGAAGTATTTCTGAAAAATTCAAAAGAGGCGGTATGAAAATCACAATAAAAACAGCTAAACCGTTATTACTGCTAACGTCAGTCCTTTTATTCAGCATGCTGCAGATTTCTGCGTACGCTGGTTCCATCAGTCAGCATGCCATGGAGTCAGCGGTGCTCTCAAGACCGCTGGTCTATTCACTATACACTCCGGACGCATATGCTGAATCGACGCAAAATTTTCCGGTTCTGTATCTGTTGCATGGGGCCGCCGGCAGTGAAACCAGCTGGATAAGATCCGGCGATATAGTAGCTACAGCCGATGCACTGATTGCGTCCGGTGCGATCCCTCCGATGCTGATAGTGATGCCGGCAGACCCCAACTTCTGGTGGGCAGATTCACATCTGGAATTCTCCCAGACAGCGTTGATATCCGAGCTGATTCCGCATATTGATGCCACGCTGCGCACACAATCACAGCGTGGGGGGCGTCTCATTGCCGGCTATTCTGCAGGCGGGTTTGGAGCCACAAATGCAGCGCTCAAATTTCCGGAGTTGTTTGCCGCTGCAGCGCCCTTAAGTCCGGCAGTTTATGATCCGGTGCCGCCGCCATCATCATCGGCTACGCGGGTTGAGGTATTTCAGAAAAATGGTCAGTTTGATGCTGAACGCTGGCGTTCACTGAACTGGGTATCAGTGTTCGGGGCCTATAAAAACAAGGGCATTGTGGTGCCGTTTTATATCAACAGCGGCGATCATGACCGGTTTGATATTGCCTATCATGCTGCTGCGTTTTATCAGCAACTGAGAGAGCATCAGCCCGAACTGGTGGAGCTGCGGATTTTTGATGGTGACCACGACTTTGCCGCCTGGGGCGGCTCCATCGGTGACGCCATGACTTACATGGCCAGGTTTCTGCAGCAATAAGTTTACTCCTGCCGTGCTGCGGATTATATGGCCCCGGCCTGTTTCGCTGGCCAGGGCTAATGTCAGGCAATCAGAAACGTGCAGTCAGACTGACACGTAAACTGCGCGGTTCCACAGGGTGGAAGTGAATATCTTCTACAGGTGCAACTTCGCCCTGCAGTTGCGACTCATAAAAGTAGGTTATGTCACGGTCTTTGCTGTCCAGCATGTTCAGCAGCTCTACGGAGAGGCTGACCGATGGTGTAAACGCATAAGTTACCTGGCCATTCAGCAATACTGTGCTGTCCGAGAAAACCTCGCCTGATTCAATAAGTGGTGCCTTGCCAAGATAACGCGCACGGATGCCGCCGCTCCAGCCGTCAAGATCGTTAATGATCATGCCCAAAGATGCTGTGTCACGCACTGCATTTGGAATGCGGTTCTCATCCACGCCCCGAAGCCGCGCTTTGGTCCACGTTGCTGCTGCGTCAAACAACAGCCAGTTGGTGGGTGTGTAAAGGCTGTTGATTTCAACGCCTTCCCGCTGGCTGGCGTCGCTGGCCTCAGTAGCGCCTGCATCGCCCACGTATATCAGCTCTGACGACAAACGCATACTGAATGCGCTGACCGCCAGTTGAGTTTTTGGAAGCAAAGACGTGCGCATGCCAACCTCAAAACTACGGGCGCGTGCCAGCGGATCAACGGTGTCGGCAGGATCACCGGACGCCGGGTCCTGAACAATAGTGGCGCCACGTGCATCATTACTGTGGAAGCCGCGGCCAGCACTGACGAAGGTTTCAACACCGTCGACAGGTGCGTAGATCAGATTGAATTTTGGGCTTAGCAAAGTGTCATTGCCTTTGCCACTGTTCTGCCCGAGCAGGTCAGTAACGTCAAAGCGATAGTGATCCACACGCAACGAGCTTTCTGTGCGTATGCGATCCGTCCACTGTTGTTCCAATGCCGCGTACGTGCTGCTCAAAGACTGCTGTACATAGTCGTCGCGTACGCTGTCATAGCGCTGACGTTGTTCGGTCAGGTGCAGTCCGACATGAATGTCATCGTAACGGTGCTGGACTCCGAGACGCAGTTCAGTGGGTATGGAAAACCCATTCAGCTGACGGTGGTATTCACTGTCCAGGCCCGCGATGCGACGACTGTCAGTTTGCTGAAACTGATCACCGCGTACCGGGTCGACGGCGAAATATGTGAAGTTGGAGTAGAGGTCCATTGCATAGTCGATGCCGTAGGCGTTAAAACGCCAGTCGGACTGGGCGCTCAAAGTCTGGTGCCAGTCAAAAGACAGGCTGTTGCGGCGTGACTCACCACCTGCTGTCGGATCAATATTGCCCCAGCGGCTCAGGCTGCCATCTTCAACCGCCCGTAGCGGGATCTGATCGGTAGAATCCCAGCTGTTGTCGTAAGACATGCCGGTAATACTCCAGGATACGTCCTCATCCTGCTGGTGGTATTTCACCAGAGTTTTCCGTTTGTCCAGATCCTGATCCATGTCCCAGGGTCCGTTATAGCGCGTAAGCGCGCCGGCCAGCGTCAATGCACCATCACCCAGTTCGAAAGATTGTCCTGCGAATACACGTTGATAACCGTTTTCGCCCAATGTCAGATTGGCCTGACCCTGTTCAAGTCGGTCTGCGTAACTGAACTCGGCTTCCCCGGCTGTCGCAAAATCACCACCATTGGCGTAGTAAGGTCCTTTGCGATAGGTCATGCGATAGACCAGTTCAGGGATAACGAAGTTGATGTCGGCGTACCCCTGACCGTGGCCATGAGACGGCATATTGACGGGCATATGGTCCAGTTTGATGGCAAAGTCAGTGCCGTGGTCCAGATTGAAACCGCGCACAAAATACTGATTGGCCTTGCCTTCGCCGCTATGCTGGGTAGCGATCAGGCCCGGTACGAATTCCAGCAACTCGGCAGTTCGCGATATCGGGCGCAATTCCAGTTGTTTTTGAAATACGGTGCCTTCGGTGGCACTGACAGGGGTGCCCTGCAGATTGAAATCACTGCCAAACACCAGAATTTCCTGCGGATGGCTGGTATCTGAGTCTTGTGCGAAGGCATGGGAATTAATGATCAGAGCAACGGCTGTGCCGAGAAGGCTGCAATTTTTTACAAACATTGATAAATATACCTGCAACTGGTTGCTGTCAAAGCCCGCGAGTATACGGCATGGGATAAAGTGAATGGTTTAATGCATTGAAATGTATAGGTATATATTTTAATTCAGGATTGATGGCCTATCGGTTTTTGCAATTTGGCCGCCTCAAAGCTAAAGTGATGTAACTAGCAGAAGACCGGTTGCTATTGGTATATGGTATACGCGCCGGCTGTTCTAAAGCTGGTATATCCCGAGACAGAATATGATCAAAAACAAGTCAGCCTCCAATATCATGAGCACCAATCTGGGTGAGCTTGAGTTGCATGTATTGGAAGTCCTGTGGCAGAAACCCCATATCGATGCACGGGAAGTGCGTGACGGACTGGGTGCCCAGCGTGCGCCCTCACTGAGCACCGTGCAATCTACATTGGAGCGGCTCTATCGCAAGACCTACGTCGATCGTATCAAACAGGGCCACGCATACACCTACCATGCGTCAGTCTCCAGAGGCAGTTTGTTGGGAAGAATGATGGGCGACGTCATACAACTGCTGCATGATGGCCGCATGGAAACCATTCTGAGCAGTTTTGTGCAGGCTGCCGCGGATCTTGATGAACGCTCTCTGGATAGTCTGGAAGAGTTGATCCGGGAGAAAAAACGCCAGCAACTGGTTATCCCCGGCAAGGAGTCCAAATCAAAATGATCAATACTCTGGGTTCGCTGTCTCTGATATGGCTGATGTTGTGGTTTTTACTGACGCTTGCGTTCAGTCTCTTGTATCCGCTGCTCAGACCGTTGCTGATGCGTTTACATCCTGCTCATGGCTCCGGCCTGATGCTGTTGTATTGGGCTGCTCCTGTATTTCTCGCATTTTTGGCAAGCCTGATGTTGTTTACGCCGATGCCCGATGATTTGCTGATTTCGCCTCATTGTCATGGAAGCTGCGCCCGGCATGCGCCGCAGATAACGGAGTTTTCAGTGGCGGTAGCAGGGCTTGCGCTCGCTGTATTGGCAACAGCAGCACTTCTGGGAAATTTTTCCTATAACGCCTGGATGGGTGCCCGCATGCGACGGCAATTTGAAGCACTTGCCAGTGAGCACAACGGGTATCGTCTGATTAATGCGCCTCAACCTGTTGTTTTTACGCTTGGATGGTGGGAACCACGTGTGTTTCTTAGTAAAGGATTGCTGAATCAGTGTTCGCCCATTCAGTTATCTGTCATTCTGGGCCATGAGCAGGCGCATCGTAGTCGTCGAGACAATCTGCGCCTGTTGCTGGTGCGTGTGTTCAGCCTTGTACTTCTGCCTGAAATGCGCAAAAGGGCGATGCATGATATTCAGATTCTATGCGAACAGGCCTGTGATTTTAAGGCAGCTTCAAAGCATGGCGCGATAGCTGTCGCCGAAACACTGGTGCATGTCGGGCGTTTGGTGAAGAATGCGTCACTGCCACAAAGCAGCCTGGCATTTAATGGTGGCGATCTTTCAATTCGCGTCCATGCCCTGCTCAGCATGGACGGCAGAACCAATCTGCGACCATGGCAGCTTGTGATTATGGTGGCAGTGGTTGCCTATATTTTGGTGTTGGCTCTGGATCCCTTGCATCACGGGGCGGAGTGGTTGATTCAGTGGTTGGATCCAAGTGGTCTGCATGTACACTAGTTATTACAAAAAAATACCTGATATTAAATAAGTCCGGAGCAGGACCTGTTGATTAACCGGTCCGCAATGAAGTGGGAGATAGTCGGGTGACAAGGAAAAACAGACAGATGCATCGCAATTCAATCTGCCGTCAGTTGGCATTCGTGTGGGTGGCCGTAGCCTCCACGGCTTCTGCTGGCGCCATCGAACCCTGGCCTGAGCTTGATCAGGATGCCAGCAATGGTGCCAGCGAAAACGAAGAGTCAAGTGTTCTGCTTCGCGCTATCGAGGAACTCGAGCTTCAGGAAGCCTGGCGCTGGCTTGAAGATCGTCGTGACGGAGTATCGCGCAATGTCACCATTGTAGGGCGCAACCTGGACGACTGGCTTGCAGGCGAAGCGGTGGGTGATCGTGCCAACGAAAGTTATCTGCGCGTGCGACTTAATCAGCGGATTGGCCGCTTTGATACGTATTACTCCAAAGCGAATATCGGTGGCCGCATCGATCTTCCACGTGCAGCTGAGCGCTGGAAGCTGATCTTTGAAACAGAGACCACTGAACAAAATTCCCTGACTGACCAACGTTTGAATAATGTCAGCTCCTCTGACTTTACCGGTGCTTTTCGTTATGAACACCCTGAATGGAATGGTTGGCGTTTTAACCATGACGTCGGTGTCAAATCGAGCATCCCTCTCGATCCATTCTATCGTTTCCGCATTCGTTACGGCGCCGACATTAATGAAGACTGGTATTTTGGTTTAAGCAATCGTGTTTTTTATTATCACCACGATGGTCTTGGCCAGGATTCACGGATGTTTTTCACCCGGACGATCACAGACGCGGTCAATTTCCGCATCGAGTCTGAGATCAAGTACCGTCACGACGAACGTCTGACCGAGTTTGCCCAGTCCTTTGCAATACATCAGGAGTTGGGCCCGCAAGCCACCATGACTTACGAGACCGGCTTGATTGCAAGCAACCGCCCGGTAACTGAGGTCAATAACTACTACGCTCAAATGGTCTACCGGAAAGCGATTTACGAAGACTGGCTGATTATGGAAGTAGTGCCCCAGCTATTGTTTGAATCCCGTTATAACTGGAAAGCTGATCCGCGCGTTCAGTTGAATCTGGAAATTTACTTTTTTGACCTATAGGAATTCATAAGATCTTTATGGGCAGTGCTGACAATAAACCAATATTCATGCGTCCCGGTCACTGTGCCGGTGATTTGCTGGAAGCGCCTGACTGGCATGTAATTGAAGAGTCCGAAGGGTTGGTGCTGATCGATGCCCACATACCAACGCAGGTTTTGAATCCGCGGCAACAATTGTTTGGCGGGTTTACCGGCACCTACGTAGACATGTTGGCGATTTACACACTCAGGACCTTGTTTCCGGATCGCCAGAACTATTGGGTAACCACAATCAATATGCGTATTGATTACCTTGAACCGGTATTGGGGCCGCGTGTGCGTCTTAAAGGCGAGCTGATCAATCAGGGGCGTTCAACCGCGCTGATTGCGGTGACATTTTTTGATGAGGCCGGAACCAAGCTGGTATATGCCTTGGTAACGTTGAAAGTAATTGATAAAAAACAGGAGCGTTGATCAGGAGAAGTGACGCGCTTAAAGCGCGTCGTTTCCGGTTTCCCCGGTGCGGATGCGGATACTTTGTTCGATAGCGGTTACAAAAATTTTGCCATCTCCGATATGCCCGGTGTTTGCCGCTTTGCAGATCGCTTCTATCGCCTGATCCACCATTTCGTCAGACACTGCTACTTCAATTTTTGTTTTCGGCAAAAAGTCCACGACATACTCTGCGCCACGGTAAAGCTCGGTATGACCTTTCTGGCGGCCAAAACCCTTGACTTCGGTCAGCGTCATGCCATTGACGCCAAGCTCGGATAGCGCTTCACGCACGTCATCAGATTTAAATGGTTTGATAATGGCAGTGATAAGTTTCATCCAGCGTCTCCGGCCAGGAAGTTTTAATTCGAGGTGTAAACTCTAACACGCTGCCTGTGATTTCTCTAGCGGGCAGGTTGAATGCAAGTTTGCCGGAGGTGGACAAAATTACTGGTTTTCGTCTGCTGGCATGGGGTTGTGTAACGAATTCAGCCAGGGCTCAAGCTCATTCCAATCCAGACGGAAGATATGTTTACCGCCTTTGATTACTCTGGCATCTACTTTGGCGTTGCCTGCTTCCAGCGCGGCTACCAGCGCAGGCATGCGGTCATCCCAGCGGAAAACATCATCTTCGCCTATGCGTAAATACACCGGCAGACCACCCATCTCGCCTATGATGGAGGTGTCCTTTATCATACCCGGAACTGCAACAACACCCTGGTATTGATCAGGGTTCTGAGCCGCCAGTTCAAGCGCGGAGCTGCCTCCGGTCGAAACACCTACCAACAGAGCCTTTCCGGGCAGGATGTCACTCTCTTGCTGCAGGCTGCTGATCACTTTAGGGATTTTAAGGCCATTTGTGCCGGTAAAGGGTTCGTTGTTAGGTGACACCGGTACCGCAATCATCCATCCGTGCTCGGACAGTTCGCGCCCCAACCAGAACTGGGCGCGTGCCACATATTCATTGCCACTTCCGCCTGACATCAGGACACACAAAGGCCATGGACCGTCACCGCTATTTTCGGGCACAAAGAGGAATACCTTGACCGTACTGCCATCATCCAGCACCACTTCTTTCACTCTGTCGCGTGCCATGGCTGCAGAGGGCCAGATCAGCAGGCATAGCAGTGCCAGGCTGGCAATTGAATGCAAAAGCAGCAGGCGCACTGAAAACAGGTGTTGGAGTCTGCATTTGAGCATAAACGTTACTTGAAAAACGAATCCGAATTCTGAGTTCGTTCAGCTTAGCAGAAGGTGTCTGGTGTTGGCAGTGAAGCGCGACAGGCAGATGTCACGGGGCGACAGTTGGCGTAAAAGACGGGCTACAGCCCGATAACTTCCATGCGTTCATTGGCAGACACAGTGACCTGGGTGCCGTCGTTGGTGGTAAAGCCGTTGGCGCCCAGATTGCGTTTGGCGACCCGATATATCACTGGCGGTGTTGTCGCGTCACGGTGTAATAGCACGGTGACCAGCCGCTGCTGATCCTGCCAGTGCAGATAGCTGCCTATGGCTCCGGCCAGCAACAAGATCGCCATGAGTGACCAGAGAATAACCTTGATACGCGGAGCCAGGGCATCGGCTTGAGTGTAGCTGGAGGTACTGCCTGCATCGGGGCTGCGACGTGCCTGATTGAGGAACTGCTCAAGTTCACCACGATCTGACGCCCGTACTGGCATGTCAGAACCGGCTGCTCTCCCGGAGTTCTGTCTGGCGGCATGAGAGCGCCGGGATCGGTGTTGTTTACGCAGATAGACAATCACCAGCCCTATGACCAGCAGGGTTAACAGCAGTTTGCTTATCATGCTTTCAGTAGTCCTTGAAGCCGCAAATGTCGGGCGTAAACGTATCAGACGGGTATATATCAGACTCTTTCTTGAGTAGTGGCCTGATCATACCCGCAGCACCTCGCTGGTTCCAGTATTCAGATATTTGTCAGGATGCACGCACGCTGACATAATCGGCGCAGAAATCGACTCTGACAGGGCTTCAGATATGAAAAAACTACTGGGTTTGCTGATGCTTCTGTTGTCCCTGATCTGCGTGGCAGCAGCGATAATAACCACCGTCAATCTGGGTTTTATCATAGTACGGCCAGACTCGGTTTCCGTCGTGAATACCTTGATAGGTCAGTTTGTTGTGATTACAGGCGCTCTGGTACTTGCCAGAATCCTGTATGGTGCTGGCAGATCAAGACTCTGAGCACCTTCCGCGCTATAATCCGGCTTTTTTAACGATGCCAGTCCCATGAATGTCATAACCGATACTGACGTTTTCCCTGATCGCCAACGCGGATGTGTGGCGACAATCGGAAAATTTGACGGTGTGCATCTGGGGCATCAGCAAATTGTTCGTCAGCTTAAAAGCAAAGCGGAAGAGTTTGGCGTGCCGTCTGTGGTAGTCGTGATTGAACCGCACCCTGAAGAATTTTTTGCAGCCAATGCGCGTGATTGCCCGCCGCGGCTGAGTGAAGCACCGGAAAAAGTGCAATTGTTGCGAGCCATGGGCGTGGATTATGTTTACCTGCTGCGATTCGACGCAAAACTCAGCAGTCTGACCCCCGAGGCTTATATCGAGCAGATGTTGATTGCCGGGCTCAACATCAAATGCCTGATTATTGGCAATGATTTCAGATTTGGCTGTAAACGTGCAGGCGATTTTGCGCTTCTGCAGCGATACGGCGCTGAACATGGATTCGAGGTGGTGCAGACCGAGAGTTGTTTTTACGGCGATGTCCGTGTCAGCAGCACCTATGTTCGCGAGTGTCTGGCGCGTGCTGATTTTGATACCGTCAAAGCGCTGCTGGGCCGGCAGTATTCGATTGCAGGCACGGTGGTAAAAGGCCGGCAGCTGGGGCGCAAGCTGGGTTACCCCACCTGTAATCTGGCCTTGAACAGGCAAAATATTCCCTTGCATGGAGTCTATGCCTGCAAGGCAGAGATAGTCACCGCAGACGGTGAGCAGATGGAGGCGGTGGGAGCTGCGAACATTGGTTACCGCCCGACAGTGGATACACAGACGGGAAGTAGTGAAGACACTGCCTGGCTTGAGGTGCATCTGCTGGACTTTAACAAAGATATTTATGATGCACAGATGCGGGTGGTGTTTTGCCATCACATCCGTGCCGAACAGAAATTTGATTCACTGCAGGCTCTGACCGAACAGATCGGTCGGGATACTGAACAGGTCAGGGCGTATTTTTCCGGCCGGCCACTGCAGATATCAGCTACCGATTCAGCGCACAGGAGTTAACAGCAAGTTCCATGACTGACTACAAACATACTTTGAATCTGCCACAAACCGAATTCGCCATGAAGGCCAGTCTGGCCCAACGTGAACCCGCCATGCTGCAGCGCTGGCAGGAGATGGATTTGTACGGGCAGATTCGACAGCAGAGTGCAGGCAAGCCGCCGTTTATCCTTCACGATGGCCCGCCCTATGCCAATGGTGACCTCCACCTGGGGCATGCCGTCAACAAGTCGCTCAAGGACATGATTATCAAGTCGCGTACTTTGATGGGTTTTGATGCGCCTTATGTGCCGGGTTGGGATTGTCATGGCCTGCCGATTGAGCACAATGTTGAAAAGAAAAAAGGCAAAGCCGGTCAGAAAATCAGTTATGCCGATTTCAGAAAAGCCTGTCGTGATTATGCCGCTGCCCAGGTTGAAAACCAGAAGAAGGACTTTGTCCGCCTCGGTGTTTTTGGTGACTGGGACAATCCTTATCTCACCATGAATTTTGAAACTGAAGCCAACATCGTGCGCGCATTGGGTCGCATTGTTGAGAACGGTCATCTGGTGAAAGGTTTTAAACCGGTTTACTGGAGCGTGGTCGGTGCATCGGCGCTGGCAGAAGCAGAAGTGGAGTATCAGGACAAACAGTCTTATACCATTGATGTGCGTTTTGCTGCGGTTGATCCGGCATTCTGGTTGCAGGCATTTGGTGTGTCAGAGCATCTGACCTTGCCGATGTCTGTAGTGATCTGGACAACGACGCCGTGGACGCTGCCTGCCAACCAGGCTGTCTGTTTAAACGGGACACTGGAATATGCACTGCTGCGTTGCACTGTATCAGAAGAGCGCGGTGAAGAATTGCTGGTCATCGCGGCGGATCTGCAGGATGAGGTAATCGCTCGTTATGGCGTCGAATCCGTTCAGCGTCTGGGTATCGCCAAAGGCGCTGCATTTGAGCGCGCACTGTTAAAACATCCGTTTGTGAATAAACAGGTTCCTGTACTGCTGGGTGATCACGTGACAACTGACGCCGGTACAGGAGCCGTGCATACTGCACCTGATCACGGCATGGAAGACTTTGTGGCGGGGCAGGCTTATGGCCTTGGCACCTTGAAGCTGGTTGATGAAAATGGTGTGTTCAGTGCGGAATCAGGTGAAGTTGCCGGCGACCATGTTTACAAGGTTGATGAAAAAATCATCGATATTCTGAAACGTGAAGATGCGCTGGTTGCCGTGAAAAAAATCACTCACAGTTACCCGCACTGCTGGCGCACCAAAACACCGTTGATCTACCGCGCCACACCACAGTGGTTTATCAGCATGACCGAAAAAGGCCTGCTCGACAGCGCGCTGGAAGCGGTTAAAGGAGTACAGTGGATTCCTGAGTGGGGCCAGGCACGTATTGAGCTGATGTTAAAAGCCAGTCCTGACTGGTGTGTTTCGCGCCAGCGTACCTGGGGTGTGCCTATTACCTTGTTTGTTAACAAGGAAACCGGTGAGTTACATCCGCGCACGGCTGAGCTGTTTGAACAGGTGGCGCAGCGTATTGAAAAAACCGGCATAGAAGCCTGGTTTGATCTGCAGCCGGAAGAATTGTTGGGCGACGAAGCGGCGCAGTACACCAAAGTCAGCGACACACTGGATGTCTGGTTTGACTCGGGTGTCACACATTACGCCGTTCTGCAGAAACGCGATGGTCTGCGGTTCCCGGCGGACTTGTATCTCGAAGGCTCGGATCAGCACCGGGGCTGGTTCCAGTCATCATTAAAAACCTCCATCGCCATGTATGGTGTTGCACCTTACAAACAAGTGCTGACACATGGTTTTACGGTTGACGAGAACGGACGCAAGATGTCCAAATCCCTGGGAAATACCATTTCCCCGCAGGAAGTCTTTAACGAATACGGTGCTGATATTCTGCGCCTGTGGGTTGCTGCAACTGATTACCGTGGCGAAATTGCGGTGTCCTCGGAAATTCTGAAACGAGTGGCTGATTCCTATCGCCGTATCCGCAATACTGCCCGTTTTCTGCTCAGCAATATGAGTGGTTTTGATCCTGTGGCAGATGCGGTTGCACCAGAAGAGATGCTGGCGCTGGATTACTGGATCACTCGTCAGGCACAGCTGTTGCGTGAGCAGGTAAAAAAGGATTACGAAAACTATCAGTTCCTGAACGTGTACCAGAAAGTGCATAACTTCTGTGTCATTGAGTTGGGTGGTTTCTATCTCGATATCATCAAAGACAGGCAGTACACGGCTAAAACCGACGGTCTGGCGCGGCGTTCAACACAGACAGCGATGTATCACATTACCGAGATTCTGGTGCGCCTGATCGCGCCGATTCTGAGCTTCACCGCTGATGAAATCTGGGGGTTTGTGCCGGGCAAACGCGCTGACTCGGTATTTCTGAGTCAATTTGACGAGGGCACACCATTGCTGGCGCCGCAATCCGAGTTCAGTGATGACTTCTGGCGTCAGCTGATGGATGTGAAAACGGCCGTCAACAAAGAACTGGAAAAGCAGCGTACCGAGAAAAAAGTCGGGGCAGCCTTGTCGGCTGAAGTCACTCTATACTGCGACGATGCACTGACCCAGACTTTGACACGGCTGCAGAACGAACTGCGTTTTGTCTTGATTGTATCGGCTGCGACGTTGCGGCCGTTGGCAGAAGCCACTGATGCAGCGGAAACCGAGGTCAGTGGTTTGCGACTCAAAGTGTCTGCATCTGTCTATACCAAGTGTGTGCGTTGCTGGCACCACCTTGCCGACGTTGGCACGCATGCGAGTCACCCCGAACTGTGCGGCCGGTGTGTAGACAATATTGAAGGCAAAGGCGAGCAACGACTGTATGCGTGAGCAACGCTAAGCATGAGGAAAGTACTGTGACCGATACTAATCGTATTGCAGAAGGCGCCAAAGTCACTTTGCACTTTGCGCTGTCCTTGCCGGATGGTTCAGAGATTGACAGCAATTACGGAAAATCACCGGCAACATTCAAGGTCGGTGACGGTAATCTGATGCCGGGATTTGAAGCGGCGTTGATGGGGGCCGCGGCCGGCGATTCCATCTCTGTGTTGTTGCCGGCCGGGCAGGCGTTTGGCGAAGTGAATCCGGATAACGTGCAGTCATTTCCACGTCAACGGTTTGCCGGTTTGCTGGCGAACACCACCGATCCGGTAGAGCCCGGTACCGTGTTGTCGTTTGCAGACTCCGGTGGTAATGAGATTCCGGGCGTGATTACGCAGATTGGTGAGTTGTCAGTCGTGATTGATTTTAATCATCCACTGGCCGGGCGTGAGATTATGTTCAAAGCGGATATCATTTCCGTGATACCTGCCGGCACTCAGGCCATAAGGTTGCAAAGCTAAGCTCTTTTTCAGGATTTAAGCGGCGGTAATTCATACCTGCCATTTCCGGGGTCAAACCATGACTGCAGTGCAACAGTTTGAATTCAAGTCAGTGCCAGGGGCGGAGATAAAACTCGCCAACCCGCGCGGGTTTTGCGCCGGGGTAGATCGTGCCATTGATATTGTGAATCGGGCACTGGACGTATATGGTGCACCGATTTTTGTTCGTCACGAAGTTGTTCATAACAAGTTTGTAGTGGATACACTGCGCAAACGCGGAGCCATTTTTGTTGATGAACTCTGCGATGTCCCGGTGGTGGACGCTCTGGGACGCAAACCGATAGTAATTTTCAGTGCGCATGGGGTGTCGCAGGAAGTTCAGCGGGAAGCCGGTGAGCGTGGTTTCCAGGTATTCGATGCGACTTGCCCGTTGGTGACAAAAGTGCATCTGGAAGTAATGCGTTATAGTGCTGAAGGCCGCGAGTGTGTGCTGATTGGGCATGCCCGCCACCCTGAAGTGGAAGGCACCATGGGGCAATACGATAAAACCCACGGTGGTGATATTTACCTTGTCGAATCGGTTGAAGACGTAGCAACGCTGGAGGTTAACAACCCGGCCAAACTGGCTTATGTCACACAGACGACTCTCTCGATGGACGATACCGCCAAAGTGATCGACGCGCTGCGCGAGCGTTTTCCTGCCATCGAAGGCCCGCGCAAAAAAGACATCTGTTATGCCACCCAGAATCGACAGGATGCCGTCAAGCAATTGGCTCTTGAATGTGATCTGTTGCTGGTGGTGGGTTCACCTAACAGCTCCAACTCCAATCGTCTGCGCGAACTCGCTGAGCGTATGGGGTGTGAGGCCTATCTGATAGACAGGGTTGATGACCTGAAACCGGAATGGTTTAACAACAAACGCCGTTTTGGTGTGACAGCTGGCGCCTCTGCGCCGGAAGTGCTGGTTCAGCAGGTGGTTGACAAGCTGCAGGAAATTGCCGGGCAAGCGCCCAAAGAAGTTCCGGGTGTGGAAGAAAATATTGTGTTTCGTATGCCGCGTGAGTTAGCCCGGGAATTGCCTTGATGGCCGGACTGACTCACGATTGTTTTATTCCGGTCACTCTGCATCAATAGGCGCATCCGGTACTTCGCCGGCGCGTTCAGCAGAACGTGCACCAGACAAAATTCCCATCAATGCGTAGTTGCCTTCATGGCAGGCGTATTCAAAAATCGGGTCCTCGCTGGCAGTGTAGTTGATCACTGCAGTCCAGGATGTTTCCCAGGTGCTGGGATCTTCCACCGTGAACTGATACTCCAGCACATCCTCTGCTACGCGGGTATAACGTTCAATAAACGTACGGTTTTCACCCGCGCCACGGAACAGGCTCTGGCCTGAGAAGTTTTTGGTTTCAACAACCAGTGTGTCACCTTCGTACCAGCCGCGCGAGTCACCGTGCCAGAGTTTCACACGCTCATCCAGTGCTGGTTTATCACCAATCGGGATCACACGTACATCGTGAATCATTTCCTGAATGATGGCGACAGACGCTTTGCTCTGCACAATCTGATAGTAGCTGTTGTAACCCGCCATGATGTAAGGCATGCCATAGGTGATACAACGCTCCTGCAGAGGCCGGCCCAAGTAAGTGTCGGTTGGACTCAAGCGTCCGCTGGCACGCAGCTGAGCACGTGCACGGCCCTCTTCGGTCATCGGTGGCAACCGGCCATTGGGCGGATCAATGATCAGCGATGTCCGGTTTTCCATGTTACGGTCAACCATCCAGCCTGAATCATAATTACCTGTGGAGGGATCATAGGAGCGAACTTCTCCTGTGATCACAGCATTCAGAAAGCCGTCACCAAACAGGGCGTCGCCGCCGCTGGCACGAACTTCCTCAGCCTGACGCAAGAGATCCTGGAATTCTTCGGCGGTGAGCTCTGCGCGGTTGCCGAATATCTCAGGCCGCTCCAAGGGGGTGCTGCTGTTATTGGCCCACACTCCCTGCAGGTCAGGATGCCCATCCTGCGTTTTGGGGGCCTGCCAGTTGCTGTTGTTTTGGGCCTGTATGCCACTGCTGAATATCAAGGCGACAGCCGCTGACAAAATTGTCAGTGCAGTGGCCCGAGGCAGAGATTTCAGGAGCGGGTTGTTCTGAGTATTCCCGATCATAGTGGTTTCCCCGTCATTGCTGAATTTCCTGAATGGTAAAAGGCATGCCGCGAGGCGGCACACGGTCAGCCGGTGCGTCTTTGTTCAGATAGCCGTAAATCAGTTCTTCGGAAAACTCTACGCATTTAAACTCAAGCAATTGTGCATTGGCTTCCATGCGGCGATACAGCGGGAAACTCATTTTCCACGGGCGGGTGTAGGTCTGCGGATCACGGATCTCGGCTTCATACATGATCATATTGGGGCCGGATGGGGTGTAGCGCTCTATCACTTCAAGCTCGTCGCTGTGATGATTGCCAGCATGATCGAACCAGGTGTAAGGCATAAAATCAGTGACACGAATGACCAGCGTGTCGCCTTCCCAGTGTCCGCGGGAATGTCCCATCCAGGCTGGCACAGGACCATCGAAATCAGGTTGGTCCATGTAAACAATGCGCATGGAACTGGCGAACTCATAGGCCATCACAACATTGTCTGTGCCCTGCACAATCTGAAACGGGAAGGGCAGCATATTGGCACGCGGAACACCGGGCATATAACATTTGGCCAGCGGATCCAGCACCAGCCATTCGGCTTCATTGGCCTGTTTTTGCGCGAGTCCGGAAGGTGTGTAAGGCAGGGGGCCATCATGTACAACACCCAGTGTCGCGGGAATGGCGCCAAGCGCACCCAATTTCCAGTCAGGGCCTGCTTTGGCAGCTGACGGCTCAATATTCCAGTGCGCCGAACCCAATGCCTGCCATAACCCGCTGAAGTCGGGTTTGCCGTCGGTTGTGCGCGTCAGATCAGTTGGCTGTGCAATGGAAAAATTGGTTGTTGCTGCAGCCAGCGTCAGGCCCAGCATCAAAGTGACTGGGCCGCAGCGGCTCCGGTTGTTCGGCATACTTGTTCTCCCGTCTTTTGTTCTTTATTGTGTCGGGGTTGATCGATGTGGCTCAAATATCACACGACTGTGCACGTAAATCAATTTTTGCCCGGTACATCTTTTTTCTGGTGACACTGGCAGGGATCATCCGATCTGAATGAGCGACAAATCGAAGAAAGTGGTGTACACGCCGATGCTGGTGGCTGTCTACGGGACGTTAAAACGTGGCCTTAGTAACCATCATCTGATGCAGAGTGCACAGTATTTGGGCGAAGATTATCTGGATAGCATCACCCTGTATGATCTTGGTCCCTATCCGGGAGCAAAAGCTGAGTTGTCGGCAGGCATTGTTATAGAAGTTTATGCTGTTGATGCTCTGCAGTTAGGTGTTCTGGATGAGTTGGAAGATTACAACGCCGCTGCCCCGGAGCAGGGTATGTACAATCGTAAACTGTTCCCTACAAAGTTTGGTGAAGCCTGGGTGTATCTTTATAACCCGGCTGTGGATGGGCTGGCAGCACAGCGCCGGGGGAGCTGGTTGCCGGGTCAGGCACATGTCTTGCAGGCTTCAACCGGTGCAAAGCAGGAATAGGTTTTTGCAAAGATCACAGTAAACAAAGATCACCGTATTGGTCGAAACAACAAAGATATTTTTCTGGAGGTATTGCCGTGACCCCGTTTAATCGATTTCTGATAACACCCATGCTGGCGTCAGTCCTGTTGATTGCCTGCAGCCCCCCCGAACCTCCGACGCCTCCTCCGTTGCCGACCGAACCGGTTGTGGCGCCGATGGCAGCGCAAGAGCCGGCAGCTGCGGAGACAGAGGAACAGATGATTGCGCGGGCCAGAGCTATCCATGAACGTGTTATCACGCTGGATACCCACGCTGATATCAATACGGCCAACTTCACGCTGGACAATAACTACACCATGGATCTGTCGACTCAGGTGACGCTGCCTAAAATGATAGAGGGTGGCCTGGATGTGGCCTGGTTTATTGTATACACCGGCCAGGGTCCGCTAACTGATGAGGGTTATGCTGCGGCTTACGCCAACGCTATCGACAAATTCACGGCTATCGAACGTCTGGTCACAGAAATTGCACCTGACGCCATTGAAATCGCCTATACCTCAGAAGATGTGCGCCGTATTGATGCAAGCGGTAAAAAAGTGGCCATGATTGGTATCGAAAATGCGTATCCCATGGGCACCGACATAAGCAGGGTACGAGAGTTCTATGAGCTTGGGGGCCGTTATATGTCGCTTGCCCACAATGGGCACAGTCAGTTTGCAGACTCGAATACCGGCGAAGCAACCGGTGAGTGGCTGCATAATGGCCTGAGCGAGCTCGGCCGTCAGGCGGTGGCAGAAATGAACAAATGGGGCATCATTGTTGATGTGTCGCATCCATCCATGGAAGCCAACAAACAGACCATCGAGTTATCACGTGCGCCGGTCATGGCATCACATTCATCGGCGCGTGCGCTGGACCCGAATGTGAGTCGCAATCTGTGGGACGAAGAGCTGCTGGCGATTCGCGACAACGGTGGTATTGTTCACGCGGTGGCTTTCCGCGCTTATCTGGACTCGGAAAAACATGCAGCCAACCGCGCTGCACTGCTGGCCTTACAAACCGAAATTGCCGGCACAATGGGCTACACGCTGCTGACGCCTGCCGAACTGCGCGAGCTGGATGCCGATGCGCGCGCCACATATAACTCTCAACTGGCTGAAATCAATGCCGCCGCTGCACCAAGAATCGCAGCAGAAGTTAATGCTGTGGCGCCGCCGGTCGACGTTGTCGATTTTGTTGATCACATTGATTACATGGTCAATCTGATCGGCATCGACCATGTTGGTATCAGCTCTGACTTCGATGGCGGCGGCGGCATCGAAGGCTGGCAGGATGCATCGGAAACTTTTAACGTGACACTGGAGCTGGTGCGTCGGGGTTATAGCGAAGAGGACATTGCCAAACTGTGGTCAGAAAATCTGTTCAGGGTGATGGACGAGGTTGCCAGAACTGCCGAGGAAATACAGGCAGCCGAAGGCGTATAGAGTCGGGCAACGATAGCTCTGCCAGTTGCTGCAGAGATCAGGCCAGAGAGTCTTCCAGCCCCCCGGCTCTGAAGACTCTGGCCTGAACTGCCTGCTGCAGAATGGATGATTCGCTGCAGACCAGTGTGAATTGTCTGGAGGCGCGGGTTATGCCGGTATAAATCAGCTCGCGCGTCAAAATCGGACTATCGTGAGTTGGCAGTATCAGTGCAGTGTGGCTGAATTCCGAACCCTGCGATTTATGTACGGTCATTGCAAATACGGTTTCAACGTCCTGCAGGCGCGTGGGCAGGATCCACCGGATTTGACCCGGATGCCTCGTGTCTCTGAATGCAACACGCAATGAAAAACCGCCCCTGGCCAGCACGTTCGGGTAGGGTAGTGTGACGCCAATGTCACCGTTCATCAGCTCGAGATTGTAATTGTTGCGCGTGACCATCACGGGTCTGCCGGCATACCACTCAGCAAGATCCTGTTCGGTCTGATCCGTCTTCTGCAATTCATGAATCAATCCGCGGCTGATCAGAATATTTTTTATACGGGTGTTAAGTTCCTCAACACCGAACTCGCCTTTACGTAATGCGGCCAGCAATTGGAATGCGGTGTGTGCTGTCAGTATCCTGTCTGCCCAATTGTCCCATTCGATACTTGCAGCGCCTGACGCCGGAGGTAACTGGACAAGAGTAAGGTAATTTCCATACCCATTGTGTTTGTCACTGAGCAGGTTTTCGAATGCCGGGTCGCGGCTGCTGCGGGCTTTGATCCAGTTTAGCTCAGCATGCCGGCCTGTAAACAGCGCCTGAATCCCGGCACCATTCGCGCCACGGTTTACTGCTTCTGCCAATGCACCAATGCCGGGAACAGCACCAAAGCGATGGCTGTAGCGCAGCGTGGTAATAGCCTGATCGAGTTGTCGGCCGCTGCTGTCAATGTATTCATTGGGGATAGTCTGGGCGCTGACGCGTGCTACCCAGTCTGCAGTGTCGGAGTGATAGTGGCCGCCATTGGCTTTTGCACACAAGCTGCCCAGCACTGCGCCGGCTTCAACTGACGCCAACTGATCTTTATCGCCCAGCAGTATCAGGCGGCAATGTGCTGGCAAGGCGTCCATCAACTGCGCCATCAACTCAACATCTACCATCGAGGCTTCGTCCACAACAACTACGTCTGCCGGCAACGGATTTGCAGCATTGTGTCGGAAAAAGCGGCTGTGACGTACGGGCCCGAGCAAGCGGTGTACTGTGCTGACTTCGCGCGGTATGGCATCGTTGTCCGGAAGGTCTGGAAGCTGAGCAGCAATTGATGCGCTCAGGCGCGCGGCAGCTTTACCTGTAGGTGCTGCCAGTTTTATCCGCAGCGCAGATGATTCACCGGTTTTTTTATTCAGTGATTGCAGAAGAGAAAGCAGTTTCACCACTGTGGTGGTTTTCCCGGTGCCCGGTCCACCGGTGATGATAGCGAACTGGCTGCGTACGCTAAGTGCGCAGGCAATTTTCTGCCAATTGGGAGCACTGTTTTTGTCGTCCTCAAACAAGCCATTCAGCACCTGCTTCAGCTCTGCCTCATCAACTGAGACAACGGTTTGCAGCTTCTGCTGAATAGTTTTTTTCAGCTGGCATTCATAATGCCAGTATCGACGCAGGTACAGTCGGGCATTGAGATGATCGGAGTACAACACCAGTGGAGTATTTGATCTGTCTGAATCATAACCGTCCACTTCGGACGGGGCGGATTCATGCGAGCACAACAAGGGGTGTGCAAACGCACTTGCCCATTGTGATAACGTAATGCTCGACAGCAGGGCGCCCGGTGTGATCTCTGGTGTATGTAGTGCATGCTCAGGGGGCAATAACAGAGTCTTGTCTGGCGACTGCAGGCAGTGCCTGAGATCCAGACACAGATGTCCGTGACCATTCTGGTGGCTGCAAAGGGCAGCACCCAGCAGCAGGAGTGGAGACGGTTCAAGCTTGCCCGGGCGAGCTTCCTGATATAGAAATTCCGCCAGCTCGGCATCCAGCCAGCGAATCCAGCCGGCCTGCGCCCAACTACGCAAGGTGCCTAGCATGTCTATGCTGTTGTTCAGGGCTTTATTCTTGCGGTCAGACATGAGCCACCTGCCCGGATACAGATGGAAAAGGAGCCGTCCCAGTCAGAAATAGTTGATCCAGTGCCCGGATAAATTCGAGCGGGGGTTTGTCAACCAACAACCCCTGCGACTCTGATTGCCAACCGCGCAGGAAAAAATACAGCGCTCCGCCCACATGTTTATCATAGTCATAGTCGCTCATACGGCTGCTCAACAATCTGTGCAAAGCCAGCAGATATATTGCGTACTGTACGTCATAACGTTTCTGCAGTACTTCAGCAGCGATAGCGCTTTGTGTATAGTCGATGTCGCGCGCACCCAGGTAATTGGATTTCCAGTCCGCGACGTAGTATTTGCCGTTGTCCATAAATACCAGATCGATAAAACCTTTGATCATGCCATTTAGTTGTGAAGCCTGAAGCATGGGTCTCGGCTGGCCGGGCAACAGAAAGCGTTGGCATAGTTTGTCCAACTCGGCTGCATCAAGATGATGTACGGCAAAAAGGAACTCCAGCTCAGCCTGGCAAGTATCCAGCTCACACAGATTCAGCATGACTGCAGTGTTGAGTTTGAAATCAGTCTGTAAAAACCCTGTCAGCCATTCGTCCAGGCGCCCGATGTCGTCGTCCCACCCACGCAGTTCGCAGGCCGTGCTGATTTCTTGCAGACGTGCCGGGGAGTTCTCAATCGCCCGGGCGAACCCCTTTTCTGCTGCCCACTCCAGCAGGTTATGCAGAAATGTTCCGGGCCCGGGGCCACGATGGAATCCATGCAGTCCGGCATGCTGTCTGCTAAAAACCTGCGTGCTTGCTGAGTCGTCAACTACAATTGCCGCCATTGATTCTTCCATCACCTGATCGTCGCGGGCCACGTCAGGTGAGGTATTGCCAGCGCCTGTCTTTAATGCCGAGTAACTGGCAATCCACCAGTTTTCAGCCGGACTGCGTTCGGACACTCTTGCTGCCCGGGTTGCTGCCGGCCGGGTTTTTCCGGCGTCATTTGTAACCGGCTTCAGTGCTGTATCAATCGTGGCTGATAGCTGATAACTGATGCTTTTGCATTCAGCCGCCCAACGTTGGAGTATCTCTTCGGTACGATCGGGTGGCAGTTCTTCGCCGCCAGCCATCAGGTAACCCAGCGCACTTTTGTGCAGACAAGAGTTGCGGCCATTGCCCACGCTGATGCTGGCAACCCCTATCCAGATGGCATGCCGGGCGCGGGTCAATGCGACATATAACAATCGCAGGTCTTCTGCCAGGCGTTCCTGGTCAGCTTGTAGCCAGGCCGCATCGTCGGTTTTGTTCCCGGAGATTTCCAGACGGCGCTGGCCGGGATTGCTTTCGTCTACAATCATGACCTGATCCTGCTTGTGATCTACCTGTCGGTAGGCTGCAGCAAAAGGCAGAAATACCAGCGGATACTCCAGGCCTTTTGACTTGTGTATGGTCACGACACGAATCAGATCATCATCACTTTCCAGGCGCAGGATTTCTTCTTCGCCCGGGTCATTGATTTGTTCAGCAAGATGGCGGATCAGCGCCTGTTCACCCTCGTATTGAACGCTGGCTTTTTGCAGATACTCCGCCAGATGCAAAAGATTGGTCAACCGGCGCTCGCCGTTACCGCCGTTAATCAATCTCTGCGGCAGTTGGTAGTGTTGCATCATGGCACGCAGCATGGGTAGGACACCTTGTGTTCGCCATAACAATTGCAGGCGACGGAACAAAGCCGTTTGTTGTTCCCAGAAAAACTCATCGTCCAGCATTCGCTGGAGCTCATTTAACGGCAGATCCAGCGACACAGTAGCAAGTGCCGCGTGCAACTTCCTTTCAGTGCCCGGCTCGGCGCAGGCTGACAGCCAATACAGAAGGTCGGCGGCCTCAGTTGTCTGGAAAACTGATTCGCGATCAGATAAAAACACACTGGCCAGAGCATATTGCTGCAGCGCCCGACGTATTTCATCTGCTTCCATACGGCTGCGTACCAGAATCGCAATGTCTTTCGGACGCAGTGTCTGCAACTCTGTTCTGAGCATAAACCCGGTATTGGTTTCATTCAGCAGATGTGAAATTTCTGCAGCACAGGCTACGGCCATTTGTGCTTTGTAGGAGCCGGTGGATACGGCGGCTGAGTCATCATGCTCATTTTTTGCATGCCACAGATGCACAGCCCTGGCTGCTTCTCCGCGGATCATCAGCTTTTCATCACGGCCTTTGGCGTCTACTTCAAGAAAGGGCAGAGGATTGTGTTTTTCTGTTTTAAAACGGAAAGCACCGCCGTCATAATTCTCGGCCTGTGCAAAAATAAAATTCACTGCCGACACGGCTGCCCGGGACGAGCGGAAGTTGACTGCCAGATTATAGTGTCGGCCTTCGGTTGCAGTTCTGGCTTGCAGATAGGTATGGATGTCAGCGTTGCGGAATGAATAAATCGCTTGTTTCGGATCGCCAATCAGGATGATGGCGCTGTCGCTTTCGTTGGCAGCGAGTTTGTAGATACGATCAAAAATACGGTACTGCAAAGGATCGGTGTCCTGAAACTCGTCGATCATGGCTACCGGAAAGTCGCGTCTGATCTGGTTGGCCAGATGCTCACCTTGCGGGCCCTGCAGTGCGCGATCGAGCTGTAACAACAAATCATCAAAACCCAGCTCGGCTTTTTCCTGCAAGCGCTTCTGCAGAGCCAGCTCAAGCCACCGACTGGCGTGGACGAGTACGCAAGTACGCACATCAGGTGCATTCGCGGAGGCCTGACTATTCTCTTCGTCCAGCAGTTCCGCAATTTTTGTTATTGCCTGATGTTGTGGTTGATCAGGAACAGTTTTCCCGACCTTTTTCAGTTTCCAGCCACCAGCGGCAAAACGCTCAAAGCGCTTCGGTCTCTCACCGCCGCGCGCCCATTCTGCCAGGATCTGTTTCAGCGCTGCAAAATCGTTGTCGTCTTTTGCTTCTGCATAACTGCTTAGCGAAAGTGCCGGACGAATAGAGTCGAGCAACGCTTCCATGTCTGTCTGGTTGGAAGCCCAGCAGAGGCGCGCATCGTTTTCCAGTTGCTCCCGTGCTGCAGAGCTTTCAGCAAATGGTTGCAATGCCTGTTTCAGGTCGATGATCTCAGGCACATCCAGACCTGCATAACTGAGTCGGGTATTGGTTTTATTTATCAGTGGCCTGACTGCCTTCAACAGACTGTCTGGGTCATGGAACTGTGTCTGTATCTCCCGCGCGCAGGGGGCATCAAGTACATAAAGGTGCTGCCGCCAGTAGTCACGCATTAAATCCGAAAGGATATCCTTTTGATTGGTAATCAACTCCTGATGAAACAGGCTGCCGCTGTCAAAGGCGTGTTCGCGCAGCATGCGATAACACCAGCCATGAATGGTTGATACCGCGGCCTGATCCATAGCCTGCGCTGCCAGACTTAGCAGGCGCGCGCACTGCGGCCATAGTTCAATAGGGTAGTCACCACGAAGTGCGAGCAGGTCGTGATCCGAAATCACATCATCAGATACAAAACAACGCGCTGCCTCTGATAGTCGAGTCCTGATGCGGTCCTTGAGTTCCTGTGTGGCAGCATCGGTAAAGGTAACCACCAGGATTTCTTCGGGACGCAACGCGCGGTTGAATGCACTGTCGTTGCCATGCTGAAGAATCAGCCGTGTGTAAAGCAGCGCGATAGTATACGTCTTGCCAGTGCCTGCGCTGGCTTCAATCAGGCGACTGCCGTGCAGAGGAAATGCGCGAATGTCCAGCGACTGGCTCATGTCACATCTCCGGTGGCTGCTCTGTTGCGGTGGCGTAACCAGTGTTCGGTCAGCGCGCCATAGAGCTGGTAGCTATCGTCGGTGAAGTCGCCTTGATTCAATGCATCAAATTGTGGCCACAGTCTGAACAAGGTGTAGTGCTCTTCGACCTCGCCCGTGCTCATATAGCCGCCATGATAAGCATCACGCGCTACCAGATCCGGCGACCTGTCATCAGGGGTGGTCAGCATGGCGCAACTGGTTTTGACACAGGCTGCCAGCGGCGACTGGAGATTTTTTTGCCAGAGATTTATCAGCGAAGTCAGAATAGCTTCAGCTTCAGCTCTATCGAGTGGTGCCAGCACCTCACGTGTGTCTGGGCCAAAAATATGTGTGCTCACCGGGCCGCTGAGCTGAGCAGCCAGATGCACCGGCCATAGCCGTGCCAGATAATGCCACTTGACTCTGGCGTTTTTACCATCTTTACCGGACCACAACTGGCTGCTTAACAATACGCACCGAATGCGCTGCACAGGTGCGCCTGGATTGTCAGTGGTGTCACAACTGACAGAGCGCTGCCACACATCACTTATGTGATCCTGTAATGTAACCAGTTTGTTGTCCGACTCAAGCGTCACAGACAGTCTTATGTTCTCTGTATGTGATGTCAGCAGATCCCGATACTGCTCCAAAGGTTTAATCAGACGCTGTACCGTCTGTCTGACGTAGAGATCGGCAAAAGGCGGAATAGGGAGATTGCCGCTGCGCAGCTGTTTGTCCATCAGTTCCAGTAACAACGCCTCAGTTGACTCGGCATCTTTCAAGCCCGAGATCGCTTCTCGGATCAGTTGCTGCTGGATTTTCCAGCGTGCCAACGCATCGATAGAAAAGGTCTCGTGATCCTCAGTCGTAACGTCTTCAATTGAAAAGTTCACGCCAAGGCTCTGCTCAAAAAATACATTTGCAGGAACGCGTAGCAGTTTTTCCAGATCATTCAGATTAATCTCATTGATCTGCGTTTTGTTGCCCATGTGCGGTGCAGAGCGTGCAGGTGAAGTCGCAAGCAAGGCAGGAGTCCATTCACTGGCATAGGTATAAAAATCTGACGCGGGGTCAAAATAGCGGCGGCTGAATGGCTGCAGAGGATACTCCCGGGTGATGTCTGTCAACATTGCTTTGCCGTGAGTATCTGCGAGATAGTCACGCAATTGGGCGACCAATACAGATGGAGGTCTTTCACTATTATCCCTTATGCTGCGTCCAGCCCAGCTTATATACAACGAGTCACGTGCGGATAACAGTGCTTCCAGAAACAGGTAACGGTCATCATCACGTCGGGAGCGGTCGCCGGGTCGATAGTCGTGTCGCATCAAATCAAAATCTACTGAAGGCACCTGGCGTGGATAGTCGCCATCGTTCATGCCCAACAGGCAGATGTGTTTAAACGGAATTGCGCGCATCGGCATCAGCGTGGCGAAGTTGACTGAGCCGGCAAGAAATCGCTGGGTCAGTGGCTGCACATCAAGTTGTTCCAGAATAAATTCACGTACCACATCTATACTAAGCGCATCATCAAATTGTGCCTGGGTGCAGGCATCACGCCAGTCTCGCAGCATTTTTTCTATGCGTGTGATCAGCAGCAGGTCGTTGTCATCAGCTGCAACAAAAAATTGCGCCAGTAGTGAGCTCAGCCGCAATGTCCACTCAGCAACCGGTGCCGGTTCCCGGAACAATGTCCAGGTGTGCTCCAGTTGCCGGAGCAGATGTGCGAGCTTTCCAACCAGTGCGGCACTCAGGCCGCCAACTTCGTCAAACGCTTCTATGTTTTGCCACTGTGAGCCACGTCCCTGTTCGCCGCGACCATTGGCATAACCCAGAAGCATACGACGCAGGCCAAAGTGCCATGTGTTCTGTTCCAGTGCCTGGGCATTAAGGTCAGCCGACATTCCCAGGCTTTGGCGGTGGCTGGCGCTGATACCCCAGCGAATACCAGCCTGCTCTATCCAGCGATGCAACAGCGGTTTATCGTCGGCGCTGATCTCAAAAGCTTTCTGAACGGCCGGGACGTCCAGAAAATCCAGCAGCTCGCTGACACCCAGACGTGAAGAGGGCAGTTGCAGCAGCATGCCCAGCGCAAGAAGTACCGGTGCCTGGTGCCGTTTGCCCTGGTCAGAAATCGTGAAGGGGATGT
Organism: Pseudohongiella sp.; assembly: GCA_030651695.1. Lineage (GTDB taxonomy): Bacteria > Pseudomonadota > Gammaproteobacteria > Pseudomonadales > Pseudohongiellaceae > Pseudohongiella. The sequence continues at coordinate 91,631 of JAUSCD010000035.1, read as the reverse complement.
AGCGGTTGTCTTCACGCGCCAGGCGGCCGAACACCGCCTGCACTGCAGGCGCGAACTGATTGATATCGGGCACCATGACCAGTACGTCGCGTGGACGCAAATCAGGGCTATTGTTAAACAGTGTGAGCAGATGGTCTTGCAGTATTTCCACTTCGCGTTGTGCACTGTGTGCAATATGGAAGCTGATGCTGCCGTCTGCGGTTGCCCCGCATTCGCTGGCATATTGCCGGGCTTCCCCGCCGCTACGCAGATAAAAAATATCACCTTGCAACTGTCCCAGCAGGCAGCCTTCGTCGGGGTCTTCAAACAGATCAATTTTTATATGCTCAGACTGAAACAATGACTCATAAGCGCTGCGTTCGTCGTGTTCGTCCAGCAATCGAATATAGTCACGCCCTTGTTTGCCCCAGGCGGCGAGCAGGGGATTGCCACGTATAAAAAGCTCATCCAGTTGAGCTGCAGAAGCGCCTGCATTCAAGGCGGGAAAATCACTACGTGCAGGCTGTCTTTTGTAGGGTTTCCTGAACAGACTCAGTGACTGCTGTGGATCAACAATATCCCCCCAATAATGCATGCTGGGGTTATGCACGCACAAGACAACCTGCGTACAGCGCGAAATAGCCGCCAGCACCTCCAGGGTCTGTCCGGGCAGCGATGACAGCCCAAACACCACCACGCGACGCGGCAGATCCTTTGGACGGTTTTCGGCATCCAGATTCTGACAGGCATCGAGAAATTGTTGATGGATCTGTGCACGCCCGCTACTGCGTGCTTCCTCCGGAATGTCCTGCAACAGCCGCCGCCACAGAGCCGCCTGCCAGCTCTGCTCTTCCGGCAGGTCTGCACGCTGGTTATGGCGGGTAAGTTTGTTTATCTCTGCTGCCCAGTCATTCAGCCAGTCGGCACGGTAAATCTGATACTGGTCGAGCAGGTCGGCGAGGCGTTGAGCCAGTTGAAACTGTTTACGCTGGCCTTTGTCGTCCGCCAGGAAATGCTTGAGTGCTGCAAATTCTGCATCATCCAGCAGTGATGGCAACAGGCGCAGCAATCGCCAGCTCAGCAAAGGTTTATCAAAAGGAGAGGTTTCGGGCAGATCACCCAGCACCGCGCGGTATGCCCGCCAGTGGAAACGCCCGGGCAGGCTGATATCCATGGCGGCAGCAATGCCGCAACCTGCATCCATAGGGTCAGGGGTGTTGATGTCGGCCGCCAGCGCCAGTTTCAACCATTGCGAAATACCATTGCTCTGGACCAGCAGAATCTCATTTTCCAGCGGTTGCAGCGGGTAACGTCGCAGCCATTCCACGGTCACCCGGCGCAGGTTCTCAAGTCGGTTGCTTTGCAGCACCATAAAGCCGGGTTGGATCATGTGGTCGGTCCCTGAGATCGGTCGTTTTTGCTGGTGGGGCAAGTATAAGGGTTTTGCCCCCAAACGACAGGGTTAACAACGCACGGTTTTACGCTTTTTCCCCAAGGTCCCACGCGCTTCAACCTTGCGGATATAATCCGGCGCAAACGGCACCTTGCAGGCGGTTTCGCCCATGTCCACGCTGACATTACCGATGTTCGCACCCACGCGCAGAGCGTCCTGCAACAGCGCCGGCACGTAACTGCCGACAGCAATCACAAAATTGTTCATGCAGTAACGTACATCGTTGGGCGCCTGGTGAATGTTCTGCTCAACCCGCTCCAGCAATACACGCAGCTCTTCGATATCCAGCTCACAGTCAGGTCTGAGCGCCACCAGACCACTGAGCGTGCACCAGCCAGAGCTGGTCACCGACTCTCTGTCTGAGTCAATCCACTCCATGGCCAGCGCATGTCCGTGTGCACTTTCTGCGGCGACCCAGGCGACAGTGCATTGACTGAGTGTGCCGCAGTTGGCAGTGTTGGCCCAATGACGCAGATCGTCAGCAGTCATGCGCTTTTCATCGGCGATGGTTCCCGCCAGATAACGACCGTCGTAAACCGGTTGGTTGTAAAGATCCTGCGCGAGTTGATAATCCTTTTTGATTTTCCATTGTTTCAGCAGTGCCTTGACGTCACCGATTTTGACACCATACACGGGCTCCGGAATGCCGTGGTTCGCCAGTATTTTGCGGTAGCCAGGCGAGCCCAGTGGTTCAAGTGCTTTCAGAATGTCTGCTGCGTACATGATGATCACCTTCGTAAATCTTATTGAACTGGTGAAGCAAAATCATTCGGGGGCGCGGCGCGCCAGGGTTTTCTGTTCAAAATCATAAGCGATGCCAATCAGTACCGGCTCGGAAAAAGCGCTGCCCATGAACGAAATGCCTACTGGCAGACCGTTGATGTAGCCTGCCGGCACGGTAATCGCCGGGTAACCTGAAATGGCAGCCAATCCGGCGCTTGAGACATAATTGACAGCACCACCGTTGTCACCATTTTCCAGATCAATCGGCCAACCCGGGCCGTTGCTGGGTGCAACGATAGCGTCCAGATCATTGCCTTGCAGAGCGCCGTCCAGAATGCCCTGGCTGCCGATTTTTGCGGTGTTTAGTGCCGCCAGATACACCGGATCCTGCAAATCGGTTTTGGCCTGTGCTTCAACAAAAATCTCCTGAGCAAAATGTGGCATCTGGGTGTCACGATTAACATCATTAAAACGGATCAGATGCTCCAGCGACTGATAAAAACTGCCACGTTTTGTCAGGTATTTATTCAAACCGTCTTTAAATTCAAACAGCAGCACCTGATATTCCGCAGCGTTTATCTCAGGTGTGTTGCGGATATCCAGATCGATAATGGTCGCGCCTGCGTTGCTCATGATTTCCAGTTGTTGTTCCATCAGCGCATCGACTTCAGCATTACGACCAAACAGACTGCGCATGACTCCGATGCGTTTGCCGGCTAACGCGCCGGTCTGTAAAAAATTGCTGTAGTCGGTCGGTTCACTGGTAGCCACATTCAAAGTGACACTGTCAGCGGGGTCCACACCCGCCATAACCGTCAGCAACGCCGCCGCATCGGCAACCGAGCGTGCCATCGGGCCAGCCGTATCCTGACTGTGCGCAATAGGGATAACACCGCTGCGCGAGATCAGGCCCAGTGTTGGTTTTATGCCTACCACGCTGTTGTTGCTCGCCGGGCAAATGATGGACCCGTCGGTTTCCGTGCCCACCGCGAGCACAGTAAAGTTGGCGGCCACCGCGACACCTGAGCCTGAGCTGGAGCCACATGGCGTGATATCGGCGTTGTAGGCGTTGTGAGTCTGACCGCCCCGCGCTGACCAGCCACTGGATGAGTGGCTGGATCTGAAGTTGGCCCACTCACTGAGATTGGTTTTGCCCAGGATGACTGCGCCTGCGTCACGCAATTGCTGCACCAGAAAGGCATCGCCGGAAGGCGTGGGCGCACCGAAAAGCGCCAGACTGCCTGCAGTGGTTTTCATGTGGTCGGCGGTGTCAATATTGTCTTTTAACAACACAGGTATACCGTGCAGTGCCGAACGCACCCGGCCCGCCGCGCGTTCCTCGTCCAGTTGCATGGCAATAGCCAGAGCATCCGGATTGATTTCCATCACCGAGTTGGTAGTTTTGTCGAGTTTGTTGATGCGATCTATGTAGTGCTCAGTAATCGCCACCGCTGTCAGTTCACCGTTGGTCATGGCGGTTTGCAATTCAGCAACGGAAATTTCTACTGAAATTAAAGTGCTGACAGCGTCATCGGCAGTGGTGGGGGCATCGATAGCAGCATCAGAAGCAACGTCCGCATTTTCGGGCGCAGGATCGCTACACGCCGCCAATGTCAGTGCAGACAGAATGCCCAGAGTCAAAGCCGATTTTTTCAGAGTCATGTGTCCCTCTCAGAGAACGTTAAACTGGTGAGTCCAGAATAAATTTTTAACACCAGAAGCACCAGAATTCCGGTGGCCGGTAAAAGGTAATCAGTCGCCCGCCAGCAATTACCACACACCAGCAGCATAAAGAAGTCATCGCAATCAGGCGGGCGGGCAGGGGCACAATAGCGTCGTCAGAAAGTGCCCGGACTTTTTTTGCCATCACAAGATAGAACACAGCAAGATTGATGCCCGCGATGATCATGGCAAGCACTTTAATCTGAAATGCCGGGTTGTACACGTATTGTCCCGGATCGCTAATAATAAACATGAACCCCGTGAGGGCATTCAACAAAAAACCGGCAACACCAAAGCGCACCAGTGGATGCAGCGCCTTGATGGGAATGCCTCTGCCGAGTCCCATCAACCGCAGATCAAACAGACCCACGGTACCCAGTAACAATGTCAATCCTATGAAGTGCAGTGACTCAACAAAAGGCCAGCCCCATTGTGTGTTCATGAATCCGAATATGCCGCTGTTGTGACCGACGGCAGTCAATGTTTCCACCAGTAACATGATTCAGCCTCCTGTTGGCGATACCAGCCAGGAGGCCATCAGCACGGAGTGGGTATAGGCAAGGAACCGTCCGGCAAAAATCACGCTGACCCACCCGCAAAGTCCCAGCACCGCCAGTCTGTTCTGAGAAGGTGGAAGCAAGCGGCTTTTTATCAGTTGCAGGCAAATCCAGGCGGTGGCGGAAAGCATCAAAAGCTTGATGTAAAACAGAGGATTTGTCAGCGCCTTGGCGGGATAGGCAGTCAACAGTATCAGGCCGGACAGGGCGGCTGCGGCTAACCCTGCCCAGAACAGTGGCATGAAACGGTTCAGCGTCACCATGGGCAGTGATGTCACAAAACCCATTGCCCGGGTGCATATCACCACGCCAAAACCGGCCATCATCGCCATGGATAACGAGTGCATCACCAGCACTGAAGGGAACACCCACCATACTTCACGAATCGCCGTGCTGACCGGAGACAGTTCTATACGGGCCAACCACTCAAGCCACAAGAGTTCCGACACGTTTTACTGCGCGGCTTCCAGCTCCGCCATGCGTGCACCAGCCAGCACTCCGGGCAGGGCGTAGTTGCCTTCATGGCAGGCATATTCGAAGATTTTTTCATCAGCCGGACGTGCGTTAAACATCAACTCTCCGGTCCATGCCTCGGTAAACACAGTAGGATCGTCGACAGTAAAGGCATACAGAATTTCAGACTCAGAGGTGCGCGTAAACCGTTCTGTGATGGTCAGATTCTGTGATGCACCGAATACCGTCTGCTGAGGATGGAAGCCAGCTGTCGTGACTACCAGCGTGTCGCCTTCCCAGCGACCGACCGAGTCTCCCATCCACTTCTGCATGTTGAGGTCGACTTCATCGTTGAGTTTGATAATGCGTGCGTCATGATTCATTTCCGCCATGATCATGAAATAATCATCGTTTTGCACTATCTGGTAGTTGTTGTTGTACATCACCGGCAGCATGGGCGGCCCTGAGTGGTTTCCAAAGGACAGCAGGCAGCGCTCGGCAAGTGGCCGGCCTTCAGGGCCGTCGTTGGCAGACATGCCTTCAGGCAAGCGGCGGCGCAGACTTCTGTCAGGCATAAACGGAATCTGGCCATTCGCCGGCTCAATGATGATGGATGAGCGGTACTCACCATTGATCATCTGTATACGATCGCCTTCCTCTTTCCAGAATTCGTTGTAGCCATCCTCGGTATTGCCATCGTTACCAGCCTGGGCGCCGGCGCCGGGCTCTCGGTTGGGGTCACTGGGTGCATATTCTGCTTCTACAAACGCGGCCTGCGCGCCTTCTTTGGCGGCTACCTGTTCGGGTGTGAGTTGACGGGCATCGCCCAGTGCACGGTCACGGGTCAGCGGTGTCAGGGTTTTGTTACTCCAGATACCTTGCAGGTCTGGCTGACCGTTGGGCAGTCGCGGGGCTTCGTACTGAGCAGCAGCGGATGAGGCTGCCAGTGTTATACACATCGCCAGCGCAGTGCGGGCTAATGACAGTTGATTCAAAGAGAGTGATTTCATTGTTGTTATCCTCAGCTCAAGGTGTCAAATGATGACTGAAACCGATTATTCAGCAACAGTTTGTAACAAACAAGCGTCTGGAGGTAAAAGGCAGGGTTTTGGTAGGTAAAAGGCATGGACAAATGCCCCTGTGGATGGCAGATTCCGGTTCCAACAAAAATACCTACTACTATCACCTACAGGAATGCAGTTTTGAAATCCTTGTATCGCCTATCCCTTGCCGGAATGATTTCGGTCTATATGAGTCAGGGGGCATTGGCTCAGCCGATGACCACCGGCATCAATTTAAATGACGGCAGCTATCAGGGTCGCGTCGGCCGCGAGTTGAAGCTGCAACTGACGGCAATGTCCGACGACGTCGTCATCGATATCGATGGACGTGTCGATGAGGCAGTCTGGTCACAGTTGCCAACGTTCAGCGGCATGGGTGTTGTTGAGCCTGAAACTCTGGCGCCGGCGCCCTATGATACCCGCCTGCGGGTGTTTTATAACTCGCGCGGCATCTATATGAGCGCAGAGATGGATCAGCCGCCTGAAACGCTGGTGCGCCGCATCAGCGCCCGCGACAACCGCGAATTGACCCGTGACCGTCTGTCTATCACGCTGGATACCTCAGGCGAGGGCCAGTTTGGTTACTGGGTGAGCCTGGCCTTGGGCGACAACCAGATGGACGGCACCATTTTGCCGGAGCGCCAATATAACAGTCAGTGGGACGGTGCCTGGTACGGCGCGACTGCAGAAACAGCCACAGGTTGGTCTGCTGAGTACTACATCCCCTGGGGTCAACTGGCTATGCCGTTCCGCGAAGGTACCCGCGAAATCGGCTTTTACGCCGAGCGGGTAGTGGCGCACCTGAACCAGAACTATGCCTGGCCAGCGATTGCCAAATCTGACGCTATTTTCCTGAGCAACTTCCCTTTGTTGCAACTTGAGGGTGTGAACCCGCGTCAGCAGTGGAGCCTGTTTCCGTCAGTGGCGTCAACCTATGACGAAATCGACAACGCCTGGACACACCGCACGGGTGTCGATTTGTTCTGGCGTCCATCCTCCAATTTCCAGATGACGGCTACGTTAAACCCCGACTTCGGATCTGCTGAGGCGGACGACGTGGATGTTAACCTCACCGCCAGCGAAACCTTTTTCCCTGAAAAAAGGCTGTTTTTCCAGGAAGGCCAGGAAGTATTCAACACCTCTGCTCGCTCCAACGGCAGCACTGGTAAACGATTCACCATTCTGAACACCCGCCGCATCGGTGGCAGACCGCGTGCACCGCAGTTGCCAACCGGTGTGGGCCTGTCGGCCCGCGAGCGGTTGCAGAACGCTGACTTGCTGGGCGCCGTCAAGGCCACCGGGCAAGCCGGCAGTTTCCGCTATGGGGTGCTGGCAGCCAGTGAGGATGACACCCGTTTCCGTGGCAATGATGGCAATCGTTATGAGCAGAGCGGTCGTGACTTTACGGCCTTCCGTTTGTTGTATGAAGATCAGGGCGGCGGCGCGGCTTATCGTGGTCTCGGGTACATCGGTACCTTGGTTGCTCACAGCCAGTCCGACGCTCAGGTGCATGCGGTCGATTACAAATACCTGACTCAGGGCGGCGTGTGGAATTTCGACGGCCAGGTTGTGACGTCGGATTCAGATCAGAAAGGGCAGGGTTACGGTGCTTTTACGGACATCATTTATACCCCGCGTGTCGGATTCAAACACACACTGAATCTGACCTATCTGGACGACACCATAGACATCAATGACTTTGGTTATCAGGAGCGCAACAACGTCTGGGAGGCGTGGTACCGTTTTGAATGGGTAAAAACCGGTCTGACGCGTGTGCGCGATATCCGGGTGAACCCGTTTCTGCGTTACGAGGAGAATCTTGACGGTGACCGCACCAACAATGCGATTCCGGTCTTGAGCACCACCATCACGCTGAATAATCTGGATCGTGTGAATCTGAACTTTCAGCATTTCCCCAAGCGTTATGATGACCTGAACAGTTTTGGCAATGGTGCATTTGCCACGCGTGAGCGCACCAATTTCAGTGCCAGTTATTCAACCAACGCTGCAGCCGCAGTCAGTTACAACTTCGGCGCCGGTCGCTCAACAGAGTTTGCCGGGGGTTACAGTGAGAGGTATGACGCGGGCATCACATGGAGGCCCGTGCCAAATTTCAGCATGAGCGGAGGCTTGACCTACCAGGATCGTGATGGTTGGTTGTTGCACCAGGGCGGTCAGGATTTCACGACGTTCCAGACTGATCAATGGGAAACCAGCTTCAAGATGGAGTACTTTATTTCTGCACGCCAGCAATTGACCATGGGTCTGCAGTGGGTAGGCATCAAGGCTGAAGAAGACCGTTTCTTTATCCTGCCCAAGGATGCGCCCACTCGCAACCGTGATCTGGTAGAGGGTGCAAAACCGCCCGGACCAACCGACAGCTTCTCTATTTCCAACATGAACTTCCAGGTTCGTTATCGTTGGGAAATTGCTCCGCTGTCTGATCTGTTTGTGGTCTATTCCCGGGCCGGAAACCAGCGACGCACATTGCTCAACTTTGGCGACCAGTTTACCAACGTCTGGGAAGAGCCTCTGGATAGCAAACTGGTGATCAAGCTTCGTTATCGTCTTGGGACTTGAGATGGCGCCAATCGCCGTCTAAACCAGTTTGGCCAGCGTGATCAGTGCACGCTCAAGCCGGGCATCCCAGCGCACCGCGCAGTTCAGCCGCAGGCAATTATTGTATTTGCCGGCGGCTGAAAACATTTCACCGGGTGCAAAACTCACGCCGGCATCCAGGGCTGTTTCCATCAGGCTGAGCGTGTCCTGTGCTCCCGGCAATTCCAGCCACAATACAAATCCCCCGGCGGGTCGGCTGACACGTGTTTCGCGAGGGAACAGTTGTGCAACTCTGGCGTTCATGCGTGCCACTGCTTTGGCATATTCCATGGCTGAATTGCGCAGACTGCGTTCAAAGTGACCATGTTGTAAAAAGTGCGCCAGTGCCAGTTGCGACGGTGTGTTCACCGACAGCGTGTTAATAAACTGCAGGTGTCTGGCTTTTTCAAACTGTGCGCCCGGCACCAACCAACCTACCCGCATACCCGCTGACAGGGTTTTTGACGAGGACGAGCAGTAGTAAACCAGCCCTTCTGTATCCCAACGCTTGATGGGAGAGGGGCGGCGCCCGTTGAATGGCAGATCGCCATAAATATCGTCTTCCACCAGCGGTACTTTGTGTTTATTCAGACAATGCATTAGCGCTTGTTTGCGCTCATCGGTCATACACACACCCAAGGGGTTGGAGAAGTTGCTGACCAGAATCAGAGCGGCTACCGGCCAACGTTCCAGCGCCAGATCCAGCGCATCCAGTGAAATGCCGGCTACCGGATCTGTGGGTATTTCCAGTGCTTTAAGCCCCAGTGACTCAATCACCTGCAGCAATCCGTAATAGGTTGGCGACTCCACAGCCACGGTGTCGCCGGGTTTGGTAAGCAGTTGCAAGGCGATGTGCATGGCTTCCTGACAACTGTTGGTGACCAGTACCTCGTCCTGTGTGACCTGGCATTGATGGCCAGCCAGCCTGCGCGCAATCTGTGCACGTAGCTCAGGTGCGCCGGGAGGGAACTCGTAACCCATACAACGGCGGCGCTGGGTGCGCAGCACATGGTGAAATGCCCGCTCCATTACCGCAACCGGCAGGAAATCAGCATCGGGCACAGCTGCGCCAAGATTGACGATGTCCGGATCATTTACCGCCTGCAGTAAACGCAGAACACGTTGCTGGCCGGTTACCGCCCGGGGTGTGGCGCCGGTTTTCCCGAGCCTGGGCGCAGCACGTTGTGCGGGTGGCAGGCGTACAAAGTAACCTGCGCGCGGTCTGGCTTCCAGCAGTCCGCGCTGTTCCAGTTCACGACAGGCGTTAACAGCGGTAGAGACACTGACTTCGTGCTGCAGACTGAGTTGGCGCACGCCGGGCAAACGGGTGCCCACTTCGTAGATATTCTCGCCAATCAGGTTCTGCAGACGGTCTGCCAGTTGTTGGTACAGCATGCCAGGGACTCCGGTATCCAATGCGGTCCGCCAGACTAAAACATCTGGCAGGATCTGTGACGGCACAGTGTGTGTAAGTTCAGGCGATACAGATGGGTTATACACAAAACTGTACCGGTTCAATTTTTATAATTTATATCTGTAATGATTGCACTTGTCTATTCAGAATGTATCACTGAAGAATAGCCCGCTGATGTTCGGAGAAGCGCGCCATGCCGCTGGAGCAGTTGATAGCCCTGATGGGATTTGTTGTTGTCATGACCGGGACCCCGGGACCAAACAATATGATGTTGTTGGCATCAGGTGCCAATTTTGGTTTTCGTCGCTCTATACCCCATATTCTGGGGATTACCGTCGGTTGTCAGATTCTGCTGATTGCGATTGCATTGGGGCTTGGGCAACTACTGACCCGGTTTCCTGTATTGGAGCTGGTGTTGAAAGTGTTGTGCGGTATGGCTTTACTGTATCTGACCTGGATGCTGGTGAAACCGGCGTTTGCGGCAGCGCCCGCAGTTGTTCCATCGTTGCCGGAAGATGAGCCTGTGGTGACCAGGCCGCTGAGTTTCTGGCAAGGCGCCATGTTTCAGTGGGTGAATCCCAAAGCCTGGATGATGATGCTGACAGCGATTGCTACCTATACGCAACCTCAAACCATGTGGGCAAATACCCTGATGATAGGTTTGCTGTTTGTTGTGCTGGGGATGCCGGTTATCAGCATGTGGAATCTGTTTGGTGCCAGTTTACGAGCATTTCTGCTGGATCCGCTGAAAGCGCGAGTGTTTAATCTGGCGATGGGAGTGCTATTGCTGGGGTCTATGTATCCGCTGTTTCAGTGATTGCCAATTTATCATGAGTCATGGGAGGGATGGAGATGAATACCTGCGCGGCCCTGGACAAAAACTTTGCCAGCACGATGGCGAGTTATAACAAATGGATGAACAGGCGGCTCTACGATGTTGTGGCAACACTGGACGATGAGACCCGTAAAAAGGACATGGGTGCATTTTTTAAATCTGTCCATGGCACTTTGAATCATATTCTGTTGGCAGACAAAATCTGGATGGGACGTTTTGTCCAGGATCCGTTTAGCGCCAAAGCACTCAGCGAAGAGTTATATGCAGACTTTAATGAATTACGGTCCGAGCGGGCTAAACAGGACCAGCGTATTGTTGAGTGGGCGGTAGGTTTGTCAGCAGAAGAACTGGCTGAAGATCTTCGTTTTAAGCCTGTCACTGCGGCGCAGGAGAAAGTGCTTCCGATGTGGCTGGTTGTCACACATTTCTTCAACCACCAGACCCATCATCGTGGTCAGATTACAACGCTGCTGATGCAGCTTGGCATTGACCCGGGAGCGACTGATCTGCCTGTGATGCCGCGCTCAGAATGACATTCTTTCTCAGGTTTGCTGGTCAGAGTGCCTGACATCCGGGCCCGCTGAGTGTACTGCGCCCACCGGGGCCGGGCATCACTTTGATTTGAGTGCTGATACGCTCTTTTAACGCGGGTACATGTGAAATTACGCCGATCAGCTTGCCTTCTTGCTGAAGGCCGGCCAGTGTTTCCAGCGCGGTGTCGAGAGCATCCTCGTCCAATGTGCCAAAACCTTCGTCCAGAAACAGTGAATCCACCCGCACATTCCGGCTGGCCATACGTGACAGGCCCAAGGCCAGTGCCAGACTGACAATAAAGCTTTCGCCACCGGACAGGTTCTTGGTGGAGCGGATTTCGCCGGCCTGATAAAAGTCCACAACGTTCAGATCAAGGGGCTGGTCCGGGTCACGCAGCAGCAGATAACGATCCGACATTTTTTTGAGCTGTTGGTTGGCGTGACTGATCATGAGCTCGAAAGTGAGTCCTTGCGCAAAGTTGCGGAATTTTTTTCCGTCCCCGGAACCAATCAGTTCGTGCAGGGTTGACCAGCGTTCGAGTTCACGTTTCTGTGAATCTATTTTTTCGGCCTGATACTTTTGTTTTTCGCGTGTCTGCTCATTGCTGCGTAAATCGCGGCGCAGTCCGCCCAGTGTTTCCTGCAGCAGGTTTGTTTTTGTTTCTTGTTCCTGCAGAGCTTGCTGAAGTGTTTCCAGAGATTGCGGGCTCAGCGCCTGTTGTAGTAGCACATCAAGTTCTGAGGTGGATTGCCTGATCAACGCGTTCAGCTCAGTACCTTGCTGACGCAGTTGATCGGCCTGCTGTTGCAGGTGCAGACGTTGAGTCTCTGGCAGGCTGGCTGCCAGGTATTCTGTTTCCTGATTAAAACCTTTTTGAGTTAACAGACTGTTAAAAGCGGTCTCTTCCGCCAGGATCTTTTGTTTGCGTTCGCTGAGTTGCAGAGTCAGCGATTCGCCCTGTTGGATGTTGTCGTGCAGCTGCTTTTCAGCCACTTGTTTCTGCTGTATGGCTGTCTGCACTACAGCATCGGCGGAAGCCAGCGCCTTGAGTAACTCTGATTCCAGTGTGTCGGGATCCTGGTCACCCACAAGTTGTCGGCGCTCAGTTGAAAGGCTATCAAGTCGCTGTTGTTGTGCAGCCCGATTTGCGCGCGCAGTGTTTGTTTGTCCTGTCAACTTCTGTAGCTGCAGTTCACTGGACTCCAGTAACTCCTGCGCGTGTGTCAGCGATGAGATAAGCAGTCTGACTTCGTTCAGTTTGTCCCGTGCCTGCTCTGCTGCCAGCTCAAGCAGCCGCAGCTGGTCCTGTTCGTACTCGATCACATCCAGCGTTTGATTAATGCCTGCCAGTTCACGTTTCAGCGCATCCCGATGTTGATCCAGCGTGATGTCGCTGGCAAGTTTCAGCTCATGACGCTGTGATGCAATCTTTTGCTCAAGAGCAGCACAGGAGGTTTTTTCTTCCTGAAACTGATTTTGGAAATGGCTGCATCTTTCCTGCTGCTGCAGGAGATTGTTAACAATGTTCTGCAGCTGATCACGGTTTTGTATCAGCAGTTTTTCTGCTGTCACAATATTATTGGTGAGGGCTTCAACATCAGCGTCCGGAGCATGGCTGGCGTAGGGGTGGTCGGTAGCTCCGCAAAGCGGGCAGGGCTGGCCAGCACTGAGTGCAGCACGATGAGATTCCAGGTTCTTGATAGTGTGTAATAGCGTCTTCTGCTGCTGAAGTGCTTCAAATGAGATTTCACGTGCTGCGAGCAGGTCGCGCGATTGCTGTTGTTCGGCGCCCAGTTTTTTTATTTCCAGATCTATATCGCGGATTTGCAGCTCGCGGGTCTGCAGCTTTATCTTCAGCAAGTTGTACTCTTCCAGCACCCGCGACAAAGCGTCGCAGCGGGTCAGAGCCTGTGATAGTTGCTCGCTGCGCTGCAGCCAGTGAGACAAGGGTTTGCCTTGCGTGAGCGTGTTAATGTCGGCGTGTTTCTCCAGTACCCACTGTTGTGTTGTTTCGCAATGGCCGGAAAGTCGCAACAGCATTGCTTCATAGCTGTGTTCGCCAGCCTGCAGAGATCTGTTCAGCGACGTCTTTTGCTGTTCAAGAGCTATCCGCATTCTGTCGTTTTGCTGTTGAGCTTTCTCCTGCTCAGCAAGCAGTGCTGCATACTCAGTGTCTGCCTGACTCAGCAGCGCGCGTTGCTGATGCAACTGGCTATCCAGCACATGCACCCGTCTGAATACGGGTCGCATGCTGGTCAACTCGCCGTCTGCTTGCTGTCGGGATGCCGCCGCCTGTTCAAGATTTTGTCGCTGCGTGGCAAGTATATGTCTCAAATCGGGTTCAGCATTGGTGATACGTTTCAGGCGCTGTTCGTCTTCAAGCTGGTTTTGTCGTAAGGCATTCAGCGCGCTGTGCTGGCCGGACAATGCCAATGCGCGATTGGCTTTTTCGAGTTTTTCACGCTGCGCTGCAAACGCCTGATTCTGCAGCACCCAGTGTTCACGTTGTTTGTTCTGCAGATCGAGCTTTTGCTCCAGCTGCAGACACAGCTGTTTCCAGTCGCGTTGCTGCCGCAAGGTGTGTAAAAGTGAAGTCTGCTCAGTCAGCTCAGCGGATTTGATGGCTTCCTCTGTCTGCAGAGCTACTTCCTGTTCTGGTGTCAGCAGCTGCAGGCCACTGAGTTCGGTCTGAAGAGTTTGCAGCAGATTGCGTTCGAGCGCATGACGCTCATGCACCTTGATGGAGATATCTGAGTAAATACTGGTGCCGGTGATTTGTTCCAGTATGGGCGCGCGTTCGTCTGCTGTCGCTTTCAGAAATGCGGCAAATCCACCTTGAGCCAACATCATTGACTGAGTGAAGCGCTCAAAATCCATACCGGTGGTTTGTTCTATTCTTTGCGCCACTGTGCGGATCTGGTTGTCGATAACCTGCCCGGAGTCGGCGTTGCTGATCTCGTGTTTTGGTGTTTGCAGTTCACCGTCGGCTTTTTTGCGTGCTTTGTGTTGCGACCAATGACAACGGAATTTTCCAGCCGGCGTGGAGAAAGTGACTTCGGCAAAACACTCACCGGTCTGACGGGTCATCACATCATTGGCAGATTTATTCACGCGCTCAAGACGGGGAGTGCGGCCATACAAGGCCAGACAGATTACATCCAGCAGGGTGGTTTTGCCGGCGCCGGTGGGGCCCGTGATTGCAAAGATGCCATCGCCGGTAAACTCAGGCGATGTAAAATCCACCTGCCATTCACCCGCCAGGGAATTGATGTTTTTGAAACGGATGCCAAGAATACGCATGGATCAGTCAGCCCTCGTGTCATCTTCCTGCAGTTGCGTCAGGATTTCCTGATAGGCATGTTGCAGGGCAGGGCGTTGTTCAGAAGGAATATCGTGTGCGCTCAGACAGCGTTCAAACACATCCTGTGGTGTGAGATCATCCAGTGTCTGCTCAGCAGTGTCGCTGACCAGGGTTTGAGCGCTGATGCGTTGGTTTTTGATGCGCAAAATGGTGACGGGAGCTGTTGCGTTGTTTTGGCCTGCAGTTGTAACTGCTTCCAGTTTCTCACGCAGGTCGGGCATAATTTCTTCGCCGGTATAAATGATCTCCACCCAGCTTGTTGTTGAATCCTGCATCAGCGTTTCCAGCTCTGATTGCAGAGTTGCCAGGTCGCCGCGCAATTGACGCAGGCGCTGGAAAGTCGGGATAGGGACCAAAGCCAATTCTGGTTCGCGTGTTGCAAAGGTCAGCACACAAACAGATTTTTGTTGCAGTGCCTCTCCAAAACCCATAGGCAGTGGCGAGCCGCAATAGCGGATGTGGTCATGGCTGCCAACTGCCTGAGGTACATGCAGGTGGCCGAGTGCAACGTAGTCCAGCGCCTCAGGAAAAATGCCGGCGCCAACGTGGGCCAGGGATCCAACATAGAGTTCGCGAACGCCATCACCATCGGCAGTGCGTCCGCCGGCGGTAAACAAATGCCCCATAGCAATGATGGGTACTGTTTTTTGTTCTGCGTCGGTTAATGATTCATGTATTTTTGTGGCGAGAGCTGTGACAGTGGCATAGTGATTACCAATACCTTCCAGCAATTTTTGTTCTTTGTCTTCGATAGATTCACCTGCCTCTGCTGTGCGGATATCACGATCGCGCAGGTAGGGTGTGGCACACACAATCGCCAGAGTTTTTTCATCATTGTCGCGCAGGACAAGCACTTCATCCGTAATGCAGTCGGCTTTGGCGCCGATCACGTGCACATTGAGGACTTGTAGCAATTCACGTGGAGCATTCAGAAAGGTCGGAGAGTCGTGATTGCCCCCAATGATGACTACATGGCTGCAACCGGTGTCACTGACCCGTGTCAGAAAACGGTAATACTGCTGCATGGCGCGGTTGCTGGGTGTGCCGGTGTCAAATACATCACCTGCAATCAGCAGTACATCAATATGCTGCTCACGCAAAGTGGCAATCATCCAGTCCAGCAGGGCATCAAATTCCTCGTAGCGTTTCTGGCCATATAAAGAGCGGCCGAGATGCCAGTCAGAAGTGTGGAGAACTTTTAATGTCATGCGTTGGTCCTGATGGTTGTCTGGTCATCCCTGAGCGTCAACACGGATGATAGCAGCTTGTGTTTGTCGGTTGTGGGAGATCTATAAGTCTGCTGCGGGTCCACAACTCTCAAGCTTATTGATCACGGCCTGGTGCGCAGCCATCCGCGACGCATTCCAGTCCCGCCAGTCGATTTTTGCCGAGGGAACCGGCAATCTCCGGTCTCCGCCTTGCAGGTCTGCCCACCTGCCAAAATAGAAAAGTGCGCGGGCACAGCTCAGTGTGGGCACAATAACAGGTACAGCATCTGCCCCAAGCCGTGCCAGATATTCAATGTCCAGCGGCGTGCCGCTGGTCTGCGCGTGGCTGACGTTAACCTCAGCCACCCGCGCCAATGGATTGATTGCCGCCAGAATCAGGCCGCAGGCCATGCCGGAAATGACCAGCCCTGCCAGAAAACCGCGGGCGCTTCCACGTAGCACCGTGGCCGCAAACCACAATAATCCACCGGCCAGCCATGCCATTAACGCCAGTGCCATGAGCCGCGCCAGTGTCAAACCAAACTGCTCGATGTACAGATTCAAGCGCGTTAATGCCGACAGCAGCATGACCATGACACAGGCAATCATGACTGCGCCCGATCGGCGGAATAAAGGCTGGTGGCATTGAGTCGACGCTATAGCCATCAAAACGCCGAGCGTCAATCCAGCCACTGTCAATAACTCAAAAAAACCGCGGCGGGCATAATCCGCCAGTGTCAGGCCACTGCGAGTTTCAATCAGCTCCCGTCCACCAAAAAGATAGCTGGCCTGCAAGAGTACAAAAGTCAAAAACAACAGTGTCAGCGAACCCATTACAATTGCAGTTTCGGTGCGCCCCAGCGTCAGACTCAATCCCGGCCACAGGCTTGTCCTTTGATTCGCCGATCGGCCGCTGTCGCCATCCGGCTTTTGTAGCAGGCTGCAACTGAGCAAACCTGTTGCTACAACTATCATCAGCAGAGTGATCAAAGGCGTTGAAGGCGTCATCTCACCCATAAATTGGCCAATACGATCCAGTTGCCGACTGAACACTGCGTCGGCCGACGCGAACAACAAAACAAATACAAACAGCAGAGGAGTTGCCAATAACAATCCGCGGAACACGCCACCCAACTGGCCACCACCTTGCCATCTGGATCTGATCACAGTGTCGAGCGCAGGGAAAAGACTTAACAGTATGCGTGCAGGCAGGCGTAGTGCGGTCAACACAACAGAAGGAATGGTGGCTTCGCCCAAAGAGTGCCCACGGGCGCGGTAAAAGACGACGCCAAGGCAGAACACCATCACCAGATACATAAATGCCAGCACCGCCAAGGCGTCACGCAGCACAGCCAGCGTGGCTGCGCTGCACATGACAATTGTCCAGCACAGCAGCTCTCGTCGCCAGCTCACGCTTTGATGTCGGTTCAACCATAGCACAGCAGCACAGCTCAGCACTGTCCACATCAACATGCCCAGCCCGCCGCCGATTCTGCTCCAGACCAGCCAGTGCAGCAGCACTCCGCTACCGGCACCCAACAGCAAGAGATTCATCGCAGTGTGCGTCTGCTCAGGTTCAGGGAGTCGTGTTGCTGATTGTGTCAGCTCACTATCTTGAATGATGTCCATCGGTTTACCCCTGTTTCATGCTCTTGATCAAGGCTTCCATATGCGCGACATAACGCTTTAATGCTGCGCGCCCGCTATCGGTTAACGCATATTCAGTGCGGGGTGTGCGCCCCACGAAACTTTTTTCGCAACTGATGTAACCGGCTTCTTCCAGTCTGCGCGCCTGCACACTGAGGTTGCCGTCTGTCATCTGCAGCAGCTCTTTGAGTTCGCTGAAACTCAGGCTATTGTGCGCGGCCAGAGTGCTGATCAGTGATAATCGGGCGCGCTCATGAATCAGGTTGTCCAATGAATCTGCAGCAGACGTTCGTCCGGATTTTGGTTTTACAACAGGGGCAGGGGACTCGGTTACCTGCTTTGTTTTTTTAACCGCCATAACGCCTCCAGATCATTACTCCAAATACAATATGCAGCCCGCCAAAACCCAGAGCCATCAGCCAGTCTGTGGGTACAGGCGTCAGCAACGCGGTGGCCCCAAGTGCCATGAACATCGCTCCCATTACAGGTAATACTCGAACAGACCATGCCCCTGCGGTAATTACTGCCGCGCCGTACAGGCTCAGCCAGATACCAGGCAGCAGATGAGTTGATTGCTCGCGAGAGAGCACCAGAGTCAACAAACCTCCAACCACCATGGCGGGTACAAACGCAGACACCAGCTTGCGAGTGGTGGTCTGGCGCAAAGAACGACCCTGAGTTTTCGTTTTATGCCATGTAAAACCTGACGCGACGGCCGTAGCCAGAACAAGCTCGGCCATCCACACGTAAAGCCATCCTCCTGTGTCCGGCTGAGCAGAGGCGAACCATGTTGCCAGTAATGCTGTGATGCCTGTCAGCACAAAACCCAGTCCGGAGATGCCGGTGAAAACGGCAGCGTTCTCCATTGTTGAGCGGATAAAACGCAGATTCTCTTCGGCGCGAGCAGCCAGATTGACAGGGTGCCTGCCAGCATTTTCGGGGCGGTCTGGTGTTTTTTCAGGATAAAGCACAGCTGTTTCCTCGGGCTGTCGAAATATGAAAGTACTTTATAGCGTAAAGTATAAAAAGAAAAGAGCAACGTAAAGAGAAAACTTCAAAAGTTTAAGAGTCTGGTAATTGTACCCACCCCCGTCAGTCGATATACACTCAGTGCCTTACAGCCAAGAGCAACAGGGATAAAACGGATGCAGGCACAGATTGATCAGGCGCTAACGGAAATCAGCTCGGTAGTTCTGGGTAAAGATCAGCAGATCAGGCTGGCACTGTGTTGCCTGTTGTCAGGTGGTCATCTGTTGATAGAGGACCTTCCTGGCATGGGTAAAACCACTTTGGCGCAGTCCCTGGCCAAGGTGTTTGGTCTGGACTTCCGGCGCGTGCAGTTCACCAGCGATCTGCTTCCTGCGGACATACTGGGGGTGTCCGTCTATGAAACAGCCACAGGTAGTTTTGTTTTTCACGAAGGCCCTGTCTTCTGCCAGCTGTTGTTGGCAGATGAGATCAACCGTGCCACTCCCAAGACTCAGAGTGCTTTGCTGGAGGCCATGGAGGAAGCGCAGGTCACGATAGAAGGGCAAACACGCAGCCTGCCTTCACCCTTTTTTGTGATTGCCACCCAGAACCCTGTCAGTCTTGCCGGCACCTATCCCTTGCCTGAATCACAGTCAGATCGTTTTTTGATGCGGCTGACGCTGGGTTATCCCGACCCGGCGGCTGAGCGCATCCTGTTAGAGCGCGCAGAACAGCGCAGCTCGCTGACCAGCCTGCGTCAATGCTTTGATGTCGAGCAACTGGCGACGTGGCGGGAGCAAGCCAATCAGATCAAATGCAGTGCTTACTTGCTGGACTATGTTCAAAGATTGATTGCCTGCACTCGCGATGATGGCCGCTTTCGTGCGGGGCTGTCACCGCGGGGCGGCATCGCTCTGATCAGGGCCGCCAAAACTTTTGCATTGATGGCGGGTCGTGACCACGTAATCCCGGAAGATGTACAAGCCATTTTTGCTTCTGTCGCTGAACATCGTCTGCAGACCCACAACAATGCCACACGCCAATCAGGTGAAACATCAAGCCAGTGGATACTCAATACCGTCGACGTTTTCGCGACCACATAAAATGGCGTTTTGAACGCTGGCATCTGGACTGGTTATCCAGAAGGGTGCCAGCAAGCCACTCCGTTAAGTTGGGTCGCCGCAATATCTACATCCTGCCTGTTGGTCAAGGTATGTTGTTTATTGCGACCGCGCTTGCGGTTTTTATTGGCGCCGCCAACTACGAACTCAGTCTCGCATTTGCTTTGTCGTTTCTGATGATAAGCGTATTTCTGTTGACTGTTTTACATACGTTTTCGAATCTTCAGGGGCTGACCCTGAATGGGTTTGATGCTGAGCCGTGTTTTGCCGGTGATAATGCCATCTTCAAAGTGCGAGTGCAGCGCACTGACAAACGCGCGCGCGACGGCGTCAGCATCGGAGCAGGGAAAGCAGTTTTTGAGTGCTTCAGCCTGGTCGAAAACACCGTTGTGGAAGTATTTTTACCAGTGCCTGCAGTGCAGCGGGGTCGTATGAAAGCGCCACGTCTGATGATTCAGACTGTGTTCCCGCTTGGGTTGTGGCAGGCATGGGCGCGTCCCGATCTCAATATGTCATGCCTGGTTTATCCACAGCCACAGCAGTGTGAACTGCCATCCATACATTCGCGGGCCGACGACGGTGAACACAGTTCATCAGTCACCGGGCATGCTGATTTTTACGGGCTTCGCGACTACCAGCCAGGTGATACCCGGCGCCAGATTGCATGGAAGTCGCTGGCACGCGGACAGGGTCTGAAAACCAAACAATTCTCTGACCCCTGTGATCGCGAAGTGATGCTTGACTGGAGTATGTTTGCCGGTGCGCCGGATGAAGTACGTTTGTCGTGTTTGTGTTATCTGGTGCTGCAGATGTCAGAGCAAGGAATAGACTTTGGTCTGCGATTGCCTGGCCTGATGTTTGCTCCGGATCGTGGCGAACGTCATAAACACAGTTTGCTGGAGGCACTGGCGCTGTGGTCGTAACTGAACAAACAGCAAACAGGACGGCCCGGCCAGTGACTGTAGGAGCCGCTGCTGCAATTCCCAGAGCCGGTCTGTTCTGGATGTTGTTATTGATGGTTTTGTTGGTGCTGCCACATCTGACGCGTATGCCAGTCTGGTTGATTGGCCTGAGCATAATCTGCGTGTTATGGCGCTGGATGATATTCACGGGTCGTGCTGAGTACCCCGGCCGCTGGTCAAGAACCGGGGCCTTGCTGTTGGTCGCAGCCACCACGATGTGGCAATACCGTGATACAGGCATCAATGTGGATGCCACAGTGACCTTGTTGATCTCGGGTTGCATGCTGAAACTGCTGGAAATGCAGCATCGCCGGGATATTTATATCGTCAACACCCTGTCGTTTTTGCTGTTGATGACCGGGTTCATTTATTCCCAAAGTATGTTGGCAGGCGCCTATAATCTGGTGCTGTCTATGCTGGTGCTGGCTTCGATGATTTCTCTGAATCGGCTGTCATCTTCTGGCTCTGTGAGAACTGTACAAACACGCAATCTTAAAATGGCCAGCACCTTGATGCTGCAGGCGATTCCATTGATGATGGTTCTGTTTGTGATGGTGCCCAGGATTGCACCGCTGATGTCAGTGTCTGTACCCGCCAATGGCAACACAACCGGCGTTACGGACAGAATGACGCCGGGAGACATCAGTTCACTGGCACGTTCAACTGACATAGCTTTCAGAGCCAAGTTCAATTCAGGTAACCCCTTGCCGCCGGAACTGTACTGGCGAGGTGTCGTGCTGGACGAATTCGATGGAACGACATGGTCGCGTAACGACTTTTTTGTACGTCCGCGTGTTGATCGTGAGTTCCGTGGTGCTGCCGGTCAGTCTCGCGTACTTGATTACAACATGATCATGGAACCAACCCAGCAGAACTGGTTGTACGGTATCAATGTCGCGCAGGTCATCAGTCCGGGTGTGTTTTTGGATAGCAACAGCAGTCTGCTTAGCTCCAGGCCCGTGACGCAACGGTTGCGTTACAACGTGCGATCGCATCTGGATGCAATTACGGACCCTGAACTTGGCAGTCGGGCACGACTTCGTGCAACACAACTGCCTGGTGATGGTAATCCGCGTGCCCGTGAACTTGCACTGCAGTTGCGTGAACAATTCCCGGAAGACAGAGCGTTAACCAACGCAATCCTGTCGAGATTCAGCGAGCAGGAGTATTTTTATACGCTGTATCCGCCAATTATGCAGGACAATGGGATCGATGCGTTTTTGTTTGATCAACGCCAGGGTTTTTGTGAGCATTATGCGGGATCCACGGTGTTTCTGCTCAGGGCAGCCGGTATACCTGCGCGCGTGGTCGTCGGTTACCAGGGCGCAGAATACAATCGTTTTGATGACTACCTGATTGTCTATCAATACAACGCTCATGCCTGGGTGGAGGTCTGGTACGAAGGTGAGGGTTGGCAACTGGCTGATCCTACAGCAGCTGTAGCGCCTGAGCGTATTAACGATGGTGCCGACATGTTGTTACGCCAAACCAGCGAAAACCCGCAGGACACAGCCTTTGCTTTGATGGCATTGCGTGACAATGCTTTGCTGAATGCGCTGCGGTTGCGCTTGGACTGGATCGAGTATTCCTGGTACCGCTGGGTTGTCAGTTATGACGAAACGACTCAGCTTGAACTATTAACCGATCTGTTAGGCGAAGAAGGGTTGCGTTGGCTGCCCTATATTCTGGTGTTTCTTTTGTTGACTATCCTGGGTGCGATCGCCGGAGTGCAGTATTTCAGAAATCGGGCGCGTGGTGATCCCTTGATTGAGCTTTGCCTGAAATTCTCCTCACTGCTGGAGAATACCGACATGGCGCGCGCACCCGGGGAGGCTTTCAAAACCTATTTTGAAAGATTGAGTGGCAAGTGCCCGCAACAAAAAAACGAATTGGATGCTTGTGCCAGGGAGCTTAATTCGTTGCTCTATGAAGTGGCCGGTAATCATGAGCATCAACACAGAATCCGCAAACTGGCTGTGCGACTGAAAGTGTTGGCCAGGAAGTTACGCGTGTATCGACCAGATGGAGATGGACAGTTGGCCCTCTGAATTGGATCAGGCAATCATCTGGGCAACAATTTACATCTGACTATTGAGGTAGTGAATTCCTGCGTGAGGGGATTTGCCAGCCATTTCAGCTTTTTGATCGGAACCGGTTCGAGTTCCTCGATAAAAAATCCACTACGCTCAACTATCTTTTTAAAACGCCGGATAGTCATCTGATTCAGACCACCTTCCACCTCATTGAATTTCGTTGCTCCATCAGACTTGAAACCCGAGCGCCATCTGATTAATACACTTTCGGTAAACACCAGGTGAGCCCAGGGAAATACTGAAAAAAGATGTCCGCCATACGGGTGGAACCAGGTGGGTCCGAAGGATGCTATCACCGCTCCACAGGGTTTCAACATGCTATGCATGGTTTCCAGAATGGATTCAGGGTTCTCAAAATGCTCAAATGAATCCAGAGCGATAATGTAGTCAGCTTTTTCTGATGGATTTCTAACAAATTCACAAATATCTGACACGCCCTGGTTCTTCGCTGTCTGGCGACCCATCTCCAGATATCTATCTACAATATCCACGCCTATCACTTTGGCGGCGCCATGTTTCGCCATTTCCACGGCCTGCTCTCCGTTTCCACAACCGAAATCAATAACAACCGATCCTTTGACATCTGTCAGGAAATCCTTGCCTAAAAGAATCTCGAGCTTGCTTTTTCCCGCATAGGAGGTAGCCTCGGAAAGGCCTACTTTCGTGCCATTGCCAGCGTAAGCTTTCAAAATGTTGTATCCCAGACTCCCGCCAAGAAGTGCCATTAAACAAAACCTCTTTCATGGTCTGACTGTTCGACTGATATTCAGCAGAACTATGCCAATATCCGGACCGCCGGGGAATAGGGTAAAGCCCGTATAGTGCTTCCTGGCTACATCCTTCCTGTCAATATCATAATAAGCAGTATCAGAAGAATTACGCCTATGACACCGCTTGGCGCATAACCCCAATTCCTGCTGTGTGGCCAGGCAGGCACGGCTCCTACGAGAATAAGAATGAGGACAATCAAAATAATGGTTCCAATACCCATATCTCACAACTCCTGAATATAACTGTGTGGTAAGAAATTCCATGAGCGCCGGCGGAGTGGTCAGCTATACCAGTAATTTGCTCTCCACTAACACCGCTGTGTTTCTGGGATGTACAGGGGCGCCCTGCGCTTGCATGTGAACCTTTGTGAATGCCGCTCCAAACATGAGAATCAGAGACGAGTAGTACACCCACATCAGAATTAACACGACAGCCCCTGCCGCCCCGAATGCAGACGCTGGCGCTGTATACGCGAGGTATGCAGCAATGGCGTAGCGCCCGAGTGTAAATAACAGTGCTGTCACCAAGCCTCCCAAAAGCACTTGGCGCCACTTTAGCACCACATCAGGCAGGACTTTAAAAATCGTTGCAAATAGCAGGGTAACCACCATAAAAGAAACCAGCAGTTCCGCACCGTTGATGAGCATGTCCACGGCAGGCAAAAAGCGGGAGCTGAACTCCAGACTCGCCCGCAGAGCGACTCCCAACACCAGAGAAACCAGCAGAATGAAACCTATCGCGATCACCACCATTAGCGAGAAAAAACGCTTTCGGATAAATAGCAGGATGCTGTTGCGGCTGGGTTTTGGCCGCACTCCCCACAGATAGTTGAGAGAATATTGCATTTGCGCGAACACCGTTGTTGCACCCACCATTAGTGCAACGACCCCGGCAACAAGAGGAAAGACTCCGCTGTTTTCTATGCGGGAATTTGAGATTGCTTCCTCTACCACAGAAGCTGCTTCGGTACCCATGACATCCTGAAACTGGGTGACAATCTGACCTTGAGCGGCTTCTTCGCCCAACGCAAGGCCAAGTACAGCCACCGCAATAATGACAGTTGGAGCCAGGGAAAAAAGTGTGTAGAAAGCCAGTGACCCCGCATGGTTGAATGCATTGCACTCAACCCAGAGTTTTCCGGAGTCGCGCACGATGTGCCACCAGTATCGCATTGTTTTTTTCAAATCATTCCTCCACCGCTTCATTGTTAAAATTATCGCGAATTCTTGTAAGAGTCCAATGTGCGCCATCTATTGATCATAACACCGCTTATGACTCCCAATTCCAGGATAGAGCGTTTGCTATCGCGATCACTATGATCGGTTGCGAACATACAAGTGATTGCAGATAAATCATGCTTGAGCAAAGACTGAAACAATTAAACGAAATCTCCCGGTGTTCAAGGGAGAAAGCTCAATGGCAGGAGGGAAACACGGATGAACAAGCTAACAGTATCAGCTCTGCTTTCAGTTTGGGTAACTGTTGTGTTTGCGCAGCCGGCACACCGCCCGGCACACGAATACCATATCGACACTATCACTGACGCACTCGAGCATCCGTGGAGTGTCGCTTTTCTTCCTGATGAGCGCATGTTGGTTACCGAGCGCCCGGGGCGTTTGCGTCTGATAGACGAAAGCGGGCTTGTGCCGGCACCAATCAGCGGGCTGCCTGAGATCTTTGTATCAGGGCAGGCCGGCCTGTTTGATGTTCTCCTGGCTCAGGACTTTGCCAGCAGTCAGACTATCTATTTGTCTTATGCTCATGGAGACATGGATGCCAATAGTCTTCGTATAGCACACGCACGATTTGACGGGCAGCAATTGGTTGACCTGACACCTGTCTTTACTGCTCTTCCGGCAAAATCGGGTGATGCGCATTCCGGAGGTCGCATGGCCTGGCTGGATGATGGCACGCTGGTAGTGGGAACCGGAGATGGATTCTATTTCCGCGAGGATGCACAAAGACTCGACACCCATCACGCAAAAATTATTCGTATTAACCGCGACGGGACGGTTCCGCCGGACAATCCGTTTGTGGGGCGCTCCGACGTACGTCCCGAAATCTATAGCTATGGGCACAGGCATGTGCAGGCACTAGTGCCCAGTGGGGACACCTTGTACGCCCATGAGCATGGCCCGCGCGGTGGCGATGAGTTGAACAGAATTGTTCCCGGCGCCAATTACGGCTGGCCGATCATCAGTTATGGGCGCGACTACAGTCGCGCAGCCATTACGCCATTTACGCAATACGCGGGAATGGAACAACCAGTCTTGCACTGGACGCCATCAATTGCGCCCGCGGGCATGACGCTCTACCAGAGCAGCCGCTTTCCTCAATGGCAGGGCAGCCTGTTTGTTGCTGCTCTGGCCGAAGAGAGTGTGCGGCGTGTCCCGCTGGATGCTTCGGGTGTGCCCGGTGAGCAGGAAATTCTGTTCACCGAATTGAACCAGCGCATTCGTGATGTGCGCAGTGGCCCGGATGGCGCGCTCTATCTGTTAACAGATGAACCTGAGGGTCAATTGCTGCGTGTAATTCCCCTTTCTGAAATGGATATAACCGCAGGAATCGAATCGGTCGCTGAAGGTACAGGGAGTCAATAATGCATCAGGCCACAATTCCACGTCTTTTGTTAGCCTTTATCACAGCCCTTGTGGTCGCGACCATTTGGGGGTCTGTCGTGCAGTCGCAGTTCAATCTGAATGCGCTGGCGGGCATTGGTGCAGACATAACGCCGGGTGTCAGAATTACGACTACTCTGGCAGATGTTTTCAGTGGGTTCAGTCCCACTTATGCTGCCTACGTTGTGCTGCCTTCGTTCCTGGTCGCCTTCGTTGTGGCGTGGTTCATAAGCCGCCGCCTGCCCGGACAAACGGTGCTGTGGTTCGCCGCGGCAGGTGCTGTTGCAGTGTTTATCGGAAATTCAGTGGTGAATTATCTGTCGCCAGTAGCTCTGCTGGTTGGCGCAACCAGGGATTTGTTTTGTCTGCTGCTGATGGCTCTGGGTGGGGCCGTTGCAGGCGCACTGTTTGTCAGTGTTGCGCGGCACGTGCCATTGTCTCCGCGCCCGGCGCCTTCAAACAATCGAATCCAGGAATGAACTCCGTCTGCCTATCTGGCTTTCGGACCCATTAAATACCATATGATCACACCTGCCACGGGCAGGAACAGCATCAGTATTATCCATAACAATTTTGCCATCCCGCTGGCCGAACTCTGGGCGACCTGAATAATGGCCCAGATAACTACTATTAACCAAAGCAAACCCAGAATACCGCTCACCTGAATGTCCATTGGCATCATTCTCCTGATGTAAAAAATATGTAATTAATGGCGGCACGCCTGAAGCTGTTGCTCCGCGCTGACTTGCCAACCTCCCTTAGCGTACTCTGCCCTTAAACCCAAAACAACGTCTTTCCATGCGTAGGGATATCGTTGCCGCTGCAAGCAAGACGTGATACCGAACTATGTTCTTCCGTTAGTCGTGACAATCTGGGTTTGGCAAAAATTCTTTGGAATGCCTGGTAAAATGTCTTTGACGTTAAAATTTGTCGATGCCAGTACCGGTGGCAAAAAGCGTGGTTCGCACGATAAGTTTGCCGGTTCCGTGGTGAGAAGAGATACTGCTGAAGCTCGAGGGAATATTTTTTCGTTTCTCGCGTTAAGTCTAATGAAGCAAACGTTTTTTGACAGAAGTGTGAGTTTGCGTACAGACCGGATTGTCCTGTTTCGTCAACCATACTTCTCTCAGGGAATACCCTGAACAAACGAGGATGCAAAATATGACTAACCAGCAACGTAAATCTGTATTTCAACTGGCCGCCGGTGTATTGCTGTCAGGCATGCTGATGAGCGCTCAGGCAGAAACTGCCGCAGAACTGCACCGCGATGCGCAAGAGGCATTGGCTCAGCTCTATAGTACTAACCAAGTCGCGGCTGACTTTGGTGATCGCGCCAAAGCGGTACTGGTTTTCCCTAACATTGTTAAAGCGGGCCTGGTTTTTGGTGGCGCCTACGGTGAAGGCGTTCTCCTGCAGGATGGTATGGCGCCCCAGTACTACAACTCGTTTACCGGTTCATGGGGTTTGCAGGCTGGTGCGCAATCATACGGCTATGCCGTGTTTCTGATGACCGACGCCGCCCTGACCTATCTTCAGGACTCCAAAGGCTGGGAAGTGGGTGTAGGACCAACTGTGGTGGTGATGAATGAAGGAGCGGCGGCGAACATTTCTTCGACCTCCATTCAGGACGATGCTTACGCATTTATCTTCAATCAGCAGGGTTTGATGGCTGGTGTTAGTGTTGAAGGTACCAAAATCACCCATATCGTGCCCTGAACGGGAACAGCGATACTGCGGGAGTGCCTCTGAGGCGCTCCCGCATCTTCACGTTTGCATTGTTTACGCCCTCTGCCGGACAAAAACGATGATATTGGTACGAGGACTTAAGACGTGAACAAAACTTTTAGTACAGCACTTGCCGGTCTGGTTCTGGTACTGCTGGCGGCATGCTCGGATCCGTCTGCTCCACCCTCTGTTGATTTACAGCGAGTCCCGAACGACGGTATCCATCCGCGGATCATGTTCGATGAGTGGGGTGACACTCACCTGCTATATTTCCGCCCGGAATTTCCTGACAACGGACTATATCTGGGTAACCTGTATTACACGCGTTACGACAACCTCGCCGGATCCTGGAAACCCGAGATGAAAGTCTCCGAGGAGCCATTTAATTACAAGGATCCAATCTATCGCGCCAACCTCGCTATCGACGGCGAAAGCAGGGTGCATGTTCTGTGGTTCGTCGACAGGCCGTCACAGTTTGTCTACACGCGCTCTAACATAGAAAAATCTTCTTTTGAGTCCCCACGTCCGATCGTTGAACAAAACATGGAGGGCATTGACGCCGCAGCTGAAATTTCAAGCTACAGCAATCGCATCGCAATTGTGTGGGGGGCGGGTGATGTGAGCCGGGAAGACCAGCGCTCGGTATTTATGCTGGAGTCGCAGGATTATGGCAGCACCTTTGGTGAAGAGGTGATGATCGCCGACGCGGCCCTGGGTGCTTGCGCCTGCTGCGGACTGGCAGCCGAGTTTAATCAGCAGGGAGAGCTGATTGTGGCGTACCGCTCTGCGATCAACAATACCGGACGACACATGCAGCGGCTTGTTGTGACCAGAAATGCCCACAGTGATATACAAACGTCTTATCAGCCAGTGCACGCGCTGAGTGAATGGGAGTTATCGTCCTGTCCTGTCAGCACTAATGATATCGTCCGCGACGAAGAAGGCGATCATTGGCTGGCGTATGAGAGCCAAAGCCAGGTAGTAAAGTTGAATATGTCTGACAACTCCATGCCTGAACTGGTATCTGCAGAACCTGCTGCTGCACGCGAAAAACACCCCGCGATGGCCTTTAATGGTGCCGGTTACAAGTTGATTTCCTGGGGCGAAGGCGGTGGTTTTTTCAGCGGCGGGTTTCTGCGTCGTGCCCTGTTCGATATCGAAGGTAATCGGGTGCCTCTACCTGAGTTGGAAGAGCTGGAAATCCCGGACCGTAGTTTTGTTGCAGTAATGGTGAAGCCGGATGGTAACTTTTTGATCTTGTATTGAGAATCGTGCAAGAATCAGACGATCATGCTCACTGCGCTAACCCTCCCGGCGATAACTGTTAAATGGAACTGGATCTGACTCCGCTGCCAACGCTTGCCGTATTCGATCTGATGCTTCGTGCGATGATTCTGGGTCAAGTGCTCTTGTTAGGAACCTTGTTGCTCCGCGAGCCATCCAGCCGGGTAAAACACCTTCTTATGGCTTGCGGTATCATTGCCGCAGCGCTTGTGATGCTGACTGCGCCAATCCCGGACCAGCAATATGGCTTGCTCCGTAATCTTCTGCTGGTACTGACAGACGCGTTCGCAATCTTGTTTTGGCTTCTGATCCGATACGTATTTGATGACGATTTTCGCCCGGAAAACTGGCCACGTGTGCTGAAAGCACTCTTGGTGCTTCTTTCTATGGTTTTTCTGTATGTACTGGGAGTGCAGGCAGGGGTCAGTCCCGTTCACGATATGATACATGTCCTGGGTCTGGTATTGATATTGCACACGGTCTATGTGGCGCTTCGGGGCTTTGCGGATGATCTGCTCGACAACCGCCGACGCGCCCGGATAATGGTCGTTCTTGTAGTTGGCCTGTACAGCACAGTGTTGGTCATTTTCGAGCTTGTTGATGACCGTTTTCGCAATGCAGTCTGGTTTGGGTTGGTAAATTCAGTGGTGATGTTGTCAGTCACTGTTGGTACCGTGTTCTGGCTGTTCACTTTGCGGTATCAGCCATTGACTGCTTCATCGAAAGAGCGCCTGGAGACAGCTGCCACGGAATCTGTGGCTGCCGGATCAGAGGATCTGCCCCGACTTGATCCAGCTTATCTGAATTTAAAGCAGGCCCTGGACACATTTATCGCTGATAAACGCTATCAGCAAAATGCCCTCACCATTGGTGAATTGGCAAGGCAGTTAGAATGCCCGGAACACAAGCTTCGGCGACTTATCAATCATGCATTGGGACATCGCAACTTTAACAGTTTTCTGAATGAACTCCGCTTGCGTGATGCATGCGAGCAACTTGCAGATCCGGCTCTGGTCAACACTCCCGTTCTAACGATCGCACTGTCGCTGGGATATGACTCTATCGGTCCGTTTAACAGAGCGTTCAAGGCTCATACCGGACAGGCTCCCGGAGATTATCGCCGCGGCGTTCAGAATCGGCGCTAGTTTTTTGAAATCGGCAAGACTTCACGGTGTCGCAGCCAGCAAACTTTAACTTCTTTTATGGGTGGTTCAGGAGTTAATGTTTATGTTTTTTTTACCCGTGCTGGTTGCTGTACTTTATCTGGTATGGCCTGTTTATGGTTATTTTGCTGAAGATAAAGCCGGATTGCGGGCGCCTTGGGGTTGGCAAACCGTGCCAGAGGCGAAAACCTGTCACTCTGGGGTAACAGATCCATCTGTCCGGCACATTGCCGATGAAGCATGTCAGCTGCTGCTTGATTATCAGGCGGCTTTGCGAGTGCCATCGCTGTCTGCAGCCATTGCTATTGATGGCACACTGGTCTGGAGCGGTGCTGTTGGTTGGGCAGATATCGGGGCTTCCGTGCCCGCTACCAGTAGTACGCTGTACCGTATAGGTTCAACCTCCAAACCA
The DNA here is from genome assembly GCA_030651695.1 of Pseudohongiella sp. Classification (GTDB taxonomy): domain Bacteria; phylum Pseudomonadota; class Gammaproteobacteria; order Pseudomonadales; family Pseudohongiellaceae; genus Pseudohongiella. Next base: position 60,968 of record JAUSCD010000035.1, on the reverse strand, counting down.
GTAACCGGTACTTTATTGGCTCGCATGGTGGGCGTAGGTTTAGTATCACTGGATGAGCCCATTGGTAACTATATTGACGACCTGCCGAACCCCGGCTGGCATGCGCTGACGCTCAGACAATTGGCTTCGCACACGGCGGGCTTGCCAGAGTATGGCACCAATGAGGATATCCTGGGTTTGTATCAATCCATAGCCCTGCGCCGTGCACATACTGATGTGCGGCAAGGTTTGGCTCTGTTTGATGGCAGCCCGCAACGATTTACCCCCGGAAGTGATTTCGAGTATTCGTCATTTGGAGCGTTGCTGATTGCCAGTGTGCTGCAGGAGGTGGCCGGTAAACCGTTCACGCAATTGATGGATGAGCAGGTGCTGATGCCATTGGCGTTGCAATCGCCCGTGCCGGACAAGGTGACGGCTGACAGCGCTCAGTTTTACCAGTTGAGGGACAATCATGCCAAACCCTGGCGATTTGTTGATCTGAGCAACAAACTGCCGGGCGGCGGATTTATGTCCCGGCCGGAGGATCTTGTACGCCTTGGTTCAGCCTGGCTGGATACTGAGTTTATCAGCGCCGAAACCCGCGCGCAGTTCTGGCAACCTCAGCGCCTGAGTAGCGGTGAGATCAATGAACAATCCTATGCCCTGACATGGCGCTGGAATGAAGCGGCAGCTTATGCTCATCATGGTGGTGTATCTAAAGGCGCAATGGCTTGGCTGGCGGTCTATCCTTCCAGTGCCGGGCACCAATCGCTGGCTGTGGCGCTGACAATCAATACCAAACTGGAGCGGTTTGGGGACTTCTCGTCATTGCAAACCAGATTGGCGCAATTGTTTTTGTCGTCAGATATCCACTTGCCGTAACGTGACCCGGTTGCGCCCGGCCGCCTTGGCCTCGTATAGCGCCAGGTCTGCCTGTTTAAGCAGTTCGGCTGCAGACTGGGTCGGCGCAGGAATTGTTGATGCAACGCCAATGCTGACGGTGATATGCCCATACACAGAGTTTTTATGCTGCAGGTTTAGTGTTTCAATAGCCTGATGAATCGTGTTTGCCACAGCAAGGGCGCCATCGCGGTCACATTCAGACAATACAACACTAAATTCCTCGCCACCGTAGCGGGCGGCGAGATCGCCGGGTCGATTGACACGCGCCTTGATAACTGCAGCGATACTTTGCAGGCAATCATCACCGGCCTGATGACCATAAAGGTCGTTAAACGCTTTGAAATGGTCAGCGTCAATCATCAATATGGCCATCGAATGAGCGTGCCGTGTGGAACGGTTCCATTCTTCTGCCAGCACTTCATCAAAATGCCTGCGGTTTGCCAGTCCGGTCAGCGAATCCGAGATAGACAACTCGGCCAGTTGCCGGTTCAGGGTTTGCAGTTTTTCTTCACGCAAAGCTGCGCTGATGGCGACTTCATGAAATTGCTGAACAGCTGCGCCCAGGCGCCCTAACTCGTCTGCACCTGATGGCGGCAAAGCCACGTTGTATTGTCCGGCAGCTATGTCTTGCATGGATTGACTCAGAAAAGTCAGTCGTGCCAGCAAATCCTTGAGGATATGAAAATAGAAGAACATAGCCAGACTGATTACGCCGGTAATCGCCACAGAAAGCAATAACCAGAATGTGGTCAGATTCACGCTCGATACCGAGGCCGAAGCATCATAAATCGCTGCCAGTTCATGGTCGACAAGATCACTGGTCAGGTTATCCAGTTGCGCGAGGATTTGTTGGTTCTGGGCATTCCAGATGTCTCCCTGGGCAAGCAGACCGAGTTCGCGGCGTCTGAGTTGAGGCAGGCCGCTGTCTGACTGAGCCAGCATTTTCAGCCGGTTGTATAACTCGTCAAACTCGTCAGCGACCTCAGGCGGTAGACGCGACAGAGTGGCCAGTGCATTGGTCAGCAGCGTGCTGATCAATTCTTCCGAAAGTGACAGAGCAGTCAGAGACGGGTCCTGTGCTGCGACCAGAATGCGGCTGCCAATTGATTCAACCTGGGCATAAAATCTTGCCAGCGGAATCAGCGGGGCTGTTCTTGCAGCAATTTCACCAATTTGTTCCAGCGGGACTGTTGGCCGCTGAGCCAATGCACTCATTACCGCGCTGTCGCTTTCAACAATTCTGACGCGATAGGTTGCCAGTTGTTGCAATGCCTGCAGCAATGACTGGAGTTCACCGCGCTGCGCTCGTTGTGCTTCTATCAGTGCAAGTCGGTCGTCAACCATGACACTCAAATTGCTCAGGTTGTGATTGATTTCACCGCTGAGCCGGGCAATTTGCGAAGTGTTTTCCGGACCAACAGTGCCTGTCAGTTCAGCAAGCATCTGGTTCATCGCTTGCTGCGCCTGATCTAATCGGGCGAGTGCATTACTACGCTCCTGAGTGGAGCGGACTGCAATCAGATAGTCCCCGCTGGCAGCCAACGCATCACCTGCGCGAGCAAGGCGCATGCTGGAAAGTGTGGCCGGCAACTGTTCCTGCACAATGCCATTGACGCCTCGGGTCGTGCTTGCAGAAGTGAAAATCGCGGTAGCGGTGACTATCAACATCAGCAGAACCATCACGGTAATGCCAATTATAAAACTGGCGCGTATCCCCGGTCTCAGCAGGCGTGATGATGAGCCGGGCTGTCCGGGCGTTGATTTAATCACGTCAGTATCAATCGCCTCATCGGCAATCTTGTCATGCTCAATCAACCGGGACACGCTGCCCCTCTCTCCAGGTGAACCAGGAGTAGGCTGGGTAGTCAGTCTGGATGTCTCCTTTTCCATCAAAGGAAATTGTGCCGAGAACGGTCAGCATTGGCGCCTGGCGGATAGCGGCAGCAACGGCCTCCGCCTCAGTAGAGCCTGCGCGATTAACGCCCTCAAGCCAGACCTCAGCCGCAGCATACGACAGCAAGGTGAAGCCATGCGGTTCAACACCCATGGCGCGGATGGCTGCCAGTGCTGCCCGGGTTCTGTCAGTTTCGTGCAGGCTGGCGGCATCGGAAGGGAACATGAATGGTATGCCATCACCGGCCTCTCCGGCGGTGTCGCTAAATACAGTGGATACCAGAGTGTCGCTGGCAATGATGGAGTATGTCGCGCCGATCTGTTTTGATTGACGGGCTATGACGCCACTGTCCAGACCGCCGCCCACAATAAACAATACTCCAATGTCGGCTTCCATGAGCTGCATGATTTCATCCAGGTAGGATGTTGCGGAGGCGGTGCTGTCCACAATAAGCGTGGGGTCAATACCGTGCCGGGCCAATTCTTCAGTAACAGCTTGATGGAGGCTTACAGAGTACTCAGTTGCAAATCTGAAAAGGCCAATTTTCTGGCCTGCGTGCCTGGTCATGATGCGGTCTGCGACCAGTCTGCCCTGAATATCATCCCGCCCGATCATGCGAAACAAGGTGCTTATCCCCATCTCTGTAATGGCAGGCGCGGTAGATGCAGGGGAGATTTGCACGACGCCATGTTCAGTATATATCGGCGCTGTTACCAGCGTAGTTGCGGAACATGAATGTCCGATTACAACAGCGGGAGGGGATTGCACAAGGTCCAGAGCGAGTTTTTCTGCAATCTCGCGACTGCAAGCATCATTGTATTCTGTGATTCTGATGGGGCGCCCGAGCAGCGTTCCTTCAGTCAGATGTTGTATGGCGGCGTGCACGCCCGTTCTGAATTGTATGCCGACGGCAAAACTCGTACCGACCATAGGGCCGGCAATAGCAACATCAATGGGGGTATTGATATCAGCGCTATTCCCGCTGTTGTTCTGTGCCAGAATGCTGCGTGCAGGCATCAGCGCCAGTAGCACGCTGAACAGCACCGCTACCAGATATAATAAATGAGCACGTCGCAGGTTGACCATGCGAGCCCTGACTCCTGATGTCTATTTACAATAAAACTGGCAAGTAGCCTGCAGTGTATGCCCTTATGCGCAGGCTTTGCTACTGCACTCGGGATTCATATCTGACTGGCTTCAGACTTGGTATCGGCAGGATAGCGCCAAAGCATGAGGATGTGAGGGATGCCATCTTCCATATATTCGTCACTGATTTGTTCAAAACCAAGTGAGACATAAAAAGCACGCAGATAAGCTTGGGCACCAATTTTTATGTTAAGACCGGGAAATAACAGGTTGGTTTGCCGGATAGCTTCCAGCATCATCGGGCGCCCAAGACGCAAACCACGGAATTCAGCGGTTGTCAGTACACGACCGATTGAAGGCTCAGTGTACTTATGACCGGGATCTAGCACACGTATATAACACGCGAGCTTGCCATCGACGCGCCCGACCATATGCCATGCATGGGTATCGCAGTCGTCGGCGTCCTGATAGGGACAGTTCTGTTCAACAATAAACACCGACTCGCGCGCCCGTAAGATTTGGTGGACATCCGGGCCAGACAATTCCTGCAGTCTTGCCCATGTGTAAGTCGGTGTTGTCATCAGCGGGTGTTTTTCTCAGAGCGCTTTGATAGCTGCCAGTTTCTCGTTTAAAGCGTCAATCGCTGCCTGTGCAGCCCGCTGACGCTCCCGTTCCTGATCAACCAGCTCAACCGGTGCATTCTGCACAAACTTATCGTTGCTGAGTTTGCCGTTGATGCCTTGCAGATTTTTGTCCAGCTTGGCGATTTCTTTTTCCAGCCGCGCAATCTCCGCGTCCTTATCTATCAGATCTGACAGCGGCACCAGAATCTCCATGTCCTGATACAGCTGGGTCGCACTCACTGGTGCGATTTCGTTTTCTGCCAGACAACGCAACTCAGACAGTTTGGCAAGCTTCAGCAGATTCTGCAGGTTCTCGTTCAGACGACGCTGGTCTTCTGCGCCGGTTTTGCGCAGCAGGGCAGGGAAGGCCTTGCCTGGTGGAATATTCATTTCGCCGCGGATATTGCGCACACCGACTATCACACCTTTAACCCATTCAATGTCGGCATCAACAGTAGTGTTGATCAATGAGCTGTCCACTTCCGGATACGCCTGCAGCATGACGCTGGTGTTGGCGGTGTCAGTGCCGATCAATGTCGCAATTTTCTGCCAGATCTCTTCAGTGATAAAGGGCATCAGCGGGTGCAGCATACGCAGGCTGCTTTCCAGCACGGTGAGCAAGGTCAGACGTGCAGCGCGTGCTTTTTCCGGCTGGTTGTCGGCATCCCACAGCACAGGTTTTGACAACTCCACATACCAGTCGCAATACTCGTTCCAGAAGAAGTCGTAAATCACCTGCGACATCAAATCGAAGCGGAAGCTGCTCATGTGTTCATGAACCTGCGCCACGGTCTGCTGCAGCCGGGACAGAATCCAGCGGTCAGCCAGACTCAGGTTTTTGTCATCTTTTAATGACACCACATCAACTGCTGTGAACTGAATACCTTTTTCTTCGGTATTCATGATCACGTAACGTGAGGCGTTCCATATCTTATTGCAGAAGTTGCGGAAGCCTTCCATGCGACCCAGATCAAACTTTATATCGCGACCGGTAGATGCCAGCGAATAGTAGGTATAACGCAGCGCGTCAGTGCCATAACCGGTGATGCCGTCGGGGAACTCGGATCTTGTGTTTTTCTCGATCTTTTGTTCCAGCTGCGGCTGCATCAGCCCTTCAGTGCGTTTGGCTACCAGGTCTTCCAGGCCGATACCATCGATCAGATCTATCGGGTCCAGAACATTACCTTTGGATTTGGACATTTTCTGTCCCTGACCATCGCGGATCAGGCCGTGGATGTAAACCTTTTTGAATGGTACCTGACCCGTGAACTTCAGGGTCATCATCACCATTCGGGCAACCCAGAAGAAAATGATGTCAAATCCGGTGACCAGCACATTGGTCGGGTGGAACGTTTTTAAGGTTTCCGGATCGTCAGGCCAGCCCAGCGTTGAGAATGTCCACAATGCAGATGAGAACCAGGTGTCCAGTACGTCTTCATCCTGGTTCAGTGGCAGGTCTGCAGACAGGCTGTATTTTTCGCGCACCTCCGCTTCGCTGCGTCCAACGTAGATTTTACCTTCAGCGTCATACCAGGCCGGAATTCTGTGGCCCCACCACAGTTGCCGGGAAATACACCAGTCCTGAATGTCGCGCATCCAGGCAAAATAGGTGTTCTCCCACTGTTTGGGTACAAATTCTATATCGCCGTTTTCAACAGCTTTGATCGCAGGCTCAGCCAGTGCTTTAACCGCTACATACCACTGATTGGTCAGGTAGGGCTCGATCACAGCGCCGGTACGGTCACCACGAGGCACTTTTAATTTATGTGGTTCGACTTTCAACATCAGACCAGCGGCATCCATATCAGCCACCAGTTTTTTTCGTGCGTCAAATCTGTCCATGCCACGGAAAGCTTCCGGTGCATTTTCATTGATGGCCGCGTCGATGGTGAAGATGTTGATCATCTCCAGATTATGGCGTTTGCCAACTTCGTAGTCGTTGAAGTCGTGTGCCGGTGTGATTTTTACGCAGCCGGTACCAAATTCAGGATCAACGTAATCGTCAGCAATAATCTGAATCCGACGATCACACAGGGGCAGGTCTATCCATTTGCCAACCAGTGATTTAAATCGTGGGTCTTCCGGATTTACCGCTACTGCGGTGTCACCCAGCAGCGTTTCAGGACGGGTGGTGGCGATGGTAATAAAATTATCACCACCGTCGGTTAATGCACCATCGGCCAGCGGATATTTGAAATACCAGAAAAAGCCGTCTTCTTCTTCGGCCAGAACTTCCAGATCGGAAACAGCCGTGTGTAATTTCGGGTCCCAGTTCACCAGACGATTGCCCCGGTAAATCAACCCTTCGTCATACAGGCGAACAAACACTTCTTCCACCGCTGCAGACAGGCCTTCGTCCATGGTGAAGCGTTCACGTGACCAGTCAATAGAACCGCCCAGCCGACGGATTTGCTGGGTGATCATGCCGCCGGATTCTTCTTTCCATTCCCAGACTTTTTCCAGAAATTTTTCGCGACCAAGGACTTTACGCTTGAGGCCTTCGCGTTCAAGACGACGTTCAACCACCATCTGCGTGGCAATACCGGCATGGTCGGTACCTACCTGCCACAGTGTGTTATTGCCCATCATGCGGTGATATCGGATCAGCGCGTCCATGATGGCGTTCTGGAAACCATGACCCATGTGCAGACGGCCGGTGACATTCGGCGGAGGTATCACAATGCTGTAAGAATCGCCTTTTCCTGACGGTGCAAAGTAATTACGCTCTTCCCAGGTGCTGTACCACTGGCGTTCGATCTGCTGGGGTTGATAGGTTTTATCCATGGTTTGGCCCGGTTGACTCGTGTTTCGGAAAGCTGGGGAGTATAACCGATGCTCTGCTGCTGTGCAGCTTTGGGGGCTGCTGCAGCGCGCAATGCCGACCGTCGGCGTCATTCAGTCAGCCGCAGGCGTCTGGACTTTACTTGCTCCGGGCACCGAGGCATGCTCGACGTACCCAAGTTGCTGTATCCGGAGCTACATATGCACACGTCACGCCGGCTGTTCCTGAAGCATACCCTGTCTGTTTGTGCGGTTATCAGCACGCCGCAATGGTCATCAATCGCTCTGGCTCAACCTTCGGGCAATAGCCACCAGCGTATATCGGACATCATCCGTGAGTACTCAGAGCAAGGCATACATCGCACGGGGTCTGACGTCGACAACATCAGTGCGCGCTGGATGCAGGATCGTATGTTGGCCATGGGGATCGAAACCAATCTGGATCCGCTCGAAATGAGCAGGGTAAAAATTGAAGACGGCAGACTGACCACGCCGGGTTTTGAGGTTGACGGTGTGCCTTTATACGATTGCCACTATACCGATGCAGCAGGTGTGACAGGTGTGATGGCGGAGTTGGGTAGCGGGGTGGATGCTGACATTGGCGTGGTGATGGTGCCGGCGAGCACAGTGAGCCCCCAGCACACTCTGCTGGATCAGGCGAGACGTAATGGGTCTTATAGAGCGATCCTGGTTGTCAGCGAACAAAGTTATCCGGCAGATGGCGCAGCGCTCATCAATGCTGAAGATTTCCGGAGCCCGGTAGGCCCGCCCGTGCTTCAGATTGGTCATGCGCGATGGCCAGATATTCAGGTGCTGATGGCCAGTCGCGAACCAGTCACGGTCATTGCGAGGGCGGAACGCGAACAAGTGACGGCATATAATGTTAGCGCCCGTGTCGCAGGCAGTCAGCCGGGGCTGCCGCCACTGGTTGTGATGACGCCCCGCAGTGGTTGGTGGCAGTGTGCGTCCGAGCGCGGCGGTGGCATCGCCGCATTTCTCGAAATCGCTCGCGCTTTCAGTTTGAGTCAGCCGCGTTGTGATGTGCTTTTTACTGCCAATACCGGCCATGAACTTGGTCATCTTGGCCTTGATCAATATCTGCATGCAAATCCGGATCTGATCAAAGATGCGGCCGTGTGGATGCATCTGGGGGCAAATTTTGCTGCCAAAGGATCAGTTATCAGGCTTCAGTATTCTGATTATGAACTGGAGGATCTGGTTGAGGGCGTGCTGGCTCAGCATGGGTTGGTGCCAGGTGTAGAGACGCCGATAGGCTCGCGCCCACTGGGCGAAGCTCGAAACGTATTTGATGGGGGAGGGCATTTTGTGTCGCTGCTGGGGAGCAACCCGTTGTTTCATCACCCCGGTGATATCTGGCCGGACGCAGTTGATATCGGGACCACCACCAGATGGGTTGATGCATTTACACAGCTGGCGCAGGAGCTGGCGGAAGCATAGCAGGATGTTTTACGGCTTCGGCAGCGGGCGCAGTCGCCTGTTTTGCTCAATGCTCAGAAGTACCAGCGGAATCACGATGAGCGCGCTGCCGAGCAAAAACCAGATATCCGGCACTTCGGCAAACCAGACCCAGCCTATCAGCGCTGCCCAGATAAGGCCGGTATATTCTGCGCTCGTGACCTGATTTGCATCCACACTTTTATAGGCTTTCAGGACGCTGATGCTGTATGCCATTGCAAAAACTGAAGAGCCGATAGCCGCAAAGATTGCCCCACGATGCCAGCCGGTTTCATGTGTCACAAACTCCCAGATAAAACATGCCGTAACCAGTGGCAGGGCAAGCAGGTTGCTCATCAACAGTTTGTGCACCGTAGACTGATGCGAAGGCAGTTTGCGCACCAGCACTGCGCTGAATGCCAGCGACCACGCGCCTGCCAGTGCGGCCAGAGCGCCCCAGCCAAGCTCAACCGGTCGCAGAATCACAATCACGCCGATAAATCCGCTGATCACGGCGAGCACACTCCAGCGTGTCAGGCGTTCTTTGAACATCAGTACCGCCAGCAACATGACCAGAATGGGTGCCAGATAGAACACCGCATTCGCCGTTGCCAGCGGCAGCAAGGTGAGCGCCGTGATAATGGAAATCATACCGACAAAATTAAAAAAGGCGCGCAGCAGATGAAAGCGTAGACCAGCCATGGGTGTCTGCCAGTCAAACTGTCTGTGCAGCGATAACAGCAAAGCAAGAATGACCAGCGTGCGCACAAAAATGTGTTGGAAGATCGGGGCATCAGAGCCCATTATCTTCACAATGACATCGGAAATGATCGCCATAAAATTGCCGGCGACCAGCAAAAGAATGGCTCTGTTTAAATGTTTGCCAGTAGTGGCTGAGTGCGGCATGACGGAATCAGGTTCGGATGTGACTGGAATTACCCTGGCGGGGACAAGCGCTCATAGGCATCAAGATGGTCTTTGATGTCGGTGACCACAATGGGTTTGCCTATATAATAACCCTGTAACACATCGCAGCCCATAGCAATCAGCATATCAGCAGATTCTTTATCTTCTACTCCCTCAGCAACTGCTTTTGCTCCCAGGCTATGTGCCAGTTCGATGCTGGCCAGTGTCAGCGTCTGGTTGCGGTCATTTTGCGCAAGGTCACTGGTAAACATTTTGTCTATTTTGATTTCATCAAAAATAAACGTTTGTAAATACTCCAGTGATGAAAAGCCTGTTCCGTAGTCGTCCAGCGACAGCCGGATACCAGCCAGTTTGAGTTTGCTGACATTCAATACCACAGCATCCATGTCTTTCATCAAGGCGGTTTCTGTAATCTCGAGGGTAAGAAAACCGGCGAAATTGGCGCAGCATGAAATGATGTGATCCACTTTGGCTGAATCAGCCAGATCATTTGACGACAGGTTCACGGACAAACCAAACTCGCCTTTGTGGTTTTTCATGTGTTGTATGATGCGACAGGCCTGATCGACAGCGGCGTCTGTTATCTGCCCTACAACAGCCACTTGTTCGGCCCATACTACGAAGTCGGCGGGAGGTATCCAGCCGTACTGCGGGTGGCGCCAGCGTACCAGCAGTTCCGCACCTGCAATGCGTTTGGTTTGTACATCGTACTGCGGTTGTAACGCCCACATCAGCTTATTTTCCGAGAGGGTGGTTTTCAGATCTGAAATCAGTTGTATCTTTTGCAGGTCCGGGGCCATGGAATTGTTGTAGAAAAGAAGTTGTGCACCGGTTTTTTTGGCATTGGTCATTGCCAGTTTGGCTTTTTGTATCAGACCTGTGGCGGAATCTGCATCGCCCGGGCAAATAGCAACCCCGCCTATGACCTGTAGTCGAATTGGCAGATCTGCTACCACTATGTCTCTACTGACAGTTTTTATGACCCGCAGCATCTGCGAAAAAGCTGTTTTACGATCCTGCACCTCATCCAGCATAAAAGCAAACTGACCTGATCCGAAGTATCCCTGATAGTGTGAAAATTCGCTGGTCAGAATGTCAGTGAACTGAACTATCAGTTCGTCACCCGCATCGTCATCAAGAATGTCCTGAATGGTCTCGAGGTTGTTGAGGTACAAAATACCGATAGCAAGATGGCGCTCTTGGTCGCGGGCCTGGCCAAGTTTGCCGGCAAGTGAATCCCGGAAGCGTGTACGGTTGGGCAGACCAGTCAGGACGTCGTTGTTGAAAAGTCGGCGGGTGCTCCGGTCAGAATCACGCAGTGATTTGTTTTTTGACGTCAGATCGAGGCGGATGGAGTTGAGCTCGGAACGATATATCCAGAAAACAATAAGCCCGAGTACAACAAGCGATGCGAGCAGCAGTTCTACCCACAAAGCAAAGTCGTCCACCACAAAAAAAGCAACCGCAAACAGGGTAATAGCAACTGCGCTGGCTTTTACGGCAGCAAGACGTCCTGACACCTTCATCAATGCCTGTTTCATGCCTACATCCTGGAGGTAGGTAACTGCCATGAGAGCGTCATGATTGACGCTCTATATACTCAATCTGGCTGAGTCTACTCTGCAAAGCAGGATGTTTGATATAGTCCGGTTGGCTATTTTATGCGTGTGTTTGCAAGGTCACGGTTTTTGTTGGCGCAGGTACTCAACCAGCAGTTGGACCGGTCGTCCCGTAGCTCCTTTTTGGCCTCCGCCCAGCCAGGCGGTGCCTGCGATATCCAGATGTGCCCAGTGGAATTTTTCGGTAAATCGCGACAGGAAACATGCCGCAGTAATGGTGCCGCCTTTCGGTCCGCCTATGTTTGCGATATCCGCGAAATTGCTGTCCAGCAGCGATTGATACTCTTCGTTCATCGGCAACTGCCAAACGTGGTCCAGCGTGTGCTCTCCCAGTTCGAGCAGCTCTTTTGCCAGAGGCTGATGGTTGCTCAGCATTGCAGTGTTTACTTCGCCAAACGTGGCGACGGCTGCACCGGTCAGTGTCGCAACATCGATAACAGTTTTGGGTTTGAAGCGCTCGGCATATGTCAGCGCGTCACACAACACCAGTCGGCCTTCGGCATCGGTATTAAGAACCTCGATGGTTTTACCTGACATACTGGTAACCACATCGCCCGGTTTGGTAGCAGTGCTGGATGGCATGTTTTCGGCAGATGCAATCACAGCCACGACATTGATCGGCAATCCTAACTCGGCAACAGACTCCATGGCGCCAAGCACTGAGGCAGCTCCGCACATGTCGAATTTCATTTCGTCCATACCCAGCCCCTGCTTCAGACTGATGCCGCCGGTATCAAAGGTAATACCTTTACCCACCAGACAGTAGGGTTTGCTGTCGGCTTTGCTGGCACCGCTGTATTCGATCACAATCAGACGGGACTCTTCTTTGGATCCACGACCAACAGAGAGCAGCGAGCCCATGCCGAGTTTCTCCATCTGCTTTTCACCCAGCACCTTCACCTTCACAGACTTGTAGCGGCTGGCCAGTTCGGTAGCCTTGTTGCCCAGATAACCCGGTGTGCAGATATTACCAGGCAGATTGCCAAGCTCGCGGGCGGTACTCATGCCCAGGCTGATAGCTTCACCGGCACGTATTGCGTCATCCGCCTGTTTTTTGCTGATAGCAACAGGCACAGTGATGCTGATGCTTTTTAAATGCAGGGCCTCAGCTTTTTTGCTTTTTGTGTGGTCATAACGGTACTGGGCATTACTGCACTCCAGTGTCAGCTGCGTGATGGCCCAGGCAGCATCCCGGTCCTTGATCTTGAGCTGGGGCAGAGTGATAACGGCAGACCGGGCTGGCGTTTTGTTAAGCGCTTGCACGGCGGCGCGTACTGCTTTGCGGTAGGCGCGGGCGTCAAACCTGGCTGCGTCGCCTGCACCGACCAGCAGCAGACGTTCAGCTTTGGCATGTGAATGTGCTGGTATCAGCAGGGTTTCGCCCGTTTTGCCTTTGATATCCCCTGCTTTGAATACAGCATTGGCAAGAGCTGAAAGGCTTTCATCGAGCAGGGGAGAGTGGTCGGGTCCGGTTTTTTCCCAGACTGCCAGAACCAGGCATTCGGTTTTTTTGTCCAGTGATTTGCTGCTGTGAACCTGGTATTTCATAAATAATCCTTTGTTGGCTAGTGACACAAGCGAAGCGATGTTCATAAGTGACTGACATGCTAGAGAATAGCTGTCGACATGGCAATGGTGGCGGTCTAAGTGTACTTTAGCCGCTGTGGCGATTAAAATCGCGGGCCTGATTGAATCACCCGCACGGAGAATTTATGGCACGAGTCAAAGTCAGCATGCCCGAGGAATTTTTGTTCACTATGGAACATCCTGTGCGCTTTAGCGACCTCGACTATGCCAAACACCTGAACAGTGTGGCGATGGTGCATATTCTGCACGAGGCGCGGTTGCAGTTTCTGGCCAGCCTGGGATTAACAGAAGCCAACGTTTTCGGGCTCGGTATGGTGGTGACTGATATGGCCATTGATTATCGCTCAGAGTCCTTTGCCAAAGACATATTGGTGATTGAAGTAGGTGTCACACGATTTAACAAATATGGCTGCGATATCTGTTTCCAGATTACCAACTCTGCTCTTGAACGGGTTGTGTGCAACGCCAAGCAGGGGGTGGTGTTTTTCGATTTTGACAAACACAAGATTGCCCCTGTGCCACTGGCGTTTTTGAGCCTGGTTGGCGAGTCTGATTTCTGATGGGAAATCCACAGTGATCCTGCTGCTCTATTTTACCCGTCAGGTTATTCAGGTGACCTTTGCGGTCGCCCTGATTCTGCTGGTGGTCTCGTTTACCTCCCGTTTCCTGCAATATCTGGCAGATGCCGTTGCCGGTCAGATGACTACAGACATTCTGCTGATGCTGATGTTGTACCGCTTGCCTGAGTTTCTGCTGATAATTGTGCCATTCGCTTTTTTTCTTGCGGTGTTGCTGGCTTATGGCCGCATGTACGCCGAAAACGAGCTGGTGGTGCTGCACGCCTGTGGGTTCAGTCGCGGCAAGTTATTGGGCATGACCATGAGTTTTGCGCTGGTGTTGACAGCCATGTTGGGTTTTCTGAGTTTGTACGTGGCTCCCGCTGGTCTGCAGCAGACCGAGGCGCTCAGGCAGTCACAGGATGAGCTTACAGAAATCGATTTGATAGTGGCGGGGCAGTTCCAGGAGTTTAATCGTGGTCAACGAGTGACGTATTCAGAGTCAATTTCCGAGACCGCCGCCGGTCGCCAACTCAATAATGCTTTTGTCGTCATTCGTGATCCTAATCCGCCGGAAGGGGAGTCGGGTCTGCGCATGATGGTGGCAGAAACGGCCCGTCCTATCCTGGACAGGGCCAGCGGCAGGCGGTTCATGCTGCTGGAAAATGGTTATTTTTATGATGGAACACCTGGCGCTGCAGACTATGCGGTGACGGCATTTGAACAACAGGGTTTGTTGTTGCCTGATCAGAGCATGATTGCTGCGGTTCTTGAAGAAAAGGCGATGCCCACCATGATGCTGATCGGCTCAGGCGAAATGGGTCATATCGCAGAGCTGCAGTGGCGCATTTCTGTCATCCTGCTGATCCCTGTGTTAACGCTGATCGCGGTACCGCTGAGCCGGGTTGATCCGCGCCAGGGGCGTTTTGCCCGACTGGTGCCGGCGGCGCTGCTGTACGGTTTGTACTTCATGTTGCTGCAGGTCTCGCGTGACGCTCTGGAAGACGGTGATCTGCCGGCCATTGTTGGATTGTGGTGGGTGCATGTTGCGTTTGCATCCGGCGGGATCTGGCTGCTGACCAGGGGGCGCAGGCGTTTGCCCCGGGTCAGCCGCCCGGCAATAAAGAGGGCGGCATAAACATGCCTATGCTCGCGCGATATCTCTCCAGAACTGTTCTTGCTGCGATGCTGGTGGTGCTGGGCGTGATTTCTGTCATCGATCTGGTATTCACTCTGGCGGATGAAATGGCCAGCACCAATCGGTTTTATTCGGCAGCCGATGCCATCGTTTATGTGCTGCGTACATTGCCGACCAGCGTATACGAGCTGCTGCCTTATGTGGCGTTGGGCGGCGCGCTAATTGGTCTGGGTGTGCTGGCATCAAGCCAGGAGCTCCTGATAATGCAGTCATCCGGTATACGGACGCCTGTATTGGTCGGTTGGGTGTTGCTGCCGGTGCTGGGAGTGATGTTATTCAGTCTGGTGCTGGGGGAGTGGATTGCTCCTGCACTGCAGCAAAAAGCTCAGAGCGAGCGCGCCCTGATTATGAGTGGCGGTCAGGCTATCAGTAGTGAAGATGGTGACTGGCGCAAAATCGGCAATGAGTATATTCATATCAATGCTATTGCTCCTGGTGGGCGCGAGCTGTTCGGTGTGACCGTTTTCGAGCTGGACGATCGCCGACGCTTGCTACGCAGCAGTTTCGCCAGCGAGGGACGTTATGTGGAGAATGGCACCCGCCCGTACTGGATGTTGAGTGATGTTGTGGAGACTCGATTCACTGAAGGCCGTCTGTTCGCCCGTCAGCATCAGCAGTTGCAGTGGCAGATTGATATGTCACCTGAGCTGTTGAGTGTGTTGCTGGTACGTCCTGATCGTCAGTCGATCAGCGGTCTGTATCAATTTGCGCGTTACTTCGACAGTGAAGGCCTGGACAGTAGCAGTTATTACCTGGCGTTCTGGAAAAAGCTGCTACAACCTTTGGCTACTCTGAGTCTTGTGTTGCTGGCAGTGTCGTTTGTATTCGGTCCGTTGCGTGAGGCGACGATGGGCTATCGGGTGTTTGTTGCCATTGGGATGGGGCTGGGCTTCACGATCGTGCAGCGGACGTTGGGGCCGGCGACCATTCTGTATGGCATCAGTCCATTTGTGGCGGTGCTGGCGCCGATTCTTCTGTGCGCATTTCTGGGTATATATCTGCTGCGCCGGGTTTGAGCCCCGAAACCCCCGCCGCTCTTTTACGTGCTGAGGTATTTCTGGGAACAATACGCTGACCCTTATACCACCGGCCGTAGACAAGCAGCGCGAGGCTGCCGCCTGCTGCTGCTCTACCACTGCAGTCAGCTCAGCGCATGCATGCGCATATTGATCATGCGCATGGTGGCTTTTACGCCGGCGAGCACCTGGTTTGAGTCCACGCCGCGTGTCTTCAGCTCACGCTCCTCAACTTTCCAGGTGATGATACATTCTGTCAACGCGCTGGTATTGCCACCGCGCGGAATGTGTACTTCGTAGTCAAGCAGGGCTGGCATGGTGAAATCCAGCTTTTGCAGGATCTGACTCATGGCTTCAATGAATGCAGCAAAACCACCATTGCCGGAGCCGGTCGCGTTGTAGACTGTTTCGTTGATGCTGACACGAATGCTGGCCGTGCTGTCGACGTCCATGCCGCTGCTGATGTAGCAGTTGAGCAGTTCGATGTAGCGATATTCACGGCTTTCAAGGACATCGGCAATGATAAACGGCAGGTCATCGGAAGTGATGATGGCTTTGGAGTCGCCCAGTTTGACGATTTCCTGCAGAACCTTGCGCTGATCTTCCTCGGAAAGTTCCAGCCCCAGCTCTTCCAGATTGTTGGCCAGCGACGCCTTGCCACTCATTTTGCCGAGGGCATAGGTGCGTTTGCGGGCAAAACGTTCAGGACGCAGGGCGGTGATGTACAGGCCGCCTTTGGAGTCCCCGTCGGCATGGATGCCGGCCGTTTGTGTAAACACATCTGCGCCAACAATCGGGGTGTTGGCGGCTATCCACTTGCCGGAAAAATTTTCCACCATGCGGCTCAGCATGGCTATGCGGGTTTCGTCTATAGACAGTCGCATGTGCAATTTGTCTTTAAGTACTACAGCCACTTCTGCCAGAGAGGCGTTGCCCGCGCGTTCACCAAGACAATTGATGGTGCAATGAACAGTGTCTATGCCCGCTTTGACAGCCGCCATGACATTGGCTGTGGCCAGGCCATAGTCATTGTGGGGGTGAAAATCAAAACGTAGCTCAGGGAAGCGGGTTGTCATGTCCGACAGTGCATTGAACACATCATCCGGCGTCATTACTCCCAGCGTATCCGGCAACATAAAATGACGGATGCCGGTGTCCTTAACGCCTTCAACCAGGCCAAAAACGTAATCCGGACTGTCCTTGTAGCCGTTGGACCAGTCTTCCAGATACATGTTGACCAGCAGGCCGTTGTCCTGGGCGTAGGCCACGGTGCGCTTGATGTCTTCGATGTGTTCCGGCAGGGTGCGGCCAAGTTGTTCGCGGCAATGTTTTTCACTGCCTTTGGCCAGCAGGTTAATAACCTTGCCGCCGGCGTCACGAATCCAGTTGACACTCAGCGTATAGTCAACAAAGCCCAGAACTTCGACTCGCTCCAGCAGTCCTTCCTGTGCTGCCCAGACATTGATGTCTTTGACGGCCTGTTTTTCACCTTCAGATACCCGCGCGGAAGCCACTTCAATACGATCGACTTTCAGCGCCTGCAACAAGGCGCGGGCAATCTGCAGCTTTTCTTTGGCTGCAAAGGAGACGCCTTGAGTCTGTTCGCCGTCGCGAAGGGTGGTGTCTAAAAGTTGAACGTGTCTGCCTTGCGTCGGTGCGTTCATGCCTTGTCTGTTTCCTGGGCTTATTCAAGGGCGGGGATTCTAGCAGATACTGAATCCGATCATAAGTCTGCGGTCTATATGGTCGAAAATGCGAAACAGGGGTTCAAGTTCCTGCTGTGATGGTCGATAGCAGTGTCATGAAAACATGCCACTACCATTCCGACAGGAAATCTCTGAACCAGGCCGCTTTCTGTGGTTTCCCGCGGGTAGTGCTGGCGTTATTGTCAGCACTGTTGTTATTTTTCCTGCTGTCCGGATTGTCAGTGGCCCAGGAAGCGGGGCAGGACGCTGGCGCACAGGAAGCCACACCTGTGTTGAGTGAACAGGCTATAGCTGCCGCTGTGGCTGCTGCCCAGCCCGCAACGACTGGCGAGGCGCCGGCGCAACAACCGCTGTCCCGCGAACTGCGTACCGACCGGCTGTGGTTGTTACCCAGGCATTCCGCATTCACAGACCTGATTCGCAGGGCGGGTCGACAGGCCTTGCAACATCCCGACTGTAATGAGGTTTTGTACGGTAGTCTGAACGAGTTCCGGACGGAGCGAACGGGCACATCATTTACAATCCTTTGCATGAGAGATGCGCGCACAACCTTCAATCTGGTGTTTTTCGCCGATGATTTATTATCAGAAGAAGAGTTAAACGCAGCCGAAGAACCTGCGTCGTCGATTGATGAGTTGGAACGACTGCGCCAGATGATGTTGCCGCAGACTGCTCCAAACGCCGCACAACCGGCCGAGCCCATTCAGTCTGAGGCTGAATCTGCGGAGCTGCCTGCGCCGGTTGTTTTCTGATCCGGTTCAGTCAGTCTGCGTCGAATCCGGGTTGGGTGCGTTATACTTGCCGGTCTCACTACCCAGTAGCCCGGAAACTACCGTATGCCCAATACTTCCAATCCTGATCAGCCGTCAGATAACGGCCCTGCAAACAAGAGTCCCGCCAGCAATAAAATCGTCCGACGCCTTATCTCAGACTCTGAGCTGGCGTCATTGCCACGCGCAGGTCTGCCACGTCGGTTGGCGGCGTTGCTGTATGACATGTTTCTTGTGGCATCCGTCTGGTTTATCTGCGGCTATGTGATCATTTTCACTTACGGTTTGTTTGGCGATAACACCAGTCAACTGGTTGATGGCGAAATCGTGACGCCGTGGCTGTTGTCATTGTTGCAGCTCATCATGATGGTATCGACCATGACTTATTTTTATGTCTGGTTCTGGCTTCGCACCGGTCAGACGCTGGGTATGATTGCCTGGCGTATCCGAGCAGTTGACGTGAACAACCACACCATGAGTTTGCGTCAGGCTCTTATCCGCTATGCCTTGGCCTGGCCTTGTTTCTGGTGCCTTGGGCTAGGTTACTTCTACATGTACACAAACAAAGATCGTGATGCTTTGCATGAGAAAGTGTCGCGGACCAAAACCGTGCTGCTACCCAAAGATGCAAGACCGTTTTAACGTTCTGTGCAGCGGGTTGCAGCAATAAAAAAGCGTCGCAGAGTTGGCTCAGCGACGCTTTTTTATTGCGTATGGTTTGATTGTCAGGCTGGAACAGGCATTTTGCGCAACGCGTCTACCACCCGGTCACCAAACGCGGGAGTATCAATCATGGTGACGCCGGTGCCGGGTTTAGACAGATCTGCAGTCGAGTAGCCATCGGCAAATACGCTTTGCATGGCATGCCAGACATTTTTGGCCTCCTGATCCATGCCAAAACTCATCTCCAGCATCATGGCTACTGAGCCGATCATGGAGTAGGGGTTGGCGATGTTTTTGCCGGCGATATCCGGCGCAGATCCATGAGAAGGTTCGTAGTAGGCTTTGTCATCACCGAGACAGGCGGATGGCATCAGGCCCAGCGAACCCAAAATGCCGCCGCCCTGATCGCTCAGAATGTCGCCAAACATGTTCTCCATGACCATGACATCAAAACGGCCCGGGTTCAGACACAGATAAGTTGCTGCTGCATCCACCAGGATATGTTCGATTTTGACTTCCGGGTAGTCCTTGCCCACTTCTTCCATTACCGTATTCCACAGCACGCTGGACTTCAGGACGTTGCTTTTATGGATGTTGTGCAGCACTTTTTTGCGCTTCATCGCCGTTTCAAACGCGACTTTGGCAATACGCTTGATCTGGATTTCATCGTACTCAAGCACTTCTTTTACAAAGCGAACGCCATCGGCTGTCACGCCGGTTTCTTTTTCGCCAAAATACAGGCCACCGACCAGTTCACGAATAATCATGATGTCGATGCCATCGCCAATGATTTCTGCTTTTAACGGAGAGAAATGCGCCAGACCTTTAGGCAGGAATACCGGACGGAAGTTGGCATAGGTATTGTAACGACGACGAAGTGGCAGCAATGCACCACGTTCGGGTTGCATATCAACCGGAATCTTTTTGGAGTCTTCATGGTTAAGGCCAATCGGTCCTTTCAGGATCGCATCGGCTTCATCACAGATTTTTTTGGTCTGCTCCGGAAACGGGTGGCCGCATTCAAAATAAGCGCTGGCGCCAAACGGTGCATGGATCAGCTCGAAGGTAATTTTGTTGCGTTCAGCTACCAGATTCATGACCTTGACAGCTTCTTTCATTATTTCAGGGCCGATGCCATCACCGTCCAGCAATGCAATTTTATAGTGGCTCATGCGGATTCCTTGTATTCGGTATATATTTGCAGATATGAAGTGGCCAGAAAAGGCGCGTAATCTATCACGTTCAGCTCGGTCCGAACAAGAAACAGGCTAACGTGGCCGGAGGTTGGCCATTGAGGAGTTTTTATTGAAACAGCCGGGAAGGATCAGAACAAAACCATAATCTGTCGAATAAGAATAATTGCCAGCACAGCAACAATGATGTAGCTCACGGTGTCACTCATTTCGAACCCAAAAAATTTCTTGGGTTTGTCGCTTTTCTTATTGGCCATCTTGTCACTGCCTCCAACCGGATATTCCTTGTAGAAGGCCTCATTCTGGCATAGTCCCAGCCGTATTGACCAGCTCTGAACAGGGGGGGGAAGTGACGATGTAGTGCTTTTGTGCTATTAGGCACGCTAAACGGCATTTTTTCATACCTGCCAGACGCTTAACGTCTGTTTCTGCAAACAATCAGGCTAAAGTCAGCGGCGAACCGGATTTGGTCCCGCTATTTACAAGTAAGCGTGTGATGGGCATTCTCACTGAACATCTGAGCTGACTGTGGTCATGCGGGCCGTGCCTTTTGCCTGGTCCTGCTCTTGTATTGCTAATCCGGAGGGTAATGAATTGAAATTGCGCACGTGCCTTGTTGTGTTTTCCCTGGTCGCCCTGACGCAGTGCTCGGGTGATTCAACAATTGATCAGAACACTCCAATTCCCCTTGCTGCCGCCGGCCTTCACGATGGTTTTTCGAGGATATCCGAACTGGATGGCAGTATTCAGCAGGATATGCGTTATTTCGGCAGTAACAATTTTCTTGGGCGCCCGGTTGCTGCTTACGAAGCACCTGAGTGTATTCTGACAACCCCGGCTGCGTTCGCGTTGGTCGAAGTGCAGGCTATGGTCAATCAGCTTGGGCTTTCGTTAAAACTTTACGACTGCTATCGGCCTCAGACAGCTGTTAATGATTTTATGAGATGGGGCGCAGATCTGGGCGATGAGCTCATGTTGCTCAGTTACTATCCTGAAGTCCCAAAGGCCCGGTTGTTCGAACTCGGTTACATTGCTGAGCGGTCGGGCCACAGTCGTGGCAGTACAGTTGATCTGACACTGGTGCCGCTTGGTTCATCGATACCTGACGCGGATCCCCTGGCGCAACAATACGATTGCCGGGCGGATGCCAGTGAGCGTTTCCCGGACAATAGCATTGACATGGGCACAGGCTATGACTGCTTTGATCCGCGCTCACATACCGATAACATTGTAGTTGGCCCCGATGTTCTGCAAAACCGGCACTTGCTGCGTGAAATCATGGAAGCAGCAGGATTCCGTAACTATGACCAGGAGTGGTGGCATTACACATTGATTGACGAGCCTTTCCCGGATGAGTATTTCGATTTCCCTGTACGTTGATCCCTGATGAAACCTACGCACAAAGATTTCTGGTTTCTTCCCCTGGGTGGATGTGGCGAAATCGGCATGAATCTGAATTTGTACGGCCATGCCGGCAAATGGTTGATGGTCGATTGTGGTGTGACGTTTGAAAAGTCACCGGGCCAGACTGGCAATCGTGTCGAGATGGCCGACCCATTGTTTATCAGTAGTCGTCATCAGTCCCTTGTTGGAATAATTGCCACCCATGCGCATGAAGACCACATCGGCGCGCTGGCACATTTGTGGGATCAGTTCCGATGTCCCATTTATACAACGGCATTTACTCGTCAGGTGCTGATCCGGAAGCTGCGGCAAAAAGGCATCTCTGCACTGGTAATTACGGTTAATGAAAATGAAGTGCTTAGTCTTGAGCCGTTTGAAATCCGCTGGCTGCCGATTACGCATTCCACACCTGAAACCAATGCGCTGCTGATAAGCACCCCTGTTGCCACAGTGCTGCACACTGCCGACTGGAAACTGGATTCTGCGCCGGTTGTGGGCGAGGCGATCAACCCCGGGCTTTACCGTGCATTGGCAGATTTAAGTATTGACGCCATTGTGTGTGACTCCACCAACGCCAACCACAGCGGTAGTTCAGTGTCTGAAGGTGAGTTGTTTGAAGGATTGCTGGCCAAAGTACGTGAATCTTCCGGGCGTGTTGTGGTCGCATGTTTTGCCAGTAATATTGCGCGCTTGC
Organism: Pseudohongiella sp.; assembly: GCA_030651695.1. GTDB lineage: Bacteria > Pseudomonadota > Gammaproteobacteria > Pseudomonadales > Pseudohongiellaceae > Pseudohongiella. The sequence goes on along the minus strand of JAUSCD010000035.1, from coordinate 38,913 downwards.
AGACTTTAGGCAATGTGGCACATGTCTCCGGGCGCTACCTCGGGTTACTGGGGCGCTCGCTGCACAATATGACTTCATGTGCCAAATCAGCCGGCTATCTGCAAAATAATTTTGTCCCGGTAAATAACACCGACTTGGGGTATCTGCTTCCGTCTGAAACCCTGGTCTTGGCAACGGGCAGTCAGGGTGAGCCGAATGCTGCCCTGCACAGACTGGCGATGGACACTCATCCGGATATCAGTCTTGCGGCTGGCGATCACGTCATTTTCAGTGCCAAAACAATTCCGGGGAACGAGGCAGATGTAGAACGGCTGATCAAGTCTTTCGAAAGTCGCAATATCCGCGTTACTCACGCATCACACCTGGATGACAACAGCAGACCCTTGCATGCGTCTGGTCATCCCTGTGCAGACGAATTATTGCAGATGTATCGGTGGGTAAAGCCGCGAATCGCCATCCCGGTGCATGGCGAGGCAGATCATATAAGATGTAACGCAGCCATTGCCAGGGCTGCAAATGTTCCTTTCCAGTTGCAGGGAGTCAATGGCGACCTGTTTGATATTGTACGTTCCACAATAAAGCGTAAAGCCGCCCCGGTTGGGCGTCTCTGGCTTGATGAAAAGACGGACAGGCTTGAAAAAACTTTTGGATAAGATGCGCTTGATGAAGGCGGTACATACCGCTGCATCAGTTCATTGGCTGTTGGGCGCAATTTCATAGATAAATATTCGCCTTAAAGGAGTATATTGGGTCTGACAAAACTGGTTCTATCAAACTGCTGGCTGGAAGCCGGCAGCAACGTATTACGGTCGGCGAGGGAGATTGCAAATGAAAATATTGTTTCTGGCCAGTAATCTGTTTATTGCAGTGCTGCTGTCTGTGACCATCTACCTGCTGGCAAGCGACGATCGCGAACGGGTGATGGAAAAGGCATACACTGATCTGGAATTGGTTGCGACAGCGTTGCAAGAACACACGCAGCAGACTTTGCGCGCGCTGGACCTGAACTTGTCGCAGCTGACATTACAGGCTTTACGCATCGGACTCGACACTGAGCAGGCGCGTGAAGCAATGCATCAGGTAGCCATAAACCGCCAGACTATCTCTTCCAACACCTATGCCTTTTATGTGATTGATAGCGCAGGGCGTGTTGTTGTCAGCTCACAAGATGCAGATCCGGAACCGGTTGATCAATCTTCTACTGAGGAATTTCTTTTCCATAAAGCCACGCTCCTGGAGCCTCTGTCGCTGCAAGCGAATGTGCTGGTTTCAAAACCCCGTTTGGCGGAATTTGGCAGCCATCGTGGACAATGGGTGATCCCGGTAAGCCGGCGTGTGCCTTTTGAAGACGGAAGTTTTGCCGGCGTCGCGGTGGCATTGTTGTCCATGGAGCACTTGCTGGTATTTTACGACGCAATCAGACCCGACGATGGTGCGGTTGGATTGCTGACCGCAGACAGTCATGTGATTGCACGCAGCCCCTTTGAGGCGCAGTTGATGGCAATCGACATAACAGACACCTCGCAGTTTATCGAGTTGAATAATACCGAAGTGGGTGGCCGGACGGTTGACCTGACCTACTTACAGAACGCCCCCCGCATATCAGCATTCCGTTACACATGGAACGATCAACTGATTGTGTATGCCAATATGTCAGAGTTTGCTGCTTTGCAGGACTGGCGGCGGCGTCTGGTGGCCAGTGTCGGGATTGGGGGTTTGATAATGGCCCTGTTTATTGGCATATCGATAGGAATCATTATTGTAGTGGGTCGCCAACGACAGACTGTTGAAGCGCAAAAATTTGCGCTGGAGGAATTGCGTGCCCGGCAACAGGTGGAGGCGCAACTGCGTCAGTCGCATAAGATGGACGCACTGGGTCAGCTTACCGGAGGTATTGCACATGATTTTAATAACCTGTTAACGGTGATACTCGGAAACATCGATGACGTGCTGGAGCACCTGCATGACAAACCAGAGCACATACGCAGTCAGGCCGATGTCATCCGTCTGGCCGGTGAGCGCGCCGCAGAGTTGACCCACCGCTTGCTGGCATTTGCCAGACGCCAGCCGCTTGATCCGCGCGCCACCGACGTAAACGAACTGGTGGCCGAGGTAAAACACTTACTGAGACGAACGGTCAAGGAAAATATCCAGATAGAGCTGATAGTGAATGACAATCTCGGCAAAGCTCTGGTTGATCCACATGAACTGCAGAATGCATTGATCAATCTGTCTCTGAATGCCCGTGACGCCATGCCGGATGGCGGCAAACTGACAATTGAAGCAGCCAATATCGAGGTCGACGAGGAGTACGGCGAACGTAATCAGTTAAAACCAGGGCACTACGTCGTTATCGCTGTATCTGACACCGGATACGGAATCCCTGCCGATGTGTTGGCCAGCGTGTTTGATCCGTTTTTTACCACCAAAGCCGAGGGCAAAGGCTCAGGACTTGGTCTGGCGATGGTGTATGGTTTTGCACGCCAGTCGCAAGGCAACGTAAAAATTTATAGTGAGACGGGAGAAGGAACGACAGTGCGGCTGTACCTGCCTCTTGCATCAAAGTCTGACGCGACTATCCGCGGTGGGCAGTCATCGTCATCAAGTCGGGTCAATCGGGGCGGCAGCGAGCGCGTATTGCTGGTGGAAGATGATGATCTGGTGCGGCACTACGCATCCGCAAGTTTGAAAGGCCTGGGTTATCAGGTTACAGAATGCAGTAACGGCGCGGGTGCACTGGATTTGATTCGTGCCGGTAACCAGTTTGATCTGTTGTTTACCGATGTGGTGCTGACTGGAGGCATTTCAGGCAAGGAGGTGGCGCTTGAAGCCGTGAAATTGCAGCCTGGGTTGAAAGTGTTGTACATGTCAGGCTACACGGAAAACGCCATTGTTCACCACGGACGACTCGACCCGGGCGTGCACCTGCTCAGCAAGCCATTCCGTCTGAGAGCATTGGCGGAAAAATTGAGAATGGTGCTTGATAATTATTAGCGCGCTCGTCAGCGCGTCGGACAAAAAGGGCAGGAAGTCCTGAAGCACAGGTTTCCCGTCCTTTTATTATGTCCATTCGCGATGCTACTCAGGCTGAAGGTGCCGCGGGCAGCGCCTCAACGGTCGCAATCATACGCTGGCGCATAGCAGCATCCGGAAGTCTTCCCAGCATACCCCCGATATTGTCTTCCATATTGCCTGGCCGGCTGGTAGCAGGCGTCACAGCGGTGATGGCAGGATGGCCCAGTACGAACTTCAGGAAAAATTGGCCCCAGGTGTGGGCATCAAACTCGTGTGCATAATCAGGTACCGGTCTGTCGCCCACCCGGGCCCACAAACGCGTGCGGCCGAAGGGGGCGTAGTTCAATACTGCAATGCCGCGCTCCATGGCCAGCGGGAGAATTACCTCTTCAACATCGCGATTGTCCACAGCGTAATCAATACCGATGAAGTCCAGCGGTTCATTCCGCATTACCTGAATCAAACTGTCATACTGCTCTTCAAATGTAGTGGTTATCCCCACATAACGGATGCGGCCCTGCTCCTTGAGTTCGCGTAACAGGGGCAACTGCACGGCGGGATCGCCCATATTGTGAACCTGAATCAGATCAATCACGGGTTTGCCGATGCGCTGGAAGGAGGTCTCCAACTGAGCCCGTGCCGCGGCAGGATCGGCAGGGCTGCCGCCGCGACCCGCAACGTTGAGTTTGGTAGCCCAGAACAGGGTTTCCTGCAGACCCAGGCCCTGAACAATCTGCCCTGCGACTTCCTCTGACGCGCCGTAGCTGGGGGCCGTATCAAATACGCGACCTCCCAGTTCCGCCATACGTGCAAAAACCGATTGCAGCGCACTGATGTCTTCGCTGCGTGCCACTTGAGCAAAGGTGGCGGAGCTGCCCAGACCAACAGCAGGAATCAGCTCTCCTGTTGAAGGTATGGCGCGTGTAATCAGTGCAGCTTCCTGGGCAAACGCCAGAAAACCGGGGTTAAATGCCAATGCGGCACCGGCTCCAAGGCTGGCGCCAATAAAGTGGCGACGGCTTAACACAGGAGAGCGGTGTTTACCTTGTGTATGATCAGTCATCGTCATCAGTCCTCAATTGTTGTTTATAGATTGGGTGTGGCATATCAAGTAGGAGACCCGAGTTTACCTATAGTCTTTCCTGTATGACAATAATTCTCATCCGGTATACTGCGCCGGACGTATACCGGAAGGCCCGGTGGCGCATCTTTTTTCCAACTTTTTGAAAGAACCCTCGCATGCAGCTCTTTTCCTTATGAACCTCCTGCTCCGGACTTATCGACACCCGACCAGTCAGATTGTCCTGAATCTGCTGGCGATCTGGTTTATTTTTTCGATTTTTGTAATTCCCAATCGCCTGGACTGGCTGCAGTGGTGGTACATCCTTTATGTACCGCTGGAAGTCGTGGTTTTTTCAGCGCTGTTGTTGCTGCCTGCGATGGCCGGGCGCTTGAGCCTTTGGTTGTCTGCGATTGTGATTGCCGCGGGTCTGATCTTCCGGCTCTCGGATATGTCTGCTTTTATGGTTTTTGCGCGCCCGTTTAATCCGGTGCTGGATACGTATCTGTTGTCTGACGGGTTTAACTTGCTGGCGTCCAGTATCGGGTTCGCTGGAGCGTTGTTGGTGGCATCGATTGCAACCATGCTGGTGCTGTTGATTTTTGTGCTGACATATTTTTCGTTGCAACGGATACAGCATTTGCTTAAGAGCGTCTCTCTGAGATGGTCCGGCAGTGCATTGGCTCTGTATCTGGTTCTCTGGAGTGTGGCGTTTACTAACGGCTGGGGCGGAGCGTCGCGTTATTTTATAGATCAGCTCACTATGCACATGCGCACTGCCGTAAACAGCATTGCAGAGCTGCAGGAGTTTCGTGAAATCATCAAACAGGACGTGTATGACAATGTTGCGGGAGACCAGCTGTTTGGCGCTTTACAGGGCAAGGATGTACTGGTGATATTTGTTGAATCTTATGGTCGCGTGCTGCTGGATAGTCAGCGCTATGCACCAGCAATTCGTCCGCTTTTGAATGAGGCAACTGACGCCTTGGTTGCCGGCGGTTATGCGTCATCAAGCGCCTTCCTTGCATCTTCAACCATCGGCGGTTTAAGTTGGCTGGCACACGGCACGGCGATGTCGGGTTTGTGGATTGACAGCCAGCTGCGTTATGACGCGCTGATGATGAGTCAGCGACCAACGTTGATCCGGTTATTCCAGCGAGCCGGGTGGCGCACTCTGGGTGTAATGCCTGCAATCACCATGGCATGGCCGGAAGGGCAATATTTCGGGTACGACAAGTTGTACGATGCGTCTGCGCTGGATTATCGCGGGCTGCCGTTCAATTATGTCACCATGCCTGACCAGTTTACACTTGCCCGGGTTCAGCAAGAGCGCAATTTACAGGATCGCAAACCCATCATGGCTGAAATCGCTCTGATTTCCTCGCACGCGCCCTGGACTCCGGTCCCTGATCTTATTGACTGGGATCTGATTACAGACGGTTCCGAATTTAACGAGCAGGCGCGTCGCGGCCCGCGCACCGATCAGGTGTGGGCTGATCGGGATTTGTTAATGAGTCAGTACCGCGATTCGGTTGAGTATGTCATCAGGACTCTGGTGTCGTATGTGATCGAATACGGAGATGAGGACCTGGTGGTATTCATATTGGGAGATCATCAACCCATGCCGCTGATTGCAGATGGCGCCTCAGTGCCGGATGTGATGACACACATCATCAGTTCGGATCCCGCTGTTATGCAAGCGATCGCTGATTGGCAATGGACCCCGGGAATGTTGCCAGCCGATAATGCCCCTGTGTGGCCCATGGATATTGTTAGAAACCGTTTTGTGGAAACGTTCTCTCATTGATTCAGATGTGGGCAAACGCAAGCACATCCGAGTGGCCGATCAGGCAGCGGCCATCAGTGACATGTGCCAGGCGAAAGTTTTCCCATTCATCCAGCGCTTGTTGATCCAGCCCGTAGTCTGCAGACACCGCTGAACGAATGCCGCGTATCAAGTCCGCCATTAGTGCCTGTTGATCCGGACCCAGCTGCCAGGGGCTGTCGCCGGTGTAAACAGTATACCCGGCACCTTCAAGCGCAGCTTTTAAGTAAGCTGCAGACTCCGGGCCCAGTGCAGGCCCCATGCCTTTATCACGTTGCTGATCCAGATTGAAGGCTGCGAGTACGACCTTGTCCAAAGCGTGGGCCGGAGTCCATTCAGTGCGGCCGTCATAATTAAGCGCAGCATAAAAAGCTGTACCTTGTTTTTTTATGCGGGCGACCACAGCGTCAACAACTTGTCCGGACACAAGATCAAACAGCGCTGATGCCGACAGTAGTGATGCGCCGCCCAATGGCAAAGAGCTCACATCCAGCAAGTCAGCTTCGTAGTCTTCAACAATTTCATCCTGCCCGTGTCGGCGGAGGGCTTCGTTCAAAAGCGCAGGATTATGATCCACCAGTCGCCAGACACATCTGTGCGCGCCCAGCTTTGTCAGTGCTCTGAGAGTGGAACCGGTGCCTGACCCCAGATCTACAACAATCGGAGAAATCTCTGTGTCAGCTTGCAGAAAATCAACCAGCTGCGCGGCGAGATTTTTGTCTCTGGCTCCAAAGTCTGCTGGTTCACGCAGATCCAGCCAGTCAATTGAAAATCCACTCATGTGTCTTGTCCTGTAGCGTTAATGGTCTGCAGCAAATCTGCAACTTGTGCGGCGCTCTGTTGCCAGTCTGGCAAGCTTGCAGCCGCCTGCTGCGCACCCAGTCTCAGTGCCTGATACTGTTGCGGTTCAGTCAGCATGGTATGCAATGCAAAAGCCAGTCTGGTGGCGTCGTCAGGTGGAATCAGCATGCCTGCAGTTTCAGGCACGACATCGGGAACAGCGCCGGCACGCGCTGCAACAATCGGCAAACCGGCAGCAAGTGCTTCGGCGAATACCATACCGTAGCCTTCAAATCTGGATGGCAGCACAAACACATCGGCATTGGCATATTCCGGGTTCAGATCACTGACGTTACCCACAAAGCTGATACGCTCGGCAAGGCCAAGTGTCTCAGTCCTTTTTTTCAAAAATGCTGCCCACTCCGGATCGAATTGGTCGCCGCCGACAAAACGCGCGCTCCAGTCCAGATAAGTCAGACGCGACAAGGCATCAATCAGCACGTCATGGGCTTTGCGCTGGATAAGTGTGGCTACAGTCAGCAGCACAGGCGGATGCCCCATGCACGGGGCAAAAGCCTGCTTTTGAGTGCCAGGCAGGGCCACCGTGATTTTGTTTTCAGCAACCCCAAAAGCATTGCTCAGAAGTCGGGCGGTGGCCGGGCTGGTAACAACAACAGCTCTCGCAAGTTCCAGTGCTGCTTTCTCCGATTTGAATAAATGTGATTGCAATCGGGTATCGAGTCCGGACTCAAAGGCCAGTGGGTGATGACAGAGGGCGATGATTTTCAGCCGTTGATGTTCTATGCGGGCAATGTTATCCATAGCACCGTATGCAAGACCGTCGGCCAATATTACCGCGTTGTCCGGTATGGCCGCTATCAGACGCGCCGTTTCTGCTTCCGCTTCAGCGTCAGGAAGAGGGTATCGCGCTGACACAGTGATATGATGAACCCTGATGCCCAGACTCTGAAGGCCGGCAATGAGTTCGCGGTCATAGGCATAACCACCAGTCAGTGTGTGCAGGTTTCCGGGAATTATAAAATAGAGATCTGGGAGCAAAGCAGGGTCCGCTCTGAGCTATAGGGCCGCCATTGTATGCAAATGCTCAAACAACATTCCACCAGCTATTTTGTCTGCCATTAAACCGGAAGGCAGTGGTGAGCGTATCAGTCAACAACCACAAGCTAACAGGAGCGGTCGCTTGCCTAATAAAAGGCAGGGCCGTAGTATGCCGCACTATGTCAAATATCAGTGTTATCAAGACTTCCAGAACCAAACCGACGGTCACTCGCATGACCTCGGGTCGTATTCCGACCGAACACGGTGACTTCCAGTTGGTGTACTACACCAACTCGATTGACAACAAAGAGCATCTGGCATTTTGCATGGGAGAAGTTTCTACCTGCGATGACGTGCTGGTGCGGGTCCATTCAGAGTGCTTCACCGGCGATGTGATGGGCTCCCGCAGATGCGACTGCGGTGAGCAGTTGCAGCGCTCCATGGCCATGGTTGCGGAAAAGGGCCATGGCGTGATTGTATATCTGCGTCAGGAAGGTCGTGGCATCGGTCTGATGGCCAAACTGGATGCCTACAATTTGCAGGATCAGGGTTATGACACAGTGGATGCCAATCTGATGCTGGGACACAAGGCTGATGAGCGAGAATATTCGCTGGCAGCTTGTATCCTCGAAGATCTGGGCGTCAGCTCGGTACGACTGATGACTAATAACCCGTTAAAAATTGCGGCGCTGCAGGCCGAAGGTATCAGAGTCAGTTCGCGCGTGTCGCTTGAAGCTCCGGTTAACGCTGACAACGAAGCCTACCTCCTTACCAAGGTCAAGCGCATGGATCACATGATGCCGATGAATTCATTCCGTCACAGGGACCAATGAGCCTCAACCAGCAAATCGAGCGCTGGATTATTGAACAGCGCGTGCAGTGCCGGCACAAAGATCGTCCGTTTGTCACCCTGAGTTATGCTCAGAGCTGGGACGGCAGTATTACACTTCACTCTGGTGAATCGCTGGCGCTAAGCGGTGATCAGTCGCTCATGCTGACTCACCAGCTACGTAGTATTCATGATGGGATTCTGGTCGGAATCGGCACTGTGTTGTCCGACAATCCGCGCCTTAATGTGCGTCAGTGTCCCGGCCCTGACCCGCAGCCGATTGTGCTGGATGCCAATCTCAGAATCCCGCCAGATGCGAGATTATGCCATTTGTCGGACAAGCGCTGCTGGGTTATGACAAGCTCAGGCGGCCTTTCGCCAGAACATACTGATCTGGAAATTATTCGTCTCCCCGGCGACGCCGGAGGGCGTGTCTGTCTGCATGAAGCGATGCTCGAGTTAAAGCAGCGTGGTATCCACAGTCTGATGGTGGAAGGCGGAGCTAATGTGATTACCGGTTTTTTGAAACAGAAACTGGTGGATGCCATGGTGTTGACAGTAGCGCCCCGACTTGTGGGTGGCTATAAGGCTGTCGCAGATTTGGAATTTGGCTCCAAAGAAGAGTTGCCGCAAATCTCCCCGATGTTCAGCGGTATGCTGGGCGACGATTTGATTATGTGGGGGAAATTGCAGTACAACATCACTGTGCCCGCCACCGATGGAAATAGTTGATGACCGGTTTACTCCAGCAGCTATGGTTTACCGCACCATTGTCCCTTGAGGTGCGGTCAATGGTTATGGCAGAGCCGGCACCTGATCAGCTGCTGGTCAGGAGTATTTGCTCGGCCATCAGCGCGGGCACCGAGATGCTGGTTTATCGCGGACAGCTCCCGGATCAGATGAGTCTGGATGCCAGTCTGGCCTCGCTGGCATCACAGGCTTCATATCCTTTGCAGTACGGTTATGCCTGCGTCGGTGAAGTGATATCCGCGGGTAAAGACGTTGCTGGCAATTGGTTGGGTAAGCGTGTGTTTTCATTTCAGCCCCATGTGTCACATTTTACTGCTACCGCAGACCAGTTGATTCTGGTGCCTGATGACGTGGATTCGCAGGCAGCGGTGTTTCTGCCAAATATGGAAACCGCTGTGAATCTGGTGCAGGACGGCGCGCCTGTGGTTGGTGAGCGCGTTGTTGTATTGGGACAAGGGATAGTGGGTTTATTGTTATCTGGCATTCTTGCTGCTTGTCCGCTGGCTGCATTGTATACGCTGGATACCATCAGCAAGCGACGAGAAACCTCCATAACACTTGGCGCCACCGGTAGTTATGATCCGCGCGGCGATCTGGACAATTTCAAGTCAAAACTGTTGCTGGAAACAGGCGCTGATCTGATTTATGAAGTCAGTGGTGTTCCCGATGCTTTGAATCTTGCGATTGGTTTGAGTGGTTTTGACAGTCGTATTGTAATTGGCAGCTGGTACGGCAATAAATCTGCCCTGATAGCTCTCGGGGGAGACGCTCACCGTAACCGGTTGAGAATTTCTACCAGTCAGGTCAGCACGCTTGCGCCTGCCTTGAGCGGGCGCTGGGACAAGAAACGCCGCTTTGAAATCGCCTGGGAAATGATCAGGCGTCTGCAGCCACAAACACTGATCACACATCGCAGAGCGCTGGCGCAAGCTGACGATCTGTACAAATTGCTGCATAACAAGCCTGAAGAGGTTTTGCAGGCTCTGTTCGTTTACGACTAATTCAGAAGGAATATCCATGTATACCGTAGCCGTCACCAAGGATTTTATCGCCAACCATTTTCTGATCGGAGGCGACTGGGGTAGTGAAAACTTTCCGCACGCTCACCACTACGTTGCCGAGATCAGTATTGAAGCGGCCGAACTGGACAAACATGGTTATCTTGTCGACATCGTAGAAATTGAAGCTGCGTTAAACAGCATCGTCGATGATTTTCGGGATAGCTTGCTCAACGACAAGCCTGAGTTTGCAGGGCTGAATCCCAGCATCGAACATTTCAGCCGTATTATCTGCGAACGCATGCTGGACAATATCAATCCGCCGGGTACCGGAACATTGAACGTAAAGCTTTGGGAAAATGCTACGTGCTGGGCGGCTTACCGTAAGGCATACTAATCACCGGCGTCGCTTGCGCGGAACCGTTCTGAGCAACGCGCAGGCATGCCAGACCGGCAATCAAAACCAGAGCGTCGCGCAGTCGCATGATAGCAATCACTGCCAATGCGGCTGTCGGTGATAGCTGCAGCAATTGAAATGACCAGAATACAGATGCTTCAAGAGTGCCTATGCCGCCCGGCAACGGCAGCAGCAAGGCCAACCGCATCGCAACCAGAATCAGCACCAGTCCACTGATCTCCAGTGTGATATCAAAAAAGCCCAGCACCAGCCACATCTCAAGCGCAATCAACACCCAGACCAGCACGGATAACATGAGGGCCTTGAGCAGCGCCGGTTTTTTTGTGGCAACAGCAAGTCGCAAATCGGCACCCATGGAATGCCAGTGATGGTCCAGGTTCATGAGGCGGGGGTTGCTTAGCCAGCGTGCGCTGAGTTTTTCCAGACGACCTGAGATCAGTTGGGGCTGTCTTACCGCTGCATACGCCAGCGCCGACAGCAGCAGTAATAAAACGCTCATCAGCACCAGAATCTGTTGCCAGTTGTTGGCTCCCGTGTGCGCTCCGAACCCGGGAGATAACAGCAACAGAATCACTCCCATCATCAATACCAGGAAATTGATCCAGAGTTCATAAAAGCGGTCTATACCCAGCGCTAACACAGCGCTATGAATGCCCATGCCTGTGCGTTTATATAACCAGTATATTTGCAGAGGCTCGCCGCCAAACTGGGGGCCGGGCGTGATAAAGCTGATGGTTTGTCCGGCTTGTTTGATCACCACCAGATCAAAAAAACCGACGCTGTGCCCCAGCATGCGCAGCAGCACTTGCCAGCGCACTGTTGCGATAATAATCACCAGCCCATTCACCAGCGCCCACACCGACCATTGTTCCCATCCAAGCGCTGACAGTGATTGGCCGATATCTTCCAGCGGTAAATGGCTTAACGTCCACGATACCAATGCCAGAGCAATCAGCCAGAGTAATAAACCTAACCAGCGATACTGTGGCATCAGGCACCATCCTGACGGTTGACCCAGTCATCGTCCGCCTGCCACAGACTGAAGCGGCCGCAACCAAGAAGTACGATGGCAATTGCACTGAACAGTACCAGTAGCATGACTGATTCGGTTATGGGCGCCGGTACGGTCCACGCCAGCAGCATCATGAGTGCCATGGCGCCAGCTCGCCCGGCCAGTCCGGGAACAATCATCAACATGGCCAGGCCGGCGATCAGTAAGCTGATAACGTTCCATTGCGAGTGGGCGGCAATATAATAAACAGCAGGAAGCATCAACAGGCGCAGAGCTGGTAGCAGCACAGTGTCAACTATCAATTGTATTCTCCCGAACAGGTGAGCGGTTTTGATGTCATACGGATTAATACGACCGCTTACCACAAACCAGTCCACTAAAAATCCCGCCAGTAATGGCAGCATAAAACCAAATCCGGAGAGAACGGTCACTTCAGCCTGGAAAGGCGGCCACAATACAACAGCAACATAAGCCATCTGGAAGCCAGCCAAGGTTCTGCGCAGTTTGCTGGATGCCAGCGGATAGACCGCTTTGTTACTCCGTTTGCGGTACTGGATGCCCAGCATAAACAAGTAATAGGCAACACTTACCAGCAGATATGACCAATGTATTTTGCCCAGTTGCAGTGCCAGCAAAGGCGCAACTATCAGGCCCAACGCATCAAACACAGTATCGAGCTCTGCGCCCAGCAAACTGCCGCGTTGAGTTTTGCGTGCAACAAAACCATCCAGCCGGTCAAAAATGGCAGCAATTGAATAGGCGGCAGCCGCTATCCACACCAGTATGGGTTGCTCGGGCAAGGCGTCAGGGATTGCCAGAAAACCACCTGTGGCCGCGATCAGCCAGCCACGACCTATTGTCATGCGATTGGCCCAGCCAAGGTCGGAGAAAAGCGGTGATGAGGCGTCTGCGCGATTGCCCTGCAAACGGCTGTGTGTCTGCTGCCAGACCAGCATCCATATCAGTGTGCTCACCAATGCCCAGCACAGCGCCGCCTCTGGTGAGACAAATGAGCCAAGGCCCAATGCGCATAGCAGTAAACCAGCGAATCCTGCCAGCGCAATTGTGCTTGTTTCTGTCTTGATGCCGCTCACCGGTGTCCTTGCAAGTCGGTATATCTGGTCACGCTATTGCATGGTTTATGGTGCGGGGAGCGAATCAAACCAGTCGCAGCGCAGCGCCAATGATTCCACCAATTGCCAGAATGGCAGAAGGCAGAATCGTCAGTACGTAACCGAGCTCGCGAGATTTGGGGTCTTTAACATAGGCGCGCAGATAAAGCTGACGGCCGGCAATAAAAACCACGCCCAGTGCTGCTGCCAGGTCCGGCCGCACATACATTGCAAAGATGAAAATTGACGGGACAAATAACACCAGACTTTCGAGTGTGTTCATGTGCACGCGGTAATAGCGTTCAAAAACAGGATCGCCGGTAACAGCCGGAGCTTCCACTTTATACTTCATGCGGGCTTTGCCCACCAAGGCACCAAACACTGTGTACTGAACCAGAGACAACAACACCACAATCGCGACGAGTTCCATTGTTTTTCCTTTTAATAATTATTTCAGCCGCCAGGATTCAGGCTGTACTATCTGCCTGATGTCGCCGATCATAGGCAGCGCGGACGCAATACACAAGTGACGTTTTTACAAGGTGGCGGACATGTCGGTTTCCAGCAAAGATCAGGCGGTAAATGCTGGCGATATAGCAGCCTATTACGACAAAAATACCGGAAAATTCCTGGCGCTGGGAGGCAGTGGTGAAGTGGCAGCAATTCACCGGGCAATCTGGGCGCCGGGAGTGACCAACAAAGCGGAGGCTTTCAACTACCTTAACCAGTTGGTTGCGGAAGCAATCATCCCCTGCATCAGCCGCGAGCCGGAACCGACAACTGTGCTGGATCTCGGCTGCGGGGTCGGTGGAACGTCGACCTGGCTGGCAAAGGCATTGGCGGTGCATATCACGGGTGTCACCATCAGTTCCGGGCAGCAGCAACTGGCCCACAAAAGAGCGTTGGCCTCAGGCCTGGATCAGCAGTGCCGGTTTTTGCAGGGTGATTTCGCTGACATGCCGGATATAGCGCCAGTTGACGTGGCCTTCGCGATAGAATCTTTTGTGCACGCCCGCAATGCCGGTTCATTCTTTGCGATGGCGGCCCGGCAGCTCAAGCCAGGTGGACGACTGATAATATGCGATGACTTTCTGGCGTCAGCAACAGACCATTCTGCCGCATCCTTTTGGGTCAACCGATTCAAACGTGGCTGGCATCTGAATAACCTGGTCACAGCATTGGAGGCTGACGCTGCAGCCGGACAAGCTGGTTTCAGATTGACTGACACTAACGATTTGTCAGCGTACACGCGGCCATTTCACCCACTGCTGTTGACAACACTTAGCCAGCTCACTCGGGTGCCTGTGCCGTGGTCGTATTGGCACAATCTGGCCGGTGGCACGGCGCTCCAGATATGTCTGAAACGCGGATGGACCCGTTATCAGGTGATGGTTTGGGACAAAGAGACATAAAAATGTAAAAAACCTGCCGGAATACGCACTTCTGACAGTAGATTCCTGCGCCATTCCGTTGTAGCCTTTTGTGCAATTAATGAACTTGTTCACGGAGATCAAGAACAATGCAACGTCGTTCATCGCTTTCAATCGCCATTTCGGCCTTAACTTTGCTTGCTGCTTCTCATGTTGCAGCACAGCCGCCTATTATTCAGCCAGGCGCCCCCGGGCAGGCCAGCCGGCAGATCAGTGTTGAAGAGGCGTCCGCGTTAGCAGGCACATCAATCACTGCAGCTGATGTCACTTTTATGCAAGACATGATCATGCATCACAATCAGGCCGTTATCATGACGGCCATGATAGATGGTCGCAGCGAGCGTGCGGAGGTCCGCGAACTGGGTCAGCGTATCGCTGCCTCACAGGACGACGAAATGCAGTTTATGCGTGACTGGCTCACCCAAAACGGCCAGCCATTGACACCGCCCGCCATGGATCATTCTGCCCATGCTCACCACAGTGGTCATTCAACCATGGCGGGTATGTTGACTGACGCTGAACTGGCCAATTTGCGCGCTGCGCAAGGTAACCAGTTTGACACCTTGTTTATGCAGTACATGATCAAACATCATCAGGGTGCTATCACCATGGTCGATGAGCTGCTGGCGAAGGCTGGTACCGCGCAGGATCCTGTGCTGTTTGAGTTCATATCGGAAGTCAAAACCGAACAGAACAGTGAAATCGAGCGTATGGCAGGCATGCTGGCAACGTTCTCTCCTGATCCGCGTGTTGGATTAGGTGCGGGATACTACGATGCAGCCCAGGCGTCGATGAACATGAACCTGGTAGCGGCACTGCCCAAGCCTGACGGTTTTTTTGATCCTGCAAATCCAATGGGTTTGCCAATGAGCCGGCTCAATCCGGCTGGTGAAGTGGCAGGAGAAGACGATGAGAAGGCTGAGCCACGCCCCAGCCTGCTGGACTTTGCCAATACGGATATGGCGTTTTCAGGCGATGTGATGATCGCTGGTAACTATCATGGATTTAACGCCTATGACATCAGCAATCCGTTGAGACCCGTCCATCTGAGTTCTGTAGTTTGTCCCGGCGGGCAGGGTGATGTGTCTGTTGTTGGTAATCTGTTGATCATGTCAGTAGAGCAAAACCGTGGTCGTCTGGATTGCGGACTTGAAGGTGTGGCAGAGCGCGTCAGTGGTGAGCGTTTCCGCGGTATACGCATATTTGACGTCAGCGATTTCAGGATGCCGGTACAGGTAGCGGCTGTACAGACCTGCCGTGGTTCGCACACACATACAGTGGTGAAGGATGCCGACGATGACGGCAAGCTGCTGGTGTACATATCAGGAACCAGTTATGTGCGTCCGGGCGATGAGCTCGATGGGTGTGTTGATGAGTCTCCGTTCAAAGACGAAAACTCTGCACGTTTCCGCATTGAAGTAGTTGAGATCCCTGTCGCCAATCCGCAGGATTCGCGCATAGTCAGTCGTCCCCAGGTGTTTACCGATGCGGCAACAGGTGTTATCGCGTCTTTGTGGGAAGGTGGTGACCACGGTCCGGGCACCAACAGAACAGGAGAGACTAACCATTGCCACGATATCACTGCATTCCCGCAGTTGGGTGTGGCAGCCGGCGCTTGCTCAGGTAACGGTATTTTGTTTGATATCTCAGACCCTTTGAACCCACAGCGAATGGATCAGGTGATTGATACAGGGTTTGCTTACTGGCACTCAGCGACATTCAACAATGACGGTACCAAAGTGCTGTTCACCGATGAGTGGGGTGGTGGTTCACGTGCGCGTTGTCGTTCGTTTGATCCGATGAACTGGGGTGGCAATGCCATTTATGACATCGTTGATGGCAAGCTTGAGTTCCGCGCGCATTACAAAATGCCTGCACCGCAAACTGAGCAGGAAAACTGCGTGGCACACAATGGCTCTTTGGTGCCGGTTCCAGGCCGCGACCTGTTTGTGCAATCCTGGTATCAGGGTGGTATTTCTGTGATGGATTTTACAGACTCATCCAATCCGCGTGAAATTGCTTATTTCGATCGCGGCCCGATAGATTCTGAAGAGCTGGTGATGGGTGGTTACTGGTCTTCTTACTGGTACAAGGGTGTGATTTACGGAACAGAAATTGCGCGTGGTGTTGATGTGTTAGAGCTGACGCCCAGTAATTTTCTTTCTGAGAATGAAATTGCAGCGGCCAATCTGACAGCAACAGCTGTGTTGCATAATCCGCAGCAGCAGCGTCAGATTGCCTGGCCGGCTGAGCCGGTTGTAGCGCGTGCCTATATGGATCAGTTGCGTCGTGATGATGCGATTTCTCCGTCGCAGGATGAGGCTTTAGGTGCAGCGTTGGATCGTGCTGCGGCAGTTCTTGGTAACGGGCAGGATGCTGCCGCTGCGGATCAGCTGGAGGCGTTGGCTGGTGCTTTGGCGGCTAATGCTAATTCGCGCGAGGGTATCACACAGAAGCGTTATGTTGAGTTGGCTTCTACTGTTAGAGACATTGCTGCGCGCTTGCGTTGAAACGCATAGGGAGTGTAATAGCAGGCGGGTGTAATACTTTGCTTAAAGTGCGACCGCAACGGTAGCGGGCAGCAGCGCCGGACCGGCCGCATCCTCTGATGTTCCGACCGGCGCTGCGCAACTCGACCTTCGCGGCTGCGCCGCTCGGGACTCGGACAATGCTCGCGCTGATTCGGTCGGAACATCAGAGGATAAGCGCGGCCTGATTGGTCCGGCGCTGCTGCCCGCTACCATTGCTCACTTCGGATTTAACTTCAGTACGCGTTTGGTGCCGCTTGTCTTATTTTCACAATGGCGCGTTAACTTGCCACCTTCGCTTGGTTAGCGCGGCACCACACTCCCGCTGCGACCGCACCCTGAAATTACAACTCCAAAACACTTACGGAAAAACATCAGGAATATCCACAGAAGCGCGACCAGTAAACGCAGGGTCGCGTTTGCCGAGGAAAGCTTTGATGCCTTCTTTACCATCGCCCTGGCTGGTGTAAAAAACCGCCAATGATTCCACCTTGTGTGCATCAACGGGATGCGGCAGCGCCGGGTTGCGCAGCATCATTTGCCGCGCCAGCGCGACCGCTACCGGTGAACGGTTTTGAATGTAACTTCGTGCCAGTGCTTTTGCAGTGTTTAACAGCTCTTCGGCTGGCACAGCTGCTTTTACCAGGCCTGCAGTGACGGCGATGCTGCTGTTGATCAGCTCGCCCGTGTAAACCCAATCCAGCGCTTGTGATATGCCAACCAGTCTGGGTAAAAACCAGGTTGAGCAGGCTTCAGGGACTATGCCAATTTTCCCGAACACAAAACCGATTCTGGCGGACTCCGCCATCAGACGCACATCCATCGCAAGCGTCATGGTGGCGCCGACGCCGACTGCAACACCATTAATGGCAGCGATGACAGGTTTGTTGCAGTTGTATATGGACAGCGATACCCGACCGCCGGTGTCGCGTACTCCGGTGATCATATCTTCGTCATGAAATCTCTGTTCCAGCTCTTGCGGGCTGGGTTGCATGGTTTCATCCAGACCAAAAACGTTGCCTGCTACGGACAAATCCATGCCGGCACAGAATGCTCTGCCTGCTCCGGTGACAACAATTGCACCAACATTGTCGTCAGCACTGGCGCGTTCGAAGGCATCAATCAGCTCATTGGCCATGGTGACAGTGAACGCATTGAGCTGGTCGGGGCGGTTGAGTGTAATTGTGAGTATGCGATCTTCAATGTCGTACACAAGCGTGGTGTATGGTTGAATGGCTTGTGATTGTGTTGAGTAGGTCAATTGCCGGCTCCTGTAAAAGTGTTATATAAGCTGATCATGTCGTAACTACTGTAGCATTAGCGACGGCCAACAAATATCGTGTGGAATAAATTACAACAGTCGGGCGGAGCACAGTATGTCTGTTTTCTCTGGAATTCGTTGCAATGGCAATGTGCGCGGTCGGGGCGGATTGTCTAAAGGCGCAATTGCTGTGCTGACAGGTTGTGCTTTAAATGTGAGTCTGTATGCACAGGATCTCTCGCAGGTCAGCGTGACGCGTCTGCTTGATCATCCGATTATTACTGCTGACATGGACACGCGTATGGGCAGCAACATACAAGGCCCGTCACTGATTAAAGTACCGGATTGGGTGGAGAGCCCGCTCGGTAAATATTACCTTTATTTTGCAGAGCATAAAGGCGAGTACATCCGTCTGGCTTACGCTGACGAACCAACCGGGCCGTGGACGGTTTATTCGCCCGGCACACTGACGCTGGCTGACTCGTATTTCCCCGAAACTTGTCCGCCGTGTTCAGTACCTGAAGATAGTGTGGTGCCAGCTTATGCACATATTGCATCACCTGATGTGATTGTGCGAGAAGACAAAAATGAGTTGGTGATGTATCTGCATGGGCGCGAACCTATGGTGCAGGTGACGAGGCTGGCTACATCTGCAAACGGCATTGATTTTGTGGGGCATGCGGAAATACTCGGGCGACCTTATTTTCGCACGTTCTTTTACAAAAACTACTGGTACGGATTGGCGATGCCCGGATTTTTTTATCGCTCGCACGATGGTTACACATCATTTGAAGAAGGCCCGCGGTTTTTTAACAATGATATGCGTCACTCAGCTGTGTTGGTGAGAGGCGATACGCTGTATGTGTTCTGGACACAAGTGGGTCATGCGCCGGAAAGCATTTTGCTGACTGCGATCATTATGGGTGATGACTGGAATCAGTGGGCTGAATCGGAAACGATAGAAGTGTTAAAACCTGAACGCAGTTGGGAAGGCGCAGATTTGCCGTTAATACCGTCGGTGCGTGGCGACATTACAGTACCCGCCAATCAACTGCGAGATCCTGCGATATTTGAAGAAGATGGCACGGTATATCTGCTTTATTCCGTTGCCGGTGAAAGCGGTATTGCCATCGCGCGCGTCGATGGGCTGTCAGTTGACTAATCGGGCTGTGAGATCAGCGGGTGGTGCGGTATGCCAAGTGTCAGAGATTAAACCGATCACGCAAAAACCGGGCAATGCCATCTTCGTTATGATGCCCGATAACACCGGTTGAGGCTGCTTTCACTTCTTCTTTGGCGTTCGCCGGTGCGTAAGCCTCATCCGCCATGGCAAACATGCTCAGGTCGTTGTCGCTGTCACCAAAACATAGTATGCGACTGACTCCCAGGCTGGTACCGAGTTGTTTCAAGGCATTGCCTTTGCTGGCCTGGCTGTGATGAATATCCAGCCACTTCAGATCCTTGTTTTCCATGGCCATGCCCGAGTAGGACACCAGGTGGTTTTCATTTGAGATATGCATTTCAATGGCAACAACAGACTGGCTTGAACCTAACATGCTGATGTTGGTGATTTGAGCTTTGGCCGGTAACTCAGACAGCGGCAATACGTTGGCCGAAAGGCGTGAATAAAACATGTCCAGCAGCCGTTGCTCAAACTCCTGCAATACCGGTGGATGGAAAATATAGTGTTTGTGATCTTCGGTCACACAGTGCACAAACGGTGTGACGTTTTCAGAAATCGCGGCGCGAATAACATGCTCAGCTTCAGCATTGCTCAGAAAATTGCCAAGCGACAATGCCTCTTTGCCCGGATCCCATACAATCACGCCATTGATATAAACATGTGGTAACAGGAAACCGTGGCCATGAATTATTTCCTGAGCTGAATGCAGGTTGCGCCCGGTGGCTACCGTGTATGCAATATTGTTGACGGTCAGCAGCTTGAGTGTTTCCGCAGTGAAATCCGAGATGCGATGGTCGGAGCCCAGGAGAGTGCCGTCCAGATCAAAAACTACAAGTTCCACGTTACAATCCCCGTTTATCGAGTCACTTCAGGTCAAAGCATAAACCATGAAGGTGCATGCCGCCATCCGCTGATGCATACTGCTGCTATATCCGTGTATCAAACCGACACCGCAGAGCTCTGTCATGATAAGAAGTTTATACAATATCAGTGTGTGGAGCGTGCTGACAGCAGTCGCCGCCCCATTAGTGCTGGCTTTGCTTCTGGTGCTTTTAGTGCCAACAGTAGCCTACAGCATACCCTTGCTGCTGTTTCTCCTGTTGGTCACCGTATTTGCAACGCGGGCTGATCTGGTCAGCGCAATTATTTGCGGACTGACCAGCGCACTGTGTTTTAACTTCTTTTTCACCGAGCCCCGTTTCAGCTTTGAGATGTCTGAGTTATACGACGTGGTGACAGCGCTGGTTTTCATGTCGGTGTCCATTCTGATTGGCCATCAGACAGATTTGTTACGCCGGCGCATCGACCGGCAGGCTGGCATCGAACGTGAGCTAACGCGGGCCAGAGCTGACAAAGATCGGGAGCTGCTGCGCTCGGCATTAACATCGTCGCTGTCTCATGACCTGAAAACGCCGCTGGCGACAATGATTGGCGCAGGTTCCAGCCTGATCGATTTGCGCAAGGATCTTAGCGAGCAGGATCAGCTTGAGTTGATCGGATCAATTCTCGAAGAGGCAAGACGCCTGGAAAAATATATCCAGAATCTGTTGGACATGACACGACTGGGTTACGGTGATCTGCCCATTGACCGGCAATCCATTGCTCTGCCTGAAATCATTCACGTGGTCAGAAAGCGTATTCTGCGTGCCTGGCCTGATGCTCGTCTGGAGATCAGTCTGCCCGATAATTTATCGCAGCTCACCGTCCATCCGGCCTTGCTGGAGCAGGCAATTTACAATCTGGTAGACAACGCAGTGAAGTTCAATAAATCCGACGAGCCGGTATTAATTGCCGCGCGTCAGGCGGATAAGGCTATCGTGATAGATATCGTTGATCATGGTCCGGGTATTCCGCAAAACAAGCGTGAAACAGCATTTGATTTTTTTGAGACCCTGGGACGAGGTGATCAGCATCATGCCGGGGAGGGTTTGGGGCTGGCGATCGCCAAAGGTATGATTGGTGCACACGGAGGCAAAGTGATGATTCTTGATACCTTGAGTGGAGAGTCCGGCACTTGCATGCGAATTGAACTGCCGATAGCCCAGAACACGTAGAGAGACTGTATTTCAGCCATGGCCAGAATTCTGATTGTTGATGATGAACCACAGATAGTTAAGTTTCTGGGCATCAGTCTTGGGTCGCAGGGTTATGATGTAGTGTCTGCCGCAAACGGGCACGATGCGATCGCTCAGGCTGGCCTGTCACAGCCGGATCTTATTATTCTGGATCTGGGTTTGCCTGATATGGACGGACAACATGTGTTGCGCAAGATTCGTGAGTTTTCTGGGGTGCCGCTCATTGTATTGTCAGTTCGAAGTAAGGAATCTGACAAAGTTGCTGCGCTCGATAGCGGTGCCAACGATTATGTAGTCAAGCCGTTTGGTGTAATGGAGCTGCTGGCCAGGATCAGGCGTCTGTTGCAATCGTCCGCGATAGGTGCAGCCAGGACTTTCAATGCCAGAGGTCTTGTTATTGATTATGTCAATCGTCAGATCACGTTAAACGGCGCTGAGATCAAACTTTCTAAAAAGGAGTATGCCTTGCTCAGGTTGCTGACTGAGCATGCCGGGCAGCTGCTCACCCAGTCATGGTTAGGTCAGCAGATTTGGGGTGTTGCCTATGATGAGCAATCGCATTATCTGCGTATTCTGGTGGCCAGGCTCAGAGCGCGTTTGGGTGATGATGCCAGCAATCCCGCATTCATAGAGACTGAGCCTGGCGTTGGCTACCGATTTCTTGATACATAAAACAATCAGTCAGTTTCAACACCAGCCTGATTATACAGTACCCGTTTTCAAGTCAGCCTGTAGCGATCTCCCCGCCAGCATATCGCAGCGGACTGCCACGTCGTCCTGTCAATGCTCCAAAAAGAATGACAGGTGATACTTTGCCTATCATCATCACGGTTATGACAAGCAGTTTTGCCGGTGCTCCGAGTGAGCTCGTGATACCCAGCGACAAACCTACTGTACCCAGGGCAGACACCATTTCAAAAATCAAGGCCATGGCGTCCAGCTCTGGCTCAAGCGCCAGTATCATCAGATTGATCACGGACAGCAATGCCAAAGTCAGTATCAGAATGCCTGATGCACGCAGCAGGTTTTCCACCTGTAAGGTTCTGCCCAAAAGGCGTGTGGTCTGACGTCCCTGCAGCGCTGCTGTCAGTCCAGCTACCAACAATACAAACGTTGTCAGGCGCAGGCCCCCCGCCGTTGAGCCCGGGCCGGCACCAATCACCATGTTAATCATCATGAACACATGGCTGGCATTGCTCATAGATGCAATGTCCACCGAATTAAATCCCGCAGTGCGTGTGGTTGCAGCCTGAAAAAATGCATGGCTTAGGCGTTCGCTGCCTGTGCCCAGTGAATCATTGCCGGCTTCAAACAGCAGCAAGCCCAGTGTGCCTGTGCCCAGCAAAAAAATAGAGCCATAGATCATAATACGGGTGTGGATACTGAGCCGGCTGCCTTGAGCAATTTCATAAATAACCGTAAATCCTATTCCACCAAGAATGAAACCCAGAGCATGTACATAAAGCACCGGCTGTCCGCCAGCCGCTGACATCAATGAATCCGGGAATAAAGCGAATCCGGCATTGTTAAATGCTGATACAGCGTGAAACGCTGCTTTGCCCAAACCCTCGCCCCAGCCGTAAGCGGGAATCCAGAAAATGGCCAGTGCCAGCGTCAATACGCTGATCAGTATCAATGAAAATGCGCTCACAAAACGAATCAGGCTAAACAGAGACAAACCATCATTGATCTGAACGGTGACACCTAAGGCAGATTGACGCCGTAATGAAACAAACTTGTCTTTGCCAAGTAAGGTGATTGTGCCAATCAACATATAGCCCAACCCGCCAGCCTGGATTAACAATGCAATAATCACTTGCCCCAGCCAGCTGTAGCTGCTGCCAGTATCCACTGTGATCAGGCCGGTGACTGTGATGGCAGAGACAGCGGTAAAAAATATATCCAGCAGCGGCAGGTCTTGCTGCCGTGATGCCGGCAGCATTAACAGCAGAGTGCCAAGCATGGCACCGCTGGCAAAAAACTTCAGCAATACGCCACCGGCCGAGCGCCAGAAACTGTGGTGACTTACGACGTGAGAGATGGCCATACAAAGCCTTCGCGTGTTTTGGATTCGTTGGCATTGCTCAGCAGCAGTACACTGTCACCGGGGTAAAGGCAGACTGGAACTTCTGTAGCCGGTTGATAGTGTTTATCCTGTTTGTGATTGATAGCCACAAGTTGGTGACCCTGACGACGGATTGCATGGAGAAAGTCGTTTTTATCCACCCGCTGCATGATTTTTACTTCTGCCAGGTATTGTGAGTCACCGAGCAGCATCTGTTGCGACATGTCCGGAAAGCGCAGCGACAGGCTGGCCCGTTTTGCCATTTCTTCTTCCGGACTGATGATGCGTTGTACACCCAGTCTTTTCATCAGCGAGGCATGATATTTGTCCTGCACTTTGCACCACAGATCGGGCACTCCGGCTTCCTGCAAATGGATCACTGTCATCATGCTGTTTTTGATATCACTGCCTATTGCTACAACAACGGTAATAAACTGGCGCCAGTCGATGGCGGCAATTGCTTTAGCATTGGTGCTGTCAGCGATAATGGCTTCGCTGACGTGATCGGCTATTTCGTTCACTTTGTCTTCATTGATGTCCATGGCCAAAACTTCCATGCCATTTGCTTGTGCTTCCTGTGCCATGGTGGCACCAAAGCGGCCAAGTCCTATGACGGCGATGCGGCGCTTGTTCATACAGCAGGTACTCATTCAGATGACTGCGGATTTGATAACTGCAGGGTAGTGCAGAGATGTGTAAGGTTTCTGCTGTAAATCGTTGGGCGTCCGTAACAAAAGCGTAAAAATTTTTGTTATGCTCAGGCTTGTTTTGCTCAAAAGGAAAACTGATGCACGTGGATTGGGACAGAGATACGCCATTTACTGTGACGATCACAGTGGATACCAGTGATATTGACGAACTGGGACACGTCAACAATGCAGCCTATGTCCAATGGCTGGAGCGCTGTGCCTGGCGCCACTCCGAATCACTGGGGCTGGGAGTCTCAGAATACAGAGAACTGGATAGAGCAATGGTGGTGCTGCGCCATGAAATTGATTATCTGGCAGCAGCTTATCTTGGTGATGAAGTTGTTGTAGCAACCTGGATTTTCGAGTCAGATAACAAGTTGCGGCTGACACGCCATTTCCAGATATTCAGAGCCGCTGATCAGGTAACTTTATTGCGTGCGCGCAGCACCTTTGTCTGCATCGAATTAAGTAGTGGCAAGGCCCGTCGTATGCCGCCGGTATTTATAGAAACCTACGGGCGCGGTCTGCAGCAATAGACCTGAACTGGCAAGCAGCTGCTGAGATAATAAATATCAAAAAATAAAAAATCGGGTGGAAAGTATGCGTGAACGCGCCAAACAACAGATGCCAATGGTACTGCTGACCCTGCTCAGCATCATTCAGGCGCTGGCACTAGAGTTATTGTGGGCTCATATCAGAGCCGAACCCATGCTGCTGTCGTTTACCGGGGAGTCGCTGCTGGCCTGGCTGCAGATCATTGTCACGTTGATGGGTATTATCCTGATCTGGCTGCTATACAGTAGCGTTACCATGCGTTTTACCTGGACACCAACTCCCGGGGATTCAGTGATTCCGTTTGGCATAGGTCTGCTGGAATTTACACTGATCGCCAGTCTTGGGCTGGATTATTTGCCCGTCTGGTTTGTATTGCTCGCCATGTTATTTGCAGTGATGCCTGCAACCTTGCAATCAATTTTACGCCGCGCACGCCTCGAACAGGAAAACAGCAGCTATTTCGCTGCCATTCCACCAGCTACCCTCAGAGATTTTTTCCCGGCTATGCTGATTGTCCTGCTGCTTGCTGCACTGGGCCTTATTCTTCAGCTAAGCGGTGATCAGTATCTGTTCGCGCTGATCAGTTTGTTAATTGCCGCCGCTGCGCACGCTTACCAGATGTATCTGAGTTCTGTGCGATGGAAAAAAGCCATGCTTCTGCAGTAATGCCTGTCATCGACGCCGTGGCAATGTTGCAAATTTAATTGAAGAAAGTTCATGAGGGAGTGTATGAAGTATTCAGCAATTTTTATGGGAATTTTGTTTGCAGCTGCATTTACGACGCAGGCGCAAAATGCTGACGGGCAAAACAGGGGCCAGCCGGGGCGGCTTGATTTGCTGACAGCACAGGAAAAAATCGCCAATGGACAGTCTTTTCATACGCATCAGTCTGAACCCGTCGAACCGTTCCGTATTCTGGGCAATATCTATTATGTGGGTGCCAGCAATATTGCTTCTTATCTGATTACATCGCCGGATGGGCATTTTCTGATTGATACCGGCGTGCAGAGCATGACAGCAACAATCAAAAACAGTGTGGAAGCCCTTGGGTTCCGCATGGGTGATATAAAAGTCATTCTGTCCAGTCACGCGCATTTTGACCATATTCAGGGCCATGCCATCATGAAGCGCATGACTGGTGCGCAGGTGTTTGTGATGGACGCTGATGCAGACGCATTGGAAGCAGGGCAGGATCTGTCGCCACTAGGTTTTGAAGGTTGGGAGCCGGTAAGGGTGGACAGACGTTTGCAGGATGGCGAGACCATTGCGCTTGGAGGTGTCACGCTGACGGCAACATGGGCGCCCGGTCACTCGCCGGGTTGTACCACATGGGGCATGGACACAGTGGATTCAGGGGAAACCGTGAAAGTGGTATTTTTTGGTTGCAACGGGCCCAACGACGGAGTGCAACTGATAGACAATCCGCGGTTTCCGACGTTGGTGGAAGATGCTTTGTTCGGGTTCGACAATATGGCAAAACTGCAGGCGGATATTTATCTCACCGGGCATCCTCAGATGCCTTTCGCCGGCATTGAGCATCAGATGCGTGTGCAATTGCGCCCTCATCCTTTGCTGCAACAGCAGCCATGGGCTGACTACATTGCCGACAGGAAGGCCGACTTTGAGCGCAGGGTGCAGGCAGAGCGCGAGTTGCTGCAGGGTCGAAACTGAGGCATGTGAGCCGCTGCGAACGTGCAGGAAAACCTGAAATATCTCTGAAAAAGATACTGTTTTGCTCCTCATTGGTGTGCAGAGGACGCTATGCGTTGAATTAATGCATGGTGGAGTTTACTCTCCGACTGAAGGCTGAATGCGTTCACTTTGCCCGGCTGGCCTCCGGGGGCTGCACTAATAAAAAACAAAAAGGAATGTTATGAGTACACATTTGATTGCCTTGGGCGCTCTCGCTTCCGCGCTGGTTATACTGCCGGCAACTTCCTCAGCTCAAACCACCTATATCCATGCCGGCGCGCTCTGGGATGGTACAGGCAGCAATATACAGCGAGAGATGACTATCGTGGTGGAAGGTGGGCTGGTTCAGTCGGTCAGCCGTGGGTTTCAACAACCCGGTGCCGATGATGTGCTGGTGGATCTCTCGGATAAAACAGTGCTGCCCGGTCTCATTGACCTGCACGTACACATCGAAAGTGAAACAGCACCCAACTCAACGCTCAATCGATTCACACTTGATCCTGCTGACATCGCGTTCAATTCAGCGGTCAACGCGCGTCGTACACTGGAGGCAGGATTTACTACTATCCGTGAGCTTGGTGGTACCGGGGTAAACATCGCTCTGCGCGATGCGATCAATCAGAACAAAGTTGCAGGGCCTCGCATTATCACAGTGGGTAAAAGTCTGGCAACTACCGGAGGTCATGCTGATCCTACCAATGGCTGGCGCAGTGATCTGATGGGTGAGCCGACACCGGCTGAAGGTGTGATCAATAGCCCGGCACAGGCCCGCGAGGCTGTGCGGCAGCAGTATAAAAACGGTGCTGATCACATCAAAATTACCGCGACGGGTGGTGTGCTCAGTGTGGCTGCCAACGGACAGAATCCGCAGTTTATGCAGGATGAACTGGAAGCTGTAGTGGAGACGGCGCGCGACTACGGTATGCACGTGGCGGCACATGCACACGGCAAAGAAGGCATGCTGCGGGCCATCCGCGCCGGGGTTCATACCATTGAGCATGGCACATACATGGATGATGAAGTGATGGCGGCGATGGTCGAACACGGTACCTGGTATATTCCGACGATCTCTGCCGGTAAATACGTTGCCGAACAGGCTGAAATTGAAGGTTACTACCATCCCCTGGTAGTGCCCAAAGCGCGCGAAATAGGGCCTTTGATTCAGGACACCATGGGGCGCGCCTATCGTTACGGGGTCAAGATTGCATTTGGTACAGATGCCAGTGTGTTCCCGCACGCACAGAATGCCCGCGAATTTGCGTACATGGTTGAAGCGGGTATGCCGGAAGACACAGCCTTGTTAAGCGCAACATCGATTGCGGCTGAAGTGTTAGGCATGCAGTCACAGATCGGCAGCATAGAAGCTGGCAAAAGTGCAGACATTATTGCCGTGCAGGACAATCCGCTAAACAACATAGAGACTTTGCAAAACGTACAGTTTGTAATGAAGCAAGGCATCGTCTACGTCAACTGATAATCTGAGCACAAAACATTATAACCACAAGGAGCGGGAACCATGATCGTGCATCACTTTAGCCGGATAGCGCTGATATTTGCCGTCGCTCTGGTGGCGGGTAGCAATATTTTATTTGCGCAGGAAACGGCAACACCTAATGGCATAACCGACTTGCGTCCGAACGCCCTTGCGCTGACAGGCGCCAATATATATCAGCCCGACGGCAATGTGCTTGAAAATGGCACATTGCTGATCCGTGACGGGTTGATCATTGGTATCAATTCATCATCAAACGTCCCAGATGGCTTTTTTTCCATTGATATGGGCGGGCGATATATTTATCCGGGCCTGATCGATATGCACAGCGTATACGGTGTGCCTGCGCCCGGACGGCCCGCTGCCGGCGGCGGCGCTGAAGTAGTGGAATCAAGCGGTCAGGCTTACAACGCCAATGATGCAATCCGGTCACACTATCGGGCAGTTGCGGACTTCAAGCCCGACGAGGCCCAGCGCGAAGCGCTGCGCAGGCAGGGCTTTTCGACAGTGCTCAGTTTGCGCGCTGATGGTATTGCACGTGGCACCTCTGTGTTAGTGAATCTTGGCAGCAAAAACGCCAACGAGTCGGTTTTGTTACCAGATGCGGCCGCGCACTACTCACTTAACAAAGGCAGTTCACGTCAGACTGTGCCTGTCTCGATGATGGGATCGATCGCTTTGCTGCGCCAGACCTTTCTCGACGCGCAATGGTTTGAGCAACATTCTCCCCGTCCGTTTGTTGATGAATCTCTGGAAGCCTGGATCAAAAATCGTGGTTTGCCGCAGATCATTGAAGTGAATAACTGGCATCAGGCCCTGACAGCAAACAATGTTGCTCAGGAGTTCGGAATTCAATACATCATCAAAACCGGCACGGATGGTTACCAGCGCGCAGCGGAACTCGCCGCCACCGGTGCGCCGTTGATTGTTCCGGTAAATTATCCGGATAAACCGGAAGTTGCTGACACTTTTGTAGCCGATGAAGTGTCATTTACCGATCTGAAACACTGGGAGCTGGCGCCTTTCAATTTGCGCCTCCTGCACGAGCAGGGTGTCCGTTTTGCTATCACCAGCGCGGGTTCGGGGGACAAGTTTCATGAGAACCTTCGTCTTGCGGTAACAAATGGTTTGCCCTCTGGGGTTGCAATAGATGCCTTGACGCGTGTGCCGGCAGAGTTGCTGGGGATGCAGGACAGAACCGGCAGTCTGCAAAATGGGATG
This sequence comes from Pseudohongiella sp., assembly GCA_030651695.1. Lineage (GTDB taxonomy): Bacteria > Pseudomonadota > Gammaproteobacteria > Pseudomonadales > Pseudohongiellaceae > Pseudohongiella. The sequence goes on along the minus strand of JAUSCD010000035.1, from coordinate 9,864 downwards.
CTGGCCAATTTGCTGGTCACTTCCGGACCCATGTTTGATAGCAATACAGTTGTGCTCGAGAACTGGGTGCAAGGTGAGCGCTTTGTTCTGGGGGCACAGTCTGATGAGCGTCGCGGTCGTTACGATCTCAACGCAGGCAATCGTGCTTTAACTCTTGCGGTGGAGTTCAAAACCGGCCGTGCTGATGCAAAACTTGTTGATACCGCCACCGGTGATGCCATCGAGAATGCCCGGCTGAATTTTAATCTGACCAATGAGTTGATCAATCTGAGTTTCAGTTTGCCCGGTGACAATGGCACGACCCGTCTCAGCGGCTGGCCGAATGCCCAAGGCTGGCAGGGCAGCGGCCAGACCCCTGCAGGCGAAACTATCAGCTGGACATTAACCCGCAGCGCGGACCTTCCTGAATCAGCTTCGGTTGCTGCCTCAGTTGATAACGGCGTCCCCGCACTGCCTTCAGCTGTGCTTTACCCGTTTGCACCTTACGGTAGTGAGACTCTGCCCACGCGTCAGGATACGGTGATTCGCGGTGCTACCGTCTGGACCAATGAAGACATGGGTGTGCTGATCACTGATGTACTGGTTCGCGATGGTAAAATTGCTGCTGTGGGTGAAAACCTTTCGGCCGGCAATGCGCTGGAAGTAGATGGCAGCGGTAAACATCTGACGCCCGGCATCATCGATGAACATACACATATTGCACTGTTCAGCATCAACGAAGTCGCAACCAATTCAAGTATGGTGCGTATGCAGGATGTGGTGAATTCGCAGGACGTGAATATCTACCGTAACCTTGCGGGCGGAGTTGTTGCAGCGCAACAACTTCACGGCTCTGCCAATCCGATTGGCGGACAATCGTCTTTGATAAAACTGCGCTGGGGATTATCTCCTGCACAGTTGCAGATTGAAAACGCGCCGCTTTTTATCAAGTTTGCCCTTGGCGAAAACGTCAAACGCAGCACCAACCCGGCATCCATCCGTTATCCACAAACACGAATGGGTGTTGAGCAGGTGTTTGTGAACGCCTTTACTGAGGCCCAGGCTTATGAACAGCGCTGGAATGCCTACAACGATCTGTCAAACGCTCAGCGACGCAGTGCCAGCATACCTCGACGTGATCTGGTGAATGAGGCAATGCTGGAGATCATCAAGGGCGAGCGTTACGTATCCAATCACTCTTATGTTCAGTCAGAAATCAATATGATGATGCACATGGCTGAAAGCTTTGGATTCAGGATTAATACCTTCACGCATATTCTGGAAGGCTACAAAGTGGCAGATAAAATGGCCGCGCATGGTGCCGGAGGTTCCACTTTCTCGGATTGGTGGGCTTTCAAATGGGAAGTACGTTATGCCATCCCCTATAACGCAGCATTGATGCAGCAGGCTGGTGTAGTTGTTGCGCTGAACTCGGACGATGCCGAAATGTCGCGCCGGTTAAATCAGGAAGCCGGCAAGATGGTCAAATATGGCAACGTCAGCGAGTCGGATGCTTTAAAAATGATCACGCTGAATCCGGCCAAATTACTGCATATTGACGATCGTATGGGAAGTATTCTGGTGGGCAAGGATGCCGATCTTGTGCTGTGGAATGATCATCCTCTGTCGGTGTATGCGCAGGCGCAAACCACCTGGGTGGACGGCATTGCGTATTTCGACCGTGAGCGCGATCGGCAGCTGCGCCAACAGATCGCAGACGAAAGGGCGCGTATCATCAACAAAATCACCGGTGCACAGGAGTAAGATTATGCGCAAACAATCCGTGTTTATCCTGAGCTCGATTTTAATGTTGACCATGCCACTGTCACTGGCGCCATTGTCACTGGCAATAGTGCCGAAGCCGGCAGAAGAACAACAGAATCCGATTGCTATTACCAATGCTGTGATTCACGTCGGAGATGGCAGCGTTATTAACCAAGGTGTGCTGGCATTTGATGACGGTGTGATCACCTATATAGGAACTGATGCCAATCGCAGCGAGTTTTTTAACCATCAGGTGATTGATCTTCAGGGCCAACATGTCTATCCGGGATTTGTGCTGCCAAATACTTCACTTGGTTTGTCAGAAGTTGCCAATCTTCGCGCCACCAATGATGTCGTTGAAACTGGTGATATCAACGCCAGTGTGCGCTCCGCCATCGCGTACAACACAGATTCAGAGCTGATCCCGACTTTCCGTTTTAACGGCATTTTGACCGCGCAGATTACGCCACAAGGTGGTGTGATTGCGGGTCGCTCCAGTGTGGTCAAACTGGATGGCTGGAACTGGGAAGATGCGATGTTAAAAGCCGATGCCGCCATGCATATGGATTGGCCTGCCAGAACCCGACGGGAGCGTAATGAGGTCACCGGCGCGTTTGATACGGTTGACAACAAAGAGTACCCGTATCTTACACAAATGCTGCATGACCTGTTTCAGAACGCGCGTATCTACAACGGGAATCCTGTGAATCTTAATTTGCAGGCGATGCAGCCTTTGTTTACCGGTGACGCCAAACTTTTTATTCACAGCAACAATGCACGTGACATGGTCGCAAGCATTCAGTTTGCGCGTGCTTATGGCGTGCAGGATATCGTAATCGTAGGCGGCCGTGATGCGCTCAAAATCAAAGATCTGTTGCTTGCTGAGTCCGTAGCGGTAATTTACGAATCTGTACACCAGTTGCCGGCTCAGGAATGGTACGACGTGGATGAACCATTCAAAGTGCCGTTTATGCTGCATGATGCGGGTATTCTTGTTGGCATAGGCGGCGGCGAAACGTCACTGGATTCCCAACGCAACCTGGCATTTTTTGCTGGCACTGCTGCCAGCTATGGTCTGGACCGGGAAATTGCGTTATCAATGATCACCCGACACAATGCCGAGATTCTGGGCGTAGACGACAGGATCGGAACACTTGCCGTCGGTAAAGACGCCACGTTTTTTATCTCTATCGGGGATGCCCTTGATATGCGCACCAACCAATTGCAGGAGGCATTTATTCAGGGTCGCCTGCTGGATCTTTTTGGCACACAGCAGGAGTTGTACCAGCGCTATTACGAGCGTTATTCATCTATGCCCATAGAACAGCCATAAATAGAACAGCCATAAATGGAACAGCCATAACTACCGGAAACTGACATCAGACAATGAAAAGAGCTTTATGGGTAGTATGGCTGTTGCTGTTGTCGGGGTGCTCTTTTCAAGAGCCGCCACAAACATTTGATCAGGCCCGAATCGACCTTCGCCAATCTGTGTATTTTGATAGAAACGATGACGGCGATTTCTACTGCGGCTGTAGCTGGCAGTGGGTTGGAAGCTCGGGTGGACGTATCGATTTTTCCTCCTGCGGGTATGAGATTCGCTCTCAGCAAGAGCGTGCCGCACGAACTGAATGGGAGCACGTGGTGCCGGCGTCTCAGTTTGGCCAGCCAAGGTTATGCTGGCGAAACGGAGGGCGTGAAAACTGCAATCGCACCGATCCGGTGTTTAATCGGATGGAGGCTGATCTGCACAATCTGGTACCTGCCATCGGTGAGATCAATGCTGTTCGCTCCAATTATCGTTTTGGTGAGATTGCAGGTGATCCTTCACAATTTGGCGCCTGTGAGTTCGAAGTCGATTCAAGCCAAAGACTCGCTGAACCGGCTGATGCGGTAAAGGGACAAATAGCGCGGATTTACTTTTATATGTCTGAGCGCTACAACTTGCCGATGAGTGAGAGTCAGCAACTCACTATGATGCGCTGGCATAATCAGTTTCCGGTAACACAGTGGGACATCGAAAGAGACCGACGTATAGCTCGTATCATGGGGCATCCCAATCCGTTTGTTTCACAAGGACGGGAATGGGTATTTGCACCAGAACCTGAAGTTGCTGCAGGTGTACGCGGCAATCTCAACAGTAAGGTTTACCACTTGCCGGAAGGATGTCCGAGCTACCACCAGATCAGCGACATCAACCGTGTTGAGTTTGCAAGTGAACAGCAGGCACTGGCGGCTGGTTATCGCAAAGCAGGGAATTGTCGGCAATAATCGGTTCCACTTTTTTCCACAATCCCGCGCTCAGTTCCTCAAGGTTGTCTTGGGAGCTTTTGCTGCCGTGCCGGGCAATCCAGGAAGCAACTTCACTGGCAACATCCGGATAGATCACCTGTTTTGGATGGCGATTCTGCAGCCATTTACTCATGATGCCAAGGTCAATGTCATCCATACTTTCCGCCAGACCCAGCAATTTCAGATTCATCACGTTGGATAGCTGCTCAACTTGCCCGTGTAATGGCTTCACCAACAGCGGTGCGCCGGTCTGCAGTGCTTCACTTGCCAACTCAAAACCTGCATTGCCAATCACACCGCCGCAGCGTGCCATTGCTCTCTGGAATTCTTTTCTGCCTGGTTTGTATATATGCACGTTATCCTGAGTCTGGTTGCTGAGCGCTTCAGGATGGTAAACCTCAAAACGGTAGGCCGGAAGCTGCTTCAGTTTGTTGATAAGGGCCTGCAGGTTCTCAAATGGCAGATACACCAGAATCATTTGTGAATCAGGCTCAATGTCATACGGACTTTTCTCGACAATTGGCGGAAGTAGCGGCTGTCCAAAGTGGTGCCAATGGCAGCCCAGCTCTACTGTTGCCGGCGCATAACGCGAGAAAATCAGATCGCCCACAGTGGATTTTACTTTCGGTATGTCATAGTGGAAAGCATATTGACGGCTGATCCCTATACTTGGTTTGCCAGCCCGCTTTGCAGCCCATGCAGTGACAGGTTCAAAGTCGGTCAGCACGAGGTCGTATGCCGAGAGGTCCAGCTTGTTTACTTCTCGCCAGAAACTGAGCAGTTTTGCCTGGCGCATTGTTTGCCAGTAGTCGATGCACCCGTTTTTGACAACAAAACTCAATCCAGTTCTCAGATCGTAGTTTCCAAAAATATCCATGTCGAAGTAACGATCAGCAGGGCGGCCGCTGAACAGAAAATCAACCTCTATATCTTGCTCTCTCAGAGCAGGTGCCATAGCACGGGCTCTGGAAATGTGTCCGTTACCTGTACCTTGCACGCCAAAAAGAACTTTCATAACAGCACCAGAATTTGAATGGAGAACGTTGTTGTTGTGCCTAATACTGCGCCTGCTATGGTGTCGCCGGGAAAGTGTACGCCCAGCATCACACGCGAAGCGGCTACCAGCATCGCCCAACAGTAGATCGCGGAAATGGCAATAAGATTCAAATTGATGATGGATACACCAGTTGATTCGGGTAACGTCAGCATCAATGTTGTAGCGAAAATAAACGCGCCCGATGTGTGACCGGACGGAAAACTGAAGTGGTCAGAGGGCACTATAATGCTGACGAATCCGGGGATGGCTTGTGCTGGCCGGTTTCTTTTCAAGCCGTTTTTCAGAATGAAATAAAGGGGGCGTTCGGTGACAAAACTGAGTGTTAACAAACTGAGAAACTGCAGGCTCGAGTCCCGCAGCCACAGCCAGCTCAGTGCGGCTGCCAGCAAGTAAAAAGGGCCATCAGCGCTGCCTGAAATCGTCCGGAACAACCGGCGCGAAAACCTCGTATTATTTACTCTGCAGAATACCGCCTCATCCAGCCTTTGCAGGGCAAATAGTATTTGTATGCGGTTTGTCATAGTTTTTGACATGTGCTCAATATAATCGAACTGCATGACAGATTTATGTCACTGAAACTTGCCTGTTATGTTAATTGCCGGTAGCCTCGACATGAAGTCAAAGCTGCACTCCGGCTTTTCTGAATGCTTACGGGAGAATATATTGCGAACCACATTTTCTGAACGACCTGCCATGTTCAGAAGTAATCCCTTCGGGTTTATTTTCTCCGTGCTGTTGATACCTTTAGGTGTTGGTATTGTTATTTTACTGGTCTGGTATCTGAAATGTCTTTCTACCAGGCTGGAGCTAACCGGCAATGATCTGGTGCTGACAAAAGGTTTGCTCAGTAAGGATCGTATTGAACTGGAAATAGATGGTATCCGAACGGTCAGGATCTATCAGTCCTTCATGAACCGTATTTTTAATGTCGGCTCGGTGTCAGTATTTACCGCCGGCGATCTACCTGAGATTGAGGTTGTTGGTCTGCCAGATCCGCATGAACTGAGAGAACTGATCAACCGGAAACAGGGGGAATAGATTCCATGAGTAGAAAACGATTGCTGTTACCGATGTTGATCGCTTTGCAGGCAGGAATTGCCCAGGCGCAGTTGCCCGGAGTGTCTGACGCAGTCAGCGTGCAAATAGAAGCCGTGATGCCTCAGGTCATAGAGTGGCGGCGTGATTTTCATGAGCATCCTGAACTGGGTAACCGTGAGTTCCGTAGCGCCGGGATTATTGCAGAGCATCTTGAGGCTCTGGGGATGGAAGTGCAGACTGGCATTGCACACACTGGCGTTGTGGGTATTCTAAAGGGGGGGCGCCCCGGGCCGGTGGTTGCGTTGCGTGCTGATATGGATGCCCTGCCGGTGGAGGAACGCGCTGATGTAGCTTTTGCATCACGTGTCCGCACCGAATACAACGGTCAGGACGTAGGCGTGATGCACGCTTGTGGTCATGATAATCACATGGCTATTCTGATGGGAGCTGCCAGTGTGCTGGCCGGTATGAAAGACGAATTACCCGGCACCATCATGTTCATTTTCCAGCCTGCAGAAGAAGGTGCGCCACAGGGTGAAGAGGGCGGCGCCGAGCTAATGTTAAAAGAGGGGCTATTCGACACCATCAAACCCGATGCGGTTTTTGGTCTGCATGTGTGGCCAATTCCTGCGGGACAGATTGCTGTGCGAGAGGGCGGTACGATGGCGTCCAGCGATTCATTTACGATTCGCGTCAACGGTCGGCAAACACATGGCGCAGCACCGTGGGCTGGCATTGATCCTATTGTTGTGGCATCGCAAATAGTGCTGGGATTGCAGACTATTACCAGCCGGCAACTGGACAGCACATTAACGCCGTCAATAGTAACTGTAGGTGCAATCAACGGCGGCCTGCGGAGCAATATCATTCCCGACAGCGTGGAAATGATCGGCACGCTGCGCACCTTTGATGCTGAAACAAGGCGTCAGATCCATGAGCGTGTAGAACGTACCGCAACACAGATTGCAGCCAGTGCAGGTGCTACAGTAGATGTTGACATCAGTCTGGGCTATCCGGTGACTTACAACGATCCTGCGCTTACCCGTCAAATGGCTCCTACCCTGCAGCGTGTTGCAGGCGAGCGCTTCACCGAAGCCTCATTGATTACTGGTGCTGAGGATTTTTCCTACTATGCCAATGAAGTGCCGGGTGTGTTCTTTTTTCTGGGTATAGGTGCGGATGATCCATCCCTGGTTCACCCGAACCATTCACCGTATTTTTATGCGGATGAAAGAGCTTTGCCGGTTGGAGTGACGGCCATGACGGCCCTGGCGCTGGATTTTTTAGGTGGGTTGTAATTTGTGCTGACAGAAACAGCCGGCAGTTGCGCGAGACCTGCCGGCGATTTCAGACTTGTTACAAGCTGCTGGTGTAAAGCTGCCCAAGTTTTCCTGACAGATTGTCAATCTCCGATGCGGCCATTTGATCCAGCATTTGACGTGCTATTGCGCGGTTTTCTTCAAGTAGGGAAGCTACGTTGCCAATCTGTGCTTCCAATGCGCCGGTTTCAGGCTGATCGACATGGGTCTGCAGTATCTTGAGCATTGCTTCTGCCCGTAGAAAATCCGCAATGATCCATTCCAGTTTATGGGTTTCTGCCAACAATGTTTCTGCAGCATAGGCCAATTGAGCGCGCGAGTCCTCAGACAGCTCTGACGGCGGATGATGCAATGCACTTGCGTAGCGTATTAACTCCAGATGCTGATACTGAAGAAAATCAAAGTGCGCAACTTCTCCGGAGTGGATCCTGCGCATCTCACTCAGCATTTTTTCCTTCGCTGTATCTGCGTTTTCAAGAGCGGCAAGGTAGGCAAGGTGATGGGAATTTTCCTGTTTCAAACCAGATGCCCCGATGTCACTTGTTGGTTCTGCAGCAGATGCAGCATCAGCTGCGCCGCGCATGCCCATGCCACCTCGCATGCCACCTCGCATGCCACCGCCCATTCCGCCTTGCATCCCGCTACCCATCCCGCTACCCATCTCACGACTCATGCCCATGCCACGTCCCATGCCGGCGTTTCCCATCGCCATGCCCATCGGGCGGCCGCCCAGCGAGCGAAGGAAGGCAGTGATATCATCAATGTCCTGTTGGCCCAGCATACGGCCCAGTTGGTGCTCTGCCATTTCTTCGACCGCTTGTTCCAGTGTTTCCACGCTGCCATTGTGGAAGTACGGTGCTGTCTCCGCTACCCCGTGCAATGTCGGGACTTTGAAAACATGCTGATCGATTGATCGATTTGAGCGTCCCATCAAGCCAATGTCATTGGGGCCAGCTACCCGGTGCTCTTCGAACCAGGAAAACACTGAGCCCAGTTGCTGATAGGAGTTGCCACCCAGATTGATGCCATTGTGACAACTGGCGCAACCCACCTCATCAAAACGCTGCCAGCCGCGCAAGGCCTGTTCGCTGAGTTGGCCTTCTTCGCCCTCAAGGTGACGCACAAAAGGCGTGCCAGCCCGGGTAAAGTTCACGCGTTGAAAATACGCGATGGCGTCTGCCATATTGTGTATGGTCACCCCGTCATCATAGACACTGGAAAACTCAGCAGAGTAGTTCTCGTTGTTCTGTAGCATCGTCAGCACGGTGCCAAGGTCATGGGCCATCTCCAATTCATTTTCAATAGGCCCTAATGCCTGCTCCTCCAAAGTGATCGCACGCCCATCCCAGAACTGACGGAAGTTAAAAGCAGCGTTGAAGGTAGTCGGTGCATTCAGTTTGCCGAGCGCACCGTTGGCGCCCTCTGAGACCACCCGACCGTCTGTTCCGCCAAACATTCCTGAATGACAGCTATTGCAACCCACAGAATTATCAACAGACAGTCTGCGTTCGTGAAACAGATCAAAGCCGAGTCGCAGTTTATTGGTGTCAAGATCGCTTTGGCTGAACGCGGGAACAGGTCTGTACGCAGTGCTGGCGAGCTCGTGATCGGCGTTTGCTCCTATCAATGCCGGTTGTCCAAGCGCCTGCCGAAAATGCTTCCAGTTTTGGTCTGTTGCATCAGCAGCAAAACTGCTTTGGCCTATGGCTGAAACAGCTAACAGACTGGCAGCCCAAAATGCGGTTTTTGTGCTGAATTTGTAGGGCGTGCTTTTCCCCGGTGTTCTGACTGACTGACCGTGCATAAATGGATTCCTGCGATAAACGAGAATAAGGTTATATCTAACTGGCATTAACAAGTATGCGCTCGTTTTCACGGAATTCCATGAGCTGTGTCAATATGCCGCAGGTTTTGCTTGTCTCTACAAGATCAGCCTAAAAACCGGAACCTGGCTGCTTCAGAAACTCAATTTCCTCTGCAGTCGATTGGCGCCCCAGTATGTTGTTGCGATGCGGGTAACGGCCAAAACGATCGATGATGACTTTATGTTTTAACTCGAACTCATAATTACCTTTGGGTGCAAACTCACGAAACAGAACCTCTGCCTGCGCATGAATGGCTTTTGACTCACTGTGCATATACGGCATCAGCAGAAAATTGCGCTCAACTTCGTTTAATCCAGGCAAGGCACCGCCAGCTACCGCTTCCTGAGCCAGAACCAGCGCCATCGGATCTTGAGCAAAAGCCTGCGCGGTGTCGCGATAAATGTTGCGCGAGATACCATCTCCCCCAACCAGCCACAAGCCCCTTCAAAATGCTGCTTGTGGCTGGTATCTGCTCTGGTGTTTCAACACACCATAACAAATCTGTATAAGCTTTCTCATCGCCGCACCGATCGCCTGCATCTTTCTTTTG
>JAUSCD010000025.1 GCA_030651695.1 Pseudohongiella sp. | reverse complement strand
GCTTGCTCCTCCGTCCCCCTAAACTCCTCCGTCCCCATCCCTTACTTCCGGGTCATACTCCACTCGCACGGCATTACAAGCGGACCCCAACCCTTATTAACATTGATTTTGATCTCTTTGCTGAGTTTGGTTTCATACCACAGCAAACCACTCTCGTCGGCAACGCCGCCCAGAACATGGAAGTTTCCGGTACGCATCGTCAACCCTTTTAGTCGCACCTGAACCGTAATGATTTCACCTTTGTTAAAAGGGCCGCTTTCGACGTCAGGCCGCTCAGTGGCAAGGTAGGTGGACATCACCTCCTCCAGATCCTTCATCAACGCAAAACCAAAAAAACAACGCGTCTGATCGTTCAGAATTTCTGCTCTCAGCTCCAGCACAACTTCCTGCAGCGGATCGACGGCGGTAATGACCTCGCCATCGGTATTGCGCATCACTGTTTCAAGAATCCGGCAGTCTTTTGCAGCAACACCCTCTTCGCTGCCATGCACATTGGCCTGTTCTTCGCCCTTGGTATATACACGACGGCTGTTACAGTAGTCCTCGTAATTGGCGACAACCTCTTCACTTTTGCCGATTTCGCGGATGCGGCCTTTTTCCAACCAAATGGCGGTGTCACACAACTCCTGCACGTGATACATGGAGTGGCTGCAGAACACCATGGTTTTGTTCTGCTGGCGAAACTCGTTCATGCGCTGCACGCATTTTTTCTGAAACGCGATATCACCCACCGACAAAGCTTCGTCTATCACAAGCACGTCCGGACGCACCATGGTGGCAATCGAAAACGCCAGTCGCACGTACATACCGGAAGAATAGGTTTTTACGGGCTGATCAATAAAATCGCGCAGTTCTGAAAACTCGATGATGTCATTTTCCAGCGCAACAATATCATCGTCAGGAACACCCAGCAGGCTGGCATTCAGATAGATATTCCGGCGGCCACTGAACTCAGGGTGAAAGCCCGCGCCCAGCTCAAGCAGTGCAGCCACCTGACCGCGGATATCTATCGTGCCGCCACTGGGTTGCAAGGTGCCGACCAACAGTTTCATCAACGTGGATTTGCCGGCTCCGTTGTCGCCAATGATGCCCAGGCTTTTGCCTTCAAGCACACTGAAGGAGATATCGCGTAGTACATGGAAAACCCGGTGACGTTGTTTGCGCGTCAGCAGCTCAAGCAGACGATCCTGCGGGCGCGCGTATATGCGGTAGTCCTTGTATATGTTTTCAACGGAAATACTGTGCATGGAAAATTACCGTTGTGCTTTAAAGCACATCACCAAAGGCGTGTTTGATCCGCATGAACAACCAACCGCCACACAGGTAGCTGACTATCGAAGCAACCACCATGACTCCAAAATGCGTCAGCGAGAACTCGCCCAGTAACAGAAGCTCACGGTAGAACTGCACAAAACTGTGCATGGGGTTCAGCATCATCCAGGGCTGTACACTTTCGGGTAACAGCGACAACGGATAAATAATCGGCGTCAGGAAAAACCACGCTGTCAGCATCAGTGTCACCATTTGCTGAACATCACGCAGAAATACACACAAAGCAGACAGTACCGCTACCAGCCCCATAGTGAACAAAAACTGCAGTGCAAGTGCAACCGGCATCCAAAACCACGCCCATGCCAGATAACCTTTAAACGCGAGATAAATCAGGAATACAAAAATGGCGATGCCATGGACAAGATATGGAATCAGAGTGCCTACCATGGGGATCAGTTGAACAGGAAACATGACCTTGGTGATCAGCGGTGCTTTTTCAATCAGCAGACCGCTGGCCCGGCCCACGGCGTCCGCAAAGGCAAACCACGGCAGATACCCTATCATCAGAAAAACAACAAACGGCACGCCGATAAAATTTTCCGGCATGGGGGCGCGGAATACCACACTGAACACAAAGGAATAGATAGCAATATTGACGATCGGGGTGACAAACAACCAAAGGATACCGCCCAGAGAGCCGGCAAACTGTCCTGTGAATTCCTGCCGCACAAACTGGTAGAACAGCCGGAAATGGCGAATTGGTGACAGAGTCCACTGGCTGATCAGGTTTAAAGACATGGTTACCGGGCGTAAGCGTTAAATTGAGTCTGGAAAGGCCGCAGATTTAACCATGAAATGCCGGGAGCTGCCAGAAAACGCTAAAAAAAACCGGCAAAAGCGCCTACAATCCGCGCCATGACTCCTGAACATTTACTTGTCCCGTATCAATGCAGCGACCTGCCGCCCGGCCCCTGGCTGGTATTTGCACCTCATGCTGACGATGAGACTTTTGGTATGGGGGGCACACTGCGCAAAGCTGCAGATCAGGGTATACAGACCCATGTTGTGGTGCTGACCGATGGTGCGCTGGGCGGGCCCTCTGAATCAGACAGTGCAGCGGCACAGCTGGTTGAGACAAGGCGGCAGGAAGTACAGGCCGCCTGTGAGCTGCTCGGCGTCACTACCCTGCAAACCTGGGATCAGCCCGATCGCGGCCTGCAAATGTCCGACGTGCTGCTTGAGCGGGTAGCAACAGCCATTGCAGACCTGAATGCCGCGACCGTATTTTTCCCCGCTGTTCTTGAACTGCATCCGGATCATCGTAGCACCGCGCAACTGGTATGGTGTGGAGCCCAGCGTCTGTTGTCGCGACCCTGGCGTGGCCAGGCGCCGCAGTTGTGGTCTTATGAGATCAGTGTGCAAAGCCCGGTCAATCGCCTGATAGATATCACGGCGGAGCTTCAATGCAAGAACCGCGCAATGGCGATCTATGCCAGTCAGAACAGTCAGAATAACTATCCCGAGTTGATACTGGCTTTGAACAAAGCACGCACATTCTCCATGCCGCCCCAGGTCAGTCATGTGGAGGCGTTTTATGCATACTCGCCGACTCAACTGGAATTGTCATTACGACAGGCTGCCGGGCAAGCGTTGGCGCTGTACTGGGAAAATGCCTGAAATTGAAACATTGAGAACTAAAAACAGAAATTGACCGTCAAAAGCGTATGATTGGCATCAACACCTGTCAGATCACCAGTTACTAAAAGGAGCTGCAATGAACATACACGCATTCAAGCGGCACTCAGTTGCTCTGCTGGCCGTTGCCAGCCTGGTTGCATCCTCCGGCGCAGCGGCTCAGTCAAACCAGCGCCTGTCACTATTTGAAGACGTAGAGAATGGAGCCACCGGCCCGGAGCAAGTCGCGAGCGCCAACATGGGCGCCCCCATAAACAATTCAATTGCATTTGTGTTGATAGGCACCAGTCAGATTGGCGATAAACACCGGGCCAGGCTGCGAAATCCCGCCGGTGAAACCGTCACAGTAGATCTCAGCGCGCAGGGCAGCACACCCGTACCCGGATATCCGGGATTTGAGATCAGCCGTATCAATGGTCGTGAACTGGTGGTCCAGCACCCGTCAAGCAGCCCCTGCATGGGCAGTCAGGAGCAAGGGGTGAGCTGCACCGCCAGTCACGAATCACGATTGCAGCTGGCAACCGCCGCACCCGTTTTACGCCAGGAAGCGCCGGCGCAAAATGCTGATCAGGCCAATGATAACCAGAGCGGTTCCAACACAGATGGCAACGCTCCTGAAAATCCGTTTGCAGCTGCGTTGCGGGCTGCCCGGGAGCGTGGAGAGCAGGTTGACCCGGCAGTCATGCGTGCTGAAGGAGCCCGCTTCCGTCCACGCCGTATTGACCCGGCGGATGTTCCCCCGGGATCACAACTGATTCGCACACCGTTCGGAGACAGGATTGTCACCCAGTAATGGAATACCCCAGCTGACAGTGTCAGTCGTGGTTTATCACCTGGATCTGCCGGTTCTTCGGCAATGTCTGCAGTCATTGCTGTTGTCGGTGCAGTATGCAGCCAGCCAGCACAAACTCAGTCGACTCGATCTGCACGTGGTGGACAATGGTGACAACGCCGATGCCCTGCGATCCTTGCTGACAGAGCTTGAGCTGGATGACGCAACGGTCAAGTCGGTTGCGCATTTGTATCTGGCTCAAGGCAATATCGGCTTTGGCAACGCCCACAACCTGGTGATACATCAGAGTGCGGAACAACTGGAAACCCCGGCCGACAACGATCTTTATCTGATCCTCAACCCCGATGTTTTCCTTGAGCAAAATACCCTGGCTGAAGGTATAGACTGGCTCAGTCAACATGCCGAAAGCGTTGCCGTTGCCCCCTCCATCAAAGATGGTAATGGCGGCACTGCTTCCGCTTGCAAGCGTTACCCCAGCGTGCTGGACTTTCTGCTGCGCGGTTTTGCGCCCGCCCCCCTTAAAAAACTGTTCCGGCGCCGGCTCAGTCGGTACGACATGGAAGATTTGCCACGCGATCGGCCGACGCCGGATATTCCTGTTATCAGCGGCTGTTTTATGTTGTTCAGGCATATTGCGCTAATGCAGCTGCAAGGCTTCGATCCGCGCTACTTCTTGTACTTCGAGGACTTTGATCTGGCAATTCGTGCCCACAGGCTGGGCACCGTCACCTATCTGCCCTCAATGGTGATTACTCATCTGGGTGGCAACAGTGCCCGCAAAGGCTTGCGCCATATCGGCATGTTTGTTCGATCAGGTGTGTACTTTTTTAGTACCCACGGATGGCGCTGGACATGAGTTCGCTTAATATTGTGACCGGCGCCACAGGCTTCATTGGAAAGCAATTGCTGGTGCAGATGAACTCGGATGCCATGCCGGTGCGGGTGTTGCAGCGACCCGCCCACGATCTTTTACAAGCAAAAAGCCTCGCGACCGCCTGTGAAGGCGTCGACACGATTTACCATCTGGCAGCCTATGCACATGTTAACCAGGCGCAGACCCGGCAGTTATATGCAGTGAATGTTGAGGGCACCAGAAATCTTTTGCATGCTGCGATCAACGCCGGTGTCAGGCATTTTGTGTACGTCAGCAGCATTCTGGCAGACCCTGCCTACGACTCGCCGCGGACCGCCTATGGCGACTCCAAATGGCAGGCCGAGCAGCTATTATTGAATGCTCACCAGCAAGGCCAAATCCGCGTCAGCATTATCCGGCCGGTAAACGTTTATGGCGTCGGCATGAAAGGCAATCTGATGACATTGTTGCGGCTGATCCGGCGCGGGATGTTGCCACCCCTGCCTGACTTTTCGGACAGCTTTTCATTGATTGGAGTTGATGATCTTTGTCAGGGCATCCTGCTTGCCGGCAAAGTATCAGCGACGGCGGATGACACCGGGCAGAAAACTGCGCCAGTGTACGTGCTCAGCGACTCCCGGCCCTACCAGATCAAAGCAGTTGAAAAAGCCATGCGGGCAACCTTGGGTAAGTCCTTTCCAGCCTGGAGTACCCCGCGCTGGGTATTTTTTACAGCTGCACTGGTCCTGGAGATCGCAGGACGGTTGTTACCGATCAACAACGCACCGGGTTTACGTTCCTACCGCGCGCTGAGCCGAAGTTACACAGTCGACAGCGCGGCAAGCTGGCAGCAACTGGGCTATAATCCGCGCTCGACGTTTTACAGCATGCTCCCCCAAATCGCGCGTCCACCTATTTCAAGAACAGACAGTTAAAGGACTACCCTCCAGATGCAAGCCACCAGCACGGCAGCCCGACAAACCACAAAAGGAATTATTCTGGCCGGCGGCACAGGCACACGTCTGCACCCCATGACCATTTCGGTCAGCAAGCAGCTGATGCCCGTCTACGACAAACCGATGATTTATTATCCACTGTGTACGCTGATGCAGGCAGGTATACGCGATATTCTGATCATTACGACGCCGGCCGACCTGCCTTTATATAGCCATTTGTTGGGAGACGGTTCGCGCTGGGGCATCAATCTGCAATATGCTGAACAACCCAGCCCCGACGGTTTGGCGCAGGCATTTCTTATCGGTGAGTCTTTTATTGGCAATGACAGCGTGTGTCTGATTCTGGGCGACAATATTTTTTACGGCAATGCGCTGGAAGAAAAACTTCAGCGTGCGGTGCAACAGAAAACAGGCGCCACTGTTTTTGCCTATTATGTAAATGACCCCGAGCGCTATGGTGTTGTTGCTCTGGATGAAAACAACAAAGCCGTAGATCTGGAAGAAAAACCCAAAAATCCAAAATCAAATTATGCGGTGACCGGGCTTTACCTCTACGACAACGATGTCATCAATATTGCCAAAACCATCAAACCTTCTGCGCGTGGCGAGCTGGAAATTACTGATGTCAACAAAACCTATCTGGAGCGTGGTCAGTTGCAGGTCGAGTTGTTCAGCCGTGGCACGGCATGGCTTGATACGGGCACGGTGCAGTCGTTACTGGATGCCGCCAATTTTATTCGTGTGCTGGAAGAGCGTCAGGGTTTAAAGATCGCTTGCCCGGAAGAGATTGCTTACAGCAATGGATATATTGATGCGGCACAATTGAAAGCGCTTGCGGCGTCTTTATCAAAAAGTGGCTACGGCCAATATTTGTTAAATCTGATCAGAAAGTGATTGTTAATCATTTTGTCAGTTGGCATCAGCAAACTCCTTTTGTCTGATGGACTGACAATGTTATAGCTTAAAGTCGGAGCACGTACCTGATTATGAAAATCACACCCACCGCCATTCCGGATGTGCTGCTGTTTGAGCCGGCAGTTTTTGGGGATCATCGCGGGTTTTTTATGGAAACCTTCCGCCAGTCATTTTTTGATGAAACCCTGCCAGGCGTGCGATTTGTTCAGGACAATCACAGCAAATCCCATCAAGGCATTCTGCGCGGACTGCACTATCAACTGATAAAACCACAGGGCAAACTGGTGCGTGTGGTGCAGGGTGAGATTTACGATGTGGCAGTGGATCTTCGCGCCAACTCGCCAACGTTTGGCAAGAGTGTGGGCGTGGTGCTGTCGGCGGACAACAAACATCAGTTATGGGTGCCACCCGGATTCGCGCATGGGTTCTATGTAATGAGCGACACAGCCGAAATGGTTTACAAATGTTCTGACTATTACTCGCCGTCTGATGAGCACAGCCTGTTATGGAATGATCCCGCACTTGCTATCGACTGGCCATTGGTAGCTGCCGCCGGCGCGCCGGTATTGTCGGATAAGGATAGAGATGCAAAACTCCTGCGTGATGCGCCGGTCTACAATAATCTTTGAGCAGACTTTATGAAAATTGTTATAACAGGCGCACGCGGGCAGTTGGGTCTGACTCTGCAAAAATATTTGTCTGCCGCCAAATATGAACTCGTACCACTGACACACAGCGATCTCGACATCAGTGATGAAGGCGCCGTCAATCAGACACTGGCTAAGTTAAAACCCGATGTCATTATCAATACTGCGGCCTATACGGCAGTAGATACAGCTGAGACAGACGATCTGACAGCCCGGGCAGCCAATGCCACAGGCCCCAAAAATCTTGCGCGCTGGGCGGCAAAAAATAAGTCATATCTGATTCATATTTCCACGGACTTCGTGTTCAGTGGCTGCAACTCGCGCCCATACAAAACGGACGACCAGACTGATCCGCTGAGTATCTACGGTCGCACCAAACTCGAGGGAGAATTGCACTCGCGGTATCTTGCGCCAGACAATTGCCTGGTGCTGCGGACATCGTGGGTGTACTCGGAGTCTGGTAAGAATTTTGTCAAAACCATGCTTCGTCTGATGGCAGACAAAGACAGTCTTAATGTGGTGGCAGATCAGATTGGCACGCCTTCCTCAACCTGGGGCTTAGCCAGATGCATAGAAGCCTGTCTGCAGAAAAAGCCATTGGGCATTCTGCACTGGACCGATGCCGGTGTTGCCAGTTGGTATGATTTTGCAGTGGCGATACAGGACGAAGCGATGAGTGCGGGTCTGCTCAACAAAACTATTCCGGTGCATGCCATCACAACGGCTCAGTATCCGACGCCAGCTAAACGTCCGGCTTACAGCGTCCTGGATAAAACGGCCACGATAGAATCTCTGAACTGTGAACCAGTTCACTGGCGGCATGAGTTGGCAGCTGTAATCAAACGCATTAAAACAGGGTCTTGAGTAAACACTGAACAATACGGCCGGGGTTGCGAATGCCAAATAGAATGCATTACTTAAAGTCATACATATTGTCGGCCCTGCTGTTTCTGCCAGTTATTATCACGCCGGCAAATGCAACCACCATTGCCCAATTGGATTTCTCCGATGTGCTGGCAACAGCTGAGCTGGTATTTGAAGGCCGGGTTGTTCATGTTGAAGCACAGGAGACCGGGCCGCGTTCGATCCACACGCTTGTCCGCTTCGAAATTCTTGATGTACTGAAAGGCGACTATAGCAGTCTGGTGCTTGAGTTGCGGTATCTGGGCGGGCGGGTGGGTACGCGCGAGCTCGAGGTTTCATCCATGCAAATCCCTGAGCTGGGTGAACATGGATTTTATTTTGTCGAGTCGCTGCAATCTCCGATGATTCACCCTTTGGTGGGCTGGTCACAAGGCCATTTCCTGATTGAGACTGACTCTTTCAATGAGGAGAGGGTCTACACCGCTGAGCAACAGGGTGTGTCGGATATCACCACAAGCCCGGCGCCACCGCTTGCGAATGCTCCTGCCATTCTCGGACATGATGGTTCTTCCCGGGGAGTTGTCATTCAAGGCCTGGCAGCACCTGAGCCAGCAATTACCGCTGATCGTTTCCGACAGATAGTGCGCGATGAACTGACTGCGCAAACGGCGGCGGGAGTGCTGCCATGAAGCGTATGGGAGCGGTTGTTGCAGCCCTGGTTTTCATGATCTTCAGCGTTACCGCCTGGAGTTTCAATTTCCTTAATGGTTCGCAGAAGTGGTCGGGAGCATCAACACGGATCTATACCGGGCTGGGAGGCACAGCGCCAGGTGGCATCACATGGTCTGTTGCACTGCGCCAGGCTGCGCAGGAATGGAATGAAAAAACCGATTTCACTTTTGACATCAGCGGTGAATACCGCGACCCGTGCGCTGGCACAGCAACGGGCAGCCGACCGGA
This sequence comes from Pseudohongiella sp., assembly GCA_030651695.1. GTDB lineage: Bacteria > Pseudomonadota > Gammaproteobacteria > Pseudomonadales > Pseudohongiellaceae > Pseudohongiella. Next base: position 37,918 of record JAUSCD010000025.1, on the reverse strand, counting down.
TTTTCTGAATGGGGTCGGCTTTGGAACTACAGTATGTGGTGAGGCATTTAACAGCACCACAATCGCAGTGACGGTATCTTACAGGAGAAGCAATATTCTGGGCTCGTTAGAGTTTGAAGAGGCAGATATTGTTTTTAACTCCAATCTTAATTTTGACGTCTATGACGGACCTCTCCGGATAAACAGTAACAACGCGCCTGTTTATGATTTTCGCCGCGTAGCACTTCATGAATTTGGTCATGTCATTGGGCTTGACCACGACGACCGCCAGGCTGCCATCATGAACAGTCGTATCGGAAGCCTGTCGCGACTGCAGCAAGACGACATTGCCGGAGTGAATGCACTGTATGCCGGTATAAACAACTGTTCCTTATCCGGCACAGGATTCGGATGGCAGTTTGGCGGATTGCAATCCGGAGACTGCCGTATACAACAACTGATGTCAGGTGGCACAGATACCAGTTTTGTCGATATCTACACCCTTGATGTCGCCAACGATCTGACTGTAAAAGTAGACGTGCAGACCGATGGCCGGCTCAATGCAGTATTGATTCTGGCAACAGAAAAGCTTGGTAATTTTAAAGTGGATGAAGGCAGCGCAGGTAATTGTGTACCTTCGCTACAAAGCAATTTGCCCGCAGGCAAATATGTGATTCTGGTAAATACCTATACCAATACACCACCTTGCAACCTTGCCAGCACCGGTAACTACCGGCTTTCCGTCAGTTATACAAGCGCGGGGCTGCTTACGCTGGGCGGTCGGCAGAGTTTTAAGGGCGGGATATCAGAGGCCACTTATCGCGGGGGCGTGACGGTAAATGGAGGCCTGACTTACGGCAATCGCGTCGGGCCCAATCAGCCTTTTGATGTCCGTGGACGAATCAACATCGATCCAAGACATCAAGGACAGCCGGGATTTCTGGCGGTTGCAGTGATAACCCATACGGGTGAGATCCTGGTCAAAAATCAATTGGGAGAGTTTGTTGCCTATCAACCCGAACAACAACTAATACCCGTCACGCAGCGCAAGATTCTGACTGCAGTTGAGGACATTGAAATTTTTAAACAGTTTGTTGCTTCCAGTATTGGAATCAGCAGTATCAGTGTTGATTTTCTGATCGGGTACGGGCTGGACAGCAATCCGGATGAGCTCTACTACCACCAGCAGCCAATTAACTTGCTGGTGGAATAATTCAGGGAGCCGGTGCCTGCAGACGACTGCTGATATCCACCAGGTCGTCAGCCGTTAACGTGCCTGCATCACGACGCAGGTACAGACTCAGCTTGAGGTACTCGTAACGGATCCGCAGCAGATCGCGCTCAGCCAGAAACTGGTCGCGCACGGTATCCAGTACTTCCACACTGGTCACAGTGCCCAGTTCAAAACCGCGGCGTGAGGCAGTAGATGACAACTCACGAAACTCCAGCAGTTTTTCGGCAGCAGCAATTTGCCGTTCAGCGGACTTAAGACGCAGATAAGACAGACGCGTTTGTTCACTGACATCAAGATTCAGTTGACGTAATTCACTGCGCGCAATGCTTTGCAGGCTGATAGCCTCACTAACGGCCGCGCGTGATGATCCCCCAGAGAAAATCGGAATGGTGACGTCCACGCCGATGTACCCGGTGTTAGTTATATTGGGAAGTGCGAAGTTGTCATAACCCAGATCCGAGCGCTGTTGCTGAACTATCAGGCTGACGCGTGGCATATAGTTTCCGCGTTGTTCGGACACACGACGGTCTGCAGCTTCTACCGCAAATTCACGTGCGCGAATAACGTGATTACCCTGACGAGCGCGTACCACCCAATCTTCCACCGTGCCGTCAATGGTGGGCACAGTGCTTTGTTCACCAAGCGTATAGAGATCGCCAACAGCCAGCCCGGTTGCCGCGCGAAGTGCTTCCCGTGTCAGTGTGACTTCGCTGGACAAAAATAGTTGCTCAGCTTCCACTGCGGCCATGCGTGCCTGTGCAGCATACAGATCGGTGATCTGCACCATCTGCAAACCATACATACGTTCTACCTGATTGAGCTGTGTGCGCACGGCTTCCATCTCTGACTGGCTTGAGGCGTAAGCATCTTCCGCTTGCAGTACATCCAGGTAACGTTCTGCAACGACAGTCAGAAGCGCAGCAAGTTCGCTGTAGTATTCCGCTTCGTACTGGTTCTCCAGCAGATAGGCCTGACCACGTTGTGAAAACACTCGCCAGTCAAACAGTACCTGGCGTAGCTGTATCGAATATCTTTCACCCCGGTAAGTATTGACCGGGGTGCCGGCGCTGTCTTGTCTGTTGTCGGAAACAGTGGCGCTGGCGCTGATCTGCGGCAGCAGTTGACCGTTGGCGCCGCGACGCCGCGCGCCACCGATTTTCCAGCGCTCTTCAGCCGCCTGCAGTCGTGGGCTGTACTCCAGCGCCGAGGTAAAAAAGTCTTCGAGTGTTATGCCTATGCCGTGGTTGATACTGCTGGCAGTTACACCTGGTGCACGCAGTTCGTCCCCGTCTGTGACTGAATCCTGGGCCCAGGTCTGTGTAGAGGCCAGCGGCAACATTAATATTGCGCAGGCAATAACACGGCGCAAGCCACCACGCTGACTGTGCGCTTTATGTCCAGGGCTGGTTTGTGACATGACAGTCAGCGCATTTAATTTATGCCGGGCAGATTTCATAAGCATCAGTCTTCGATAAAACTTCGTGCGATAGCATTGGAAAAAGGTTTCATTACGTACTGCAAGAAGGTGCGCGAGCCGGTCGCAATAAATATTTCCGCCGGCATGCCGGGGATAAGAGTCAGCGTCCCCAAGTCGCCCAATCCTTCAGGAGTGACTTCTACACGGGCGGTGTAATAAGACATGCCGGTATGTGGGTCTGAGAAAGCATCGGCTGAGACATTGATAACTTTGCCGACGATATTGGGAACAGAACTGCTGAAGCTTGAGAAACGGATATTGGCGTTTTGTCCGACAGCAATCCGATCAATATCAATTGGTGATACGCGCGCCTCAATCAACAGTTCATCAGATTGTGGCACTATTTCTGCGATAGGTGTTCCCTGCGGCACAATGCCACCCACGGTGTGAATTTGCATACCATTCACTATGCCGCTAACCGGTGCAGTTATGACAGTGCGCGTCACGATATCACTTAGTGCAGTCACGCGTTCGGTGGCGTCTTTCAGACGCGTTTGCGTTTCTGCCAACTGGGTGGCGACGTCATTTTGGAACTCTCTTTCCTGTTGCAGGATCTGCAGCCGGGTTTCACCAATCTGAATCTCGGTTGAGGAAATGCTGGCAGTCAACTCAGCTGCTTGACCGCGCAATAGCGCAGCCTGGCGCTCCAGTTCACGCAGTCTGTTTTTGTCTGCAAAACCCTCCAGCAGTAGTGATTGCACATCGCGCAGCTCCTCCGCAAACGAATCCGCCAGATCCTGCTTGCTCTGTTGCAGTGCTCGCAAGCCACCCAGCTGAGACTGCAGTTGCCCAATGCGTTGTTCCAGGACTTCGACGCCGCCTGCCAACGAGTTACGGCGGGTGCGGAACAATTGATTCTGAGAGGCTATCTCAGACAAAGCATTGCGCTCAGTAGTGGAGAGTTCCGAGGGAAATTCTATTTGAGTGAGGTTGTCGCGCTCAGCTATAAGACGGGCTTCTTGTGCTCGCAAAGCAACATACTGCGCGTTGGCGATCTCAAGCTGTGCAAGTGATTGTGTGTTGTCCAGAATCAGCAACGGGTCGCCGGCTTGCACTACATCTCCATTGCGTGCGCGCAGTTCGCTGACAATTCCACCTTCAAGATGTTGTATCAACTGTTTGTTTGAGCGCACTATAACGATTCCGGGTGCATGAGCAGCGCCATCCAGTGGGGCTATGGCGGCCCAGATACCAAACACACCAAACACCAGAAAAAATATCAGCATGCCAATACGTTTCGGGTTGTCTATGCCGGTCTCAACCTGACTAGTTTCTTTGTCTGTCACTGTGGTTTATCCAATTTGGCTGTATCAATTAAAAATAGACTGAGTCTGTAAAATTTGTTGCAACAAAGTTACGCGCGTTTTGCTTCGCCCTGCTGCCCCATGAGGCCAGCGAGGACTTGGTCTCTAGGACCAAAGCTCACAGGATTACCGTCCTTCATCACCAAAAGTTTATCCATGCTATGTAAAACCATCGTGCGGTGTGAAATTACAATAACAGTGCAGCCTTGCTGTTTGATGCGCAGAATCGCCTGCACCAGCTCGCGTTCACCCTGATCATCCAGGTTGGAGTTGGGTTCATCCAGCACCAGCAATTTTGGGGAGCCATAAACAGCGCGGGCCAAGCCAATGCGCTGACGCTGCCCCCCGGATAGTGCACCGCCGCCGCCGCCGATCACTGTGTCATAACCTTGCGGAAGACGCAGGATCAGTTCGTGAACTCCGGCGATTTTTGCTGCCGCCACAATTTTTTCTGCATCAATTTCACCAAAGCGAGCGATGTTTTCCGAAATGCTGCCGTCGAACAATTCAATATCCTGAGGTAGATAACCGATGTAGGGCCCGAGTTCTCCGCGATCCCATGAAGAGATGTCCGCGCCGTCAAGCCTGACTTTACCGGCAGCGGCAGGCCAGATGCCCAGAATAGCCCTTGCCAGCGACGACTTTCCAGATGCGCTTGGTCCGACAATCCCGAGTGCTTCACCGGCGGGCAAATCAAGACTGACACTTTTCACCACAGGAGCACGCGATCCCGGAGGCACCACGCTCACCTGTTCAAGGCTAAGATTGCCCAGGGGCGCAGGCAGCGTCATCGTGTCTTTCTCAGCTGCGATATTCTCCAGCAGTTGACCCAAGCGCTCATACTGAGCGCGGGCCACAGAGAACCCTTTCCACGTGCCTACCAGCATATCGATTGGTGCCAGCGCCCGTCCAAGCAGCAGTGATCCGGCAATCATCATGCCGGGAGAAATTTCATGCTGTAATGCCAGCAAAGCGCCAAGGCCAAGAATCAACGACTGCACCACCATACGAAACGTTTTTGACATGCTGGTGAGCATGCCTGCGGCCTGGCTGGCTTCTGTTTGCAGTACCAGGACTTCGTCGGAACGCTCTTCCTGTTGGCGACGTATGTCACCAAGCATTCCCATGGCCGCAATTACCTCGGCATTGCGCAAGCTGCCACCAACCTGGGCATTTAATATATTGGCTTTGGTGTTCGCATCTTTTAGTTTTTTGGTCGTAACCACTTCGGTAGTCCATGCGAATGCAACCATCACAATGCCTGAAATAATCGCAACAACGCCAAACCACGGATGGAACAAAAACATAACGCCGACATAAATGGGAAACCAGGGAGCATCAAAAAATGCGAACAGGCCGTTACCAGTCATAAACTGACGCAACCCTGAAAGATCGCTCAGATGCTGGGTGCCACCGTTGCCGGTAAACAAAGTATTTTTAAATGTGGCATCGAATACACGACGGCGCAGCTTTTGCTCAATTTTGTTGCTGGCGCTGATAAGAATCATAGAGCGCACCCACTCAAACCCGCCCAAAGCCAAGGTCAAAAATACCATCAGCAAAGTTAGCATGGTGAGTGTGGACATACTGCCGCTGGAAATTACCCTGTCGTACACCTGGAGCATGTACATAATAGGTACCAGCATCAGGATATTGACAGCTGCGCTGAATACGCCTGCGTACAGGAAATATTGCCGGATACTTTTCAGGGCGTCAGACAGTTCGGGGAAACGGGGGCTATTTTTTAAGTTATTCATTGGGTTACGCTTTTTCAGATCCATTGGGAGCGACCCGCTACATGGGCCTCAAGCATCATAGGGTGTAATATAAATTGGGCTCTAAATACGCAGATTCAAGGCCTCACATCATCCTCAGTAAAAAATAGTCACGATTATAGACCCTTCTGGCACAGCAAGACTAATCATGATTTTATCGTAAACCTTGGTTTTTAAAGCTCTTCTGTGCCTTCTGCAAGTCGTTTAAGGGCAGCTACATCACTGATATGTAACAGTGAAGAGCCATCACGTTTAACTATCAGGCGGGTCTGCAGAATCTGAAAAACCCGGCTTACGGTTTCCCTGCTCAGATTCAACATAATCGCAATCTCCATATGCGTTGGCGGGTTCGCTATCATACTGGCCTGCAAACTCTGTCTTGCCGCTTCCGGTACCAGCAGCCAGAGCTGACAGCACACCCGCTGGCTAATGTTAGGCAAACCCAGTAACGAGCGTTGTTTTGTCATCTGCCGTACGCGCGCTGCAAGGCGTTCCCCAAGCAGTTTCAACAATAGCGGATGCTGCAGCGATATTTGGCGCAGGCTTTCCATCGGCACAAAAACGGCGACAACCGCAGTCAGCGCAATAACAAACTCGGGTTGCGGGCCGTGGTCAAACATACCGAGTTCGCCACAAAAATCTCCCGGTTCAACAAAGTACAGGCCCACTTCCCTGCCATCGATGGTAAAATCCACACCCTGAAGCCGGCCCTCAAACAAAAAACAGACACATTCCTCGCGCACACCCGCACTCAGCACCACGCCGCGGCGTGCGAACTTGTTGACGCTGCTCTCCTGTGCCAACTGGGCCAACGTAGGAAGTGGCAAAGGCTTCAGGCTCGGAAAGGCACTGAGAAGCTCAGGGGTTACCTGCATGGACTGCCTGTTTTTATTGCCTGCATGAATATATATCCCGGTGGGAGAATGCCTGGCTCGAAATTCGCGGTCATTATAAGCGTAACAAACGCCGCGATAGCAAATGCCGGCTGGCATCAATTGCAATGCGTGTGATTGCAATCACTTACCCAATTGGCTAAGTACACTAATCTGAACGCCATGATCACAAGAGGTTTGAGCAATGAAACCACAGCGTAATAAAACTGACTATACAGGCCATGCCAAGCGCATCTGGCTTGCCAGTTGTATTGCTGGGGCATTGGCAATCGGGTCTGTTGGTGCTTCGCCTGTTCATGCCGAGTTGGGCTTGACTGAGTCCCGGGACGTAGTAGGACAAGTCAGTCTGGTTCTCGGTCGCGCCTGGATTGAAGGCGCACAAGGTCGTGCGATGATTTCTGCAGGCTCGCCTGTCAGGGCCAGCGACCGTATTCTGACCGAATCCAATGGTCATGTTCATATCCGCTTTGTTGATCAGGCTCTGGTCAGTGTTCGGCCCGACAGCCGGCTCGAAATTGTCCAGTATGACTATAACGCCGACCAGCCTCAGCGCTCGGCGATCAAGCTGAATCTGGAAGAAGGAATAACGCGCTCTATCTCCGGTCACGGCGCGACTTCAGCACGTGAGCGTTTCCGCCTGAACACTCCTATTGCCGCCATTGGTGTGCGGGGTACTGATTTTGTAGTCAATGCCACCCCCGGCATGGTGCGTGCAATGGTCAATGAGGGTGCCATTATTCTTGCGCCTTACTCCAGCGAGTGCACGGCTGCGGCGTTTGGGCCCTGTCTGACTAATGCAGTTGAGCTTACGGACAGTGCTCTGCAGATGATTGAACTCGATGGCAGCAGCACTTCGCCACGCCTGTTGCCGGCAACAGTTGAGCGAGAGCCGGGCATGCAGTTGGAAATACAGTCAGCTTCAGTTGCTGCTGATGCTGCAGCCAATGCGGATGATAAAACTGCTGGCACAGGTGTGTATCTGGAGAATGTTACATCCCAGCGTGTTAAGGCTGAAGTGTCGACTGTAACCCCGCCGCCCAGACCGCAGCCGCCGATTCAGCCGCCATCAGTTGCGGCTGATATGACACCAAAGGACGCGCTGTCAGCGAGCACCTTGCGTGAGCGCGATCTGGTCTGGGGCCGTTGGAGTGGTGCTGGCCAGGGTGATCTTGAGCGCATTACTGCAGCATTTGCTGTCGCCAGCGCCGATCGTGCTGTCACCATAGGCAACAACAGCTATTCGTTGTTTCGTGTTAGCAAGGGCAGCACTTTGATTCAGACCGCTGGCCTCGGGCCAGTCAGTTTTGCGCTGGATTCTGCGCAGGCTTTCTACAGTTCCGCAAGTGGCGTCGTTGCCATGGCGGTGACCGGTGGCAAACTCGACATCAATTTTGATAACAATCAGTTCTCCACTTTGCTGAATCTGAATCATTTTTTTACCGGTAAAGTCGATTTTATTGCCAGCGGCCGAGTGGATAGTGAAGGATATTTCCGTGCAGAAGCCGGTTCTGGCACATTAGCAGGCGCTGTCAGCCTTGATGGCAAGGAAGCAGGTTATTTCTTCGAGCAGCAACTGCAGAACGGTGGCATTCAGGGCCTGACCTTGTGGGACAGGCGCTGATCATGAATAAACTACGCACCCTTAATCAGTTCAATCCGTTGACAGTCGCATTGCGACTGTTGCCGGGTCGTGGCCGCCTGCTGATGCTGGCGATTGCTGCGTTACTGACGATGGGATTGCTGACTGTTTTTAGCAGCGGCCTGAATACCCTTGAAGAGCGGCTTGGCGCGCAAGGCTGGGTGATGTTTCCGGATGAAACCACCGAAGAGCGAATCACTATTGTCGCCATTGACGAGCAAAGTCTGGCGGAAGTGGGAGCATGGCCGTGGTCGCGAACAGATATGGCGCGTCTGGTTCTAGCGCTGAACGACTATGGTGTTCAGCTTCAGTTGCACGATATCAGTTATCCCGAAGTCCGTGATGGTGATGATGAGTTCATTGCTGCATTGCAGGCCAGCAGAGGTGCAGTGATTGCACAATTGCCGGTGACTCAATCCGCCGAGCAAGTGCATACCGGCCTGATGACTCATGCCCTTAGCGGTGTCAGCTGTGATGCAGGTGTTCAGACTTCGTCCTTTGTTGCGTCACATGCTGGTTTTGCCAGCATCCCTAAAGGTCATATTGCCCCCATCTTTGCCAGTGACGGTTCTGTTCGTAAAGTTCATGCTTTTGTGTGTGTTGACGGTCAGGTTTATCCAACCCTGGTGATCAGCGCGTTATTGCAAGCTACCAATGCCACGAGTTGGAATGCTTCGATTGAGAGCGGCCGTGGCTGGTTTGGCCCGGAGCAGGTGCTGCGACTGGAGTCCTACCCTGGCTTGGGAATTCCTCTGGATAACGACGGCAATCTGCGTATTTCTTACCGTGATCTGCCAGAAAACTTCCTTGCAGTTTCCGCCGCCGACGTCATGGCTGGTCGGGTTGAGCGTGAAATGCTGCAGAATGCGTGGGTGCTGATCGGTGGCACCGCGTTTGGCATGGGCGATATTGTCCCCACTCCGTACAATGGCTCAACGCCCGGCGTGGAGCTCCAGGCCCGCTTGCTTGGCAGTCTGCTTGACACCACCATGCCTTACACTCCTCGCGGCGCGGAATGGTTACTGCTGTTAATGGCGGCTGTGTTCGCTGGGGGCTTATATGCACTGGCCAGTGCGCGTGAACGTTTGTCTGCTTACGGCTTGCCAGTGGCCGCTATCGCACTGCCGATAGTGGCTTTGAGCATACATTGGCAGTTGCTGGTCACTCAGGAAATCTGGCTCGGCTGGCTGTTCCCGTCTGTTTACGCGTTGTTTGCCGCCAGCCTGTTGCTGTTGCTGGAACAGAGCCGTGTGCGTGTCGAGCGCAGTCGTGTATTTGGCAACCTTAACAGTTACCTGCCCAGTGATGTCGCACGTGAAATTGCCTACTCTCTGCCGAGCTCCAGTATCAATGCCAAACGCTGTGATGTGACCTTGCTGAGCGCTGATCTGCGCAATTTTTCTGCCTTCAGTGAGGCTCGTCCTCCGGAAGAATCGGCCGCGTTGTTGCACTTCTTTTTTGTGCGGGCGACAGAAATTGTTGAAAGCCATGGCGGGCGTATCCAGGAATTTATGGGCGACGCGGTACTGGCTGTCTGGGACGGTCAGAATCAGGATGCCGCCCGCAAAGCATTGGCCTCCGCTCAGGAAATGATGGACTCTATTCAGCGTGACATGCCGCAACAGCCGCCGTCCGGACTGGAGCCGCTGGCGTTGGGGATTGGTATTGAGCAGGGGCCCGCGCTGGTGGGTTCCATTGGTCCGGCCCAGCGCCGTACTCATACATTGTTGGGTGAAACACTGACAATTACCCTGCGCATTCAGGAAATGACAGCTGAGTTGGCGCAGCCGATTCTGCTGGGTGAATGTGTTGCCCGACAGTTAATTGATCTGCAACCAGAGTCACAAGGCAGTTATCTGCTTGATGGTTTGCGTACCCCGCACACATTGTTCGCCCCTGCCAACGATGAAGCTACCCAGCGCCGCGCGCGTCAGGAGCAGCGTAATCTCAGAGTGGTGGCTGGCGGCCGCAGCTGATTCCAAGCCCGGTGCCAATTTCTCGACATACCCCAATTGGCGGGTTGCGTATAAGCATTCGATTCAAGATAATTGGCCGCATGTCAAAACAGTCTCGCCCTCATTCAGTCCATCAGTTGCCGGAGCGCAACCTGAGGGCAGCACATGGTGTGCAATCCCCGCTAAAAGCGCTGGCAGTTGCTATTGCTTTGTTTTGTGTGAGTCCGCTGGGAATGGCACAAACAACTGCGCCGGAGCAAATCGTGCAGGAAAGCTGTCCTGATATGAGCAGCCTGCTTCCTGCCGCTCAGACCGACTGGCTTGCGCTGCGTCAGTATCTGTCATCGCTGACGCAACTGTGCCTGCAAAGTTCCGATTATTACGCCCTGATGGGAGCGGCCCAGTTAAACACCGGCCAGCTTAGTGAGGCGCTTGAATCGCTGGAGCGTGCGCTGCTGCTGGAGCCGGGAAATGGCGCCGCACAAATTGATTATGCCGAAGCGCTATTTCACCAGGGGCAGCTGTTTACAGCCATGGAGTTGAACCAGCAGATCCTGCAACGTCAGGATGTGCCCGGCAACATACAAAACATGCTGGAACAACGGCAGCAGTCGTGGCGTGGACTCACAAGACAATGGAATATGCAGGGCGATCTGCTGACCGGTTATGACAGCAATCTCAACGGTGCGCCGTCGCCCAGTCAAATCACACTGACCTTGTCAGGTGATTCAGTAACGCTGCCCCTGAATCCAGATTTCCAGGCCGTTGAAGGCCCCTATATGAACATGCGCCTTGGCGCCCGATACCGCCAGCTGGCGCCTCGTCATCAGCACAACGTGGTGCTTGAACTGCGCGGCAGGGTCAGTGAAGACTCTGCATCCGACCTTTTGCAGCTGGATACCCGATATGCCTTCATCAAACCTGAGCAGAATCGCAGCTGGCAGGTCACCGGCGGCATGAGCCATTTATTTTTTGGAGGCAGTCCGCTATATACAGCCACTGAAGCTGGCGGTCGATATCAGTTTGAAACCACCTTGTTCAGCAGCCAATCAAGCAGTTGCAAGCCTTACGCAAGCGCCGCTACACAACACCAGTTATTTCACAATCAAAGTCGACTGAATGCCATCGAAAGCAAGATCAGTACGGGGCTGAATTGCCAGCTGATAACCCGCTTCGGGCGTCAGTTGCTGTTGCCCGAACTAGGTGTACTCAGCAACCATGCGATACGCAGCAACGGCACACCGCGTGCCGGCGGAACCCGACGCGGATGGCAAGCCAGTGTTGACTGGCAGCTTGAACTCTACAGAGGTTTGCTGGTCACGCAGTTAAGTCATACCGAAATGGACGACAGCCAGGGTTATAGTCCATTACTTGCGAATGGCGCAAAACGCCGGGTAAATCGCAGTTTTATTTTAATGCAATACCGGCAACCGCTGGCGCCTCGCACCAACCTGATGATCAATCTGTATCACCAGCAGCAACACAGTAATCTTGAGCTGTTCCAAAGCGACAACAATAGCGTGGAAATTGGTATCAACTTCAATTTTTGATAGCCAACTAATCAAATAAAAATAGCTGCTTACATCACAATCCTCATTTTAATATCACCATGGTCGTTGTCATTGCCGCATACAAGGAGTATGATCGCGACGCACATCCGCTTGTGGATCGGTTTAAATGGCCCAAGTGTGATTGGTCAAGGCAGCAAAAGCGCAGTTCAGGTTATTTCCTATCATGTGATTGTAATCACAGGCAGGGACGCTTGACTTGAGTATCCTTGGCACAGCCGATATGCGGTCATCTGCTGTTCAAGCATGTCACAATCGGATAAAACAATTTGAAACCAACTATGGAGTTATACACACATGGCGATTACAGTCGAAGCCCGTAAGGATCTGATTACCCTGACCGTAGGCATGTTTAATGCCGCACCAGGCACAGCAGTATTGTCTGAGCTTACCAATGCATTTGAAGCAGGCCAGACCCTGAAGCAAATCGCAACCAATCTGGCGCGTTCTGCTGAATACCAGAGCATTTACCCAGACCTGATGACCAACACCGAGTTCGCAACCAAGCTGGTTAACAACATGCTTGGCAACCTCGTTTCTACTGCTGGTAAAGCCGAAGCAGTGACGCTGATCGTTGGCCTGCTGAATGCTCAGCCATCAGTCACAGCTGTTCAGAAAGCGACGGCACGCGCTGATGTAACCATCACTGCAATCAACGCCCTGAAAGCAATACCAACTACAGATGCTGTTTTTGGTGCGGCACGCTCTGCGCTGGATAACAAAGTTGATGTTGCTACTTATCACTCAGTTGAGAAGCTGTCTCCAACAACTTCACTGACGCTACTGCAGGACGTTCTCGTTAACGTAACTAATACTGCAGCAAGCGTAACAGCTGCTAAATCTTCAATTGACGGTTTGGTAGACGTAGGCAGAACCTTCCTGCTGACTACATCAATCGACAATTTCACTGGTACGCCAGGCAATGACACGTTTGTGGGCGACCACACAACGTTGACGTCGAGCGACACAATCGTTGGCGGCAGCGGAATTGACACGCTGAACTACACTGACTCATCAGCGTCTGGCCAGACTATCGCTGCAAATGTTTCCGGTGTTGAAATCATCAACATTCGCAACATCAATGGCGTTGCTGCTAAAGATGCTGTTACTGAGACTCAGGTTGTTACATTGGGCGGCACTGTTGCAGGTGGCGCTACTAGTTTCTTGGGTGTTGCCGTAGCGGGATCCATTGTTGGTGATTCAGCTACTCAGACTGCCACAAGAATTGTTGCTGACAAAGCTAACATTATTGCCGGCGCTACTGCGATAGCTGCAGGCATTTCAGACATTACATCTAACGGTGCAACCGTTACTCTGGTATTCGGGAACTTCCCAGGTGTTGACGTAGCCGCAATCGCAGCGTCTGCTGTAGTGAACGGCATAACTTACAGCGCAGGTATCGAAGTAGTCAAAGGTGCTCCGGCAGTAACTGCAACGGGTGCTACTGATACAGTTGCAGCCGGTAACTTCGCTGGCGCAACTCACTTCAACTCCACCAACTCCACTGCCGGCGTAAGCTTCACTGGCTTGGCTGCTGGTCAGGAAGTGGCTAAAGTGGGCGGTACTGGTGCATTGACGGCTGGTTTTGCGACTGGTGTTGCACCTGTTGTAAACCTGAAAGGCGGCACAACGACTGGCGCAATCACCGTAACTGGCGGCACCACTTCAGTAACTATCAACTCTTCTGAGGCTGTCAGTGCAGTTGCTGGTAACAGCGCTGGTGCGTTGACTGTTCCCGCAACAGTTACCGCTCTGACAGTGAATGCAGCGTCTTCCTTCACGGCTACCAGCCTGGTGGGTATGGCTGCAGACTCAACACTGACTGCATCAGGCGCAGGTTCTGTGTCTTTTGGCACAACCACTGCAATCCCTGCTAACGTAGCAACAATCACGGGTTCTGGCCTGACTGGCGGCATCACTGCCAAGCTGAACAACAACGCGATCACTGTTACTGGTGGTAATGGCAACGACACGTTCTCCCTCAACGCAAACACACTGACCACGGGTACCATCAATGCCGGTACAGGTACAGACACGTTGATCATGGAAACTGCTGACGTGGCTTCTTTGGCGCAGGGCAACAAGCTGTCTGGTTTTGAAGTAGTTCGCGTGATCGCGAACTCTACTCAGAACTTCGACTTCCTGGCAACTAACAACGCAATCACTACTATTCAGTTGCAGGGTACAGCTACGCTGACGAACGTGCCAACTTCAGTAACATCATTTGTTGCTAGAGACGCGGGCACAATCAACCTGGGCATCAAAGGTGCTACAACGCCTGGTCAAATTGACACAGTAAACCTGACAGTCGCTAACGTAACAGCCGGCGCTCAGGCGCTGACTTTAACTGCGCCAGTTCTGACGGGTGTTGAGATCCTGAACATTACCAATACTGAAAACCTCACTGTCAGCGCGCTGACTGCGGCAACGGCATTGACTAATGTTAATGTGACTGGTGCAGCGACTGCGCCTGTGTCAATCACAACGGGCGCAATGGCTCTGCAAACTAACTTTGCTGTGAATGCTTCAGGTCTGGCAGGCAACTTTACGTTTAATGCGACTGGCGCAACCACTAACGGTTTCTCCGTGACTGGTGGCTCTGGCACCAACACCATCACTGGTGGTAACCAGATTTTCTCGGCCAATCTGTCAGCTTCTACAGCTAAAGCCGATACAATCGTAGTGACTAACGCCACTGGCGGTACAGCAGTGCTGCCTAACGCAACAGTAACCGGTTTCAGAACTTCTGCTGATGCAACCATAGCTGATACCATTGATGTGATCGGCGCTGCTGTAGTTCCTGCTAACGCGGCTGCTGGTACTGCTACTGGCATCGCGGGCATCACTGCTCAGATGACCAGCGGTATCATCACGTTCTCCGGTGCTACGCTGAGTACAATCACACTGGCACAGAAACTGACTGCGGCCACAGCTGCTGGTCTCGCTGATGGAGCAAACGAAGTAGTTGCGTTCGTTCACGCGGGCGACACTTACATCGTTAGCAACCAAGCAGCAGACAACACGTTTGATGCTGGTGTTGACGTGGTTGTGCGTCTGGTTGGTGTTACCGATCTGGTTGCTCTGGGTGGCGCAGCTGCAGCTAACACTGCAATCGTTATCTAAGTACGAACCGAAAGGAGGTTTGCGTCAGGTTTGTAGTTTGACCTGATGGATTACCTCCCTTCTACTCCCTCCGAAATTCGGGGGAAGTTCCCTAAAACCCCCGGCTCAAAAAGCTGGGGGTTTTTATTTTGTGGCAGTTAACTAATTTTTTCTGATACAAATAGGCTATTAAGTCTTTTGACCGGATAGTGAGGGGCTTGCACCCTGCTGATCCTAAGGAGTATGTAATGAATTCGTGGATTGCTATATCCCCAACTGAACACGCTAATTGCCATTGGCAACAGCGCATTAATTATCTGTTTGCCGCTAATATGACGGTGGCACCTGTGCTTGTAGCTGAGTTGAGCAAAGTAGCTCCTTTGTATTCGCTGGCTTTTGTAAAAGCAGATCAGGGTTACCAGCTTGTCGTCATACTGGGGTTGGGGGCAGATCGAAATTTCTACGTTAACAATAAGGGGCAATGGTTGTGCGATTACATCCCCGCGGCTATCAGGGGTTACCCTTTTGTTTTGGCAAAAACCAGTAACGATGATGATCGTATTTTATGTATTGATGAACAGATGCTAAGTACCAATGCCGGCAATCTGCGCTTGTTTGATGACGCCGGGAACCTGACGGGTGTAGCGGCTGAGACGTTCGGTTTTTTGAAAGAATGTGATGTCAGCCGCCGAACCACGGAGGCGGCATGTGATAGCCTTGAAAAAGCCGGCTTGATTGAACCTTGGCCCTTGCAGATTAATAGCGTAGAAGGTGGGGAAACCTCTGCCGTTGATGGGCTGTATCGGATCAATGAAGCAGCGCTTAACGCACTTGATGCTGATGCTTTTGCAGCGTTACGCATTCATGGTGCCCTACTGATTGCCTATGCACAATTATTTTCCGTTAATCAATTGGGGCAGCTCAGAGAGTTAGCGCTGTTCTTGAGTAAAGAAGCAGAGATTCATAGCTCCGCCGGACTATCTGCCGACGATAGCGTGCTGAATTTCGATTTACTCGACAATTAAAAACGTGCCGTGAGTAAAGCCTAGATTATGCTGCATTAGCGGGGTCGCCTCGCGCTGCGTGGGTTCAATAGTTTTAGTCAGTTAGGTGTGATTTCTGACCTCATAGAATAGATAAGCAGGTAATATTTATGGCGCTCAGTGTTTACAAGCAACTTTCCAAGGCCGGCAATTTTATCAAGACTGGAAATGTTGAGGCAGCAAAAAGTATTTACGATGAAATCCTCCAGGTTTACCCCGGGAACAGAGCCGCCAAACAGGCACTGATTGAGCTGGAAACATCGAATAAGGAGATGCCAAATGAACGCCTGTCTTTACAGGATCAGGGTGCCCATCTTTTGTCAGTATATAATCAAGGAGATTACGAAAAGGTTTTGGAAATTGGCCAGCGGATGATACGGCAGTTTCCAGGCGTTGAGATAATACACAATATTGTGGGAGCGGCGTACAAAGGCTTGGGAAAACTGAGTGACGCAGTTGTATGTTACCGACAAGCAATCAGTATTAACCCAAGGTATAGCGAAGCGCACAACAATCTGGGTATAGCACTAAATGATCTTGGTGAGCGCAACGCCGCAGTAGAGCATTACGAAAGTGCGATAAAACTAAATCCCGGATTTGCCGAGGCGTATAATAATCTTGGCGTAACCCTATACGAAATGGGACTGCATGATCAAGCTATCAAGAAACAAAAAAAGGCAATTAGCATAGCGCCAGGTTACACAAGTGCATATCACAATTTGGGCAATTCGTACGTTAAAGCGGGGGAAAAAGCGCTCGCGATCGAGACCTATGAAAAAGCATTGGAGTTAAGCCCTAATAATCCGACGTATCTTTTTAATCTGGCTATTGCGCTCAGTGAAGCAGAGCGGCTGGACGACGCCATTTCATATTACCATTCTGCCTTACAATTCAAACCTGATTATGAAGACGTTTATAACAATCTCGGGTGCATCTATCTTGAGATGGAGCGTCATAGTGAGGCAGTCGAAAATTTTAGAAAACTTCTGACGATAAATCCGGGTTATTTCAAAGCCTACAACAACCTCGGGCTGGCACAAAGGAATCTTGGACAACTTGAAGAGTCAGTAACGAGCTTTAAACAGGCTATCCAGATTGAACCCGCTTACCCGAATGCACATTTTAATTTAGGTATTGCTTTGAACGATCTTGGGCACTATGAAAGCGCGGTGCTCAGCTATCTCAAGGCTATCGAGTTAAACCCGGTTTTCACTGAGGCTAAACACAATCTTGCTGGAATCCTGAGCTCGATTGTAATAGAGCAAAAGCAGTTTTCAGAGCAATGGGCAGGCGCCTATCTTGATTTGCTGAATATGCCGAACATGGCCAGGCCCAGCGCAATGGCTGCTCAGATCTGCCAGCTCCTGAAGTTGCATCCGTTGCTGCAAGAAGCGCTGTCGATTTGTCAAACAAAAAATGGCGCAGCTGGTCTGTACTCCCTGAAGGATAAACTCAGCTCTTTGCCGTTGTTACTACGAACAATGGAACTGACCGCATTACCTGACATTGAATTGGAAAAAGTACTTGTCACGTTAAGATCAGCATTTCTGACGGTAGCCACAAGCCGTGATGTGAGAGATGACATTACGCCCATTCAGATTGCATTAGGCTTACATTGCTTCACAAATGAGTACGTATTCGTCGAGACTGAATCCGAGGGCAAATTAATAACAGAGTTAGAGCATCAGTTGGAAAGCGGCATTGCTGCCAAACAACCAATTGACTGGTTCGGACTAATAACATTGGCAAGCTACAGACCACTTATTCAGTACACATGGATATTCGAACTGTACAAAAGCTGTCAGTGCATTGAGCCTGCGCGACCAATATTCACAACCCAGATAGACAATATTCTGGAAGAAAGACGCTTGCGCCAGAGTATCCCGCTCTTGAGTTCAGTGAGTAATGAGGTGTCGATTGGCGTTCAAAAGCAGTATGAAGAAAACCCTTACCCACGATGGATAAATACGAGATTTGAGATTCGTGCCCGAACACTTTCTGAAATTGTTAACGAGTCGAAACTGCAATTGTACGAAGACAATACACTAACGAACGACGCTCCTGAGATATTGATCGCAGGATGTGGAACCGGACAGCACTCATTACTTACTGCGACAAGAGTGAAGAACTCTAAGGTTTTAGCAATTGATCTGAGTTTGAGTAGTTTGGCGTATGCGAAACGCAAGACACAGGAATACGGCATCACAAATATTGAGTACATGCAGGCCGATATACTTGATTTAGGGAAGCTGAACAGGCAATACGATATCGTTGAGAGTGTTGGCGTATTACATCATATGGCTGATCCGCTGAAAGGGTGGAGTGTGATCACTGATTGCTTAAAACCAGGCGGGTTGATGAGATTGGGCTTGTATAGCAGAACGGCTCGACAGTCCGTCATAAGGGCAAGGGCCCGCATCAAGGAATTGGGGATTGGCGGTTCCGGCGCAGAAATACGGGCATTCAGACAGGAAATTCTGGGATCAGAACAACAGTCCGGCACTAGCGTCAGTACAGATATCAAAGATTTTTTGTGGTGGACAGATTTCTATACAACCAGTGAGTTACGTGATTTACTTTTTCACGTGCAGGAGCATCAATATAGCCTGCCGGAAATCAAAATCATCATAGAACAGTTAGGATTAAAATTCGCCGGCTTTGAATTTTCTCATACCCATATAAGAGATGCATTCACGGCGAGTTATCCTGATCCAAAAGAATTGATTAGTCTTGATGCGTGGCATCAGTTTGAATTGGCTAATCCGAAGACCTTTGCAGGAATGTACCAGTTCTGGCTGCAAAAAATTGTCTGAAGCCAGTATTCTCTGGCTCGCTTACCTGATAGGCGCCATCGGTATTATTGTCGAATGGCGCTCTTACGTTCTCTACGATGCACATGCCTTTCGCCGCTGGTCGGCGGCAGGCGCTGTGCTCTGGGGATTGATGTATCTGTTGTTAGGCGCATGGACGGCAGCCATTACCATGAGTTGCACGGCTGCACGTACACTGGTGTCGGGGTTACTAACCAGTGCGGCGCGCAAACACTTTTTTGCCGGGTTGTTTGTATCAACATTTGCCTTGATGACTATCCTTAGCTGGCAGGGGCCCGTGTCATTGTTGCCGGGATTCGCAGTCATCAACACCACCCTGGCCTTGTTCTATCTTGAAAACCGTTCAATGCGGATTGTTATGATAGCCTCCAGCCTGGCCTGGATCATCAACGACATCATCTGGCAAGCCTGGCCGGCCTTGCTGGCAGAGTCAGTGGCGGTACTGCTGAATTGGCGTACGATTTCGACAATGGACGCGGACGGCGGGAATAAGCGCTGATACCTCACTGACCACTTCTCATGAACACGATCTTGTCCTAACCACGATGCGCAGGGACTATTGATTGGGGAACTCGGGTAGAATTCTGCCCCGATAGAAAATCCTGATTCTGGAAAGCCGTATGGATTGTGCAGTGATCCCGGGCGAGCAGCGCGGCCAATACTTCCAGAACGCTTTTCAGGTTGGCGCGCTGTACGCCCACCAAGCCCCAGTTGCAGAGCATCCAGTACGTTGACGAGGAGCACGCTCGCCTGCAAGCGGTCATGCAGACAGCTAGAAATACCTACCTCAACGCCTTAAAGGCAGCGTTGCCTCTGGCGCCAGAACCGGACAGTCGCGGATAGACACCTGCAATTAATTGCATCTACTGATAAGGTTCTACCCCATAGCCTTACTTAACCTAGCGGAGTACTTATGAGCGACGGAATCGCAGGCGACAAGCCAGCCACTGATCTGACCTACCCTGTCAGCCAGAAACTCAGCATAAATTTCAGCGCTTTTGAAGACCGGCTGATTGTGCGGGCGGAGCGTATGGGGACCGGGCCGGCAACTCTGCTTTTTACCCGGCGCATGACTATTCTGGTATTGCAGCAGGTTGTAGCTCGCCTGCCCGAATTGTCAGCACTGGATAAAACCCCCGCTGCGTACTGGCAGGAAGTGTTGCAGATGAGCCACCAACACGCGATGCAGGCTAAAACAGATGCCGACAACGCAGAGAAGCAGGCTCGGGAAGACGCGATAAATGCCGGCGATCAAGTGGCCGCTGTGACGCCGGACTCCGGCGGCAATAACATCTATCTTGCTACCGAGCTAAGCGTCCAGCTTAACGACAAACGTCTGATGCTGGCTTTCAGGGGCCTGCAGATGCCAGGCGCGATGACCCGGCCCTCCCAGCATGAGCCAGTGTTGGCGATACCGTTGACGGTGGACAACGTGCATCAGTTGATTGAGTTGCTCATGGTCAAGGCGCATGAGGCCCAGTGGCATCTGCCCGTTGATCTGCCCTGGATGAGCGGCACGCCGGTGGAAAGCCCCGGCAAAACGCTGAACTGAAGGGGACAGAGGCTTCAGGATGAAGCTATTTACTCTGGACTAACGACTTATTATCCGCAAAGCTGGTCGCCTGGCCGACTTTGACCGTACAAATGTTGGTGAGGCAATTGCCGCCTTGTTGGCCGCTGGCACCAACGCGGACAACTCAGCTATAATGCCGCGCTGAATTAAATCCTCCAGCCGTGCCGCACGTACACCAGTCAGCGGTTTCTAATTTTGTAATTTCAGGAGTTGAGCATGTTGAATTTGGGTCTGAAGTCCCGCGTTGCAAAGATCGGTTTGTTGGTTTTGGGCATCAGCATTGCTGGTACCGTCATGGCGCAGTCTGCTCGTGAACAGCAAATTGCCCAGCGTTTGCAGCCAGTTGGCAGTGTCTGTCTGGCCGGCGAAGCATGTGCGGCAGGTGGCTCAGCTGCCAGTTCAACCCCTGCGGTAGCTCAGGCGTCCACTGCCGCTTTCAGCGCCCAGGGTACTTATGATCAGTACTGCGCAATGTGTCACAACACTGGCATGGCTGGCGCACCGCGCCGCGAAGATGCCGCACATTGGACCGCACGTATTGAAGAAATCGGCTTGGGTGCAATCGTGACCAATGCCATCAACGGTATCAATGCCATGCCACCACGTGGTATGTGTGCAACCTGCACTGACGAGCAGATCAGTGAAGTGGTTGAGTATCTGTCAGGCGCCAGCGCACAATAAAACTGCTGTGTTCATCTGCGGTTAATCTTTGACCGCAGATAATGCTCTGTAAGCGAGTTGTTGTAACCAAACGCATTAAAACGTCAAAGGTCCAAGAGAGGGGTAATAAACGTGAGCTTGAAGAACGTAGTAAAAACCGGTGTTGCACTGTCAGGCCTTGTACTGGCGTCCGTATTGGCTACCGGCTCGGCAACTGCCGGGCAGACCCTGACTCTGGCTCAGGTTAGTGAAGGGTTTGATCCTGCACGCACTTACACACAAAGCTGTGCTGCTTGCCACAACAGTGGCGCCGCAGGCGCTCCACGCATGGGCAATTCTGCAGACTGGTCAGCCCGTCTGGAAAAAGGCATGGATGTGCTGGTTGAGCACACCATCAACGGCTTCAACAACATCATGCCACCAAAAGGTATGTGCTTTACCTGTTCAGATGATGAGCTGCGCGCGATTGTGCAGTACATTATTGACGAATCTGTAGAGTAAAAAGACAAAAAAAGGGGACGGAGGAGCGTGCTCCTCCGTCCCCTTTTTTTATTTCTTTGCCTCAGAAACCAATTGCTCCCAGTCGTCCGGCGGGTGTCCTGATTCCAACATCTTTCTGAAAACCCGGTAGGCATCTGAACTGCTTTCGTACGCACGTTTAGTGTGTTCATCATTCACCCAGGCATACACAATTATTTTGCTCTGAGCGTGGTAACGGAAAAACAATCGGTATTGCTGGAAGAATTTGGCACGAAACCAGTGCCTGTGGGCTTCGCCAAGAGCACTGCCCTGACGGTATTCGGCTTTGGAAGGATCCTGCGGGATGATCTCAAATGCCAGCTTTGAAATAGCGGCGAGGCGTTTGCTGGTATTGTGAGAAGCAAAATTTTCCGGGTCTTTTTGCTTGAGACTATCAACCTGTCGGCTCAATACATTGAGTTGTTCAAGAAACAGCGGATGAGCAAATATTGTCCAGCCATTAATCGTACATGGGCTCAAAGATGGCGATGAGTCGTCCTTGCTCATTCATCGTCTTCCGGTAGCGCCTGATCAAGATTGATATCAATGCCAGCAACCAGCGATTGAACATGATGAACAAGCCTGCCATCCAGTGCCTGAAGCCGCCCGGGGTGGTTCATCATGTCCGCTGCGAGGAAATCAAGAAAGTCGCTAAGGACAGGATCGTCATCAATAGGGGTATCGGCGCGCGTCAACAGCACCTCGCCATTTTGGCGAATGGTATAGTGAATCTTGTCCCGTTTGGTTAAATTGAGTGCGCGTCGAACAGTTTCAGGTACTGTTGTCTGATAACGATCTGTAAGAGTGGACTCAACTTCCATTATTGATGACTCCGGTATTACTGGCATAGCGCAGGCCTCCGGTATTTCATGCCTGCAATGATAGTAATGCGTTCGCATTGTCATGGCAAGCTCCCTTTTATTCAGCTCCCCAGCAACTCCCTCAAACTCGCCAGTGCGGCCTCACCTTTCTGTTTTTTCTGCTCCGGTGTGCTGTCCCCGCGCCCTTCCCACTCCAGATGCTCGGTGGGTATTTCATCTAAAAAACGGCTGGGAATACTGCTGATCACTTCGCCATACTGTTTGCGCTTTTTAGCCAAAGTGAAGATCAGGCCCCGGCGTGCGCGGGTGATCCCCACATAAGCCAGCCGGCGCTCTTCTTCTATATTGTCGGTGTCTATGCTGTTGCGATGCGGCAGGATCTCTTCCTCCATGCCCATAATAAACACCCACGGGAACTCCAGCCCTTTGGCAGCGTGCAGTGTCATCAGCTGCACCTGATTGTCGATAGCTTCTTCTTCCTGCCGCTCCAGCAGATCGCGCAGGATAAGTTTGTTGATGGCGGCTTCCAAAGAGTTGGAGCCCTCAGCAGGGTCCGTTAAAGAGCCCTCTTCCTGTCTGTTGATACTACGCTCTAGCGACTCCACCAGCAGATGCACGTTAGCCATTGCGCGCTCGGCTGCGTTGGGTGTCGGGCCATTCTGATGCAACCATGCCTCGTAGTTCATGTCGCTGATCATCTCGCGGATGCTGCGGACCGGCTCATCGCGTTGGCACTTCTCAGCCACATTGCGTATCCAGTGACTGAAGCGGCGCAACTTATCCACTTTGGGCTCGCCGAGATATTGTTCCAATCCGATTTCATCGCAGGCATTTAACAAACTGATCCCACGCTCTGACGCGTAGGTGGCAAGCCCTTCCAGAATAGAAGGCCCTATTTTGCGGCGCGGCGTGTTGATCACACGCAGAAAAGCATTGTCATCGTCAGGATTAATCAGCAGGCGTAGATACGCCATGATGTCTTTGATCTCAGCGCGTGAGAAAAACGACTGCCCGCCGCTAAGCTGGTATGGAATCTGGTGAGCCTGCAGTTTTATCTCCAGCAGCCGGGCCTGATGGTTGCCGCGATATAAAATGGCAAAGTCGCTGAACTTCAGCTGTTTTTGCACACACAGACTGAGGATTTCCGTGGCAATACGCTCCATTTCAGCGTCCTGGTCAGGCATAGCCAGAACACGCATTGGTTCCCCCAGGCCCAGTTCGCTCCAAAGGGTTTTTTCGTACAGGTGGGGATTGTTACCTATCAGGGTATTGGCGGCCTGCAGAATGATGTTGCTGGAGCGATAATTCTGCTCCAGTTTGATCACTTTCAGGTTGGTGTAATCCTGCTGCAGCTGCAACATGTTTTCAGGTCTGGCACCGCGCCAGGCGTAAATCGACTGGTCATCGTCGCCTACCACCGTCAGTCCGTTACGCGGACCTACCAGCAGCTTTACCAACAGGTACTGGCTGGTATTGGTATCCTGATATTCGTCTACCAGCAAATAATGAATGCGGTTCTGCCAGCGTTCCAACACAGCGGGGTGTTGCTGGAACAGCACCGCTGGCAGCAAAATCAGGTCGTCGAAGTCCACCGCATTAAATGCCCGCAAGTGACGCTGATACTCTTCATAAACGCGCGCGGCCAGCTGTGTCTGCTCGTCACCGTCGGCTGCCGCCAGATCATTAGCCTGGGCCGGCAAAACGATATTATTTTTCCACTCGGAAATCTGATTTTGCAGCCACCGCAATTGCTCTTCATTGCTGTTTTCAGCCTTTAACATGAGGCTCTTGAGCAGAGCGAGTGCGTCTTGACTGTCAAAAATAGAGAATCCGCTTTTAAGACCAATGTGACGGAGTTCATGGCGAATAATTGTCAAGCCCAGGTGATGAAAGGTTGCCACGGTGAGTCCGCGCCCACTTTCGCTGGTAGTTTTGCGCTCCTTGAGCAACCGGGTGACACGCTCCTTCATCTCTCGGGCGGCTTTGTTGGTAAAGGTGACGGCAACAATTTTGTGTGCTGCAATGCCGCACTCGTTAATCAGATATGAAATCTTTTGTGTTATAACGCTCGTTTTTCCGCTGCCAGCGCCAGCCAGTACCAGTAGTGGTGAGCTGATATAACGCACAGCTTCTTTCTGGCGGGGGTTGAGTTTGTTCACGACGCGGTGGGTTCCTGGCGAGGGCCGATAGAGCAGTAATTCTGCAAGCGGCGGATTATACCCCATGCCTCGTCCGTCATCAGGATGAATAGGCCAGGAATAAAATATTGATTTTGTGAACTGTATCACCTGAAGATGATCAACTTCTGGCCGATAAGTAACAGTGAAGTAGTCCGCGTAGCGGATCAAAGTGGTTTAATGCAGTATCGAGCCAGGAAGTACACAGGCCCCCAGGGAGCGGTGCAGTGCGAGTATTGATAATTTCCGAGCAGGAATCGGATTTCACTCAGATGGGGCGTCTGCTGCAAGGCATTCCGGATATTCCCAGTGAGTTGGAGACCTGTCCTGCCGATCCCCGAGCTTTGGCGACGCGCAATCTGGCGCGCTTCCAGCTTATGCTATGGGGGCAGATCTCGGATGTTCAGATCGCCGCGCGACTGCTGATGGAGCTCAGCCGACAACAGGTTTCTCTTCCTCTGGTGGTACTGACCGATAAAGTCATGCCAAGCGACGACAGCAATTATAGTCAGGACCCTCCCCGCGACTTCGAAGTGCTTTCCAGAGAAGGCCTCAGCGTTCACCTGATGCGCAGTGTTCTGTTGCACTTTGGCGCCCGTCGTCAGGCCGTACAGCAGCAACCCGGACGCGTCCCTGACCCTTTGACCGGGCTGAGCAACCGTCAGCATCTGCGCGAGCAACTATCAGTGGTACTGTCACAGCGCACTGAGGTTGCATCTGCGGCGCTACTACTGATTGACGTCGATCAGTTTAAAAAGGTTAACGTGTCCTACGGTCAGGGTGCCGGTGACGCCTTGATTCAGCTGATCGCTGAGCGTATCCAGTCCTGTCTGCTTCCGCATCAGCGTCTGGCGCGGATCGGAGGAAACGAGTTCGCGGTGATATTTCAGAACGCAGTAGGTTCGGTGGAAACTGAAGCTGTGTTGCGGGCGGAGGCCGTCCTGCAGGCCATGGGCAAACCTTTCCCGTTGGCACGCCACGCTGTAAAAATGAATGTCAGTCTCGGCCTGGCGATTAAAGATGAAGGTCCGATGACGGTGGATACGCTGTTTGCCCAAGCTGATATGGCGATGCGAGTGGCCAAGCAGGAAAAAGGTAATACCCTGCAGCGATACACCCACGATATGACAGACGCTGCCCAGAAAGAGCTCAAACTGGAGTCGGAGATCCGCCGCAGTCTGCGCAAGGAAGATTTTGTGCTGCACTTCCAGCCGCGTATTGATATCAGTCGTAACAAGATTGTGGGTGTGGAAGCGTTGGTGCGTTGGCAACACCCCGTTCGTGGGTTATTGCCGCCAAATGCCTTCATTCGTGTGGCAGAAGACAGCGGACTGATAGTGCCTCTGGGATACTGGGTTATTCATTCAGCCTGCAAATACCTGAATGAGCTGTCGTCCAAAGGCCACGACCATGTGCATATTGCGGTAAATGTCGCGTTTAAACAGTTTCAGGATAAAAATTTCGTTCGCACAGTTGCCAATATCATTCGCAAACATGGCATCAGCCCGGGGCGGCTGGAGTTTGAGTTAACCGAAACCACTATGATGATCGAAGGCAACGCCGTTGACCAAAGCCTGCGGGAATTGAGCGATCTTGGCATCGCCATTTCTCTGGATGACTTTGGTACCGGGTATTCCTCTTTTGCACACATTCAGCGACTGCCGATTTCCGCATTAAAAATTGACCGGTCTTTTGTCAGCAGCGTTAAGGAAAATCTGGACGACGCCACCATTGTCAAAGCCATTATCAATCTGGCTCATAGCCTGAATATGCGTGTGATCGCTGAAGGCGCGGAGACAATCGATCAGGTTGAGTTTCTGCGTGAGCACAAATGTGACCAGGTACAGGGCTACTATTTCAGCAGACCTGTCAGCTACTCAGATTTGATGGTGCTGCTTGAGCTGGAGCGTGAGCGTGGTTTTGATTCCACGATCGCGCGTGAAAATACTCTGGTCTGAGTCTGCCCTCCTCGCTCTGCACGTCTCCGGTTTGCATTTGCGCAAACTCTCAACTAAAACCTCTTTGAACGTCTCACAGGTGGCAACCCGGTTAGCTGCCTTCAGAACTCACATTACAGGACGTGATGTGTATAACCTTGTCTAAGGGAAGGACACCGTATTGTCTCTCGCCATCGTTTATACCCGCGCAAATCAGGGTGTGGAAGCCCCACTGATTACCGTGGAAACCCATCTCTCCAATGGGCTGCCTGCGCTCAACATGGTCGGTTTACCCGAAACTGCGGTCAAGGAAAGCAGGGAGCGCGTGCGTAGCGCAATTTTGAATGCGGGGCTAGAGTTTCCTGCCCGGCGCATCACAATCAATATGGCACCTGCGGATATTCCAAAGAGCGGTGGTCGTTACGATCTGGCGATTGCGCTCAGCATTCTGGCAGCGTCCGGGCAGCTGCCTGCAGTCAGGCTCGCAACAACCGAGATTCTGGGTGAGCTGGCGCTGGCAGGTGAGGTCCGGTCAGTGCAGGGTGTTTTACCGGCGGTCATTGCGGCGCGCGATGCCGGCCGTAGCTTGATGGTGCCGGCAGCGAATGCTGAAGAAGCCAGTATTGTGAGTGGTTCAAGCTGCGTAGTGGTGGCCACCTTGCGCGCGGCATTTCGGCATTTTAGTGAGCAGCCGTTAACGCCTTTACCGCTGCGCTCGCTGCCGGCGCGGCATAAAACCGCAGCGACAGAAATCAGCGCAGTAAAAGGCCAGGCCCTGGCCAAACACGCGTTATTGATCGCAGCTGCCGGTGGTCACAACATGCTGATGGTAGGCCCGCCCGGCACGGGAAAAACACTATTGGCAAATGCCTTGCCGGGATTGTTGCCATCACTCGACGAGCGCGAAGCACTATCAGTTGCTGCTGTCCGTTCGGTTGCAGGTTTAAAAATAGATGCTGAGGACTGGGCCTGCCCGCCTTTCAGAGCACCACATCACGGTGCCAGCAGTGTTGCGATTGTTGGTGGAGGTCGGTTGTTTAATCCGGGCGAAGTCACACTGGCCCACGGCGGAATTCTTTTTCTGGATGAACTGACTGAATTCAAGCGGCATGTTCTGGAAAGTCTGCGCGAGCCGCTGGAGGCCGGCATGATTACCATCAGCCGCGCTGATTATCGGGTGAGTTATCCTGCCCGATTTCAGCTCGTTGCTGCGGCCAACCCGTGTCCTTGTGGTTACGCCGGCGACGACCGGGGTTACTGCCGCTGCACACCTGAGCGTATTGCGCGGTACGTGGAAAAAATATCAGGCCCCTTGCTTGATCGAATTGATGTCCACGTAGAGGTGCCGCGACTTGGCAGCGAAGAGCTGCGTCGACCGGCGCCACTACACGAACCTGATTCCGCTGCCTTGCGAGAGCGTGTGTTGGCCTGTCGCAACAGGCAGATAAAGCGCCAGTCCTGTCTCAACCGGGAACTGAATGCCGAGGTGCTGGATGAGTTCTGCCCCATGCAGCCGCAGGCTGAATCTTTAATCAGGCAGAGCATGGAAAAACTGAATTTGTCTGCCAGAGCCTGCCATCGCATGATCAAGCTGGCGCGGACATTGGCTGATCTGGACGAGCAGGATGTTATCAGCGCCAGTCACGTGGCGCAGGCGGCCTCATTCCGTCAGTTTGCGGTGCGTTCTTTCAAGGTTTAATTCAGAGCTTCGACGTGCTTTAATATTGCGGATAATCCGTATTTTATGGAGTTTCCGGATATGAAAATTATATCAGCCACGCAAGCCGCAAAGAATTTTGGGCAAGTCCTGGACAGCGCCCGGAACGGGCATGTCACCATAGAGAAGCAGGGGCGCCCGGTAGCCGTTGTCTACTCTTACGATGAATCTCAGGCGATTGAAGAAATGAAAATCCGCGATCTCAAACAATCTCTGGAACAGGGCTTAAAGGAATTTTCTGCAGGGAAAGCCATGCCTTTTGATGATGCTGCTGTTGCCAGGATCTGTGCTCAAGGGCGTAAGCGAGTAGCGGCCGCAAAACAGAAAACGGAATAAGCATGGCGATTTATTTCACGCCCAAAGCGCAATCCGATTTGATCGCCATCTGGGAGTATATTGCTGAAGACAATGAGTCAGTGGCGGATGCCTATATCTCCAGGATTCAAACTGTTTGCTCGCTACTAGAGAGTCAGCCTGTAATGGGCGTTGAGCGTGAGATCCTGACAGAGAAACTGCGGCTTATGCCCTTTGATAAATACAACATCTATTATCTGACGCATAACCCGGATGTGACGATTATACGCATCCGTCATAGTGCTCAAGATCCTTCCGCGCTCACACTTCAAGGTTTGAGCTGACTCTCAAGCTCACCTAACAACGCTTCGAGCTCAGCAATTTTTTCTTCCGCACGCTGCAGCGCACGTTGCTGCGCATCAAACTCCTCCCGCGTCACCAGATCCAGTTTGCTGAGATTCTGCTGCACCAATGCTTTTACATTATTGGACACGTCTTGACCCAGTGCATTGAGCTGCGGCAGCTTGCGGCCGATCTGCTCAGCGATGTCATCGAGTATCTGTTTATTGATCATGACCGTCTCCGATTGCCTGTAATACCTGCGTGTCATTCTGCCACAAAATATAGCTGCAGGTGCAAAAGGCACAGCATGAGTGCGAACAGGCAATGTGGCGCACTATATTGGTGCGCTCTTTTCCAGCCAATACCGTCATTCTGCGTAGTGGTTGCGTAGAAAATGCTTATCCTTATGAAATAAATGGAAATAATTAAGATGGCATGGGCCGTGCATAGTGTCTGGCAGGTGTATCTGCACTGAATGACGGCGCAGGTATTTATAAGCGCCCAGGTTACAGAGCCTGTGTTTAAGAACCTGTGTTTTTAGCAAGAAGGAGCGAGAGATGAAGTTAGTAACGGCGATTATCAAGCCTTTCAAACTGGACGATGCCCGAGAGGCGCTGTCTGAGATTGGCGTGCAAGGTATTACGGTCACTGAAGTCAAAGGTTTTGGACGTCAGAAGGGCCACACCGAGTTGTATCGTGGCGCTGAGTACGTGGTGGATTTCCTCCCCAAGGTGAAGATTGAAGTAGCGATCAGTGACGATCTGCTGGATCAGACACTGGAAGCAATCACAAAGGCAGCCAATACCGGAAAAATCGGTGACGGCAAAATCTTCGTCTCGGATCTCTCACAAGTGATCCGTATCCGAACTGGTGAAACTGGAGAAGCTGCGGTTTAGCAGCAGACAAGCTTTTAAGCGGAGGAAATCAAGGTGGAAAACCAAATTTTTGAACTGCAGTACGCTATGGACACCTTCTACTTTCTGGTGTGTGGCGCACTGGTAATGTGGATGGCGGCAGGCTTCTCGATGCTCGAGGCCGGTCTTGTTCGTGCAAAGAACACAACCGAAATTCTGACTAAAAATATCGCGCTGTTTGGTGTGTCATGCACCATGTATCTGATTTGCGGCTACGCTCTGATGTACGGCGGCACCTTCTTCCTGTCAGGTATTGCTGGCGGCGACGATCTGGTTGCTTCTGCGCTGGCAGCAAAAGCTGAAGAAGGTTTTGACGGTGGTTCAGTTTACTCTGACGCATCGGACTTCTTCTTCCAGGTGGTATTTGTGGCAACGGCCATGTCTATCGTATCTGGTGCTGTAGCAGAACGTATGAAACTGTGGGCTTTCCTGGCGTTCGCAGTAGTGATGACTGGTGTGATTTACCCGATGGAAGGTTCATGGACATGGGGCGGCAACGCAGTGTTCGGCCTCTACACACTGGGCGACCTCGGGTTCTCTGACTTCGCGGGCTCAGGCATTGTTCACATGGCAGGTGCTTCTGCAGCGCTGGCTGGTGTCATCCTGCTGGGCGCACGCCGGGGCAAATACGCATCCGATGGTTCCGCTCGTGCAATCCCCGGTGCAAACCTGCCACTGGCCACGCTGGGCACATTCATTCTGTGGATGGGCTGGTTCGGCTTCAACGGTGGTTCTGTGCTCAAGCTGGCTGACGTCGCCAACTCCAATGCAGTAGCAATGGTGTTCCTGAACACGAACGCTGCCGCTGCTGGTGGCCTGCTGGCTGCCATGGTTACCGCTCGCCTGCTGTTTGGTAAAGCTGACCTGACCATGATTCTGAACGGTGCGCTGGCTGGTCTGGTAGCGATTACTGCCGAGCCATCAACGCCGACTGCACTGCAGGCAACACTGTTTGGCGCTATTGGTGGTGTGCTGGTTGTGTTCAGCATCATCGCGCTGGACAAGATCAAAATCGACGATCCGGTGGGTGCGATCTCTGTTCACGGTACTTGCGGTCTGCTGGGCCTGTTGCTGGTTCCGATCACTAACAGCGACTCAACATTCTTTGGCCAGATCATCGGCGCAGCAACCATCTTCGCCTGGGTGTTTGGTGCCAGCTTCCTCGTGTGGATTGCATTGAAGGCCGTGATGGGTCTGCGTGTAACCGAAGAGGAAGAAGACAAGGGTGTGGATATCTCTGAGTGTGGTCTGGAAGCTTATCCCGAATTCACCAAGTAAGAGTTCACCAGCTAAGAGTTTGTAATGTAATACGGTAATGAAGTGTCGGCGAAAGCCGGCACTGTTTTCCCCCAAGGAAACTTTTGAAGCGCCTCACTTGAGGCGCTTTTTTTTATGCGCCGGCACATTTCCTCAACTATAACACTCCAGGAATAGCTTGCTCTGAAATGATATATATCATAAGGTATATATCAATCAGCGCGAGGTTTTAACAACATGGCACAGTATATTGGTAAAGTATTTATGAATGGACGCAGCCAGGCTATTCGCCTCCCCAAGGAGCTACGGTTCGAATCAGACACTGTTTATCTCCGGAAAGAGGGGGATGAAGTAATAATTTCCCCTAAGGAGTCAGATTGGGATGCATTTTTCGATGAGAAATCCGCTTTTGGCGACGACTTCATGAATGACAGAGAGGACACACCACCGCAAGAGCGGACTTCCTTCTGATGTACATGCTAGATACAGATACATGTATCTACGTGCTCAAGAGCAGAGATACTTCATTGAGGCACAAGTTCAAGACTGCGCGGCATCTGGCTATTTCTTCGATCGTCTACGGCGAGTTGTGTTTTGGTATAGAAAACGGCGACCCCGAAATGCGATCCCGGCGTTACGAACAATTGAAGCGGTTTTTACGTAAGATAAACATTGAGCCATGGACCGCTAATGAGGGAGTGTTGTACGGACAATTACGTTCGCGCCTCAAACAGGCTGGCATGATCATTGGAAACAATGACCTGTTGATTGCCGCTCACGCGTTAAGTTGTGAGGCTACACTTGTGACCAACAATCAACGCGAGTTCAGTCGAATAGCAGGACTGGTCTGCGACAACTGGTTGGAGAACCCTTAAAAATCTCCCCACTGCAACTGTAGCGCAGTCAGCGCAACCACTGGTGCGGTTTCAGTGCGCAGCACGCGTGGGCCCAGCCTGACCGTTGAAAAGCCCGCCTGCAGCGCCAGTGTTTTTTCATCTTCGCTGGTGCCGCCCTCCGGACCAATCAGCAAATAAACCTTATCAGGCTGCTCACCGGTAAAACCATGAGTGCCGGTATGATCCAGCATAAATCCCTGTCCTGCCGGTACCGTGCCAAGCCAGTCTTTTATTGACACCGGATTCGAGATCACCGGTACCGTGCAACGGCCACATTGTTCGCTGGCGCTGCTGGCCACTTTCTGCCAATGCGCTGTGCGTTTGTCGGCACGCTCCGAATCAAGCCGCACCTCACTGAATTCAGTGAACAGCGGCGTAATTTGAGTGACACCCAATTCAGTAGCTTTTTGAATGGCGTAATCCATGCGCTCGCCGCGAGACAAACCCAGACCAATATGCACTGGCAGCAATATCTCGGGCAATCGGTTGCAGGTGTCAGAAAGTTTTACTTCGATATCGCGTTTGCTGACGCTGATAATTTCAGCAGTGAACTCGCCATCGCGACCATTAAACAGCGCAAGTTTGTGGCCGGGTTTAACGCGCAGTACTTTGCCCAGATAATGCGCGTGGTCATCTGCCAGGGTCAGCATAGAACCAGCCAACAGATCAGAGTCACAATACAGTCGGCTAAGTCG
The DNA here is from genome assembly GCA_030651695.1 of Pseudohongiella sp. Classification (GTDB taxonomy): domain Bacteria; phylum Pseudomonadota; class Gammaproteobacteria; order Pseudomonadales; family Pseudohongiellaceae; genus Pseudohongiella. The sequence goes on along the minus strand of JAUSCD010000025.1, from coordinate 5,316 downwards.
CATGAGGCTGTCTCCGTTCCTGAATCAGCTTACACAAAGTGCTCAAGCACGCAGCTTGAGTTGTCGCCAGATCTGACGCACCGGTTCGGTCTGGTTCATGGTATAGAAGTGTAAACCAGGCGCGCCCCCAGCCAACAAGTCTTCACACAATGTTTGCACAACCTCAATACCAAATTCACGGATGCTGTTGCTGTCATCGCCATAGGACTGCAGACGTTGACGAATCCAGCGCGGTATCTCCGCTCCACAGCTGTTACTGAAGCGCTGCAGGTTGGTGAAATTGGTAATGGGCATAATGCCGGGCACGATTGGAATATTGATGCCGGCCTTGCGACAGGCCTCAACAAAATAGAAGTAAGCATCCGGATTATAAAAATACTGGGTGATGGCGCTGTTGGCACCGGCATCCACTTTCTGTTTGAAGTACTTCAAATCGCTGTCATAGGAATCTGACTGCGGATGAATTTCCGGATAACAGGCCACTTCAATATGAAAGTGGTCGCCGGTTGTCTGGCGCACAAACGCTATCAGTTCATTGGCATAGTAGTACTGCGATGCCACACCGGTACCAGAAGGGATGTCGCCACGCAGCGCTACCAATCTATTGATGCCCATTTCTTTGTAAGCACTCAGCAGCGCAGCAATATCCTCTTTTGAGGAACCACCAAAAGACAAGTGCGGCGCAACATCAGAGCCAGCTTGCTTAATCGACGTCACTGTCTGACGTGTGCCATCGCGGGTTGAACCGCCGGCACCATAGGTCACGGAGAAAAAATCAGGTTTTAATGCCGCCAACTCAGTGTGCACATCGCGCAATTTTTCGACACCCACATCCGTGCGTGGCGGAAAAAATTCGAAGCTGAATCGGGCCTCGTTCGTTTGTCTGTCCATAATCATTCCTGTCAACGAAGCCGGGTGCGATACCGGCTTCGCTCTGTTTTTAAGCCAGGGCCTCGTTTTTTTATCAGTACTTGTAGCTGTCTGGTTTAAACGGGCCTTCTGTTTTCACGTTAATGTACTTGGCTTGTGAAGACGTCAGCTTGGTCACAACGCCACCAAAACCGAGTACCATCAGTGCGGCTACTTCTTCGTCCAGTTTCTTGGGCAGAACTTCTACGCGAAGCAATTGCTTCTTCTCTTCCGCAGAGCGTTTTGCATAAGCCTGTTTGTACATGTGAATCTGTGCGATCACCTGGTTTGCAAATGATCCATCCATAATGCGTGATGGATGGCCAGTTGCGTTGCCAAGGTTTACCAGGCGGCCTTCAGACAACAACAACAGATAGTTCTCCGGATTCTTCTCAGGATCAGCGCGGTAGACTTTGTGTACCTGTGGTTTAACCATTTCCCAGGTCCAGTTGTCACGCATGTGCTGGGTGTCGATCTCGTTGTCGAAGTGACCGATATTGCACACGACCGAGCCGGATTTCAGCGCCTGCAACATGTTCTTGTCGCACACATCAATATTGCCGGTAGTGGTAACAATCAGGTCAACTTTGCCAAGCAGCGCACTGTCAACATCTGCGAGTTTGCCAGTGTTGTTGCCGTTCTTGTACGGTGACACCACTTCAAAACCATCCATACATGCCTGCATGGCGCAGATCGGATCGATTTCACTGATCTTCACAATCATGCCTTCCTGACGGAGACTCTGTGCCGAACCTTTGCCTACGTCGCCATAACCAACAACCAGTGCGTGACGGCCAGACAGCAGCATGTCAGTACCACGTTTGATGGCGTCGTTCAGGCTGTGACGGCAGCCATATTTATTGTCATTTTTTGACTTGGTGACGGAGTCGTTTACGTTGATCGCAGGCACTTTCAATTTGCCGGCTTCCAGCATCTCCAGCAGACGCAGAACACCGGTGGTCGTTTCTTCAGTGATGCCATGAATGCTGTCCAGCATCTGCGGATACTTGTTGTGGACCATAGAGGTCAGGTCGCCGCCGTCATCCAGCAGCATGTTGGCATCCCATGGCATACCGTCTTTCAGAATGGTCTGTTCGACACACCAGTCGCCTTCTTCAACTGTCTGGCCTTTCCATGCGTACACAGCAACGCCTTTGGAGGCGATATAAGCTGCAGCGTGGTCCTGAGTAGAGAAAATATTGCATGAGGACCAGCGCACTTCAGCGCCGAGCTCTACCAGTGTTTCAATCAGCACGGCAGTTTGAATGGTCATGTGAATACAACCAATAATTTTTGCGTTCGCCAGCGGCTGCTCCGCTTTGTAGCGTGCACGCAGTGCCATCAGCGCTGGCATTTCGGCCTGCGCCAGGATGACTTCTTTACGACCGTATTCGGCCAGGCTCATATCCGCTACTTTGTAATCGGGCTTGCTCATAAAAATTCCTCAGGTACTGAATTGGTTGTGCGGGATTTACGCCGCCAAATTTTTGTTTGTTGTGGTTTACAGACCAGCTGCGGCGCGCAGTGCGTCGGCCCGGTCAGTGCTTTCCCAGGTGAACTGCGGCTCTTCACGGCCGAAATGTCCGTAAGCAGCAGTTTCAAAATAAATTGGACGAATAAGGTTCAGCATCTTGATCAGGCCTTTTGGACGCAATTCAAAATGTTCACGCACCAACTGGACGATGCGCTCATGGCTGATTTTGCCGGTGCCAAAAGTTTCAACGCTGATAGAAGTGGGCTCTGCCACACCAATTGCGTATGACACTTGAATCTCGCAGCGGTCAGCAACGCCGGCCGCAACAATATTTTTTGCAACATAACGCGCAGCGTAGGCAGCGGAGCGGTCAACCTTCGATGGATCTTTACCGGAGAATGCGCCGCCACCGTGGCGAGCCATGCCGCCGTAGGTATCAACAATAATTTTGCGCCCTGTCAATCCGCAGTCACCAAATGGACCGCCAATCACAAAACGACCAGTCGGGTTGATAAAGTATTTGGTGTTGGCATCAAGCCACTCAGCGGGCAGTACCGGCTTGATGATTTCTTCCATCACCGCTTCCTGCAGATCTTTCTGACTGATTTCTTCGCTGTGCTGGGTAGACAGTACTACGGCATCAACACCGACCGGTTTGCCATCCTGGTAACGGAAGGTGATCTGGCTTTTTGCATCTGGGCGCAACCATGGCAGCGTGCCATTCTTACGCACTTCAGCCTGACGTTTTACCAGTCGGTGTGAGTAAGTAATGGGCGCAGGCATCAACACATCAGTTTCGTTGCTGGCGTAACCAAACATCAGACCCTGGTCACCGGCCCCTTGTTCGTGATCTTTGGTTTCGTCAACGCCCATGGCGATATCAGGAGACTGTTTGCCAATTGCGTTTAATACGGCGCAGGAATGGCCGTCAAAACCTTTGTCGGAATGATCGTAGCCGATGTTGATCACAACTTTGCGGGTGATATCTTCCAGGTCGACATACGCCTCTGTTGTCACTTCTCCGGCAACAATCACCATGCCGGTTTTAATCAGCGTTTCGCAGGCCACACGTGCGCGCGGGTCCTGTTTCAGGATTGCATCCAGCACAGCATCGGAAATCTGGTCGGCGATTTTATCCGGGTGGCCTTCGGCAACGGATTCGGAGGTAAACAAAGAAGTGGTCATGTGGAGGTTCCTTTTTGAAAAATTTCTGTTCTTTAAAAGTTTGGTTTTTTGAATACCCGCATCTGCACCTGAAAACCATTGCGCAGACCCAGATACATACTTTGTGCAATCTGAAGTCCGGCCTGTTGAGCCCAGTCTTCCAGTTCGCGACTTTCAAATCCCAGCCAGAGATCACCGCAGGCGTCACGTACCCAATCCTGATCATGGTGGCTCAGATCTATCAACAACAACACACCGCCGGCATTCAGTATGCGGGCGGAGTCCTGAAATGCTTCCCGGGGAGACGGGATGTGGTGCAATACCATGTTGTAAACAAGCAAATCGCTGGTGATGCCGCGAGCTATCGCCAGTTGTGTATCACCATGGATAAATTCGACGTTCTGCTGCTTGTCGCTGATGGTATTGCGGGCGCGATTGAGCATTTCCATGGAGTTGTCCAGCGCAATCACTTGCTCATAGGCACTGGCCAGCTCACTAAGCAGGCGACCTTCGCCTGGCCCTACCTCCATTACTTTGGCACTGACTGACAATTGCAGACCGTCCAACAGATCGTGCAGGGTATCTCGGTAATGCGCGTATTCAGCTACAAGTTCCTGTTTCTCAAGGAATCGCTCTGCATGGCGTTCGAAAAACAGCAGAGACTGCTCGGAGCGCTCAGCATGAATCTGTCTGATGCCGGCGGCCAGCTCTGACCGCAGCTCCAAGCCATCAAGGCTGCTGAATGCTGCCTGCTTGATCGCAAAAAAACGATCTTCCGGTAGCAATAGCGCCCGCCGGTAGAAAATACTGTTGCCTTCGCGGCGGCTGCTGACCAGTCCGGCCGTGGCCAGAATCTTGAGATGATGGCTCAGTGCGTTTTGTTTGATATCCAGAATCCGGCACAGCTCCAGCACACCAAATGACTCCGTCCGCAGCACATGCAGAATCTCCAGACGTAGCTCGTCTCCCAGTGCCTTGCTCACTTGAGCAATACTGTTAATCGAATCAGGCGCTGGGTCAGGGCTTGAGCCGGAAGCGGCCGGATCAGCATGAGCTTTGATTTTGGGAATGGCAGTTGCCATAAAAATCCGTCGGTTGCACTGGTTAAGGCGCGAACTATACCAGCAAGAAGGCATATATCAAAATATTTTGATATAGATCCCGGGCAGGTTGAAGAAACACTGGTGGAAACTTGGGCTCAGGTGCGGGAAAATACGCGCTTTTCCAAGACTGCCCCCGTGTACAGGAGCTCCCCCTCGAATGTCTACCAGACTGACCACGCGTAGAGAACGCGCCAATGCCATCCGCGCCCTCAGCATGGATGCCGTCCAGAAAGCCAATTCCGGTCACCCCGGTGCCCCGATGGGTATGGCTGATATCGCCGAAGTACTCTGGAATGACTATCTGTCTCACAACCCGGTTAATCCACAGTGGATCAACCGCGATCGGTTTGTGCTCTCCAACGGCCACGGCTCCATGTTGCTGTACTCCCTGCTGCATTTGAGCGGCTACGATCTGCCCCTTGAAGAGCTGAAAAATTTCCGCCAGCTGCACTCCAAAACCGCCGGTCACCCGGAGTTTGGCGAAGCCCCCGGCATCGAGACCACGACCGGCCCCCTCGGCCAGGGTCTCACCAATGCGGTGGGCATGGCCATTGCCGAGAAGGTGCTGGCCGCCCAGTTCAACCGCCCCGGCCACGGCATTGTCGATCACCACACGTATGTGTTCCTGGGTGATGGCTGCTTGATGGAAGGAATCTCCCACGAAGC
>JAUSCD010000020.1 GCA_030651695.1 Pseudohongiella sp. | reverse complement strand
CGGAGGAGCAAGCTCCTCCGACCCCCTGACTCCTCCGTCCCCATTAACCCGCTATCTATGAATTCCTTTGGCAGATCCGGTTACGGAATTCAGCAACACAGTCAGTACCGGATTGTTCTCCGCCATCTGAGTCAACTGTTGCTGCGCTTCCTGCAGGCTCAGACCGCGCTTGTAGATGACCTTGAAGGCTTCGCGAATCTGTTTCACACTGGCCTCATCAAAACCACGACGCTCCAGACCTACTGTGTTGACTGCTCTTACTGCCGGAGGCGTGCCACTGACAATAACGTAGGCCGGCACATCGTGGGAAATGTGCGTCATGCCCCCTATCATGGAATGAGCGCCAATACGCAGGAACTGGTTGACACCCGCGTAGCCGCCCAGAATAACCCAGTCATCAACCTGCACATGGCCGGACAAGCCAGCATTATTCGCAAACACCGTGTTATTGCCAACAATACAGTCGTGCGCAATATGCACATAAGCCATCAACAGGTTGCCACTGCCTATACGCGTATAACCACCACCGGAACCGGTGCCGCGATGCAGCGTGGCGCCTTCGCGAATAATATTGTTGTCACCAATCTCGAGCCAGGTGTCTTCACCTGAGAATTTTTTATCAGCCGGATCTTCACCGACAGATGCAAATTGATAAATGGTGTTGCCTTTGCCGATACGGGTATTGGCCTTGATGACCACATGAGACTGTATCTCCGTGCCTTCACCAATCTCTACATTCGGCCCGATAATGCTCCAGGGCCCAACGGTTACACCATCCGCCAGTCTGGCTGTGGGATGGATGATGGAGTGCGAATCGATCACGGTTCCCGTTTCCTCTCGGCACACATAATAATGGCTTCACCAACCAGTTCGTTGTCGACGGAGGCGCGACACTGGAATTTGTAAATGCCGCGTTTGCTGGTGATGATGCTGGCTTCCAGCGTCAGACGATCGCCTGGTACAACAGGGCGCTTCAGACGCACTTCGTCGGCACCCACAAAGTAGTACAGATAACCATCTTTCGGCTTTTTTTCCTGACTCTTGAATCCGAGCACACCTGCCGCCTGGGCCAGTGCTTCGATAATCAACACACCCGGCATAATCGGATAGTCGGGAAAATGGCCATTAAAAAAGGGCTCATTCACTGTTACATTTTTGTAGGCGACTATGGACTTGCCAAGCTCCATGCTCACAACACGATCGACCAGCAAAAAAGGATATCGCTGTGGCAGATATTCCTTGATTTCCTCAATGTTCATCATCATTTTCGTTTCCTTGCTCCGGCATACCACTTTGCTGCAGCTGCCTTTCGATGTTCCTGACTGTTCTGGATAACCCGGACAACTTGCCGAGTGTCACCGCATTTCGTTTCCACTGCGCACTTTCCTGCAGCAACGTGCCCGAGGAGTAAAGCCCGGGCTTATCTATTGACTGCGTCACCATCGACATCGCACTGACAGTGACGCGGTCTGTAATACTCAGGTGCCCGGTCACACCCACACCGCCACCAATAACGCAGTAGCGTCCGATCCTGGTACTTCCTGCCAGGGCACTGCAGCCACAAATCACAGTGTGATCGCCGACCACGCAGTTATGTCCAATCTGAACCTGGTTATCAATTTTTACGCCGTTACCGATAACAGTGTCATCCAGAGCACCACGATCAATACTGCTGCCAGCGCCAATCTCCACATCTGAACCAATACGTACAGAACCGAGCTGCGCAATCTTGACAGAACGCTGACCGTCAAAGGCAAATCCGAATCCATCTGCACCCAGCACCACTCCGGAGTGAACAATAACGCGCTCACCCACCACCACTTCATGGTAAAGCGTGACATTGGGATAAATAACAGTATCGCGACCGATTACAACGGCACTTCCAACATAACAACCGGCGCCAATCTGACAGCCATCAGCAATCACTGTCCCTGCCTCAATCACCGCATGGGCTCCGATCCTGACGCTGGCACCGATTACCGCATGCTCACTGATGATTGCACTGGGATGGATGGCAGGTGTTACCGGACCACCAGCCCGCTGCGCAGCCATGGCGGATGCAAATAGCTGGGAGGCTTTGGCATAGGTGACATAGGGAGTTGTGGATAACAGACAAGGTAACGTAGTACCGGCAGCAAGATCGGGATGGATAATCAGCGCACTGGCCCGACAGGTTTTAAGCTGGCGGGCATAACGCGGATTACTCAAAAAGCTGAGCTTGCCTGCAACGGCATTTTCCAGAGTCGCCAGTCCATCAATGCGCAGCAGTTCTGGCGCGCCCTGATGTCCGGAGGCGTGATCTGTGGGCACAACAGCGGTGGACGCACGAACAGGCACATCCAGTAGCGAGGACAGCTCGCCCAGCGTGAACACCACCGTCACAAATCGTTACCCGACACTGTTGGCTGACAATCAGCGCGACAGTTCGTTAAGTTTTGCCGTAACCAGTGCAGTGATGTTGTAGCTGTTATTAAAAAATGCTACCGATTCTGCGTTGAGCACCAGATCGTAGTTGCCTTCCTGTACTACAGATTCAATTGCCTGACCCAGACGTTCACGCATGCTGTCAATGAACTGCTGTTGACGCTGCTGCCATGCACCCTGCAGACGCTCGGAAATCAGACGCATCTGAACCTGCTTTTCTTCTGCTTCGGAATTGAGCGCACGCATTTCTGACTCGCTCATGATGGATTCGTCACGTTGTGCACGCTCAATGATAGCGCGCAGCTCAGTGCTCAACTGCTCCAGACGGCGCTCGTCATTGCCAAACTCGGCGCGCGTACCTTCTTCCAACTGGCGGGCGGCATCGGTATTAAACAGTGCCTGCTCCAGATTGATGATACCTATAACAGGCGAGGTCTGGGCAACAGCTGCATTTGCAGTCAGGAACAGAGCCGCAATCAGTATCATTAACTTATTCATTTTATTCACCTTATTGTCTGTCTAATTCAGTCTTGGATATGTGTTGGGTAACGTTTGAAGGTCATGCCGTCAACGTTGCCGATTGCGCGAGCGGGGCATTATATCACCGCGCCCTGCGCACTCTAGCTTGTTTTTTTAGAAACCTGCACCGATAGTGAAGTCAAACGACTTCTTTCTGTCCTGAGCGTTCTTGGTGAAAGGTTTGGCCAGATAAAACGTCAGTGGACCAAACGGTGACAGATAAGTCACGCCCACGCCCACGGAATAACGCAGGTCGCCGGCATCAAATCCGCTACAGCTGTTGCGTTGTACCTGACGGGTTGAGCAGTCACTTGAGAACACACTGCCCACATCAAGAAACAAGCTGGATCTCATTCGGCTTCGGTCTGTGACCAGTGGCATGGGGAACAACAGCTCTACGGATGCTGTTGTGAGTATATTGCCACCAAAGCTGTTACGGTCTCCGTAAATGTCATTTGCCTGCACCGCCAGTTGAACCTGTTGGTTACCATTGGCATCCAGAACCGGCTGTCCATTGGCATCAACCACCGGCACAGTCAGATAACCCTGCGTACCATCGTAACCCTGCGGAACACCGGAAGCATTAACAACAACATTGCCGTTCTCGTCCTTGATCAGACCTGTCAGGTTGGTTGAATAACTCGCTGGTGGTGTGCTGCGCGGGCCCAGGCTGTTTTCATCAAATCCGCGGACCACACCATTGTACGCCAGACCGCCGGCAAAATAGTTCTGGAAGAATGGCAGCGCGTCCGTGTCGCCATAACCGTTTCCGTAACCCAGATTGGTTCGGACGTGGAAAACCCAGTCATTACCGTAGATCGGTTTGAAGTACTGGGTATTGTAGCTGGCACGGTAATATTGCAGATCACTGCCCGGCACTGTCACTTCAAACGACACTTGCTGGAAGGTACCGTTGGTGGCCAGCTGACCACGGTTCAACGTGTTTCGGATCCAGTTGGTAGTGAACGTGATGTTGTCGAATTCAGTACCGTTTTTATCGATAAAACCTTTGTCTGGGTTCAGGTTCAGATACTCAGGTGGCAAATCACTGAGCAGGCCCGTCACTGCATCGGTTATGGGGCCTTCCCAGGGATTGGTATTGGCCGGTCTGATAATGTAGCGGTCAACGCCCGGAATCAGTCTGGGTGTCGATTCAATTTCCTGCACCGAAAAACCACCCGAGGTCAGCTCGGTATGGGTATAACCAATGTTGTACCCGATCTGCTGAATTTCGCTGATCGGATAGCTGAAGTTCAAAGAAGCGCCATACGATGTCGTTGAGAAACTGGCAATGTTAAATGGCGAGTCCTGTTTCTGAATAAATACGCTGAAACCACGGCTGACACCATCGGGAGTAAAATACGGATCCACGTATGAAAAGTTGGCGCTGCTGCTGAAATAACTTCGGTTCAGACCGACCGATACCGTACGACCGGTACCCAGGAAGTTTTCCGCCTGCAGATCGGTTGCCACAAACCAGTTACCACCGCCACCCGAACCCACACTGAACGACACACTGCCGAAGCTCTGTTCTTCCACGTCGAACATCACATCCACCTGATCAGTGGTACCTGGCACCTCTACAGTGTCCACATTCACTGTCGAGAAATAACCAAGTCGCTCGAGACGCACTTTTGACAGTTCAATCTGCTGACTGGAAGCTGGTGCACTTTCCAGTTGACGCATTTCACGACGCAGTACATCGTCAGCGGTAGAAACGTTGCCGCGGAAATTGATGCGATTCACGTAAGTACGCGCGCCGGGTTCCACGTAGAAAATGACCTCTACGGTATTGTCTTCATCATTGATGGTGGGAACACCTTCAACTTCAGCAAACGCATATCCCAGATTTCCCAGAATCTGCGTCATATATTCTTCACTGGCAGTGATCAGCGCCTGGGAAAATGTCTGACCAGGCCCCACCAATGTATAAGCACGCAGCAGCGGTTCGGCATTAACCAGATCACCGGCAAGGTCAACACGGCTGATGTTGTATTGCTGGCCTTCGCTGACATTGATGGTGATATAAATTTCTTCATTGTCCGGGGTAATCGACACCGGCGTGTTATCAACATTAAAACGGGCGAAGCCGCGGTCCAGATACCATGAATTCAGACGCTCGATATCACCCTGCAGCTGCTCGGATGAATAACGGTCACGACGGCTGAATGGCAGATACCAGGGACGCACTCCGAGATCAAAAATGCCGGTCAGCTCGTCGTTGTCGTAGGTGGAGTTACCAACAATATTGACATCCTTGATGCGGCTTTCCTGACCTTCGTTAACAGTCATGTCGATGGACACACGGTTACGCGGCAGATCGGTGACTTCGATATCAACCGTGGTGCCGTAACGTCCGCGACCGGAATACACTTCCTGAATACCCTGACGGATGGCTTCCAGCGTTGAGCGGGTAAAAATACCGCCTTCAACAATATCCGCTGACGCCATATTGCGCAGAATATCTTCAGACTTGAGGACCCTGTTGCCGCTGATGCTGATTTCGCTCACCGAGGGGCGCTCAAGTACCGTAATCAGCAGCACATCGCCTTCGCGGGCGAGCTCGATCTCTTCAAAATACTGAGAGGCCGAGATGGCACGAATAATTGAGGCCGACAAACCCGGCTCCATCTCGTCGCCTACACTCACCGGCAGCAGACTGAACATCACGCCGGGGGAGATTCGCTGAAGTCCGTCAATACGGATGTCGGAAATAATAAAATTCTGTGGTTGCGCCTGCGCTGTAGCAACAATACCAAGCGTCAGGAGAGCACTGAGACACGACGTTCTTATCATGAGGTACTTACAAATCCGGGCGTTTTTATGGGTTTAAAGTCATGCACCAAAGTCGGTTCATTCAGCATTGTTCATCAAACATGAACATAGCCTTAATGATCACAACAGTCGGCTGACGTCGTTATATATCGCCAGCATCATGATGCCACCGATGATCAGCAATCCGAGTTGCAGGCCCATGGCCTGAATCCGCTCGGGTACCGGACGGCGTATGATAGCCTCAACGGTGTAATACAACAAATGCCCGCCATCCAGCACAGGAATTGGCAACAGATTCATTACGCCGAGGCTGATACTGAGAATCGCCAGAAAACCCAGATATACCTCAAGACCGTAACTTGCTGTCTCCCCTGCTACTTGCGCAATGGTGATGGGACCATTGATGTTTTTCACCGAAATCAGTCCGATCACCATCTTTTTAATCGATTCCAGCACAAATACTGATTTGTCCCAGGTTTCCTGCAATGCAGGCCCTATGGCACTGATCGGGTTGTAGCTGACCTCGCGGCGCCTGTCTGCCGGCAGACTGCCATACAAATCAAAGGCTGCAACGCTGGCGCCAATCACACCGCTACGGGAACCGTCTGCCAGCACAGTCGCAGCTGGCGTCAGCGTTACCAGCGCCCGATCAGCTGTCGACGCACGTTCGACAACAACTTCGATGGGCAGTTCCGGACTGGCCCGGACAATGTTCACCCATTGAATCCAGCCCGACACAGACTGACCGTTTGCACTGATGATGCGATCACCGGTCCTCAGACCTGCCTGCTCGGCAGCGCCACCTGCAATTATGGTGTCGAGTACTGGTGGAATCTCGAACTGGACAAGGCCCAATGAACCCAGTGGATCAGGCTCAGCCGTGCTGGATTGCCAGCTGTTGAGGGGAATAGTGTAATTGCGGGGGTCCGGCTGACCGGCAGGAATGGCGCTTATCTGCAACTGCCCGGTTTCGCCCAGCCGCGCCAGCATGGACATGGTGACCTGCTGCCATAAGGTGACGGCTTTACCATCCACAGCAACAATTTCATCACCCGCGCGCAGACCGGCCGTGTAAGCCGGAGAATCGGGCGTAACACTGGCAATCACCGGTGCGATACCTTTCAGGCCGTAGGTCACATTGATCAGCCAGAACACCACCACCGCCAGCAGGAAATTGGCCAGCGGCCCCGCTGCCACAATCGCAAAACGCTGCCACAAGGGTTTGTAATTAAACGCCATGGCCTTTTCTTCTTCCGACACCTGGCTGCCGGCATCGGCGCGGGTATCGTCCTGGCCCAGCATTTTGACGTAACCACCCAGGGGAATCGGCGCGATAACATATTCGGTGCCATCCTTGCCTACCCAGGTTTTGACGGCTTTGCCAAAACCAATAGAAAAGCGCAGCACCTTGACGCCACAGCGCCGTGCAACCCAGAAATGACCAAATTCGTGAATAGTTACCAGAATGCCCAAGGTGACAATCAGGGCCAAGATATTTACAACGAGGGTTTGCAACATAATTCCTGTCCACTGCCTCTGAATACTGCTGAGGGATTACTGCTCAGGGGTAACACGAAAAGCTTTCACCAGTTCGCCTGCGACGGCACGTGCCTGCGTATCAACTGTCTGAATCATAGCGATAGACAGCGGTTCGCGACAAGTGATTTGCGCCAGTGTACCGGAAATGACGCGGGGGATGTCGGTGAAGCGAATATGACCGTCAAGAAAGGCCGCTACAGCCATTTCATTGGCGGCGTTCAACACACAGGGTGCGTAACCGCCCTGTGCGGCAGCGGCCATACCAAGGGCCAGTGCCGGAAAGCGATCAAGGTCGGGCGCCATAAACTGCAGATCGGGACTTTTCACCAGATCGAGGAAACTCGCACCTGAGTCCATTCGGGCCGGCCAGGCCAGCGCATGCGCAATTGGTACACGCATATCAGGACTTCCCAGCTGCGCCAGCACCGAACCATCACGATACTCGACCATGGAGTGCACTATACTCTGCGGATGGATCAGCACTTCGACCTGCGAAGGCGGCAGATCAAACAGATAACAGGCCTCAATAAACTCCAGCCCCTTATTCATCATGGTGGCAGAATCCACCGAAATCTTGCGCCCCATACTCCAGTTCGGATGTTTGCAGGCCTGCGCCGGTGTCACTGCATCCAATTCACTGACCGGGGTACGCAGGAAGGGTCCGCCGGATGCCGTCAGAATTACCCGACGCACGCCCTGCCCGTTAAGCCGCACGCCTGCCCTGTCCGCAAACTGCTCAGACTGCTGGGCGGCCGGCGGCAGACATTGGAAAATGGCATTGTGTTCGCTATCAATTGGCAGTACCACGGCGCCGCTACGCTCAGCTGCCTGCATAAACAGCGCGCCGGCCATCACCAGCGCTTCTTTGTTAGCCAACAATACTTTTTTACCGCTGGATGCCGCCGCCAGAGCCGGTGGCAGGCCGGCAGCGCCGACAATCGCCGCCATCACGGTATCCACATCGGCAGCGCTGGAAATGGCTGACAAAGCCTCCGGGCCACATTCAACACGTGTTGTACTGCCGATATCGCGTAAACGCTGCTGCAGTTTTTCCGCATCCGCTGCGCCCATCAGAACTGCTATGCGGGGCTTGTGCTGAAGACATTGCTGAAACAGCAACTCTGCATTGCTGCCGGCACTCAGGGCATAAACAGACAAATTGCTGTGGCGGGAAATCACGTCAAGCGTGCTGGTCCCGACGGAACCGGTTGATCCCAGCACGGTAATACGCTGCCGTGGCACTTCTGCCAGGCCTGCTTCCGTGTTGTCTGTCTGAAATAAATGAATGGCCATAATCAGATGACTTCAAGGCCGTGGCTGAGCACCACCAGCGCCAGCACATAAACCGGAGTGGCTGCCATCAGACTGTCGATGCGATCAAGAAAACCACCATGGCCCGGCAGCAGGCGTCCGCTGTCTTTAATACCACGATGGCGTTTGAGCATACTTTCGAACAGATCTCCGATCACGGAGAACACTGCCATCAGCATGGCAGCCAACAACAACAATATCCACAGATCAGGTTCAATCGGCTGGTAATTGGTATGAACCCACCACAAAATGCCTGAACTCAGTAGCGCACAGCTGGCCAGTCCGCCCCAGAATCCGGCCCAGGACTTTTTGGGACTTAATGCCAGCGCCAGTTTTTTCCGACCCCAGGCACGACCTGAAAAGTACGCGCCAATGTCCACAATACTGACCAGACCAATCAGAATAAACACCAGCATACCGGAGGGCGCCAACACCTTGAGATAAAAAAGGCCGAGCCAGGTCGGCACCAGGCATGCAACACCCATGACACCGATTTTCCAACGTGCCTGCCAATGCTCTTGCCCGTTGGGATAATCGCGAATGATCCAGAACACCACAAACCAGAACAGCACCGCCAGACCGCTCACTGCGGCCACACCCGGGATAGAAGGCACACCTCCGGGCAAAGCCAGCACAATCGTCAGTGGCAACAGCACCATGGAAAACAGCAACATCCACAGGATCTTGTCACGCTTGCGCTCAAGCCCCATCAACTCGGCCCATTCCAGCAACACGGGCAGCATGATCATACTGAGGAAACCCGCAAACCACATCGGGGACAACCACGCAGTGCCGGCGTATAACACGGCTAACATGACAATGGCTGTAATTACTCGCTGGCGCAGCATATCAGATGGCCTGTCCTGTTTGATTTCCAAGACCATCATCAGCATCGTTTGCCACACTCATGTCGTACGGCACAGTCAATTCATCACTCTCGGAATGACGACCATAACGGCGCGTCCGACTGCTGAAATCATCCAGCGCCATCTGCAGTTGCTCATCATCAAAATCGGGCCAGAAACAATCGGTAAAATAAAGTTCGGAGTATGCCAGCTGCCACAACAGGAAGTTGCTGATGCGATGCTCGCCGCCAGTCCGGATACAAAGATCAGGTGCCGGCGCATCAGCCAGACATATCGCGTGCTGGAGCAGTTCGGGAGTGATTTCGTCTGGTTTTATATTGCCAGCCTGCACGGCTCTGGCCAGCTTCTGGGCAGCCTGGGCAATATCCCACTGCCCACCGTAATCGGCTGCCACGGTAACAACCGTGCCGGTGTTATGCTTCGTCAGATTTTCCACTTCGATCATATTCTTGAGCAGGCGTGGCGCAAAACTGCTGCGATTGCCTATAAATTGCAGCCGCACATTACGTTCATGCATCTGACGGATTTCATGTCGACGCAATACCGTTAAAAACAAAGCCATCAAGCCTTTGACTTCTTTGTTCGGGCGCAACCAGTTCTCGCTGCTGAAGGCAAACAGAGTCAGATATTCAATTTTCCGATCGACACAGGAAAACACAATTTCCCGGGCAGCTTCGGCGCCGGCTCTGTGGCCCGCACCGCCGCCGAGGCCCCGATTTTTTGCCCAACGGTTATTGCCATCCATGATCACGGCAATATGACGAGGTTTACCTACCCTGGCTTGGTGACTGCTATCCATGTCTTGCGCTCGTAGTGCTGGCTGCACGCTCTTATCCCGTAACGATGGCGGGTTAAACAGACCCGACTGATTCAGATAGACAACAATTCTTTCTCTTTGACTGCAAACGCCGCATCAACCGACGCGATGAATTTGTCTGTCAATTTCTGTATGCGGTCTTCTGCACGGCGCTGATCATCTTCGCTGACTTCTTTGTTCTTGAGCAATTCCTTGATATGCGCATTTGCATCACGACGAATATTACGAACCGCCACACGCGCGCCTTCGGCTTCGTTCTTGGCTTGTTTGGTATATTCACGGCGGGTCTCTTCGGTCAATGCCGGCATCGGCAGACGAATGCTCTCGCCGTTATTTGACGGGTTCAGACCCAGATCCGCGCGCATGATGGCTTTTTCAATTTCGCTGATCAGCGGGCGTTCCCAGGGGGTAATCACCAGCAGACGGCTTTCTTCCACAGTGATGTTGGCGAGCTGGTTTAACGCTGTGTCAGATCCGTAGTAGGACACCATGACGCCGTCCAGCAAACTCGGGTGAGCGCGGCCGGTACGGATTTTATTGAATGCAATTTCAAGGGAATGCAGGGATTTTTCCATGCGTTCAGTGGCATCTTTGATAATGTCTTCGATCATTTAATTCACCTGTTATCTTTTTGGCAGCATCAGCTGGCGGCTTCGTCGGTTATCTGCGGCGGACGCACGACCCCGATCAAGGTTCCATCGGTCAGACCCATGACATTATTGAGCAGGGAGCCCGGCTTTTGCATGTTAAAAACACACACCGGGATATCATGGTCACGCACCAGACAGATGGCCGTCAGATCCATCACACCCAGCTTGCGGTCCAGCACTTCGTCATAGGTCAGATAGTCAAATTTGACGGCATCGGGCACCTTCATGGGGTCGGCCGAGTATACACCATCAACTTTGGTTGCTTTCAGAATGAGTTCGGCATCGATTTCTATGCCACGCAGACAGGCTGCAGAGTCTGTTGTAAAAAAGGGGTTGCCGGTTCCTGCTGCAAAAATCACCACATCGCCGTTGCGGATATGGCGGATGGCGGCACGCCGGTCGTAGTGTTCAACCACACCACTCATGGGGATGGCTGACATCACGCGGGTAGAAATACCTGCCCGTTCCATGGCATCGCGCATGGCAAGGGCATTCATGACTGTTGCCAGCATGCCCATATGATCGCCGGTAACGCGCTCCATACCTGCCGCGCTCAAGGCCGCGCCACGGAACAGATTGCCACCACCAATCACCATACCGATTTGTATGCCAAGGCCTACCAGCTGCCCGACTTCAACAGCAATCCGATCAAGCACTTTGGGGTCGATACCAAAATCGGCGTCGCCCATCAAGGCCTCACCGCTCAGCTTTAATAGTATGCGTTTATACTTTTTTTCAGCTTTTGCCATGATGCACCTGCTTGAATTTGACGGCCTGATGATTCTGCTTGTTGATTGTTATGTCAGCGGCTGCTAGTTGAGGTTATATGCTATTCAAGAGCCCGCCGCTATAGCCCAATCGGGCAATCACGCCGTGTGTCAGCCGGACCGGTGTCCGGCATCCGGCTGGCACATGCGCTTGTTCGGTCTTACTGCTTGGCAGCAGCAGCCTGTGCTTTTACTTCTTCAGCAAAGTCGACAACTTCTTTCTCGATGCCTTCGCCTACTTCGTAACGGACAAAACTGACTACATCAGCACCGGCCTTTTTAACCAGCGCAGAAATGGTCAGCTCAGGGTCTTTAACAAATTGCTGGTCCAGCAGGGTGACTTCCGCAACGTACTTACGCACGCGGCCTTCCACCATCTTTGCAACGATGTCTGCCGGTTTGCCACTTTCAGCAGCCTGGGCGGTGTAGATTTCGCGCTCTTTTTCCAGCAGATCCTGTGACAGATCAGCAGCACGCACCACCAGCGGGTTGGACGCTGCAATGTGCATGGCGATGTCGCGTGCCAGTACTGCGTCGCCGCCTTTCAACTGAACCAGTACAGCGATACGGTTGTTGCTGTGTACATAAGCACCCACCGCGCCTTCTGAAGATTGCAGAATCTGGATGCGACGCAGGCTGATGTTTTCACCGATTTTCTGCACCAGCGCTTCACGCGCGGCTTCTACACCGCCGGCATTGATGGCTTCAACAGAAGATTCTTTTTTGGTGAAAGCGGTGTCCAGAATGTTGCGGGCAAATGCCAGGAAATTGTCATCGCGCGCAACAAAGTCAGTTTCGCTGTTTACTTCGATCATCACAGCGTAGCTGCTGTCATCAGCAACTTTAGCCATCACGATGCCTTCAGCCGCGGTACGACCGGCTTTTTTGGCTGCTTTCAGGCCGCTGGCTTTACGCAGATCTTCGATAGCCTGCTCCAGGTTGCCGTCCGCTTCCACCAATGCCTTTTTGCAGTCCATCATGCCCAGACCGGTGCGCTCACGTAATTCCTTGACCATGCCTGCAGTAATTTCTGCCATGTTGAGTTGCCTCTTGGTATCTGATGTCGGTTTTTCTAATGTCAAAAGCCGACTAAATGAATTATTGAATGATAAATATCAGTTTAAAAAAAAGGGGCAGCGCCCCTTTTTTCTTGATCTATCTTGATCAGCGGACTGTCACTTCGAGTCCGGGATGCCGGGGACGGCATCCCATCCGGATCAGGCAGATGCCTCGGCATCGCCTGCAGCAGCTTCAGCCGGAGCTTCAACCACTTCTACGAAGTCGCTCTCAGTTACCTGATTGCCAGTTGTGCGACCTGCGATGCAGGCGTCAGCAATGGCAGAAGCGTACAGTTCGATTGCGCGCAGGGCGTCATCGTTACCGGGAATCGGGTAATCAACGCCATCCGGGTTAGAGTTGGTATCAACCACACCAATGACCGGAATACGCAGGCTGTTGGCTTCAGTGATGGAAATACGTTCGTGATCAACGTCGATCACAAACAGTGCATCAGGCAAGCCAGCCATATCCTTGATACCGCCGATGCTGCGCTCGAGTTTCTCTTTGGCGCGACGACGCATCAGTGCTTCTTTTTTGGTCAGACGATCCAGCGTACCGTCAGTTTCCTGGGCTTCCAGGTCACGGAGACGCTTGATTGAACCACGGATGGTTTTGTAGTTGGTCAGCATGCCGCCCAGCCAGCGGTGGTCAACATAAGGCATGCCACAACGCTGGGCCTGCTCTTTGATGATCTTGCCAGCGGCGCGCTTGGTGCCAACAAACAGGATTTTTTTGTTACGTGAAGAGAGGCTTTGTGCAGCGGCCAGTGCTTCGTTCAACGCAGGAACAGTGTGCTCGAGGTTGATGATATGGATCTTGTTACGAGCACCGAAGATGAACTGCTTCATCTTGGGGTTCCAGTAACGGGTCTGGTGTCCGAAGTGGACGCCAGCTTTAAGCATGTCTTTCATTGACACAGTAGTAGTCATTTAAATTACCTTGGCTTTTTCCGGGTTAGGCCTCCATACATCCCATGTCCCAACCTGGTCTGTGGGGACGGGGAGCAATGCTCCTCCGTCCCCACAGACAAGGCACCCAGGGTGCATGTGTCGATGTATGTGTGACGTTAATTGGGGGTGTTTTACCCCCTGTTTATCAAGCGGGCGGATTTATACCACAATCCGGGGGTCAACATAAAGCAAAAACTGGCTGAGTGGGGTAGAGTTAATGGGGACGGAGGAGTTGATGGGGACGGAGGAGCTTGCTCCTCCCTCCCCATCAACTCCTCCCTCTATCCGCATTCATCAAAGTAAGAGGCAATGCATGGCTTTCGCACATACTCAGAATTCACCCGGCTTTCCGACAATGGTTAAAAAACTCGCACTCTGCATGAGTCTTGCGGCTGTCAGCGTTTTAAGCAGTAATGCGGGCATGGCACAAACTGCACCGTCGCCGGAAGGCCATGCGGTCATCACCATTTATCACCATGTCTCTGACTCCACTCCCCGCTCCACCAGCCTGACGCCGGAAGAGCTGCGTATTCAGATGCAGTACCTGCAAGATAACAACTTTGAAGTCTGGCCTCTGGACCGGCTGATTGCGGCTCTGCAAAACAAGGAGCCACTCCCGGAAAAAACGGCCGCCCTGACCTTTGATGATGCCTATATCTCCATTTATGACACCGGCTGGCCGATGTTGCAGGAGTTTGGTTTTCCCATGACGCTGTTTGTCAGCACACAGCCTATTAACGACAATCAGCGCGGTTATATGAACTGGGATCAGATCCGTGAGATGGCTGAAGGCGGCGTGATCATCGCCAATCATATGGTTCATCACCCGCACATGGTGGACGCCCTGCCCGGCGAATCCAACGAGGATCGTCTGGCGCGTCTGCGCGCAGAACTGCTGGAAGCGCAGGAAGACATCCGGACGGAAACCGGCCAGGATCATAAAATCATGGCTTATCCCTATGGCGAGTTTGACGATGACATCACCGCCATCATTGAGGAGCTGGGCTATGTTGCGCTGGCTCAGAATTCGGGTGCCGTGGGTTATTACTCTGACTTTACAGCCCTGCCGCGTTATCCGCTGGCGGCATCGTTTGCGGATATCGAATCAGCATCGACCAAATTGAACAGCCTGGCGTTTCAGGTACTGGAGCACTCTCCGCGCACACCGGTAACGGACAGTAAAAACCCTGCAGTTACTCTGCGGCTGGCGGGTGATTTTAATGTGTCTCAGCTCGGCTGTTATGCAAACGGGCAACGCATGGAGCTGGAGTGGATAGACCGGGAGGCGGTGCATTTCCGGATTCAACCGGCACAGGAGTTTCAGATGCGGCGCTTTGGATACATCTGCACGGCGCCCAAGCGCGGGACGAACCGGTATTACTGGTTTAACAAGCTGTGGATCCGGTCTACGCCGGATAACGCAGATTGAAATTGAACAGGAGGCTGGCGGTCAGAGGCGGGAAGCTCCTCAGAACGGCGCTGCGCGCCTGATTGTTCTTCGCTCGCTTCCCGCCTCTGACCGCCAGCCTCGCGAGTTTTTGCGCTTCAGGACTTATCCAGCGCGCTCAGGCGGTTGATCCGGATGATGTCTTGCAGTTCGTGCACATAAGCCATACCGCGTTCTGAATAACGGGTCAGGCCACGGGCCAGCACCATGGAATCCAGCGAGCGGCTTTGAGCCCGCATCTGGGCTCGCATTTCACGCATATCTTCGTAGCTGCGATTGGTGTTCAGGTTGCGGAAATAGGCACTGACAGAAGCCTGTACTGAGGAGAATGCACGCACTTCGTGAGTGGCGTTCTCGCGGCGACGGTTTGGCACCAGGCCGCAGCCTTCGTCATAACACCATTGGCCGAAGATATTGTTGCCTTCGCGGGCAAAACGCGACATGCCCCAGGCGGATTCATTGGCCGCCTGCGCCAGCACCAGAGAAGTCGGAATCACATCCACACGCTTGATCAGTTCGGCCAGTACCTGCCGGTCACTAAGCTCTGCCGCGTCCAGGCGATACTCTTCTGCGATATCCAGCATTTCAGCGTATTCAACATCAGACAAACGCTGTCCGCGGCGCACAACTTCCCACATGGGCAGCAGACTGGTGCGGGTTTCAGCAATGCGCTGATTTTCGGTTTCAACGTAAACGGTCAGGTAACTGAAAAATGCTTCTTTGCGGGTTTCGGTGTCGCCGTAGGATTCAAAATCAGGCAATTCAGGGATTACGTTTGCCTCTTCGGTCATTTCGACAACGAAGTCAGGCAATTCAATCAGCGGAGAAGTCTGCCGGTACTGGGCAAACGCTGTGAAGGTAAACGCTGCCAGAGCAGCTATGAGGCCGGCGCGTGCCAGCCACGACAATCGTGGGTGTCGGAGTAAATCAATCATCATTTAAGTCTCTGTCTTTCAGTTAAGGTCGCCAGGATATTGATGTTTTATTGTTTTACTCATTCTTCAATATGTCTTTTCGCTTCACTGCAAGTTGTGTCGATCAGGTGCTACCAACGCTGAACTGCGTCGACATTGGGCGGCACCTTAACGGAAAACACCTCTCAGTGCAACTTTGCAACCACCTCCGGAGAGCCGAACCAGGGGCTTGAATAGGGCATTTTTGATGCCTTTTCCTGGCCTTTTCCTGCTTTTCAGCACCCGGAAACCGTCAGTTTCCTGGCCGGATCATGCGTGTTTACTACCGCCACGGCAATCGGGAGACACCGGAGCCGAGGCCTGCCTCGACGCCCACTCTTCTGGCGTATACAGATGCAAGGCAAGAGCATGAACACCATCCCTGAGTTCGTCCGCCAGCACAGCGTACAAACGCTGATGACGCTTGACAGCGCTCAATCCATTGAAAGTCTCTGACACCAATATCAACTTAAAGTGCGATTCCGTCGCAGGCCCGCTATGCATATGACTTTCATTAATCAAATCAAAATGCTGCGGCTTTACTTCATGTTCAACTTTAACTTGAATACGGTTTTGCAGAGACATGCTTCCAACACCTTCCATCAATATACGCAGCCAATCCAGCCAACTGTCGGCCGGAGTATAACACGCATGCTCCTGATCACTGAGACGGACAATCCCTGATTTTATTCCATCAGAAGCTGCCAATGGGGACGGAGGAGTTTTCTCATGGCGACAAACGGATCATTTTTCATGCCTCCGTCCCCGTGCGTTCTGCTATCATGCGCCCCCTATGACTATATCCTGGTATCCCGGACACATGTTCAAGGCCAACAAAGAGTTGGCCAAACTCATGCAGCAAATCGATATTGTGATCGAGGTGCTTGATGCGCGCATGCCTTATGCAAGCAGCAACCCTCTGATGCACAAGATGCGCCTGCGTCACCACAAACCGTGTCTGCACATTCTGAATAAAGCCGACCTGGCTGATCCTGACAGCACCCGCGCCTGGCTGAAATATCTCAACAGCCAGCCCGGTAGCAGGGCCATTGCCAATGGCAAAGAAAGCCTGATCAGCACCGACCTGATCGTCGGGGCCTGTCAGCGTCTGGTTAATGAGCAGGCGCTGATGCCGAAGAAGCCGGAAGTGGATTTGGGGACGGAGGAGTTAGTGGGGACGGAGGAGCCTGCTCCTCCGTCCCCACTAACTCCTCCGTCCCCAATCCCGGCCGAAGAGCGCTATCGCCAACGCAAGTACAACGCGGTAATTGCCGGCATCCCCAATGTGGGCAAGTCGACGCTGATGAACCAGATCATCGGCCGCAAGCTGGCCAAAACCGGCAATGAACCGGCGGTGACCAAATCCCAACAGCGCGTCAAACTCAACGAGCAATGGTACCTGTTTGATACTCCGGGTGTGCTTTGGCCGCGACTGGAAGACCAGCAAGCCGCCTACCGATTGGCTGCCGCCGGCGCCATTCGGAATACCGCAATTGTGTTTGAAGATGTCGCCATGGTAGCTGCAGAGTTCCTGCTGAAGGACTTCCCGCAAGCTCTGAAGACTCGTTACAAACTCACGGAACTACCTGAAACAGCTGAAGATTTCATGATAGCGCTGGCAACCAAACGCGCCTGCAGAAGCAAGTCCGGCAGCGTTGACTGGCATCGGGTGTCTGAGATTTTGCTGCATGATTTCCGCGAAGGCCGGCTTGGCTGCCTGACACTGGAACAGCCGCCAACATCCTGATTACAATCTGTGAATTGATCATTTATTGATCGCTCCTCCGTCCCCATGAATAGATAGGCAACATGACTCAACAGAAAGAATTTGTGGCTGGCCAGCGCTGGCTCAGCGATTCCGAACCCGATCTTGGTCTCGGCCTGGTCACTGATGTCGACTTCCGCACCGTCAGTATCGATTTTAAAGCCGTCGATGAAACCCGTCGTTATGCCCGTCAGCAGGCTCCGCTGACCCGCCTGGTGCTCAAGGCTGGCGACAAGGTGACGCTGGCTGATCTGGAGCTGGAAATTCTGGATCTGATGCAGACCCCTTCCGGCCTGATCATCTATGAGACCCGGGACACCAAAGGCAACCGCCATCCATTGCCGGAAAGCCTGCTGCCCGACACCCTTAGCATGAACCGTCCGCTGGATCGTCTGCTGTCCGGCCAGTTTGATCCCTGCCAGTGGTTCTATCTGAAACAACAAACGCTGCAGCTGCTTGGCGACGCTGAACGCAGCGGCCTGATGGGTCTTTGCAGCGCGCGTGCCGAGCTCATCCCGCACCAGTTATACATTGCCAATGAAGTGGCCAACCGTTACGCACCACGTGTCATGCTGGCTGACGAAGTGGGCCTTGGTAAAACAATTGAAGCCGGACTTATTCTTCAGCAACAATTGGTTAGCGGATTAAGCTCACGTATTTTAATAGTTGTACCTGAACCTCTGTTACATCAGTGGCTGGTCGAAATGCTGCGCCGGTTTAATCTGTCATTCACGCTGCTCGATCAGGAACGTTGCGAAGCCTTGCAGGAAAGCGGCGAGGACAACCCGTTCACCAGCGCGCAGCTTGTACTCAGCCCTCTGACCTTGTTCACACGCAAGCCTGAGTGGATGGAAGCGGCCAAATCAGCCGGTTGGGATTTGTGTATTGTGGACGAAGCTCACCATGTGACTCTGGGTGATGCTGCCCTGCTCGACGCCGTTAATGCCGGCTCACGCAAAGCGGCTGGCGACTCGGGTGCAGCTTACAAAACGCTGGAAACTCTGGCGGCAGCAACCAAAGGCCTGTTGCTGCTGACTGCGACTCCGGAACAGCTCGGTCAGGAAAACCACTTCGCCCTGCTCCGCCTGCTGGACCCTGCACGTTTTACCGACTTTGCAGCCTTCAGGGACGAACAAGCCCGGTATCAGGAGATCGCTGCGCGCATCAACGCCATGCCCGACGACGACCCGGCCATCCGCGAATTGCTCGACCAGCACGGCACCGGCCGCATCCTGTTCCGCAACACCCGCCGCCAACTCACAGGCTTCCCCCAGCGCAAAGTACAACCATGGCCGCTTCCTGTGCGGGGGACGCCTTTAAAGGGGACGGAGGAGCCGGTTTCCGACACCCGCACTGATCCAAAAGATCAGGAGTTGGTCAAAGCGGACTCCTCCGTCCCCATTGAAGAAGAAGACGACGTATTCGCTGACGACCCGCGAGTGCAGTGGCTGGCGGAATGGTTGACGGGGCCGGGCAGCAAAAAACGCGACGGCAAGACCTTGTTGATCTGCGCTCATGACGCCCTTGCCATGGCGCTGGAAAAACATCTGCGCCTGAAAGTTGGCGTGCGCAGCAGCGTGTTCCATCGACACATGAGCCTGCTTGAGCGCGACCGCGCCGCAGCTTATTTTGCCGGCGAAGAAGACGCTGCCAGTATTCTGGTGTGCTCGGAAATTGGAAGCGAAGGCCGCAACTTCCAATTCTGCCGCCACCTGATTTTATTTGATCTGCCCATCAATCCGGATCTGCTGGAACAGCGCATCGGACGACTCGACCGCATCGGCCAGCGCCACGACGTGCAGATTCATGTGCCTTTTGAGATTGGCAGCCGCCAGGAACGCCTGTTCCACTGGTACCACGATGGCCTCAACGCTTTTGAACACGTGGCCCCGGGTGCCTTCCGTCTGTGGCAGGAGCTGAAGGATGAGCTGAACCTGTGGCTGGATGGGACGGATGATGGGATGGGGACGGAGGAGCAAGCTCCTCCGTCCCCATCCCCGTTTCTGGAGAAAGCCAGCAAGCGCAACGCCGAGCTGCAACTGGAACTGGAGCAAGGCCGCGACCAGCTGCTTGAGCGTAACTCTTTCAACGCTGACGCCGCCCGGGAGCTGATCACCCGGATCGCCGACTTCGAGCAACACTACACGCCTGAGCAATGGCTGCTCAACGTGCTGGATAGCTACAGCGTATTCTACGACCAGAACTCTGATGGCAGCATCAGTATTGTGCCCGGCCAGGATATGCTGATCTCAAGTTTTCCGGGTATGCCAGACGAAGGTTTTGAAGCCTGCTTCAAGCGCGAACAGGCGCTGCGCCGCGAAGACCGCGCGTTCCTGACCTGGCAACATCCGACTGTCGCCGGCGCTATGGATCTGGTGCTCAACAGCCACCAGGGCAAAGCCTCGGTCAGTGTGTTTCACCCAGAGCTTGCCGTCAGCCGCAGCAAGTCTGGCGCCAGCGTGAGCACCGAAGCCGAGTGGCCAGCGCCGGGCTGCGCGCTGATCGTCGAATGCCAGTACCGACTCAAAGTCAGCGCCCCCGCGCATCTGCAGCTGGCCAAATATCTGCCAGCCACCGGATTCACCTTCAATATGTCGCTGGATCACAATAACAACGTGACCGCGCTTGAAGAGTCACTCAACAGCCAACGCCAACACCTGCGATTCCCCGACAAAGCACTGGCACTCGAAGCCCTGCAGACTCATCAGAAACTGCTGCTCAAGCTTATGAATAACGCAGACAAACTGGCTGCTGCCGCCTGCAAACAGGCTGCCGACAGTGCCGGCAAAAACATGCTCGCCAGCCAGACAGGTGAAATCAAACGTCTGCTTGCATTAAAACAACGTAACCCCAATATCAGACAGGAAGAGCTCGATTATCTGAAAGAGCAGACACTGGCCCTGCACCAGTGCCTGTCACAAGCGACTCCTGAGTTATTGGCGATTCATGTCATACTCAGCGGTCAGTAGACTCACTAAACAGGAAACACGCTTTATGATACAAACGCCCGCCCCTCGTGATCCGCAGTCCGGCCCGGCAGTCAGCTACCACCCCGCATTTCGTTGGTTGCGCAGCCAGAGCATTCCCTCGCTGCAGCTGGACATGCAGGAATACGAGCACATCAAAACCGGCGCGCGGCACTATCATCTGGCGGCGGACAATCCCGAAAACGTGTTCCTGGTCGCCCTGCGCACCCTGCCCATGGACTCCACCGGCGTGGCGCATATCCTTGAACACACGGCGCTGTGTGGCAGCAAACGCTACCCGGTGCGCGATCCGTTTTTCATGATGATACGGCGCTCGCTCAATACCTTCATGAACGCCTTTACCAGCAGCGATTGCACCGCCTATCCGTTTGCAAGTCGAAATAGAAAAGACTTTAATAACCTGCTTCAAGTCTATATGGATGCAGTATTTTTCTCTAACCTAAACGAACTTGATTTTGCTCAGGAAGGCCATCGCCTGGACTTTGCTGAAGAAGGCAATGCGGATAGCGAACTGCAATACAAAGGCGTCGTCTATAACGAAATGAAAGGCGCCATGAGCTCCGAGAACTCCCGTCTGTGGCAGACGCTGACCAATTATCTGTTCCCGACCAGCACCTATCATTACAACAGCGGCGGCGAACCTTCGCATATTCCGGATCTGAGCTACGCGGATCTGAAGGCCTTCTACGAAACCCACTATCACCCCAGCAACGCCATTTTTATGACCTATGGCGACATCCCTGCCATTGAACATCAAGAGAAGTTTGAAGAGCTGGCTCTGAGCCAGTTCGACCGCATCGATGTCTCCCACATTATCGCCAACGAGGAGAAACGCTACCTCGCCCCGGTACGTGTGCAGGAATCCTACGCAGTGGATGCATCAGAAGGTGTCGAGGACAAAACTCACGTCGCCGTGGCCTGGCTGCTGGGTCAGAGCACAGATCTCGAAGCGGCTTTCAAAGCCCAGCTGATGAGCTCGGTGCTGCTCGACAACAGCGCCAGTCCGCTGATGGAAGTGCTGGAAACCAGTGATCTGGGCAAATCGCCCTCCCCGCTTTGTGGCCTGGAAGACAGCAACCGCGAGATGAGTTTTATCTGCGGTCTGGAAGGCTGCTCTGAGGACGCCACGCAGAAGGTTGAAAAACTGATTCTGGACACGCTGGAAAACATCGCCAAAGAAGGTGTCGACCCCGAGCAGGTGGAAGCTGCCCTGCACCAGCTGGAACTGCATCAACGCGAAATCTCCGGCGACAGCTACCCTTATGGCCTGCAGCTGATGATGGCTGGTCTGTCCACCGCGGTGCATCGCGGCGACCCGATTGAGCTGCTGGACATCGAGCCGGTGCTGGCCAAACTTCGCGAAGAGATCAAACAACCTGAGTTTATTCCCGGGCTGATCCGCGAGCTGTTGCTCAGGAATATGCACCGCGTCACGCTGACCATGACGCCAGATGCCAGCATCTCCGAACGCGAAGCGCTGGCAGAAAAAGCCCGCCTCGCCTCAATCAAAGCTGCCATGAGCGACGCGCAGAAACAACAGATTGTGGAGCTCAACAAACGCCTGGCTGAGCGTCAGGCGCAGGAAGACGATCCGGATGTACTGCCAAAAGTTGGCCTGGATGACGTGCCGGCAGAGTTGCCGGTAGTGGCGTCGGAAAAAATTGAAGGCCCGCAAAATTCAGAACTGACCTGGTATCCGCAAGGCACCAATGGCCTGGTCTATCAACAGGTCATCGTCGATTTGCCGGCGCTTGAGCCTGAGCTGCTGGACATGCTGCCACTGTACACCAGCTGCTACACAGAGTTGGGCGTTGGTAAACGTGGTTACGCGGATGTAGCTGTGTGGCAGTCAGCGGTAAGCGGCGGCCTGAGCTGTTATGCCAGCATCCGCAGCTCTGCGGATAACGAACAGAACTCGCAGGCGATTCTGGTGCTGTCGTCAAAAGCATTGGTCGCCAATCATGTGGCGCAGACTGAACTTCTGTATGAATCCTTCTTTAATGTACGTTTTGATGAAAACAAACGTGTAAAAGAACTGCTTGAGCAAATCAACTCGCGTCAGCAAAGTGGTGTGACCGGCCGGGGCCATTCTATGGCAATCACGCTGGCCTCCAGCGGCATGAGCCCAACCTCGCAACTGAGCCATCGTTTCACCGGACTGGCTGGCATTCAGGCAGTCAAACAACTGACCAAAGATGTCGCTGACAAAAAACAGCTGTCGGAACTGATGGCCAAATTCAAACGCATTCATGATGCAATCATCCGGGCACCGCGCAGATTCCTGCTGGTGGGTGAGGCGGCGCATCGTGATGAGCTGGTTGAAGGACTGGGCTCTGCCTGGGCTTCGGCGCCGGCTGTATCCCCGGAGTTCGCCCCAATGATACTGCCTGCAGTACGCGAGCCAGTGCGTGAACTCTGGACCACCAATTCGCAAGTGCATTTCTGCGCCAAGGCCTACCCTTCTGTGCCTGGCGGTCACGCGGATCACCCCGCGCTGACTGTGCTGGCGGGTTTTCTGCGTAATGCCTATCTGCACCGCGCGATTCGCGAACAAGGCGGCGCTTATGGTGCCGGAGCGGATCAGGACGCCGGTTCGGCGTCTTTCCGTTTTTACTCTTACCGCGACCCGCGCCTGCAGGAAACACTGGCAGACTTTGATGCCTCGGTGAATTTTGTCCTCAATCAAGACCATGCAGAGCGTCTGGTAGAAGAAGCGATTCTGGGTGTGATCAGTGGTATGGACCGGTCAACGTCACCGGCCGGCGCTGCCAAACAGGACTACTATAATGAGCTGTTCGGCCGCACCCGGGAGTCACGCATGGCATTCCGCCGCGCGGTGTTGGCCATCACGCTGGACGATCTGAAACGCGTGGCGCGTCAATACCTCAAACCGGAACTGGCCAGCATCGGCGTGGTGTCCAACCCCGGCAGCGCAGAACTGGCGTCGCGTCTGGGCCTTAAGGTGGTGGCGCTGTGAGGTAAATGGGGACGGAGGAGTAAATGGGGACGGAGGAGCAAGCTCCTCCGTCCCCATTTACTCCTCCGTCCCCATGCCGCAAATCGCGCTGCAAAAATATTTTTAAAAAATTTTGGAACTTTGGGAAATATAGTCAGTCTGATTAGTTGTAGGTAGATTGCAGACAAAATGTGGGTTTTGTTTCATTTATCTCTCCCTTGATAGTAGTAATTTTAAAACCCGGCTTTCACAAGTCGGGTTTTTTTTATGCCCGGCGTTTAAACCACCATACGCCAATAAATATACCCACAGCATCCGCCAGAAAGTCAGCAATGTCGCCACTGCGTCCCGGTACCAGCGTTTGCAGCACTTCAGTAAGCGCAGCAAAACCCAGCAGGCCAACCAGTAACAAAACCAGATTAAACCGGCCGGCCCAGGCACGTGCGCTCAGATATCCGCACGCGGCAAACATCATGCAATGCACCACTTTGTCGGCAGGAAACGCAGACTGGCTCGGAGGCATCACCGGCAGCGACAGCCAATTTTTGATCGCCTCGATCACCGGCCCCGGGGTGAGCAATACCAACAACACAAACACCAGAGCAAGCAACGCCAGGCGCTTTTCCATTGGGGACGGAGGAGTCATTTTTTCGTTCATGCTGATCCTTTTTAGTTTGGCGGGCAGGATGGGATGGAGTTAATGGGGACGGAGGAGCAAGCTCCTCCGTCCCCATTAACTCCATCCCATCCGTAATTATTAGTCACAATCTGGCACACTCAGTCAAGTTATTAATTTGACACATGTATATTTCTGGCATAGCTTCAATGGCGAAGCATCCGGCAGTCGATGGGTCGAAGCAGGATTGACTAGTCCTGGCCCGTCAGTAGCGGCAGTCATCTGGAGACTGACGATCGCGCGTTACGATCGTCCTGATAGTTAATAATAATGATTACATCAGAGGACTTTACGCATGACAGACACCCAGTACTATGGGCAACGCGCCCATGCTCGCACAAAATTCACCCGATCTGTATTTCAACCGGCTCCCCTCTCAAAAATTTCTGCGTTATCCATCGCCATTTGCGTCGCACTTGGAAGCCTGAGCCAAAACGCCCTGGCACAACAAAGTACCCCTGAAGTCGAAGAAGTGGTTGTGACCGGCTCATACATCCGTCGCAGCGAAGGGTTTATTGCCGCCTCCCCCGTCACTCAAATTACCGCAGAAGATCTGGAGGCTGAAGGCACCGTCAACATGGGTCAGGTCGTACAGAATCTGACTTTTAACTCCGGCTCCGCCATAACCGGCGGCATCCAGGGTTCAACAGACCAGTCCACCACCGTCAACCTGCGCGGACTTGGGGAACGTGCGACCCTGTCACTGCTCGATGGCAAACGGGTACCTACCGAAAATATTATTGCCATGATCCCGAGTATTGCAATCCAGCGCATGGAAATTGTGACAGATGGCGCTGCGGCTCTATATGGAACCGATGCTGTGGCTGGCGTGGTGAACCTTATTCCCTACAAAAGTTTTGATGGCGCACGTGCCGAGTATTATCACGAAGGTGATGATCGCGGTGACTTCTATGATCGACAGTTTTCTTTTATTGGCGGCAAAAAACTCGGCACCAGCGTCGAGATTGTTGGCGCCATTCAGCATCGTGACACTGGCGAATTGCGCTGGGACGAACGTCCCGAACACCTGTTGGCGGGCCTGTCACAAAACTCCGGCGGCAATCCCGGCAACCATCGTGTCCCGGTTCGGAACGCCACCGGCGACCTGACCGGGGCGCTGGCAACACGACCTGACCCCTCTTGTCAGCGAGTGACCGAAGATCCAAGCATACGCGGATCGAACGCTTTTGGTGTGTCGTTGCTCGGCCGCTGCTGGCTGGACTTTGGCGACACATTCAACTACCGCAATCCGCAAAACCTGACCAACTATTACGGCAATATCAGCTATGACGTTAACCCTGATCTGGTATTGTCGGCGCAAATAACCCATGCCGCGCAGATTCGTAACTCCCGACAGGCGCAGTCATATCCCGGCGGCCGCGTCACAGAACTGCCTGTTGTACGCGGCGAGCTTCCCGGCAACCCATTCCGTGCCCGCACCTCGTCAGGACAGGATCTGTTTGCGGTTCCGCTTCGCGATGCCGGCGGCAATATTGTGACTGATGCGTATGGGCAACCCTTGCCCCTGCGTGGTAGCACGGGCCAGGTGGTGCTGGCTCCAAACCGTTTTGCTTCTATCAATGGTGACCCTCTGGGTGGTGTGCCATTTAATGAAGACGTGCTGCTGGAGGCCTGGGTGCCTATTGGCAAAGCCAACACCATGCCGGTACAAAACAACGATGACACCTCGGCGGCCAATGAAACCAATCGCTACAGCTCGCGTCTGGCATTTACCGCGGATTTTGCAGTACCGCGACTGCAAGGCTGGGAAGGTACCGCGTTTTACACGTATTCGCGCGACCTCAACACCGACCGCATGAATCAGCACTATAGTTTCAGCGCAATCAAACAAGGACTGAGTTGCGACGTTATCAATGATGCCGATGCCTGTTTTAATCCCTTTGGCGCAGTCGATCCCAGATTCCTCAACAGCCAGGCCGTTGCAGATTCAATCGTGACTCAACATCGTCAACGTCTACTTGATGAATTGCAGACCTTTGATGTGGTACTCAACGGCACCATTCCGCTGGGTAACTTCACCTTGCCGGGTGGAGAAGTGGGCGCAGCCGTGGGTGTGCAACGTCGCGATGAGTCTCTTGACTACACACCGGCGCTCGGCATTGTGACCGGCGATGTCTTTATCGGCGTGCAACAAAATCCACGCACCGACAGCCGTTTTGTCAACGCAGTGTTCGCAGAGTTTCTGCTACCGGTGCTCGATAATGTGCAAATCAGTGCCGCAATACGAAACGAAAACTTCAGCACTGGCCAGGAAGAGTTGATTCAAAAATATGGCGCTGTGTATGCCCCGGCCGATTGGCTGAGCCTTCGCGCAAGTTGGGGCGAGGCGTTTATCGTGCCTACAATGAGCCAGCTTGGAGCACCTCAATCCTGCGGCCTTTCAAATGTGGATGATCCGTTCACCAACTTCCAGGGATTTTTGTCATCCTGTTTGCAGGGAAATCCGGATCTTTTTTCTGAAACCTCAGAGAGCCTTGCAATCGGATTCGACCTGTCACCTTTTGATGGCTTGAGCATGTCTTTGACCTGGAGCGAAACGGATTTTAAAGATCGCATTGTAGGCACCACCACTCAGGACATCATGCGCAGCGACTACTTCAACTTCCAGCAAGCCACCGGTTACAGCGGCGCGCAGAAGCAGGTGCCTATTGATCTGTTGACCTCGTGGACCAATGATCCGCGCTCAGACAGGCGTATTGTTCGCGATCCTGCCAACGTCACGCGCATCGAAAGACTGATTCAGAGTGATTCAAACGCATCCACCATGAAAGTGCAGGCCTGGGATTTGAATCTGGACTATGCCTTGCCGTTTGATCGCTGGGGCGGTTTTGATGTCAATCTTCAGGGCACCTATCTGGAAACCTATCAGTTCCAGGTATCGCCGCGCGACCCGGTACGCGAAGCAACGGGAAATCAGAACAGCAGTTTCGGTGCGGTACCGGCCATGCCACGCTTGCGCGCCAACGCCCGACTGAACTGGAGGATGAATGACCACAGCGCAAGCATCACGGTTCGTCACATCAGCGCATTGACGTTTGATGCCAACCAGTTTGCGTTCCAGGTCGGTTTCCCTTTCAGCAACTTCCGCTCAACAACGGAGATTCGCGCCTGGACCCAGGCTGATATGTTCTACACCTACCGCGGGCTGGAAGTGCCCGGTATGACCGGCGATCTGAGCCTGACTGCAGGCATGCGCAATATGTTTGACCGTGAAGCCCAGAAGACGGGCATGATCGCCGGCGTAGTCACCGAGCTGCAGGATCCGCTAGGGCGTGTTATTTACGGCCGCGTGAGTTACTCCTTCTAAAAAGCCCGGTACGGGGGGTATACTTTTTGGCCTGATGGGGACGGAGGAGTGCACTCCTCCGTCCCCAATAACCCGTTTCTGGAATAAATGTTATGTCACTTTCCACCTGGTTTGTTGCAGCAATTCAGCTTGGTTTGCCGATGGCTGCCATGAGCTGGCTGATGTTCAACTGGCTTTATGGCGCCGGGCAGCTCCCGCGCGAGGCTGGTCATAAAGCCATTCGCGAGCATCTGACAACCCTTAGAAAGCACCATAAAACCAATAAAGCCAAAAGCGGTAACTATTTGTATAAACAATGGTTATTCTTCGGAGGCGGCTTCTACGGCCTGGCCGTTTTGTGGACGCTGCTGGTAATAGAAGTCGGCGAATTCATAGGATTCATCTTCAATTTTGATCTCGCGATTTTGCTGGCCGATGGTGTCATCGCGCTGCTGGTGAAAATTATCGTGGCTCAGTTTGGCAACATCATCTCGGCGCTGATCTGGTTCGCTTACTGGCCTACAGGTGGCGGCTCAGACATTGTGCCCTGGGTCGGCGCCGCCTACGCCGGATACCTGCTCGGCATCCATTACGCTCGCGAAAAACAGACCTTACACAGTCTGTCTGATCTGTTAAAGAAACGGGGACGGAGGTAGTGGATTCCGCCATCTCTCCGTCCCCGACAACGCCATTCAAGCCATTCAAGCCATTCCAGAAGGAGAAGGCATGACACAGATTCAGAAGTACCCCGTCGGCTGGCGGGTGCTGCATTGGGTGATGGCGCTGATGGTTTTGACGCTGATCCCGATTGGCCTGTGGATGGCGTCTCGCGCTGAGGCTGATCTCTGGGGCGAGCTCACCGATACGCTGTACGCCTGGCACAAAGCGATTGGCTTCAGCGTGTTATTGTTGATGATCGTGCGTATTGTGGTGAAAGTCCGCGTCAAAAGCCCGCCCTACCCGGATGACATGCCGCGCAAACTGCAGATGGCAGCCAAAGGTCTGCATCATCTGATGTATGTATTGCTGGTACTGACACCCTTGTTCGGCTGGGCCGGTGTCACCGCCTTCCCTGCCCTGGTCACGCTCGGCGGCTACGATCTGCCGGCGATGCCTTTTGTGCCTCAAAACGGTTATCTGGCGAACACGCTGTTTGAAATACATGGTGCTCTGGCCATCGCTCTCGCGGTTCTGGTTCTGGGACATATTGCAGCGGCGTTCCGGCATATGCTGCGCAAGGATGGCATTTTCCGCCGTATGGTGTGACAGATGGGTGACAGATGTCACACCTGATAAAACTCCCGGTACCAGGCCACAAACCGGTCGATACCCGATTGCACCGGCGTTGCAGGTTGGTAGTTCATATCTTCAACCAGATCTGTGACGTCGGCATACGTTGCCGGCACATCCCCGGGCTGCAACGGCAGAAACTCTTTCTCAATTGTGCGACCCAGCGCCTTTTCAATTGCCTGGATAAAATCCATCAGGCGTACCGGGTTATTATTGCCTATGTTATAGACTTTGTACGGAGCCGAAGAACTTCCCGGGTTGGGCGCCATGCCTGTCCAGGAAGAATCCGCCGACGACGGGTTATCAATCACCCGTACCACGCCTTCCACAATGTCGTCGATGTAGGTGAAATCGCGCTGCATATCGCCGTTGTTAAAAACCTGAATAGGTTTGCCTTCCAGCGCAGCTTTGGTAAACAGGAACAGCGCCATATCCGGGCGACCCCATGGGCCATAAACCGTAAAAAACCGCAGCCCCGTGGTGCTGATGCCAAACAGATGCGAGTAGGTGTGCGCCATCAATTCATTTGATTTTTTGCTGGCGGCGTAAAGACTGATCGGATGGTCCACATTGTGCGTGGTTGCAAACGGCAATGACTCATTCAACCCGTACACAGAAGAGCTTGACGCATAAGAAAGATTCGTAACCCCTGTATGGCGACACGCCTCCAGAATATTAATAAACCCTACAATGTTTGAATCAATATAAGCCTGCGGATTTTGCAGCGAATAACGCACTCCGGCCTGCGCAGCAAGGTTACAGACGGCGTCAAATTTTTCGTCTGCAAACAACTTGTCCATGCCTGCTTTGTCTTCCAGCTGCAGCTGGATAAAACGGTAACCTTTATGCAGCGATGATTGCACCAGTTTGCCGTGACCAATCGAATCGCGCCCGATACCTGCCCGCTCAAGGCGACCATACTTCACGTTCACATCGTAATAATCGTTGATGCTGTCCAGGCCAACCACTTCATCTCCGCGCTCCAACAACCGCAGCGCCAGGTGAGAACCAATAAATCCAGCCGTGCCGGTAACCAGAATTTTCATGCTTTATCCTTTATAAGCGTTTTTTTGAGGGCGTTCTTCGGTGGGCAGAACGAGCATCTTTCTAAAAGCTGCGCGGATCAGTTGCTGACTCCTCCGTCCCCCGGAGACGGTCCCCCGCGGGTGCCTGGGGGTGCCTTTTCCGCTGCCACCCCGGATTTAACAGCCTGACCACAGTGTTTGTCATGCCACCGGTAGCGCTTGTTACAAAGGTCAGTTTATACATCAACCAAGACAACCAGTTGACCCATCAACTTGTCAGGCTTTGGCTGCCAGCAAACAGCTCCCCGGCAAGCGTTGTACGCAAACGCAAGAATATCAGCATCGCGCGGGTTTGGCAGTGTTTGCGGGAGGTTTGATATCAGCTAAAAAGGCAAATCATCCGGCCGGCTGGGACAGAACCACCGTAACTGCACTGACAGATGCAGCGCCTCGCACAAAGCGCCGGTGCCGATGGCGCGCGGCCGGGGCAAACCGGTCAATGGCGTACGATAAGCTGTCGTCAACGAATCGCGCAGCTCACCAAATACATTCGGGTCCACTCGCCGTGACACGTACTCAGGATTCAACACCAGGCCATGACTGGATGCGGCATCCATCATCCACTTTAACGCCACATCCGACAGGCCTGCATCCACATATCCGCCGCCAACATTGGAATGCACACCCGGAAACCACATCTGCTGAACTGTACGTACCTGCGGCGGACATGGGGGTTGCCACAGTGCAGGCTCAAACGGCGCACGCTGCTCGTTGATGGCGAGAGCATGATAGGCATGGGAGACATTGTCGCCGAGTTGCACATTATGGAAGCGGTGTCGCGATCGTGTCGCCCAGCCGAGCGGGCCTTTGGTTGGCAAACCCATGGCACCCACTGTGTCCCAGACTCCCAGAAAATGTACATGACCCGGCAGACACGAGTACTTTTCGCGGAAAACTAGGCCGGCCGCTTTACGTTTGAGCGGATTGCTGATGCGGTAAATATCGGAGGCTTCGTTGGCTATCTGTATCGGGGATATGCTGGCCCCGCCGCCAGCTCCTCCGTCCCCATCAAAAGAACCATCAAAAAAAGCTGGAATTCCACACACCTGCAGCATCCCTGCCAGCGAGCGTACAGTGAACGCGCCACGACTGAAGCCAAACAGAAACAATCTGTCCCCGGGCTGGTAATTTTCCAGCAACCAGGCATAAGCCTGACGCATATTGCCAAACAGCCCCCTCCCGGCCACCCCGCCCCACATTTTATCGATCAGACCATCGGTACCAACACCCGTTGAGTACCAGCACAGCTGGTGCAGGCCGGGGGCATTACGCTCAACGGCCCTCACCATCTTTACGACATTGCCCGGCACCTGCCGGTCACGATCAAATTGATCGGGTTTGTTCCACGTTCCATCGGCGCCCAATACAAGATTCCGCATAACAAAAGCTCCCTTTTACTTTTGTTATAGACCATGAATGGAGACCATGAATGGGGACGGAGGAGAAATTTTTAGCATTAGGGGTAGCATCAAGGGGACGGAGGAACAGGAAAATGATGCCTCCATCAGGCTTTCTTGCGCCACCAAATGGTAGCGCCAATTTTCAGCAATAAGTAAACTGAGGCAAGAATTCGCGCTATGGGGACGGAGGAGTTTGGCGGGGACGGAGGAGCT
>JAUSCD010000006.1 GCA_030651695.1 Pseudohongiella sp. | reverse complement strand
CCAATGGCATGGCCTTGCTCGGTGATCTGTTTAACCGCTTCAATCTTGAATTGCTCTGTATAACGTTTGCCCGACATGGACACCTCCATTTAGCTTCATTGTAACGCTAAAAGGTGTCTACTAAACTGGTAGCGATTCATTCACTTCGCCCATTACAGATACCGTGTAGCTGTTAATTTCATCAACACTGACAGTAACTTCACTCAACATGATATTGACGTACTCACCTAGACTCACCGCGAGCTGGTTACGCAATTCAAGTGGTGTGAGTCCTGCCACTAACAGATCACCCAGCAATGGATAGGTTATAAATCCATCCGGCCTGACAGTGACTGTCCGACTCAGTTCCTCCTGTTGCCAGACATTGACTGATAAAACATCTGCAGGCCCTATGATGTACTCTGCAAATGGTGTCTCCTGTGTAAATGCTTTTGCTGACAGCAGCAGTATTCCCAATATCAGAAATCGTTTCAGTAATGAGCTACTGATGGACATAGTCCCTCTCCGGTCACACATTGAACTTGCAGAATTGCAGATCGGGCAGCCATGTCATCGGGTAAAAACAACAGGTTCAGAACGCCTTGGATAGGTCAATGTAAACGCCAGCATGGCAACATTGCGGGGTATGATATTCCCCCCTTCCAACACCGAAGTTTCCTGGCGGCTGTAGCTGTAGGTAGCAGATACCGACGCGTAGTCATTCACGCGATATGATGCAGTCAGGCTGGCGCGAGCGATTTTTGCATCTGACAGACCGGAAGCGTCGCGCTCAACTTCTCCGTAACTTGACACAATATTCACTTCAAAATTATTGGTGAATTCGTGAGTGACAGACGCGTTAAATACACTTTGCTCCACCAGACCCGGTTCGCCGATAAGACTTGCGGCGCCGCGATCGTAACCCAACATGAACCGACCTTTGCTGTAGCGGCGCTGGTACATGATCGCGGTACTCAATCCGACTTCATCGTCAGTAAATCTGGGACCCACCTGCGCAGTCAGATTGGAAAACTGGCTGAAGTTGTGAAACACGCCTATTCGCGGGGAATGCACATACTCCATCATGTCCTCCACATCCACCGCAGGGTTATCAAAAGCATAGTGAGTGTAGGTGTAGCCGTAGTGCATCTGAGTATTGGGGCTCAGGGAATGTTCATACTCCACGTTCAGGGCATTGGTATCGCCCTTGACACCGCCTAACAACCGGTCACGCGAATGCAGGTAGTCGATCTGCGCCCCGGAGGTAGGGCTGAAGCGGTAGCTCAATGCAGGGTTGATGTTGAGCCGCTCACCACCTACCCGTCCCTCGCCGGCGCCGGTGCTGATATTAAGCTCGGCGGGTATGCGGGACTCGTTATAGTCAGCGTCCACAGAGAACACCATGAGTTGATTTAACCGATATACAAAGCTGGCCTCCAGAAACCGGCGCATATCCGATGCGTCCAGATCGGGGTTTTCCTTATAAGACTCAATGTCCTGGCTGTACCGCGCATTTGCCAACAAACGCGCAGATTCATAACCGGCAGCGATACCCGGGCTAATCCGGGTAATGATGTCTTCCTGACGATCATCGGCACTGATCAGAATGTTATCGTCTGACAACACTGCAACAACTAGCGTTGGAACAACGTAGGTTGCAGCGTGAGACGGCAAGGAAAGCAGGGCAAGACTCACCAATCCACAAGTCAGTCTTTTTTTCATATTGGCACCACATCTGTGCAGTTCACTTCAACCGCGACGCTACGATTCAGAAGTGACACGGATACCACCAGTATTCCGGTCTGCTGATCATTTTTTATCAATATGCCTTCTGTGTTTTTCAAACTCCCTCGAGTCATACGCACCTTGTCACCACTATTCAGGTAGGGGTGGCTACTCACCGGACTATCGCAGGCGCAAACATTTCTGATGTCATCAATTTCCTGATCGGGAATGCTTGCCAGATTGTCCCAGCGGTCACCCAGAATGCCTACCAGACCTTTGGTTTTGCAGATATCAATATAGTCGTATCTGCCTACTGCATGGCGGATAAAAAGATAGCTGCGAAATAGCGGGACACGCGCCAGATGTTTGCCTTTTTTGTTGGCGATCCATTGATCTATGCAAGCAAAAAATATTTCATAACCCTTGGCTTTCAGTTGTTCGTAGACAGCACGCTCATAGTTGCTGTGAGTCCACAGCACATGCCAGCTTGGTTTTGGTGGCGCGCAATTTTCTGTGTCTGAATACTGCTGTGAAATTGTGTTCAAGGCTTCGCCCCTTCCGCATTGAGTTATCAATGCGTCGCAAAATTCTTCGAGGCGCTCATAATAGGTTGCACCAACGCCCGGGGCGATGCGTGAATACCCTGTATTTCCCCTACTAAAAACCTTTAAGGAATCGGAAAATGATCAATCGCGAAATGGAATCGGGTCAAAACCTGATAGGCATCAAATTGAGGATTGATTAGTCTCAGGATCACAATAAACAGGGAATAAAAATGAATACTCTGGGCGCCAATGTGATACGTGAACCACAAAGCAGAGTTGTCTGGGTAGATTACGCCAAGGGGATCTGCATCATCATGGTTGTCATGATGCACTCGACCCTCGACTATGGTCATGCGATTGGCAGTGAAGGTTGGTTGCATGAGGTTGTTGCCTGGGCGCGGCCATTCAGAATGCCCGATTTTTTCTTGTTGTCCGGAATATTCCTGTCCTTGTCTATAGGCAGTCCACTACGCGAATATGTCGACAGGAAATTTTTCCATTTCATCTATTTCTATTTCATCTGGCTCACTATTCAGCTGATCGTTACTGAGCCTGTTCTTCTCGCACAGGAACCTGGAAAGTTTCTGGGTACTTTTCTGTTTTCATGGATAGAGCCCATAAATACTTTATGGTTTGTGCACATGCTGGCTATTTTCTATATGGTTACCCGGTTTCTTTCAGAGGTACCCAAGCCCGTGGTTTTTTTATTTGCAGCAAGTCTGCAGATAGCCTTCAACCTGGGGTGGATTGAAACCGGCTGGAGTGTTCCTGACCGTTTTTTCGATCGCTATGTTTATTTTTACGCAGGTTATGCCGCCGCACCCTGGATTTTTGCATTTGCCCGTCAGATCCCGCAGTGGAAATCTTCTGCTATTGCCGGCCTGGTAATCTGGGCTGTGGTGAACGCCATGTTCACGATGACCAACAGCGATGGCGAACCCGGCATCAGTCTGGCGCTGGGTTTTCTGGGTGCGGTGGCAATTGTAACGGCCGGGAGTCTGCTGGCTACTCAATCATGGAGTGGATGGCTTCGCTACTGCGGAGCAAATTCGATTGTCATTTATCTGAGCTTCTTTATTCCCATGAAGATTGCACTCAAATTGCTTTCTCAAACCGGCGTAATTGCCGATACCGGGACTGCGAGCCTGCTTGTCACCGTGGTAGCGATAGCAGTACCTCTGGCGTTTCACTGGACGATCAAAGACACATGGGCAGTATTTCTGTATGAACGACCGCCAATTTTCAAATGGAGACGAATGACAGGAAAGCAGCTCAAATACTAGATAGAAGAATCATAGCGATTTTCACTTAGCCAACAGCACCACCAGAAACTCGTTTAATCTATATATATCAAATGGATATCCCACCTTGCCGCAGCCAGACTTATGGCCTGCCCCCCTGTACTGTAAAAATTCGTAAAGAAATTGATCTAAAGATTTAATTAGGCGTGCCGCTGTAGGAATACGAGAGGGTGTCTTCTGCCCTCTAATCACACGGCTCAGATCATCGGACGAACCAGGCCTGAATCAAACACCTGATGAATTAACACGGAAATACCATGAAATTTACCTCTATGCATTACTCTGTTCGCAGCCTGGTCCTTGTTGGATTGATGTCTGTTTTCACTCTGAATTCTGCTCACGCTCAGCGCGGCCAGCTGTCAGGGTCCTCTGGCGGCTCGGACGCGATTGCACGTTTTGTTATGAACTTTGGCCGCTTTATTGACTGGCCTGAAAGTGCTTTTCCTGCTGCTGGCAGCGATCTGAAAGTATGTATCCTTGGCGAAAACCAACTTGGTCGCTCCATGGACCAGATTGTAAACGGCAAAAAAGCCGGTGACCGCTCCATGGCAGTCAGTACCCTCGCGGGCACAGATCTGGCTGGCGCGAAGACTTGCCACATCGTATTCGTCAGCGCCAGTGAAACAGCCCGCGCCGCCGAAGTGACTGCAGCGCTGCAAGGCTCGCCGGTATTGACTGTCAGCGAAATCGTCAATTTCGGTGGCAACGGTGGCATGATCAGCCTGAGCGGTGAGCGTGGCGATGCTGTTGCCATCCGTATGAATCGCGGCCTCATAGACGGTGCCGGCCTGAACGTTCGTGAACAATTGATGCGCGCAATTCAGCAATAACTGAACAGGCGCCAATTAAAGAGGGCAGGATCGTGTTTAACCTGAATTGGACTCTGAAGTGGAAAGTGCTGACCGGGGTGACTCTGACGAGCACCCTTGCAGTTGTTGTCTCCACAGCAATTTTTGTGGCGTTGGAACTTAACCGTCTCGACCGCACTATTGATACACAGGCGCAAACCACGGCCCGATTGATTGGCGCAAATACCACCGGTGCCCTGGCGTTTCTGGACAGCACATCTGCCACCGAAACGCTGGGGGCTCTGCAGTTGAATAACAGTATTATGGCCTCCGTGCTGTTCGACGACTCCGGATCCGAGTTTGCCCGGTTTACCACCAACAACAGCGGCGGCGCTCTGCCACAACGGCCCGGTGCCAACCAGGTTATTCACCGTCCACAGCTCGGATACATCGAATTGTTTGAGCCGGTATCGATGGATGGTGACGTTATTGGCACGCTGTATCTGCGGGTGAGTCTGCAGGAGCGCGAGCGACTGGTAGCCACCTATATCACGTCATTTATCCTGATCGTGCTTGGCGTGACGGTAATGGCACTGGCTATATCGCTGCTGGTCCAGCGCTCGATTGTCAAACCGGTAGTTGAAGTCGTCAACGCCCTGCGCGACATGGCTGAAGGTGATGGCGATCTGACACAACGTATCCGTGTGTCGAGCAAAGATGAAGTGGGCGAGCTGGCACATTGGTTCAATGTGTTTGCAGAACGCATTCAGACAGTTATCGGTCGATTCAAAGATTCGGCGCAGAATCTGACTATCGCGTCAAGCCAGCTGTCCAGTACCATCACCCGCACAGCTGAAGGCGCCATGCGTCAACAAAACGAGATTGAGCATGTCGCCAAAGCCATGTCGGAAATGGCCGGTACGGTTGAGGAAGTTGCCCGCAATGTCAGCATGTCTGCCAACGATGCGCAGAAAGCCGATGAAGAGTCCGCCAAAGGTGCCAACGTTGTGACACAGACCATGGGCGCGATCAACGCTCTGGCGCGTGACATTGATCAGGCTTCCGAGGTGATCACAGATCTTCAAAAGGAAACCGACAACATTGGTTCGGTGCTGGATGTGATCCGCGGGATTGCAGAACAAACCAACCTGTTGGCGCTTAACGCGGCAATCGAAGCAGCGCGGGCCGGCGAACAGGGTCGCGGGTTCGCGGT
The DNA here is from genome assembly GCA_030651695.1 of Pseudohongiella sp. Classification (GTDB taxonomy): domain Bacteria; phylum Pseudomonadota; class Gammaproteobacteria; order Pseudomonadales; family Pseudohongiellaceae; genus Pseudohongiella. The sequence continues at coordinate 2,231 of JAUSCD010000006.1, read as the reverse complement.
CGTTGCGGATGAAGTACGCACCCTTGCCAGCCGCACTCAGGCGTCTACTGAAGAAATTCAGGTCATGATTCACAAACTACAGTCTGGTGCCAACCAGGCCGTGCAGGTGATGGTGAAAGGCCGCGATCAGGCAGCATCAAGTGTTGATCATGCCAGCCGCGCCGGACAGTCTCTGCAGACAATTACGCGTGCAGTATCCGTGATCAAAGACATGAGCAATCAGATTGCGAGTGCATCGGAAGAACAGTCTGCCGTGACCATAGAGATCAATCGCAACATCAACAACATATCTGAAGTAGCAAACGAAACTGCCAACGGCTCGCGCGAGATTAGCAAAGGCGCGACTGAGCTGGCGAGACTGGCGAGCGAGATGCAGGCGCTGGTTGCTCAGTTCAAGTGTGCATAAATAAGTAAATAATTGGGGACGGAGGAGCAGGCTCCTCCGTCCCCAATTATTTACCGAACGTCGACACGACCTCCGATGCCGCTGTAGTCAACATCGCCCGACCCCGTATCCCGCGCAATAAAATCTCCGGTCACGTCATATACGTTGATGTCCCCCGAACCATCTTCATCGATGATCACATTGCCACCCACTGTCTGCACCCGGATGGAGCCGGAGCCATCATCAGCGATATGAACATTGTCACTTATGCGGTTGAGAATAATGCTGCCTGAACCGTCTTCAACCCGCACAGAGCCGGTGATGTCTTCTAGCCTGATGTCGCCGGAACCGTCATCCACCCTGATGTCACCCACCACCCGACGCACAGTTATATCGCCCGAACCATCGTCGATGCTGAAATCACCTGCGGCGTCTTCGATAACAATATCGCCGCTGCCGTCTTCAATCTCTATGTCCAAGCCATCTGGTACAGTGATAACGACATCAATATAGGCGTATCTGTTACCAAACAAGGTAAATGGCATTCTGCTGCTGGTTATCTCAGATGAGATACTCAGCGTATCGCCTCGTCGGCTCTGACGTAGTTCCATATCATCCAGCTGACCACGCGAATCAGCGCAGGCTCTGGCGCGCACGCTGACGTCGTCCGAGCCGGGCGCGCCTCTGATTTCCAATCGCCCGGCGCCAACATCAATATCCAATCGCTTGAGACTGGCTGTCGAGACGTCAAAATTGATGTCACGCTGGTGACGGCAGCTGTCTGCCATCGCCACAGGAGAAATCAGACAGCCTGCCAGTAAAATACTTGTAAACATTTTCACAATTCATATCCTCATTGGTTTTTATTTAGACGCTGCAACGCAGTCGGGCGTTTAAATTGTCGTTAGCTGATAACGAACTTCAGCCAACACAGGACCTGCCTCTGGCAGGCTCGTTGCAAGTCCCGGGCCAGCCATACAAGCATATGATTTTTAATGTGAATCTCTGCTTAACATATTTTTTTCATGGTGAAATTCACCATTAGTTGGGGAAAAAAGCATGAATAACACGTCATTCAGCTTTTTCTAAGATCCGATGTCACCCGTCCATATTTGATGACAAAGTTTTCATGCTGGAGATCGCGCCATGACTCGTCCAGCGCGTCGCTTTCCCACGCTTGCATACCGTGCAGTGACAGCATGTGCTCAACATAACCCATGGCTGCCGCACCAAGTGCGAGGCGGTAGGTTTGCACCCGGAATACAACCGGAGCATAAAACGCATCCACGGCCGTAAATGTTTTCCCGGCGAGAAACGGGCCGCCGAACTTTGACAATCCTTCCGACCATACCTCATCGAGTCGGGCGATGTCCCTGGCGAGGTCTGCATTGATCTCATACAACTGCACACGAATGCCCACACTCATACTGCAAATTTCACGTAATGCACCAAACCCTGAATGCATCTCAGCGGCAGCGCAGCGCGCCCAGGTTCGGGCGCGGCTGTCCTCAGGCCAGATACCTTCGCGACGCTCGGCAAGGTACTCTGTAATGCCCATAGAGTCCCAGACAACGCTGTCACCATCCAACAGACACGGCACTTTGCCACTTGGACTGAAGCGCCGGAACAACTCCCAACTGGAGCCGTCTGCAAATGGCACCAGCTTCTCCTCAAAAGTAATACCCAGCTCGCGCATCAGTATCCACGGGCGCAGAGACCACGAAGAGTAGTTTTTGTTGGCTATAAACAGTTTGTACATTTTCTGGCTCTCCGTAAGCTGGTCTGGGGGGGAATGGGGAAATGGGGACGGAGGAGTTCAGGGGGACGGAGGAGCTTGCTCCTCCGT
>JAUSCD010000003.1 GCA_030651695.1 Pseudohongiella sp. | reverse complement strand
ACGGAGGAGCTTGCTCCTCCGTCCCCCTCTACTCCTCCGTCCCCATGCCCCACGCCCAACCCACAATCACAAGGGAGACACCTGATGGAACAGAGACCCAAAAATGAAAGTTACTGGAATGACACGGCGCGCCAGACCAATTACCCGACACTGAGCGCCGATCTTGAAGCCGACATAGTCATCATCGGCGGCGGCATTGTGGGTGTCACCACCGCACGCCTGCTCGCCGATCAAGGCATCAGGGTTGTTGTGCTCGAGGCGCAGAAGATCGGCCGTCAGGCAACCGGCAGGTCCACCGCCAAAGTGACCTCGCAACACGGTTTGCTGTATCAGAAACTGGAACATAAATTCAATCTGGGACAGGCGCTGATTTATGCCGAAGCGCAGGAATACGGATTGGCAGAAATCCGGCGGCTCACTGAAAAATACAACATCGACTGTGATCTGGAGCAAGCAGACGCCTACACCTACACCTGCCTGGCAGAACACCGCGCAGAGCTGGAGAAAGAAGCCGGGCTGGCAGGAAAACTCGGCCTGCCTGCCTCTCTGGTGAAGGACACCGAGTTGCCCTTTCAAGTTGTTGGCGCTGTACTTTACGAAAGACAGGCCAGCTTTCATCCGACGCGTTATGTGATTGGTCTGGCTGAAACGCTTGCACAAGATGGTTGCGAGATTTATGAAAACAGCGCCGTGCTGGAGTGGGAACCCAATCTCGTTAAAACCCGCTCAGGCAGCGTGAAAGCAAAACATGTCGTGATGGCAACGCATCTGCCGCTCGGTATGGTCGGAGGTTATTACACACGCGCCTTCCCCGATGCAGAGCCGGTGATCGCCGCGCCCATCAAACAAAAACTGACCGGCATGTACATCAATGTCGAAACACCAAGCTACTCGATTCGCACACATCAGCATGAAAACGGCCAGACTTACGCCATCGTCACCGGCACCCGCTACAAACCCGGTGACACCGTGGCTGAACAGAAAAATTTCGCGGATATTGAAAACTGGTTAAGACAGAATTTTGGTGCCGAAACCATCAGCCATCGCTGGACCAATGAAGACTATACCTCAATGGACAGTGCTCCATTTGTTGGCTGGTCATCCACAATTGGTGAGGATTATCTGGTCGCGACGGGCTTTGCGGGTTGGGGACTGACCAATGGGACGGCGGCCGCCATGATGATCCGGGATCTGATCATGAACAAAGACAATCCATGGCAGGAACTGTTCAATGCCAAACGAATAAAACCGTTGGCCGGCGGCGCAAAAGTGCTCAAGGAAAGTGCCTCAGTGGTGGCCAATCTCGCCAAAGGACATTTGGGAACACATCCCCAGGTGACTGAAGACTTGTTACCGGGCGAGGCCGGCGTCCGGAAATACGACGGAGATAAATTTGCCGTCTACAGAGACGAAGAGGATCAACTGCATATTGTCTCTGCAGTGTGTACACATATGGGATGCGTGCTGGGCTGGAATGCTACGGACAAGACCTGGGATTGTTCGTGCCACGGTTCGCGGTTTGCACTGGATGGCACAGTGCTGCACGGCCCGGCAGTCGAGCCGCTGCAACGCTACAGATAATACAGTTACCGCGAGTGCAGATGGCGGCGTCCATCGTGATTAACTCCTGAGGCGCCGCCAACCTTTTCTGATACCCAGCTCAACTTTGTCGCCCATACGCGCTGCCCGCTCCGACGCCTGCGCCCAAAACAGGGCGCCGAGCAACACCAGAGTGATACCGGGAATCGGAGGAATAAAAAGAGTCGCCAGACCCACGGCAATCAGTACTCCTCCAATCAACAGAAGAATCGTCCTGACGAGTCCGCGGCGCGCGGCGTGACGCCGGTGAAGCTCCGCAAAACGCTGGCCCGGGCTGGCCTTATGAAACTGGTGCCATTCCTTTCTGAGAGAATCAAACACAACGTATCCCTTCTGACTGGCGCTCAGCTTATGCTAACGCTGTACACACCGGGTCGCTATGGTGTGACAAATGAATCAGGGGAAAGTCAGCAGGATCAGAGGGTTTTACCTTAGAGGGGACGGTACCTTAGGGGGGACGGAGGAGCTTGCTCCTCCGTCCCCATTTCCCCCTCCACCCATTTGGCCCGGAAGCATTATTCCGTATAAACAAAACTCCTCCGGCAATAAAAAAGGACTTTTCAGATGCTCAACAGCAAACCGCTTGTACTGTTTCTGGCAGCAGCGTGCAGTATCGGAGGCGCATTCGCAGATCCACCAAGGCCCGCGCTGCCGGCACCTGTGGTCAACGTGGAGGCGCTGTTCGCCGCTATTGAGAACATGGGTTACATCCCCACACTCCGGGACGACGGGGTACTTGAACTGGATATGGGCAATGGCGAGAGATTTGTCGGAAAGTTTTCCGCGTACCCGTACCGATACGGAGGCGACAACACGGCGGAGTGCAGCACCATTGAGATAGTCGAGCTAGAGGTCTCGCCGCAACTTCGTTATGCAGCAAGGTGCAACAACGGCGTCAACCAGGACATCATCCCCACCGTAGACAACGCCGCGTTTTACACCATGCTTGAGAGCGATGGCCTGCAGTACAGCATCGGCAACCGCTACGGGACCGTTTTCGTCAAAGATATCGATGTTTTTTACCCGGATTATTATGTACGACCGCTGCAGGACCGCGACCGTGAACTCCTTGAGTCCGGCACCTCGGGAACAGTGCTGCGCGTGGATAGCATCAACCAGGGCGGCTCAGTCAATTATGAAGTGTTGACTGCGACCGGCAGGCAGCTGTTTTTCGGCGGCCGGGAAGTGGTGATTGAGGGGGAGTTTATTCCGGCAGGCAATGCAGCCAATGGAGACTGAGGAGCAAACTGCTCTGCCGCCAGTCTCAAGGGTGTGGCAGCGGTTGCAGTGATTACGCAACTCCATGCTTTGCGTAAGCTACAAAAACGGATTTTCAATCCGCAGCTGTACGCTGACCTTCAGTCCATGCTGCATGTCCTCAGAGTACAGCACCCGGCAACCCGACTGCTGCGCGGCTGCTACGATCATGGCATCGTAAACGCTTAAACTGTAGCGTGCCGCCAGGGCACGGCCGACGCGATGCCCATCCAGTGTCAGCGGCTCCACCTCCAGCAGCCTCTCGGTCACGCCCAGAACATGGTTGATTTCAGCCCATGAGTACTTGAACTTTCGTCGCAAGACGCTGGCCAGCTCATTGAGTACCTGAACGCTGACAACTCCTCCGGCACGCACCAGGGCTTCGGCCTGCCGGGCCTTCAGGTCATCCGCAGAATATAAATACAACAATATATTGGTATCAAGAAAACTCCGTTCCCCGCTCATTGGCATCATCCCTGTCAAAAATAAAATCTGCGGGTATGCGGCCTCGGTAGGCATTCAATTGATCCAGCAACTCTTCCCGTGAAGGCTGCCGCCGGATCTCGAATTTGCGCGAGCCGGCGACAATGACTTCAACGTCATCGCCTTCTTTCAGTTGCAGCGCCTCTGATACGGAGGCAGGAATGCGAATCGCCAAACTATTACCCCATTTTGAAACTTGCATGTTGAAGCTCCGGATCCCGTGGATATACAAGATTATTAATGTATATCAGAGATTACCATGGCTGTTTAGTTGGTCATAGGCTGATGGCGCCGTACTTACCGATCTCTCTGTCGGTGAGTTGCGCCAATTCATCAAGATGAGCGGTGTACGGCGTCATCCCATGCAGAAGTTCAGCTTCGGTAAACGGTAATATAAACACTGGATCCGGTGTGTCAGCAGCCTCAATCACAATGTTGCCCTCCATCAATTAAATGTTGACCTGGCTTGCGATATCCAGCCCAGCCTGAGCCAAAATGGTTCTCGACAATCTGGTGGCAGCATATTCAAAACTCCGAAAATTCTGCATCTACAAATATGGACGCTACTCAGGCGAAGCAGCCTTGTCAAGGTTATAGCCTGTGCTGCGCATCATCGCCACAATTTCGCCAAGCCGCTGCACCGCGCTGATCGACTCCTCCGAATCAAGAGCCTCACTGTCGTTATTAAAATCCCCCTCGGCCTGCGCCTGCACCAGCAACCCGTCACGTCGCGGATACACGGACACACGACGGCCGCCGTAGAAAAAGCCATAGTCAACTTCCGGTTGCGGAATCAACTTCGCGGTTTGTCCACGCACCGGAATGATGGAATCATCGGCCAACAACGCCCTGGCACCATAACCTGTACAGTTGATGATGGTGCGCTCGTGAATAGCAGCAAAATCACGCTTATCCTGCATCTCAAAGGTTTCGATAACACCGCCATTGGCAAAAAACTCCGCCATCAATAAACGCGTGTATTCCGCGATGTTAAATAACAGCGCCGGACGCCTCTGCACATAGGGCACAGGAAACGGGTGAGAACTGACTGTAACGGTCCGCGGTGTGATGTCACGCAACATTTCGCGCTCGAGGCCGGGATAGGCTGGTTCCGGGGAATACACAGCCGGGCGCGGCGAACCAAATGGCACATCGGACAAGCTGTACATATCGCGCCACTCGATGGGATTGCCACCTACACCGAGATAGGACTGGAAGCGCCTGAAAGAATGACGCGCCATCGTTTCCCACTGCCGGGCAAAATCGGGGGCAAACTGTGCGCTGACAATACGCGAATCCGGTGTAAAGGAACCCGTCGCTCTGTGTGAAGACACATAAGGAGGACGCTCCTTTGCATAAATCGTCACCTTGAGTCCGGCCTGTTGCGCCACCAGCGCCGTGGTCAACCCGATAGCACCACAGCCAATGACCGCCAGCTCCCTGCGCCCGTGTGCTTTTGCCATCTCCACAGCAATCTGACCGGAGCCCCACGACAGCGACCAGCCACTGCCCCCATGGCCGTAGTTGTGTACAACATTCCTGCGGCCAATGCGCTCAGACTCGATACGCGGGCCCTGCAGGCGAAATGGACGCGTGCAGACATTCATCTCGATGATGCGGTCAGGGCTCGCAATGATCGGAGCCAACGCTCTGGAGCCGCTCAACAGGTGCGCGCTGGCATCAGGGACCGAACTCGCAGGCACAGGCGCTGCTTCAGCAGACAGCGCTGAGTTGAGCGGGATTGCGCCCAATAAGGCTGCGGCTCCCTTCAGGAAATTGCGTCGTTGCATACCCTCTATCCTGCTTTAGCCAGCTGTGTCGCAGGAATTGCCACGGCCTGCTGTGTGTTCAGAATTGTGAGCAGCACGATAATGCGCTCATCTGATGTCACCGCTTTGACAATGGCTTCTATATGTTTAAAACAGCCGTCTACCACCACTACTTTGTCACCGGTCTTGTAGAGCGCTTCGGGCTCCAGGCTGTTGCTGAATCTTTGTTGCAGCGCTTGTATGAGTTCTGGCGCTACCTTCTGCGGGCTGCCGTTGAAACTGACAATCCGCGTCACGCCCCTTGTCGCCTGCAGCGAACGCCAGCTGCTGAACTCGTCAAGCTGCACAAACACGTAACCGGGGAACAGGGGCTCGGTCTTGACCAGCAAGTGTCCGCGCTGAATTTTTTTGACCTTGTGAACCGGCGAGTAGAACTCAAAGCCTTGATTCTCAAGATTTTCTTCTGCGCGGGCGTGTTGCTGTGTTTTGACCTGCAGCAAGTACCAGTGGGAAATAATGGGGACGGAGGAGCGTGGCTCCTCCGTCCCCATTATTTCCAATGTTCTCATGAGCCCACCTTCTTGTTGCTGGCCTGAGCGACTTCTTTCTGAAGCTCTTCAATTTCAGACTTGAGGGTGTCGTATTCGGAGATTTTGCGGGACAGGAAGCGTTTGGTGAGCGCTGCTTTGCTTTCAATGCCAGCGGGCGTCAAAACGTAGAGATAACCCTTTTTGTGTTCGCTTTTGGAGAAGTTACGCGCTTTTATCATGCCTTTTTCGATCAGCGCTTTCAGACAGAAATTCACTTTGCCCAGGCTCACGCCTAACTCTTCAGCCAACTGACGTTGGCTGATGTCGGGGTTGGTTTCCAACCTTTTCAGAATTTTGTAACGGGCATCGTCTGTAAGCATGTCTTCTTCTTGGGTCTGACTCCGTTCAGTTGATGAACATACTAGCCCCAAGCGAAGAAAGCTGGCAATAGGAAGGATGGGTAGGTTTACGGAAAAGTTTGGATGTGCACAGACCTGACAAACTGTCTTTTATGCCAGAGCCTTTACACAATCCAGATAGGCCCGGATCACGATATCGTTGGAAAACTCACGTTTCACCCGCTCGGCCGCCCTCGCCCCATAAGCTGCAAGATCTACCTCAGGCTGCATCACGGCCACCATTTGTTCGGCCAGACTTTCGGCGTCACGTACTTTACACAGCCACCCGGTTTGGCCTGCCACAATGGACTGACGACAACCCGGCACGTCCGCAACAATCGCCGGCCGCCCCATCGCGGCCGCTTCCAGCACCGCTCTCGGCATTCCCTCACGGTACGAAGGCAGAACAAAAACGTGACACTCTTTAAGCCACGGCCGGACATCAGATACAGCACCAGGCATTTCTACAATACTCTCTTGCTCCCACTGGCCGATCTCCTGACGCGAGATCGCGGATTTGTTTTCGACCTCACCGGGCCCTACCAGTATGAATCTTGTTGACGGATACCTTGCCCGGACAATTTTTGCTGCGTTAACAAATTCTCGCACACCTTTATCCGCGATCAGTCGCGCGATCATGAGAAATGTAAAAGGCGCATCTGGCGGCGGGCTGGGTTTGAACTGGCTGACATTCAGGCCCGATCCCGGCAACAACCTCGCCCGGTCAAAAGATACAAGACCATTTAGTACAAATTCTTCAAGATCGTCCGGGTTCTGGAAAAACACGGTATATGACCCTGCGTTTGCGACTCCGTAAAGCCGGCGGATCAACCGGTAGAAGGCAGAGTTATGAATGAATGCGGTGCCCAATCCGGATATGTTGTTTATGTAGGGTATGCGCAGCATGCGAGCGAACAGGCCTGCGTACACGTTCATTTTTATGGTGAAGTTCAGAACCATATCGGGCCGCAATTTGATGAAACATCGCATCACGTCGAAAAACGTTGACAGCTCGCCCAGCATCCGTGTGTTGGCGCCATGGATAGCCAGCACCACAAACTTTGCGCCGAGGTTTTCGAGTTTGTCCGCGTGTCTGTCGTATGAAGCGATACAGGTGACCCGGTGTCCCTGATCGATCAGGGCGCTGATCGTATACCGGTGAAAATTGAATAAATACCAGGCTGTATTTGAGCACAGAATTATGTGTTTGGAGTTGCTGTTGTTCGTGGCCAAGTCAATCTCCGCTGCATATAATCTTCCAAAATACTAATATGCAGCCGGCTACTAAACTATCGGGTGAATCATTCACCTGAGTACCACTATGTGCGCAAAAACGTGCGAGGCTCTTGTCAGGTTTTCATTGGGTTTTAACTACGTTCCCTGATTTTTTATAAACGCAATGGCAAACAGGACATGTGTAACACGAAGCGTCATCTGCCATCGGCGACGAAAAACATTTTATGCATCTGATTTGCAAGTCAGGCAGCACGGGGATACCGGGTTTCCGGAGAATGACAATAATATTGCAACGCAGCAGTGAGAGCGCGCGCAAATCCAACGCAGAGTGGAAGAGCTGGCCCATCTCGAACAAAACCGGAATACGTTGGAACCAGGTCGGCCCATTGTTTGCGTATATCAGCTCTTCTATCTCGAGCCCGGATTGTCGGGCGAGCGTTGATAGAACCGAGGGCGTGTTGGCTTTAAAGACGGTGGGATAAACATCACTGCTATCGCGGCTGCCTGGCCGAAGTAATTTGACAGCCAGTCGATGAACCGAGTGCGGCGTTATTTTTGCCGCTAACGATTTATATGAATAGTAGTTGGGTGCAAGAGACAAAAATACGCCGGATGGAGTAAGTACCCGAGATATCTCCTGAAACACAACGTCCGGATCAGTCAGATGCTCCAGTACATACTCGGAAAAAACCAGATCAAATGAACCGTCGGCAAATGGCAGCTCGCCTGCGTCACCCAACCATGCTGCCCTGGGATAGGACTGTATTGCCTCAGCGTCGAGATCTATTCCAACAAGACCTGACTCGTAGAAAAAGCTGCTGACGCCAGCCAGATCATGCCCGCATCCTACATGCAGGGCACTGACAGACTGTTGTGCAAATTCCCCCAATTGCGTTTTATAAATGATCTCACCAGACTTATAACGCTTTAATGCTCTGTTTGTGTACTTTCTGTACACCCCCATTTTTCTGTGCGCGCCCTTTTTCTTATAAGACTCCATTGTTCAGAACCCTCCGTTGTAAATGCGTTAAAGAGCCTGGTACAAATCTGTGTACTTTCTTACCATGGTCGCAATTGAAAACTCATCAGCGATACGAGTTCTCATCCGGGCGCCCAGGCGGGATCTGTCAGCGTTCCCGAGCAATATGATGCGTTCCAGCGCGTCGGCCAGTTTTTGCGGATCAGAGGGTGGCACCACGTATTGCGGCTCATCGAGAATAAAAGCCGCATCACCCACGTCTGTGGCCACACAGGGAAGCCCGGCTTTCATAGCCTCGCCAAGCGCGTTGGGGAATCCTTCGGTTATCGAATGCAGACAGAAAATATCACTGGCGAACAGACATGACTGAACATCGTTCCTTTCGCCCAGCAGAATAAAGCGGTCCAGAATTTCCAGATCCCTGAGTGCATTGATCAGCGCCAGATTGCCGAGATCGTTGCCGCGCCCCACCAGCAGAAAACGCAGATTGTTGTGGCGGGCCAGTAACAACGCTGCAGCCGCTATCAGGGTCTTATGATCTTTAACCGGGCTGTGACGGCCGACCGATGCAATGACCACCTCGTCATCAGTTATATTCAGGACAGCACGCAACACCTGTCGTTCATTCACGAAGGAGTCACTTCGCTCTGTATCAAAACCATTGTGAATCACCAGCATCTTGTTTGCCTGATAACCAAGTGCCACGTGAGTCTCACAAGTACGGTTGGCTACGCACACAATTTTGTCGGGCAGCCATGACGACAAATATGCGCTGATTTTTCTTAATATAATGGTAAACCTTGATCCGCCTTTGGTGATGTCGTCGCTTCGCACACACCAGATGATTTTGCAGCGGCCGTACATTTTGGCTGCGAGCCCACCAAACAGATCGGAATGGTACAACCATGTGTGGACTATCTCCGGCCTGGTCTCTTTCATTATTTTGTGCAGCCTGAACAACAGAATGACTCTGGACCAGAGCGAGCCTGTATTCAACGCTAATACAGTGATACCACCATCAAGAAGACTGCGACCGACCGGCCCGATGTCGGTCAACGAAACCACCACATGAGCGCAACCGGAGTGGCTTGCCGACTCCAGCACAACGTTTTTCAACATGAGCTCTGCGCCGCCGACGTCCAGAGAGCCAATAACGTGCAGTATTTTTTTCATTCATAATGCCTGGTGTGAGTGTTAAGACTTTCTATGATTTCTGACACGTTGCAACCCGTAGACACATGAATAGAACAGCCAGGAAAGACAGGCTTTTACAAAATACAATAAACTTTTGTAACGCCGCATAAAAAAACCCTTAATCTTGACTGCATTCAGCCTGATCATGGGTTTTGGATTGCTGAATTTGATGGACTTGATATTGTTGGTAAGACCACCACTGAGATAATATTTTTTGCCGATGGTCACATTTCTGCAAACCACATTGTGGTGCAGCGCAATTGTGGACCAGAACAAAGATGTTGGTATCCGTCTGTCCGCAAGTTCATAACTGGCGACCGCAGCTTTTAATACAGACGCTCTGATGACTTCTTTTTTGTCACCTTTTAATTTGAAGTCCGCTCTGAGTTCCAGAAAGTTGGAGACACTGACCGGGAACTCATCACCGAGCACCATGTTTTCGTCACCGTTCTCCAGAGAATAGATGAAGCCGGCACTAGCGGTATCCGCGTGTTTTTTTATATCCGTCAGCACTATGTCCAGGCCTTCAGCGCTCAGGATGTCATCATCATCAAATATGACAATGTAGGAGCCGCTTGCGATATCAATGGCTTTTTTGAGTGCGGACGCCCGGCCCGCGTTGGCCTGGTATACAACTTTGATTCTGCTGTCCTCCAGCGCTGACAGATACGCTACAGTTCCATCGGTTGAACCATCTACCACGATGCAGATCTCAACGTCATGGTTGGTTACCAGCAACTCGTTGAGAAGCCTCGCCAGAGACTCTCTCCTTTGAAACGTTGCAATACAGATGGACAGCATTACAGGTTCTTCCATGATGGTTATCAGTCCATGATTGCGCGCGATGAGGGGCGGGATGAGGGGCGTGATGAGGGCCGGGATATGACAAACGAAAGGTAAATGGACCGGAAAATGAAGTAGCCCAGATAGATAAACAGCAGCACCAGCACGATGCGTTTCCAGTGTGCCACGATCTGGAATATGGACGACCGGTGTATGTAAAACGCCCAGAATACTGACATCTGTATCAGCATCGAGCTTGCCCACAGCCTGTAATTCAAAACCAGATTCCGGGTGATGCGGTTCAAGATCAGGATGCCCGCTATATAACCAAGGCAGAACACCAATGGCCCGATAACCCCGAATGCCATATGGGCTTCGGCATACGGGTTTGCCGAGACGCCAGTGCCCTCGGACCAGTCGGTGTAGTATCGGGCCTTGATCAGATCTGTAATGTAGTGGCTGTTTACATCAAAATCGTAACTGAACGGCAACGCAATCTGCGGCAGATGGAGCAGATATCCGGGACCTATGTAGAAGTTATCCAGATACACCAGATTGAACATATTGACGACATGAAAAGATTCAACATTTCTGTCAATCATCAAAAAGAACACTCTGATCCTGGCGTCGAAAGCCTCCGCATACTGCATACCATTCAGCATGTCATCGTAGGAGCCGTATAAAACCTTTCCAAAAAACCCCACGATTATCGTCAGCACCAGCGCCAATACCGCGCGCCATCGATACCGTTGGAATATGACGGTAGGTGTGATTCTCAGATACAGCGAAGCGCCGACAGCAGCCACCAGCATGGAAATCACAAATTGTGTTCTGTCGCCCGAAAGTATCAGTGGTACAAAACAGACTATTGCGATAATCAGATCCATACGTCTGTTTCCGACCATGGCCACAAACAGGTAAGTACAGACCGCAATCACCAGCACCGTTCGTACATAGATAATAATGTCCTCTGAAAAAGAACTTAATCCACCCAGAAACCTGACCGTGAAGAATACCGTGAGTACACAGGTGACGATGCGGAAGAAAGCCAGCATGGGCGGATACTCGCCGCGGTTTATCCCCTGTCCTGCCCCATCGGGCCTTCCAGCCGGCAAAGGCGATTGCTGGTGCCTGAGGCTTACAATCATGAATAAAACAATCAATGCGATGGTAAAGGTATAAATCGATATGACATACACGGAGTAGTCGAATACCAGAACAGGAAACGAATAGACCAGTGTGCCGCCAAAACCAATCGAAAGAATGTCGATATTGCGTCTGTACACATACCAGAGGCCTGCGACTGAAAGCAGGCAATATATTATTCGTACAATGTCTGTCGCCATGGGATAACCTTAATCGCCAGGTACGGATCGTGGTGGATTTCTGTGTGTGCCAGTCATATCGCAAGTCATATCGCTGCCAATGGTCTGATATATGACGTTGTAATGGCCGCCGCGAGCAGATAACCCAGGAAATAGCTGAGATAGAATATTTCCGCCGCTGCAAAATTCAGTGCTATTGCCGCCGACAACAGCGCCAATGGCCCCGCGATGAAATATCCGATCGCGATGCCGCCGGAGCGGTTTTTGTAAACTGATATGGGATCGATCAGCAGTTTTTTCAGTCGATTGGTTATTGTTGCGGCCGAGATGATTGCGAATGCAGTAATAGAAAACACTGGCGGTTGCAGTGCAGCAAACCATTCAACGCTGGAGATTATGATGATGCCCGCCATGACACCCAGGGCGATGACTCCCGACTGTATCGCCGCCCGCCCCAGTGTTTTGAAAAACACCGACGGCTGCAGCGTCAGCAGCTCTTTGTAGGCGCGCGGCAAAATGGTAAAGCTGAACAGATTGATCACAACGCCTACGGTTCGCTGCGCCAGATCAACGCAGAGTGAAAATGTGCCCAGCAGATTTGCATTGCCAAAAAGCAGCAGCAGATATCTGAAACCCAGAAATATGACGTTCTCGGCCATGTTTCCCGCGGTGAAGGGAACACCCACTGCAAATATTTTTTTAAGACTTTGCAGCTTCGGCAGTGTTGGTAGATTTCTGCCAACAAGCAGCCACGCAACCATAAAACTGATTGCCAGGCTGGCAGCATAAGCCATCAGGGCTGTACTGACTGAGGGCACCTCAGCAACCCAGGTGAGCACCAGTGCAATCCATATTGTTGCCTGCGTGAGGTCAACCGTACCATAGCGCCAGAACTGGCCTCTGGCGTGCAGAGCCGGCTGAAGGCTGGACGCCATGCCCATACTGATGACGATGACAACCAGCCAACCGAGATTATCGTCCAGCAGAAAACCGATCGCCGCCACGCAAATCAGAACCAGCGATACCAGTAACGCGAGTCCGAGCAAGGAGGTTTCAAATCCTTTCTGGTCCCCTTGCGCGGCGTATTCTGCGTGTAGTGGCAAAATACTGAATTTGATGGGACCGTAAACCAGGCTCACTATCAGTCCCGCCGTCGCAATAGATGTACTGAAAATACCGTAGTCACCAAGTTCCAGGGTATCTGCCAGAAGCAAAAATGAGGCTACATTGATCAAGCCCGGCGCGATCCGCGCCACTCCGATTTCAAGAGCCCTGTGTAATGCCTGATGCATAATTATTTGATTGCTCCCGACTCAGCGCTTCGATTCATCCTTCGGTTTTGTAGGCATATTGGTAGTACCCATATCCATAACCGTAGTATGCGGAGGCGCTGCGCTCGATCGCGTTGAGGATGCTGCCTTTGACAACAACGCCTGCGCTTTCCAGTTGTTGCAGGGCGCGTTCAATTTCTTTCGGGTTGTTTTGTCTGAAGCGGCAGATCATCAGCGTTGAGCCTGCCTGTTTACCGACGATAGCGGCATCGGTGACCGCCAGCGTCGGAGGGGTATCAATGATCACCAGGTCAAAATGCCCGCTCATGGCATCAAGAAACTGATTGAACCGCTGCGTCATCAGCAACTCTGAAGGGTTGGGCGGCGCTGTACCACGGGCGACATAACTCAACCCTTCCAGCCCGGTCTGCCTGATCAGTTGCTCTAGTGTGATGTCACCTACCAGGTAGTCACTCAAGCCTTGCTCGCTCTGATCGCCGAACGAGCGGTGGATATGACCCTTGCGCAAGTCAGCGTCTATCAGCAGTACGTTTTGCCCACCTTGTGCGCAGATGGTAGCCAGATTGGTGGAAATAAAACTTTTGCCTACGGTCGGACTGGGTCCGGTGAGCATCAGGCGATTGTTGGGCGCCTCCAGCATGGCAAAGTGCAGGCTGGTTCGCAGACTGCGCAGCGCTTCAACTGCCAGATCGCTGGGGTCAACAATGGCCAGCACACCGCTGCCACTATTGTCATCCCGAAAGCCGGATTTGCCAGCCTTTTTGTTGACAGCCGCTTTCGGGCGCCGGCGCGATTTGCGGGAACTTAAACGATCAAAGATTTTTAACTGCCGCTCAGACAGTGGAATGGTGGCATACACCTGCAGCCCGAGCGCCTGCAGTTCTTCCACGGAGGTCACGCCGCGATGCAACATGTGGCGGATCAGCACAATCATCAAACCCAGCATCAAACCGGCCATCACCGAAATCACGATGATCAGATTGGTACGCGGTGCAATGGGCAGATTGCCGACCAACGCCCTGTCCAGAATACGCACATTGCCTACGGTACCGGCGCGTGCGATGCGCAGCTCTTGCGTGGCGTTGAGCATCTGCATATAGATTTGTTGCGACACTTCAACATCCCGGTTCAGACGCAGGACCTGGCGCTGGGTTTCCGGCAAATTGTTTACCTGTAATTCAAGTCTGTCGCGCTCACCGATCAACTGCCCGCGCTTGTCCAGTAACGCACGGTAGCTGGGGTGGCTGGGTGTAAAACGCTGCGCGAGCTCAGACTCTTGTATCTGCAGACCGTTGAGTTCTGCTTCCAGTGCGACCAGACGCTCAAGCATGGTGCGTGTTTCAAAATTCAGATCCACGCTGTCCTGACTGGCACGGTATTCATTCAGCGTATTCTCCGCCACGTTCAGATCGCTCTGGATCACCGGCGTCTGTTGTTCGAGGAACTCCAGCCTGCTTTCGGCTTCTGCAGCCTGGCGGTTGATGTTCTGCACCAGATACACGTCAGAGATGGCATTCAGTGAGCGCATCAGCTCTGCCCTGTCCTGTCCGGTCAGCGTCAGCTCCAGGATACCGGTATCACGGCCACGCTGAGACACCGCAAAACGCGACTGCAGGTTCTGGATCATCTGGGTGTCGCTGCGTTTCACCAACGTGAATTCGACATTGACCGGCGCATTTATCCGGCTGATGCGCAGCTCTATAAAGGGGACTTGTGACTGCATCAGCTCACCCGTCACACCATCGGCAAGTACCATGTCTCTTTCATTCAGCACCTGATAGCTGTCGGGCCCGGTAATCCTGACAGTCAGAGGCTGATCCAGCAGCAGTTCCTCGACCCGCAATTCATCGACCACAATACTGTCGCCGGCCCAGGCATACGCACTGTCTTCGGACCATCCCGGACGCCGGATACCGCGACGCGTCATTGCAGCCCCGACAACAGGAAAGGTGTTGGCTCGCACTACAAGATCAAGCCCCGCCTGCTGCGCTGCCTGCCCCAGGATCATGCGGGAACGGAGGATTTCGCTCTGGGTGGTGGATGCGGTTTGCTCCTGTGCCAGCATGGCAAGATCGAGTGTGCCCAGATTCTGCTGACGTTGTTCGACCTGTAACAACGCGTCGGCGCGGTATATCGGCGTTGCCAACCAGACATAAGCGCAACCGGCCAGCGTGACGAACAGTGTGATAAAAAAAATCAGCCATTTATTATCAATACATATTGCCAGCAGATAGCCGAGATCGATCTCCTCACTGACGGGTTGTTGTCGGTCGGGTTTAGTACGTTGTTGAGCAGTGCTGGTATCGGACATAGGTTGTGGAATCTTGGTTGAATCAGATTTTAGTAGCCCAGAGCGTCACCGCCTGGTTGATCATTTTGTGTACGTGCTCAAAAACGTCGCGACTTTTCCTGTACGGGTCCGGGATATCCAATCCGATACTGGGATTGCTGCCCGGACCCTGTACCCAGTGACCTAGCAACATGGTTTTGCCCAGCGATTCAGGCGCCGTTTTTCCAAGCTGGCCGCGCTGGTTCTGACTCATGACCAGAATCAGGTCGGCCCACTGGATCATGTCGCTGTCTATCTGTCGCGCTTTATGTGCGCTTACATCGAGGCCCGCTGCTGTGGCCAGTTCTGCTGCGGTACTTTCAACACCATGGCCGGTCAGGGCAGTCAGTCCGGCAGACTGAACGTTCTTGTCCGGCATGCGATGTTTGAGCATGGCCTGAGCCACCGGGCTACGACAAACGTTCCCCTGACAAACGACCAGAATATTCCGGTACGGGCTCATGGTGTATTCCTTTACCTGAGCTTTTTGCGTGCCCAGAACGCGCTGATCTGTTGTGAGTCTGTGTTAAAGCGTACCGACCCTGTCTGCTGTGATGAGCGCATTCAGGCTTGGGATGATCTGGCTGATTACGCGATTCCAGCGCGTAACCGGGGCAGTTGTCACATAAACAATGTCGGACGGCTGCAACATGAATTGTGCGCCGATAGCAAAGGCGACAGCATTTCTGACATTGAGCTGGAACACGGTAGCGAGCTTGGGGTCAGCCGGCGCGTTGGGGCGAATCACAAAAATGCCTTCGGCATTGGAGGTAACCTGATTCAGTCCACCGGAACGGGTGAGTGCTTCTGTCAGCGACATCCGCATGTTGCCCATGGGCAATGTGTTGACGCGATTGAGTTCACCGAGCACAAATACCTGTTGCTGCCCGGCGACAGGCACATGCAGTACGTCGCCATGTTGCATCAGCATATTCTGGCCGAGCCGGCCATTGTTGAGCATTTCGTAAACGGACAACCGCGATTCGCTGCCATTGCGCGACAGCAGCACTTCGTGCCAGTTGGCATTGTCTGTGAGACCTCCGGCGCGGGCGATGGCGTCCAGTACAGTGAGTGGCACATTGGTGATGGGCTGGGGGCCGGGTTCATTGACCTGCCCGGTGACGTAGGCGCGTTTGGCGTTGAACCGCACAACGCGCACGGAGATCTGCGGCGTGGAGATGAACTCGGCAAGTGGTGAGGCGATGGCTGCCCGGATTTCATCAACTGTGCGGCCGGCGACCAATACTTTGCCGACATAGGGGTAGTAGACAGTGCCATCGTTCTCAACGGTGATACCGGAGTTTTCGACGTCATTATTGTTGCTGCCACTGGGGTTGGTGAGTTCGGGGTGATCGTAGACGGTGACCTGAAGCACATCGCCCCGCTCCACGTGGTATTCGTAGTTGGCGATTTCCTGCTGCAGGCCGGGTGGTATTGCCGCAGGAATGGCGTTGCTGAGGGAGGCCTGTCGTTGCTGCTGTGCGACCAGACCTGAGGTAATGGTGAGGACATCGACGGTTTGCAGGACTTCCTGTTCCACTTCCGGGGTATCGGGCCGGGTTCGTCTGAAACTGGGGAACCAGACACTGCCTGAGCCTCGACCTGTCTCGAACCAGTTACTGCTCTGTGTATCGGACCGAAGTGCGCCGGTATCAATATTGCTGCCTGGGATAAGAACACATCCGCTTGTTAGACTGAATGCGATAGAGACAAGCATCATCCTGATTGGGTTCATTGAATTTTTCGTCATCAGACGCTCAAAAAACAAAACACATGTGAAATGGGTAAAGTCAGCGAAGCAATGAGATTTAAACACAGAAAACTGCCGATCTATCTGTAACTACAGGGGTTTACAGAGAGTGTTTACAATTTTCAGTGTTTGCCATGCAGGAAAATAAGGGCGGGGACGGAGGAGTTATAGGGTAAGTGCGGGGACGGAGGAGACATCGCCCCACACCTTGTCCCCCCGTCACCCATAGAGCATACTCCTGCGCATGAGAACCCTGACCTTGTTGACAACGATGATCCTGCTCAGCGCCTGCGCCGCCGGGCGACCTGCTAATCCCAACAATGTCTGCCATATGTTTGAGGAGCGCAGGTCGTGGTACCGCGCCGCCGAGCAAACCGAGCAACGCTGGGGCGTACCGGTGCCTGTGACGATGGCGTTTATCTATCAGGAGTCGGCTTTTAATGCGCGGGCGCGCCCTGACCGCACGCGGGTATTGTGGGTGATCCCATGGTCCAGGCCGTCAACAGCGCGCGGTTATGCGCAAGCCTTGAGCTCAACCTGGACACAATACCAGCAAGAAACCGGCAACCGTTTTGCCAGCCGCGGCAACTTTGGCGATGCCGTGGATTTTATTGGCTGGTATAACCATTACAGCCCGGCGCGCAGCAATATTGCTCTGACTGATGCGCGCAATCTTTACCTGGCCTACCACGAAGGTCATACCGGTTATAACCGCGGCACCTATCAGAATAAAGGCTGGCTGCTGGATACTGCAGCAGCCGTCGAGCGTAATGCTCAACGTTATCAGACTCAGTATGCATCGTGCAGGGAAGAACTGGGCCGCAGCTGGTGGCGCCGGGTGTTTTGATGTTGGGGGCTATGGGGACGGAGGAGATAAGGGGGGACGGAGGAGCAAGCTCCTCC
>JAUSCD010000005.1 GCA_030651695.1 Pseudohongiella sp. | reverse complement strand
TGAATCGCTACCAGTTCTCTAGACACTTCCCAGCTGCTTAAAGTAACTCTTTTCATACTCGGCCGGCGACACATTTCCATTAGTTCCGTGTCGACGAACTGGATTGTAAAACATTTCGATGTAAGCAAATATATCCTGCCGTGCAGCCTCACGACTTGGGTACACTTTACGACGAATCCGCTCTCGCTTTAATAGCTGAAAGAAGCTTTCAGCAACAGCATTGTCGTAACAGTTACCTCGTCGGCTCATACTGGCTACCAAATTGTTTTGCTCCAGCATTTTACGCCAGTCATAACTGGTGTACTGACAACCCTGATCAGAATGCACAATGACTTTCTGTTTAGGTCGGCGACGCCAGCAGGCCATTACCAACGCATCCAACACCAATTCCGTGTTGATGCGATCACTCATTGACCAGCCAATGACTTGTCGGGAAAACAGATCAAGGACAATGGCCAGAAACAACCAGCCTTCGGCTGTTTTTACATACGTGATATCTGTCACCCACGCCTGATTAGGCTTATCAACCGTAAACTCGCGGTTGAGCAAGTTAGGAGCTACGGTTGCAATCTCTCCCAAGTGATACTGCTGACGCCGCTTGTAGCCGCGATCTGCTGCAATTTCCGCTAGCTGCATCAGGCGCAGCACACGGTTTTTACCGCACTGCTCACCGATGGCTCGAAGGTCGTCGTAAATCTTGCGGTAGCCATAAACACCGCCACTTTCCAGCCAGAACTGTTTAATGAACGCACTGAAATAGTCATCATCTTTTTCGCGCTGACATTTGGGTTCATTGAGCCATTCATAGTAACCGGCATGATGAATTTCCAAGACTTCGCACATCAAACGTACTGGGAAACGATTAGTCCGAGATTTTATGAACGCGTATTTTTCTTTGACTCGACGGCAAAGAACGCGGCGGCCTCCTTTAGTATGTCGCGCTCCATAGTCAGGCGTTTGACTTCGGCCTTGAGCGCCCGGATCTCATCGTCGTTGGCTCTGTTTTTTTGCCACTGACCGGACTCTGCTCCGTACCTGGCTTTCCAGTCATGCAGACTCTTTGGGGTTACCCCGAGCCGCTTGGCCACATCACCAATGGCATGGCCTTGCTCGGTGATCTGTTTAACCGCTTCAATCTTGAATTGCTCTGTATAACGTTTGCCCGACATGGACACCTCCATTTAGCTTCATTGTAACGCTAAAAGGTGTCTACTAAACTGGTAGCGATTCACACATCCTGCGCCATCAAGATCACCCGTCAATATCAGAGACTGCAACCTGGACAAAGCCGCCTGTGCCTGAAGATTCCCCTCTGATATGTCGGAGTCTGGCAGCAGTAATCGCAGAATCCTCCCATGGGCCACCCCATCACGTGTCTCCCAGCTACCGCCAGCATTTTCCATTTTCCTGGCGGCATCCACACAGATCGGATGTTCGTGTTTCAGGCGATTGGAGTTCTGATCTATAAGCAGATTGGAGGCATCGATAATATGCCGCGTCGATCGATAGTTCTCTACGAGATACTCAATCCCCGCCTCGTAGTCTTCACGAAAACGTTCGATGTAACGATTACTGGTATTGCGCCAAGCATATATGTTCTGGTCATCATCACCGACAGCGAGAATGCAGAGCCTTTGCTCCTGATCGACATGGCGGCCCGCCAACGCACTGATCAGGCGATACTGCAATTCATCAATATCCTGATACTCATCTACAAGGATGTATCGATAACCACCTAGCAACTGGTCACGCAATTCATCATCACCACTGGCAATACTCTCCCCTTCCAACAAATCCACTGCTTGCACCAAGACTTCCCGGAGGCGCTGCTCATCAACCGTTTCATGGCGCTGAAAGCTTACCCCCGTCATGCGCATGGCCATACTGTGATAAGTCAATACGGTAATACCGTAAGCATCTTGGCCTATAAGCGCATGCAGGCGTTTGCGAATTTCGTTGGCAGCATGACGATTGAAAGTCAGGGCTACTACAGCCCTGGCCGGGACCCGCTTTACGCGAAGCAGATAGGCAATACGATGAACTATTACACGTGTCTTGCCTGATCCGGGCCCTGCAAGAACTAGTCTATTTTGATCGTCCTCATCCACCACAACCTTGCGTTGACCCGGACTCAGCGGACCAACAATCGCATCCCAAGACTCCTCGCTGGTAGCCCTGCTCAGAACTTGTTTTTTATTGGGAAAGTAGCGCTGAAGAAAATCCTCTTTTTCCTGGCTGAAGTAATCAATCACCAGATGAAGTGCGTCTGCCATTTCTTCCAACGCTGTTTCGGCATACTGACGCATGACATGAACCTGAATAATGCGCTCCCGATAATGGTCATCCAACAGGTTGAAATCACTTTTTAGGTAACGCCCCTTCTTATCATCGTTGATCTCGATCGTCATGGCGCGACGCATCACCGTCATCCCATGATTAAGCACCAGAATACCTTGCTGGTGCAGATAGAGTAGGACATGCTCAATAGCTCGTCGGCGTTCAGCGGGGGGAATTAAAGCAGTAAGATGCATATCACCACTTATAACATCTTCAAGTGCGCCAAAGCTGGTTTCGACCATTGCATCTTTGCTCCGCAGATCTGGCGGAAGCTTTCCTATCAAGTGCGAAAGAAGAGAGCCAGCAAGCGCACGACGCTTCTCTCCCAGTTTTTCAAGTTGCCCCCAGCTGTAACCATTCAGCACTTTCAGCTTCAGGTAATCCCGGCCTAGAGATTTGACCTCAAAACTACTTCGCTGGCTGCTGTCATTGGACTTATCTCGCGACAGACTTTTTAACAACGTCAGAACCTGCGCAGGCAGCAGTTCATCAGTCCCCACTCGCTCTTTCAGAACTGATGTCAGCGAGCTCAGACAAAGGTCTTGCCATTCCCCTCCTTCTGCGTCTGGCGCAGCTTCAGCAAGCTGCTCAAATAACGCCTTCTCAAGCCTTGCTGTACTCAGCATTCGCTTTTCGGCTGACTCGGACACTCCATGTCGCAGATACAGAGTCAGTTGGGTGTCATTCACCAATAACCCCAAAATTTCGAGCTGACGCAAAGCTCCAACAACTTCATCCAGCGTCTGCCCAGTCAGCTGCAGAAGATCATCGGTACTTACACGCTGGTCAGCACCAGCCGTTCGCAAGAATTGGAGTATGGTCTGAAATTCCTGGCGCCTGCGAACCGGAAGTTCTGCCTTTGCCAACACTCGCTTTGCATCCTCGTCACTGACACCCACTTTAGCTGGAAAAATTTTGGTGACATTTGCTTCGCGTTTCAGATAGTCGCCACGTTCTAGCCAAGAAATTGCAGTACTGACTTTAGTCTCTGCGTCGCGATCTTCAACTTCGAAACTGGTATCGACAGACTCGTCTCGCAGTATTTCGCCGGCGGTAATGACCAAGGTTTCGCCTTTGCGCTTGGTGCTCTCATAACGCAACTTGCGCAGAATTTGCTGGATATCCCGATAGGTCAACCGGGAACCCTCACTCAGACTGAATTGCGTTTCAATATCACTCGGATCATAAAGCAACACACAGCGCGCATTCTTTTGATCTCGGCCGGCGCGACCCGCCTCCTGCAGATAATTCTCTAGCGAGCCGGGGATATCTGCATGCACCACCAGGCGGATATTTGATTTATCGACCCCCATTCCAAAAGCATTGGTCGCTACAATGATGCGCAGACGTCCTTCCTTGAATGCATCTTGAACGTCTTTCTTCTCATTGGGCTCCAGGCCCGCATGAAAGTGCTTGCAGGCCCAACCTTGAGCGGCGATAAAACCCGCCAAATCCTCTGTTTTTCGACGGCTGGCGAGAAAAATTACGGCACCACCGTCATCCTCACCAAGGTGCGCTGTCAACAACTCAAGCACACGTCCCCATTTTTCATGACGCGTACAAGGAATGACATCAAAACTTAGGTTAGTGCGTTCAGGGCTACCGATGAAACTTTGGAATTCGACTCCAAGATGTTCACGAAAATGTTGGCGTATATCCACAAGTACATCTGGCTTGGCAGTAGCAGTAAAGCAGCCAATTGGGGCAAGGCCTTTTTCGCCGGTAAACTCCCGAATGAAGCGAGCCGCATAGAGATAGTCTGGGCGAAAGTCATTTCCCCATTTTGAAAGACAGTGCGCCTCATCAAAGATCCAAGCACCGATACGACGCTGAGCAATAGCTTTTCTGAATCCTTGATTCCGGAATTGTTCTGGAGAGACCAGCAGAATGCCAACATCACCCATCTGCAGTTTATCCAGCACGTCAGCTCGCTCAGGCAAAGACAACAAGCCATTTAGCGCCGCAGCACACTCAATATTGCGTTCGAGCAAACCATCAACCTGATCTTTCATCAGTGATTGCAACGGCGAGATGATAACCGTGAGGCTTCCATTGCGATGGTATCGATTTAATGCTGGCAGTTGGTAGCACAGAGATTTACCACCGCCGGTGGGCAGCACAGCAAGTACGTTCTCGCCACGCATGCCAGCGAGCACCGTGTCATGTTGCAGACTTTCTTTCTTCTCCTCTGACTCGTAGCGGAAATCATCAAAACCGAAGTAACGTTTGAGTTCGTGTCGAGGGTCATGTGTCGTTTTACAATACTGACAATCTTCGGAGCCACAAGGTATGTCGCGCAGTTCTCGTACCAGTTGCTCTGTTTTTGGATAGTTATGATATACCCAAGGAGGCAATACCGAATTACCACCGGATACTCGCAACCAAGCTAATGCATAAGCGGTGGGCCAGTGCCATTCCGGCTTGTAAATGTCACTTTCCAGCAACACGTTTAGGCGGGTACGACACACCTTAAGGTCTCGTGATAAAGCGGGGTCGGACTCCTTTAACAGAGTGGGAAGCAGTGCAGCGATCTCGCTAAGTGATGGTGGTAGTCGCCCAGTCATCGCAGCAAGAAATCCACCAGAGCCACTGCGGATATCTGTGCCGACCAGGCCCTGATAGCACAACAATTCTGCTTGGCGATGCTGACCAAGATGACTAAATGCCTGCTTTTGATCAGTGAATAATATCCATGTTGCACGACAGTCAGCTAATGGAGAGTTCAGACTGTCGCGAACCAGCTTGTAGTCTTTTACCAGACGATGATATGGGTTTTGCGGAAACGCCAGTGGTGACAGCAAAAGAGTATCAATAACAGGCAGACGAAAAAGATTAAGCGAATTGTTGTGAGCTTGCAGTACAGATAGATCATGCGCAACGATGTTGTGCCCAACCAGGCAGTCGGCCTGATTACTCAACAGATCTAGCTTTTCTAATGCCGACGCCAAAGGAGATGATTTATTGATATTGAGTTCAAGCTCTGCGCCACTATCAACGCGTAAGGCGCCTAGCATATGAATACGGGTAACAGTGCCGTCAACTGCGGCATGGGCTGTTTCCAGATCCAGCACAAGAGCCGCTGAGGGGAAGTCACGCAACTCCACCTCTGGAACCGAAGACTGATTAAAATCAATGGTGTGACGCGCCGTTTCCATACTGTCTTGATTGTGCGGCATGAGCTTCCTGCATGGCGTCTTCAGGACGCTTTTAGTTTTTTAGCGACAACCAGTATTCTTAAAGCATTCGCTGTCGCGTGCAACTGGATACTAGCTGCTGTCGAACTCAACAACAACTGCCCAAACGGGTAACACAGACCGTTGGCAAATGCGTTTGTCGCTTTCCTTGCCAAAGCTCTGTTATTTTAACGTTTAGCCACAAAAAGCCACCTCAGATATCAATATTAAGCCGGAGCCCCCAAATCACTACATCCAGCAAAATCCCCGCAAGCTTGATAACCGCCTACCTCGAAACCGAGTACCAAGTCTTCGCGCCCGCACGCTTTGTGCTGAAGATAGGCCAACCAAACACCCCACTAATCCTGCTGCACCAACATCACCAAGTCACATCCAGCGCATATATCACCGCCTGGAACCCGTACAGTGACAAAACCAGCCCCGAGCAAAACACACAAAGACAATCCCAACTACTCAGCGATATGCAAAGAGATAGTTATCCGGTCTACCAAGGCGAAGGCAAACACCCATCAGGAGACTGGGACTGCGAAGCAAGTTTGTTGGTGCTCGGCATCAGCCTTGAAGACGCCAGGGCCTTGGGTTACAAGTGGGAACAAAACGCAATTGTCTGGTCTGGCGCTGACGGCGTGCCGCAATTGATTTTGCTGCAATGAAGGGCGACGCCATGGCATCACAAATTTCAGGCTGGTTTGTTTTCCACGTGCCGCATGATTCGACGTGGATTCCTGACAACATTCGGCATCAGATTGCAGTGTCTGACAACGAACTGGCCGACGAAATCCTGAAGATGACAGACCACCATACGCTGGATCTGTTTACCAATGGTATTCCGGCAGAGCAAATTGTGCGGGCCGAAGTCAGCCGCTTGGTGGTAGACGTGGAACGTTTTGCTGACGACAGTAATGAAGCGATGTCAGCAGTCGGCATGGGCGCTGTTTATCTTCGCACTCATAATGGGTTAAGACTTCGTCACCCACTCACAGATGCAGAACGCAATACGCTTATATACGACTGGTACACACCTCATCACAACGCACTGACTGACAAAGTGGACCTGGCACTGGCCCGTTTCGGAAAATGTTTGGTGGTGGACTGTCACAGCTTTCCTTCGGTGCCGTTACCTTATGAATCGGAACAATCGCCGGACAGGCCTGAGTTCTGCATAGGTACCAACGCATTTCATACACCAGCAATGCTATCTGGCGGACTGATTGACGCCTTCAAGCAAGAAGGATTTTCAGTCCGGAAAGACTTTCCGTTTGATGGTGCACTTGTGCCGCTGAAATTCTATGAACAAGACAATCGAGTCAGTGCCGTAATGATAGAGGTGCGCCGTGATCTTTATATGAATGAAGTAACTGGAGAGAAATCAAATCGATTTGGCGAGATTGCTGAGGTGGTGCATCGTTTATTGATGGCGTGTACCGAGCGTATCTAGATCGCCGCATCCCGAAAAGTTTATTTTTTCTTACTGTCCATTAGATTTTGGCGCAGACATTAGTCCACAAGCCGCTGCGGCGCATCCATGTCCTCATGCAGCACACGAACAACAAGTACTTCATGCTCGGGAAGTTGATAAAAGACGGCGTGATGCTCAACTTGTAAGCGACGATACCCGGCAAATACATGACCGTAGTCAGCGCCCAGCATTGGATGGCTAAGCAGCTGCTTCATGCCTGCCTCAAGCTGATCCAGGTACTTATCCGCCTGATCGGCACCCCATGCGTCGCAGGTGTATAGCCAGATGCCGGTCAGATCCGATTCTGCCTTCGGCGTGATGCTTAACTTAAGCACTAATCAGCCGCCTTTATCATTTCCCGGCCGGCCGCTTTGATTGCCGCTATATCCAGCGGTTTAGGTGCCCCACTTGACTCTCCATCAGCGAGTGCCCGCCTGAGTGTGGCGAGACGTTCCTTGGCCTGTTGGTCTCTTCTGATGAGATCACGGATATACTCACTGTCGTTGCCAAAATGGCCGCTTTCAATCTGGACCTTGATCCAGTCATCCTGCTGCTCAGTCAGCGTGATGGTTTTACGGTGCATACTCATAGCAGGCGCGCCTCATTTAGCAAAAGTATGAAATTATCATACCGACTCCTTCTGCTCTGGTCTAATGGAACGTCACTGGTCAACAATCGATTCGCCACACATAGTTTTCAGACACTGCCCGCAATGCCGGGGCTGCTGAGCAATAACGGGTGTTCTGATACTGGCAGCGCCAACCTATAGCAACAACAAAAGCAACATCAACAAAAGTCCAACTTGAATATAACTATTTAAATCAAATAGCTGGGAAGTCAGTAAAAGTCCTCTCCTGTTCAAACTTACCTCCTTGTTTACTGTCGCCTCTTGCATTGGCGTATCTTCGGCATATAGCCTATGGTCAATTCTAGGGAGGACACCATTATGGCCAAGACTAAATCCAATGGCACTCACGCTTCAGCAAGGTTGTTTAACAACCGTAGTCAGGCTGCTGCCATGCTCGCGGACTCGGGTGTCGTTGTTTCAAAAACGGGCGGCGCCTACCGCGATCCTGCATCAATCATTCGATCCAGCAGAGCGCAAGAGCAGCTAAAGGCAATCGCTATCATCAGAGAACGTAACCGCAAGTAAGTCAGATTCTCGGTTAGAGAGAATGGAGTTAGTTGAGACTAACCTAATGCAACAGCCGGAATCATATCCCAGACCTTCCCATCCAGAAGCCTGCCATTAGCTTTTTTGTTTCGATGTTTTCCGTCAGCGCCCCAAGCACCCCACTGCTTAAAGAAAAAATATACACCGGCGTCCAGGCACTGATTGCGGATATTGCGCACCCAGGCCTCTTGCATCGGGCGAGCACCTGCACCTGACTCACCACCTACAATGACCCAGTGAATACCACTCAAGTTCAACTGCCCGATATCTTCAAGCAAAGGTTCAATCGACAAAAAGCGGGTTCTGGCGTGAATCGCAACCAAATCAGGAATTCTGGGTTTGCCATACTTGATGTCTTCAACCGAGACACCCAGCCATGCGTTTTCGGGCACCTCACAGCTATCAAAATACTCACGCATATTCGCACTACGCTTGGTCAGAATCTGATAGGTGTGTTGTGGGGTGTCACGTATCACATTCATTACTTGATCAATAAACGACAAAGGTACGTCGTCCTGAAACAAATCACTCATGGAGTTGACGAAATACATGGTTGGCTTTTGTCGGCGATAGGGCTGACTCAAGCGCTCCGGCAATAAGCTCAACTGAAAGCCGTTTTCGTAGCCGGGCGCTCCCATGGCCTGCAAGCGGCGTGACATGGTTTCTGCGTAGCAATGCTTGCAGCCGGGTGACACTTTCGTGCAGCCAGTGACGGGATTCCAGGTTTGCTCGGTCCATTCAATTTTGCTCATGATCTTTCACTGCTGATGCTTCTTAATTATGTGTGACGCTGCTTTGTCTGCTAAACGCCACGCCGCCGAATTAGGATTGGACACCGCGAAGTAGAATAAAAATAGCGGTCTTCCATGGTTTTTCAGCAATACAGGTTTTGCCACGTAAGGAAACAACTCGTTTAATCTACCCGTAACCCATTGCCCCAGCTCATCCGTATTTACGCGTTGTCCCGCTGGCGTCGCATCAACATCCCCAAACAAGTCATCCATCCGAGGTGCTTCTACCGGCTTGTACAATGCTGATTCCCACTCGTCAGTGCCAAGAAGTCGATTAAGCGTATTCTTCCACTCCGGTTTGACCCTTTCTTCATCTGTTGGTGTCATTCTGAGAATTACTGAAATCGGAAATAACAACCAAAGATCAACTTTCCCAGAACTGGCAATGTGCTTCAGCGTATCCCAATCCAATTGGGTACTGTATGGATCAAGCAGCAATACAGCTCGATCGTTACGGCTCAGTCTGCGACAAAACTCGGGGACAAACTGATTTGCATCCTGCATGTGAATATGAATTTGTTTCTGCGGATGCTCTTCACGAATCCTTTCAAGCTCTGCCACGTGATTCCTGTTCAAATCATTGAAGTGGTACTGATGGAATCCTGGCTCAACACTGAGCGCGGTCAACACCGAACCATTGAAATCATCAAAAGGGACCAGCAAAGCCTGAGCATCATCGTCAATCGGCACATGCGAACCCGTTCCCGCATAGGCATCCGCATAATGTAGTACAAACGGCTGATTCTTCAGTGCTTTAGCATAAAAGCCCAGGTAATCCTCCAGCACTTCCAGTTTTTTCCTGGTCCACGGGCCTCCGAACTTATGTTTCATACTGCACTTGCCTCCCTGCAATTACTGTATATATGAACAGCACGATATCGTCATCGAACTACCTGGTCAATCTCTCTTTTCGATGGGCTACTCTAGTTCTGGTGCTGCTTTTTTGTCCGAGTGGTTCCTAGGGTGCCATGTCCTTTTTCTGCTCGCGGAAAACCCAATGCTACTCGTAACCTGGTCTCTCCGGATTATCTGGTGTTAAATAGCACAACAATCAAAGCAATGTAGACACAATAATGAGTGTGTTGGACTACGAGAAGCGTTTTTCGCAACTCAACCCTAATACGGCGCATGGTCGCACCAGTCCAGATAAAATTGCCCTGTTGCTAGCCGTGATGGAACTGATAGAAACTGAAGCGATTAGCGATAATTGCATCCGTTTCGACCAGGCGCTGGCTGAAGCCTTTTCCCGGCAGTTTAGTAAATTGGCATCTGACGCCGACCGCGACAATCCCCACTTACCGTTCTTTCATCTCCAAAGTGCAGGCTTCTGGAAAATAAAAACGTTGCCTGGCAAATCTGAATCATGGGCTAACCTTTCCACAGCAAGTTCCGCGAATTTGATTCGAGAGCATGTTGAATGCGCACACCTGGATGACGAGCTGTTTGAGCTGTTAAAAAACTTTGCTGTACGCGAGTTGTTAAAGGCAGCGCTATACCAGAATCTCACTATTACCGACGAGTACCGCCGGAGCGCACTGGAAGTGAACGGCTGGGATTGGCTTGAGTGTGAGGCCTGTGTTGCAGATTACTTTGAAATGCTCAATAAGGAGCTTCTCAATCAGCCCTACAACAAAACCGCGCATCGAAAGTTACTGTCAGAAAAATTAAACAATCGAAGTCATGGCTCTATAGAGTTCAAGCACCAAAATATCAGCGCCATTTTGGTGGAAATGGGCCTCCCTTATATCCCCGGTTACAAACCCAGATTCAACTATCAATCACAATTGCGGGAAGTTGTACTGGCGCATATTGCAGCTAATCAGAACAGCGTTGATTCACTTGCCTCTGGAATTGGTTATACCGATCATCCTGTATATGTGAGCAACTGGAACGATGTGCTAGACAATGAGTTGCCTGAGCGAATTCCAGCCATTGCTCGACCTCCTCGCAAGTATCTGGCCCGAATACGCAATTATCCACAACTTGAAGCGGCGAATCGTCAACTGGGCGCATCCGGAGAAGAATTTGTTATCCAGTTTGAAGAGCGGGCACTGATACAAATCGGCCGAAACGATTTGGCCAAAGAAATTGAATGGAGCAGCAAGGATCGAGGGGATGGTCTTGGATTCGATGTTCGCTCTTTCCGAATTGACGCTAAAACTAGTCGAGTAGAAGAGCACTTCATTGAAGTTAAAACTACGAACAATGGCAAATATCAGCCGTTCTTTGTGACGCCGAATGAGCTGGATTTCTCCAAGGACGCCGCGGAGAACTATAGCCTTTACCGGGTCTACGCACTCAACAAAAATCCGCGACTGTTTCGATTGCCGGGTGCGATTGATCAGCATGTCAACCTGCAGGCCGAGCTGTACAAAGCGAGTTTTACGCGGGACTCCTAGCAGAGTGAGCCCCGAGCGAGTGATGGAAAGACGTATTTTATGCTGCCCGCGATTCCCCACCACCCATTTTTGGGGCAGCCGAGTGTGGCTCAGCGCACATCGAGCATAAAAGCCCGATGATAAGCTCACTGGCGACAGCCCGCCCTCCGGCGATGGTTCAACTTCACATGTCACAGGATGTTCATTATGCGCTGGAAGGGTCGTCGTCAAAGTCAGAACCTGGATGACCGGCGCAACATGCGCGCCTCGGCCGGGACGGGCGGGGCTGGTATCTTGATGTTGTTCAGGGTTGTGCCGTTTTTACTGGGCAATAAAGTCGGGCGCATAATTTTGGTGCTGGGTGTGGTGGTTTTTTTTGGTGCCCGTTTTATGGGTATCGATTTATTGCAAGTGGCCAGTTCACCCGGGACGCTCCAGCAGCCTCGCGAATTAAGTGCACAAGATCAGGAAATGGGTGAGTTTGTCGCTGTTGTCCTGGCAGACACAGAAGATATCTGGACCACACTGTTTACCGAAATGGGTCGCACTTATCAGGAACCAACATTGGTGCTGTTTCGCGACCGGGTGAACTCCGCCTGTGGTTCTGCGCAATCGGCCATGGGACCCTTTTATTGCCCGGGCGACCAACAACTTTATATTGATCTGGCCTTTTTTGATGACCTGGAGCGACAGCTTAATGCGCCGGGCGACTTTGCCCAGGCCTATGTGATCGCCCATGAGGTTGGTCATCATGTGCAGACGTTACTCGGCATTTCTTCCAATGTTCAACGCGCACGGCAAACTGCCTCTGAACTAGATGCAAACCGTTTATCCGTCGCACAGGAATTACAAGCCGACTGTTTTGCCGGTATTTGGGCCCACTATGCCAACACAATCGGTGTGGTTGAAGCCGGTGACATTGAGGAAGCCCTGACCGCTGCGGCGGCCATCGGTGACGACCGGCTGCAACAACAGTCGCAGGGTACGGTTCGCCCGGAGACCTTCACTCATGGCACCTCTGCCCAGCGAGTAAGCTGGTTCCGACGAGGGTTTGATAATGGCGTCGTTGATCAGTGCGATACGTTCAATAATTGATAGTAGAGTGGGCGCTGCTGACGCCCTGACGCGTGTAGCCAAGCCCTCCGCCCCTGACGCACTTTGATCCGCTGAAATTAAGAAATCAGTGCTTCAAAATCACATAAAACGCATGAATAACGCCTGGGATAAAACCCAGCACAGTCAGCAAGATATTCAGCCAGAAAGGGAATTTTATCCCCACCTCCATGAAAACGCCGACCGGCGGCAGCAGAACGGCAAAAATCATTTTAATCGGGTCTGTTGCGGTAAACGCCATGATATTCCCTCTCACGAGTGCTAAGGACACGGGGTAAACATTAACATAGCGACGCATGGAGAGCGGACCTGATCCGTATTGCAGCCAGGCAGGTTGCCAGATCATGATTGTCGAACCACTCCCCATCCGGCCAAAGAACCGGCCATATTCAATTTTTTTCTTGCCTTACTGAAAATTAAAAGGTAATAAGATCATAAAGATATTATTTTTAATAACGGCCACTAAACCGGCCAATCAAGACGCTCCTTGTCATGCTTTGAGCACACAATATGCCAACATCAATCTTTGATCTAGCGCCCTTTATTCCCGCCGACAGTGCACTGGCGCAATCTGAGCTGCCTGACAAAGTAATGCAGTTGGTTCAGCTTTCGGCACGTTTGGCCGGTCAGTTGGCCCCGCTAACGCTGATTACCCTTGAACACCACATGTCAGTCATCAATTCCTATTATTCCAACCTGATTGAAGGCAATGCCACGCCGCCGCATGAGATTCGCGCTGCCCAGCGCGGGGACTACGATGCGGACCCCGCCAAACGGGACCTGCAACTGGAGTCGCTTGCGCACATGGCTGTTCAGGCGTGGATACGGGATCAGCAGCCAGATCTGGACACCTTGTACAGCCCTGCCTTTATTCTGCAGGTACATCATCAGTTTTATTCAAGAATCCCCGAGAATCTTTGGCAGATCAAGGATGAACGCAACACGATTGTGGACATAGTAGTGCCCGGCGCCTGGCGTACCCGCGCCGTTCGCGTTGGAAATCATGTGCCGCCTGCTGCCGAAGACTTGCCAGATCTGATGGCCGCCTTCTGTGACAATTTTCATCCGCGACGCCACAGCGGTGACCGCAAAGTGCTGGCTATTATGGCGGCGCATCATCGGCTGGAATGGCTACATCCTTTTTTGGATGGCAATGGTCGTGTAGGACGATTGCTGACGGATACTGCCCTGAAAGCAGTCGGATTAGACAGTTATGGGGCGTGGTGTCTGAGCCGGGGGTTAGCGAAGTCAGCCACGCGCTACAAGCGCTTGTTGGCACTGGCGGACAATCCGCGACAAGGCAATCTGGACGGGCGCGGTGCGCTGACGGAGCAGGGCCTGATGCAGTTCTGCGATTACATGCTCGATACCGCGATTGACCAGGTCACCTATATGAGCAAGTTGCTGGATTTGCCCAGGTTGCGCCAACGTATCGACAGTTATGTGCAGGCGCGCAATGATTTTCGTGTGTCAGGTGTCACCGAGCCGTTAAAAAGCAATGCGTCCCTGATTCTTTACACGGCGTTTATACATGGTGAGATTGGCCGCGCTGAAGCGCTAGAGTTATGCGCGATGCCAGAACGCTCTGCACGGCGACTCCTGAGCCAGCTAAAGAGCGAGGGCCTGTTAAGCGAAACCAGCAGCAAGTCGCCACTGCGCTGGGAGGTTCCGGAACATGCGGAGCCGTGGTACTTCCCGGACCTGACGCCAACAGCATAGGCACGACCAGATATCTGCAATACCTGAGGGAACGTTAGCTGCCAACCTACAAATGGACGCTGGTATAACCAACAAATGGACGCTAGGCTAAGCAGCAAATGGACGATTAAAAACAGGCTGCACAATGCCCCCCGGTCTCTACCCCAGAGCCATGATTCAGAGGTGCCAGACATGATCAACCATCGTCGTCGTTTCTTGCAGGGCGCTGTCAGCGCCGGACTCTACGCTGGACTGGGTGCCCCCGGACTCAGTCTGTCGGTGTTTGCCCAAAATGCCAGTCCGGGTCCCGCCCCTATGATGCCGGGCCTGCATTATGTCGACACCAACGGCATCCGCATGGCGGTGTACGAGCAGGGCACAGGCCCTGCCGTTGTGTTTTGTCATGGTTTTCCGGAGCTGGCGCTGAGTTGGCGCAATCAGATCGGGCCGGTGGCGGCTGCCGGTTTTCACGCCATTGTCCCGGATATGCGTGGTTACGGGCTCACCGGTGGCTCTGATGATGTATCTGATTATGGAATGGATGTCTTTTGTGCGGATCTGATAGGCCTGCTGGATGCCAAGGGCATCGACAAAGCGGTGTTTGTGGGTCATGACTGGGGTGGCGCTGTGGTGTGGACTATGCCGCGTGTTTATCCGGATCGCTGCCTGGGTGTTATTGGTTTGAACACCGCTGCCAACCGACCGGGCAATCTGCCGCCGGTGCAGGGCAGCGAGCCCTCATTGATCGTCAGGACGGCTGATTACTATTTCAATACCTTTCAGGAACCCGGGCGGGCCGAAGCCGTGCTGGAGGCTGATGTTCGCAAATCATTCGACTTTTTCCTGTCGCGGGGCGGCATCTGGAACAAGGACGTGTTTGCGGGTTTGCCGGAAGATTCACTGGAGCGGCGCATGGATTTTCTGGGCATGTTGCAGCAGGGCATTCAGCCGGGTGAATCGTTTCTCAGCGAGGGAGTCGTGGACTACTACGTCCGCGCCTATGAGGCAACCGGATTTACCGGTGGCTTGAATTGGTATCGTTCAGCCGTTCGCGTGGGCGTCGCGCTGGCCAATGCGCGCAACACCATTGATGTGCCCTGCCTCTACATCGGCGCAGAACATGATGTGATTCTGCCGCCAGCGTCTGCTGATGGCATGGAGGATTTTATTGCGGATCTGGAGAAGCACACTGTGCAAGACAGCGGTCACTGGACTCAACAGGAACAACCCGATGAAGTGAACCGTGTGATTCTGGATTGGCTGGCCCGCAAGATAACCTGACCGCGTCAACAAGGTTTGCTTCCCGCAGCCAACTGCCCCGCCACACCCACTGCATCCTCCACATCAATCTGAAAAGCCATACCGGTACCGGATGTGGTATCGAAATGACCTACCTCGTTGATAGTGTCCAGCACCTTGCGGGCAATACTGGCTTCGACCAGAAACAACAGCACGTCGCTTTGACTGACCAGATCGAGCCCGAAGAAGGTTTTCTGGGGTTTCAGTCCGGCACCACGGGCGTTGTTGATCACGGTGCTGCCGGTGGCACCGGCTGAACGGGCGGCGTGCAGAACCTGATCACGGAGATCGTCATTAACCAGCGCTATTATCAGTTTGAGTGCCATTGTCATTTACCTCCATTGTTTCGTTTGACCCGGCGTGTCCACCAGGCCGCAAGCTGGGCGTAAGTCATTACAGAGATGATCGGGAACAGCACGGCAAAAGCGATCATGCCAAAACCGTCTATCAGTGGACTGCGATCCGGTATGTTGGCGGCCAGACCCAGCCCCAGTGCCACCACGATTGGCACGGTAACGGTTGAGGTGGAAACGCCGCCCGAGTCATACGCCAACGGAATCATTTTGCGTGGCGTGAAAAAAGTCTGCAGCACAACGATGGCGTAGGCCGCGCCTATGAACAGGGGCAGTGATATGCCACTGACAATCCTGAAGGTGCCAAGTGCCACCCCTACGCCAACACCCAGCGCTATCACCAGACGTAACGCTGTGGCGTTGATAGCGCCAGCGGATAACTCACTGGCTTTCATGGCCACAGCAATCACTGCCGGCTCCACGATGACCGCGCTGGTGCCAATGGCAAACGCAAACAGGTACAGCCAGTAATACTCGCGCCAGTGTCCGACCAGCGGTTCGGCGCTGTTGTTGATGGAAGCCAGAAACTCAGGTGCCACCAGTTGTTCGGCCATTGTCCGGCCCAGAGGGAACAGCGCGGTTTCCAGACCCATCAGAAAAAACACCAGGCCCAGCAGTACACAGCCGAAACCCAACACCAGAGTGCCGGCATCGGGCAATCGTCGCCGCAGCACAAAAAGTTGAAAAACAATCACCACCAGGGCAATGGGCGCGACATCGCGTAGCGTGGATAAGGTGGTACCCAAGAATGACTGCAGCAGCTCGCTCACATCAGCACCCCGTACAGAATGACAAAAATCATCGGCATCAGTGAAGCAAACGCAATCAACCCAAAACCGTCGATGGCGGGGTTGCGCCCTTCAATGGACATGGCCAGCCCGATACCCAGTGCAGTGACCAGTGGCACGGTGATGGTGGAGGTGGTGACTCCGCCGGCATCATAGGCTATACCGATGATTTCCGGCGGTGCAAAACCAGTCATCATGATCACCACGGTGTACCCACCAATGATCAGATAATGCAAAGGCCAGCCTTTAATGATGCGGAAGATACCCAGCACAATCGCCGTGCCTACTGCAGCAGCAACTACCAGACGCAGGCGCAAGGCGTAAGTGGCCATGGCGGCCTCGCTGTTTTCGATCTGACCCTCCAAGGCCGCAATGGTGGCGGCCTCGCCAGCAATGGCAATCAGCGCAGGCTCGGCAATGGTGGTAGCAAACCCCAGGCAGAAACCAAACAGCAGCAGCCAGACCAGATTACCTTTCTTGGCAAAATTGTGCGCCATGCTCTCACCGAGCGGGAACAGGCTGATATCCAGGCCATAAACGAACAGAGCCAGGCCAAGCACCACAAACACAATGCCCAGTAACAACGAGGTGGCATCGGGCAATGGCTGACCAATCACAATAAGTTGGAAAAACGCCACCACCAGGATAATGGGCAGCAGATCACGCATGCTGTTAAGCAGTATCGTCAGAAATCCCCGCCGCACTAGCGCCATCTTGCTGCAACCTTGTTGTTGTGTCTGACCTGCAGTGCACGTCCCCGCTTGCTTATGCCTAGCGTAGACATCTCGTAATTCATAAGGAACACTATAAACCCGCCCTTATGAAAACAGGTACGGAATAAATCAATGACCACCAACAACCCAAGCTCATCCCCGCTATACCGGAACCTGGCAGTA
Source organism: Pseudohongiella sp. (assembly GCA_030651695.1). Lineage (GTDB taxonomy): Bacteria > Pseudomonadota > Gammaproteobacteria > Pseudomonadales > Pseudohongiellaceae > Pseudohongiella. The sequence continues at coordinate 309,230 of JAUSCD010000005.1, read as the reverse complement.
GCCGGCGCACTTTTTTTCTGTTTTGCCTTTGTGCTGGTACACATTGTTCGCGACGACCTGTCCCTGTTGCACAGAACCCTGAGCATTTACGCCGTTGGGCCGGCCGGGTGGGTGTTGACGCTGGGTTTCTTTTCCATCGCCGGCACGCAAATGTTGGTCGCGTTTCGCCTTTATCAAAGGCGGCGGTCCGTTGGCGATGTGCTGACTGTGGCGGTGCTGATGGTGGCAGCAATTGGCATCGTGCTGGTGGCGATCTTTCCTTACCAGATCAGGCTGCCGCACAACGCAGGCGCAGCACTGCAATTGGGACTGTTTCCCATATTCCTGCTGCTGCGGGCCTTATTGCATCGCAATGAGCCACTGTGGACGTTCACCCTTGTCTGCGCCTTGCTGAGCACTGCCTTGTTCCTGCTGCTCGTGTGGAATGGGCAGACAGACTACGATCTGGGCTCGGTGGGCATGGCGCAGAAGTCTCAGATTATTGTTAACACGCTGTGGCTGGTGGTTTTTTCATGGCGCTTGCCCAATGCTTGATGCCATCAACCCTCAGCAGCCTGCCCGGCCACGTAAGTCTCATAGACATATACCGTGGTATTGGGGAGGCTACCCAAATGCTCTTCAACAAGCGGCTTGACCTCGTCCCAGCTCAGACCACCAACCCCGGTAGCCAGCCGTGGAATGGCCAGCGACGTCACACCTTCCTGCGTCACCAGTTGGTGCAGCGCCTTCAGACAATGTCGCACATTAGGCAGTGTTGCCTTGCCCGGTTTCTCGCCGTGACCATAGGCGGCCTCTTGCGTCATCAGGTTTGCCACACGGATACCGCCGACGCCACTCCAGAGCCAGAGTTCACCTGCCTTGGGATGGGTGGTCTGGCAATAGTGACGAAAATCCTTGTACATGGAAGGCCAGTTCTCGCGCATCGACAGTGCCAGCCCCTGCGCGAAGTCATCATTAGGCGCCACTCCATGAGCAATCATCCCTGCCTTACTGAGCAGAATATCTCCGGCCACGTACTTGATCATTTTTGCCTCACTTTCAGTTAATTCATAATCGGTGCCGACACCCGCCACCTTGAATTATTATGCGCCCGGACGCCCTCCAAGACTTTGACCCACGTCATGGAGCAGCGGACTCCGCGGCGCGCGCGGGCTGAAATCAACAAGAAAAAATGGGGGCGGAATATATCGAGGGGAATCGGGACGACGCTGCTTCCTAAGCCCTTCCTCAAGCAATTACAGCGATTATCACCAGACAAAGCACAACAACGATGGTGGCGTTGCGCCGCAAGCGAAAAAACCAATCAGCAAATATGCCGGTATCGCGCAACTTTAAATCCAGAGCGAGCAGATACAAAAAACACAAAACCTGTATCAGCGTTGTTGTTAACTGGTTGCTGGTCAGCAACGACACCCACGCCAGCAGCGCAACAACATTGCTGCTAACCAGTAAATTGCGCGGGCATTTTTCCGCGAAAAAAAGATAAGCGGCCCAGTGAATACCACACAGGAACGAGATAATGACTGCGCTGTAGGTGCTGGCGATGAACGCACCGTCCAGTCCCGCCATGGGCACTGCCATGGGGAAAAAAAGAATGATGACCGACCCGATCAGGGGCAAGGTGCCGCAGTAGGTCAATGTGTTTGCGACGAAAATGTCGAGTTGCTTCATGATGTTTCTCCCATTAACACATACCGGGTACTGCGCCCGCCACCCGGCAGTTTTTGCAAACACCCTTTATCCAAAAGCTCTGTCAGATCCCGCGTTGCGGTCGCCTTGCTGACCTCGGTCAGGGACTGGTATTTACTGGCCGTTATACCCTGTTCAAACGCCTCACCCGCCGTATCAAGCAGGCGGTTCAGTACCTTGATCTGTCTTTCATTCAGCGCCGTCATCGACTGTTTTTGCCAGAAGCGGGTTTTCACCAGCACCCGATCCAGACGCAACATGGCTTGCTGCAGCGCCTCTTCCAATGTGTCCAGAAACCAGGACAGCCAGCGGGTAATATCCAGGTCACCACGCTGGGTCTGTTCGAGGCAATCGTAGTAGGTCTGGCGCCGGGCCATGATGGCGGCACTGAGTGAGTAGAAGCGTACTGATCGCCGCTCAGCCTGGGCCAGCGCCCTGTCGGTCACAGCTCGGGCCACACGACCGTTACCATCATCAAAGGGATGCAAGGTGATCAGCCACAGGTGGGCGATGCCAGCACGCAGCAGCGGGTCCAGACCCACAGGCGGATGATTGAACCATTGAGTAAATGAGTCCAGTCCGGCCTCAAGACCATCTCGCGGCGGTGCTTCAAAGTGAACTCTGGGGCGATCGATCCGGCCCGACACCACCTGCATGGGTTGTTCTCCTCGCAGCGCTCCGATACGAATTTTGGAAAACAGACGCGGTTCGGGAAACAACATCGACTGCCACTGGCAAAGCTGCTCGCGGGACAGGGGTTCGTCAGGGCGATGTGTGGCTTGCACAAGCAGTGCGACCAGCGATTCGGTCTCCGGTGTTGTCTTTGCTGACACCCCGGCGCGCTCCAGACCAAGCTGCCGCGCCACCGAGGAGCGCACGGAGCCAGCGTCCAGGTGTTCGCCCTCTATCTCACTGGTGCGGATGGCATTCTGGATAAGCGCATCCATCTCCACGTCCAGATCGGTGTGCTCGGGGGCGGACTCAGTGCGTCCCAGCAAGCGACCTTGTAACAGACGCACGGCGTCCGTTTTGGGCTTGAGGGTGGTCTCATCCCAGTAAAAACCGGGCCAGTCGGGTTGCTGCCAGATGTACATGAGCCGAATAATCCGTGTATTTGGATCAGAATATGAGCCGATTATGGACTTTATTCGGCTCATTGGCCAGCGCTCACCAAACCAGATGGAACTCCGTCTGCCGTCGGTACACCCAGTGACGCTGACCATCGGCGTCCAGATAAGCCTCTTCCTCCTGCCGGCAGTTGGCCTGTTCACCGCCCCACTCCGGGATAGCGCGCGTGGCTTGTAATTCGATAGAGTGCCAGGTCGACGGCAATAACACTTCGTCGCCTCTGATTGGCACACCTTCCTGTGCATCCCAGCGACCGATAAGCGGGCCGGCACCGTGTCCGTGGTCACCGATGGGGTGCGTGTAGACGGTACCAGTGATGCCCTCAGAACTCATGCGTGCCAGCGTCGCTGCGAGGATTTCATTACCGGTGCGACCCGGCTCCATCTCTTCGAGCAGCAGATCCTGCATGCGGTTTGAATCCGCAATACACTGCTGCAGCCCCGCCGGCGCTTGGGTCTCTCCGGGTTTCAGCACGTAACCCAGATGCTGGGTGTCGGTATGCAGGTTCATGGCAACCAGGCCGAAGTCTGTCCACAGCAGATCACCTGGTTGGATGACGGCATTTCCGCTGATGCGGCCCTCGCCCTGGCGCGACACATCCACGGAGGGGTGGAACCACGCCGTGTACCCGAGTTCCTGCGTGCGCTGGCGCAGCCACCAGATCACGTCGTCGGTGGTGGTTTCGCCGGGTGTGATGACGGCGTTTGAGAACGCCTGCGAGATGAGTGCATGCACACTCTCCATGATCTTGCGGTAACGCGGCATCATTTCCGGGACGCGCAGCCCGATGTAATTCACCGCCAGACGCGGCTCGCGCACAACGCGCCCGACATAGGGGCCAAGTGCTTGCTCCAGCGCTTCACGCTCGCCTGAGTGCAAGCCGTCCGCAAAGGCCCACTCAGAGTCGATGTTGAGTGCGATGTTGCGCGGGTTGCGGTCTTCAATCAGTTCACGCAGCAGCTGCCACTGCTCGTCGCCGACGAGTTCGCTGGTGGCCTGCGTCGGCGCCGGCCGGGTCGAGCGGTAAGCCTCGAACACTCCGCCCTGGCTGGTGCCGCCAAGCGCAAGCCGCTCGAGCGTGCCGTCTGGCTGCAGTGTCATCACGTAGATGGAGCGGCGACGGGCCGCGAAGGTGGTGGGCGATGTGATCGACCAGAACACGGGATCCTCTCCGTACTCCCGCATCGAGAGTATCCACATGTGGACGCCATACTCCTTCATGAGCTCAGGTAGTACACGATTGAGACGCGCTTCGAGCCACGCCTGCTGCTCCGCGGCCTGCTCCCGCAGGGTCGGCAGCGGATGATTGCGGGCCGGACTGGACTCCGGGATATGGACGGGCGCCTGGGCCAGGACCGGGTTAAGAGTTGGAGCGGTGAACAAGAGTGTGAGGACAAGCGAGGATAACGCGGTAGCTGGTTTCATCGGACGATCCGGTCAGGGTAAGTGCAAAGGGGGAAACAAAGCACAAAAGTATCGTCTGGGCCGGGGGTTGTCCAGTTTGGGGAGCGGTCAGTGTCCCTGTAAGGCCGGCTTTTCCGTTGGGGCTTAAATTGGCCTTGCAAACCGTATCCCATGAGATACTATGATTGTATGAAAAGGATTCAAACCACCATCCAGTTCACCACGTGGCTGGATCGCTTAAAGGATATAAGCGGAAAAGCAAAAGGCTTGGAGCCACGCAATGACAACTAAACTTCATGATTATGACGTTGCAAAGCATCTTCGCACCCGCGAAGAAATGGCTGCTTATCTGGAAGCTGCCATCGAGGAAAGTGACGGGGACGCTGCTTTTATCGCAATGGCGCTCGGTGATATTGCCCGGGCAAAAGGTATGGCAGAACTGTCGCGAGAGACAGGCTTGGGGCGTGAAAGCCTCTACAAGGCGCTTTCAGCAGGAGGTAACCCTCAGTTAAGCACTGTATTGAAAGTTGCTAAAGCACTAGGGTTACAACTCCATGTCAAACCGGCAGCATAACGTAATCTAATCCCGTCAATTCGATTCGGCGATCTTGAATGACAGGCCAGCATCCTTCTCCAACCGCACAATCAACGGCTCAGCCAACGCCGAAGCCGGCGTCCAGAAGCCACCTGGCCTGTCCTCTTTACTGACATCATCACGCAAACACAGCGCGGCCTGACCCAGCATTCTCGCAGTCGCGCCGTAACCCGGATCGCGCTCGCCATACAGGGTTGTGCGCACAGTGCGGCCGTCGCTGGTGCGGCCCACAAACACCAGATCAAAAAACCCGGTTTGTTGCATCTCCGGGCTCGGGCCCTCGCCGGGTTTGGGTAAAAATTGACTCATCAGCCAGCGTGTTGGCGGCAGGGCCAGGCCCAGCATCGTCAGAGGCTGTCCGAACGCAGTGAGCCTGGCGCGGAGCTCGCCCTTGTCCTTGTAGCCATAAGAGTCCGCTCCAGTCATCACCGCTTCGTCATAAAGGAAGTCCTGACCCCATGGATGCCTGAGCAGCGCATTGGAGCGGTGCACCACGCGAGTGTTGATTGCTTCCATCACAAATGGGGCAATCCAGCTGTCTACATCGTCGTCCATGGCGGCGGTGATTTTGGGCTGTCGAACCTCAGGTTTGCTGTCTGGCGGACACAGTGAATAAGGGTCAGCCAATTCGCGGCGCAGCGCCGGGTCGCTGACGGCTTCTTTGGCGACGTTCATCATGCTGGCCACCGTGCCGCCGGAGAAACCTCCTTTGAATTTTCTCACGCGCATTTTGACGTGCCAGCAGTGGGTGCCCAACTGTTGCTGCGCCTGCTGCTGCAAAAACCATACGCCCAGATCGGAGGGGATGGAGTCAAAGCCGCAGCAGTGAACAATACGAGCCCCGCTTTCACGCGCCTTTGTTTCGTAGCGATCAATCATGCGCCGGATCCACTGCGTTTCACCGGCGAGGTCACAATAATCCGTGCCAGTTTCTGCGCAGACTTTGACCAACGCCCCGCCATAAAGCGCATAAGGCCCGACGGTGGAAATGATGACTCCTGCCTCATCACACAAGGCACGTAGCTGCGTCTCGTTGGCGGCATCAGCCAATCGGTAGCCGGGGACATGTGGTCCACCGAGCTCCAGTTGCAGGCGCTTGAGTTTTTCTTCCGAGCGGGCAGCCATCAACCAGTTCAGCGTGCCGTCGTGATTGAGCTCATGCAGGTAACGACAGAGTATCTGGCCGACAAAACTGGTGGCGCCGAAAACGATTATTGGTTTGTTCATGTTGGACTCCGTGCGCATTCTGGTGATGCCGTGGAATGGACAGACAAATTATGATCCGGGGTCATTCGGACCGACGCGGAAAACTTCAGAGTGATGCTTCACTGTTCTGATAAGCGGCCAACAATTGCATCATAGGCAAAAGGCGTGTTTATGTCGAAGGCCATGTACTGGAATGTCCGACCCACTTTACATTGACTCCCCGGCAAAGCTACATTGCATCAAGCCTGCACATGAACGCCTCCACATCACAATAATTATTGGGAGATCCACCATGTTTAACGCCAGAGCACTGCTGTATACATCCACTTCAATGGCTTTATCGCTGGCCATTGCCAGCACATCAGGCTGGGCACAGGTGAGTGAACGTCCCGACCTTGGCGGCGTCTGGACCAATGCGGCACTCACACGACTGACCCGCCCCGCAAACGTGGACTCACTTGTCGTCACCGCTCAACAAGCTCAGCAGATCATCGCCAACACCAGTGTTGCTGGTTTACCTGTCGGAGAGTTCGAGGCAACAACGCCAGCGGATGCTGATAGCGTCGCGCCACCGGCGGCCGGCAGTGACGATTTTGGCCTGCGTGCCTACAACGACTTCTGGATTGATCCGGGTTCTTCGCTGGCCAGGGTCAAAGGCGAGCTGCGCAGTTCGTACATCATCGACCCTGAAAATGGTCAGATCCCGCATCTGGAGACACCGCGCGCTGACTTTCAGCGTCGCAACTTCGGTGTGCGTTATGCCACCGGCATAGGTGATATGTCCGGCCCGGAGGCGATGCCACTGGCCGAACGCTGTCTGCTGGGTTTTGGCAACACCGCCGGCCCGGGCATGATGGGCACGCTTTATAACAGTACCTATCGTTTTGTGCAGACTGACGATTACGTGGTGATTGAAGTGGAAATGGTGCATGACGCGCGCATTGTGCCGATCTACCCGGATGCCGCCACCGCCCGCGCCAATCTGCGACCGGCCGCCCTGCAGCAATGGTTTGGTGACTCTCGCGGCTGGTATGAAAACGGTGAACTGGTTGTGGAAACCGTCAACATCAATCCGCAGCAGATGGAGCAAAGCGCGGTGCCAATTACGTCGGATGGCAAAATCACCGAGCGTTTCAGCCGCTACTCTGATACCGAAATTGTGTATCAGTTTACCGTGGAGGATAACAATCTCTACACCCAGCCCTGGACAGCAGAACTGAGTTTTCACGCCAGTGAAGGCCCGATGTATGAGTACGCCTGCCATGAGGGCAATTATGCGATGCCGGGAATACTGGCAGGTGCGCGCCGGCTGGAGGCTGAGGAGGCGGAGTAGTAGAGGAGTAATTCAGACGCCTCAAAGCGCCTTGGTCACTTCCACCATCACTTCATTACGCCGCATAAATGGCAGCGTAAACGGCGAGTTATAAGCCGCTGAAACAGGCTCACCCACCACTTCAACGCCGGCAGCTGCCAGTGTTTTCAGTAATGATTGCCTGTGTTCGCTCTGGTTGTTTTCAGTCCAGCGCCCCGAGTAAGTGAGCACCGCCATCAACTGTTCTGGCACCACGCGGATCATCACCTCAGGGTTGGTTGGCTGCGGCACGGTATCCTGATCAAACTCACTGGGTACCACAAACGCAATCAACCAGCCTTCATCTGAGGGCGTCTGTTGTACAGGCGCTGTCATCGCGATCTTTTGTGAAGCCGGTTTCTGTTGCACAGGCGCCGTCATCGCGATTTTACTCTGCACCGCGTTGTCGCCAGAGATGTAAGCAAACAATCGTCTGAATCCCGTGTTGGCGGCCCGCTGCTGACTGGTTTCGCCCGCCACCAGGGTTTCAGCCAACAGATACGACGTGTACAGGCGGAACTCGACATCGCCAACGCGGCTGACAACTGAATATTTGGGTTCTTCAATGGCCATAACAGTTGTCCAGTTAACGATCAGCAACAAGGCCAGCAGGCCGCCGCAGATTTTTGTGTTCATCGGCATAACTCAGGGGTTTTGATGTATCTGATACGTCCGGGTCCGCACGGCGGATGTTGCCTGCCTGTTGCGTACGTGAAATCATACCGCCACGGCGGCTTGCAAACAGTTCGGAGAGACACTTACCAATACCATGAACGAAATCATTGATGCACTGAAGAAGTTCCGGGATGAACGCGACTGGCAGCAGTTCCACAACCCCAAAGACCTGTCGCTGGCACTGAGCATCGAAGCCTCTGAATTACTCGAGGCTTTTTTATGGAAGCAGCCCGCAGATGCTGACTTAAACAAAATCAAAGAGGAGCTGGCTGATGTGTTTGCCTATGCATTTCTGTTGGCCGATGCCTGTCAGCTGGACGTGAAAGACATTGTGATGGCAAAAATCCGCCTGAATGAGCTGAAGTATCCGGTTGAGAAATCCCGGGGTAGCGCTAAAAAGCACGATGAATTATGAGTGACGCTCAGGTTATTGAAGTTACTCAATTCTGTTTCGCAGATTCGCAAACGGAAGAATTAAGAGGACATATAAAAAATACAAAGACCTGGCGCCTTTATGAAAACCGCGCCTGAACCGTAATCAGCACACGGTCTCTCTCAATAACAGATGTGCCCTTACCTGTCATCCTCCGTCCCCATAACCACAGTCACCGACGACTGCTCCCTCGCCAAATCAACAGTCAGATAAGCCCTCATCTGCGCCCGTCGCGCCGGATCCTGCGCAAAAACGCTTTCCAGAAACGCGTACATGGCCAACCGGGTCAACATCTGTTGTTCACCAGGCCGCATTGCGCGCTCAAACTCAGTCATGGTGCAGGCAGCAACCTGCCCGGAGGAGATGCCTATACCGGCATCAGGCGGCATCATGGCCGCTGCAGACTCATCACCGTTTTCAAGTCCGCGTAGTAACATTGGACAAACCAGTTTGTCGGGATGCCTGAACCAGCGCATAAAGGTACTGGCAACCCCGGCAAAACCAACATGTGTCCCACCTTCCAGAGTGACCAGGAGCGAATGCGGTGCCTTGTCCGGAATCGGTGCTGCATGCGCTTCATAAGGGATGATGGCATCAAGGCTGCCGGCGATCATCATAAATGGCATGGCGCTGGTGCTGAAAAACTGAGGGGTTAGAAAAACAGCCGGACCGGCTATGGATGCCGCTGCAGAAATTCGAGGGTCCCTGACATCACGGTGGAAAGCCACCAGTTGGGATGTCAGTCCGCCCAATGACAGTCCGGCTGCCGCAATGCGGGCGGGATCGATCATACCGTACAGACTGTCGCCTTCTGTATTGTTGCGAGAGAGCAAATTGTCGAGCACAAAACTGACATCGCCCGGCTGATTGACTACGTCGTTAACAGTCGGGCCGCCGGGTGCTCCACCGCTGCTGAGCGGGTAATTGACAGCGGCAACCACGTAACCTTTGGGAACCAGAAACTCTACGAGATAATCCGCTTCGTTCACCGACGACATAAAACCGTGGCTGTATAAAATCAGTGGATAAGGTCCCTGTTCACGATTTTCCGGAAACCATATCTCGCCATCCAGTTCGCGGAATGCCTGCCCCGCAAACTCTCCGTTAGCCATCGTTGCGCGGGTGCGATCAGTCAGGGTGATCACCTCACCAGCCATGCCCAGATCCCCGGCCTGATATAACGCAGCGCCGTTGGCGCCGGTTGGCTCGGGCAGATTGGGGTTCAGCACATAGACAGCAGCGAGTGCCACAATTAACACCAGAGTCAGCAATACCTTGATCAAACGGGTCATTTAACTTTTCCTTGGGTCAGTAAACGGCGCAAGCTCAGCGAACGGTAAACACAATCTGGTGTCGTAGCCTGTTGCCACAGTCTGGCGCCATAGTAACTCAAAAAAAAACCGGAGCACCAAGGCTCCGGTTTTTTAATAACAAACAGTCTGCAGCATATTACAGGCTGGCAAGCGCGCTGTTCAGTGTTGCAGACGGACGCATAGCCTTGGACACCAGCTCAGCATTCGGCTGGAAGTACCCGCCGATCTCAACCGGTTTGCCCTGCACTGCAATCAGTTCGTCAACAATTTTGGTTTCATTGCTGTTCAGGAATTGCGCCAGCTCACCAAAACGCTTGGCCAGTTCCGCGTCTTTAGTTTGTGCACCGAGCGCTTCCGCCCAGTACATGCAAAGATAGAAGTGGCTGCCACGGTTGTCGATACCACCAACTGCGCGTGATGGAGACTTGTCTTCGTCGAGGAATTTGGCTGTTGCCTGATCCAGTGTGTCGGCAAGAATCTGGGCACGGGTGTTGCCGGTAGTCTGAGCCAGATGCTCAAGCGACGCGGCCAATGCCAGGAATTCTCCGAGCGAATCCCAGCGCAGGTAGTTCTCTTCCACAAATTGCTGGACGTGTTTGGGAGCAGAACCACCTGCACCGGTCTCAAACAGACCGCCGCCATTCATCAACGGAACAATCGACAACATTTTTGCCGACGTACCCAATTCCAGAATCGGGAACAAATCGGTGAGGTAGTCGCGCAACACATTACCGGTCACCGAAATTGTGTCCTGACCGGCTTTCATACGAAGCAGTGTGTGGCGGGTTGCATCTTCCGGCGACATGATCTGAATATCCAGACCCGAGGTATCGTGATCCTTCAGGTAGGCCCGGACTTTTGTGATCAGCTCGTTGTCGTGCGCACGGTAGCTGTCCAGCCAGAACACTGCAGGCATACCGCTCAGACGTGAGCGCGAGACCGCCAGTTTGACCCAGTCGCGGATAGGCGCGTCTTTGACCTGGCACATACGCCAGATGTCACCTTGCTTCACATCGTGTGAGAATACTGTTTCGCCCGCTTTGTTGAGCACAACAACAGTACCTGCTGCAGGAATCTCGAAAGTTTTATCGTGTGAGCCGTATTCTTCTGCTTTTTGCGCCATCAGACCAACGTTCGGACATGTGCCCATAGTAGAGGGGTCAAATGCACCGTGTTCACGGCAGAACTTGATGGTTTCCTGATAAACACCGGCGTAACAACGATCCGGCACCATCGCCTTGGTATCCTTACGCTCACCTTTACGGTCCCACATTTTTCCGGAATCACGGATCATCGCTGGCATCGATGCATCAATGATGACATCACTGGGCACATGCAGATTGGTAATGCCTTTATCGGAATTCACCATCGCCAGTTCCGGCTGCTCGGCATAAGCGGCCTGAATATCGGCTTCGATTTCTGCGCGCTTGTCAGCTGGCAAATCAGCAATTTTTGCAATCACATCACCAAATCCGTTACTGACATCAACTCCCAGCGACTTGAAAGTTTCTGAGTGCTTATCAAATACAGATTTGAAGAACACTTTTACGGCGATTCCAAACATGATGGGGTCTGAGACTTTCATCATGGTCGCTTTCAGGTGCAAAGACAGTAATATGCCTTCTTTTTTTGCCGCAGCAGTTTGCTGCTCAAAAAATGCCTGCAATTTGGCAGCGCTCATGCTGGCAGCATCAATCACTTCTCCGGCAAGCACTTTGATTGATTGTTTCAGTACTTGTTCGCCCGCTGCAGTCTTCAGAACAACCTTCAGATCGTCGGCTTGATCAAAAGTTTTTGACAGTTCACTGCCGTAGAAATCACCCTCGCTCATGTGCGCAACGTGAGTCTTTGAATCCGAGGACCACTTGCCCATCTTGTGCGGATGCTTTTTGGCATAGTTTTTTACCGATGGCGGCGCACGACGGTCGGAGTTTCCTTCACGCAGCACCGGATTTACGGCAGAACCCTTTATCTTGTCGTAGCGTGACCTGACCTCTTTGTCTTCATCTGACTTTGCATCAATCGGATAGTCAGGCAGCGCATAACCCTGGGCCTGAAGCTCTTTGACAGCGGAGATCAGTTGCGGAATGGAAGCACTGATATTTGGCAGCTTGATGATGTTGGCTTCAGGTGTATTGGCCAGATCGCCCAACTCAGTCAATGCGTCGCCGATTCGCTGCTCCGGCTTCAGGTATTCAGGGAAATTGGCAATGATGCGACCGGCCAGGGATATATCGCGGGTTTCTACTGAAACACCGGCAGCCTTGGTAAACGCCTGAATGATGGGCAGTAGTGAATACGTTGCCAGACGTGGCGCTTCATCGGTTTCGGTGTAAATGATCTTTGAGCTGTCGACTGCCATAGTGATTCCTGTGCTCCCAATACGTGAACGTTTCAAAGTGGGGTGAAGGCATGCCCGCGAGGCGGCGTGCTGGAAAAAAGTGGGGCGAATCATACCACTTTGGCGCCTGCTATGAAATTGCCGCCGGATATCCTGCAGCGTTAATAGCCGTAAAAGCTGAATTTCAGCCTGGTTTTTAGTCGCTGCCGCAAGGAATAAAGCTGAAGCTCGTCCGTTACAGAGATGTCAGAGGCATAAAAGCCTGTTGGCCGGCGCGCTGTTGCGCACCAGCAAGTGGTGATCAAATCGGAAAACGGAGTTTTGCAGGCTTGGGGGGCAGGAATGCGCGCGACCGTTGTCAACGGCAACATCACAATTCGCTAACCCCCTGTATTTGCTGACTTATAGGGTGCGTATACGAGGCAGGTATTACAACCGCCGGCCCTGAATCACACGAATCAGGATGACTACAATCGCGATTACCAGCAACACATGGATAAAACCGCCAAGACTGGTAGATGAGACAAGCCCTAACAACCAGAGCACCAATAATATGACTGCGATAGTTTCCAACATCTTAGTTTCTCCTTATGAACGCGCCGGTATTGACCAGAACAGTGTGCTCAGGTTTTACAGGCGCATCTGTGCGTCAGCGCACTCTAAAAGGGGGAGAGCAGGAAACCTTTTACCGGCCTCGCAACGTCAGGTACAGGCCGGCAACCGCAGCTATCGCACCACCAATGATGAAAAACATGGTTTCGTCGGTGAATCGGCCAGTCAGCGCCTCTGTCAGCTGATCACCGAGAGACTCAGATGACTGCCAGCCAAAAAACAACATGATGACACCAGCCACAAGGAGAACTATGCCTACCAATTTTGTATCTTTCATTTCAAACCTCGTCACCAGAGTTATTAACAGTCCATTGAAAATCTATGAAACGCGACTTAAGCGTGTTGGCAAGAGTAAAACAGTTCATTCATTTTCTTTGTGCGCAAACGCACAGTTCTATTACCTTAAAGCGAGGACAATCGCGCCGTTGGAGCAAGCACTGACTGCAAATCATGAACTAAGATACATGAACTAAAATAATAGCAGCGTGGCTCAATCTTCTTCCCAGCTCATCAAGGGCTGTACCTACGATCTATCAAATAATACGTTAGACCTTAAATTCTGGAGTAATACATGAAAAATGGAATCGCACGAATCAAGCTTGCCCGCACAAGCACACCAGTAAAAATCGGCTTGTTAGCCTTGACGCTAGCCGGCAGCCAGGTTGTTACGGCCGCTGAGCCGGGCTGGTACTTCGGTGGCAATATCGGCGAAGCACATGCCGATATGGATAACGATGGCATTGTTGCGCGTCAACGCGCTAATGGCTTCACAAATCTGCGCCTGACCAAGCATGACAAAGACACTGCATTCAAAGTTTTCAGTGGTTACCAGTTCAACAGCATTTTTGCTCTTGAAGCTGGCTATTTTGACCTTGGCGAATTCAGCTACAAAACGTTTATGAATCGTTCTGCAGTACCGAACTCTTCAGCAGTTTTCACAGCTGACACCAAACTGCGCGGTCTGAATATCGACCTGGTAGGTTTCCTGCCTTTGAATGAAAAACTGTCTGCGTTCGGCCGTATCGGTGCAACCCGTTACCAGAGCAAAGACAGCTACCGCGGTTACGGCGATGTAACCGTTGTACCTTTTGGAACCAGTGATCGCGAATCCAGCCACAAATTTGGCGCCGGTTTGCAGTATGACTTCACACCAAACGTTGCAATGCGAGTTGAAGCTGAGCGTTACGATATTGATGACGTGATGTTCCGCGACAGCGATGTCGACATGTACTCGGTTGGCGTAGTGTACCGTTTTGGTCAGCAAGCAGTCGCTGAACCAGTCAGGGCACCGGTTTCAGCAGCACCAGCGCCTGCTCCGGCACCGGCTCCAACACCACCGCCAACGCCAGCACCGGTTCGTGTAACCATCTCTGCTGACTCGCTGTTCGGCTTTGACAGCGCTGCCGTTACTCCGGCAGGTCGTGCAGAACTGGACAAACTGGCTGCAGATCTTCGCGGTGTTGATTACGACACTATCGTTGTGACTGGCCATACCGACCGTATTGGTTCACAGAGCTATAACCTGGCGCTGTCAAATCGTCGTGCGACAGCAGTACGTGATTACCTGGTCAGTTCAGCGCGCATTCCGGCTGCGAAAATCAGCACACGTGGCGTAAATGGTGCAGAGCCTGTTACTACAATGGCCCAGTGTGGCAACCAACTCCCACGCGCTCAGCTGATTGCCTGTCTGGCACCTGACCGTCGCGTAGAAGTAGAAGTGACTGGTTCGCGTCCACGATAATCAGACCACTGGAGTTGAGCACGGACAGTATCCGTGTTCAACGCTGGTTCTCTGATTAGCCGGACATAAAAAAAGAGGCCTTTGGCCTCTTTTTTTATGTCCGGAACAATCTCATTTTTTCTTTGAGTCTGCAAATTCCAACGCTATATCAAGCGTGTCCATAAACTCGGTAACTCTTATTGGTTTGGTGAGATATCGAAAGAAACCTGCCGCCAGGCCTTTTTCGATATCTCTGGGCATTGCGTTCGCGCTCAGGGCAACAACCGGAATAGCTGTAGTCCTGGAATCGGCGGCGAGAATCTCCAGGACCCGAAGCCCATTGATACCAGGCAAGTTGATATCCATCAGGATGAGATCAGGTATCACCGACAAAGCCATCTCCACACCGGAAATGCCATCCGTTGCACTCACCAGTCTGATGTCAGGCCGACGCGAGATCAGATCCTCTACCAGCATCAGATTCGCGGGATTATCCTCGACATAAAGCAGCGTGTAAGGCCGCATATCGGGTTCATCGCGCGATTTCAGAAGCGGGATATCTACTGGCGCCAGCAACTGAGGTTCCATACCCTGATCCAGTTCAATCCAGAATCGACTGCCCTCGCCCACCACGCTATGGACGCCGATTTCTCCGCCCATCAGCTCTATCAAACGTTTGGCCATTACAAGACCAATACCGGTACCCTCTACCGCTGTCAGCTCCTGACCCAAACGATTGAATGGCTGGAACAACTGGGCAATCTGGATCTCAGACAACCCCTCCCCACCATCCTCAACGCTGATTCTGACACGCCCGGAATCATTCTCAGTGCAGCTGACCGAAACCATACCGCCTGTGCGATTGTACTTGATGGCATTGGACAACAGATTGATCAGAATCTGTTTTAAACGGGTACGGTCTGCCTGAATGAACTCAGGCATATCGTCGCCGGGAAAAGACACTGCAATTTCCCTCTGTTTGGCCTGCTGCTCTATCATGGTCTGGCATTCGAGCATCACGCTGGCCAATGCAACCGGCTCGATCGAAAGTGATAATTTTCCAGATTCCACCAAAGCCAGATCCAGAATCTCATTGATCAGATCCAGCAGATACCATCCTGCCTTCAGAATCTGGCCGATACTGCGCTGCTGCGCAGCACTGGGTGGAGGAGAACCGGTTTCCATCAATTGGGCAAAACCAAGAATTGCACTTAACGGCGTGCGCAGTTCGTGGCTCATACTGGACAGGAACTCCGACTTTGCAAGGTTGGCTTTTTCTGCTGCAGCCATGGCAAGTTGCAATTCGGTCTCAACCTGGCGGCGCTCGGCTTCGATCTCTTTGCGCGCGGTATTGTCTGTACCTATCAGTAAATAACCAATAATATCGTTACTGACGTCTCGCAATGCGGTGACAGATACTATCGCCGGCAATCGTTTTTTGTCTTTCCTTATATAGGTCAGTTCATAAATATCTTCAATACCGCGCGATGCTTTAAACACCAATGCCTCAAATCCGGGTTTGATGGTAATCCCGAATTCGGCACTGAGTATATTTGCACGAGCGACAATTTCCCGGCGATCCGAAATATCCGACGGTGTCATTATGTCGACGACGTCAGTTGCAGGATATCCAAGCATACGCTCGGCGCCGATGTTGAAAATCTGTATGACACCTTTCTCATCGGTGGCAATACTTGAGAAATTGGCACTGTTAAAAATGGCATTTTGCAAAGCTGCTGTTTTCAGCAAGGCATCGTTCTGGTTTTCGTCCGCAGCGAAATCAACCACACTTCCGGGCTCACGGGTTTTATTGAACATTATGCGTCCCGCCCATGTTTGACATCAGCCAGCAGCCTGCCCATCTCTTTTTTGACTACTGCATAGCACTCACATGACGCTGTTTCCAGACCTAGCCTGTTGACCACTGAGATATGTCCTCGCCGTGAACTGATGTAACCTGCCCGCTGCAGGTTGCCTGCTGCTTCGGTAATGCCCTCGCGACGAACACCCAGCATGCTCGCGACCAACTCCTGTGTCATCACCAACTCGTTGGAAACACAACGATCAAGAGTCAGTAACAACCATCGACAAAGTCGTTGCTCAACAGAATGGTGCCGGTTGCACGCTGCAGACTGGCTCATCTGAGTCATCAGCGCCTGCGTGTAGCGCAACAGCAAACCTTGCATAAACCCTGCGAGATTAAATTCCTGTTTGAGCACCGGCGCTTCCAGCCGATAGGCATGACCCGCAGTCTGAACAACAGCAGAGCTTGAGGTCGTGTCGCCGCCCATAAAAATGGTGACACCGACGAGACCCTCGTTTCCCACGCCAGCCGTTTCTGCCGACGCGCCGGACTCGGTCACATAGTGCAGGGACACTATCGAGGTAGTCGGGAAGTATGCATGGTGCATGTGGCGCCCCGGCTCATAAATCATTTCGCCAAGCGGTAGAAATACAAGCTCAAGAGACGGTAACAAACGTTTGAAATCTTCGGGTGGCAACGCTGCCAGCAGATGGTTTTGGTTTGGACTGGGTTGTATTGCCGGAGGAGGTTGGGGTGAAGTAGTCATGTTTTTTCAAATACCTCAACGCCTATGCCACGATAACCGATAAAACCACAGGTTTCATTGAACATCGGTTGTCCGCTGACGCGGAATGTCTGCTGGTTTTTATTCTCGTCACAATGGTATAGCAGGAAGTCCAGAAACGGCTGTCTTGCCGAAATCTTTTCCAGCAACGCTGCGCGCTGCACAACATTCCAGCCTGATGCTTCACCTGCGACACTCTCAGTCATGTGCGAATCAACTTTAATGCCCAGCATGTCGAGGACAGGACCGGACACTTTAGTAAACCTTCCCTTTTCATCCTGCTCCCAGTACCAATCTGCAGCAAGCTCGGTCAAGCTGCGAAAGCGGGCTTCACTTTCACGCAGCTCTGCGGTCCGCTCGAGTACCAACTGCTCAAGATGGTCGTTGTAGTTATCCAGCTTTTTATATAGCAGACGAACTTCCAGCACATTTTTTATACGTGTTTTCACTTCAGTCAAATCAAATGGTTTGCTGATGAAGTCCTTTGCGCCAGCTTGCAAAGCCCGCAATTTATGCCCGGGCTGTGCAGTCAACACGATGACCGGAAGATAGGGGTCGTCGAGATTTGTTTTGAGCGCATCCATAACCTGAAATCCGTCCATTTCCGGCAACTGCAGGTCAAGCAGGATCAAGTCGTACTGATTCTTGCGATGAAGCGCGCAGACTTCTGTGGAATTCATGGTCGAACTGACTTGCGTGTAACCCGCCTCACTCAATACTTGTTCGAGCAAGGCCACATTCGACGCCTGATCGTCAACAATTAAAATACTTGCTTTAAAAACGTCGACTGCATTCAGCATCTTACTTCTCAATTTTGGTTGCGACAGACTTGTTTGGGGATTCAACGCACTCTGCCAGCAGAAACGTGCGCCGAGGTCTCGATCGTGGAAATGTAGAATTTGAAATTGATCTGGAAATGTAAACCGGAGCCTGAAGCCTGGCACTTAGAGTAGCCTGTATTGCAGCGACATATCAATCTCAGGCGGAGCCGACAGGACCTTTTAGGATGAAAACACTCAATCACGAACTGCCTGCCTGCAACAGTACGTGCAAAAAAAAGCACCTGGAAATATGCACAGGTGCTGAAAAACGGACTTAACACCTACTAATTACTTAGATACCAGGGAAAATGTCGGTCGCGCCGAGCAGATCCAGCAGTACAAATATCAGGATTACACCCAGCACCAGACCTACTGCACTGCTGCCGGCAGGCAACATATCCATCCGGCTTTGCAGCTCGAGCAGTTCGCTTTGGGTCATGCTGTTTATGCGGGCGTCCACATCTGCAGCACTAACGCCATAACCGAGCATGGCGTGTCTTACATCGTCACGCGCCATAAACATGCGCACATCATTACGCTGTGTCTGCAATTCCGCCTGCATCGCCAGTGCTGGCGTTCCCACCATATCGGCCATAGCTGGCGCCTGAACACCGACCGCACTCATTGCGACTACTATTGACAGAATGCCTGGAGTTTTTAACAGTTTTGAAATTTTCATGAACACACGTCCTTATTCTTGCTAATTTGAGTTTTAAGGAACCGCAGGCCGGGCACCTGTTTTAAGGCGCTACGAGCTCACTTCCTGTTCTCAAGTTACCAGAAGCCGCAGTAAGTTCTGTTCGGTAGAGCACAGTTCGCAGCCATCGCAGGTGCCTATACTGTGCCGGCGTACACTGCATCCGGAAATTCCGACGTTGTCCTGCAGATCGCACCTACTCACGGATCGTCTATCAAAAACAAAGAGAACTTGAAATGCGTTTAATTGCCCGCTACATGATCGGCCTTATAGCTGTTACAACACTGGGTGCATGTGCCCCTCAGGACACGGCTTCTGCCGAAAATGAATCAGCTGCCTCCATGCCTGCATTTTCACAAGCTGCACCAGCGCCAGCTCCTCCACCCCCTGTTTGCCAGACCTGCGGCGTAATTCGCTCTATCACTGAAATCCGCCAACAAGGTGATTCCACTGGCGCCGGCGCTGTAATTGGCGCTATTGTCGGTGGTGTTGCCGGTAATCAGGTTGGTGGCGGTTCAGGTCAACAGATTGCAACGGCAGCCGGAGTAATTGGCGGCGCTCTGCTCGGCAATAACATCGAGCAGAACCGCAACTCCACTGCCTATTATGAAGTGGTTATCGACATGGATAACGGTTCCCGCGAAGTAGTGAATCTGCAGAACCCGAGCGGTATCAGCTCAGGTTCTTCAGTTTACGTGCAGGGCGGAAATATTTCTCTGCGCTAAGCAGACAACTAGTCCCGCCGTGAGACCAGAAGCCCTAACAGAAGGCCCACAGCCGCTGCGCCGCCAATAGCTTTCCAGGGCTCGTCGTGAATTTCACGATTAGCCTTGGCTACTGTTTTCCTGGCTTTGCGGCCTATGCTGTTACTCATGCTTGCGACAGACTCTCTTGTTGTCGCAATCTTGTCATTTATCTTCGCCTTTGCTTCGGAAAACTCTTCACCGGTCAAATCGGCCGCTTCTTTCATCAAATTCTCGATATCAGTCAAGAAGATATCAAACTCATCAGACAACGTACTGGCATCGTGCTCGACTTTCTTTTTCATGGCTACATTCCTTCTATATAGGTAAATGCCAGCCTAAAGTGGCTGCAACCCTCCGTCTGTGCGTTGACGAACAGACTTGCCTCACCAATAAACTCATCCTTGTATCTCTCATTTAGAATGCACGTTCAGTTCTTATTCAGAATCTGAGTCATTCACGAGGATGAGCATTATGACTAAAGAACAATCCTATTTCAGCCCCCGGGGCAAAACACTGCGCCTTATATTAGGCACTTCAATTTTTCTGGTTCTGGCAGCGTGCGCAAGTGCTCCGCTACCACCGACTCAGCAGCTGCAGGCTGCTGAAACTGCGATCCGAAGCGCAGAGCAGGAAAGCGTCGCCGAGTTCTCTCCACTGGAATTGCGTCAGGCCCACGACAAGCTCAACGCAGCACGCGTTGCTGTCCAGGCTGAAAATATGGAACTGGCTTTGAGACTGGCGCATGAGTCACGCGTCAGCGCCGAACTGGCAACAGCCCGAACTGCGGAACTGAAAGCAAAGGCAGTCAATGATGAAATGCAACAGAGCATCAATGCCATGCAACAGGAAGCGATGCGCACCCAAGGATCATCACAATGAAAAATTTAACTGATAACAATGTCCTGCAACGTCAGTGCTCAAAGCCATCGCAGTTCAGACCAGCAGCCCTGCTGACGTTGTGCGCAGCCATCGTGCTGCTATCGGCCTGCGCCAGCACCCCGGCCGCACCAGAAGGATCTGCGGAAGTTCGCGCAAAGCTTACTGAGCTGCGCACCAACACACAACTGGCGACACGCGCACCTGTTGAAATACAGGCTGCCGAGTTGGCAGTAAGCGCAGCCGAGAGACCACGTGATGAAAGAGAATTGGAACGTCACCTGGTGCTTGTTGCTGATCAACAGGTAGACATTGCCGGTGCCTGGGCGCAAACGCGCCTGTATGAAAGCCAGCGCACTGAGCTGACTGCCCGACGCGAAGCTGTCCGCCTTGAGGCTCGCACCCGTGAAGCAGATCTTGCCCGCAGTGATGCCAACAGTGCACGCAGTGCAGCCGATACAGCAAGAGTCCAGGCAGAAGCTGCACGGGCTCAGGCGAATTCAGCCACAACTCAGGCCAATGCCGCCACAGCTCAGGCTGCCGCATCGCGCAGAGCAGCTGAAGCCGCGCAAACCCAGACAGCGGTTGCTCAGGGCCAGACTGCACTTGCACTCGGCGAAGCCAGCGCAGCCCGGTCTGAAACCGAAGAGTTGCAGCGTCAGCTTGACGATCTCAATGCCCGCATGACCGATCGTGGCATGGTTGTTACCTTGGGCGATGTCATGTTCGAAACCGGCAATTCTGAACTTCGCGGCGGCACAACCGCGAATCTGGACAACCTGGTGTCGTTTCTTAAGCGTTTTGAGTCACGCACAGTGATTATCGAAGGGCACACCGACAGCGTAGGCACCGAAAGCTCAAACCAGGCGCTGTCCCAACGCCGCTCTGATTCTGTGCAGGGATATCTGGCCAGCAACGGGATTGCCCGCTCACGCATTTCTTCTGTAGGCCTGGGCGAGAACTCTCCTATCGCAGACAATGAGTCTGCTACGGGCCGCCAGCAGAACCGTCGGGTAGAAGTGATCATCTCTAACCAGTCAGAATAGTAGTATGATTGTCCCCATTGATGACGATGCAGTTCAGACGACACCAATGGGGGCTTTTTATGGATTTGACGGTAGTTTTTTGGCGCAATCTGACAGCAATAGCGGTCACCAGCACCTTTCTGTGCCTGCCAACTATTACTGACGCACAAAACACCTCCCGCGATCTGGCCGCCCAGCGAGAAATTTATGCACAGGCCCGCGAAGCCCAGGCTCGTGGCCGTACTTCAGAGTTACAAGTCCTTTCAGCTCAGCTCACCGATTACCCCCTGCTGCCTTATCTCGAATTTCAGTCTCTGCGCCCCAGACTCATCAGCCTCGCAGCCAGCCGCGCGGATGCCTCTGACGTTGATGCATTTCTGCAACGCTATCCGGATTCCTTGCTGGGCAACCGTCTGGAACGCGAATGGGTAGCAGCGCTGGCGGAGCAATCGCGGTGGGCAGATGTCCTGCGCTACTACCGCCCGCAAAACACCAACGCCACGCTCACCTGCCATGCACTGCGTGCCCGGATTGAAATTGGCGATAAAAGTGGTCTGGAAGCTGTAGAGCCGTTGTGGAACGTGAATTATTCTCAACCCAATGACTGCGACCCGGTGTTTGAAGCCTGGCGCGCCGAAGGTTTTCTCTCACCCGATATCGCCTGGCAACGCTTCAGCAAAACCATGCAGGTCAGGCAGCTTTCACTGGCGCGTTATATATCCCGTCTGATGCCTGAGCGCGAGCGCGCACTGTCCGAGATTTTTCTGCGTATAGACAGCCAACCTGAACGTTTGCTGAGCGATGCAGCGCTTAACCGCACCGATCCGGAAATCAAGGAAATCATATTACACGGTGTCAGGCGACTGGCTCCGGTTGACGCTGTGATGGCGATGACTGCGCTGGAAAAACACAGCTCAAATCACAGTTTCAGCAGGGAAGAACTTGTTGCTGCCAGGCAATTTATTGCGCAACGAAAGCTGTTGCAGGGTTTTGTTGCCGAGACCGAGGATCTGCTCAGCAGCAATACCGATTTAAGTTCTGAAACCCTGGTTGGCTGGATTCTGCGTGATGCCCTGCGCCAGCAGAACTGGCAACGTATGGCAGCCTGGTTGCCCAGACTACCTGAGGAAGCAAAAAATACCGAGCGCTGGCGTTACTGGCAGGCTCGCACGCTGGAGCAGCTGCATGCTGCCGGTGTCGATCACAACGAAGCACTGGAAGAAGCCCAGAGCATTTATTATGAACTGGCGCAAACCCGAAGTTTTTATGGCTTTTTGTCTGCCGACAAACTCGGCTTGCCATACGAACTGGTTGATCGGCCGGTGCCGGTGAGCGAAGAAGATATCAACGGGTTATACAACAACCCTTCGATCGTGCGCGCCTATGAGCTTTACATGACCGGCGATGAGGTCAGCGCCCGCAGCGAATGGCAGTTCGCGACCGCCTCCATGACACCAGAACAAGTCATCAGCAGTGGTCGGTTGGCCGATAGCTGGGGCTGGCATCGCAACGGCATTCAAGCCATGATTCGTGCCGGTTACTGGGATGATCTGCAGCTGCGCTTCCCGCTGGCTTACAGCGATCTTTTTGCAAATGCAGCGCGCGAGCACGATGTCTCGACTCATCTGTTGTTTGCTGTGGCACGACAGGAAAGTGCATTTATGCATGATGTGAGATCGAGCGCCGGCGCACTCGGTCTGATGCAGTTGATGCCTGCGACCGGGCGCGAAACGGCACGTGCTCTGGGATTGAGAGTGACCGATCAGGATCTGTTGCATCCGGAGACCAATATCAGAATAGGTAGCCGGTATCTGACTCAGCTGCTGTCGGACTTTAACGGCAACAGGGCGTTGGCTGCGGCGGCTTACAACGCCGGCCCCAACCGGGTACGCCAATGGCTGCGTCAAACCGGCGCGAATCCAATTCCGCTGGACGCCTGGATCGAAACCATTCCTTTTGCTGAAACCCGCACCTATGTGCAGAACGTATTGGCATTTTCCGTTATCTATGGATATCGCATGGAATTACCCATCGCCTTCCTGACAGATGAGGAAGCCAGCAGCTACTGGTGACGTAACGCCGTCGCGATATGCGCGGCCAGTTCAGCCCGTCGGTATGGCTTGCCCAATATGGGCCAGTCCGAACCGGGCAGCCTTCCCTTGACTGCCAGCTCCGGCGTATAACCGGAGGTGTACAGTACTCGCACTCCGGGCTGAAGCACATCTGCCTGTACCACCAGATCAGGCCCATTCATGCCAGCCATCTGCACATCAGTAAATAAAAGATCTACCTTCTCTCCGCGGGCGCGCATGGCGGTCAGG
This sequence comes from Pseudohongiella sp., assembly GCA_030651695.1. GTDB lineage: Bacteria > Pseudomonadota > Gammaproteobacteria > Pseudomonadales > Pseudohongiellaceae > Pseudohongiella. The sequence goes on along the minus strand of JAUSCD010000005.1, from coordinate 285,689 downwards.
ATACTCAGGGCTGACTCACCACCGCTGGCCGCGATCACACGATAACCCAACGACTCAAGATTATGTTGCGCTATCTGTCGCACCAGCACGTCGTCTTCCACCAGAAGAATACAATCAGAGCCCCCTGGCATATCAGCACTGCGTCCCGGCGCTGCCGGCTCAATGGCTTTTTCTTCAGCTTGCGGCAAATAGAGACTGAAAGTGGTACCTCTGTTTTGTTCAGACTCCACCACAATATGGCCACCTGATTGACGCACGAAGCCATACACCATCGCCAATCCCAGGCCTGCCCCTTTACCTTCTTGTTTGGTGCTGAAAAACGGCTCAAAAATTCGGGTCATATTCTCTGGCGGAATCCCACAACCGGTATCGGAAACCTGCAGCCGGACATAGGCACCCTCCGGCACCCAATGCCCGTTGCACTGAAAGTCCTGCTCAAAGATTACCTGATCGCTCGCGACAGTCAGAGTGCCGCCGCCAGCCATCGCATCCCGGGCATTCACACATAAATTGAGTACGCTGTGTTCAAGTTGTGATGCGTCGACCATCGCGGCCGGCAGATTTTTCGCGGGATTGAAAACAAGCACTATAGTTGAGCCGAGCACACGATCCAGCATCAGATTCAGGCCAAGCAACAGTTTATTCAGGTCAACTGCGCAAGGGCTGAGCGATTGTTTGCGTGCAAAAGCCAGCAATCTTTGTGTCAGCTCGGCACCTCGCTCAGCGGCCCCGATAATCATACGTGCCAGCTCTCTTTTTTGGGTATCGTCCACCAGTACTTCGGCCAATGTCTCCGCATTGCCAAGCACGATGGTCAGGAGATTATTGAAGTCATGTGCGATGCCACCCGTCAATTGCCCGACGGCTTCAAGGCGTTGGGAATTGCGCAGACGCTCTTCGAGTGCCGCCCTTTCAGACACGTCACTGAGCCCTCCCACCATCCGTACGGCCGAGCCTTGTTCATTGCGGATCAGTTGCGCGCGGTCCTCGACCGACGCCCAACTGCCGTCAGCTCGCCGCAATCGATAAGAGGCGTGCCAGTTGCCACCCTTTTTGATAGCACTCTGCAGGCTACTCAAGACCCTGCCCCGGTCATCCGGGTGAATCAGATTCGTCCAGAGCTGGCGATTGCGCAAAAGATCATCATTTGTGTGACCAAACAGATCTGCAAACCCGTCTCCCCACCAATGCGTACCTTTCTGGATATCCCAGTCCCAGATAACGTCGTTTGTGGCGCTCGCCAGCAACCGGAAACGCTCCTCACTGTCGCGCAGTGCTGCTTCCGCTTTTTCCCGGCGCACAATATCCAGCTCCAGCACCCGGTTGGCTTCAGACAACTGCAGGGACTTTTCTTCCAGTTTGCGTATCAGCGTTTCGCTGTAATGCCGCAGCACTTCGGTTTCATTGGAGCGCTCAGGCCCGGACGCATGTGGTCCGGCGCTGGCAGGGCGGGAAAGGACATCGTGCATACGCGTCAAAAACTCATCCGGCTCAGCCGGTTTCAGAATGAAAGCATCTGCACCCAGATCCATGGCGAGTTTCTCGTCCTCAGCCTGTGTATACGTCGCGGTGTAAACAATAAAGGGCAGTGCCCGCAGCGCGGGGTCGGCTTTCCAATGACGCAGCAAAGTGTAACCGTCCATCACCGGCATCAATAAGTCAGAGATAATTAACGTTGGACTCGACTGCCGGGCCAATACCAGCGCTTCTGCGCCATGACGGGCAGTAGTCACGCGATATCCGTGGCCTGTCAGCAATGCCTGAAGGTAGTAGCGATTCTCTTCCTTGTCATCAACAACCAGTACATAACTCACTTGCGCAGCTCCTGCACGATACGCTCGACCTCACTGACAAACGTTTCAGGATCTATTGGTTTCTCAATATAGTTATCGCAGCCGGCCGCGAGCGCTTTTTCGCGATCCCCGGGCATGGCATACGACGTGACGGCGATGATTGGAGTATGGGCCAACGCCGGAATCTGACGCAGGCCTTTGGCCACATCATAACCGTGCATGGTTGGTAGCTGTATATCGAGCAGAATCACGTCTGGGTTCATTTGCTGAGCCAGTTTTATACCCGCCAGTCCATCATTGGCCGCGCTGACCAGGTGACCGCTACGCTCCAGCAAAAACGTCAGCAAATAACGATTCTGTTCGTTGTCCTCTATCAACTGCACACGCAGCCCCATGTTTATCCCCTGAATACCAGCGGCAGAGAAATGCTGAAAGTGCTGCCTTTCTGCCATTCACTACTGACATCAATCTGTCCGCCCAGAAGGCTGGTCAGGCGACGACAGATGGCCAGGCCCAGACCTGTGCCGTCGTGCTCGCGTGTCAGTCCCGTGTCGATTTGATTAAACGGTTGGAACAACCCTTTCAGATCACCAGGCCGGATACCAATACCAGTGTCCGCAATCCGGATGACCAACTGGTCGTCGGTTACAGCAGCATCAAGGCTGATGCTGCCCTGATCCGTGAACTTGATGGCATTACTGAGTAAATTCAGAACAATCTGTTCTATCCGGCGTCGGTCGCCAACCATATCGGTAACATCAGCTGAAATTTCATTGCTGAACTGAAGTGCTTTTTTTTCGATCTGAGGGTGAACACTGGCAATCACCCGATCCAGCGACTCACGAATGCTGAATGGCTCCGGCTTGACCTGCAGCTCCCCTGCTTCAATCTTGGAAAGGTCCAGAACATCGTTAATAAGGTCCAGTAAATGGCGTGCGCTGCCGCGCACCATTCCGAGCTGCTTCGTTTGCTCTTCATTCAATGGACCAGCCAGCCCCTGCAATACAATGCCTGTAAATCCGATGATTGAATTCAGTGGCGTGCGCAGTTCGTGTGACATGGTGGCCAGAAACGCCGATTTCAGGCGATCTGCTGCTTGTGCCCGGACTGCAGCCACTTCCAGCTCGCGCGTGCGGTCGATGACCTTTTTTTCCAGCGTTTCGTTTAACTCCCGGAGTGCTGTTTCTTGTGACAGACGTTCACTGATGTCGCGGAAAATGGCGGTATAAAATACACCTTGTCGACTGTGGACTTCAGAAACCGCAGCTTCGACAGGAAAGCTGTCACCATCATTGCGAATCCCGACGGTTTCAAATCGTGCAGCGCTGAACTGGTCAATTCCGACTGGTAACAGTCTGCCTATCGGACGTCCCAACACTTCTTTTGCATCAGTGCCAAACATCCGTTCTGCGGCACTGTTGAATGAACGCACTCTCCCGGTCAGATCCACTGTGACAATCGCGTCCATAGCGGAGTTGATCACCGCCGATAATTGTCCGCGACTTGAACTCAGCCGGCGCTCGGATGACTGCAAGGCCGAAAACGCACCTTCTACGGCACCGAATGCCCGTAAAAGCACCATCAGCAGAAGCAAAGACGTCACCACAACAAACGCGAAACCTTTGTAGACGCTGACGCGGCCAAAGATTTCAGGATCCGGAAACAGGGCAAACAGCAGTAGATCGGAAAAATAAATCCACAATATGGAGACAAGTGCGTACACCCCGGCAATAAGCCACGCGCGCGAGCTAAGCCGCCACTTGACTGCCTGGCGTTTACTGGAGGGCATACATTATTTCCATTTTTTGGTTGCCAACACGTCCCTTTCTGATTGTTATACCAGCTTGCGAACGCCTAATCCATGATCCCCGAACACAATCCTGCATCAACTTATAACAAAGTGTGGCGTTCACTGGAGCACTGCAACACCGGCGAGTATAGTACGCGTGCTCAAACAATCAGCCCTGATCTGACTCACGGACCCAAAATATGTCAGCCACCCGTAATCGTCGCCTTATACAACTTATCGGCACCTGTGTGCTGGCTTGTCTGCTCGGAAATGCCGCATTGGCCCAGCCTGCGCGCCAGCCGGCTGCAGGCAACCCGGTCAGGACACCGTTTTCTACCGATGTTCAGCCGGGCTGGCTGCAGCAGGTCTTGCCAGAGGCGGAGTCATTTTCGGAGAAACAAGGCACTCCGCCCGTTTACAACGGTTACCGTCGAAATCCGGACAATGGTCAGCAGGAGCTGGTGGGATACGCGTTTCTGAGCGCGGATGTCCCGCCCGAAGAACGCGGTTACAGCTCCCCCATTGCCATGCTGATTGGCCTGAACCCGGACAACCAGATCACCGGTATCAAAGTGCTTGATTACGTCGAATCTTATGTGAATACCGTAGGCGATTTCGTAGCGGATCCAGTATTTCAGGCGCAGTTCCGCCACAAACATATATCCGATGATTTCCGCCTGCTGCGTGACATTGACGGCATCTCCGGCGCGACAGTGACCAGTTTTGCGATCACCCGCGGCGTGCGTGAGGCCGCCCGCCGTGTTGCTGAGGCCCACAACGGTTTTGTCGCCGGCGACCCGATAGAGCGCGCCCGTACGCAGCGCATTCTGGAAGAGCTGCGCGAGCTCAGCTGGCAGGACCTGCTGGACCAGGGCATCGTCCAGCAGATGATCATGCCTGGCCCGGGCGGCATTCAGCTGGAGCTGACACTGACTTATCTTGGGCATCAGGCTCTGGGTGAGTATTTTATTGGTCGCACAGCGTACGTTCGTGCCGAGCGTGACGCCAGTGCAAGGCTGGGCGGCGCGCAGATGATACTGCTGGCCGTTGGTGGCGATGGTTTTGGCCAGTTTCGGCAGGATCGTTTGTCCATTCAGCAAGGCGATTCGCCGCGACGGCGCATCCTGCCGAACCGTCTGGTCACAGCAGGCAACGCCGATGACGGCATAATTGCCAACCGGGCAGAGTTTGCCGGCGCTATTGTGCTTGATGACTGGATAGATCCGGCTCAGCCAATCAACTTCTCATATCAGCCTTTGGGTAGCAGGGATCAGTACGAAGTCAGTTACCAGGTGACCGGGCTGGGTTTGCGCATCGCACAAAACGATCCCATCCTCAGCGAGCGCGAGATCGCCAGCGTGTTACGGGCTGAGAACAGTGTCATTCTCAAGTTTCTTAATGATCCGCCCTGGGGAGTTACACCTTGGGACAAGGTGATTTACCTGTCGCTGATATTTGCACTGGCATTGGCTGCGTTTTTCACCAAACGCGCTGCGATACGCTGGGTCGCACTGACTGCGACGCTGGTCTATCTGGGTATTGTCGACGGGGGATTCCTGTCGGTATCTCATATCACGGGCGCTGCGGTGCAGGGGCCATCAATTTTCCTGAATAACCTGCCGGTTCTGATGATTGTCGTCTTCACGTTGGTGACCACCCTGATCTGGGGCCGTCTGTTCTGTTCTTCGCTTTGCCCGTTCGGCGCTGTGCAGGACATCATTACCCGCTTCACACCTAAACGCTGGATTGCTCCCATTCAGAAAGCCATAAAAGTGCCCCGGAAACTGCATGTGAACGGCCTGTATGTGAAATACGGGATACTGGCGTTCATTCTGGGCATGGCGTTGATTTTTAATAACGTGATGGTATTCCCCTACTTTGAACCGTTCGGGACTTTGTTTTTTATGAGCGGCTCAGCAATTCTGTTTGCCATTCTGGCGGCGATTCTGCTGGCCTGTGTGGTGGTGCCGCGGTTCTATTGCCGGTATGTCTGCCCGCTAGGCGCCGCACTGGGTGTGGTATCGCTGGTGAGCCCTTTCAGAATCAAGCGGGTGCCTCAGTGTACCGTTTGTACTGTATGTGAGCACGCCTGCCCGACAGGTGCCATTGCACGCGAAAAAATCGACTTCAAGGAATGTGTACGCTGCGATGTGTGCGAAGCCAAGCTGATCAAAAAGGCAGGTTCCTGCCGCCACGACATGAGCCGCATCATCGTGCGCCATAAGGAATTGAACCCCGTAAACCAGTGAGAACTGCGAGATTGCAGCGCATATTCAAACAGGCTACGCTCGCAACAAGTTCGTGACCAACAGGATATGCGCCGCCTCATGGCCAAAAGCGATAAAACAAAGAGTTCCCTGCCCGTCGAACCGGTGGACCCGGAACGTTTTCTGCGGCTGGACAATCAGCTTTGTTTTCCTTTGTACGCCGCATCGCGACTGGTGACACGGCTATATCAGCCACTACTGGAGCCACTGGGGCTGACCTATCCGCAGTACATTGTGCTGCTGATTTTGTGGGAGGATGCGCCCTGCACCGTCTCACATATCGGGCAGCGCGCGCAGCTTGCAACCAATACTCTGACTCCCTTGCTCAAACGTCTGGAACTGATGGATGTGATCGAGCGCACCCGCGCGACAGACGATGAGCGTGTGGTAAACATAACACTGACCCGCAAAGGCAAATCCCTGAAAGTAAAATGCGCATGCATCCCTGAGCAGCTTTTCAGAAGGGCCGGATATCCATTGGAACAAAGCATTGCGCTTAAACAACAACTGGATGCGTTACTGAAACATTTGCAGCACACTCCCGACCAGAACGAGTGATCACAGATCATTGCGATTTTATGTCGCACACGATATTATCGCCTCGATTGAAACAGACACTTCCAACAAATATCCGAATACCGAGGGAACATCATGCTGCAATCTCTGCCCAAAATCTTTAATACCAGGCTCCGAATCGGTGCCGGCGTTGCGGCCGTGCTGCTGACAACCGGCCTCGGCATCAGCCAGTTGAATGCGCAATCACAACCGTCAGCAGCAATAGCGATAGATGCATCGACCTTTGACTGCATCACAGACATGAATCCTGTGCGCGGCTTTTTTGTAGATAATTTATTGGGCGACCTTGAAGCGACACTGGTTGTAGCCAATTCTGCCACCGGCGGCACCTGGCCAACAGGCTCCGTTGTGCAACTGGTTCCCACGGAAGTGATGGTCAAACAACCAGAAGGTACCAGCCCGGCTACCAATGACTGGGAGTTTTTTGAACTGACTGTCAGCTCCGAAGGTTCAGAAATTGTTACACGTGGATTTACTGACGTTGTGAACCGTTTTGGCGGAAACTGTCTGGACTGCCACATCAAGGCTGAACCGCAGTGGGATATGATCTGCGAAACAGGGCACGGATGTGATCCCATTCCCCTCACACGTGAAATGCTGACCGGCATCCAGCGAGGTGATCCACGCTGCAACCGCCCCGACTGATAAGAACCTCACGCCGGGGTTTGTCTTTTTTCGGGACCACCACAGAGATTAGCCCGGGCGCACGGAAATTCCTCAGGCGGCTGACATTTGACTGGCGCATGGCGCCAGTCCTGTACTATGGTTGGGTAATGGCTAAAATCCGTACTTAATCATTCCAATACAGGAAAAATATTATGCTGCCACCACCTCAAGTGTCGAACCCCGGACATCGTTTTCTGATCGCGGCAGGCCTGCTTTTAAGTCTGGCCGCCTGCAGCGACGCCGGCGACACCCCGCCTGCCGTCTCCGCAACTGCTGGCACTGCTTCTGGCACTGCTTCATCCCCCGCCGGTCAGTTTATGGCTGCGTTCCAACAGCATTGTGGCCTGGCTTATGCCGGCCGCATCGCTGTGAACCAACCCACTAACCCCAATGACGCATTCGCCGGACAGACCCTGATCATGCATGTGCGCGAGTGCCATGACGGAGAATTACGCATCCCCTTCCATGTTGGTGATGATCACAGCCGCACCTGGATTGTGACGCAAACTGGCGAGGGCTTGCGTTTGAAACACGATCACCGCCACGAAGATGGCTCTGAGGATGTGTTAACGCAATATGGCGGCGACACCACCACAGCAGGCACCGCGGTTCGGCAGGAGTTCCCCGTTGATCAATTCTCAATAGATCTGTTTATGCGGGATGGCTCCGCTGCGTCAGTAACCAATGTCTGGGCAATGGAAATTGTGCCGGGTGAGCAGTTTGTATATGAGCTTGCGCGCACTGACTCGGACCGACTGTTCCGCGTTGAGTTTGATCTGACCACGCCAGTCGCAACACCACCAACACCCTGGGGTCACGACCCGCTTTAAGGCTGAGCTCTATTGTGGCAGCTGACGGAAGAAAGCGCGGATATCCGTCAGCAACAGCTCTGGTTCTTCCAGCGCAGCAAAGTGCCCACCCTGTGGCATCTCAGTCCAACGCACAATATTGTAGGATTGCTCTGCCCATAAGCGTGGCGTCAGGTAAATTTCTTTCGGAAAAATGGCGCCTGCTGTTGGCACGGTGACAAAACCCAATGGCTCTGTCATCGGCACCGCACGATTTTCGAAATATATCCGCGCTGACGAGGTGATGCTCTGCGTAAACCAGTACACACTGATATTGGTCAGCATCTCATCTTTAGTGAACTTTTCTTCCGGATCGCCTGAGGGCAGATCACTCCAGCCGTGAAACTTTTCCACAATCCAGGCCGCCAGCCCGGCAGGCGAATCATTAAGGCCAACACCCAGTGTTTGTGGTTTGCTGCCCTGAATCTGCTGGTAGGCGGTCTCGTTGGCCATAAATGCCTGCCGCTGTTCACGCCTCGCCAGATCAGCAGCGGGCGTTGCAGCACGCACGTCAGCATCGGATGGGGGATTGGCCAGCACAAAATTTGAATGCAGACCAATGACATTGTCAGGGTAACGCGCTGCCACAATACGATTGATGATGCCACCCCAGTCACCGCCCTGAGCGCCATACTTTTCGTAACCCAGACGCTGCATCAGAGCCGCCAGAATATGTGCCATTTTTTCCGGATTGTAACCGGGCGCAGATGGTTTCTGTGAGAATGCAAAACCCGGCAGTGACGGGGCTACCACGTGGAATGCATCGTTAACATCGCCTCCATGTAATTCAGGATGCGTCAGCGGCTCGATGATTTTATGAAACTCAACGATGGAGCCTGGCCAGCCATGGGTAATCAGCAATGGCGTGGCATTCGGGTGAGGAGATCGCTGATGGATAAAATGAATATCCAGCCCGTCGATCTCCGTTACAAACTGATCAAAACGATTTAACTGCGCTTCTTGTGCACGCCAGTCAAATTCGTGTTGCCAATACGACAACAGCTCAGCGAGATAAGATGTGTTGGTGCCGTAGCTCCATTCAGTACCAGACAACTCGTCAGGCAGACGAGAACGGGCAAGGCGAGACTTCAGGTCGGCAATATCTTCATCGGAGATATGGATTGTGAACGGGCGAATGGACGTATCAGCCATTACAGCCCCCATCGGCAGAAATGCCGTCGTAAAAAACAGCAGGCCGGCAAATGCCGGCCCGAACACAACATACTTCACTCTGATTCCTCGCCATCAAGGGCTCCGTCAATGGGCCCTTGCTGCCCCAATTGTTCCAGTTTGCGCGCACCAGCCAGAATGCCGGAGAACGCATAGTTACCCTCGTGGCAGGCATACTCATACATCATTTCACCTGCAGGTCTGCGCTGCATGGGAATCTCGGCAGTCCATGGCTGGCGGAACACGGTCGGATCTTCCAGCGTCACGCTGTAGATGATTTTACCTGCAGACTCCAGCCAGAATTTCTCGGTAATGGTCAGCTGCTCACTGGCACCGCGGAATGCCTGTTGCGGATGAAAATGTTTTGTTTCCACCACCAGCGTGTCACCTTCCCAGCGGCCGACAGATTGCCCCATCCAATGTTCGGTACTGTGAGCGGTGTGGGCTTTGTTCAGCGGAATAATACGCGCGTCGTGTACCATTTCAACCAGTATTACAACGTGATCCGGTGTCTGCACAATCTGGTAATTGTTGTTGTACATCACCGGCAGCATGGGCGGGCCAGAGCTGGAGCTGAACGCTAACAGGCAACGTTCGCCCAGTGGCCGCAGTTCCGGGCCATCAAACGGTTCAACACCGGGCCGGGCGCGCCACTCACCTATGAGGCCGGCAGGGCGATTGCCTTCGACAAACGGAATCTGTCCATTGGGCGGATCAACAATCAATGAGGTGCGATACTCACCATTCACAATCGCGACATTGGTGCCGCGATCCAGCCAGAACAGGTTGTAGCCGGCATCGGTGTTGCCGTCACTGGGCGGCGGGCGATCCGGGTCACTAGGCAGGTTGGAAAGTGCCACGCGCTCACGTGCTCTTGCTTCAAATTCAGCTGCCTGTTCAGGCGTCAGAAAACCCTGCAGCCCAAAGTTCTCCGGGCGCTCCAGCGGCGTTTGCGTTTGGTTGGTCCATAATCCCTGAAGATCAGGTTTGCCATCAGGTGTCCGGGGAAGACCAGAATTGTCCGAGCCAGATTGAGCCAGAACGGCAGATGCCGGATCCAGCACAATGATTGCCAGAATTAAGTTGCGGAGTATTTTCATTTTTTATACCGCCTTGTTATTGATGCACTGACATAGTAGACCGCTCGGTCTGATCGTACAACGCATTCTGAAACGGATGAGCTTACCCACAGAACGCATAAGCTCAAGTCAACCAGAAACATGCCGTTATAAATTCAGAACCAGCGGCGCTTTTCCAACACTCAATAACTTCACATGTGCCGATAACAGGAGTTTTGGTCAATTTATGCAAACTCAGTCAATACCACAAAGTAGACAGGATCATGACTTCAATATACCGCAGTCATCGTATTCGCGGGTACCGGCACGTCTGGGTGCACTGGCAATACCGGGCCTGGTCGCCAGCCAATTGGCACTGGTAACGATTGCCGTTTCAGCCGGCACGGCCAGCCTTGGTGTAGCGGCATTGATTGTTGGTGTAGCGGGCCTGCTTTGCGCTGTATGGGCGTGGCGCCGACAGACGACTGTTGCACACAATTCCACGCTGATTCAGGTGCTGCGCACAGTCAATGCAGCCCAGGGCGATCTGTCATCCGTAATTCCCGAGACAGGCGACACCAGTGAGCGCGAAACAGCTCAACTATTCAATCAATTCATGGAGCGGCTGCGACTGGCACTGGAAGATCTCCGGCATCACAGCATTAAAGTCTCTCTGACGTCTGCTCAGGGACGAAAAATCGCTGAGGAAGCCAGTAAAGATGCCGGCAAACAAGAGGAATTCTCTGAGATTATTTACCGCTCCAGTGAAGAAACAGCTACCGCTATCAGTGAATTGTCGCGCTGGACTCACAATATTGCCGATCTGAATTCCAGAAATCTGGGCACAGCCAATGTGGCGGTCTCCGATCTTATACACGCCAACAATCAGATCGCTCAGGTCAGCACGATGATGCAGCAGGTACACAGCACAGTCGGTCAACTGGAGAGCACGTCTGAGAGTATCAGATCGATTCTTGGCACAGTGCAGGGATTTGCAGCGCAAACCAATATGCTGGCTCTGAACGCCGCTATCGAGGCCGCCAGAGCGGGCGAGCACGGGCGCGGCTTTGCTGTCGTGGCAGACGAGGTTCGTGAGTTGGCCGTCAAAGTGCGTGGCTCGGCAGATCAGATCGGCGCCCTGCTGGAAGACATGATTGCGGTGGTGTCCGACACGTCAGACGGCACCCGGCGTATGATTTCTGAAACCGATCAGGCCCGCCATGCTATCGACAAGTCTGCGACTGAATTCCGGCAGATGGTGGTGGGTTTTGAAGCAAGCCACTCAGATCTGTTGCAAGTCAGCGCTGCTGCCGAACAGCTGTCTGTGAACAATCAGGACATCCGCAGTCGCAGCCAGGAGATTCGTGATCTTGGCAACCGCATTCGTCAGGACATGGAAAAGAATAACGAACAGACCCAATCCCTGCTCGACTCCACCGACAAAGCGCTGCATAAACTGTGTCAGTTCCGCATCGGCAAAGGCGCGCTGGAAAACGCGCTGGAGAAACTCGAAGCGCGCAGGGATGTTATACAGGCGGAGATCACCAGACTGCACAAATCCGGGGTTCCGATGTTTGATCGCAATCATCAGCCCGTCCCCGGCACCAACCCGTTAAAATTCGATGTCGGCTATGCACGGGCATTTCAGAAAGCATGTCAGTACCTGATTGATGAATGGGCAAAGGAGCAGGACGGATCTATCTACTGCCTGCCACTGGACAGTAAAGGTTATGTTGCAGTACACCGCAGTGAACTGTCGCAAGAACCCACCGGCGACCCCGCGATAGATCTGGTTAAAAGCCGGCATATGCGCTTTTTCCAGAGCCGCGACATTCCGTATATGGGACGCTTCCGGCTGCAAAGTTACCTGAGAGACACCGGCGAGGTCATGTTCAACCTGTCCGTGCCATTGCATATTGATGGCGACTACTGGGGCGGCTTGTTCCTTGGCTTGCCGGCGGCACAGCTTGGCATCGAGAGCTGACATCGAACGATGAGGCGCAACAATCCACCTTGATGCGCCACATCAATTCGGGTTTACTGCTGACATATAAAACCAGTACAAAGGGACCATATATGTCATATCCCCGCCCGTTGCCCGCGCTGTTTGTCCGCACTGCCATGACGGTGACTGCAATTTTTTTGTTTGCAGGGCCTGCGTCAGCACAACCCCAGACCGGGGTGGCTTCCGACACAACTGTCACTGCTCAGCGCGCATTACGCAGCAGTCTGCCGTTTCACGATGAGCGCGACCAGCAGGAATCACAACGTGGTTTTATCGCGGCACCTGACTATCGACAGATTCTGGGCGCCGCCGGCAATACCGTATGGGACATAGGCCGTTACGACTTCCTGCTGGAAGGCTCAGACTTCGACAGCATTCACCCCTCGCTGCAACGGCAAGCCACATTGAATATGAACTATGGCTTGTATGAAGTAGTGCCCGATTTCATCTATCAGCTACGCGGTTTTGATCTTGCCAATATGACGGTGATCAAAGGCCAGCGCGGCTGGATTCTGTTTGATGTATTGCTGACCACTGAAACCGCGCAGGCGGCGCTGCAATTTGCCAATGAACAATTGGGTGAACGCCCTGTCACCGCCATCGTTTATTCACACTCACACATCGATCATTTTGGTGGCGTGCGTGGTGTGGTGGATGAGGCTGACGTATTGGCTGGCAATGTAGATATTTACGCGCCCGTCGGGTTTATGGAAGAAGCCATTTCGGAAAATGTCTACGCCGGCAACGCCATGAGCCGGCGTGCGTCTTATCAATACGGCAACCCTCTGCCAGCCGGCCCGTTTGGCCAGGTGGATTCCGCCATCGGTAAAGCACTGGCGCGCGGCACCAGCGGACTGATTGCCCCCACCATTGTGATTAGCGAAGAATTTGAAGAGCATTTGATAGATGGCGTTCGTGTGGTGTTTCAGAACACCCCCGGCACCGAAGCGCCGGCAGAAATGAATGCCTGGTTCCCCGATCAGAAAGTCTTCTGGGCAGCGGAAAATATCACCGCCACTGTGCACAATATTTACACTCTGCGCGGCGCCTTGATACGTGACGCACTGGCGTGGTCGCGTCAGATCAACGAAGCACTGTACCGTTTTGGTCAGGACGCGGAAGTGATGATTGCTTCGCACAACTGGCCACGCTGGGGCAATGGCCGCATTCAGGAAGTCATGCGCGACCAGCGTGATGCGTACGCCAACCTGAACAACCAGGTATTGAATCTGGCCAATCAGGGCGTCACCATCAACGAAATCCACAACGTGTATCAGGTGCCGCAGTCTTTGCAACAAAGCTGGAGTGTGCGCCAGTATCACGGCTCCGAGTTTCACAATTCGCGTGGCGTGCTCAATCGCTACCTCGGTTACTGGGACGGCAATCCAGCCACATTGGCGCCGTTGTCACCAGAAGATTCCGCCCCTTTGTATGTGGAAATGATGGGCGGCTCACCGGCCATTCTTGCAAAATCACAGACCTTGTTTGATCAGGGCCAGTATCGCCACGCCATGGAACTTCTTAACAAACTGGTTTACGCTGAACCGGATAACACAGCAGCAAAACAGCTGTTGGCTGCCACCTTTGAACAGCTCGGTTATCAGTACGAAAGTTCCAGTATGCGCAATGCGTTTCTGACGGCGGCTCAGGAACTAAGACATGGTGTTGCTCCGGCAGGTCCTGCGCGTGGCACCAGCCCGGATCTTGCCCGCGCCATGACCACATCACAGTGGTGGGATGCCGTGGCAACACGTGTCGACAGCCAGCGCGCGGAAGGAATCAGGTTTGTGATCAATTTCCTGACTCCCGATAATGGAGAATCGCTGGTGGTAGAAATGAGTAACGGCACGCTGACCAACATCGTGGGTTACCAGTCTACCAGCGCCGATGCCACCATCACCATGAACCGCAGTGATCTTGTAGCAGTGATAGCCGGTCAGGCAACGCTGGCATCTCAGCTGATGGCCGGGCGCGGGCAGGTCAGTGGCAATCAGGCCGTCCTGCAGCAACTGGCTTCGGTATTGGTGGAGTTTGATCCGGCGTTTGAAATTATGCCGGGGACTAAATAGCTTTTCAGTCAATCGACGTGATGTGCGCTGCCAGCTCAATGCCCAGCAGGCGTGTGCCGACCATGGTGAGTGATCCGGGGTATCGCTCATGACCGGTTGAGGAAAACTCGAAACTGTATTCGCGCCGCCACTGCAGCCAGCCTTTTTCACTGCGTTGCAGCCGGATTTTATGCAACACAATACTCTGATCCAGCAGTTGCAGATCAAGCTGCTGGCAGCGCTGGGCGGCGTAGACCAAAGCATAGGCCTTGGCATCACGGGAGCGCCACCAGTGATTAAGCAGCAGCCCGAACAGAATCAGGCCAAACACATCGGATAATGACAACATCAGACAGTACTTCTAAATGGACAATTGTTGTAAGCTCGGCCGCATGATACCCCAATAACCCGCAATCAGAATAAACACCGGAAGGTGAAGCATATGAAAAATCTCGCCAAAAGCTGGGCCCGCGTCACAAAGACCATACTGATCATCGCCGGTATCGCTTTGTTCAATACGCAGCACGCTAACGCACAGTCAGGAAATCCTCTTATGAATGAAACCTCACCTATTGATGGCATAAGCTTCCGCTTTGTTGAATCCAACGGCATACGCATGCGTGTCGCCACCATGGGCGAAAGCGGTCCGCTGGTGATCATGGCGCACGGCTGGCCTGAGTCCTGGTACTCGTGGCGACACCAGATTATTGCGGTGGCCAATGCCGGTTATCGTGTGGTTGCGCCCGATATGCGCGGTTACGGCGCAACAGACGCTCCCGCCAACGTTGAGGACTACAACATCACTGAAGTTGCAGCCGATATGGTTGGACTGGTGGACGCTTTTGGAGAAGAAAAAGCCATCATCATAGGCCACGACTGGGGCTCAATCGTGGCCTGGAACACCGTATTGCTGCATCCCGAGCGCTTTTCTGCGCTGGTGGCCATGAGTGTGCCTTACAGCGGCCGGGCGGCCGAGTCACCATTGCTCAGTTGGCAGCAAGCCTATGGCGATAACTTCTACTACATTCTTTATCATCAGGAGCCTGGTGTTGCGGAAGCAGAGTACGACGCAGATCCGGAAGGCCTGCTGAGTCGTCTGTATCTGTCGCCTGACTCACCCCGCGAACCTGCGACCATCACTGACCGCAAGCGCAGCGCCGGTGGCTGGATTGGTCGTATGGGTGCACCCACCGGTTTGCCGGACTGGCTGACGCGTCAGGATCTGGATTATGTGGTAAACCAGTTTAAAGCCGCAGGATTTCGTGGCGGTGTAAATTACTACCGCAATTTCCATCGCAACTGGGAAATCACCCCACAACTGGCCGATGCCCGTGTCACAGTGCCCACCCTGTTTATTGCAGGTGAAAAGGATGTTGTGATTGGTGGTGCACCACAAGGCCGGCTGGAAGGCGCCATGCGCCGGGTGGTGGATGATCTGCGCGGAGTAATCCTGATACCCGAAGCCGGGCACTGGATTCAGCAGGAACGTCCTGAAGAAACCAATGCCGCTGTGCTTGAGTTTTTAAGAGGCCTGTGAACTTTCCAACCGGCCTTTAACTACAACTCAATACCCGTAGGCTTGCCGTCAAGGCTGCGGGTATTTTTGTCCTTCCAGTATTGCTCTATGCCTTCACGACCCTTGTTGATAGCCCACTTGTCCAGTGTAGGCCGGTCACCTTTATATTCGTAATAAGGCACGGCAAAACCACAGGATGTCTGCACCATGGTCACATCCTGAACAAAAATCTGACGTGCGCCCGTGTAGTCCGGGAACTGAGCAAACAGCTCTGGCCATTCCTTATCCCAGGCATGCACAACCTTCGCAGTGCCGTATAAGCGCATAATGACCGGCTGTTTCTCGAAAGAGCAGAACATCACTGTCATACGGCCGTTTTCCAGCACATGCGCTGCAGTTTCGTTGCCGCTGCCAGTCAGGTTCAGCCACATGATTTGTGAATGACTGATGACTCTGAAGCTGTCCATGCCTTTAGGCGATACGTTAATCAGACTGTCTTCACCGGCAGTGCCAACAAAAAACAGTTTTTGCTGATTTATAAATTCGATGTGCTCGTCGTTTAACGCTTTGAATCTTTCGCCCATGGCTGCCCTCTGCGTCGAAAACCGATACCTTCATATTGGTACTAAAGACAGGATTTTTAGCCATTGCCTGCCACTGGCATCTCACTCAACAATTGTGTGCAGGCCAATGATGACATAGCCGGATTCATCAGCCAACCCTGAATACTATAGCACCCGCAGGCCTTGAGTATTTCCAGCTGTGCCTCCGTCTCCACACCTTCTGCCAGCACTTCCAGGCCCAGACTTGAAGCCAGGTTTACCAGCCCGTTCACAATCGCAGCGCTTTTTTTATCGCGCGACAACTCTGTCATGAAGCTGCGATCTACTTTCAGGGTATGCAGCGGATAAAGCTGCAATGACGCCAAAGAGGAGTAACCGGTACCAAAGTCATCTATCGAGATGTGCAAGCCCAGACTGACAACACGCCGCAAAGTGTCTGCAACAACTTCCGGGTTGTCCATTAACGCCGTTTCAGTCAGCTCAATTCCCAACAAACACGGATTGATACCACTACAATCAAGCAAACTCTCAATTAACTGTGCCAGAATTCCCTCACGGCGAAAGTGTATGGCGGAAATATTGACCGATACCCGGTTATGGAAACCGAGGTCCTCCCATATTCTGATCTGTGCACAGACCTGACGAAGAATCCACTCCGTGATTGGAATTATCAGGCCGCTTGATTCTGCCAGCGGTATGAATTTATCCGGCGGTATCCAGCCTGCTTCCGGATGCTCCCATCGCAATAGCGCTTCAAATCCAATGATGCTGTTGTCACTGATCCGGTATTGTGGCTGGTAGTGAATAATCAACTCCTGTTTTTCCAATGCACCCGTCAACCAGCCTTTTAACTGAGTCTCTTCTTGCCGATGCAAACCCATGTGCTCATCGTAAAAAAAAGCAGTTCTGCGCCCTGCATTTTTTGCTTTGTACATGGCAATGTCTGCATGACTAAGTAAAGTCTCGGCATCACTGCCATGCTGTGGATAATTGGCAACACCGATGCTGGCACTGACTACAAACTCTTGTTCCCCTAACACAAACACGTCACTGAGAACCGCCAGGATCTTGTCCACGATTGGACGTGACGCATCGCAATCCTTCATGTTTTCAGCCACCACAACAAACTCGTCGCCCCCAAACCGCGCCACCGTGTCTCCTTCCCGCAGTACGCGTGAAAGTCGTCTGGCGACCGTGACCAGCAGTTGATCGCCCAGACTGTGCCCCCAGCCATCGTTAATATCTTTGAAGTTGTCCAGATCGATCATGATCAAGGCAAATCCACTTTGGCTGCGTCTGGACAGAACAAATGCACGCTCAAGACGATCCTGTAACAATGCCCGATTGGGCAGGCCGGTGAGAAGATCATGGCTCGCTCTATGGACCATCTCCGCTTCCAGTTTCTGGCGCTCAGAGACATCCCGGATAAATGCAGTAATCTGTCCGCCGCTTTCTTTCTGTGGAAATCCTAACGCAATATCCAGGGGTAGTTCGCTGCCGTCCTTGCAGCGACCGACCAACCCCCTGGTCGCAGACATCGGGCGACCGGTGGGTGTGCGAACATAATCCGCCCGCAATTGATTGTGGCGCTCACGCATGGAGATAGGCAGCAGAATTTCAATGTTGCGACCGATGAGCTCCTCACGACCATAGCCGAACATGTCCTCCATTCTGGCGTTCAGAAAAGAAATTCTGCCATTCACATCAACACCCACGATGCCGTCCGGGGCATTGCGCAGCAGCTCATCCATCTGGCCGGCGTAATATTGCAGGCTCTTGTTCGCCTCATGAAGCCTGTCCACAGGCAAAGTAATGTTGTTCAGAAAAATCGCTCTGTACAGAAACATGTAAGCAACGGCTTTATAAATATGCCCCAGGTAACTGGCAGCATCGGTTGGATGCGACATAAGCATAAAAAAGCCTTCACTTGCCACCATAAGACCTAGTGCAAGAAATAGCCCTGACCTGTTATGAGGTTCGATTGTACTTTTGCTGGAGAACAAGCTGAACAGAGTCAGCAGGTGCACTGCCATGACGACAGATTCCAGAGAATATGCCAGGACACTCGCATCTTGTCCTGCCGCTGCCAGCGGCAATAGCAAAGCAGGCTGGAATATTACGATCAGACCAAACGCACCTACTCCAGCCAGAGTCACCAGCAAGTAGCGCTCCTTGTAAACCAGATCCGTGCGATCCAGCTTTACGGAAACCGGCAGGACATAGAGTAACAGCGATAGAGCAGCTATCAACCGGGCTGCGAGCTGAAATGCGAAAGCCTTCTGATCTGAGTTTTTGGAAATAAAATCCGGCATGCTTTCTATTGAAAGAAAGTGCGCAGAATCAAACAAACCTACAGCAAGAAATGAACAGGCAAGCAATACCGAAGACTTCGGACGGGACTCATCCAATACATGCCAGCCTACGATGAAAATACAGGCACAAACCACTACTGAAAACAGCTCCAGCGATGAGTGTATCCAGAAAAAATGCTGCGACAGAATGGACACCGGCTCAAACTGTGCGAGTAGCACTATCCATAACAGGGGTGCCAGCAGAATCAGCCCGCCACCACCACCCTGCAGGGTTTTGTCAAGAATAAGCTGGTGCAGGTTTTTAGTCATGGATCCAAGACCAGCCATGTGCCGCAGCCGGTGCCTGAAATTGCACACAGTAAGTTTTTTTATTTTTTATTGTTATTTTTAAAAACATACGGGATATTCCGCTGGCAACTGACCGGAAGATTTAACCACCTTGATGCGCACGCAGCCGTCAGCGCGCGCTGATTTTTTTGTCAGGATTTTCCTAACATTCAAGTCTACTGACACTCCATCCGGTTGCAGATGGTTAGTTGTCAATCAACTGATGTCGCAATGCGTATCGCACCAGCTCAGCAATCGATTCAAGGTCGAGTTTTTGCATTATCCGGAATTTATGGGTGCTGACCGTTTTCGGAGAGACGAACAGTTTTTCTGAAATTCTGTTTACGCTATCACCTGACGCCAACATCAGCATTATTTGCAACTCGCGTTTCGACAATTTGTCGTGCGGGGTCCTTTCAGGCTTCTTTTTCTGCGAGAGAATAAGGCTGACCGCTATAGCCGGATCCACGTAACTACCACCTGCTGCACACTGTCTGGCGGCTGCGATAATTATATCCGGATCACTGCTTTTACTCAGGTAGCCGTTGGCGCCAGCTATCAAGGCTGCCTCAACCATCTGGTTATCTGTAAACATTGAAAGCACAAGTATCGGCAAATCCGGGCGCTGCTCGCGAACTTTTCCGATCAGATCTAGGCCGCTTAGTCCGGGCATATTCATATCAACCATCAAAAGGGAAACGTCCGGATGGTGTATCAGCGCCAGCACCTGAGTACTGTCAGCTGCTTCCCCTGCCAGCTCCATGTCGTGCGTAAGACCAATGAGACTACAAATTCCGCGTCTGACAACTGCATGATCATCTGCCACAAGAATTCTGATCAATTTAGCCCGCCCTCATAACTTGATTGATTATTCCGTCTAACGGGAGTGTGACACATACGCAACAACCTTTACCCGGTGCACTTTGGATCGAGGTTGTACCCTGGAAATTCAATACTCTTTCCCGAATACCTATCAGCCCGAAGTGCAATTCCGCGCTTACCTCGTCAGGGTTAAAACCATTACCATTGTCCGCCACTGAAATAGTCAAGGTATGAGCTTCTTGTGTGATCCACACCAGAATCTTTGTGGCTTTTGAGTGCCTGATGACATTGGTCAGCGACTCCTGAAGTATACGAAATGAAGCCGTTTTCAGACCGTCGCTCAACAACGATTCATCAACATTGCTTTCCAGCTGCGTAGTGATTCCTGCGCTTTCCACACAATTGCGGAGCATCCAGCGCGTTGCCGCGACCAGCCCGGCATCGAGCGCAGGCGGGCGCAGGCTGGCGGCAACAGTACGCACAACATTTATCGTATTGTCTATTCTGGATTTGATGTCCTGCAGCTGACCGTTAAGAGGATTGCTAACATCTTGTTGCATCTGCACCATAGCTGTTTGCAGGCGTAACGCGGTGAGATGCTGACCCATTTCATCATGCAGCTCCCTGGCGATTTTTGTACGCTCCTGCTCCCTTATTTCTTCATTGTGCGCGGCCAGTTTCCGGACAAGTTCCCGCGAACGCAGCAGTTCTATTTCTTTAAGCTTGGAGTCGGTCACGTCCTGTACCGTACCCAGACATTCACATTCGGTGTGAGCGCTATTCCATTGAAAATCAGCGCGCTCACG
The DNA here is from genome assembly GCA_030651695.1 of Pseudohongiella sp. Taxonomy (GTDB): domain Bacteria; phylum Pseudomonadota; class Gammaproteobacteria; order Pseudomonadales; family Pseudohongiellaceae; genus Pseudohongiella. Next base: position 265,123 of record JAUSCD010000005.1, on the reverse strand, counting down.
TACCCATTTTGTCCGCTTCCCTGCGATAATCCTGTGCTCAATATCGTAGCCCTCGCCCGCAAGGCCCCGCCGCCATGTTTCCTGGAACGAAACCAGATCATCCGGATGTATATGCGACATAAATGTTTCAAGGCTAAGTGGAGTGCCCTGTCGCACGCCAAAAATGCGGTAGCTTTCGCTCGACCACTCCAGGACACCCTGAGGCCAAAACAGCCTCCAGCTGCCAAGGCGGCCTATTGACTGAGCTTTCTCAAGCGCCTCCTCTCTGTCTCTCAGAGTCAGTTCAGCGCGGCGCCGCTCGTCAACAACTGACACAATGCAGAAGTAGATGACCAGCAACGCCATGGCAGCCAGTAGCAGCATCACAATGGCAGCGGTTCCGATCTGTCCTTCGCGGGCATATCCCAGCGTGATCGTAGCGGCCGCCACCAACAACAGACTGAGCAACGCAGCCACTTTCAGAAATGTGCTTTGACCCGGGAACTTAGCCTCCCAAACCAGATAGCGCGGATGGCTGATAAAAATACGGACAAGTGCCATCGAAATAAAAAACAGAAGAACCCCGACCAGTGGATTCACTGCCCCAGCCAGATTGCTGTCGGGAGCAACCACGGTAATCCCCAAAAATGAAGCCGCGGTGCGTGCTGCACTTATGGTCGCAACCAAGGCAATGACAACACCGGATACGACAATACCTGTGCTGCCGGAAAGCCGGAGCAATAGACTTGCGCCAAAGGTCATGATCAATAATATTGCCTCGGTGACCGACATACGACCCGGCCAGTGCTGCGCGGCTACCGTTGTATTGAGCAGTACCCGGTGCCAGGCGTCTTGTGGCAACCACGCCAGCAGCGTTTGCACAACGACCATCCCTGCAAGAAATATTGAAGCCAGACCACAGCAAACGAGCACAAACGACCGGGAGTTCAGGTCATAGCGCAGGGTCAGAGCAAACAGGAAAAGCGAGATCAGGGTATTTTGCCCAATACCCAGCAACGCCGGGCAGGCGGTCAACGCATCAACCGGCACAAGTAGACTGGTCGCCAGAAGGCTCAGTGTTACAACAGAAACCAATACCGCAATGCAGTCCGGAAGTAACAACAGGCCCAGACGTTTTTCAACCAGCGACAGAACGGCATCCCATGGTTTTGATGATCTGATCATATAAACTCTGAAGGGATGATGGCGTGCTCCAGAATTCCTCAAGGGTGCTCTGACAAAACAAAAATGAGCGCTGATTCTAGTTAAATGCAGAAACAATTACACTGATCTGAATCATGATTTTCTTCTGCCATTTGTAGGGATAGGATTATTATTTTCCGGCATAAATGCCTACATCAGCCGTCCAAAACGAAGGCGCACGATTAAAATCCTAATCCGTTCTTTAAGCTGGTGTCGTCCGCCTAAAGTGTCTGACCGGCGCTGTCGACTTGATATAGCGAATCAAACGAAAGCCTGGATAGCACCTGCCTAAAGGAATTGTGATGATGAAAATGTTATTTTCCCCCGCTATTGCCCTTCTTAACCGTGCCGGGTTCAGGTCGAAATTTGTACTGATATTCCTCTGCGTAATGCTGCCTCTGTTATTTCTCAGCAGTATTGTGCTGAACATCATCAATAGCGAAATAAGTATGCTCTCCAATGAAAGAGACGGTGTGCTGTATTTGACGGCCGCGCGCACCCCGCTGGATCTGATTCAGCAGCACCGCGGACTGATGGCAACAGCAGTGCGCACAGGAGACCCTGACACACACAGTCGCGCAGCTGCCCTGCGTCCCCGGATTCAGAGCAGTCTCACAAGCCTGGCCAGTCTGACCAATGACACCACCGGCTCTCCCCAGATCCAAAGACTGATGCAATCCATTCAGCAACAATGGGCAAGTTTAAGCAGTAACCCCTCCGGACTGAATGCCAGCGCCAGCTTTGAGGCTCATACCAATCTGATCAGTCTGTTTACGGAACTGATGCATCGCGCCTCAGATCATTTTGAATTATCTTTGTCCTCGCATCTGGATTCATATTATCTGGCAGATGCGTTGTCACTCCGACTTCCGCAACTGACCGAAACGATGGGGCAGGCACGCGCGCATGCCAGCAGCGCTGCGGCAGAAGGCCTGTTGGACAACGAACAACGCATTGCACTGGAGATTTTGCTGTTTAACATGGCCGCGGCGCTTGCGGGTCTTGAAGATGGCCTGGACAGTGCTTCTGCAGCAAATTCTGCGTTATCCCAGAGCTTGAGTGGCGCCCGAACACGCAACAGGGAGGCAATCAGCCAGTTGTCTGGTCAACTTCGTTCGCAGATATTGCAGCCGGAATTTATTACTGTATCAGGCACTGACATTTTTGATACCGCCAGCAGTTCCATCAACTCAAGCTACGCACTTTTTGACGCCATTCACCCATTACTTGAACAATTGTTACAGGACCGTCTGCGTGTTGCAGAACGCTCACGCGCGCTGGATATTTCTCTGGTGGCAGGCATATTGCTTGTACTGGGTTACCTCTTCACTTGTCTTTATCTGGCTATCAATAAGAGCGTTGCCCAAATCGCTGACGCGGCAAACTCGGTTTCTTCCGGAGAGCTGAGTGTTCGGGTACAGGTCGATGCAGACGATGAACTGCGCCTGGTCGGTGACAGCTTTAACAAAATTACTTCTCAGTTTGAACAACTGATTGTGAAAGTCACCAACGCCACTACTCAACTTGCATCGGCGGCTGAAGAGCTTTCCAGCGTATCCAGACACAGCGCGCAGAACGTTCTCAAACAACGTTCTGAGACGGACATGGTGGCGGTCTCCATTAATGAAATGAATGCGACGGTGAACGAAGTCAGCCAAAGCACAATGCGCGCATCAACAGCAGCAAACGATACCAATGATCAGGCCGTGCATGGGGCGGAGCTGGTAAATCGTGCCGCTGTTGCAATCAGGGCACTATCGACCGACATCAACGATACCGCCGAAGGAATGCAACGGGTTGCCGGGGACAGTCAGTCAATTTCCAGTGTGCTGGATGTCATCATGAGCATTGCAGAACAAACCAATTTGCTGGCTTTGAACGCTGCAATCGAGGCCGCCAGAGCAGGCGAGCATGGACGGGGGTTTGCTGTGGTTGCTGATGAAGTGCGCACCCTCGCCAATCGCACCAAAGACTCGGCAAGTGAAATAGATGGCATGATTCGCAATCTTCAAAATGGTGTTCGCGATGCCGTCACCTTGATGGAGTCCAGCCGCGGAAAAGCTGGGGAAGGTGTTGCCCTGGCGGCTGAAGCTACTCAGTCGCTGGACAGCATTACACAGGCCGTAACCACGATAAGCGACATGAACTTGCAGATTGCCAGCGCGGCCGAACAGCAGACAGCGACAACAGAAGAATTGAACCGTAACGTGACAAGCATCCGCGAACTGGCTGAGCAGTCTGCGGCCGGAGCGGCGCAGACCACTGTTGCCAGTGACGAGCTCGCAAAACTGGCCAGTGATTTGCAAGCCTCAATCTCATGGTTCAAGGTATCTAATTGAGTGTGATCAATATGCAGGTCAGATCATCGACTGCTGATAGTTCTCAATACCGACAGACTCGATCAGCTTGAGCTGGGTTTCCAGCCAGTCGACATGCTCTTCTTCGCTTTCAAGGATGTATACCAGCAGCTCGCGGCTGGTATAGTCCTTGATGGATTCGGCATACTCGATGCCTTCACGCAAATCTGGAATGGCCTGCATTTCAAGTTTCAGGTCACATTCGATCATCTCTCTGGTGTGCTCACCGATAAACAGTTTGCCCAGGCTTTGCAGATTGGGCAGCCCCTCCAGAAACAGAATACGGTCTATCAGTTTGTCCGCATGTTTCATTTCATCAATGGATTCTTCGTACTCCTTGGCGGCCAGCTTGCTCAGGCCACGATCCTTGAACATACGTGAATGCAAAAAGTACTGGTTAATGGCAATAAGCTCGTTGCCAAGTGCTTTGTTCAGGTGTTTGATCATGGTTTTATCGGCTTTCATGGGGGGACTCCTGTTCCGCTCAGACGTTAAGTCTGTTTAGACGCAAGACTGACGCATCCGCCCAGGGGAAGTCAAGTCAAAACCAGCATAAGTGGTTGACTAATAAAGAAAAGAAACTGATAACAAGAATGATTCTGCTTCGTCCTGTTATTAAGATACAGGCAGAAAGGGCAGGCCTGGCACAGGATCAGGCAGCGTAAGACAGGGCCCGACACTGGGCGGCGGATGTAACTTCAGCAATGATTTCACGGGCATATCGACCGCAGCGACCACAATCACTGGCAAGACCCAACTCTGCACGCAATTCCGAGAAAGTAGTCACACCTTCTTCACAGCGCTGGCGAATCTCTTTATCAGTGATCTGGCGGCAGATGCAGACGTACATGGAAACGTTCTCTGAATCGGTTGTGGGCGAGGAAATTCCTCAATGTCGCGAAGGATAGATGCTAATGGGAATGATTGTCAATACCAAACTTGTTAAGATTTGAAAACAACCATCACCGGCCCAACCTGCGCGGCTGGCCGTGGGCCGACAGGCTCAGGTATAGTGGTCTGGCGCAGCAATTACTTGTAGAAACTACGCCACCACAAAAAGAAGACATGGCCATGATCACTCACACTACCGTGGTTTGCAGACTGTTCCCGACCCTTCTGTTGGCACTGCTGGCAGCTCCAGTCCTGTATGCTCAAAGCGGCATCCCTCGTACTACAGACGGCAAACCCGATCTTCAGGGCATCTGGAGCAACGGGACACAAACACCACTCGAACGTCCTGCAAGATTCGCAGACCGCCGCTTCATGTCTGAAGAAGAAGCTCTGGCAATGCAACAGGATGCCCAGCGCCGTGAAATCGCCGCCGACGCTCCCAGCGACCCGGACCGGCCTCCTCCCTCAGATGGCAACACGGCAGCGGCTTACAATACTTTCTGGCTGGATCGTGGCATTCAGGTCGTTGAGATCGATGGGGAGTATCGCACTTCTATGATCATTGATCCGCCGGACGGCCGGATTCCGTTCAGGGACGGCGCCCCGGAACAAAATTTCATGGAACAGTTGCGCGACATTCATGGCGCCGATGCGTTTTTGGGCCCTGAAATGGCCACCATAGGCGAGCGTTGCCTGCTTTTTTACGACTTCCGCACTTCCAACTCAAGCGTTGGGCCGCCCATGATGCCGATGATCTATAACAACAATTACCAGATTGTGCAGAATACAGACTACGTAGCGATGTCGGCTGAGATGATGCATGACACACGCGTTTTCCGTATTGGGTCAGCGCATCAGGCCGCTGAAATACACAAATGGATGGGGGATTCAGTAGCGCACTGGGAGGACGATACGCTGGTTATCAGCACGCGCAATATGCATCCGCAGCAATCCCACTTTGGATCGGGACCCGGGCTGACAGTGACTGAGCGCCTGCGTATGGTATCGGCAGACAAAATTGTGTACAGCTTTACCATGCATGACGAAGTGGCGTATACCCAGCCCTGGACGGCTGAAATGGTGTTCCACCGCCGACCGTCTGAAGAGCGTATTTATGAGTTTGCCTGTCATGAAGGTAATTACGCCCTGCCCGGCATTCTGGCCGGAGCAAGGCGTCTGGAACAGGCTTCCGATTAAACCCCGGGCTGAGGGCCCGTGCTTAAAGCGGGCCGCGTTCCCAAGGGCCCCAGATGGCGACCGTCACTCCCGGGTTCTGTATGTTCATGAACATGATCTCGCCCTCGGGATCAAAACACACCCCGGCGAGTTCGCCGCCGCGGTAGTCACCGGGCTCACAATTTTTGCCGGCGGCAGTTATTTGTTCTGCTGTCAGCACAACATTGTTCTTGGCAAAAATGAAGGAGTCACCTGACGTCTGCAAGCCCATAATGCGCTCGCCAAAACCAAAAGCGTCCTCAACACCACCGCCGTCTTCACACATCGCAATGCCGCCACGCGGGCTGATGGCGATGTTGTCCGGATTATTAGCCATCTCCGCGCTGGTGGACGCAAAAATACAGCGCAAGGTTCCAGCTACAGGGTCCAGCATCCAGACGGCACCTTCGCCATACCCGGCACGACCTTCCTCATTGGTGCCCGCACTGGTATCAACGATGTAGAACATGCCTTCAAAATACCAGATGCCTTCGCCACGACTGAAACTCAGTGCGCCGGCATCCCTTGCCTGAAGATAGGGACCGCTGGACTCAGCTACCGGATCCATATCCGGATCAGCGATATCCACCCACTCAATCTGATGAGTGTCGCCCAACACCGGGGTAAACAACTCTGTGTGTCCCCGGCCGACAATTTTAGCAGCCTGCAAGCGACCACCTTTTTCCAGTGCGCCGGCAGTTTGCGACTTGTCGTCCGGAATATAACGATATAAGGGCGATTCGTTGCGGTTGTCTTCGGTCAGATATACCGAGCTGTCACGGGGATCAACAGCCGCAGCTTCGTGATCATAGCGACCCATGCCAACTATAGGCACCGCAGTGGTCTGAGCAGGATCAACCCGCACTTCAAACACATAACCGTGTTTACGGCCACCATCGGCTGTCAAATCGGCAATAGTTTCTTCACAGGACAGCCAGGTACCCCAGGGCGTCACACCTCCCGCACAATTGACCAGGGTGCCGCTCAGGCTCGGGACGGTGGAAATTTCGCGCTTGCTCTGTCGTGAAAAACGAATCGTGGTATTGCCACCACCAGCGTAATTGCCATTCGAGCGAACGGTGCTGCTGTAACAGGCAGCGGCAGGTATCAGCGCACCAGAACCAACCTCATGATTTCTGATCAGAATGATCTCGTCACCTTGCACAGCGACTACTCCCATGCCGTCAAGTCTTGCCGGCACAGGTGAATTGTTGCTCATGCGGTCGCCCGTCCACGACAGACTGGCATAGGAGAAGCCTGCAGGCAGCTGCAACAAGGGCAAGCCAGTGACTTCGTCATTGACTGGTGCGATCGGACCATAAGGACTGTCCGCAAGCCTGGATGCAGGCGCAGCACCCGAAGCGCCTGCTTCAGACAATGCCTGGAGAGCCTGAACAAACGGCGCTGCACCGGCAGTCGCCAACATAGCGCCCCCTTTTAACAGACCACGACGTGACAAAACAGGTTGACCACTACTACTCATGTCTATTGACCTCAAAAGCTTTCGAATCAGTCGCTCAAGTTAAACAGTTTAATATGACAAACTTATTACATTTGTCATAAAAAGAGCTGAACTGTATTTGTGGTGCCAGCGTAAACAGTGGTGAAAGTCCCGAGGCACTGATGTTTTCTGGGAACCGGACTTCATGACGCACAAAAAAGCCAATCTGCCACAAAAAATCTGCCCGCGCTGCCAACGTAGTTTTGACTGGCGCAAGAAATGGCAGAGTAGCTGGACCGAGATTGTTTACTGCAGTGAGCGTTGTCGCCGACAACGCCGGAAACACGCTACCGGAGATAAAGTCTGATGCCTGCTTTGAGGGTATATTACGACGGCCTTTGCCCTTTGTGTGTAAGGGAAATGAACAAGATCAGACAGCTGGACACCAGTGGTCAGCTTGATCTGCAGGACATCAACGCTCTCGATTTCAGCGAGCGTTTTCCCCATATAGATCCTGTGCAGGCCGATCGTATCCTTCACGGCGAGCTACCGGATGGCCGCATCATTCTTGGATTGGATGTCACCTGCCTGGCGTGGAAACTGGTTGGCAAGGGTCACTGGTTTGCTTTTATGCGCTGGCCGTTAATTGGCCCGATTGCAGACCAGGTGTATTTGTTTTTTGCACGCCACCGTCACCGTATCTCCTCATGGTTTGGACAACGCGGAGCCGTTGTCTGTGACGACCGCTGCAATCCCCGGCTATGAACATCGCCCTTATACTTGGAGATCAGCTGAGCCAGTCGATCCAAAGCCTGCAACAACTGAATAAGCAGTCCGACCTGGTGCTGATGGCAGAGGTTGGCGCAGAAGCCACCTATGTTGCTCACCACAAACAAAAGATCGCGCTGATTTTTAGTGCGATGCGGCACTTTGCAGATGAACTCGCCAAGCAGGGCTGGCAAGTGGACTACCATTACTATGATGAGACCCGGCCACAGCTGACTCTGTGTGATGTGCTGAGTGAGTGCGTCAGGCAGCATAAGGCAGATCAGGTTTTTATAACTGAATGCGGCGAGTTCAGGCTACAGGACGAGATCAGCACCACATGGTCACAACGGCTTGGCATTCCGGTCACACTGTCAATGGACTCGCGCTTCCTCAGTTCAAAAGCGGAATTTGCGCAATGGGTCAGCAACCGCAAACAACTTCGCATGGAGTATTTCTATCGCGATATGCGACGCAAAACAGGTTTGCTTATGCAGGACGGCGAACCTGTCGGCGGGCAGTGGAACTTCGACTCAGATAATCGTGAACCTTATCGTGGTGATCCGGCAATACCTTCCCGACATACATTTCAGCGCGACAAAATTGATCAGGACGTGCTCGCACTGGTCGATCGATGTTTTGGCAACCACCCCGGCCAACTCACACAATTCAACTGGCCCACTACACGAGAACAGGCTCTGTTTGCATTGGATGTGTTTGTAAATCATCAACTGCGCTGGTTTGGTGACTATCAGGACGCTATGAAAACGTCCCAGCACTTTATGTTTCACAGTTTGCTTTCCACCAGCTTGAACTGCGGTCTGCTAACTGCGATGGAAGTATGCATCGCAGCAGAAACTGCCTGGCGCGAAGGCAATGCACCTTTGAATGCTGTCGAAGGATTTATCCGTCAGATCATAGGTTGGCGCGAATACGTGCGCGGCATCTACTGGCTGAAGATGCCAGCGTATGCCAAGCAGAATTTTCTGCGCAATACCCGGAAACTGCCACAGTACTACTGGAGTGGCAATACTGACATGGCTTGCATGAGCGCCTGCTTCCAAAACACCTTTGAGCATGCCTACGCCCATCATATCCAGCGCCTGATGATCACCGGAAATTTTGCGCTGCTTGCCGGAGTTGATCCTGAGCAGATATGCGAATGGTATCTGGCGGTTTATGCCGATGCCTATGACTGGGTCGAGCTACCGAACACATTGGGCATGGTCATGCACGCGGACGCAGGGCTGCTTGCCAGCAAACCCTATGCTGCGTCAGGAAGTTACATCCATCGCATGTCCGACTACTGCAAAAATTGCCGATATCAGGTAAAGACTTCAAGTGAACATGACAGCTGTCCTTTTAATAGTTTGTACTGGCACTTTATTTCCCGTCATGCTGATCAGTTTCAGAAAAATCCGCGTATGAGCATGATCTATCGCAGTTACCAGCGCATGGATGACACAAAGAAACTGGCACTGCAAAACAGGGCTGAGTATTTACTGGAGCATATTGATGAACTCTGATCGCGTCCCCACAGCACTGGTCATCGGTGCAGGAAGCGCAATTGCAAAAGCGCTGATTGCCGGGCTGTTACATAATCCAGCAGAGCAGGAGATTATTGCTGTCAGCAGGGGGCAACAGGAGCCCCTGGCAAACGTTGATAGCAGGATCAGGTTCATCCAATGTGATTACTCTGAAGCGGGTATCAATGAGACTGCGCACCAGCTCGCCGGATATAGCGGTCGTATTACCCGGGTATTTATTTGCACCGGCGTGTTACACAACGAAATTCTGAAACCGGAAAAGCGTGTTGAAGATATTCAGGCAGATCAATTGTCGGCGTTATTTCGTATCAACAGCATATTGCCGGCCCTCTGGTTGCAGGCGCTGCTACCTGTAATAAAAAATTCGCAGCAATGTGTCTTCACCATCTTCAGCGCCCGCGTTGGCAGCATCAGCGACAATCGCACGGGCGGGTGGTACAGCTATCGCGCGTCCAAGGCAGCGCTTAATATGTTGATCAAAACTGCGGCCATTGAGTACGCAAGGCGCGCACCTGGCGTAAAGCTGCTGGCCTTTCATCCCGGCACGGTAGATACTGAACTCTCCAGACCTTTCCAGAAAAATGTTCCCGCAGAAAAACTTTTTACACCGGCATTTGTAGCGGCAAAACTGATTGAAATCACTGACGGTCTGCGGCCGGATGGCGAAGCTTCTTACCTGGACTGGGCAGGCCAGGCGATTCAGTGGTAGACCTGTGTTGTTGCACCCTTATACAGATGTCTGGATTGAGAGACCTGACACGGAAGAACTGACATGGGAGAACTGACATGAAAATTTTAAACCCGGTTCCGGGCTGTGTTGTCGCAGCCCCTGTTTTTTCCAATAGAAAAAAGCACGCAGTCCTGTTATCTCTTATGCTCTTGTTATGCGCATGTGTTGGCGGCCCCCCCGGGGGTCTTCAGGTAGTCGATGGGTTTGATGTCAGCCGCTATGAAGGCACCTGGTATGAAATCGCCCGTCTGGATCACCGGTTCGAGCGTGGATTATCGCGTGTCACTGCCAACTACCAGCTACAGCCTGACAACACCGTCCGCGTCACCAACCGCGGGTTCAGCGCTGAATCGCAACAGTGGGAAGAGGCCATCGGCAAAGCCAGATTTCAAGGCGAGCCTGATGTTGGCGCTCTCAAGGTGTCGTTTTTCGGACCCTTTTATGGCGCCTACAATATCGTCGCACTGGATAAAGAAAATTATCAGTGGGCTTTAGTCACCGGCCCTTCATTCAATTACCTGTGGATTCTGTCCCGACAGCCGCAGCTTGACGCTGCAATTTATCTGCAACTGATCGAGACCGCGGCAAATGCGGGTTTCGCTACCGACGAATTGATCGTTGTTGAGCACTGATTTCCTGCACAACAACGCAGAAGGAGTTTTGTCAGATGCCAGACAATAAGTCTGATAGAACGGCAGCTATTGTAGGAGCAGGTGTCGCAGGCTTGTCCTGCGCGAGATTGCTGGCCGACTCAGGCGTGCGTGTGACGATATTTGAAAAATCGTCTGGACCGGGCGGACGCATGAGCACTCGCCGCTTCGAGGCTACTCCTGACAAACAGATGCAGTGGCAATGTGATCATGGTGCTCAATATTTCACCGCTCGCAGTCCTGCTTTTGTCGATCAGGTGAAACGCTGGGAGGACGCCGGTGTTGTGGCATCCTGGCAGCCTGAGCTTCGGACGATCGGCCGGCGTCCAGACACTCCTGCCGCTGCGAGCCGGATCAATCATCGTTATGTCGGCACGCCGCGCATGACCTCTCCCGCACGCCACCTGGCAACTGGTCTGAATTTAATTTCCGGCGCCCGGGTAGTTGCCATCCGCCATTCTGATCAGGGGTGGTTTTTAATACAGGAAAATACACCCGCACCTGCCGGACCATTCAGAGATCTTGTGCTGGCGATCCCTGCGCAACAGGCTGCTGATTTGCTTGGGCTGCTGACGCTGAATTCTGACCCATGTGCTCCAGCCACACAGGCCCTGACAGCATGCCGAAAACATGCACTTCGCCCTTGCTGGGCATTGATGCTTAACTTCCGGCACCCACAATCGGCAGGGGATCGTCCTGATACTGGTTTTGATGCGGTGTTCGTGAATCCGGCTACGGATCAGAACCACATCGTAAGCTGGATAGCACGGGACAACAGCAAACCCGGTCGCCTGCCAAATCAGGGCGAGACATGGGTGCTGCATGCCAGCCCCGAATGGTCGCAACAACACCTCGAGTCCGATCCTCCGCTGGTTTTTGATACCTTGCTGTCCGAATTCAGGGCACTAACAGGTATTCAGGCCGATGTGTCGGCTCACAGTCTGCACCGGTGGCGATTTGCGCAAACCGCAAACACTGACGACAGCCCGGGGGACCTTTGGCTACATGATATACGACTGGGCCTGTGTGGAGACTGGCTCAATGGTGGCCGGGTTGAAGGCGCCTGGCTCAGCGGATACCAGTTGGCACAACGGATGCTGGCAGCGGACAGGAAAGAGTAGACTATACTCCCATACGGTTAATGTTCCATTAATGAAACGGGGCTCATGATAGACTGCATGCCGGTTGAATTCGGATTGCCTGAACTCCCGAGCGGAATAAAACACCCGATTTGTCCGTCATAAGAATGATCTTGCTGGCGGAAAACATGCTGTAAAGGAGTATTAAACATGTCGAAATTTGTAAAATCTGTAGCGATTCTCGCCTCAGTGGCTGCGCTGGCAGCATGTACCACTATCAATCCCTATACCGGACAGCAGCAGACAAGTCGCGCTGTGCAGTATGGCGCCATTGGTGGTGTTGTCTGCGGGCTTATTGGCGCAGCCGAAAGCGGCCAGCGCGCCCGTAACGCAGCGCTTGGCTGTGGCGCTATCGGCGCTGGCGTAGGCGCTTACATGGATGCTCAGGAAGTGGAATTGCGTGAGCAACTGCAAGGCTCTGGCGTACAGGTACGACGCAACGGCGACCAGATCGATCTGATCATGCCGGGCAACATTACCTTCAATACCAATCAGTACGACATCCGCTCTGACTTTTTCCCGGTATTGGATTCCGTCGCGCAGGTGCTGTACAAGTTTACTGATACCAGACTCCAGGTTACCGGCCACACCGATTCCACGGGCGCACGGGACTATAACTACAACCTGTCCAACCGTCGTGCTTCCAGTGTGTCGAACTACCTGGCGTCAAGAGGCGTGGATCAAGGTCGTCTGATCACTCAGGGTGTTGGTCCGGATCGTCCGATTGCCAGCAATGACACCGAATCAGGACGCGCCAGCAACCGACGTGTTGAACTGCAGATCGTTGCTGTTCAGCGTTGAGCTGAAGACCTTTCTGAAGAATCGGACGAAAGGATAGCCGCCAGGTTGCTTGCATAGAACACGGCGGCTATCAGCACCAGCAAGGCAATTCCAAACCACTGCACCGCATAGGCAAAGTGTCCGCGCGTTTCTATACGCGGTGGTGCCCAGTGTCTTGACTGCACTCCGGGCTGGTTTGCTTCCAGTCTCAATACATAGGGATAGACCGGCTCTCCCAACAGCCGTCCGGCCTGTTCAACACTCAGACGAGGAACACGCACCGGCCAATCCGTGTCGCTTACCTCTGCTGGCGGGATCTGTTGTTCTGGCACAAAAAGTTGGGCCTGAATGGTGTGAGTCCCGGCAACATCCGGTACTGCAGGTCTTTCAGTGCCGGTGCTGGCAGTCAACCATCCACGGCTGACCAGAATCAATGGCCCACCGCTCTCGGGTTTGAATGGGGTTACCAACTCGTACCCCGCACGGCCCTGAAAAAATTGAAACAAAACCAGAAAGGAAATCCCGTTCTGATACTCTCCGGTTACTGATACCCGGGTCATATTTCCGATAGCATCTCCCGCGACACCACCCTCAGCAGCTGCGATGTCCTGCCATGCCACAGGCTGTGCACTTGCACGCTGTTGCAGAGCTGCTGCCAGCGCCATCTTTTCATCGGCCCTGTCCAGTTGCCAGAACCCCAGACTGATAAACATGCCGAGGCTGGAACACAAACATAAAAAAATGAGCGGATGAAATCTCAGTTTCAGCGCACCGAATGACAACTCACGCGTCCTCATTCCCAAAAACACCATGTGCGGCCTCTTATTGTTTTTATAAACCCGGAATACTGATATCCAACATTTGCACTTCGCCAAAGCGGGCAAGTTGATCACCCACTTCCTGAACATTTCCAACCACCAGAATTTTAATATTGTCAGGCTGCAGATAACGCTGAGCAACTGCCTGAACATCGTCCACGGTGACGTTCTGTATCTGCGCCACCAGCTGCTCAAAGGTATCGGCCGGTAGCCCGGCATAATCATTGTTCATACGCTCGCGTAATACCGAACTGATACTCGGGTACTGGAAAACCAGCGTATTCAGAAACTGATCGCGGGTACCGTTAAGTTCATCGTGAGTGATGGGCTCATCCTGCAGACGTTTTATCTGGGCAATGATGGCATCGATTGCCGCCGCCGTTGACTCGCTCTGAGTCATTACTCCGGCGGTGAAAGAGCCGGGGAAATACAAACCGCTGCCGTAGTTGCCGAACACAGAATACGCCAGCCCAAGCTCGCTACGCACCACTTGCATCAGACGGCTGGAGAAGCCCCCGCTCAGCACGCGATTCATTACCTGCAATGCAGCATAATCAGGGCTGTCACGCATACCACCTATATGTCCAAGCAAGACATAACTCTGATTTACATCGGGCTTGTTAACAAAATAAATGCCGGACTCAAATACGTAATCTATCGCTGGAAACTCCAGCTCGGATTTATCACCCGCAGGTATAACGGAGAATGCCTGTGTTAATAACCGGCGCATTTCTGACGGATCAAAATCACCGGTGACGCCTATCATCATATTGCGCGACACAAAGGCCTTTTGATGAAAAGCGAGAACATCTTCGCGGCTGATGTTGTCCAGTGTCGCGTACTCAATACGGCGCGCGTATTTTGAGCCTTCACCGTAGACCAGACGCTGGAATTCCCGGTTGGCAACCGCGCCCTGATCATCATTCCTGCGCGCGATGCTGCTGCGCTGCTGGGTTTTCGCCAGCTCAAGACGCCCGTCCGGGAACGCAGGGTTAACCAACAGATCAATAAATACCGGCAGCAATTCTGCAAAATCATCTGCCAACACATTCATGCGCGCGCTGCCGGAACTGAATCCGATTTCAGTCTCCATTTCAGCCGCACGGTTCTCCAGCATTTCATTTAACACAGCATCAGGGTAGTTGACGGAACCGCCGCTGCGCATCACCGAGCCCACAAGATTTTGCAGCCCGACTTTATCGTCCGGCACCTGTATGCCACCGGTACGCACCAGCACCGTCAGATCAATCAGGGGCAGCTCTCTGTCTTCCACCAGATAAAAACGAATGCCATTTTCCAGTTCGAAGATTTCCAGCTCGGGCATTTCGAAATTGTTGATTTCCGGATATTCAAACGACTCCCACGGGCGATCACCCGGTGTGCCTGCGGATTGCGCAGCAACTGGTCCCGCCACGTTCACAGTCAAAAAAATACAGGCAGCCAGAAGTGGAACTTTTTTGCTAATCATATTGATCACTCCTGTTTGGTCAATTCTGAACATCACTGTTGCTGACCATGCCCACTGTGCGATTGCGACGCACAAGATATTGTTGTGCCACGCGCTGCAGGTCAGCCAGTGTGACCGCGTCCAGATCTTCCAGATACGAAAACGCTTCACGCCAATCGCCGCGCTGCGCATGTGCCTGCGCCAGGTTTAACGCCAGTCCCATATTGGAGTTGAGACCGCGCACGACACCGGCACGTGCGTTAGTCACCGCGCGATCTAGCTCTTCCTGCTGAATGTCACCCTGTTTTGCTTTTTCAATTTCTTCATCCATTACCTGCTCAATCAACTCGAGAGCAACACCTGAGTTTGGCACAGCAAACGTCACAAACAGGGACGGATATCGTGACCCGGGAAAACCGGTCAACGCCTGCACCCCCAGCGCCAGTGGCTCATCCTGCACCATCCGGCGATACAGCCGCGATGTTCTTCCGACAGAGAGAATCTGACTCAGCATCTCGAGCGCAGCTGCATCCGGATGATCCGCTGCCACTGTTTTATATCCGCTGATAAAAAGCGGCTGGCTCTGTTCCTGAATCACAAAACGACGCTCTCCCCGCTGCGCGGGTTCTGTTGTTTTGATCGCTGGCGGATGTGGCGCAGAGGGCATATCGCCAAAGTACTTTTCGGCAAGTTCCCGCATCCGTGCTGCTGTGACATCACCGGCAATCGCAATGGTCATATTGGAGGGCACGTACCAGGTTTCAAAAAATCGTTGTGTGTCAGCGATGGTCGTCGCAGTGATATCAGAAGCCCAACCCACAACCGGATTGCGATAAGGATGCGCTGAATATGCAACGCTCAGAAATTCTTCCAGCAGACGCCCTTGCGGATTTGAGTCAGTGCGCATACGGCGCTCTTCCATGATCACGTCTTTTTCGACGTAAAACTCTCTGAAAACCGGATCACGGAAACGCTCGGACTCAAGAAAAAACCACAACTCTGCCTTGTTCTGTGGCAGAGAATAAAAATAGCCCGTGGCATCAGCACTGGTGAAAGCATTCAGACCGACACCGCCTTCGCGTTCTATTATCTGCGAAAACTCTTCACTGCGAATATGCTGCCCGGCTTCCTGCTGCCAGCGTTCAAACTCCGTCCGCAGTGAATCCATACGCGCCTGATCCGGACGCACTGAATAAGACTCAGCGAGCCACGCCTGGTAAGCGGCGTCCATTTTATCAATCGCGGCCTGCTCGGCCTGGTAATTGTCCGTGCCGATACGGGAAGAGCCCTTAAACGCCATATGCTCAAAAATATGAGCAATGCCGGTGTTATTGACCGGCTCATCAACACCACCAACGTTTACAAAAGTGACAAACGTTGCGACCGGCGCAACTGGCCGTTCTATCACAATAAAATGCAAACCGTTTTCCAGAGTAAACTCGCTGACTTTCTCTGCAAAACTATCAAGATCCTGCGCTTGTGTTGTTGTAATCAACACGGCCATCAAGCCCGCCAAATACCTTTTCATCCATCCCCCCGGATTTTTCGCCAGACTCAAAAGCGTGCCTTCAATGTCTCTACCGGCCGCTTCCCATCAGAATGATACCTGCCAGAATACATCCGGCGCCCAACACCTGAGCAGTGCTCAGAGGTTCAGAAAACACAAAACGTCCGACCAGCAGCACAAACAATACCGACAATCCGGTATACACTGGATAGAGTATAGACACCGGACTGCTGCGTAGCACAACAATGTAGTAGAAGAATATGAATCCGTACAAAGCCAACGCCGCGAACACGGCTTTCCACTGGCCCAGCAACATGTTGACGTAATTGTCGTGAGCCTGCACTGACACCCACTTAAGCACTGCATGTGAGGTTGCCAGCAGCGTTGCCAGAATCAATGCGTGACTCAAAATCCACAAATATTTGGTCATTCCTGAACGTCTCTTAGTGTACTTTTACGTTGATCAATCAGATATCCGGGACGTCTTTTGACCTCATCGTAGATTCTGCCGACATAAATGCCAATCAAGCCCACGCTGAACATCAATACGCTGCCAATCAACAATATCAACAGTATCACGGTGGTAAATCCGTCTACTGCAGTGCCAGATATTTTGTCTGATAATGCCATGACTCCAATCACAAGGCTGAGCAGAAAAGTCAGCCCGCCCAGCAAGGTGACAATCTGCAGCGGAAATGCGGTAAATGACGTGATGGAATCGATGGCGTAACGAAACAGTGCGCCATTTCCCCAGGCTGAGCGCTTACGGGTAGATTCGGGCACATCAAACAGAATTTGCTCTGAAGGGAAATTCATCCAGTTCACCAGACCACGGAAAAAACGCCCGTGCTCCGGCAGCGCCACGTAAGCAGCCACCACAGATTTGTCCAATAACTTGAAGTCAGTGTGATCACTGATACTCAGACGCGTAAGATAGTTAAACAAGGCGTAATACGAGCGCACCAATAACCCGCGGGTGCGGGTTTCATTCCCGCGCGAGGACTTGACTGCCTCAACGACCTGCGCCCCGGCTGACCAGCGTGTGACCATTTCAGCAATCAGTGCCGGAGGGTGCTGAAGGTCACTGTCCATCACAATCGCGGCATCAAATTCGATAGCCGCCTGCAGCCCGGCAGCGATGGCGGACTCTTTGCCAAAATGACGATTCAGGCTCAACAGATGAATGCAGGCCTCGGTTGCCGGGGCGATCTGTTCGCGCATCTGGCAGACCAGCTTAGCGGTGTTATCGGTTGACCCGTCATCGACGACAATCAGTGTAAAGCTGATATCTTTGATTCCGGCCAGATGCTCACGCACAACCGCAAGATTTGACTGGATATTCTCAGCCTCATTTAGTGCCGGGATGATTACAGCAACCGTTTTCATCAATGAACTCCGTACTTGTGACCGTGCAAGCCTGCTTATCGCTGCGATGTTCTCATGCAAGCATTCCGGCAACAAGTATGGGGCCTTCCGGCATGTGTGTGCCGATGGATTCACTGTCATGAAAAAAGGGGTATGATGGCTCAGGATCAGTTATCCGGCGACAGAAATACAGGTGGCTATGCGGGCGCAGCAGAATGAAACGGGGTGCCTTGTTTCCGGCAAAATTTGTGGTAACGTAGCGCCCTTTTCGGGACACCCTGCATGCCCATGCCAGACTTCCCGGACTCAAATTCTTACTCTGACTTAAAACCAGTCTTAACCCGGACTCAAACCCAGGCCCAGCCTTCCCTCAAGGACTCGACCCATGAAAATCGGTGTGTTATCCCGCAACGGCAAACTGTACTCAACGCGTCGTCTGGTTGAGGCTGCTAAAGAGCGCGGGCATGAGGCAAGGGTCATTGACGTTCTGAAATGTTACATGAACATCACAGCCAACAACCCGACAGTCTTTTACAAAGGCATCGGCGATCCGGAGGCGCTGGAATTCGACGCGGTTATTCCACGCATTGGAGCCAGCGTGACCATGTATGGCAGCGCCGTACTGCGTCAGTTTGAGGTAGGTGGTACTTACTCGGTCAATGAATCCATAGCCATAACCCGCTCCCGCGACAAACTGCGCGCACACCAGTTGCTGGCCCGTCGTGGCATCGGCCAGCCAATAACCAGTTATGCGCACTCGGCCAATGCCACCACTGATCTGATCAACTCGGTTGGCGGTGCGCCGCTGTTGGTCAAAGTGCTGCGCAGCACTCAGGGCAACGGCGTGGTGCTGGCTGAAACCCGTAAGGCAGCTGAAAGCCTGATCAACGCCTTCAGGGGTCTTGAAGCGGATTTTCTGGTGCAGGAATTTATCAAAGAAGCATCAGGCACCGATATCCGTTGTTTTGTAGTTGGTGACAAAGTTGTGGCAGCCATGCAGCGCACCGCCATGCCCGGAGAATACCGTTCGAATCTGCATCGTGGAGGCTCTGCGCAAGTGGTCAGACTGCGCCCTGATGAGCGCAAACTGGCGACCAAGGCAGCCCAGGTGATGGGGCTGGACGTTGCCGGGGTGGATATCATACGGTCCAACCACGGCCCGTTGGTACTGGAGGTAAACTCTTCTCCCGGTCTGGAGGGCATAGAAAAAGCCACTGGCATGGATATCGCCGGAGCCATTATTGAATACATCGAGAAAGACTCGTTGCGCGGGCCCAACAAGCTGCGTGGCAAGGGTTGACCCGTTCTTTATACGGGCGCTGAGAAGCGCCTGCGCAGCCACTTGTCCAGCTCTATCACCAGCAGCACCGCCACGCCAAAACCAGTGATCTGGAGTATTTGCCACGGGTTCAGGGGCCGCGAACCAAATGCCGCTGACATCCATGGTGTGTAGGTAAATACCAGCTGAAAAACAGCAACGGCTGTAATTGAATACAGCACCGCCGGAGTCCCCAGCACGCCTTTAAAAGTAATGGAACTGCCATAGCTGTAGCGCACACTAAACAGGTAAAACACCTCCATTGCTACCAGTGTGTTCACCGCCATTGTGCGCGCGACCTCAAGCGAAGCACCTTGATACTGAGCCAATACAAACTGGCCAAAGACGCCGGCAGTGAATAATACTGAGACCAGCAAAATTCGCCAGACTATCTCGCCAGATAGAATTGAATCACCCGCTTTTCTGGGCGGGCGGCGCATGACACCGGACTCGGGCGGCTCAAACGCCAGTGCCAATGCAAGCGCTACGGAACTGACCATATTGACCCATAAAATCTGTGCTGCTGTGATGGGAAGTGTCAGCGCGAACAAAATCGCTATAACCAGACTTAGCGACTCTCCACCATTGATGGGTAGCAAAAAGCTGATAACCTTACGAAGATTGTCATACACAGTGCGCCCTGCGCTGACTGCAGCAACAATCGACGCAAAGTTGTCATCAGCCAATACCAGTTGTGCGGCCTCTTTCGCCGCCTCGCTGCCTTTGCGCCCCATAGCAATACCAACATCTGCGCGCTTGAGTGCCGGAGCATCGTTTACACCATCTCCGGTCATGGCCACCACAAGCCCCTTAGCCTGTAGCGCCCTGACCAACCGAAGTTTATGTTCCGGGCTGGTGCGCGCAAAGATATCGACGTCGGTCACCGCCGCGGCCAGCGCCTCATCCCCCATTTGTTCAATTTCGGCACCGGTCAGTACCCGTTGCGTTTGCCTGAGACCCAACTGCTTCCCGATCGCGGCGGCAGTACCTGCGTGGTCACCGGTGATCATCTTCACCTGAATGCCGGCCTGATAACACTCGGCAACTGCAGTGATCGCTTCTGGCCGGGGCGGGTCGATAAGCCCCGTCAGCCCTAATAAGATCAGATCGCCATCAACATCCTGATGGCTGACCCGGGCATGCTCTGAGCTTACCCGTTTAAAGGCGAAACCAAGTACGCGCTGGCCGCCGGCTGCAATTTCATCAATCCTCTGGTGCCAGAACTGCTCATCTACGTCAGCGGTGTTGCCTTGTAAATCCATCTGCAATGCGCATCTAGATATCACGGCTTCAGGTGCACCTTTTATAAAAATCACCCGCCCATGGCTGCCCTGATGTCCGTCCTCATGCAGGCTGGCCATATACCGGTGACGGGCATCAAAAGGCAGCGCATCCAGCCTGGGCCAGTTTTTAGTGTCTGCCAACCCCGCCTTGGCGGCAAGGCTGAGCAGTGCACCTTCCATAGGATCACCCAGAACCTGCCAGTGCCCTTCCTCCTGCTTGAGCTCGGCGTCGTTGCAAAGCAGGGATGCGCGACATAACAGCTCAGTCACAGCGTGCTGCAGCGGATCAAATAGCGCCTGCCCGTTCCGGAAATCGCCAGCCGGGGCGTAACCGTCTCCGCTGACCGTCAGAACAATGTCGCCGCAAGCGACGGTGGCGACCATCATTTCGTTGCGCGTCAGAGTGCCGGTTTTGTCGCTACAGATCACTGAAATCGAACCCAGGGTCTCAATCGCCGGCAGCTTGCGCACAATCGCATGACGACGTGCCATTGCCTGCACACCAATTGCCAGTGTCACGGTGAGCACGGCGGGCAATCCTTCCGGAATAGAGGCCACCGACAGGCCCACCACCACTACAAAGAGCTCGGCAAATGGCATCTGCTGAACGAAGTAGCCCCAGGCCAGAATCAGCAGCGCTGCCAGCAGAATAAAGCCCGTCAACCACTTGGACAGCAGGGCGATCTGCCGGAGCAGCGGAGTAACCAGCTGCTCCATGCCACTGAGCAAGTGACTGATACGACCAAGTTCAGTCGCAGCGCCGGTTCCCACTACAACACCGACGCCCTGCCCGGTTGAAACCAGCGTGCCGCTAAATGCCATACAAATGCGGTCGCCCACCGTTGAGTCCACTGCCACAGGGGCCGTCCTTTTTTCTACGGCCAGCGACTCGCCGGTCAGCACCGCCTCCTGAATTGTCAGGGTATTGACCTGAAGCAAACGAAGATCAGCCGGCACCTTATCGCCTGGCTCCAATTGGACTATATCTCCGGGGACCAGTTGCCCTGCATCGATCGTCACGCGCTGAGCATCGCGTAGCACGGTTGCCGACGGAGCCAGCATGTCACGGATGGCTGCCATGGCTTTTTCGGCCTTACCCTCCTGCACCAGGCCTAATACGGTGTTAACCATCACAACAGCCAGAATCACGGCCATGTCCAGCCAATGGCCAAGCAAGCCGGTAATGGCTGCTGCGCCAAGCAACACCATAATCAGCACATTATTGAATTGCGCAAGGAAACG
The DNA here is from genome assembly GCA_030651695.1 of Pseudohongiella sp. Lineage (GTDB taxonomy): Bacteria > Pseudomonadota > Gammaproteobacteria > Pseudomonadales > Pseudohongiellaceae > Pseudohongiella. Next base: position 243,446 of record JAUSCD010000005.1, on the reverse strand, counting down.
CCTGGGAAGGCCAGGCCTGGGAGCTTCCGGCAAACGGTTCAGGCCATATTGTTGAAGGCGAGCCGCGGCCTGCTCAGTTGATAAGCCGGAAGGAGTAACGCCGAGCTGTTGTAGTACAGCATCGGCGTCATTTGCATGAGGATTTGTAACAGATGAATCAGCAGCTCTGGTATCGGCCATCAGCCAATTACCAGCGTTGCGTTACTGCGCCGCAACCGGCGCAGAGATGGGTATATTTATCAACTCTGCATTGAGGCTGCCGTTGGCAACATTCATGGCGCGTGTCAGCGAGGTACGGTATTCACCAGCACTCAGCTCTACCCATTGATCAGTCTCTTTATCCCACACTGCAGTCGTAGTTCGGTCTGCGGTCTGGTAAGCCAGCATGATGCGGCCAATACGCGTCAGGGTAACTTCCTGCTCAACACCATTCACTTCCATGGTCTGAGTGTAAGTTTCCAGCGAACGGCCGTAAGCACCCTCTGCCTGATACAGGCTGATCAGCATAGCCAGCTTCTGACTGATCGGGGCTGCCGGGTTGTCAATCAAACCCCGGATGCGTTCTACCTGGCGACGACGGGCTTCAAGCTCAAACGGCAGGTCCGACTCAACAAATTGCTCGATATCGGACATCATCCGGTCGATCAGGCCGTTCAACGGAGAATTTTCGTCATCAGCCAGCAAAGCAGCGTGCTCGATAGATGCTGCCATCTCGATGATCAACTGTTCCTGACGCGCTATGCGCTCACGAAGCTGTGTATTGGTCAAAGTCAGGGCTTCAAGTGCCGTGTTGGCTTGTTGAAACTGCTCCTGCAGTGAATCTGTTTGTGCAAAAGTTTGTGTGCTCAAGGTGGAGCTCAGCGCGGTCAAGACTACCGCCGCTGCGGCCAGAGGTCGGCGTGCCAGAGGGCTGCGAACCAGGGACCGTGAAATGTAATACAGGGACTTCATAATTATTCTTCCTCATTGGGGAGCCACATCTTAAAACAGATAGCAGGGCGAAAACAACCCGTCTCGGGGTCAGTAAATTAAACTATTTGTGCCTGTGGCAATCGCCAACACCCGCATAGAACGGGCGTTTCAGCGCATTCAAAGTGGTGCAGGCGCACCAATATGGTGACATGCGGCCATGACCTCTTTGTGACTGCCTGGATGGTTCATCAGCACAGGGGTCTGCTGGCTGCAGATCCCGGTGGCGTAAGGGCAGCGGGTGTGAAAACTGCACCCGGATGGTGGGTTGATAGGCGACGGCACATCTCCTCTTAATACCACTCTGCCTCTGCGATGGTGAGGATCAGGGACCGGAATCGCCGAAATCAGCGACTTTGTGTACGGATGCTGCGGGTCCCTGTAAATGCTCTCGCCCGGCCCGGTTTCCACAATTTTGCCCAGATACATAATGGCAATCCGGTCGGAGATGTGTTTCACCACGGCAAGATCGTGCGCAATAAAAAGGTATGACAACTTCAGTTCCTGCTGCAGATCTATCAGCAAATTGAGAATCTGGCTCTGGATAGATACATCCAGTGCAGACACCGGTTCGTCGCAAACTATCAGTTTGGGATTCAGTGCAATTGAGCGCGCAATACCAATCCGCTGGCGCTGGCCGCCAGAGAACTCGAATGGGTATCGCGTTACAGAGCGCGCCGGCAGTCCCACCAGATCCAGTAACTCTGCCACCCTTTTATGACGCGAAGCGGAGTTACCTATCCCTTGCACCACCAGAGGCTCGACCAGAATTTCGCCTACGGTGTGCCGTGAATTCAGCGACTCCATCGGATCCTGAAAAATCATCTGGATCTCCCGCCGCACCGGTTTCAATGCTCTGGGTGAAATCGTGCTGATATCCTGATCCTGAAACAGAATCTGCCCGGAAGTTGGTTTATATAATCTTGTGATACACCGACCCAGTGTTGACTTGCCACAACCCGATTCTCCGACCAGACCCAGAGTTTCGCCCGGTGCGATGCTGAAGCTGACACCATCAACGGCTTTGTTGAATTTGGAGGCACGCATAAAAATGCCCTCCCGCACAGGGAAATGCATTTTCAGATCACGTACTTCGAGCAGATTTCCTGAACTGCTCATGTGGCAGAACCTCCCGTGTTTAGTCGCACCGGAGCGATCTCCCGCCAGCGATAACAGGACAGCCTGTGAGTGTCGCTGATATGCTCAATGGGGGGTGGCGCAGCCAGACAGGTATCACGGCGATGCGCGCAGCGATTTTCAAAACGACAACCCACCGGCAAATCAAGCAGACCTGGCACCATGCCGGGAATGATCGCAAGTTTTGCTTTTGGTGGTGTATCCAGTCGTGGAATCGATGCCAGCAAACCCTGCGTGTAAGGATGCGACGGATTATCAAATACTTCATAAACCGTGCCCTGCTCCGCAACTTTACCGGCATACATCACAACGACATTTTTTGATGTTTCCGCAATAACACCGAGATCGTGAGTAATCAGTATTACCGCCATACCCATGTCGCGCTGCAGATCGGAAATCAGCTCCAGGATCTGCGCCTGAATGGTGACATCGAGCGCTGTTGTGGGTTCGTCGGCTATCAACAGCTTTGGCTCACACGCCAGCGCCATAGCGATCACGACGCGTTGACGCATGCCGCCGGATAACTGATGAGGATATTCTCCAACACGAATGTCCGGTGACGGAATACCGACTTTGTCCAGCATGTCGACCGACTGGCGCAGCGCTTCGTTTCTGGTGATTTTTTTATGCAGCAGTAATACTTCGGCGAGTTGGCGGCCAATGGTATGAACCGGATTTAACGCCGTCATTGGCTCCTGAAACACCATACCAATTTTGGCACCTCGGATCCTGCGCATCTGTTCCAGCGGCAGACTGACCAGATCCTGCCCATCAAACAGAATCTCACCACCAACAATTTGCCCCATAGGTTGCGGCAACAATCGCATAATGGATTGCGCTGTGACACTTTTACCGCAACCTGATTCGCCGACGATGCCCAGTGTCTCGCCGGCATTGACTGAAAATGACACGCCATCGACCGCGCGGACGCGGCCCTCGTCAGTGTCGAACTCGGTAATCAGATTGTTGAGCTGCAGGATCGGCCTTGCTGTTGAAGTCATTGGCGTCATTGCAGCTCGCGGTACTGGTTGTAGACACGAATCTGCGGCTCGAAGGTTTGGCCCGAACGACGCGCTGCGAGTGTTTCCTGTCTCATCGCTTCATCTATCCAGTAGACAAAATAGTCAAAGTTAGTGCCATCCGCGCGCGCTACGTTAAAGTCTGCCGGGTAACGCACCCAACGCCAGTGCGCCACACGGAAGAAGTCTTGCGCGTAACCCGGTACAAATGAAGCATAGTCGTGGTGCATCTGTATCAGTCGATGAGAAAGCGCTTTCATTTCCTCAGCATCAGATGACGCATCAAATTGCTCAATCATCTGGTCCATTTCGTAAATCGCGATGCTTTCCAGATTATTTGTGTTGCTTTCTGTCTGGCGTGCCGGGTTTACGCTGCCGTCTTCCAGGAAAGCGTTGTCAAACGCATTTGATGAGTGGTAGTACTCCCAGAAACGCGGGTACATTTCCGCGCCGACGCCATAAGACACGAAACCAATATCGTGCTGCTTCTCATCCAGCTTCTTGATGCCAGTGGTGAAGTCCAGAACCTCCAGCCTCAGTTCCAGCCCGGCTTTAAGGGCTTCCTCACGCAGAATAGGCAATAAGTCACGGAATCGCTCATAAGGGGTTGTCAGTGTGAAGGCCAACCTTTGTCCGCCCGCATTGACCAAAATGCCATCGGCTCCACGACGCTCGAACCCTGCCCAGGCAAAATACTCCATGGCCAGATCGATATCATACTGTCTTGCCGTAATTGTCGGATGGGAGAACTCACCGAAGCCATCCCTTGATGTATTAAGCCGTGTGTAGTCGCCGCGGAAGTAACGCTCAATTACCAGATCCCAATTGCTTGCATGCTGGATGCCCAACCGGACGTTAACGTCCTCAAGCACGGGCTGCGCTGAATTGATCCAAAGTCCCCAGCTTGAGCGCGGGCGACGATTATGAAACTGCGACTTGTGGATATAACCATTGGCGACTTCCGCGGAAGAGTCTGGTAACTGGTCGTACCAGACCTCCATGGTGTTCACTATAATCTGGTCAGTATCTCCTCGGCGAAATGCTTCAATCTGGTTATTGGGATCACGTATCACACTAAGCTGAATACGATCCGGATTAAAACGGTAACGCAGGAACTTGTTGTCTCTGGCCCACCAGCCGTCATTGCGGGTAAATGCAATAGAACGCCCCATTACCAAATCTCCGTCATTGATGACGTAAGGTCCTGTTGTCGGAGGAAACTGCCACTGGTACCGATCGATGAAGTCATCACCGAATTCGCGGTAGAAATGCTGTGGAGTTGGCCTTAAACCCAGCGCATAGGACGCCATATCGGGTTTGGCCGCCGCCATCGTAATGGATAGAGTGTGGTCGTCATACTTGGTAATGTTTGTGAAGCGGGTTTCGTAAAAATTGTTGTACCAGGGATCAACTATGTGCTCGGACATGTTGAAATAGAAGGTGAAAAAATAGTCATCAACCGTGATGGCTTCTCCATCTGACCATTTAGCGTCAGGATGGATCCTCGCATAAACTGTGCGCGTCTCCGGAGAAATCGCCCACTCAGTTGCCAGCTCCGGATAGTACTCAAAAGTATTCGGGTGCTCACCCGCAAGTCCCAGTGTTACGTTGTCATATATAAAACGTCTGAATGCATTGCCCGAATCCGGCCCTACTGTTCTGAGGGTTCGCGGAAAGTCGGGCATATAGTCAAACATGGTTCCGCCTTTTTTTGCGTCCGGCGAACCAATATCCGGCTGCTCCATTCCGTTTTCCCAGACAAGATCGGCGGGTATGTCAGCCAATGTTCTGAACGAAAACTTTTCCGGGTTGGCAGTATAAAACGCCGCAACTTCTTCACTATTATCCCGAACTTCAGTACCGCTGCCTGAATCGGAACAGGCGGCCAATACTCCCGCAAATACCAACACCCATACGGAGTTGAACAACTTCCTCATGACACGACTCCTTCAGACAGATTATTTGTAAACCGTAAATTTTTTGGGATCGAATGACTCCCGGATGGCCTCACCAACAAAGGTCACCAATGTGAGCAAAACAACCAACGTGACAAATGCAGATGTCACAATCCATGGCGCTGTTCTCAATGTATCAGTGCCTTGCTTCAGTAACTCCCCCAGACTCGGTGTGGGTGGTGGCAACCCGAAACCAAGAAAGTCTAACGCTGTAATTGCAGTAATGGCGGCCACAATCGTGAATGGCATGAATGTCACCAGAGTTGCCAGCACATTGGGCAGAATATGTTTAAACACAATTCTGAAATCCGACGCGCCAATCAGGCGGGCAGAAGCGACATAGTCTCTCGTTTTCTGCTTGTAGGTCTCGGTTCTCATGTAGTAGGTCATTGATGTCCAGGAAAACGCGACCATAACTATCAATAGAATACTCACTCGGGTGGGGATCGAGAAAGTTGCTGGTATCACAGAAAAAATGATGATGACCATGTACAAAAAGGGAATGTTGCTCCAGATTTCAATCACGCGCTGCAGAAAAAGATCGAACCAACCGCCGAGATAACCCATGGCAGCGCCAATTGCCACGCCAATAGCATACACACAGATCAGAAATGCCACAGAAAACAGTAAGGCCGTTCTTGTGCCATAGAAAAGTCGTGCCAGAATGTCGCGACTGGTTGTGTCTGTACCCAGGAAATGCCGGCTCGCGGCATTGGGCGGCTCCGGACGGTAGATCCCAATTGTGGAGTGGTTTTCATAAGCACTGTAGGGGACTGGCGCGAGCAACACCCAATTATTGCTGCCATCGTCGACAAATTTCTGTTTCAACTCACGGTAGTTCGTTTCGTAGTTGTACGGCAGACCAAAATCTGTCCCGGGATGGAATGCGCCGTATGTCGGAAAGTAGAACTCGCCTTCATATTTCACAACCAGCGCGCGGCTGTTTATCAACAGCTCACCTATCAGGAACAGGAAAGTCAGTACAGCGAGAAACAATAGACTGTAGTAGCCGCGCCTGATCTGTTTAAATCGACGTATTTTTTTGAGGGTTTCTGGATTCAGTTTGATCATATCCATCCCTAATTAAACCGGATTCGTGGATCAATCAAAGCCACCAGAATATCGGAAATAATATTTCCGATCAGCAGCAGCAGGCTGGCCAACAGAACGATACCCATTACGACGGGGTAGTCACGGTCAATTATGGACGTCAATCCAAGCAGGCCAAAACCGTCAATATCAAAAATGGTTTCGATCAGGAATGAACCAGAGACCAGCAAGGTAATGTTTTGGCCAAATGTTGTGGCAATCGGTATTAAGGAATTGCGCAATGCGTGCCGGCTCACTGCATTTTTAAAGGACACACCTTTGGCAATCGCCGTGCGTATGTAATCGGACGCCAGATTATCCATCAGGTGGTTTTTGAGCAACATTGTTACCAATGCAAAACTTCCAACGAGATAACATATCAATGGCAAAACAGAGTGCTGAAGCAGATCGAGACCCTTGCCAACAAAATCTTTACCAGCAAATTGCATGCTGGTAAAACCCCCCATAGGAAACCATTCGAGCTTCACCGAAAAATACAGCAACAATAGCGAACCAAGCGCATAACCGGGTATCGCATATCCAATGAAAATAAAAATGGAACTTACGTTATCCACCAGTGTGCGATGTTTAATAGCCTTCAGCACCCCGAGTGGTATACAGATCATATACGTCAGCACCAGCGTGACCAGCCCGTAATAAAGTGATACCGGGAAGCGGCTGCTGATTACCTCTGTAACCGGCATGTTGTAACGGTAGGAAGTGCCAAGATCACCCCGCACCACCTTACCCATCCAGGCCACATAACTTGCGAGAATCGGTTTGTCAAAACCGTAGTATTCGCTGAGGCGATCCAGTTGCGCCTGAGACAACGCCATACCTTGTCCTGCCTGCGACGTTACGCCACCAAGATTGCTCATTTGCGCCTCCATGATCGCCCGCTCAAGCGGACCACCTGGCACCAGGCGGGTTATTGCAAAAACGATAATGGTGACACCAATCAGGGTCGGGGGAATCAGCAGTAGCCGGCGAAGAAAATAATCACGCATGGTCGTTCGTTGTTCTTGTAGTGAATTTTTAACAGGCTATCCACACTGGAAGGACTGTCTGTTCACTCCATGAACAAAAAGATATCCGATTCTGCCTCAGGCGCTATACAAATGACAGGCCACTTGACGATCTTCGTTCAACAGCGGAATTAAAGGCGGGGTTTTCTCGCGACAAACCTGCATCACTTTGGGGCAGCGGCCAGCAAAACGGCAGCCAGCGGGCACATTGACCGGGGATGGAATCTCACCCTGTATCGGTGTGGAAAGCCGCTGGCGCTCTGCATTCGGGTCGGGCTCGGGGTTGGATGCGATCAGAATTTCGGTATAAGGGTGGCGCGGCTGAAAGTAGACATCTGCGGCCTTACCCAGCTCCATGATGGAGCCCAGGTACATTACAGCCATACGATCACTGATGTAGCGCACCATGGATAAGTCATGCGCGATAAACAGCATGGTTAGTCCCATGGACTTTTTGAGGTCATTGAGCAAATTGACAACTTGAGCCTGCACTGACACATCGAGGGCTGAAATCGGTTCGTCACAGACCACAAACTCTGGCTCCATGATAAGCGCGCGCGCAATACCAATACGCTGGCGCTGCCCACCGGAAAACTCGTGCGGGTACCGCGAAGCATGTGATGCGCTAAGCCCGACTTTCTCCAACCACTCTCCGACGCGCTCTTTCGGCCCGTTACGCAAACGTAATCCTTCAGCAATAATCTCTCCCACCGTCATGCGCGGATTCAACGACGAATACGGGTCCTGAAAAATCATTTGCATCACCGTCGCCATGCGCTTGAAATCAGCCGAACGATAATGTGCTGGCAGGTGCTTGCCACGATAAGTGACGGAGCCGGAGGTTTTGTCATTCAGCCCCATCAGGGTTTTGCCCAAGGTTGATTTGCCTGAGCCGCTTTCACCCACCAGACCCAGAGTTTCGCCTTCGGCAATGCTCAGGCTGACATTATCAACTGCGTGCACGCGCTGGCCACGTCCGACATCAAAAAAACAACTGAGTTTATCCAGGCCGACCAATTCGCTCATACGTCCACCTCGTTTGTTTTAATCCGGTGCAAACCGCCAACATCTCGCGTCTGTTGTGGATGCTGCAACCAGCACCGTGAATAATGCTGCGGCGACAAGGCAAAGGGCGGTGGATTATCGGATTCGCAAATCTGCATGGCGTAATTGCAACGGGCACAGTACGCGCAGCCTACGGGTGGCGAAAACAGATCGGGAGGGCTGCCCGGAATGGGCATCAGTTTATGTTCAACGTCTGAGCGGGCACTTGGCATGGCCAGTTTCAAGCCCAGCGTATATGGATGGGACGAGCGATAAAACACGTCGTCTACACTGCCGTATTCCACCACCTGACCAGCGTACATGACGGCGACTTTATCAGCCATGCGGGCGACCACCGCCAGATCGTGAGTGATCAGAACAATCGACATTCCGGTTTCAGCCTGCAGCGATTTAAGCAGATCAAGAATCTGCGCCTGAATAGTGACATCCAGCGCTGTAGTGGGTTCATCCGCAATCAGCAATGCCGGTTTGCAGGCGATCGCCATCGCAATCATGGCGCGTTGCAACATACCGCCGGAAAACTCAAAAGGATATTGCGTGGCTCGCCTGGCAGCGTCAGGAATACGTACCAGCTCCAGCAATTCCACCGCACGCCTGAATGCTTTGGATCTGGAATAACCACGGTGAACCTCCAGTGTCTCTGCAATCTGATCACCGATACGCATGGTAGGATTTAAGGACGACATTGCATCCTGAAAAATCATACCAATTTCATCGCCGCAAATGGTTTTACCATCCAACCGGAGACGCCCCAGAAACTCCTGCCCGCGCAAACGCGCCGAGCCACCGGTAATACGGCCGGGCGGCATAGGCACAATGCCCATCAAGGCCTGCATGGCAACCGACTTGCCGCTGCCCGATTCACCAACAATTGCCAGCGTCTCGCCAGCGTCTACGCTGAAACTGACACCGCGCACCGCCTTGACAATGCCACCCCAGGTGGAAAACTCGACCTTCAGATCATTCACTTCAAGTAAGGCTGTCATTCCATACCTCGCATGCGGGCGTCCAACGCATCGCGAAGTCCATCACCTAACAGATTAAATGCCAGCACAGTGATGCTGATCATCAGCGCGGGGAAAAACAACTCGTGGGGGTGTGTCAGCATGGTTTTCAAAGCTTCGTTGCTCATGCTCCCCCATGATGCAGTCGGCGGCGCCACTCCCATACCAATAAACGACAGGAAAGCTTCCGTAAAAATTGCCGAAGGCACCGCAAAAGTCAGCGTAACCAGGATAACGCCCAGAGTATTGGGAATCATGTGGCGGAATATCAGATACATGTGTGAACCACCAAGCAAGCGCGCGGCGCTGACATACGCTTCTTCACGAATCTGCATGATCTGACCGCGCACCAGCCTTGCCGTTGCGGGCCACGACAATAGCACCAGTGCCACCAACATCGGTATGATGCCACTCTCACCAGGGCCAATTCCAAACACGACCTGAAACAGGATCATAAACAGCAGGAATGGCAGCGCAACCACAAAGTCGGCTATACGCATCATCAACTGATCAACACGGCCGCCCACAAAACCTGCCGTGGCGCCATACAACACACCAAAGCTGACAAACAGCAACGGCGCCAACAACCCGATAAACAATGACACCTGCGCCCCTGCCATCAACCGTGCCAGCATATCGCGACCAAGATAATCGGTTCCCAAAGGATGGAAGGTCAGAAACACCTCATCGCCAAGTTGCAGCCTGTCTATGTCTACACCCAATTCTTTAGAGCGTACCTCATCCATTGTAATAACACGGGTGACATCAGCGCTTATGGTCAGAAACTCATCCATGCGCTGATTGTTGGCGTCAAATGCGGTGATGGAATAGAAGTACTCACGCGGCTGAAGATCAAGCAGATCTTCGTACCAGCGCCTGCCACCTGCCGAAAAATCAGCCATGGGAATTCCCAGAGCATCAATGTCAGTTGCACTGAACAGGTTCCGGTAAAGCCGGTAGTAAGTGGCACCCGGCACCTCTGACCATAGCAGCCGGACACTCTGTGTTGTCGGATCAGCTGCCAACTGCAGACCCTCACCGGAATCGTAACCCGGCGCCAGGCTGCTGCCATCCCATGCCTGCCATGGCTCAACCACAATGGCGCGCCGGTCTACACCTGGGCCGACACTGATCTGATCAACGTCTTGCCGCGCAGGGTCAACACGCCAGACCAAAGGCCCGGCAAAGGTAAAGAGTATCAGGGCAATAATGATGTAGAGCGAAACCAGTGCGCGCTTGTTGGTTTTTAACCGCGCCCAGGCATCCTGCCAGTATGAACGTGAAGGGCGCACTATGACCGGCGCTGCGGACTGGGCTGGAAGCAATTCAAAATCGGCCGGGCGCAGAGTTCTGACAGGAATTTTACTTATACTCATTTAAGCCTTACCCGCGGATCTATCCAGCCATAAATCAGATCCACCAGGATCACCATAAATACCAGAAAGGCACCGTAAAAAACTGTTGTCCCCATAATCACGGTGTAGTCCAGTTGCTGCACGGCCTGCACGAAGTAGCGGCCAAGTCCGGGGATCGCAAACACCAGCTCCACTACAAAACCTCCGGTCGTGATGGCAGCAATTGCTGGCCCGAGCACCGTGACAACCGGCAGTACTGCATTGCGTAATTGATGGCGGGTAAAAATGCGGGTCGGTGTCAATCCTTTGGCCTTGGCGGTGCGGATGTAGTCCGCAGTCATCACTTCCAGCATGGAGGAGCGCATCAACCTTGTGAGATAGGCCATGGTGCCCAGGCCCAACACCAGTGCGGGCAGAATCATGTGCGACACCGTGCCCCAGCCTGCAACAGGCAGCACGGAGACACCCAGCAAACTGTTCAGATTGACCAGCGCTAATTGCCCCAGGGCGGCAAACACAAAACTCGGCACCGAAATTCCGAGGATCACAAGAAACATGATGACGTAATCCGGCATTCGATTACGGTACAGCGAGGTTAATGCACCCCATAAAATGCCGCCCAGTGCCGCAAAGGTAACGGCCAGAATCCCCAGTGTGGCTGACACCGGAAAGTGCTCGCGGATGATGTCATTCACTTCGCGGTTCTGCTGGGTAAACGAGATACCAAAATCACCCCGCATCATATTGCCAAGATAGATCAGATATTGCTCGGTGAGGGGTTTGTCGAGCCCGTAGCGGGCTTCCAGATTGGCCTGGATCGCCGCATTGGTGGCGCGCTCTCCTGACAAGGGATCTCCAGGCACATTGTGCATGGCAAGGAAAGTCGCGGTGGCGATAAACCACACCGTCAGCACGCCTTGTAAAATTCGTTTAAGAACGTACGCTGCCATTCCTAATTCGCCTCCGCTTCTATCCAGGCATAGGAATAATCAGTCTCCGCCCCGAATACACGGCGCACGACTCCTTTAAGGCGGGGATCTGTGCTGTACACATAACCCCTCTCATAATTACTGATGTGCACCACATCGTCGTAAACAATTTGCTGGATCATGCCAAAGGCTCTCACTCGTTCAACCTGATCCAGAGAGGTTTGCGCGATACGGACATACGCATCAAGCTCAGGGTTTATATAACGGCCGCGGTTATTCAAATTCCATGAAGCGTACAGGTCTGCAAAGGTAAGGCCATCGTTATAGTCCGGCCCCCACCCTGACAACACCAGATCAAAATCCCCTGCACTCATCTTGTCCAGACGCTGGCGGAAGGTCTGTTCATCAATACGGATTTCGATGCCCAGCTCACGGCGCCACAACTCCTGATAATACTCTGCCTGCAAACGCGCAACCGGAGTGTCTCCAGACAGCAGCACCAGCGGAGGCAGTCGCTCCAGCCCCAGTTCATCCAGCGCTTTCTGAAGATGCTCGCGTGCCAGCGGCACATTGCGCCGGTGGACGGCGGGCGGAAACTCCTCACGCAGCAAACCATTCACACCTTGCACCCACTCGGGGAACATACTGATGCCGGGCAGGTAACCTGGCAGCTTGATCACACGATTGACCAGCTCATCAGAATCCTGCGCCAGCTGCAGCGCTTTTCGCAGGTTGAAGTTGGAAGTCAGCCGTTCGGGCCGATGATTGAGGTCGGTGAAAAACACGGTTCCTTCAGCAAAACGCTCGAGTGGCCAGCGCTGAAACATGGCCTCCTCCAGCATTTGCGTGGTCAGATCCGTCAACGCGATCTGGCCATCTTTAAACAGGTTCAGCAGCGTGTTGGAGTCCGAGGTCATGTGGGCAAAATTGATAGCGTCCAGTTTTGCCCGGGATGGGTCCCAATAAAAGGGATTGCGCTCAAGCCTCAGGCTTGCCCCATGGACCCAACTGGTCATCATGAACGGCCCGTTGTAGAGCATTTTGTCGGCATCTGCTCCATATCGACCCTGTGTTTGCTCAAAAAACTCCTTCTGGGCTGGCAGGAAAGTCACAAACGCCACAATGCGGTCGAAATAGGCAATCGGAGCCTCCAGCGTCACCTGCAAGGTTTTGTCATCCAGCGCGCGCACCCCAACCGCATCCACCGGGAGTTCGCCCTGATTCGCTTTTTCAGCGTTCAGAATCGGGTACAAAATAAAGGAGTATTGGGAGGCGGTGGCAGGTTCGAGCACTTTTTTCCAGGCAAACTCAAAATCGTGGGCGGTGACAGGATCTCCATTGCTCCAGCGCGCGTTGTCACGCAGCCAATACGTGATCTCTGTACCGTTCTGCTCCCAGCGCTCGGCAATCCCGGCCACCAGCTCGCCATTTTCGTCGTAACGCAGCAGGCCCTCCATCACATGTCCCAGCACTACGCCGCTGATCGCATCAGTAGATCTCATGGTATCCATCTGAGGGGGTTCATTGCGAAGAAATGCGTTGATGCTGTTGTTTTCAACGTCCACGCCAAAGCGGGACATGCCGCTGGAGCTGCTGGTCAGCCCTGCCAGCCAGTTAAGAATGAACATCAGAACAATCAGAAATGCTATCGCCATCAAGGCGTAAGCGGAGAGTTGTCGCCCGGCTGCGCTGAGCAGACGGTCATCTGGAGTTCTGGGTTGTTTCATCTACTGCCTTTGCGGTGCCGCGGGTCTGTCAATTTCTGAATGCGTTCAAGCATAACCCGAGGAACTCAAGACAGTCGATAGCCTGAATTTGATAACAAGGCAAATCCAGGGGAGCATAACGAAAGTGTCCCGCTTTTTTCCCGCTTTTGGGCTGCAGCGACTTTAGAACAGGCGTAGAATTGCAACACTCAAGTAAAGTACTGTGAGCGGCATCACGTTTTATATTGCCCAGCTCGCCTAATCGAACTGATTTCTGCCAGCCAGTCACAAGCGCTGACGAGAAACGGAGAAAACGCGATGAACAAGATTTTTTCGGCTGCAGCCCTGGCCGCAACGGTAATCACGCTCACCCTGGCAAGCGCAGATGTGCTGGCGTCCAACGGCAAAGGCAATAGCCAGAACGCCGCTCCGGGTAACAGCGCAGGCAAAGGCAATAGCAAGACAGTCACGCAGCCACCCGCCCAGACAACCAGCGCCATCTCAGCGCCCGGCAACAGTGCCGGCAAGGGTAATGGCGCTGACAAGAGCAAAGGCCACGATCACACTCACAGCAATGGCGTGGGTCACACCAATCATCAGGGCAATGGCTACGGTCATAACCACAACCATGATGACGGCGACGATGGCACCTGCGAGTCGTCTGACGGCGGAAGCGGCAAGGGCAAGGGTCATCAGAATCACAAGGGCAAAGGTCATCAACACGACCACCCCGGTTATATCAATGGCGTAGGCCACCACAAGCATCACAATCACGATGATGATGATGCTCCATGTGGTGGCGGCGACAATGGTGGCGGTGATAACGGCGGTGGTGACGACAATGGCGGCGGTGATAATGGCGGCGGCGTGGTATTGCCCGAAGGCTGTTATGCTGCGGCAGCATGGATCGACACCTATGTAGTAGGCAACGGTTACATCGAAGCGGCCGGTGTCGCTCTGCAGAGCTCAGCCGGGGCGACCTACGGCACCACCAGCTTTGCCTACATTGCCGGCGCGGGTCTGGCAGTTGGAGTGACACCGGCAGCCAACCACCTTCTGTTCTCGTACTCGATCAGCGCGAATGTCGATGGCCTGTTAACCGATATAGCGATGGTCAGCATCCCTGCCGGCGCCACATTCTCCGAGATAGCGCCTGGTGAACTGGAGCTTACACAAGCTCAGGCAGAGGCCGGGCTCGGGATAACCGCGCTGATTTGTATAGCGGGCACCACACCCCAGCAGCCAAACTGATGCGCTGACCAGCAATTGCTGTCGGCCACAAAGTAAAAAAGCCACCCATGGGTGGCTTTTTTACTTCTGATGCTGATCCGGAAAAGTAAACCGTGGCGATCAGGGAACTCTTCGCAATACCTGTGTCTGTCCGTCTGCGGTTTGACGCATCACATCAGGAGAATCAAACTCTACCCGACTGACAACTTCCTGCCCCATTGCGTTCAGACGAATACTGTCTCCGTCGATCCACACATAGGGGAAACTGATACCAAATTCTCTGACCCTGACATTTGCCTCGCCATACTCCAGCGTCATCGCCTGCCCCTCAAACTCAGCTTCCCAGGCGCCGATGATCATTTCTTGCTTGGATGGAGCCGGCGGACTGGACGCACAAGCTGCCAGTGCAAGCAATAAAACAACAGCCATACCGGCCTTGAAACTTTGCATTTCTACTCTCCTTTTTTTTGTGACACAGGGTACTTTCCAACCTATCAGGCTGCTGAGTGTAATCCAGCGTCAGGCATTTTACATGTGCCACTTGTCAGTTCGGGATACACTTTGTGGGTCCGGAACCTCATTACTAACATCGCGCAACAGGACTCACCGATATGCATTCAATTCCCCTGGGAACCTATCGCCATTATAAAGGCCCGCTTTATGATGTGCTTGGACTGGCAAGGCACAGCGAAACCGAAGAATGGCTGGTGGTTTACCGTCCGCAATATGGGGAACGCGGCCTCTGGGTCAGGCCGCTGACCATGTTTACCGAGTCGGTGGAGTACCAGGGCCGCCAGTTACCCAGATTTGAATATCTGGGCCCGGTGGCGCCTGATCACAAGACAGAGCAGGATCAGCCGATCTGACGCTGGGCCTGCTTGGCTGCGAGTTTTTCCTGACGCCGCTGCTGGATAACCATCGACATGGGCTCACCGATGTGCGTCTCGCCCCTTTCCCGGGCCAACTGCATCTGGCGCTCGCGCTCGGCAAATCGCTCGATTTTGTCCTGCGTATGACGCTCAAAACAATGCGGACAGCTGATACCGGGCTTGAAATGTGCTGACTTTTTTTCCTGCCCGGTGATAGGCATCCGGCAGGCATGGCACTGGTCGTAACTGCCCCTCTCCAGTTGATGATTCACCGTCACACGGTTATCGAACACAAAACACTCCCCGCGCCACAGGGACTGCTCTTGCGGGACTTCTTCCAGATACTTGAGGATGCCACCCTGCAGGTGATAGACCTCTGTAAAACCATTCTGTTTGAGATAGGCCGTTGATTTTTCGCAACGAATACCGCCCGTGCAGAACATGGCCACTTTCTTGTGCTTGCCCGGGTCGAGGTTTTCTTTCACAAACTCCGGGAATTCGCGAAACGCATCAGTTTGCGGGTTGATCGCGCGCTCGAATGTGCCGATCTGATACTCATAGTGGTTTCGGGTATCAATCACCAGCACTTCCGGATCCGCTATGAGCGCGTTCCAGTCCTGTGCTTTTACATAAGTGCCCACTATGTGGCATGGATCAATGTCTTCCACGCCCATGGTCACAATCTCGTTTTTGAGTTTGACCTTGGTGCGATAAAAGGGATTGTCCTCTGCGTAGGACTCTTTGATTTCAATTGGTGCCAGACGCTCATCCGCGCGCATCCAGTGCATTACAGCGTCTATACCCTCACGCGTTCCAGCGATGGTGCCGTTGATGCCTTCACGGGCCAACAACAAAGTGCCTTTGACACCGTTATCCAACAGAACCCGGTGCAAAGGGGCGCGCAGGGCTTCAAAGTCTTCGAGGCGGACAAAGCGATACATCGCCGCCACTACAATAGGGCCGTTAACAACAAAGCCGTTCATCTTGCTACTCCTGTCTGCTCACCGGAACGTAAAACCGGCGCTGGTCAAAAAACGTGCGCATTCTATACCAGATCGAGTTCATGCTCATTGATTATGCGCAAGAATTCTTCACCGTATTTACTCAACTTGCCTTGCCCAACGCCATTCACCGACAACAATTGTTGGGCATTGAGTGGTCTTAGATGCACCATATCCAATAAAGTTGCATCGTGAAAAATGACATAGGGTGGAACGTCATACTGCTCGGCAAGTTTTTTACGGCAAATGCGAAGTGATTCAAACAGACGCCTGTCTTCAGGCAACATTCCGACATCAGCCCGACTGGTTTTGGAGGTTCGGCTGCTGACCTCCTGCACATCTTCACGCAGGCGAATCGCCTCCTCCCCTTTCAGAACCGGGCGGGCTTTGGACGTCAGATACAGCCCACCAAATCCGTTGTGATCGACACCCATATATCCTCTGGCCACCAGTTGACGATATACCGATTGCCACTGCGATTTATCAATATCCCGGCCAATACCAAAGGTACTGAGATGGGTGTGACCGTTTTGCAGTACCCGCTCACTTTCCAGACCACTCAGCACTTCTATCAGATAGGCCACACCAAAACGTTGTCCGGTTCTGTAGACACAGGACAAGGCTTTTTGTGCCGCCAATGTGCCATCCCAGGTCGGCGCAGGATTCAGGCAGGCGTCACAGTTACCACATTGGTCGGGCGCCTCTTCACCAAAATACTGACGAAGCGCCTGGCGCCGGCAACTGGTAATTTCACAAAGCCCCAGCATGGCATCCAGTCTGATGCGCTCGAGGCGTTTGAAATGCTCGCCGCCCTGTGAGTCGTCCATCATCTGTCGCAGCTTGATAACGTCCTGCAGACCATAAACCATCCAGGCTGTGGCAGGCTCGCCGTCACGACCCGCCCTTCCTGTTTCCTGATAATAGGATTCAATACTTTTGGGCAGATCCAGATGCACGATAAACCGCACATCAGGTTTATCTATACCCATACCGAAGGCGATGGTCGCAACTACGATCACGCCATCTTCACGTAAAAAACGTTGCTGATTACGCAGTCGCTCGGCAGCACTCAGGCCCGCGTGGTAGGGCAAAGCGGTAAACCCCTGCTGCTCCAGCCAGAAAGCGGTTTCTTCGGTTTTTTTACGCGACAGGCAATATACAATTCCGGCATCGCCGTTATGCTCACGACGCAGAAAGTCCAGCAATTGCACACGTGGATTGCGCTTCTGGGTAATACGGTACTGGATGTTCGGGCGATCAAAGCCGGTGACAAAGTGCCGGGCATCATGCAATTCAAGACGATTGATGATTTCTTCACGAGTGGCGGCATCGGCAGTCGCCGTCAGTGCTATACGGGGCACATGTGGAAATCGCTGATGCAGAACGTTCAGCGACAGATAATCTGCGCGGAAGTCATGGCCCCATTGTGAGACGCAATGCGCTTCATCGATAGCAAACAGCGCGATCCTGAGGCTGGAGAGCAACTCGAGTGTGCCGGGCTGGCTGAGTCTTTCAGGAGCCAGATACAGCAGATCCAGCTCGCCGCTTCTGAGTGCCCGCATGACCTGTTGATAGTCTTCAGCTGACAGGGAAGAGTTGATAAAACCAGCACGCACACCGGCTGCGCGCAGAGCATCGACCTGATCCTGCATCAGCGCAATCAACGGTGAAATAACAATGCCTACGCCGTCGCGAAGCAGGGCTGGAATCTGATAACACAGGGATTTGCCACCGCCGGTAGGCATCAGCACAAGGGCATTGCGGCCATTGATCATTTCTACAATGATCTCAGCCTGCGCACCGCGAAAGTCGTCGTAACCAAAGACCGTGCGTAGTACCTTCCTGGCGCTTTCCAGCCCAGGGAACTCAGTGCCGGGTTGATCCATCTGACTCAACGCCCTGCCTGCAATCGCTCCCGGTAAGCAGGCAGCACAGCCTGCAGTTTGGCGGTATTTTCCGGCCCGAGACGCAGCAGCTGTTTTTGTACCGGAGGCAAGTCTTCAATTCTGCCTTCGGCATAAAGGAACATCACGGAAGGTTTGATCAACTGGAATGGCCCGGTTTCAAGTTGCGCATTCATGATCTGATCGATGGCACGAACAAGCACTGCATCAAAGCTGCCCTGATATCCAAGCTCGGCATAAGCTTCCTGAAACAACGGGCGCAATGCGCGGTAAATGGCAACGCCTTGCTGGGGATCAAGTGTAACCAGCATATCGACCATAGGCGTAAAGCGCGTATGGGTGGCTGGTGTCATTTCAAACAGGTTCGCCGCAATTTCTCTGGTTGCGAACTCCGACTCAATACGGCGCAACGGGTATTCCATTTGTGGTAATTCACCGTCAGCCACATTGGTGACAAATACCACGAATTTACGCACCAGATCTTCCGGCGCCAGCATCCGCAGCAAGCTTGCCCCCATTTCCATTTCGGCAAGACGGGTTACGACAAAAGCGTCGCTATCGTTAAGCGTAGGGAGCGGTTGCAACGACTCTTCAGTCACCACAGGCTCCTGTGTTACAGGAACACTCACCAACGGAGCGGCGGGCTCAGTGGGAGTGGGGTCTGCAGCAACAGGCGGAGTGACCGGAACAATTTGCTCGACTGGCCGTGGTACCGGCGTGTCCAGAGCCACGCTTCTGGTGCCCTCAGGAGGCTCGAAAGTCAACGCCAGATAAACCAGAAAAGCCACCCCGATCAGGGACAGCGCAGCAATAATCGCAAGAGTTTTATGAGCCATAGTGGTGAGTATTCTGGCACAGGGCCAATGACAGGGGCAAGACAACACTGCAGGCATCACGACAATGCCTGCAATCATCACAATCAGGTCACATTATGCGGCAACCTGACAGCTCGTTTAAAGTTGTTACTTCCGGTTTATAGACCAGCTGACTGATTCGCGCGCGGAAATCCGAGATTTGCCATGCTTTCAGCCAGATCTTTGCCTGCGGAACTTGGGTTGGTGGACTTGTCGATCTGCACCACAACACCTTGCGCATCAATGTAGTAGGTCCAGCGATTGGCAAAACCGCGCTCACTGAGCACACCAAAGGCCGCGGTCATGGTTTTTTCAGGATCCGCCAGCACAGGGAAATCCAGTTCGTACTCTTTTGCAAACTCGGTGTTCTTTTCTACCGTGTCCACACTTGCCATGAAATAGGTGACGTCAAAGCTCTTGATTTCATCACTGCTGTCGCGAATGGCTTTGCATTGTATGGTACATCCACCGGTAA
Organism: Pseudohongiella sp.; assembly: GCA_030651695.1. Lineage (GTDB taxonomy): Bacteria > Pseudomonadota > Gammaproteobacteria > Pseudomonadales > Pseudohongiellaceae > Pseudohongiella. The sequence goes on along the minus strand of JAUSCD010000005.1, from coordinate 223,860 downwards.
ACGCTGCAGGGAAGAATGCCAGCACAACCGGCTGCTTACCCACAAAATCCGACAGGGAGTAGATATTGCCATCAGATGCCTGGAGCGTGAAGTCAGGAGCCTTGTCACCCACTTCCAGCGCTGCACTCAACGTTGATGCCAACATCGCGGCCACGCCCAGCACAGCTACGCCCGTCTTTCGCCATTGTGTAAACATTAAAATTTCCTCGTGATTTAACAGTCAGTGTTTTACAAAAATTCATTGGTCTGTCCAGCTTCAGCTACCAGGCTCCCCCCAGAGTTGCCCGACGCGACTCGCGCTGCAGATCTTCCAACACCGTGGTCAGATTTTGCATGCCAGCTTCAGTACGCTCTGCATTCTGGCTGACAAACTCCGGATTGTTATCCATCAGAGCCTGCATATCCCGTCGCGCGCTCTGCAGACTCATGCGGGCGCGCTCGAGCTGTGTTCGCCTTTGATTATTCACCTGGCGGTAATAATCCGGATTACTTACCGATTCCTGCCAACATACCCGCTGGTACCCGCCGGCGCCATCGGATACGGTACGGCAAACTGTCTGCGTCACATACCGCGAGGCTGCAATCATCATGTCATTCATGTCGGTTGACAGGTAATGTCGGGCGATTTCAATGTCCACCAGCGCAGCTGAATACCTGATTTCCCATTGACGCGCCACGTCTCCGCGCTCTTCAGCATGGACGAGGACACTGGAATACACATCTTTCAAATTGCTCAGGCGCTCTATCGACTGAAATGACCCGCTGCGGCCTGTGAGCCTGGCACGCGTAGCCACAACCTGCCATTCACCCATCGCCAATGCAGCATCAGCAAACTCTGGCGAATCCGGCTGATAGACGCGACTTTGCAAAGAAAAAACCAGATGCTGGTAATCATCCACCCTGTCCCAATCTGACTGGGCGCGCAGGCTGGAGACTAACTGTTCAAGCACCTGAATCTGGGCCGGATCATAGAGCCCCCGGTTAATTCGCACCAGCTGCAGTGCCTGCTGAAGAACCTCTGTTGCCAGCGCGTACTCGCCCAACTCGAGATATATCCTGCCCAAATCGGACTGTAACTCTGCCAGCGCAACATCATAGTGGCCTAATTCATTGCTGCGGGCTGCCAACTCAGATTCCAGTCTGGAAGCACTCTCGCGCAGCAACTGCTGCACACGCTCCCGGGCCTCATCGGCCATTGCCTGCGCAGCTGCCTGCTCCGCAGATTGCTGGTCGCTTGTTTCCTGCGTATTGTCCTGTCCAGACACTTCTTGCTGGCTGGCAGGCACATCAATGCTGGCGCTTTCGGCAGCCGGCTCCCCGGACTCCTGCGCCAATGCCGGTGGCATCAGCAATAAAAGCAGAATCAGCAAACGCTGTACGGACAAACTCATGACCAGCTTCCTTTGTCTGTGTATCATCTAGACCGCCCGGTGTCCGGGTTATATTCAACAGCTACATTCAAGAGTTGTTCACAGAGTTCAGTATACGCCATGTCCTCAGTCAGACAATGTTCACCGGTTATCATTACGGGCTTTACGACAACGCTGACCCGATGGATCGCGCCCGTGCCGGCGAAAGCCCATTATTCCTGGTCTGCAGGGCTGTTTAATATATTGAGCGAGATACTCTGAACGCGGCAACAATAAATCCGCCTGACTGATAATCAGTTGACTGCGACCCAAATTGACAGATAATCGACCACCTGTTCGACACAGAACCAATAAACCCGGGGGAAAATATGAGCAAGGACTATCTATCCTTTTATATCAATGGCAAGTGGGTCAAAGCAGATAACCGTCCGGCACTGGACGTGATCAACCCTGCCACTGAAAAGCCATTTGCCAGCATCGCTATGGGCACTGCGGCAGATGTGGATGCAGCGGCCAAAGCGGCACGCGCCGCCTTCCCTGCCTGGTCACAAACCAGCCGCGAACAACGTCTGGCAATTCTGGATAAAATTCTCGCCGGCATCAAAGCCCGCGCTGAAGATCTGGCTCAGGCCATCTCTCAGGAAATGGGCGCACCTATTGCTTTTGCGCGCACGGCCCAGGTTGGCACCGGTATCGCTCACTTCGCTACCGCGCGACATATTCTGTCCACATACGAATTCGAAGAGGCCCGCGGCACCACTCAAATCATCAAAGAACCGGTGGGCGTCTGCGGCATGATCACACCCTGGAACTGGCCGCTGAACCAGCTCACCTGCAAAGTGGCGCCAGCGCTGGCTACAGGCTGCACCATGGTCTTGAAACCGAGCGAAATCGCTCCCATCAGCGCGATGATTCTCGCTGAAATCATTCACGAAGCGGGTGTACCGGCAGGCGTTTTCAATCTGGTTAACGGCGACGGCCCCAGCGTTGGCGCTGCCATTTCCGCGCATCCCGAAATAGACATGGTGTCTTTCACCGGCTCCACCCGCGCTGGTCGCGAAGTAGCCAAAGCCGCTGCTGACACCATCAAGCGTGTCTGTCAGGAGCTGGGCGGCAAATCGGCCAATATCATTCTGGACTCCGCTGACTTGGCAGCTGCCGTTAAAGGTGGCGTGATGGGGTGTTTTGGCAACTGCGGTCAGTCCTGCAACGCGCCAACACGTATGCTGGTGCCACAGTCACGCATGGCAGAAGCCATCGAAATTGCCAAAGCCACAGCCGCCAAAGCCGTTCCCGGCAATCCTGCTGACGAAAACACCCGTCTCGGTCCGGTCGTCAGCCAGATGCAGTACGACAAAATCCAGGCTCTGATTCAGGCTGGTATCGACGAAGGCGCCACTCTGGTCGCCGGCGGCACGGGCAAACCTGAGGGGCTGGAAACCGGTTATTTTGTAAGACCCACCGTGTTTGCCAATGTCACCAATGACATGACCATCGCACGCGAAGAAATTTTTGGTCCGGTATTGTCAATCATTGGCTACAAAGACGATGCTGACGCTGTACGTATTGCCAATGACACCGTCTACGGTTTGTCCGGATATGTGTCCGGCGCACCTGATCACGCGCGTGCGATTGCCCGTCAAATCCGCACCGGCATGATTCATATGAATGGTGCCGGCCCTGACTTTGCCGCACCGTTTGGTGGCTATAAACAATCCGGCAACGGCCGCGAGTGGGGCGTTGAGGGTTTCCATGATTTCCTCGAAGTCAAAGCCATCATGGGATACAACACATGAGTCCGGACATGAACGGGAGCGTGAGTTCGGGCATCGCTCTGGATCTGACAAAGCAATCCATAGATCTCGGCATCATTACCCGTGATGCCGGGCCCATGCTGGCTTTCTACAGGGACTTTCTTGGCCTGCCATTGGAGTCGGTGATTCCAATGCCGTCCGGCGGCACCATGCACCGGCTGAAGGTCGGTGAGACCGTGCTCAAGATTGTGCAGTTGGACAGATCACCGGCTGCTGATGCAGTGCCGGGCGGCATCCCTGCCGCCACCGGCATGCGCTATTTCACATTTCATATTGGCAATTTGCAGCACGTGGTGCCTGCCTGTGAACAAGCGGGTTATAAGGTTGTTGTGCCGATTAAAACCATCCGGCCCGGCGTCAGCATTGCCATTGTGGAAGACCCCGATGGCAACTGGCTGGAGTTATTGCAGAACACATCCTTGCTGGATTAGCTGACAGCAGCTGTCATCCAGACTGGTGTCGTGCATGGCTAGTCAAATCAATGATGGTGTGAACCATCATGCACGTGACCGTGATCGATCTCTTCCGCAGTCGCTTCACGCACGCTGATCACTTCCACTGCAAAATGCAGGGTTTTGCCCGCCATCGGGTGGTTGCCGTCAACAGTGACCTCGTCGCCATTGATTGCAGTGACCATGATGTTTTGCTGGCCTTGCGGGCCCTGAGCTGTGAAACCCATACCGACTTCAATATTGTCCACACCGCGGAACATTTCACGCGGCAGGGTCTGGATCATGGCAGGGTCACTTTCGCCGTAGCCGTCTGCCGGAGCAATTGTTGCCTTGAAGCTGGCACCGGCAGTTTTGCCTTCCAGCTGCTTTTCCAGTCCGGGGATAAGGTTGTGTGCACCGTGCAGATACGTCAGCGGATCACGGCCTTCCGAAGAGTCCATTACCTCGCCCGCATCATTGGTCAGGGTGTAGTTGATTGCAACCACAGAGTTCTTGCCGATCATCAAAGTCATTACTTAATTCCTGTGCGAAAAATAAAAATTCCCGGGAGAAGTTTTCCCCGTCGCTCCTGCGACGACCCGAAGGGTGGCAGGCCTCGGATGGCTCGCCGTCAAAAAAAACCCCGACACCCTAACACTTATCAGCCTTCAAGTCTCCCCGTGTCAGCGGATTGTCAGCGGATTCAGTCTATATACTGACCGGCATATTGGTCCTGCAGGCGCCGCATACCACCTAACCAGCGGTCGTAATCTGCGGTTTTGCGCTGCATATAAGTCAACACCTGAGGGTGTGGCAGGCACAGGAAGCGCTCCTCTGCCAGCGTTTCAATGACTGTCTGCGCCAAGGCGTCGGGCTCCAGCATGCCGTCAACACCCGCCACTCCGCCGCCACGGGTATTGGCTGTCATCTGGGTGCGTACCGCCTGCGGGCACAGCACAGACACTTTGATGCCACGGCCGCCATAGGTGATCGACAGCCACTCAGCAAAACCCACAGCGGCATGTTTGGTGACCGCATAAGGTGCAGACCCGATCTGGCTGAGCAGACCCGCGGCCGACGCCGTGTTCAGCAAATAACCTTCTCCGCGCGCCAGCATGCCCGGCAACACTGCACGGGCGGCGTAAATATGCGATTTAACGTTGATTTCCCAGATACGGTCCCAGGCTTCGTCCTCAACTTCTTCACCACCGATGGTAAAAATGCCGGCGTTGGAACAGAACAGATCAATCTGGCCAAAGGCCTCAATCGTTTGCGCAACCAAGGCCTTGATCTCGGCTTCTGCACTGACGTCAGTTCTGATCGCCAGCACACGAGTTTTATCGGCTATCGACGCCGCAACCGCATCAATGCCGGCCTGATTAATGTCGGCCACAACCACGGCGCTGGCACCTTCTGCAGCAAAACGTTCACACAGCGATTTGCCAATGCCGCTGGCGCCGCCTGTTACTACCACTATCTTGTCCCTGACTTGCATGTTTTTCTCTCCCCGTCCTGTCTGGTCTGAAACCATGCTGAACTGTTGTTGTCAGCCATGGCTCATCAATTGAGCCTGCAGTGAAGCATAGCCATCGTATGCGTTAGGCAGCAAGCACAAATATTGCCCGTTCTGTGCTATCGTTTGCGGCGGCTTTAAAAGCATATAAATCAAAACTCGAGGGGAGAGTTAAAGTGTTTATACATCAACCGAGTTACCCGGCGCTTGTAACAAACGACGTCACACCTATCAAAGTATCAGGGAAGAACAATATGAATTCACACGGCAAAAATGGACGCCGTCTGCTGGCCATGTCATGCGCCGCCGTTATGGCTGGCCTGTCAGTGCCCTCATTTGCACAGACCGACGGCGCACCTGCCATCGAAGAGATTCGGGTGACGTCATTTACACGACGTCCGGAAGCCCTGTCCGGTCTCAATGGCAGTATTGCCATACTGTCTGAAGAAGATCTCAAGCTGACCGCTCATACCCACATACAAGAGTCAGCGAATCGTTTGCCGGGCGTGAATATTAACCGCAACAACGGCCAGGAAAGTCTGACCTCAATCCGTTCCCCCGTATTAAGCGGTGGCGGCGCCTGTGGCGCCTTCCTGCTGGCGGAAAATGGTATCCCTTTGCGCGCTGCCGGTTTCTGTAATGTAAACGAGCTGTTTGACTCTCATTCAGAAAACGCCGAGCGCATTGAAGTTATTCGTGGCCCAGGCACGGCATTCTACGGGTCAAACGCCGTACACGGCATGATCAATGTGGTTTTGCCCAAGCCTGATGACCGCCGGGAACTGACGGTAGAGGCCGGCCCTCGCGGCACGCTGCGCGGTAACGCGCGCATTGGTTTTGACAACGGCAATACCAAGCACACGCTGCTGCTTAACGGCATCAGTGAGCAAGGCTTTCGTCCCGAGAGTGGTTACGACCAGCAGAAACTGTCCTGGCTGTATACCTCACAGCTGGATAACGGCGTAGAGCTGGACGGCGGCATTACCATGACCAACCTGAATCAGGAAACGGCTGGTTATGTGACAGGCGCCGACTCATACAAGGATGATGTGCTGCGACGCCAGAACGCGAATCCGGAAGCGTACCGCAACAACCAGAGCACGCGTGTATGGACCAGCGTCAGCTACACGCTGAACAGCGGCTGGGATGTGATCCTGACGCCTTACTACCGCAAGGCAGATCTGGACTTTATTCAACACTTCCTGCCCGGCCTGCCAACTGAGCAAAATGAGCACAGCAGCGTTGGTTTACAGTTTGCCAGTTATCGCGACTTTGCCGACGGCAGTAAATTTGCGGCGGGACTGGATCTGGAATTCACAGAAGGTGCTCTGTTGCAACGCCAGGAACGTCCGGCAACCGGCTCACCACTGGTAGTTGCCACCGTGCCCGTTGGCAAGAACTACGACTACAACGTGGATGCCATACAGATGGCTCCGTTTGTGCAGTATCAAAAGTTCTGGGACAACGGCTTTGACATCACGCTTGGACTGCGTTTTGAACGCATGAAGTACGACTACACCAACAACATGCTCACAGGCCGTACACGTGAAGATGGCACACCCTGCCCGATGGGCGGATGCCGTTACAACCGTCCGGCGGACCGAGCAGACACCTTCGGCAATCTTGCGCCAAAACTTGGTATCCGTTATGCGCTGAACGATTCGCATGACGTCCAGTTCCGCATTACGCGTGGTTTCCGTCCGCCACAGGCGACCGAACTGTATCGCCTGCAGAATAACCAGACTGTTGCAGACCTGGACGCCGTAGAAATCGACAGCATTGAGCTCGGTTTGTCCGGTGCTGAAGGCGCCTGGTCCTATGAGGCTGTTGCCTTCTACATGGACAAGGACAATGAAATTATCACTGACAGCAATCGTATCAACCTGAACAACATGCACACCCGTCATAAAGGTGTGGAGCTGAGCGGGGCATATGATTTGAATGACCAGTGGCGCGTAAGCGGTGCTTACAACCATGCACGTCACACCTACGAAAATGATCAGATTTCAGGTGGTGTGAATCTGAACGGCAACGATGTGTCATCAGCGCCACGTAACTTCGGCACACTGCAGCTTCAGTGGCGTCCGATGGAAACTCTGTTGACCGAACTGCAATGGGTAGCAATGGGTGAGTACTACTCGAACCCGGAAAACCTGAATCAGTACAGCGGCCACAATCTGTTGAACCTGCGCACACGCTGGGAGGCAACCGAGTCTCTGACCTTGTCAGTTAATATCCTTAACCTGACCGACCGCAAATACGCAGAACGCGCTGATTGGGCTGCATTTGGTGGCGACCGTTATTTCCCGGGCGAGCCATTGCGGGCATTTGTTGCGCTCAACTGGCGTTTTAACTGACACTTGTCATAACGCCCATTGAGGGACTACGCGGACAGCAAAACATGGCAGGAAGGCAGGACGGTGATGACATTGTCAAAAGACTGGAAGACTACTTCCGGTTATCACCCGACCCTTCCGGCCTGATTCTTCCGCCTGATCCGGCCGAGCACATCTGGCGACCGGATGGTCTGATACACGGCAAGGCGGTGCGACGCGCCGCCGTGCTGATTCCCATCGTGCCGTCTCTGTCAGCAAAAGGCGAATACCGCATCATGCTGACCTTGAGAACCCCGCATCTGCGCAATCATGCCGGACAGGTCAGCCTGCCGGGCGGCGGAGCCGACGCCAGCGACCGCGACATCGTACACACGGCGCTTAGAGAAACTGAAGAAGAAACACACCTGACGCCTCAGTCCATAACAGTAGTCGGAACGCTACCGGCACTGATTATGCCGTCAGCCTATCACGTGACGCCTGTGGTAGGCCTGATTGATCCTGAGGCGCTGGTGAAACCTGCACCGGATGAAGTTGCCGAAATATTTTATGTCCCAACGTCGTTGCTATTGAATCCGGAGAATTACCAGATTAACACCATGTCATTTCAGGGGCGTGACCGGCGATTCATGGAGTTGCAATACGGTCCCTATCGCATCTGGGGGGCAACAGCCGCCATATTGCACTATCTGGCGAAACAGCTGCATCAGTTGCGTTGAATATCAGTTCCGCAGATCTTTGAAACTATCCATCAACGCTGTTTTCTCCTCTACCGACATGCCATCGGGATACTCAGAACTATCCGGGTAACAGACTTTGTTTTTACCCGATTTTTTTGCCTGCAACAGATGCTGGTCAGCACGATCCAGTAACATCTCAACTGTCAGCTGCTCACCGGCACGAAATGTATCAACGCCTGTGCTGATAGTCACGGGAACGCTACTGTCGCCATACATCAACTGCAAACCTGCAACTCCATCACGCAAACGTTCAGCCAGATGGACCGCCTCACGCAATTCCGTGCCAGGTAACACAATCACAAATTCCTCACCACCAAAGCGACAGGGAACATCCAGTTTACGTAGAGAACTCTTAAAAAACACACCGGCAGCACGCAACACCTGATTGCCAAATTCATGGCCGTAGGTGTCATTGAGTAACTTGAAGTTATCGAAATCAATTACCAGCAGAGAGAACTCTCCACCGCTGCGCCTGACCCGCTCAATTTCCTGGCCGAGTGCCCACAACAGATGGCGGTAATTGTATAAACCTGTAAGAGCGTCGGTGAGCAACTGAGTGCTGAGTTCATCAACACGTAGGCGCAGCTGTTCCAGCTCCTCAAGAACCTTGCAACCAGGCTCGCACCGGGGGCAGTCAGGTCGCATTTTTAGGGGGCAACATCCAGAGGCGGCAACTCAACGAACAGCTCATTCAGAAAGTTCGCCAGTGCGTGATCGGCGCGACGTGTCGCTGCCTGGTTATAAACTGTGCCAAAGTCAGGATTATTGGCAGCGGGATTGGTAAACGCATGTTTGGTGCCACCGTAAACGTGAACCTGCCAATCAACATTTGCAGCTGTCATTTCCTGCTCAAATGCCAGTAACTGATCAGGGGTGACCATTGGGTCGTCATGGCCATGCAGGCAAAGCACTTTTGCGCGAATGGTTTTGTTCGCAACGTCACCCTGACCCAACAGACCATGAATACTGCAGACACCTTTGACAAGCGCACCCGAGCGGGCGAGCTCCAGCACAGACATACCCCCGAAACAATAACCCATGGCAGCAATATTACTGTCATCAACCTGGGACAATGACTGTGCTGCAGTCAGCGCTGCCAGTACACGACGGCGCAACAGCGCACGGTCGTTCACAAACGGCATCATCAATGCCGAATTACCCTGCGCGTCGCCATCTTTCCCGAAAACACCTTTGCCATAAACGTCCAGCGCAAAACCAACATATCCAAATTCAGCCATCCGCTCTGCTCCGGCACATGCGTAGTCCCGTCGTCCGGTCCAATCATGAGCCACCAGCACACAGGGGCGTTTACCGGAGAACGAGTCGTCATAAGCCACATAGGCTTCCAATGTCACGTCGCCATCTTTGTATTCGATATATTCGGTTTTGAGCATGATCGTGCCTCTTACAAATGAGCCATCAGCTTCTCGGCAGAACTTTCATCGATACCACCAGCCGGTTCAACCGCCAGGTATGTGACGACACCTTTATCGACAATCATGGCAAAACGACGGCTACGTTTACCCATGCCAAAACCAGTAGCGTCCAGCTCCAGACCCAGCGCACTGGTAAATTCTCCATTGCCATCGGCAAGCATCAGCAATTCTTCCGCGTTTTGGGATTTACCCCAGGCGCCCATAACAAACGCGTCGTTCACCGCCATGCAGGCAATGGTGTCCACGCCTTTGGCTTTGATTTTGTCGGCATTTACCACATAACCCGGCAGGTGTGTTACTGAGCACCCCGGTGTAAATGCACCTGGCACAGCAAACAGAACCACTTTTTTGCCGTCAAAGATATCTGCGCTTGTAATATTTTCCGGACCTTCTTTGCCCATAATTTTTAATGTTACTGCCGGAATTTTGTCGCCTGCTTTGATTGTCATAAACACCTCGGATAAAAATTGTGAAACCAGAAAAATACGCGGAATCGAGACATCGACCTTGAATCGAGTGTAGCAAAAATAAACAGGGGGCGCCTGTGTCGCACGCCAGCTGCCATTCTCAGCTGTCAGAGATCATCCTTATGATCGGCAGCAATAACCTGCCATATCCAGTCAATGTGACGACTGACCCGCTCATATACAACGGTGGCGCCATAGCGCCCACCTGGTTGTTTTAGATGGTTATTCGCGCCGGCTTCCAGCTCACCAACGGCAATGCCTGCCAGCTGGAGCAAGCCGCCCCCGGTCATCAGTGCCGGGCCACCGCTGTCACCAAGACCGGGGATTCCCTCAAAATCCACCGCCAGACTGCCGGGCCCCTGCGGGTCATTAAACCGGAAATACAATTGCCTGTCTGCAGCGCTGACCCGATTGTGCGCAAACCGCAGCCGCCCGTCATTGACGCTTATACCGGTTCGCCCGATACCCGAGTATCCCCAACCCAGAAATGTTAGTATCTGACCCAGCTCTTGATCGCCTGCGTATAAGGGTATAAACCTGACATGTGCTACGTCGGCATCCAGACGAAGCAGCACGAGGTCGATCTGGTCCGGATCAAAGACGTCAGTTGCCGCTTCGGTCCAGGCCGGATGAAAGACCAGTCGATCAACACTGAACTGCTGGCCGGCGATAGTCACAGGATAGGAACCTGTCGCCTGCAACTGTTCATTCAAAGGAGTTTGCCCGGCACAATGTGCGGCGGTCAGTGCCCAGCGTTGGCTGATGAGCGTTGCCACACACGTTTTGCGCTGCTGCTCAACATGAAGCGGAAACACCGCCGGATAGTCGGACTCGCTGGCCAGAAATCGGGAGTATCCGGTATCATGCCGGGTCACGATAGCACTGGCTGGCAGCATAGCGCCCGCACACAGGCAGAGCACAACGGTCTGCAGTAATTGCCTGACGCAGTAACGTTGACGAATGAGTAACAGCAAATCAGCAGGTTTAAGCATCCGACATTGACCGAATTCGCACGGAGATTGATATGACTGAACAGCAAAAAAATCAGGAGCCAGGACGCGAGTATGAAAAGTCAGGGCTGTATCCCGACAATAACGAAAAGCCATTCCGTATTTTCGCACTGCTCGGCTGGATCGTCGGTATTGTCGTGGTGCTTGCAGTAACTGCCGCAGTGCTGGATCTCACCTTGATTGAGCGCTAGGATCAGAGCCCCGGGCCAACTCCGTTATCGGCGCGGCCGCCGGCCCGGACGCAGATTGGGAAGCTCGCGCTTGGTGTTTACACTGCGAAGTATTTTGGACAGCCGGTAAGCCACTACTACCACTGCCAGTATAATAAAACCGAGTATACTGAAGACCAGCCACTGTTCATGAGTCCAGGTTCCCGGACTTAACCATACGTCTGCCATTGCCTGTTTTCCTCCTCAGTCGAAACCATCCGCCTGCGCTCTGACAACATCGGGGCTGCGACTGATCGTTAATTCAGTGCTTATTATGCGCCATGGCCTGAACGATGACCACCCCACTATCCAGTCCTGCCCGACGTGCATGCAAGCCTGACCACTCTCCTCAAGATTTCAGGAAAACTGCCGCTACAACAAGCACAGACGCAGGCACTACCATCCCTGACCCGCAGGATCTCAAGTATGAACACACAAGGCAATCTGGCAATGGCACATGACGCTTCCGCCGTCGCAGAACCTCTGGACATGATCAAACACGTCAGTTTTGAGCTGGGCGACGAAACCTATGCCATCAATGCGGCGCGCGTCAATGAGGTGCTGCGTTACACGGAGATCACGCCGGTTCCGGGTTCTGCCTACTTTATTCTTGGCATCATCAACCTGCGCGGAAACGTGGTGACCGTCATTGATGCACGCACAGTATTTGGTTTACCTACCCTGGACCACACCCATAACTCTCGCATCATAGTGGTGGAGATTGAGGACTTTGTTCTCGGCATTCTGGTCGACCGTGTGGCAGAAGTCATAGACCTGAACAAGCATGCAATCGAAATCGCCCCGGCGACCAGCCAGGATGCATCTTCAAGATTCATTCAGGGAGTTTACAACGAGAACAACCACTTGATGATTCTGGTGGATTTCAGCCGTGTAACAGAACTGCTGCCTCACTGACGGCCAGCGTCAGTCCTTGGATCAGTTTCAGTTGTTGTGGCGCATAACAGACACTACCAGGTTTTCAATTTCCTGCAGGCGTTCAGACGTGTCATCAAGTTCAAGCAGTTTCTGCTTCTGATGAGCGGGCACGGGCAGCAATTCGCTCAGGCGCCACCCCAGCTGGCGTTGGTCGGTGTAATCCATCTCGAGCCCGAGTGATTCAATCAAGGGATGAGCCATGAGATCCCGCAGCAAATCTACCAGCCCCTCCTGCTCTTGCGTCAATGGCAGTACATCCTGTCCAACAAAGTCCTGAGCACACCATTGCACTGAGGCCATCAACAGTTTGTCATCCCGCGCCCAACAGTCGGTCACTGAAAATTTGCGCTCGCCTTCTACTGTAATACCTAACAAACCATTTGGCAGTTGATCCCAGTCAACAATGCGGGCATACACCCCTACCCGACTGACCTGCTGTTGAGCGCCGGGCTTCACCACTTCATCACCCTTTGTTATCAGACTGACTCCAAACCCGGTGTCAGTCTTCATGCAATGGCTGACCAGATCAATGTAGCGTTGTTCAAAAATCTGCAACGGCAAGCGACCACCCGGAAACAATACCGAGCGCAAAGGAAACAAAGGAATCAGGTCACTCTCAGCGGGCATTTTCAAACCTCAGCCATAGCGCTGCTGAAGCGCAGTCAGCAGACGTTTGTGGATACCACCAAAACCACCGTTGCTCATCAGAACAATATGATCACCGGTACGCGTATGATTAAGAAGCCAGTCAATAATCTCTTCAATCTGGTAAAACCCGATTGCCGGCACCGGACTATCCTTAATAACCGAATCGACATCAAGACCATTACCTCCACCAGCCATCCACAGCACATGATCAGCGTCGGCACACGAAGCTGCCAGAGTCGCCTGATGCACTCCCATTTTCATGGTTGCCGAGCGCGGCTCAATCACGGCAATAAGCCGGCTGCCGGTCTGACCATGTAAACGCTGTCGCATGCCATTGAGCGTGGTGGCTATCGCCGTCGGATGATGGGCAAAGTCATCATAGACATGAATACCTCCGACCTCTCCGAGCCATTCCATGCGCCGCTTGACACTGGCAAACTGAGACAAGGCGCCGCACGCTGTTTTTACATCCACGCCAACATGATGTGCCGCCGCCACTGCCGCGAGTGCGTTACTGGCGTTGTGACGCCCGGTAAGTGACCATTCAATCACGGCACGGGTGTAATTGCCGTTTGGCCCCAGCTTGGTGATCTGGCAATTGCAGCCATCCGCACTCAGCATGGTGACCTGCCAGTCAGTACCAGCCGCTTTGCTGCAAGTATCTGGTTCGTCACTTCCGCGAACGCTGACTCCAAAACGCTGCACCGGCGTCCAGCTTCCCTGACGCAACACTTCATCAATAGCGGCATCATCATGCGGCACCAGCAGTAAGCCGGATGCCGGCACAGTCCTGATCAGATGATGAAACTGTTTCTGGATCGCCTCCAGATCAGGGAAAATATCGGCGTGATCATATTCCAGGTTATTCATAATCAGGGTGCGCGGACGGTAATGAACAAACTTGGAGCGCTTGTCAAAAAATGCACTGTCATATTCGTCTGCTTCAACCACAAAAAAATCGCTTTCGCCCAGACGAGCTGACGCCGGAAAATTCTTTAGCACGCCGCCGATCAGGTATCCCGGTTTCATGCCGGCATACTCAAGAATCCAGGCCAGCATCGCGCTGGTGGTGGTTTTACCGTGAGTTCCTGATACTGCCAATACCCAACGATTCTGCAACACATATCGGGCCAGCCATTCCGGACCTGAGCAGTACGGCAGACCTTGGTCCAGCACATACTCCACAGCCGCATTTCCGCGCGACATGGCATTGCCGATCACCACCAGATCAGGATGTGGCTGCATGTGCGCAGGGTCAAACCCCTCACTCAGCACAATACCCTGTTCTTCCAGTTGAGTACTCATGGGCGGATATACGTTGGCATCAGAACCACTGACTGAAAATCCGAGCTCTTTGGCTAAAACCGCCAAACTGCCCATAAACGTGCCGCAGATACCAAGTATGTGGATGTGCATAAAGTTTCCTGTAAGCTGATGCGCTTACTTTAGCAAATCCGATCGTACAATTCCGAACTTCGTCTACTGCCGAACACAAGGATTTACTTTGATGATGGAAATAAAAACGTTTGCAGTGGCTGTTTATTCCATTGCCGGAGTGGCACAAGCCTGCCTGACTTTGCAGGACCGGAATAATGTTGATGTGCCTTTGCTGCTGTTTTGCGGCTGGTATGGTGCCAGTTACGGGCGACTGAGCCCGCAACAGTTGAGTCAGGCTACTGAGATGTCACAACAACTCGGTGCCCACCTCATCAACCCGTTGCGCGGGGCAAGGCGCTGGATGAAAACAAACCGGTTGATATCAGACAACTCCGGGGTTGATGCCTCAGACAATGTGACTGGTGAACAGGCCTGGGATTCGTTACGCGAGCAGATAAAAAGCGCTGAGCTGAAGGCAGAGTTGCTGTTACTGGATGCGCTGGCTTCGACTGTCATCGCCGAGAAGTGTCAGGATCACCCATTTTTACTGCAGGCAACCGTGTCTGACATTCAGCATAACCTGGATATGCTTGCCACTGGCGGAGATAAAGAATTGCTCGCACTGATCATCGCAGCCTGCTCTGACACTGCGCAGTTACGCAACTTCTGAGGTTCATTGCGAGCGTGTAGCATGCGCAGCTCCCTGCCAGCGTTTCACCAGACCCGACTCAATATCAAACAAATCCAGCACCCGACCAACGTTGTGATTGATCATGTCATCAATAGTTTTGGGGCGCGCATACAGCGCGGGCATAGGCGGCGCCACAATGGCGCCAATCTGGCAGGCCTTCAGCAGTAACTCGCAGTGGCCGGCATGTAAGGGCGTCTCGCGGGGCATCAGAACCAGCCGCCGCCGTTCTTTCAGCATGACGTCGGCTGCACGCGTGAGCAGGTTATCGGCGTAAGAATTGACAATCGCCGACAGAGTTTTCATGGAGCAGGGAGCCACGATCATGCCATCTGTGCGAAAAGAGCCGCTGGCAATGCTGGCAGCGAGATCCTTTACTGAATGAACCTGGTCAGCCAATGCGATGACGGCTTCAGGCTGCCAGTCGGTTTCCAGACTGATATTAAGACGCGCGGACGCCGTCATTACCAGGTGGGTTTCAACCTGCGGATCCGCCTTCAGCACCTCGAGCAAGCGGATGCCGTAGATCAGACCGCTGGCGCCAGACATACCAATAATGATCTTTTTCATACAAATTCCATTAATTCCTGTTTTGCTTACAGGGCATCCCTGCAGTGAGCGTGATTGCCAAGCTGGCGCGCAATTTGTAACATTATGCCCCTGTCCGCCCCTCATTGCACCCCGCACGGTATCGCCGGCGGCAGCATCCACACAGGTTACGTCATGGCCAAAGCAAATCTTTTTTACGCACAATCCGGCGGCGTAACAGCCGTTATCAATGCCAGCGCCTGTGGCGTTATCGAGACTGCCCGCGCCAATGGAGACCAGATAGGCAAAGTCTATGCCGGACTTAATGGCATCATTGGCGCCTTGCGAGAAGACCTGATTGATACCAGCAAAGAATCCGTTGCCACCATCGCTGCTCTGAGACATACGCCAGCAGGTGCTTTCGGATCATGTCGATACAAATTAAAAAGCGTGGACGAAAATCGCGCTGAGTATCTGCGCCTGATGGACGTGTTCAAGGCACATAACATCCGCTATTTCCTTTATAACGGTGGCGGGGATTCACAAGATACTGCCAACAAGGTATCCATGTTCAGCATCAAAGAAGGCTTTCCGATTACCTGCATCGGGGTGCCCAAGACTGTTGATAATGATCTGCCGATCACCGACAACTGCCCGGGCTTTGGTTCGGTTGCCAAGTACGTGGCGGTATCAATACGCGAAGCAGGACTCGATGTGGCTTCCATGTGCGAAAGCTCAACCAAAGTTTTTGTGATGGAAGTGATGGGCCGCCATGCTGGCTGGATAGCCGGGGCCGCCGGTTTGGCTGCCGAGCACGAAGGTGACGCACCACACATTATTGTGTTTCCCGAAATTGCCTTTGACCAGAAAGCATTTCTCAACAAAGTCAAAGACTGCGTTAAACGCTTTGGATATTGTGCGATTGTAGTATCCGAAGGTGCCCATTATAAAGACGGAAAGTTCCTGGCAGACGCTGGCGGAAAAGACGCTTTCGGGCATACCCAATTGGGCGGCGTGGCACCTTTCCTGGCAAATATGATCAAACAGGAACTGGGTTACAAGTTCCACTGGGCGGTGGCGGATTATCTTCAGCGTGCAGCGCGTCATATTGCATCGGCTACTGATGTGGAGCAGGCCTACGCGATGGGAAAAGCGGCTGTGCAATTTGCGTTGGCGGGCAAGAATGCTGTGATGCCGACCATCGTGCGCAAGCCAGGTAAAACCTATCGCTGGACGGTTGGCGAAGCTGCACTGTCTGACGTTGCCAATATAGAAAAACCCATGCCACGCGATTTTATTTCTGCAGATGGATTTGGGATTACGGAAAAAGCCCGCAGCTATTTTGCACCGCTGATTCGTGGCGAAGATTATCCGCCATACAAAAACGGATTGCCGCAGTACGCGAGACTAAAACGTGTTCTTGCCAACAAAAAGCTGCCAGCGTGGAACGAGTAGTCCGAAGTCAGTCTCCGGCGCCGTTTATGGCGCCAGCCTTTCAACAAGCCAGTGCCCGCCCGGTTGCAGTGAATAAATAAATCTGTCATGCAGCCTGTTGGGACCACCCTGCCAGAATTCAATCTCACTTGGTCGCACGCGAAAGCCTCCCCAGAATTCCGGCAAGGGTATCTCGCTTTCCGCATATTTTTTGCTCAGCGTATCCAGCTGTTGCGTCATCACTTCCCGCGACTTCACGACGCGACTTTGTGGTGAAGCCCAGGCAGCAAGCTGACTGTCACGCGGGCGACTCTGAAAATAAGCACGAGACTCATCGACCGATACTTTTTCCGCCACACCAGCGATCATCACCTGGCGCTCTATCGCAAACCAGGGGAAATGCAGACTGACTTTGGAGTTGACGGCTATTTCACGGGATTTACGGCTTTCGTAGTTGGTGAAAAACACAAAACCACGCTCGTCCAGCCCCTTTAACAGGACTACACGCTGACTGACCTGACCGTCACGCGCACTGGTGCCCAGCACCATGGCAGTGGGGTCTGATAAATCAGTTGTCAAAGCCTGCTGCATCCAGAGCTTGAACTGCTCTATCGGGTTATCCAACAATTCATCACGGGTCAGTGTGCCTTTGCGATAGTCGCGGCGAACATCTTGCAATTCCATTTTTTACTACCTGTTAGCGAACAAAACGGCCATATTCCCACTCTTGCTCCCGACGAGTGCCTCTCGGGTAGAAGAAAGTTCCGGGCCCGTGCTTTTCGTTGGCATAAAATGTACCAACGTAACGTTGACCGTCGGGCCAGCGGTAAGTTCCATGTCCCTGATAAAGATCGTCAACAAAATCGCCCGTATAGTTTTCTACATTTTCCCGCAACCAGGCTTCGGTGTGGCGGTTTGGCACCCAGTCAGTCAAACCAAAAAAGTAGGATCCCTGACCATGGCGATAGTCATTTCGCCACTGACCTATATACAAACTGGACACACCGTTCCAGTATGTGCCACGACCATCGCGCGCCCCCATAGTCCAGTCGCCATCGTAGTAAGACCGGCCGGTAGAACTGATCATTTGCTCATAGCGACCTGCGCCATTGAACATACCGTCAGCAAAACTACCCTCGTAACGATCTGTTCCGACATCCGTGCGAATTTCCAGGATCCCAAAGCCATTCTGGCAGTCGCCGTAAACACACGCCCGACGTATTTCGCCCTCGCTCATTATGTTGGCTTGTGAGGACGCGGGTCCTGCAAACATCACGCCCAGCATCAAGACGACAAAACCTGCCAGATGTCTTGAAGTGTTTTTTTGGAAAAATTTCATACGACTACTCCTCTTCAGTCGAACTGTAGCTGGCAGCGCCTGCTGCCGGCAACAGTCAGCCTGACAAATGCCTCAGTACGGCCAACGGGCTGGTATTGACTACTCGCCGCGTCGCTCCGACACCGAGCCCGGCAATAATCAATGTCCCGGCAACGGGTCCTGCAAACCAGACCCAATAATGTGGAAAAAATTCCTGCTGGAAAACTTCTACCTGCAGGTAATAAACACTGACCTCTGCGCCGAGCGTTGCAATGACACCAGCCAGCATTCCTATGAATGCAAACTCGATCAGCAGTGAGCTCATTATCAGCTTTCTGCCTGCTCCCAGAGTGCGCAGAATAGCGTTCTCTCTGAAGCGCTCATCCAGTGTGGCGTTAACACATGACAATAACACCAGCGCACCAGCAACCAGCACCAGCACCGCAATCAGTTCGACAGCAGAACTGACCTGCGCAATAATCGTTTGAATCTGTTCAATCAATGCATCAACTTCCAGCACAACAATGGTCGGATATTGACGCAACAGATCGTTCAGCAACATTTTTTGCTCTCCTTCCAACAACAGTGTGGAAAGATAAGTCGCGCCGATAAACTCCAGCGTGCCCGGAGAAAAAATGAAAAAGAAATTCGGCTGCATATTATCCCAGCGCACTGTGCGGAAACTTGTGACGTTGACAGTGACTTCATCCTGTCCGAGACGAAATACCAACTCGTCACCAAGCTGTAGGCCAAGACGCTGTGCGTAGTCCAATTCCACTGACACTTCGTTGGGACGGTTGTCATTTGCCCACCAGCTGCCCGCGACAATCTCATTATCGGGTGGCAGCTGACCGGTATAGGTCACCTGACGATTTTCTACACGGCGCGGCATCTCGCCTTCACCAACTGAGTCAGCTGCCGCTTCGGCGCCCAGCCCTGGCTCTGGCTCGCCGGCGCTTCGTTCAGTGACGCTGCTTGGCGCCCCCGGCCTGTCATTATCCCACGGCAACGGTGCCGGTGCGCCATTCACCTGCAGCAAACCTGCACTCATCATGGGATAAAACGGATTCGCCTGCAGATTGTTCCTATCGAAATAATTCTGCATGCCATCGAGCTGATCGTTATTGATGTTCATCAGGAAATGATTGGGCGTGTTCTCTGGCAGCTGCGCCTGCCAATCTGCAATCAGATCGGTGCGTAGCAAACCAAGGGTCAGCAAACACATAATGGTGAGCGAAAACACCAGCACCTGCAGCACACTTTGCCGACGACGGCGGCGAACTGCTGACATCGCCAGCATCCAGGCACTGCCTGCGCGCATACCCGCCGCTGTGCCACTACGCAGCAGCACATACGACAGCACGCTGAGTACAGCCGCAACACTCAGCACGCCGGCTACCAGAATGCCTGTGATCAGCAGATCCTGGCTGTACCACAAAATCAGCGACAGGCCGCCAACAATACCAAACACATAGGGCAGCGCTGTGCTGAGCGGAGCATCACCAATATCCTTGCGCAGCACGCGCAGCGGAGATGTATGTTTAAGAGCCAGCAGCGGCGGCAAAGCAAACGCAAACAGACAAATCAGCGCGGTCAAAGCACCCACCACAAAGGGCATGCCTGATGCTGATGGCAAATCAATCGGAATGACTGATCTCAGCATACGCAGGATGCCTTCGTGCAAAAGCCATCCCAGCGCGGAGCCCACCGCAACCGCAAGCACTAACAGCACAAACAGAATGCAAAAATAGATGACGGAAATCTGATTGGAGGTGCAGCCCAATGTTTTGAGAATGGCCGCGTAATCAAAATGTCTCTCGCTGTAGCGCCGCGCTGTCAGTGCAATTGCCACTCCTGCCAGCAGCACTGCAAACAGACTTCCCAGCATCAGAAAACTTTCACCGCGACTCAGTGCTTCGCTGACTTCAGCACTCTCGTCGCGCACATCGCGCAGGCGATAAAGTCCGTCATACTGGTTACGCACCCAGCTTGTGTAAGCATCAAGCGCGCGTTGATCCCCGGCGAACAGGTACCGATACGAAGCCCGGCTTCCGGCCTGTATGACATTGGTCTCAGGCACGTCATCCAGATGCATCAGCAATCGCGGGCCGGCATTGTCCATCATGCCGCCCTGCTGCCGGTCAGGCTCGAGTACCAGCACACGTGTCACGGTGAATTCGGACTCGCCAACGTAGACATTGTCGCCGACATCGATATCAAGACCTGAAAATACCCGTGACTCAACCCACACTTCACCACGAGAGGGGCCGCCCTGTCCGGAGACATAAGGCGCACCAAAAACCTGATCAGCAACCTGCAGGCTGCCGCGCAGTGGATAAGCATCGCTGACGGCCTTGACCGAAACCAGCAGGTTGTCCTGATCGGAAAACGCCATTGAAGCGAACGCGATATATTCAGCCGTTGCCAATCCCATGGATTGTGCTTCGGTGAGCAGCTCCCGCGGCGGTGGTTCGCGAGTGCTCATCACCCGGTCAGCTGCCAGCATATTGGCAGATTCTTGCAGCAAGGCGCGCTCCAGACGGTCGGTAAACAGCGCAATTCCACTCACCGAGGTCACTGCCATTATCATGGCAAGCAGCAACAGACGCAGTTCACCGCCACGCCAGTCTCTCCATAACAGCCTGAGGGCGACGCGGACCAATGTGCCGGGCTTGACCGGGTTACCGACTGAGACTGACGATGTTCTCGACTCAGCCATGGACGGCTTCTCCGGTAATTGAGTCTTCGGCGATAGCGGAGTCTTCAGTAATTTCACCTGCTACCAACCGGATAATGCGGCGGCAGCGCTGAGCAAGCCTGTCGTCGTGAGTTACCAGAACAAGCGTAGTGCCATATTCTTTATTGAGCGAAAACAACAGATCTATCACTTTTGCGCCGGTTGTTGTGTCCAGATTGCCCGTGGGCTCATCCGCAAACAGAATTTTTGCTTCCGATGCAAACGCACGCGCAATCGCCACACGCTGCTGCTCGCCACCTGATAGCTGGTTGGGGTAATGTGTTACACGCGATTCCAGACCCACCCGCTGCAACAATTGCGCAGCCTTCTGACGAGCATTTCTGTCGTTTTTTAATTCGATCGGCAACATGACGTTTTCAAGCGCAGTCAAACTGGGCAGCAGCTGAAACGACTGGAATACAAAACCTACAGACTGACCTCGCAATTGCGCGCGCTGTTCTTCGTCCATTGTGCTCAGATTGTGGCCATCCAGCAGCATATCGCCGCCGCTTGCGCCATCTAGTCCCGCCATAAGTCCGAGCAGAGTGGATTTGCCGGAGCCGGATGCACCAACAATGGCTACAGTTTCGGCAGCTGCAATACTCAGATTGATATCATTGAGAATAACCAGCTCACCTTCACTGGTGGACACACGTTTGGATAAATGCCGCGCTTCTACCATGCTTGCCATACTGTGCTCTGCTCCTGACTACTGTTTCGATTCTCTATCGCTTGAAATTTCTTTATTACTTGTAAAAGGCGCGATGTGAGCTACTTTTACGCTGTCACTGACGCTCACGGTTCACTGTTGCCAAACCAGGATTGCAGTCAGTTCGTATAAACTTTAACCTTGGCCGGGTCTGCAGCTTAATAAATCATGCAGATTTGAGCTCAGTGAATATTGATGTAACACAGCATTGTACCCACTTATGACAAACAAATCTTTGCAGGCAATTCTACGTGCACGAGCGGTTTTACTGTCGCTCGTGATGCTGGCGGTGCTGCTCGCAGCAACCCAGACTCGCGCAGACCAGGGTGTGATTCTGGTATGGGGCGACAGCCTGAGCGCCGCTTACCGGATGCAGGAAGAACAGGGCTGGGTAGCTCTGCTGCAGGAAAAACTGCGCACAGAAGGCAAACACTGGAGGGTAGTAAACGGCAGCGTCAGTGGAGAAACAACCGATGGCGGACTGGCCAGACTGCCGGCCATGTTGTCCAGCACAAAGCCCGACATCGTCATTCTTGAGCTCGGCGGAAACGATGGACTGAGAGGTTTACCAGTCAGAAACATCCGCGCGAACCTGACCACCATGATTGAGCTGAGCCAGGCGGCCGGTGCGCAAGTGCTGCTCGCAGGCATTCAGATACCACCGAACTATGGTCAACGCTACACTGGACCTTTTTACGCCCAGTACTCCGAGCTCGCCGAGCACCATGGCCTGGCCCTGATCCCGTTCCTGCTGGAAGGCATCGCCGACAATGCCTCACTTATGCAGAACGACGGCATTCATCCCACCGCTGAAGCGCAACCGATGATTGTCGATGTCGTGTGGCCAGTGCTGGCGAAGCTGATAGGCTCAGACGACTGAGTGCTTGTAATGAGCTCAATAACGCGGAACCGGACGACTGTCCGAGATAAACATTAACATCGCAGCTGCGCCCAGGTTACAGATTGCCATCAACAGGAAGGCGTTGTCATAGTTCCCGAAGTGATCGTAATGTGCGGCAGCCAGAACCGGCCCCATCGCCGTCATGGCAAAGGTAAACGGCATTGCTGTAGCACGCACAGAACCCAGATAACGGCGGCCGAAATAGGTAGCCCAGATGACCTCCTGCAGCGGGATCAATCCTCCCCAGCCCAGACCCATCAACAAAAATGCTCCATATACCAGCATATTGTTTTGCACCTGCACTGCCAGCACGATAATAATCAGCGAGAAACCGGTTATGCCTGCACCAATCGCCGCCAGCGGTCTGGCGCTGTAACGGTCAATCAACATGCCCCAGAACGGCTTACTGATAAAAGCCGGAATTGAGGTCAGGGAAATCATCGAGGCAGCCACGATGCGCGAGTAACCTGCGTCGGTCATAAAAGGCACAGTCTGCAGCAACATCACCGTTATCGAAATCTGAAACAGACCAAACGCCAGCACCAGCGCATAAAAGCGGCCGGTGCGCATAGCCTGACGACGCGTCATTGAACTGGCGTAATCGAGACGAGCCTTGTCCCCCATTTCCGACGCCATCTGCTCGGCTGTATGGCCATCGGGATTCATATTGTAGTCTTCCGGCGTGCGGCGTATCACCAGAGCAGCTGGTGTGATCAGTATTGCAGCCCCAATGCCCAGCACATGCCAGGCGGTGCGCCAGCCAAACACGTCAACCAACCAGGTCGTGACCGGCGGCAGTAACACACCACTAAGTGACACTCCCATGGCAGCCAGCGCAACAGCCCTGCCGCGCTGATCAACAAACCATTTGCCGAGCGTCACGTTGACCACAAGATTACCGATCAGGGCGGCGCCAACGGTCACAATAAAACCGTTCACTACCACCCAATGGGCAAGAGTTTGCACACTGCCCAGTGAGTAGACTGAAATTGAGAGAATGACCATGCCGATCAGAATAAATGGCCGGCCGCCGTAACGATCAACGCCAGCGCCGATAAAAAAACCGGTAAATGCCGCTACCATCTGACCTATCGAGCGCGCAGAAGTGAACTCGGCACGCGTCCAGCCAAATTCGTCTGTCATCGGGATGGTAAATGGCCCTATCACATAGTTTTGCAGACCAATAGCAGTGAACTGAGTGACAAAAGCGGCGAGGATTATCCAGTAACCGTAAAAAATCTTTTTGTCAGAGCGCATGCTCTTCAGTGGCTCCCGTCTTCACTCAAGCCGGTAATTGTCAGATAGAGCGCAATCACGTCATCGATACCCATCTCAAGCGATTCTACAATCAGCGCATGCCCAATGGAGACTTCAATAATGTTGCCCATGCCCAGAAACGTGCCCAGGTTTTTAAGGCTCAGATCATGACCGGCATTTACACCTATTCCCGCTGCAACCGCCGCGTCCGCTGTTTGCTGATAACGCGCCATCACTTCCTTACATTTATCGATATCACCACTGGCAAACACTCGTGCATATTCCTCAGTGTAAAGTTCTATGCGATTTGCTCCGGTACGGGCAACGGCATCAATCTGTGAGACATCGGGATCAAGAAACAAACTACTGCGTACCCCCCATACTTTGAGTTGCTGCACAATATCTTTGAGACGGGCTTCGTGCGCACGCACATCCCAGCCGTGATCGGATGTCAGTTGGCCGGGTTCGTCCGGAACCAATGTGCACTGTGCAGGGCGCAAGGCCTCAATCAGCTTCATGAAGTCTGTTGAAGGGTAGCCTTCGATGTTGTATTCAACATCGGGATAGTCGCGCAGCAATGTGGCCAGATCATGAGCATCCTGCCGGGTTATATGCCGCTCATCCGGACGCGGATGCACCGTAATACCCCGCACACCTTGTGCCAGAATTCTGCGTACAAACACCAGCAAATCCGGGAAGTTGGTACCGCGCGAATTGCGCAGCAAGGCAATTTTGTTCACATTTACACTTAACAGGGTCATGTGTCTTCTCTGAGGAAATCTGAAACTATGCGATAGAAGGTATCCGGCTTCTCGGCGTGCAGCCAATGGCCTGTCTGGGTAATTGTTTTCACTTTGGCTTTCGGAAACAACCGTAGCACTTCATCGCGGTGCTGCGGCAATATATAGTCGGACAAGTCTCCACGCACAAAAAGCACTTCACCCTCATACGGTTTTTCTGCGACCGGAGCTTCCCGCAGTCTGGGGTAAGATGCCTTAAGTACAGGCAAATTGATGCGCCAGCGAAAACCACCGGAATCGGCTCGTACAAGATTACTTAATAAAAACTGGCGAACCACTTCGTCGTCCACGTACTGCGCAAGGCGGGCATCTGCGTCAGCGCGGCTGCTCAGCGAGTCAGTATCCAAAGCGCAAAGCCCTTCAAAAATCTCGTCATGCTCTCCGCGCTCACCACCATAATGAACTGGCGCCACATCAGCGATTACAAGACGCTTGACCCGTTCTGGCGCAAGAAGCGCCAGTTGCATCGCGACCTTTCCGCCCATGGAATGGCCCAGAATATGTGCGCTCTCAATTCGATGATCATCCATAAACTCCAGCACGTCATTTGCCATCAGCTGGTAATTCATTTTGTCGTCGTGCGGAGATGCCCCATGATTGCGCAGGTCCAGCGCATAAACCGAAAAATTCTCCGATAATTTTTTGCAATGCCAGGCCCAATTCTGAAGACTGCCAAACAATCCATGCAGAATCAGCAAGGGTTCGCCGTCTGTAGAATACTGCTTGAAATTGAGTTTCATCTTTGGGCCTGTCCGGACTATTTGGCGAGATTTTCAGAAATCCAGTTCATCACATCATCATGATGCGTTTTGGTTTTTACGTCAGCCATGATGTGGCGCAGTTTGCCATCGGCATCAATGATAAAAGTCTGACGCAGAATTCCCATGTATTCGCGCCCCATAAATTTCTTCATGCCCCAGGAACCGTAACATTCCGCAACGGCATGATCCTCGTCGGACAGCAACGTAAAATTCAGCGCTTCCTTTTCTATGAACTTCTGCAGCTTTTTAACAGGATCGGGGCTTACTCCCAGCACCACTATATCCAGTTTTTTTAATTCCGCCTGGCTGTCTCTCAAACTACAGGCCTGCACGGTGCAACCCGGAGTCATGGCCTTTGGATAAAAATACAGAACAACGTTTTTTCCCTTAAGGCTGACCAAGGTGACAACATTGCCGTCCTGATCGGGCAATGAAAACGCTGGCGCAGCTTTACCAATTTGGGGTAATGACATACTCGGCTCCTTTTGAAACGAGGCATTATAGCGCTGCGACTGCGGCGCGTCATTGAGCTTATTCCCGACAGAACTACGGCCACATCACCCTACCAGATGTTGTTCCTGCAGGAATCGGGCACTTGAGGCTGGCCCGGCTACGGGCAATAATGACCTCAGCTGTTTTTTCCATCGCACACCGGAGCCCTTGTGAGCATGCCATACCGATCAATTGTAGTACTGACCGGCGCCGGCATCTCCGCTGAATCTGGTATTCAGACTTTTCGTACGGCAGATGGGCTGTGGGAGAACCATCGCATCGAGGAGGTTGCCACACCAGAAGGTTTCGCAGCCAACCCGGTACTGGTGCATCAGTTTTACAATCAGCGCAGACAGCAGTTGCTGAGCCCTGACATCCGGCCCAACGCTGCTCACCAGGCTCTCGCCAGGCTGGAGCACGCCCTGTCACTCATTGAGGGCAGCGAGTTTTTGCTGGTCACACAGAACGTAGACAACCTGCACGAACGCAGTGGCAGTCGCCAACTGGTGCATATGCACGGGGAGCTGCTGAAAATGCGCTGCATGGAAACCAACCTGTGTTTCGACATCCGGCACGATTTGGGTCTGGATGATTGCTGCCGCTGCTGCCGGCAGCCCGGCAACCTCAGACCTCATATTGTGTGGTTCGGCGAAATGCCGCTGGATATGTTCCGCATAGAAAAGGCTCTGGCACGCTGCGATCTGTTCGTCTCGATTGGCACGTCAGGGAATGTTTATCCTGCTGCAGGCTTCTATCAGTTGGCCAGCAACGCTGGCGCGCGGACGGTTGAACTCAATCTGGACGAAACCGGCTCAAGCTTTGACGAGCATCGTTATGGCCCGGCCAGTCAACTGGTACCCGCCTTCGTGTCAGAACTTCTCACGTGACCTTTGGCATCATTGACTAAACACAGCAAAGATGAGTATATTCATTTTGTGAAAACGGAGTCGATGGGGGGGCATGGACTGGAGCAATAGGCTGCCATAATGGAATTTAAGTCAAGTTTACATATCTACATGTGACAAGATTTTGACAACAGCCTGAATCGCTGCCCTAAATTTCTTTGCTCACATCGGCTGTGTGCACCTGCCTTTCAGGGAGCACTGACTATTGTAATCACAATAGCCGTGAAATCGCTCTTACCCTCCATGACAGCGCCCGCTGTGTCTCGTCCGCGCACTTCGCCCTCTTAGTTGAATCCTAAAAAAAATATTAATTTACATACAATTACTGCCATTCATCAGGAGGGCACCTGAATGTTTAAACCTTTAAGCTTGCGTAAAGCAATTCGACTGGCCATTGTCGGCGGCACTGCAGGAGCAGCAGGACTGGGAGCATCTGCTCCTTTGTTTGCTCAGCAACAAGCACCGCAGATTGAAGAAGTTGTAGTTACCGGATCATTGATCGCCCGACGCGACGCTGTCGCAGAAAGCCCGATCCTGACCGTTGACCAGGCAGCAATTCTGGAAAGTGGTTATGTCACTCTTGACCAGTACCTGAACACACTCCCTCAAGTCACTCCGAACCTGAGCTCGCAGTCCAACAACCCCAGCAGCGGCGGCCGGGCGGTCATCGACCTGCGCGGTCTGGGTCAAACCCGGAACCTGGTGCTGATGGATGGTCGTCGCGCCATGGGTTCTTACAGCGGCGGCACAGTGGATATCAATACCATCCCGGCTGCGCTGATTGATCGCGTCGAGATCATCACCGGCGGTGCGGGCGCGACCTACGGTCCCGACGCAGTAGCGGGTGTTGTCAACTTCATCATGAAGAAAAACTTCGAAGGCCTCGCGATCAGCACACAGTACCGTGAAACTGCTGAAGGCGATGGTATCGAATACGGCACTGACATTACTATGGGCAGCAATTTCATGGATGGACGCGGCAGCGCAGTTTTCAGCGCCAGCTTCTTCAACCGTGACGCCATGTATAAAGATGCTCGCCCATTTTCGGCACAGGCCAGTGGCGCGACCTCCATTTTCCCGGGCGGATCCTGGACTACCGGTGCGGCAGCAACAACACCCAGTCAGGCAGCTGTTGATGCCCTGTTCGGACCCAACACCTGTAACGCCAACGGCGGCTCTGCGGGTTTCGGTTTCAACCCCGACGGCACACTGTTCTGCACCGGCGTATCAGGCAATGCAGCGCGCAATGCAGCCGGTTATACGGGACCGGATGGCGACATCGCGACTGCGTTTTACCCTGACTTCTTCTCGTACAACTTTGAACCGGCAAATATTCTTGTGCTCCCGATGGAGCGGTGGAATATGTACGCCAACTTCGAACTGGATATAAACGAGCATTTCCAGCCGTATACCCGCTTCACATTCACCAACTACAACGCCCTGCAGGAGCTGGCGCCAACACCTGCTGGCGGTACAACTGGTTTTACCGTACCAACCACCAACCCGTTCCTGACTCCGCAAATCCGTACGCTGCTGGCGTCACGCGCCAACCCTACGGCTCCCTTCTCTTTCGCCAAACGTTTCAACAATCTTGGCGGACGAACCGGCTACAACACGCATGATGTGTTGCAACTGGTAAGCGGTACGCGTGGCCTGATTGCCGGGTCATGGAACTATGACGTATACGCAAGTTACGGCCGTTCTGTGCAAAATGAAATTCAGGGCGGCAACGTTCGCCGTGACCGCACACAGGCTCTCTTGGATGCAGCAGACGGCGGTGCATCGTTGTGTGCTGGCGGCCTGAATCTGTTCGGCTCACAACCTGCGAGTCAGGCGTGTATTGATTACATCAGCCTGGAAGCCAAAAACCTGACTGTTATCGAGCAGGAAATCATCGAAGGTACTGTAAGTGGTAACCTGTTCGAGATCCCGACAGGTACCGTGCAGGCCGCATTTGGCGCCAGCTCGCGCAAACTTGACTATGATTTCAGACCAGATGGCGGACTGCAGCCTGGTCTGGTGGCAGGTTTTAACCAACAGTTGCCAACCAGCGGCAAACTTGACTTCAAAGATGTGTTCACTGAAGTCCGGGTACCGCTGTTGAACAATGTACCTCTGGTAGACTCGCTGGCATTCACCGGTGGCTATCGCATCACTGACAGCGTGTCCGGTACCGATGACACCTGGAAAGCCACATTGGACTGGACAATTATTGACTCCGTGCGCGCACGCGGCGGATATCAGCACACCGTCCGTTCACCGAACGTCTCAGAACTGTTTGCGCCTCAGTTGAACTCGTTCCCGACGTTTACCAACCAGGATCCGTGCAACACAACCGGAGCCTTGGCTGCAACCTACCGAAATGGTCCGAATGCCGCTCAGGTTCAGCAATTGTGTAACCTGCAGTCTCCTGTAGCTGGCGGTGCGACGTATGTCCAGCCAAATGCCCAGGCGACAGGAATTACCGGTGGCAATCCAAATCTGCAAGCTGAAACTGCCGACAGTTATACGCTGGGTTTTGTAATCAGCGACATCAATCTGCCGACGTTCGACCGTAGCGTCTTCTCTATCGACTACTGGTCCATTGAAATGGAGCAGGTAATTGATTCTGTTGCAGCAAATACTATCGTGCAGCGCTGCTATAACCGGGACAATGCGAACCCGACCTATAGCCCGACCAATGAATGGTGCGCACTGTTCACACGTGAACCCAGCAACGGCGGCGTTATAGAACTGCAGCAACTCCAGCGCAACCAGGCCTTCATCAAGACCAGCGGCGTTGACTTCGCCTTCAACTGGGGTATTGATCTGGCCAGCAACATGGGCTCATTGAACGTTGCTTTTGTGAGCACATGGCTGGAGAAATACGAAACTCAAACCACCGCTGTGGATCCTGTTAACGACTTTGGCGGCACCATTGGCTCAACTACGGGTCACGGACTGCCAGAATGGCGCCACACCATTACCCCAACCTGGGCGCTTGGCCCCTTCCAGGCTCAGTTGACTGCCCGCTTTATTGACGACATGGTGCATCGCAACACTGTGACTGGTGGTTCCCCAACTGCCAACACTGGCGTCAAGTCACTCTGGTACTACGATCTCTCCGGCCGTTATGAAATCATGGAGAACATCATAGTCCGCGCGGGTATCAACAACCTGGCTGACAAGCAGCCCCGTTTATATACGCCTAACGTACAAGCCAGTACCGACCCATCTTTGTATGACGTTCTGGGTCGTCGCTACTTCGTAGGTCTGGACTTCCGCTTCTGATCGGAAATCGAGCATAAAAAAGGGCGATGCGGTTACCCGCATCGCCCTTTTTTTATGCTGCCTTTTAATGCGGGAGCAAGCACTGGAGTTCGGAGGGGAAGTAGGGCCTCCCCCGACCGTTAACTGCGGTGGTTACGATAGTCGCATCGAGCATTACAAGCCCGCCATCCCGTTTCCGGATCTGCTGCCGGAACGCCAGCCGGACGGCAGACGCCATAAAGGGTTCCACGCTGACCTCAAACTCATCACCGCTACGCAGCGACGCCCGGTAATCGATTTCAGCGCGAATCACAACGACGATAATGCCCTGAGCAGTCAGCTGCGCAAAATCGAGCCCACGTGATTTCAGGAACTCGTGGCGGGCATGTTCGAGATAGTTCTGATAGACAGCGTTATTGACGACGCCCTGCATATCGCATTCATAGTCACGCACCGCCAGAGCACAACTGAATGGTTTCGATGTCATGAACGTTTTCACTATGGGGGAGGTGCGTAACTTACTGATAAATATGGTGCCGACACCAGGAGTCGAACCCGGGACCTACTGATTACAAGTCAGTTGCTCTACCAGCTGAGCTATATCGGCTTTAATGCGGAGACAAGAATGAGAACAAATTTGTCTTTACTTTCAGGTCGCGCATACTACCAGCGCGTTTTTCGATCGGCAAGCAGTTTTTTACCAGAGCCCTCACTACGTAATCCGGACAATTGAATGGGCAGGGATAATGCGATAAGTTAGCCGCAGCTGATCTACACCGGATACAGTGAATACCATCAAGCAAGGCAGACGACGGATGAATCGGACAAGCGAAACGGATGTATGGGGAGCGCTTTCGGTTAATCAGGCAAGACTGGCCAAATCGAACATCACCATTGCTGATCTGCTGGCGCTCAATCCTTCTCGCTGCGATCAAATGAGCCTTGCATGCGCGGGGATTCTGGCTGACTTTTCAAAACACCTTGTTGACGATACCTGCCTTGAGCTCCTGCACAAGCTGGCCCATGAAAAGGCATTACCGACAGCTATCCGGGACTTATTTGATGGCCAGTGTATCAATAACACTGAAAACCGACCCGCCATGCACATGGCCTTGCGCGGGCACAAACCGGCAAATATGCCGGATGTCACACAAACCGTATCAGATACTCTTAACAAGATTGAACACTTTGTTGCGCGCATACATTCCGGTGCCTGGACCGGCTATTCCGGCAGACCAATCCGAACACTGGTGAATATTGGCATAGGTGGATCCGACCTTGGTCCTGCAATGGCGTGCGAGGCCCTCGGCGCGTTCCACAACTCTGCTCTGCGTTGCGTATTTGTGTCCAACGTCGACCCGGCCCACATGCGCCGGACACTGGCCGGCCTGGATACCGAGAGCACCCTGTTTATTGTAGCTTCCAAAACCTTCACAACACTGGAAACGCTGTGTAATGCCAGCCTTGCCAGAGAGTGGTATCTGAGCGAGGGCGGTTCAGCGAAAGACATTCACCGCCACTTTGTGGCCGTCTCCAGCAATATCAGCGCTGCCAGCAATTTTGGCATTCATCCTGACAATATTTTTCCGATGTGGGACTGGGTTGGTGGACGTTACTCACTGTGGTCTGCCATCGGACTGTCTATCGCGCTGGCAACGTCGATGCAAACATTTCGTGATCTGCTCGCCGGCGCCGCTGAAATGGATTCGCATTTTCTGAATAGCCCGGTTGAACAAAATATGCCGGTAAGAATGGCGCTGCTGGGCGTCTGGTACCGAAATTTCTGGCGCTGTGGCAGTCACGTGGTATTACCCTATGCCCAGGATCTGCATCTGCTGCCATCCTTTCTGCAGCAGCTGGAGATGGAGAGCCTGGGCAAGTCCGTTGCAAAAGATGGCAGCGCTGTACTGACAGACAGCGGCCCTGTCATCTGGGGTAGCGCCGGCACCAATGGGCAGCATTCCTTCCATCAATTGCTACACCAGGGCACCAGTGTGATACCGGCTGATTTTATTGCAGTGGCGCGCAGCAGCTGGCCGCAGGATGCAGAGCAGCATCAACATTTGCTGGCAAACTGTCTTGCTCAAAGCAGGGCTTTGATGCGCGGCAAATCATATCAGGAAGCGCTGGCGGAGAATCTCAAAAAAGGCATGACGGCAGAACAGGCGGCGGCGCTGGCACCGCACCGGCAAGTTGCCGGCAATCGTCCATGCACAACACTGATTCTTGAAACACTCGACGCCAGAAATCTGGGCGCTCTGATAGCGCTTTATGAACACAAAGTATTTGTCCAAAGTGTGATCTGGGGCATCAATGCGTTTGACCAGTGGGGAGTGGAGATTGGTAAAGAGTTGAGTGGCCCGATGTTCAAAGCACTGGGTGGTGACGAACTGGCGATTGACGCATTGGACGCTTCCAGCCGATGGTTGACCAGGCACATTGGCAAACTCAGTAAAACACCGGATCACACATGATTGACCACACAGATCTGCCAGAAAAAATGATAGTCGGGAGCGAGGAGTGGTGCGCACTCCCACAACTGGGGATACCTGCGATAAAAGTGCGGGTGGATTCCGGCGCCAAAACCTCATCACTGCATGCGTTCAATATCAGACCATTTTCACGCGGCGGGATATCCTTTGTCAGTTTCGAAGTCCATCCTGTGCAGGGAAACCGGCGCACCATTGTGCGCTGTGAAGCCGAAGTAACCGATAAGCGGGTCGTAAAAAGCTCCAGCGGAATCGGTGAAAAACGTTTTGTGGTAAAAACCATGCTGGCCCACCGTGATCAGCAGTGGGAAGTTGAGCTGACGCTGACCAATCGGGACTCAATGGGTTTTCGTATGCTACTGGGCCGAGAAGCCATGAACGGCAGAATACTGGTCGACCCGTCCTCTTCATTTGCGGGAGGCAAAGTCAGCAACAATCAGATTGAACAGCTGTATCACGAACATACCCGCGAAAGCTCGGGCTTGCGTATCGGCTTATTGGCCAGCAATCCGGACCTGGCCAGCAATCAACGGATTCTGGAAGCCGGCGAAGAGCGCGGACATCGCATACGTTTTTATGACATACGCCAGTGTTATATGAAACTGGACGCCGAGCATCCTGAAATTCACTACCGTGGCGGCAAGCTGCTGAATAATCTGGATGCAGTGATTCCTCGCATACGCCCGGATCTGACATTTTATGGCTGCGCGCTGGTTCGCCAGTTCGAGAGCCTTGGCATTTATTCTCTGAACAGCGCTCAGGCTATCAGTCACTCGCGCGACAAACTCTACTCCCTGCAACATCTGCTGCAACATGGCTTGCCCATTCCGACAACCGGATTTGCTGACAGCCCATTGGACACAGATGATCTGATTGATATGGTCAACGGCGCTCCCCTTATTGTCAAACTGCTGGAGGGCCCGCAGCATCGCGGAGTGGTGCTGGCAGAGTCGCGCAATGCCGGTGAAAGCCTTATTAACGCATTCCGATCCCTGCAGGCCAATCTTCTGGTGCAGGAATTTATCAAGGAAGCCGAAGGCCGTTCGCTGCGTCTGCTGGTCGCCGACAATAAAGTGGTGTGCGCGGTTGAGCGCCAGGCCGCCCCCGGACATTTTCGCAGCAATCGCCAGAATGGCAGCAGCCTGAGTCCTGCGCGCCTGAGCGCAGAAGAACGGAAACTTGCATTACGCGCAGCCAAGGTCATGGGGTTGAAAGTTGCGGGCGTTGATATCATTCGCTCCCGCAAAGGACCTCTGTTGCTGGAGGTAAACAGTAGCCCTTCCTTAGGAGATCTGGAAGATGTCAGTGGGAAGGATCTGGCGGGCACGCTGATCAGCGCGGTTGAAAAACAACTGGGCTGGAAACGCAGACTGGCGAACCCTGTCGACACCCAGACTGCACCGGCGCAGGTCTGATCATGCGCGCTGGAGAAGACCATCGGATTACTTTCCGCAAAGCGGAAATGGAAGAAATGGACTGGGCTTATCAGCTGTTCAAGTCCGGCCTGCAGCAATATATTGCAGAAACATGGGGCTGGAATGAATTGTTCCAGCACCACAGCTTTCTGGCGAATCTGCCTGCGTCCAGCTTCATAATTGCCAGTCTCTGCGAAGAAGACATTGGCGGTTACTGCTTAAAAAACAAGACTGACCATCTGTATTTGGAAATGCTTCTGCTCACGCCGCAGAGGCAACGGAAAGGCCTGGGGACACAGATAATGCAACATGTGATGTTGCAGGCCAAACTACAAGGATTGCCTGTGCACCTGAGTGTGCTGAAGAACAATCCTGCGCATAAATTCTATCGCCAACTGGGGTTTTCGGTGTATGCCGAAGACAGCTTCCGATACAAGATGTCCTCGGCAGTCGCCAAAACAAAACCCGTCTGAATCATCAGCAATTAAAACAGCGCCAGCAACTCGGCTGTTTTTTCCTGCATAAGACCAGTATCAGCGCGTGATTCCACATTTAATCTGACAACGGGTTCGGTGTTGGACATGCGCAGATTAAAACGCCATTGCTCAAAATTCATGCTGAGACCGTCTGTGTAATCAACCGCGATCGCCTTGTCTTTGTAAATGGCTTCCACCTTTTTGATGAGTGCTGCCGCATCGGCCACTGTGCGATTGATCTCGCCGCTGGCCGGAAATGCCGCCATGCGCTCAGCTACCAGCGTTGACAGTGGCTTACCGGTTTTGCACATCAGTTCACTGACCAGCAGCCAGGGAATCATGCCGCTGTCGCAGTAGGCAAAATCGCGAAAATAATGGTGCGCACTCATCTCACCGCCATACACGGCATCCTCAAGACGCATTCGCTCTTTGATAAACGCATGGCCGGTTTTACATTGCACAGCACGGCCGCCAAATTCGTCGCACACCGCCAGAGTATTCCATGTGAGCCGTGGGTCATGAATGATGGCGGCACCCGGATTGCGCTCAAGAAAGCTTTGCGCCAGCAAACCAACAATGTAATAACCTTCAATGAAGTGCCCGGTCTCATCAAAAAAGAAACACCGATCAAAGTCGCCATCCCACGCCACACCAAGATCAGCACCGCTGGCTTTAATGGCATCAATGGTGGGCGCGCGATTTTCCTCCAGTAATGGATTCGGTACGCCGTTCGGGAAATGGCCATCAGCTTCATGGTGAACACGTATAAATTCAAAGGGCAGATGTTTGGCCAACTCGTCAGCAACGATACCAGCGCCACCATTACCTGCATTGATTACGACTTTCAGAGGTTTCAGTGTGCTGACATCGATATACGACATCAGGTGCTGGATGTAGGCTGGCCGGGTATCCTGCTGGCTGAGTGTGCCGCGCACAGAAACCGCCGGAAAATCACCCGCCTCTGCCAGTGCGCGAATATCATTCAGACCAGTATCACCACTGATGGGACGGGACTGCTCACGCACCAGCTTCATGCCGTTGTAATCCTGAGGATTATGACTGGCAGTGACGACGATGCCGCCATCGGCTTTGAGATGGGATGTTGCAAAATAAACTTCTTCTGTACCGCACAACCCGATGTCGATCACATCAGAACCTCCGTCCAGCAAGCCGTTGGTCAGCGCATCACACAGCGCGCGACTGCTGAGGCGGATATCATGGCCTACCACCATTACCCCGGGTTTTAAATACAACGCGCTGGCGCGACCGATACGGTACGCAATATCTTCATTTAACTGATCGGGAACGCGGCCGCGAATGTCATACGCCTTAAAACAGTTGATCTGGATTTTCATGTTATAGACACTCACTTTCGCTTGTAGATGTTCTGGAAATTGTAGTTGGTCGCCTCGATAAATCCTTCAACACTGCCACAGTCAAAACGTTTGCCCTTGAACTTGTATCCCAGCACGCGGCCGTAAGTCGCCTGTGTCATCAGGGCATCGGTAATCTGTAACTCACCATTGCGCCCGGGCGGGGTTGAGCGAAGAATGTCAAAAATATCCGGTGTCAGGATATAACGACCGATAATCGCCAGATTGGATGGAGCATCTGCAGGCTCTGGTTTCTCAACCATCTGGCGCACACGGAAAACACCCGGCGCCTCTTCAATACCATCTATCACCCCGTACTTGGAGGTTTCGTCATGGGGCACTTCTTCGATAGCTACAATACTGCAGCGATACTTCTCGTACAATTTGACCATTTGCAGCAACACGGGATCAGTTCCTGCGTCAGTCACGCAATAGTCATCCGCCAGCAGAACGGCGAAGGGCTCATTACCGATCAGGGTTTCACCAGTCAGAATCGCGTGACCCAGCCCTTTCATTTCAGTCTGACGGGTATATGAAAATGTGCAGACTTCTATCAGGTGGCGGATGTCCTTTAATGCCGCCTCTTTAGAGGTACCGGCGATTTGTTGCTCAAGTTCGAAGCTGATATCAAAATGATCTTCGATGGCCCGCTTGCTGCGGCCGGTGACGATCGCGATGCCGTCAATGCCAGCTGCCAGTGCCTCTTCCACACCGTATTGGATCAACGGTTTGTTAACCAGCGGCAACATTTCTTTAGGCATCGCTTTTGTAGCAGGGAGAAATCGCGTGCCGTATCCAGCGGCGGGGAAAAGACATTTCTTTATCATGACGGTACTACTCCTGATGGTATTCAAACGTCCAGTTCTGTTGATTAAGCCATGCTTGTGAATATCTTCCGGGACTCACACCCGTTTAAGCTTTTGCGGCCACGCGGCCATAAACATCGTCAAATCTGACGATATCGTCTTCGCCCAGGTAGCTGCCGGTCTGTACCTCTATCAACTCCACCCATTCAGCTGTCTTGTTTTGCAATCTGTGTTTACTACCCAGCGGAATAAAAGTTGATTCATTCTCTTGCAGATCAAAAACGCGCTCACCGCAGGTCACGGTTGCCAGACCTGCTATTACGACCCAGTGTTCAGCTCTCTTGTGATGCATCTGCAGCGAAAGTGAAGCACCCGGCCTGACCCGTATTCGTTTGACCTGAAATCCCGGCCCGGTTGCCAGCGACTCGTACGAGCCCCACGGCCGATACACCAGCGTGTGTGTGCTTGCCTCAGATCGCTGTTGCTGCTCAAGCCACTGCACTGCTTTTTTGACATCCTGCACCTGATGCCGGTTGGCAACCAATACAGCATCCGCGGTTTCAACAATCACCGCATCCTGCATACCAATTGCCACCACAAGACGCGAATCAGCACGGATATAACTGTCCTTCACATTGATGACATGCGTGTCACCGCGCAGCACATTGTTATCGACGGTTTTTTGCTGACTGATATCCCACAGTGAACTCCATGCACCCAGATCATTCCAGGACGCATCCATAGGCACTACTACAGCATGAGCTGTTTTTTCCATCACGGCATAGTCAATGGAATCGGATGGACAGGCCTTGAAAAGCGATGCATCGATACGTGTAAAATCACCATCAAAGCGTCTGTCCGCGCACGCCTGCTGACAACTTGCAGCGATAGCCGGCGCATGCAGCTGAATCTCGTTTAACCAGCTGTCCAGCTCAAACAAAAACATGCCACTGTTCCAGTCGTAATCACCACCAGCAAAATACTGTTGTGCACGGACAGCGTCTGGTTTTTCAACAAAACGCTGCACCTTGAACGCTCCGCGCTCCAGCTCTTCGCCCCGCTGGATATAACCGTAACCCGTCTCTGCGTACTGGGGTTTGATGCCAAAGGTCACCAGGTTACCGGCATTCGCCTGCTGCATGCCCAGCCGGACACAGTCATGAAACACCTCTGGCGCGCGAATGATGTGGTCTGCAGGCAGTACCAGCATCAATGCCTTTTCACCAGCGGGCAGATTGTCAGCAAAACCCAGCGATCTGATGACTTGCGCAGCAATCGTGACTGCCGGCGCCGTATTGCGCCCTGCGGGCTCAAGCAAAATGACTGCGTCATCAATGCCAAGTTGACGTAACTGCTCAGCTACCAGAAAGCGGTGATCCTCGTGACAGATGACCACAGGTGAAGTCAATTGCTGCAAACCCTGCAGGCGCTGCAAGGTCTCCTGGAACAAAGTCTGCCGTACACCGGTGGCAGCACCGCTGCCCTCTGAGGAATCGGCCACTGCCATAAACTGTTTGGGATTTAACTGTCGGGAAAGTGGCCATAAGCGCGATCCAGTGCCGCCGGCCAAAATGACGGGGATAATCATGTCAGATCCTTGTTAATCAGAAAACCAAGTCTACCTTGTAAAACGTGTTTCAAACAGCCGTCAGACCCCTTGGCCATAGTCCTGTCACACCTGTAAGGGCAAAATAGTTCGATTATTTTGGTTCGCCGCGATAAACTTGCACGCTTCGAAAAACTGCCAAGTAAAACAAGGTGCCTTTCACCACTTATGAATACAGGATTTACACCTAAAAGTTCCTATAACCGTGACGAGTTGCTGGACTGCGGTCACGGCCGCATGTTTGGTCCGGGCAATGCAAAGCTGCCAATTGGCAATATGCTGATGCTGGACAGAATCGTCAATATCAACGACCACGGTGGTGAGCACGGAAAAGGTCAGATTATTGCCGAGCTCGATATTCACCCTGACCTGTGGTTTTTTGATTGCCACTTTCCCGAAGATCCGGTTATGCCGGGCTGCCTGGGCCTGGATGCCATGTGGCAGCTGGTTGGCTTTTATCTTGGCTGGCGTGGAAACTTGGGCAAAGGCCGTGCGCTGGGAGCTGGCGAGGTCAAATTCAGCGGCGAGATACTGCCGACCGCCAAATTGGTCACCTACGAAATTTCGCTCAGCCGCATCATTGAGCGTAAGCTGGTGATGGGCATCGCGGACGGCACAGTCGCCGTTGACGGCAAAGTGATTTACACCACAAAAGGCCTGAAAGTAGGCCTGTTTACACCTGAAAGCAGATTCTGAAAGAATTGATCGAGGTAACTATGAGACGCGTTGTTGTCACCGGTATTGGTATTGTGTCCTGCATTGGTAATGACAAGCAGACCGTGCTGGAGTCCCTCAAAGAAGGCCGCAGCGGCATCAGCTATAATCCCGTCTATGAAGAAATGGGCCTGCGCGCTCAT
This sequence comes from Pseudohongiella sp., assembly GCA_030651695.1. Taxonomy (GTDB): domain Bacteria; phylum Pseudomonadota; class Gammaproteobacteria; order Pseudomonadales; family Pseudohongiellaceae; genus Pseudohongiella. The sequence continues at coordinate 184,775 of JAUSCD010000005.1, read as the reverse complement.
ATTTCCGGCAGGGTCAATATCAGTTTTGAGGACCATATTGACCGTAAACACCTGCGGTTTATGGGTGACGCGGCCGCGTATGGTTATATCGCGATGGATCAGGCTATAAAAGATGCCGGCCTGAGCGAGTCGGAAGTTTCGAATGATCGCACCGGTATCATCATGGGCGCCGGCGGCTCATCCTCGGCAGACCAGGTGGAAGCGGCAGATATTCTGCGCACCAAGGGCCTGCGCAAAATCGGGCCGTATCGTGTTCCGCGCACAATGGGCAGCACAGTATCAGCATGTCTCGCCACCCCCTTTAAAATCCGCGGCGTGAATTACTCAATTTCTTCGGCCTGCGCCACCAGCGCACATTGCATCGGCAATGCGGTGGAACTGATTCAGTTAGGCAAACAGGACGTGGTATTTGCCGGCGGCGGCGAGTCTGAACACTGGACACTGACCAATTTGTTTGATGCTATGGGTGCGCTGACCACCTCGCACAATCACGAACCCACTGTGGCTTCGCGGCCCTACGACGTCACCCGTGACGGCTTCGTGATAGCCGGTGGTGGTGCTGTGCTGGTTATCGAGGCTCTCGATCATGCCTTGGCACGCGGCGCAAAGATCTATGGCGAGATTACCGGATATGGCGCCACATCAGATGGTTACGACATGGTCGCGCCATCCGGAGAGGGTGCCGTACGCTGTATGAAGATGGCACTGGCTACCACTTCTGGCCGGCCGGTTGACTACCTTAATACGCATGGCACCAGCACACCAGTGGGCGACGTCACCGAACTGGGCGCGATCAAACAGATATTTGATGGCAAGTCGCCGATTATTACCTCAACCAAGTCTCTGACTGGCCACTCGCTGGGCGCCACCGGAGCTCAGGAGGCTATCTACAGCCTGCTGATGATGGAGCACAGCTTCGTCAGCGCTTCTGCCAACATCACGGAACTTGTTCCTGAAGCAGAAGGTCTTAATATCGCTACCAAACGCCTTGATGACGTCAAGATTGATTGCATCATGTCAAACAGCTTCGGATTCGGCGGTACCAATGCAACACTGGTTTTTGAGCGCTATCAGGCTTAAATACAACAAACACGGCATTCCGGGGCTATTCTGCGGAGTGCTGTTGTTGTTTGCGGTAAATTTGTCGCAACTGCCAGCGATGGCCCAAAGCCCATTCGACACCACCCCCGCCTTTCTGGATGTTGATCAGGCATTTTCGTTCTACATCAGCCTGGATAGCAGTGAAAACGTTACCGTACACTGGACCATTGCTCCGGGTTATTACCTTTATGCCGATAAATTCAGCTTCAAAATAACAGAACCTGATGAGGTCAGTGGCACGCTGATTCCTGTGATGCCCGCGGGCACGCCGCACGAAGACGAGTTTTTTGGCAAAACCAGCGTTTATTATCAACAAACCCGTTCCACGCTCAGACTTCCCATAGACAGCCCTGAGCGATTTTTGTTGGAAATCGGCTTTCAAGGTTGCGCTGAAGCCGGCTTATGCTACCCACCAGCCGTGCGCCACGTTGAAATCACTCAATAAAGCGCCATAGTTATGGCATCTGCGTCATACTACTCACCGAAACATCAGAGAAAAGCCACAATTCAGTGGTGATAATCAGAGAAAAATCTGAGAAAATGCCGTCTTCAGAAGCAGACCATCCGCTCACCGGATCAAAACCATGGCTACCATTCTTGTCTTGCACGGCCCCAATCTCAACTTGCTGGGCACCCGCGAGCCTCAGGTTTACGGCACAGAAACCCTGGATGACATCAATCGACGCCTCAGCAGCACCTGCGTCGATGCCGGCCATCATTTGCTACATCTACAAAGCAATGCAGAATACGAACTGATAGATCGCATCCATGATGCGCGTCTTGAAGGCATCAACTTCATCGTATTCAATCCCGGCGCTTTCACTCACACCAGCGTTGCGCTGCGCGATGCACTGCTTGCTGTGGACATTCCGTTCATTGAAGTTCACCTGTCCAATGTCTATAAACGTGAAGCGTTCCGACACCATTCATATTTTTCCGATATTGCAGCGGGCACTATTACCGGGCTTGGGTCGCAAGGTTACGACCTGGCGTTGCAGGCCGCGCTGAACCGGATCACAGACAGACACTAATTAACGCATTATCAAGATTAAAACCCCGATAAAAAGAGACCACAGTATGGATATCAGAAAAGTCAAAAAACTCATCGAGCTGCTAGAGTCCTCCGATGTTGCGGAGATTGAAATAAAAGAGGGTGAGGAATCTGTAAGAATCAGCCGTGCGAGCAAAGTTGCGCCGGCACCTGTTCAGTACCACAGCGCTCCCATCGCCGCACCAGCTCCGGTTGCCGCCCCGGTTGCTTCAGCACCGGCAACTGAGCCCGATGCAGCCAAAAAGATTCGTGGCAATGTGGTGAAATCACCGATGGTCGGCACTTTCTACCGCGCACCATCCCCCTCCTCTCCTTCATTTGTTGAAGTGGGTCAGCATGTCAAAGTGGGTGACGTCATCGGCATTATCGAAGCCATGAAAATGATGAACCAGATCGAAGCTGATCATGCCGGTGTGGTTGAAGCCATCCTGGCTCAGGACGGCGAGCCCGTTGAATTTGACCAGGCTCTGGTCACCATCGTTTAAGGGATCACGCTCATGCTGGAAAAAGTCCTTATTGCCAACCGCGGCGAAATCGCTTTGCGTATTCTGCGCGCCTGTAAAGAGCTCGGCATCAAAACTGTTGCCGTGCACTCCAGTGCGGACCGGGATCTGATGCATGTGCGACTGGCTGATGAGTCAGTTTGTATAGGTCCGGCGAGCCCGGCCAAAAGTTATCTGAATGTACCTGCCATTATTGCGGCGACTGAAGTCACCGACGCCGTGGCCATCCATCCCGGTTACGGTTTCCTGTCAGAAAACGCAGATTTTGCCGATCAGGTTGAGCGCAGCGGTTTTATTTTTATTGGTCCGCGCGCAGAAACCATCCGTCTGATGGGCGACAAAGTTTCGGCTATTAAAGCCATGATAGCGGCCGGTGTTCCGACTGTTCCCGGCTCTGATGGACCGCTTGATGACAACGCCGAGCGCACCCTGTCAATTGCCAAACGAATCGGTTATCCGGTCATTATTAAAGCTGCAGCAGGCGGTGGTGGTCGCGGCATGCGCGTCGTGCATAGCGAAGCAGCCTTGTTAAAAGCAATTTACGTCACTCAGTCTGAAGCCAAAGCAGCATTTGGCAATGATACTGTCTATCTGGAAAAATTCCTGGAGAATCCGCGTCACGTGGAAATCCAGGTGTTGGGCGACGGACTTGGCGGCGCGCTCTATCTGGGCGACCGCGACTGTTCCATGCAGCGACGTCATCAGAAAGTACTGGAAGAAGCACCCGCACCTGGCATTCCTGATGCAATACGCCAGAGTGTTGCAGAAACCTGTATCAAAGCCTGCAAGCAGATGAAATACCGCGGCGCCGGCACTCTGGAATTCCTGTATCAGGACGAGCAGTTCTACTTTATCGAGATGAACACACGTGTTCAGGTCGAACACCCGGTCACCGAAATGGTTACCGGCATCGACATCGTAAAAGAGCAGCTGAAAATTGCCAGCGGTATGCCACTGACGATCAGACAGGAAGACGTGCACATCAAAGGCCACGCTCTGGAATGCCGTATTAATGCGGAAGACCCGGCAACCTTCATGCCATGCCCCGGCAAGATCAATTTGTTTCATGCCCCGGGCGGTAATGGCGTAAGGGTCGACTCGCACATTTATAGTGGTTACACCGTACCACCGTTTTATGACTCACTGATTGCCAAACTGATCACTTACGGCAGCAGCAGAGAAGAAGCGCTGGTTCGTATGCAGAACGCACTGGACGAATTGCTGATTGATGGCATACGCACCAATACACCATTGCACAAGGATATTTTGAGGGATCCTAACTTCCGCAAAGGTGGAACCAACATCCATTATCTGGAGCACATGCTGAACGGCGCTCACGGCAAAAACAGCTGACAAGCACAGCCAAGAGAGCAAACGCATGCCGTGGTTACAGATTAATGCCCGCATCACTGACACAGAAGCCGCAGAGATGGAACAATTGTTCCAGTCCCTGGGGGCTGTGTCAGTGACGCTGATTGATGCCGAAGACGTCCCGGTTTTCCAACTGGACCCGGGGACCACTCCGCTTTGGCAGAACATGAAACTGAGCGCGTTGTTCGAAGCAAAAGCTTGTGTTAAATCGCTGATTAAACGCATCAGCGGTACGTCGCGGCTCTCAGAGCAGGATCTCGAAATCGAAGAAATCGCGGATCAGGACTGGGAGCGCGCCTGGATGGATGATTTCAAACCCATCTGTTTTGGCCGGCGGTTGTGGGTGGTGCCCAGCTGGCTGCAACCACCTGAGCCTGACGCCGTCAATCTGATGCTGGATCCCGGCCTGGCGTTTGGCTCCGGCACACATCCAACAACAGCACTATGTCTGGAGTGGCTGGACGGCTGCGATGTTGAGGGCAAGGCGGTGATCGACTACGGCTGCGGCTCAGGAATTCTTGCGATTGCCGCAATTTTGCTGGGCGCAGATCACGTGGTTGGGGTCGACAATGATCCGCAGGCAATTATTGCCACAAAAAGTAACCGCGACATGAATGGTGTGCCCGCTGAAAAGCTGACGGTTTATTTGCCCGGTGTCGGGCATGCAGCTGCTGACATAGTGCTGGCCAACATTCTGTCAGGACCGCTGGAAGAGTTGACACCTGTGCTTACCGGCCTGACCAGACCGGGTGGCAAACTGGTACTGTCCGGCGTATTGTCAGAACAGACTGAATCCCTGATTCGCTCCTATCAGCCCTGGTTTGATCTTGAGCCGCCTGTTATCCGTGATCAGTGGGTCAGAATTACAGGAACACGCCGCGCATAAAATATGTGGACCATCGTGGAATCCAGTGCTGATAAAACAGCACATCTGCCTGAGTTTGATGATCCGCTGATACTTGGCGAAGAACCGCGCACGCCAGCGAGATGGCGCGCAATGATGGGTTACCTTGCAGGCTGTGTGATTCTGTCCATATGTCTGTTGGTACAGGTTTTTTATCACTACCAGGATTACTTTTTACGTCATTCACTATGGCGCCCGCTTCTTGCCAGAGCTTGTGAACAACTGGCTTGTGAGTTGCCGGTCGTGAAAAACTCTTCAGCGCTGCGCAGTGTGTATTTATCTGTAGATCCACACCCTGATTATCAGGATATGTTATTGGTCAGATTCCGGGTACACAACACCGCCATGTATCCACAGGCATTCCCCGCTGTGCAACTGTCATTCAGTAATACTGAGCAGGAAATAGTTGCGGCGAGGCGCTTTTATCCGGGCCACTACCTGCCACTGGAACTGCTGCCGGCAGGTGCAATCGCGCAGGGCGCGCAATTGGATGGAGCGCTGGCAGTGCGCGATCCGGGGCCGAATGCAGTGAACTACACTCTTGAGTTTGTTTATGAAAACGATTAGTCAAACTCCGCTGCCTGACTACAAGGTCAATCCGCTGAGCCTGGCACCGCCGCCCAGTTTCAAACTTGGCCAGCACACACTGCAATGCCCGATACTGCTTGCACCCATGGTGGGCGTCAGCGATCTGCCATTCAGAGAGGTTTGTATTCAGCAAGGCGCCACATTGACGGTTGCCGAGATGCTGCCTGCAGATACCGCCATGTGGAAAACAGAAAAAAATCGCTTGCGCATGAAGCGATCGTCTGCGGGCGGTCCCGAGATCGTACAGATTGCCGGTTTCGATCCTCAGATGATGGCGGAGGCTGCGCGTATCAATGCAGATATGGGCGCTGAAGTCATCGATATCAACATGGGCTGCCCGGCAAAAAAAGTTCTGAAGAAAGCAGCAGGCTCAGCTTTGATGCGAGACCCTGACCTTGTGCAGCAAATCCTGAGCGCTGTAGTGAATGCGGTTGACATTCCGGTGACGTTGAAGATGCGCACCGGCTGGTGTCGGGCGGAAAAAAACGGTATGGAGATAGCGCGCATTGCTGAAGACTGCGGCATTCGCATGCTCAGTGTTCACGGCAGAACCCGCGAGTGTCGCTTTCTGGGGGATGCCGAGTACGACACCATAGCTGAGATCAAACACAGCATCAGCATCCCGGTAATCGCCAATGGCGATATCACTTCTCCGGAAAAAGCTGCCTGGGTGCTTTATCACACGGGAGCCGACGGATTGATGATTGGCCGTGCCGCGCAGGGCCGGCCATGGATATTCCGTGAAATCCGCCAATATCTGCAACATGGCGAACACGCTGTACTACCGACAGCCCTGGATATCAGCCATCTGATGCAAGACCACATCCGTGCTTTGCATGCGTTTTATGGTGAATCCTGTGGCGCGCTCTTTGCCCGCAAACATATTGACTGGTACAGTAAAGCTCTTCCGGGCGGTGATGATCTGAAGACCAGATTTATGATGGAGGAAAACATGGCATCGCAGCAGGCCTTGCTTGAAAACTGGCATACAGAATATCTGACAAAGCTGGCAGTGGCATGAAAAAAGACTCTCAGAATAATGACAGAAATTACCCACTTGTTATTGCGGGCGAACATCACAATGCCCCTGAAGATAACAACGGCAGCTTGCGCCAGGCTGTAGAAAGAGCAATGGAAAAATATTTTGAAGATCTCGGCAACGAAGATCTGGTGCGTAATCTTTATGATGTTGTATTAAGCGAAGTTGAAGCACCGCTACTGCAGGCCGTACTGAAAAACACCGCCGGCAACCAGAGCAAGGCCTCTACCATGCTGGGTTTGAACCGTGGTACCCTACGCAAAAAGATGAAACAGTACGGGCTGTTAGATTAATTCTCTACTACATCAGGCCCCGACGCCATTCCCACCCTTTAAACTGCACCTGATTACTACTATGTCTACAGATAAAATTGCTGTTATCCGCCGCGCGTTACTCAGTGTGTCGGACAAAACCGGTATTGTTGATTTTGCTCGCGCACTGCAACAGGCAGGCGTTGAAATTTTGTCCACAGGCGGCACATATCGCTTGCTGCAGGACAACAACGTTGCGGCCATCGAAATTGCTGACTACACCGGCTTTCCGGAAATGATGGACGGTCGCGTCAAAACCTTGCACCCGAAAGTGCACGGGGGCATTCTGGCGCGCCGCGAAATCGATGCGGAAGTGATGCAAACTCATAATATTCCACCAATCGATCTGGTGGTGGTGAATCTGTATCCATTTGAAGCAACTGTTGCCAAACCGGACTGTGATCTGCCCACTGCAATCGAAAATATCGATATCGGTGGCCCGACCATGTTGCGCGCTGCGGCCAAGAATAATGCCTGGGTGGCGGTGGTTGTAAATCCGTCAGACTACCCGCGCATTCTTGCTGAAATCAAAATCAACGGAGGCGGCCTGACTCAGGCGACCCGTTTTGATCTTGCTGTTCGTACCTACGAGCATACCGCTGCGTATGACGGTGCCATTGCCAACTATCTTGGCAGGATTGTTTCAGGCAGTGAATTCCCGCGTACTTTCTCCAGCCAGTTTCAGAAAAAGCAGGACCTGCGTTACGGCGAGAATCCGCATCAGAAAGCTGCGTTTTACGTTGAGAAACAGCCTCAGGAATCCAGCGTCAGCACAGCAGAACAGTTGCAGGGCAAAGAGTTGTCGTACAACAATATTGCCGACACTGACGCCGCACTGGAATGTGTGAAGAGTTTCAGCGAACCTGCCTGTGTTATCGTCAAACATGCCAACCCCTGTGGTGTCGCCATTGCCGGCTCCATTGCCGAAGCCTACCAACTGGCATTTCAGACTGATCCGACATCAGCGTTCGGAGGTATCATCGCATTCAACCGTGAACTGGACGCCGCCACTGCGCAGAAGATTGTTGATCAACAGTTCAGCGAAGTTATTATCGCCCCGACAGTCTCCACAGAAGCGCTCGAGGTTTTTGCCGGGAAGCCCAATGTTCGGGTAATGGCCTGTGGTCAGTGGCCGGCAAAACCGCAGACCGCCTGGGACTACAAACGTATTAATGGCGGACTGCTGGTGCAGGACAGAGATATTCACCAGATCAGCCGCAACGACCTCACTGTAGTCAGCAAGCGCCAGCCCAGTGAACAGGAACTTGCGGACTTGATGTTCGCCTGGACTGTGGCTCAGTTTGTGAAATCCAATGCCATTGTTTACTGCAAGAACCAGCAAACAATTGGTATTGGTGCCGGCCAGATGAGCCGTGTATACAGCGCAAAAATTGCCGGCATCAAAGCGGCCGACGAAAACCTGGTGGTGGAAGGCTCAGTAATGGCATCGGATGCGTTCTTCCCGTTCCGTGATGGCATTGATGCAGCGGCCAAAGCCGGCGTCAGCGCAGTTATCCAGCCTGGTGGCTCGATGCGTGACGCCGAAGTCATTGCAGCGGCTGATGAGGCCGGGATGGCGATGGTGTTTACCGGGATCCGCCATTTCCGCCATTAAGGGGAAGGAAGCGCCAGCGAAACGACTCATGCTTCGTTGAAGGCTACCGGTCCCATGCTCATTTACCTGATGTAAACTGCGCTGGTCCCGGTAGCCTTCGCCTCGCCTGAGCGGCCTCGCTGACGCTTCCGACCGACCGGTACGCCAACGCTGAAACTGATATTTTTTAATTCTGGACAGATTGCTTATGAATATTCTGATACTTGGCAACGGCGGCCGTGAGCACGCGCTGGCATGGAAACTTGCCCAGTCTGCTGGCGTAGAAAAAGTATTTGTGGCTCCGGGCAATGCCGGTACAGCTACCGAAGCCGGTGTTGTCAATGTTGCCATCGACCCGCTGGATTTTCCTGCTCTGGCAGAGTTTGCCAAAAACAATAATGTTGGTCTGACCGTGGTTGGTCCCGAAGCACCGCTTGTTGCCGGTGTCGTGGACTTCTTTACTGCGCACGGCCTTCGTTGTTTTGGTCCGCGCAAGGGCGCAGCCCAGCTGGAAGGCTCCAAGGCATTCACCAAAGATTTTCTGGCTCGCCATAAAATCCCGACGGCGGCCTATCAGAACTTCACCGATGTTGATGCCGCTATTGCCTATGTGCGCGAGAAAGGCACTCCCATCGTGATAAAAGCCGACGGCCTCGCCGCCGGCAAAGGCGTTATCATCCCGCAGACGCAGGAAGAGGCTGAATCCACCATTCGCGATATGTTGTCAGGCAACAAGTTTGGTGATGCCGGCAGCCGCGTGGTGATTGAGCAGTTCCTGTTGGGTGAAGAAGCCAGCTTTATTGTGATGGTCGATGGTGAGCATGTACTTCCGTTTGCGACCTCACAGGACCACAAGGCGCGGGATAATGGCGACAAAGGCCCCAACACTGGCGGCATGGGCGCATACTCCCCCGCACCGGTAGTTACACAAGAGATTCACGACAAAGTCATGCACCGGGTGATTATGCCCACCGTGCGCGGCATGGCGGCTGAAGGCAACCCTTATACCGGCTTCCTGTATGCAGGCCTGATGATTGACGACAACGGCGACCCGTTTGTGATCGAGTTCAACTGCCGATTTGGTGACCCGGAAGCACAACCGGTGATGATGCGTTTGCAGTCCGATCTGGCTGAACTGTGCCAGGCTGCCATCGACGGCAAGCTGGATCAGAAACAAGCCAACTGGGATAGCCGCGCCAGTATCGGCGTAGTGCTGGCGGCCGGAGGTTATCCGGATGCCTATGGCAAAGGCGCCGTTATAAGTGGCCTGGATACAGCCGCACAGTCTGGCTACGGCAAAGTGTTCCATGCCGGCACAACGCTGAAAGACGGGCAGATTGTAACCAACGGCGGCCGCGTGCTGTGCGCCGTTGCTCTGGGTGATACTGTAACTGCCGCACAAAAAGCGGCTTATCAGCTGGCAGAAAATATTCACTGGGATAGAATCTACTTCCGCACCGACATCGGCCACCGGGCAATAGCCCGCGAAACCTCTGCTGCCAAATAACAGGAATACGGTTTATGCGCGCAACTGACAATCGGGATCATTACAGCCTGGCAGATCGTTTGATTCTTCAACTGGATCAGGCTCTGCATACGCTGGTACCGGGCAGCAGCCACGCGCAACGTGTTTCACCCGCTGGCAAAGCGGATGGCAGCGAGCTCTCGGACGAGGAGCGCAGGCTCGCCGCCGGACTGATGCGTATCAACCACACCGGCGAGGTCTGCGCGCAAGCGCTGTATCAGGGTCAGTCGCTGACGGCACGCCTGCCTGATGTGCGTGACACCATGAACCACGCCGCGGCCGAAGAGGTAGATCATCTGGCCTGGTGTGAAACCAGGCTGAAGGAACTCGACAGCCGCCCCAGCCTGCTTAATCCTGCTTTTTACGCCATGTCCTTCGGACTCGGCGCAGTTGCCGGCATGATCGGCGACAAATGGAGTCTGGGGTTTGTTGGTGAAACAGAAAAACAGGTGTGTGAACATCTGGAAGAACATCTGGAACTTCTGCCCCCACACGATCACAAAAGCCGTGCGGTCATCCAGCAGATGATTGTTGATGAACAAAAACATGGCGACAGCGCCATGGCTGCAGGCGGCGCTGAACTGCCTCTGCCCGTTACTGCCGGCATGAAACTGATGGCAGGGGTGATGAAAACCCTGACCAAGCGGGTCTGAGGAACATTGGTGTCCCACCTTCCCCGACTGCTGCGTATAGTCTCGGTCTGCGCCAAATACCGGCTTGACCAGATCAGCCCGTTAACCGCCAGAGCCTGGCCACTGCGTCTTGCCATGTATTCTGTTGGTATCTTTGCCGGCAACAAAACCCGCGATCTCACGTCTGCCCAGCGTCTTAAGGAAGCGTTGCAGGAGCTGGGACCCATCTATATCAAGTTTGGCCAATTGTTATCCACACGGCGTGATTTCCTGCCACTGGATATCAGTGATGAATTGCAAAACCTGCAGGACCGCGTACCCGGGTTTACCTCGCCCACCGTGTTTGAAGTTGTCGAAAAAGCCCTAGGCGCCCGGTGGCAGGACTATTTTGCGGACATCAAGGCAGAATCCCTTGCTTCTGCGTCGATTGCGCAGGTCCATGAAGCGCACCTGATCACCGGAGAAGAAGTTGTCATCAAGATCCTGCGCCCGGGAATTGAGAAAACCATCCGGGAAGACATAAAAGTTCTCAAATGGGCGGCACGTCTCGTGGAGCGCTACCTGCCTGATGGTCGCCGGCTCAAGCCGCGTGAAGTTATCAACGACTACGAACACATTATCCTGGGTGAACTCAACCTCTTGTCTGAAGGTGCCAACACCACCCTGTTGCGCCGTAACTTCGAGAACTCCCCCAAATTGTATGTACCCAAGGTGTACTGGGACGTCACTCGCGACACCATGCTGGTTACCGAGCGCATCCGGGGCATTCCTGTTTCAGATATTGCGGCACTGAATGCACAGGGCGTAAATCTCAAACAATTGGCGGAGACAGGCGTTAACATCTTTTTCACACAGGTGTTTGAACACAGCTTTTTCCATGCAGATATGCACCCCGGCAATATTTTTGTTGATCCATCCAATCCGGAATACCCGCGCTATATCGCCATTGACTGCGCCATCATCGGCTCGCTAAGCCGCGAGGATCAGCAGTATCTGGCGCGCAACCTGCTGGCCATCTTCAAACGGGACTACCGCAAGGTTGCGGAACTGCATGTGGAAAGCGGCTGGGTTCCTAAAAACACCAAAGTGGTGGAATTTGAAGCAGCCATGCGTACCGTGTGCGAGCCAATTTTCGAAAAACCCTTAAAAGACATCTCCTTTGGTTATCTGCTGGTGCAGCTATTCCGCACCGCTGGTCGTTTTAATATGGAAGTTCAACCCTCTCTGGTGCTGTTGCAGAAGACCCTGCTCAACGTCGAAGGGCTGGGGCGCCAGCTATACCCTGATCTGGATCTGTGGCAGACTGCCCTGCCGTTTCTGGAGAACTGGAATCGGCGCAGAATGAAGCCTTCGTATTTGTGGCGGTCCCTGAAAGACAACGCACCGGACTGGATTGAGCAGTTTCCCCATTTGCCCCAGCTCGTGCTTAACAGCTTGAACCAACACCAGAAACTTCAAAACATTAACGAGACATTGCAGGCAGCGCTACTACAACAGCACCTGCGCGACAGGCGGCGGCGCAAGCGCCAGCGACGTTTGCTGACAGCTATCCTGGTTGTGGCGGCGGCAAGCGGCTTTTTGTATTTCAGAACATGAAAGAGCATACTGAACACATGAACAACACTGACTGGCTTGATCAGGTCAAATGGAACAGTGAAGGACTGGTGCCGGTGGTTACCCAGGACGTACACAGTCGTCGTTTACTGACCCATGCGTGGATCAATCGTGAAGCCCTGGCGCTGACGCAGGCTGAAGGTCGTGCCGTGTATTGGTCTCGCTCACGCCAGAGAATCTGGCGCAAAGGCGAAGAGTCCGGTAACGTGCAGCGCATCCATCAGGTGTTGCTCGACTGCGACGGCGATACTGTGTGTTATCTGGTGGAGCAAGTGGGCGGAGTAGCCTGCCACACTGGTCGTGAAAGCTGCTTCTATCAGCAACTTGAACAGAGCAATGACGGTATCAACTGGAAAGTTACCGACGCGGTACTAAAAGATCCGGCACAGATGTACAAGGTAAAGTCAAAAAGCGATGTCTGACACTACAAAAACCAGCAATCACGTTCTGCAGCAACTTGCACAGTTGCTGGAGGAGCGCAAACAGGCCGACGCAGACAACTCTTATGTCGCCAGCCTGCATAAAAAAGGTTTGAATAAAATTCTGGAAAAAGTGGGCGAGGAAGCGGTGGAAACCATTCTGGCTGCCCGCGATGTGCAGGCCGGCGCAGATGCTCAGGCCGTGATTGGCGAAACAGCCGACCTGTGGTTCCACAGCATGGTCATGCTCAGCCATCTTGGCCTCAGCCATGAGCAGGTCTTGGAAGAACTCGGAAAGCGCTTTAACATATCTGGCCTCGCTGAAAAGGCATCCAGAGCAGCAAAATAACTATTTATCAGCCTGGTTCATTTGAGTAGTCATGTGAATAGTCATGTGAGTATCAGGCACTCGGAGGAAGTATGGGTATCGGCGGCATCAGTATCTGGCAGTTACTTATCATCGCACTGATTATTGTGCTTCTGTTTGGCACCAAAAAATTGCGCACATTGGGCAGCGATCTTGGCGGAGCTCTGAAAGGTTTTAAACAGGCAGTGAAAGATGACGAAAAAGACGGCAAGTCTGATCCTGATCAGTTAGCAGACGACAGCGCAGCCGATGGCAACGTCAGCGCACGCACCGAGAAAGCACAGGATAAATAATCCTGATTCACCCTTACTCAGGCGCGGGTAGCAACGATGTTCGGTATCAGTTTCATCGAGCTTTTGGTCATCTTTGTGGTGGCTTTGTTAGTGTTGGGGCCAGAAAAGCTTCCTGGCGCTGTGCGTACTGGCGCTTTATGGCTGGGCCGCGCCAAACGGACATTCAACAACGTCAAATCCGAGATTGAGCAGCAACTGAACACTGATGATATCCGTCGCCAACTGCACAACGAATCCATTCTGGCTGACATCGATAAGGCCCGCAAAAGCGCTGACAAGCTGGTAAAGGACACTAAAAAGGAACTGGATAAAACCCAGGATGGTATTGCACGCGCAATCAGTTCTACCACACCCTCAGCAGCGCCCGTTGTAATTTCAAGCGCCGATGAAGGTGTGCCGACCGGCGCCGACAACTGGCCGGACAGTACTCCCGACCGCCCTGCAGCGCCGCAACCCACTGCAAATGCCAACACCTTTTTTGTTCCGGAAACAGCAACTGACGGACCACCCGAAGAACTCGCTACCGAAGAGCCCCCTGCCACAGAGCCGGACTCAGAACAGTCTGCAGAACCAGCAAAAGCACCCGTTCAGGATGTTTACAACAGCCCTCCTACTGGTCGGGTCACTGTTACAGGCAAGAAGCTGGTCGCAGTCGAAACTGCTCCGCCAAAAGAGCCATCCGGGCAGAAGGACTGATTCCACGTGACAACCAACCCGATTGAACCTGAAGCAAGACCGGAACTGACCATTGTTGGCCATCTTGTTGAACTGCGTGACCGTATTCTCCGATGTGCCGCGGCACTACTGCTGGTGTTTTTGAGCCTCATTTATTTTGCCAACGACATCTATGCCTTTGTGGCTTATCCGCTGACATCGGTGTTGCCGCCCGATACCAGCATGATCGCTATTGATCCCACGTCGCCGTTTTTCACACCGTTCAAACTGACATTTTATGCCGCGCTGTTTGTTTGCGCGCCGTATATTCTGTTCCAGGTCTGGGCGTTTATCGCTCCCGGCTTGTATGCCAATGAAAAGTCGCTGGCCATTCCCTTATTTGTTTCCAGCGTGCTGTTGTTTTATGCGGGGATGGCTTTTGCGTACTACGTATTGTTTGGTGTTGTGTTCAGTTTTTTTGTTTCCGTTGCGCCCGAAGGCATCGCGGTCGCGCCCGATATCGCCAGCTATCTGAACTTTGTGCTCAAAATATTTTTTGCGTTCGGTTTTGCGTTCGAAATACCCATCGCTGTATTTCTTATGATCTGGGCGGGTATAGTTGACATCAAATCTCTGGAAGGAAAACGCCCTTACATTATTGTGGGTTGTTTTGTCGTGGGGATGTTTTTGACGCCACCGGATCCATTCAGCCAGATCATCATGGCCCTGCCGATGTGGATGCTGTTTGAAACAGGCGTTTTCTGCGGCAAAGTCTATATGAGAAAAAAGCACGAGCAAGAGCAAGAGCAAGAGCAAGAATAAGGACACCCATCATGACCGTTTGTTTTATGGTCACGCCCTTGCCGGCCATCCCACGCCTATCCGCGACCCTTCTGTGACAATTTGACGCAGTGACGCCAGTTCCTTCAGAGCCTAAAATCCGGAGTTTTACAATTCCGCACAGGTTCCCGGCCGCATGAAAAATTTCTTGATGATCACCCGACGCAGCGGTTTGTTTGTACTGGCCAGCTACTCAGCCTTGCTTGGTAGCGTGGGAAATGCGCAAACTCAAATCATTGAAGAGATGGTGATCATTGGTGCACGTGACTCCCATACCGTACGCACAGATGACACCATGGTGGCACCCCCTGATACCACAGAATTATTAAGAAAAATGCCCGGGGCAAACGTCAATAAAAACGGTGAGCTGACGGGTATTGCGCAGTACCGTGGCATGCATGGTGACCGCGTGAATGTGTCAATCAATGGCGCTCACGTCAGTTCCGGCGGCCCCAACGCTATGGATGCCCCCTTACATTATGCCCCGGTCGCCATTCTGGAATCGCTGACCATCAGCCGCGGCATTGCTCCCGTGAGTGCGGGACAGGAAACGCTGGGGGGCAATGTTGAAGCTGTCACTTACAGCGGCGATTTTGGTGACAGCTCACTGTTCCAGTGGGCCGGGCGCACCTACCTTGGCGCACAATCGGTCAATAGCGGCATAGTCGGCAGCGCCTTTGTTTCAGTAGCCAATCGCAATCATCTGTTCCGGGGTTTTGTCATGACCGAGCAGGGTGACGACTCAGACTTTGCGCGCGGCAGCATCAGGCCTTCTGAATACAAGCGCGATCGTTTTGATCTGGGTTACAGTTTCCAACGCGGAGATCATCAATTCAGCATCGACTTTGCGCGCAATGACACCGGCGACGCCGGCACTGCAGCCTTGCCCATGGATATCATGGTGGTAGAAAGTGATCTGGTGCGCAGTCGTTACGAGTGGGAAAGTGTGCAGTGGAAACTGACTGCCGAAGTGTCGCTGAATGATATAGGCCACTGGATGAGCAATTACCACCTGCGCACTCCACCTCAGGACAATGCGGCCGGACCTGGCACCAACCGCTACCGTAACACCTACACCGCCAGCGACAACTCCGGTTTCATCGTAAAAGCAGAACGCTCAGTTGGTAATGGCTACTGGCGCTTTGGGGTGGATGGGCACTACTCAAATCACATCGCTTTGATTCAGAATCCAAACAACCGTTTCTTTTTTGTCGACAACTTCAAAGACGCCGAAAAGAATCTGACCGGCGTCTTCATCGAACGTAATATTGCACTGAGTGAGATCACCGGCCTGGATCTTGGTATCCGCCACAATCAGGTACGCATGAATTCGGCAGCAGTGGCAGCCAACTACAACCCGTCCAACTTGCCAGCCGGCGGCCCATTCATGATCAATAATATGGCACGCACGCTGGCCAATCAGTTTAACGCCATGGATCGCTCCCAGACTGACCACAATACAGACTGGTTTGCGCGTTTCAGTATCGACCCTGGTTATGACGTGATCTGGTATGCCGGAGCCGCACGCAAAACGCGATCACCGTCGTATCAGGAGCGTTATCTGTGGTCTCCTGCGTCGTCAACAGGCGGCTTGGCTGATGGCAAAAACTACATCGGCAATCCTGCACTGAAGCCGGAAATTGCTCACGAAGCTGAACTGGGTTTCGATCTGGATCGGGGTGCTTTCAGCGCATATCCAAGAATCTTCTACAAGGACGTCAGTGACTTTATTCAGGGCATCCCCTCCACCAATGCAGTCGCCAACAGCTTTGCGCAGATGCTTGCCAACATGGGGATGGGCACACCAAATCCGTTGCAGTTCAGCAACGTAGATGCTGAGTATTATGGTTTTGACATGGATGCCCGCTATGAAATCAATTCGCAGTTTGCTCTGCGCGCCGTGATGAGTATGGTTCGCGCCAAACGCAAAGACATCAATGATAATCTTTACCGGATTTCACCTGACAATATGATCCTGGCACTGGATTATCAGGGCGATGGCTGGAGTGGCTCACTGGAGTCAGTCACCTACGCGCGTCAGGACAGAGTTTCCGCTACCAATCTGGAAGCTGAGACAGCCGGCTACAGTCTACTGAATCTGTCGAGCAGTATCCGTGCGAGAACTAATCTGGAGTTTGGGATAGGCATCAACAATCTGTTGGATAAAGACTATGAGGATCATCTGGCTGGCTACAACCGCGCCATGAATCCGGATATTGCTTTGGATCAGAGACTGCCGGGTTTGGGGCGCAATATTTACGGCCGCATGATGTGGTACTTCTGAAACCAGGGCCCGGTCAGGCCCGGAGACTGAACGTCACCGGGCCATCATTTTCAAGCAGCACTTTCATATCTGCACCAAAACTGCCGGTGACCACACGCGCGTACTGAAGCTGCATCCATGCAACCAGCTCATTATAAAGTTGCTCTGCATCGGCGGGTGGCATGGCTGATGTAAAGCTGGGACGCAGACCACGGCCGGTATCCGCTGCCAGCGTAAACTGCGACACCAGCATCACCTGCCCGCCAATGGCGCTGACACTCAGATTCATGCGCCCTTCGGCATCGCCGAAGACACGATAATCCAGCACCTTCTGCAGCAGCTTTTCGCCCTGAACGCGGGTATCACTCTTTTCAATGCCTAGTAACACCACCAGCCCCTTATCAATGGCGCAGTGTTGCTCTCCATTGATACGAAGACTGGCGTGATTAACCCGCTGAATCAGAGCGATCATGATGATTACCGGAAAGTAGTACTCCTGACAGTGCACGCACCTGACGTGGCAGAAAAAATAGGGTGCGGATCTTTCGATCCGCAGAGATATTTTTCTGGCGCAAGCAGGTGCAGTCTACCGACCTTCAGCACATCCCAGGCGACTTAACGCGCCGCAGAACCACGGCTGGCGCGCTTGCGGTCACTCTCAGTCAGGTTCTTCTTACGAATACGGATGCTCAATGGCGTGATCTCCACCAGCTCGTCTTCGTCGATAAACTCCATCGCCTGTTCAAGCGTGTGTTTGGTCGGGGGCGTCAGTACGATATTTTCATCTGTGCCTGAAGCGCGTACGTTTGTCAGCTGCTTGCCTTTGATCGGGTTGACTACCAGATCGTTGTCACGGCTGTGCAGACCAATGATCATGCCTTCGTAAACTTCTACGTTCGGATCGATAAACAGACGGCCGCGCTCTTGTAACATCCACAGCGAATAGCCCAGCGCCTTCCCCGTTACCATTGAAACCAGCACACCGTTTTTGCGTGCTGCCAGCTCACCCGGTTTTGTCGGGCCGTAATGGTCAAACACGTGGTTCATCATGCCGGTACCCGACGTCATGCTCATGAACATCGACCGGAAACCGATCAGGCCACGCGTGGGGATTTCGAACGTCAGACGCACACGACCTTTGCCATCCGGCAACATGTCCTGCATTTCTGCACGGCGCAGACCCAGCTCTTCGATAACTGAACCCTGGTGCTCATCGTTGCAGTCGATCACCAGATTCTCATACGGCTCGTGAGTTACGCCGTCGACATCCTTCATGATCACTTCAGGACGGGAAACCGCCAGCTCAAAACCTTCACGACGCATGGATTCGATCAATACAGACAAATGCAATTCGCCACGGCCTGACACTTTATATTTGTCTGCAGATTCGCCCGGCTCAACGCGCAGCGCCACATTGTGGATCAACTCGCGCTCAAGACGGTCTTTCAGGTTACGTGTGGTCACGTATTTGCCTTCACGGCCGGCAAATGGCGAATCATTTACCTGGAAGGTCATGCTGATGGTGGGCTGATCAACAGTCAGAGGCGGCATGGCTACCACATGATCCGGATCGCAGATGGTGTCAGAGATGTGCAATTTATCAATACCGGTAATACAGATGATCTCGCCTGCGGTGGCTTCTGTCACATCGATACGATCCAGGCCCAGATGGCTTTTCACCTGCAGAATTTTGCCTTTACGGGTTTCGCCGTCAGCGCCGATAATCACCACTTGCATATTAGGTTTGGCAATACCACCGGTGACACGGCCGATACCAATGACGCCCACATAGCTGTTGTAGTCGAGCGCACTGATCTGCATACGGAACGGCGCATCGATATCAACGGGGGGCGGTGGTACGTGTTTGATAACGGTTTCGAACAAGGGGTCCATGTTGTCTGACATAGCGTCGACTTCAAGGCCGGCGATACCATTCAATGCGGAGGCGTACACAACCGGGAAATCCAGTTGCTCGTCAGTTGCACCAAGGCGGTCAAACAGGTCAAATACCTCTCCCAGCACCCAGTCAGGACGTGCACCGGGACGGTCAACTTTGTTGATGACTACAATCGGGTGCAGTCCCTGAGCAAAGGCTTTCTGGGTCACAAAGCGGGTTTGCGGCATGGGGCCATCTACCGCATCAACCAGCAGCAACACGCTGTCCACCATCGACATTACACGCTCTACTTCACCACCAAAATCAGCGTGGCCGGGGGTGTCAACGATATTGATGTGGTAACCATTCCAGTTGATGGCGGTGTTTTTCGCCAGAATGGTGATGCCACGTTCTTTTTCCTGATCGTTGGAGTCCATTACCCGTTCAACGTTGCCACCACGGGTGTTCAGGGTACCTGACTGTTGCAAAAGTTTATCAACCAGCGTGGTCTTGCCATGGTCAACGTGGGCGATAATGGCGATGTTGCGGATTTTTTCAATCACGGAAAAGAACCTGTAGGTAAGAATTAACTAAGAATATTGCTGCTACGCGCGGAAGCAGATGGATCATGCAGATCACGAACAAAAATGGCCGCGAAGTATACACCGGCAGCATGGCGCTTGTCAGTCAACTATTTTAAGATCAGTATTGTGACAAGCGTGTCACGGTCTATACACCGCCACGTTGGTATACCCTGCCTCTTTGAGATGGGAGGCATGCAGGCGACTCATCATGCCTTTTTCGCAGTACAACAGATAGGTAAACTGGCGGTCGAGCGCGGCAAACTGGCTGGATATCTGGAAAAACGGTACCGCACGCACCTCGACCCCCGCCAGCTCAAAAGGCAGCAAAGTCTGCTCATCCGGGTGTCTCACATCAATTACAATCGCGCCGGCCGGGACCTCACTGTAGACCAGCGGTGTGACATCTTTATGATCCACCACATCCACCACGCGATCAATCATCTGCACTTCAGTATGCGCCAAGGCCTCATCCATCAGCGCGAAGCTGAGTTTCGCCTCCTCTTCCTCCACCCGAGCGAGCCTGGCATTGGTTGTTGGTTTAACCGAGATCGCACCACAGTACTCTGGCACGCAGGCATTAAACACCTCAGTGCCGATCTGGCGCGCGATATTAATGATGTCCTGCTTGTCTGACACAATCAGGGGTCGCAGCACCAGTCGTGTGGTTGCCGCATCAATCAATGCCAGATTGGGTAGCGTCTGACTGGCCACCTGCCCTACGCTCTCACCTGTCACCAGAGCCCCCACACGCATATCGGCAGCTATCCTTTCGGCCGCGCGCATCATGGCACGCTTGAGCACCACGCCCATGTGGCCGGTATCAACCTGCTGCAGTATATTCTGCAGCACCGACTCAAACGGCACGCTGATAAACTTCACCCGATGAGAGGAACCGAACTTCATCCACAGATACAGCGCCACTTCTTTTACAGCGATTTCATGCTCGCGCCCCCCCAGGTTAAAAAACAGGAAGTGCGTCCGGATACCGCGCTTCATACACAGGTAGCTGGCAACAGCAGAGTCAAAGCCTCCGGAGATCAGCGACAACACCGGCTCCTGAGTGCCCATGGGATAGCCGCCCAACCCACGTAACTGGCGCTCCACGATGTATAAATCCCTGAAGCGGATCTCGACCCGCACGGTTACATCGGGTTCGTTCAGGTTCACCCCGGCAGCCTCGCTGTTATGCAAAAGCACTGCACCAATTTGGCGCTCAACCTGGGTGGACGTAAACGCGTGATCTCCCTGCCGTTTGCAACGCACAGCAAAAGTGCGCCCGCGCAGAGGCCCGGCCCAGAGCTTCAAAGTTTCAGCAGCCGCCTGCTCCAGATCCACAAATGGCAACTTCTTTACTGGCATAACCAGGCTGATGCCCGGCGTACGCAGCAAAACATCCTCCACCTGCTGCTCGAGAATTTTATTACCGTCAGGTGTTTGCACTTCCAGAATGTCCCAGTCACCGGTTACACTCACCGCCGCATCAAGACGTTTAAGTATAATTCTCAGGTTTCTGCGCAGGCCTTGTATCAGGCGGTGTCTGACGGGGCGTGTTTTGATGATGATTTCAGGATGGAATCTGATCAGGTAAAGCATTATGGCCTCTGAATGCCCTGCTGATGCCACGCATCAAAACGGGGCAGAAAGAGCCAATATGGTGCAACGAGTGATTTATCGCACTTCTTTGGTGCAATGTAAAAAACGGAATTTTAACAAGCGCCTGATTTTCAAGGCCTCAGGTTTGTAAACTTGATGGCACATATTTTGCTCATCACTGAGGACTCGGGTGCTGCGTGGCGCATTATAGTGCCGAATACCCGGCTTATTGAACTTAAGTTGTACTTAAACAGCTGAGCGCAGATTACTGCAAGAATATTAACCCGTGGTTTGAGCCGTCCGCTGAAGTCCGGCCGAACCACAAATTTCGAGATCACACGGAGGATCAGGAATGTCTAAAACTTTAGAAATGATCAAAGAACACAATGCAAAGTGGGTTGACCTCCGTTTTACGGACACCAAAGGTAAAGAGCAACACGTGACTTTCCCTGTTTCCAAAGTGGACGAATCATTCCTCGAAGGCATGATGTTCGACGGCTCCTCAGTAGCTGGCTGGAAAGGCATCAACGAATCAGACATGATCCTGCGTCCGGACGACAGCACCGCTGTGCTGGATCCGTTTGCTGACGAGATTCAGATCAACCTGCGTTGCGACATCATCGAACCACGCACCATGCAAGGTTATAACCGCGACCCGCGCTCTGTGGCACGTCGCGCTGAAGAATTCCTGAAATCCACCGGTATCGGCGACAAGGCATTTTTTGGTCCTGAAAACGAATTCTTTGTATTTGACGACATCAAGTGGCACGTCGGCATGGATCGCTCCTACTTCCAGATCGGCAGCGATGAAGCTGCCTGGTCAAGCGACAAAAAAATCGAAGGTGGCAACATGGGCCACCGTAACCGCGTTAAAGGCGGCTACTTCCCGGTCCCGCCAGTTGACTCTCTGCATGACCTGCGGGGCGCAATGTGCGACACCATGGCCTCTATGGGCCTGGATGTTGAGCTGCACCACCACGAAGTCGCTAACGCTGGTCAGTGCGAAATTGGCACACGTTTCAACTCGCTGGTAGCAAAAGCGGACGAAACCCAGACTCTGAAATACTGCATCTGGAACACTGCTCATGCTTACGGCAAAACAGCGACATTCATGCCCAAGCCACTGGTAGGCGATAACGGCTCTGGCATGCACGTACACATGTCAATCTGGAAAGATGGCAAAAATACCTTCGCAGGCGACGGTTATGCCGGTCTGTCTGAAACCGCTCTGTACTACATCGGCGGCATCATCAAGCATGCCAAGGCACTGAATGCATTTGGTAATGCTTCTACCAACTCATACAAGCGCCTGGTAAAAGGTTTTGAAGCACCCACGTTGCTGGCTTATTCTTCCCGCAACCGCTCTGCCTCGATCCGCATCCCTTACATTCTGGGCGGCAACCCGAAAGCAATCCGTATTGAAGTACGTTTTGGTGACAACACCGCCAACCCATACCTGTACTTTGCTGCCCTGATGATGGCTGGCGTAGACGGTATCCAGAACAAGATTCACCCCGGCGACCCGGCTTCCAAAGACCTGTACGACCTGGAGCCAGAAGAAGAAGCGCTGATTCCAAAGGTTTGTTACTCTCTGGACGAAGCACTGGACAGCCTGGATGCAGACCGTGACTTCCTGAAAAAAGGCGGCGTGTTCTGTGACGACCTGATCGATGCCTACATCGAACTGAAACGTCAGGACTGCACTCGCCTGAACATGTCTACTCACCCTGTTGAGTTTGATATGTACTACAGCCTGTAATCAGCTGCAGCAGCCGTTAAAGCGGCTCAAAAAAAATCGCCTGCCGGAGCAATCCCGCAGGCGATTTTTTTTGCCCGGCTGAAACATCTCTGGCGCGCAGCACCATTTTGGTGCAATGTATTTTAACTATGATAGTCAGCGGTGCATGACAGATAGCCAACGTCGTGGATAAATCTCCTTAAAACATGATCTTGCACCCTCACCATCAATTTTGATGAGCATGCACCATGATGGTTTGGAACTTGCATACACCTTCAGGTTAAGTGCACTCAACAGGAATTCGACCAATATTATGTTTGCCGGCAATCCCAAACTCTTCAAGCGGCTTCTGGATAGCCTGACAACCTCCGTGCTTGTTTTGGACAAGGACTTGCGATTGCAGTACATCAATCTGGCTGCCGAAAGCCTGCTGGCGATCAGTGGCCGGCAGCTACATCAGGCATTTATCGGTGACATCTTCATCCACGCAGAACAGGATGTGCTGGAAGTCAGACAAGCGTTGGCTGAACACCACAGCTTTACCAAGCGCAAAGCGCAGTTACAGCTGCTACACGGCAAAACCATGCAGGTGGACTACACCGTCACACCATTGCTGGAAATTACCGATGCGGCAGTTCTTATAGAGATCCAGGGGACCAACTACGCTGAACGTATTTCGCGCGACGAGAACCTGATTTCCACGCACGAAACCACACGCGAACTTGTACGCGGCCTTGCCCATGAGATTAAAAATCCGCTTGGGGGTATTCGTGGAGCAGCCCAGTTGTTGGCTGCAGAGCTGCCAAATTCAGAACTGACTGACTATACCAATGTCATTATTGAAGAAGCTGATCGCCTGCATAAACTGGTCGACCGGCTGGTTGGCTCGCGCAAGCCCATGGAGTTCCGCAAGCTCAATGTTCACGAAGTGCTGGAGCGCGTTCGTAATCTGATTGAAGCTGAAGTGCGTGACCGCGATATCACCGTCGTGCGCGACTATGACCCCAGCATTCCCGAATTGCACGGTGACTCGGAACAGCTGATTCAGGCTGTGCTCAATATTGTCCGTAATGCAGTGCAGGCGCTGGAAAGCCCTCACGTCAAACACCGCTCAGGTTTAATCGAACTGAAAACCCGCATCATGCGCAACATCACTATCGGCACAGTTTTCCACAAACTGGTGATTCGGGTTGAAGTAGTTGATAACGGCCCCGGGGTGCCACCGGAATTGATCGACAATATCTTTTTTCCCATGATCAGTGGCCGCGCCGAAGGTACCGGCTTGGGACTTTCCATCGCTCACTCGATTGTGAATCAGCACAAGGGAATTATCGAATGCAAAAGCGAGCCCGGTTGCACACGTTTTTTAGTTTACCTGCCGGTACTCGCTGAAGCGCCCGCATCCAATTTGTTTACTGCCTCACAATTTGGCAAATAGGTTTAACAAGGATAGCTACCATGAACAAACACAACACTGTCTGGGTTCTTGATGACGACAAGTCCATTCGCTGGGTGCTCGAAAAATCGCTGAGCCGCTCCGGTCTACATACACAAAGTTTCGATAATGGTGATGACTTGTTACATCGCCTTGAAAAAGAACGACCTGACGCCATCATCAGTGATATACGCATGCCTGGCATAAATGGCCTTGACCTGCTGTCTACTGTGCACGAACGCTTCCCGCAATTGCCGGTCATTATCATGACCGCGCATTCCGATCTGGACAGCGCGGTCTCATCCTACAGCCGTGGCGCATTTGAATATCTGCCAAAACCGTTCGACATTGATGAAGCGGTAGCCATGACGCAACGTGCGCTCGAACATGCACGCGAGCAGGATGTGGAACTGCCCTCACCGGTGATGGAAAACGGCAAAGAAATTATTGGTGAAGCCCCGGCCATGCAGGAAGTTTTCCGGGCCATCGGTCGCTTGTCCCAGTCCAATATCACGGTTCTGATCAATGGTGAATCCGGTACCGGTAAAGAACTGGTGGCACACGCGCTGCACAAACACAGCCCGCGCCGCGAAAAACAGTTTATTGCGCTGAACGTCGCCGCCATTCCAAAAGACCTGATCGAATCCGAACTGTTTGGTCACGAAAAAGGCTCATTCACCGGCGCCACTGCGCACCGCACAGGGCGCTTTGAACAGGCCAATGGCGGCACCCTGTTTCTGGATGAAATTGGTGATATGCCTGCTGACACTCAGACCCGGCTGTTGCGGGTTCTATCGGACGGTGAATTTTATCGCGTGGGCGGCACCACACCAATCAAGGTTGATGTGCGCATTATTGCGGCAACCCACCAGAATCTGGAAAAACTGGTAGCACAGCACCTGTTTCGTGAGGACCTGTTCCACCGTCTGAACGTAATACGTATCCACATTCCGCGCCTGCGTGATCGCCGCGAAGATATTCCCAGACTGGCGCGTCATTTTCTGGCCAAGGCATCGGAAGAGCTGGACGTTGAGTGCAAAGTGCTGCGCTCGGAGACAGAGAAATATATTACTGGTCTGAACTGGCCGGGTAACGTGCGTCAACTGGAGAACTTCTGCCGCTGGATTACCGTCATGGCTTCCAGCCGTGAGGTGCGTGTAGATGATCTGCCGCCCGAACTGATGGAGCATCAGGCACAGAACAGCAGCGCGCGCGACTGGACACAACTGCTGGAAGAATGGGCTGATCAGGAACTGAATCTGGGTCATAAAGGCATTCTCGAGCAAGCCACCCCTGACTTCGAGCGCACCATGATTCAGGTCGCACTGAAACACACGCTGGGCCGGCGCCGTGATGCCGCTTTGCTGCTGGGCTGGGGGCGCAACACTTTAACAAGAAAGATCAAAGAGTTGGACATCGATGGCGGTGAAACTGACATGGATGACAGCGACGACTGATTCCTGCTACAGATCATGACAAAGCCCGGGTTGAAAAATACCCGGGCGCAACCTATATTTGCCCCTCGACTTAATCCCCTGATTCCACCCTGGAATCATAAGAAGGGCATACAAGAATATGATTGAAATCAGCCACATCACCCGTAAATTCGAGCATTTTACTGCCGTCGACGACCTGAGTTTTACTGTCGCAGAGGGCGAGGTATTAGGCTTCCTTGGTCCAAATGGCGCAGGCAAGTCGACCACCATGAAAATCATCACCGGTTTTCTGGCACCGACGTCAGGGCGCGTGACCATAGACGGGCACGACATTGCCCACGACCCCATTGCAGCTAAATCTCTCATCGGATACCTGCCTGAAGGCGCTCCCAGCTACCCGGATATGACAGTCAGGGACTTCCTGGAGTTCATTGCAGAGATACGTGGGTTCAGCGGAAACGAAAAACAACATCGGGTAAACAAAGTTATCAGCGATGTAGGGCTGGATGACGTCAGTCTGCAAACAATCGAAACACTGTCCAAAGGTTTCAAGCGCCGCGTTGGACTGGCACAAGCCATTCTGCACGATCCCAAAGTGTTGATTCTGGATGAACCCACTGACGGCCTGGATCCCAACCAGAAACATCAGGTACGACAACTCATCCGTAATCTGGCGAAAGACAAAATCGTAATTGTCTCCACCCATATTCTGGAAGAAGTCAGCGCCGTCTGCAGCCGTGCCATCATTATTGCGCGCGGCAAAATTGTGGCTGACGGCACACCGGCAGAACTCGAAGCACGGGCACCGGCTGACTTCCAGACCGAGCAGCAGATTGCGCCGGGCCGGCTGGAAGCTTTCTTCCGCAGCGTGACAGAACAGGGAGCAGTGTAATCATGGGCACTATTATGGGAAGTACGGCCATTATTTTCCGCCGCGAACTGGCAGCTTATTTCAGCACGCCACTGGCCTACGTGTTTATTGTTATTTTTCTGGTGATGAACGGCATTTTTACTTTTGATCTGGGCGGTTTTTTTATCCGCGGCCAGGCTGATCTGCAGCCGTTTTTCAACTTCCACCCCTGGCTTTACCTTTTTATGATTCCCGCACTGGCGATGGGTCTATGGGCGGATGAACGCAAGTCCGGCACCATCGAGTTGTTGATGACCCTACCCATTCGCCTGCGCGACGCCGTGATCGGTAAATTCCTCGCGGCCTGGGTATTAAGCGGCATTGCTCTGCTTCTGACTTTCCCGATCTGGCTTACCGTGAATTATCTTGGCAGCCCGGATAACGGTGTAATTCTGGCCGGATACATTGGCAGCTGGTTGATGGCCGGTGGTTTTCTGGCTATCGGTTCATGCATGTCGGCGCTCACCCGAAATGCAGTGGTCGCGTTTATTCTGACCGTGGCAATTTGTTTTATGTTTGTTGCCTCAGGCTCTCCGATTGTACTCAACGCGTTTTCCGGTTGGGCTCCACAGATTCTTTCAGATGCGATTGCTGCGCTGAGTTTCCTCACGCACTTTGATGCCATCAGCAAAGGTGTACTCGATATCCGCGACATGTTGTTTTTTGCCGCCGTTATTTCCGCCTGGCTGCTGGCATCTGCCATCGTCATTGAAATCAAGAAAGCGAACTAGGAGCTGGCCATGAACAACAAAGCATTATTTTCGAATGCCGGCCTCGCCATCACCGCGGTTGGCCTGTTGGTTGTTGTGCTTGTGATCAGCCTGATGCCGCGTTTGCGCATCGACCTGACACAAGACAAACTGTATACACTCAGTGGCGCGACGCGCGATATCGTCAGCTCGCTCGAGCGACCGGTTGAGATGACCTTCTTTTACTCAGAGGCCTCGGTTGCCAGCGTGCCTCAGGTGCGAGCTTATGGCCTGCGCGTGCAGGAAATGCTGCGCGAGATGGTGATTGCCAGCGATGGCAATCTCAGTCTGAAGATTGTTGACCCGGCACCTTTCTCCGACGAAGAAGATCTGGCAACCGGGTACGGCATACAGGCCGTGCCTTTGGCTGCGGGCCGGGAAGCAGTCTATTTTGGTGTGGTCGCCTCTGATCCATCTACGCGCACGGAAGACGATGCCGGTGTTTATCAGACCATTCCGCTTGTGCGCCCGGATCAGGAAGAGTTTCTGGAATACGAGTTCGCTCGCCTGATCACACGCACACTTGATCCCGACCCGGCTATTGTCGGTGTGATGAGCTCGCTCGACATTGATGGCGGCTTTAACCCGGCTACCAACCAGCCCACGCGCGCCTGGGCGGTGATGGATACTGTGCGCTACATGTACGATGTACGACGGGTACAGACTACCGCTGAAGTCATTGATGAAGACATAGACATTCTGATGATAGTGCATCCACAGGATCTTCCTACCCAGACTCTGTATGCCATCGATCAGTTTGTCATGCGTGGGGGTCGCGCCCTGATTTTTGTTGATCCCAACTCTGACACTCAGACTCAGATTGCAGTCAGCGGTGGTGGTTTCCGCGACAACATGAGCTCTGACCTGCCGGGATTACTTGAAGCCTGGGGCATCAGCTACGATCCATCACAGGTGGTGACCGATCAGGAGCGCGCTCTGTATGTAACATTGCAACCTGGTCAGCGCCCCATCGCACACATTGGCATGATGGGCGTGCCGCGCGATGGCTTTGCCAATGATATTGTCAGCGGCCAACTGGAAGTAATGAACCTGTCTTCGGCCGGGGTACTGCAACAGGCCTCAGGCGCAAGCACTACTTTTGAGCCTCTGATTCAGACCAGCACATCAACCATGTTGATGGGCAAAGGGTTTTTCAGCGAAATGGGTGACCCGACACTGTTATTGGATGAATTTGTGTCCGAAGAACAACGTCGCTTTCTGGCTGCACGGGTGTCAGGACGTTCACGATCAGCGTTTGCTGATGGACTGCCTGTTGTTGCCCCAGCGGCAGCGCCCGTCATAAATCTGTCTGATGCTGCCAATGGCGCAGTGGAACTCGCGCCGGCACCGGAACCGGAAGTGACGCTGACTATTCCTGACAACCATCTGCGTGAGTCTGTTGGCGATATTGGCGTGATTATTGTTGCCGACTCCGATGTACTGGCCGATCGTATGTGGGCCCAGTCTCAGCAAGTCATGGGTCAACGCGTTATCAACGCTTTCGCCAGCAATGGCGACTTTGTTATTAACGCCATGGACAACCTGAGCGGCAGCACTGCGCTGATCAACATCCGCAGCCGCGGTCGTTATGCCAAACCATTTACTCGTGTTATTGAATTACAACGTGCTGCTGACGAACGTCTGCGCCAGGAAGAGACCAACCTTCTGCAACAATTGTCTGAAACAGAACAGCAACTCACTGCCCTGAACCAGAACAATGGCGGGACTATCAGCGCAGCGCAGGAAGCCGAGATTGAACGTTTCCTGCAACAACAGCTGGAGACCAGGCGCGCATTACGTAATGTCCAGTTCCAGCTTAACGCTGAAATTGACAGCCTTGGCACCCGACTCAAGTTCATCAATACAGCGCTGATACCCGCGCTGCTGGTTATTGCTGCACTGACTCTGGCATGGGTACGAAGTCGCCGGCGCAAGCTGGCGGTGCGCTAGAAAAAGATCCGGACGGGGATTTATTTGATTGGCAGATAGACGCTGACCCGGGTACCTTGCCCGGGTTTGCTGCCGATTTCCATTCGGCCGCCATGGGCCTCGGCAATCAGATTGCATAGATACAAGCCCAGACCAAAACCACCTGTATGACGTGTTCGCGCACTGTCTACCCGATAGAATGGCTCGCGCACATGTTTCAGATGCTCTTCTGTAATACCTTCACCCTGGTCCTGAATACTAAGCACTGCCTCGTCAGTCTCAAAACGCACTGCCACTGTCACTGGTTTATTGTGACCGTGCCTCATGGCATTGTTAACGATATTGGCGAGTAATAAACGAATACGCAGCTTATCAATCTGCATTGCACGGTCTTCTTCCGGCATCTCCAGAATCAATCCGCCTTCATAATTCTGGTACTGCTCTGACAACATGCCGATATAGTCCGCAAAATCCACATCGTCCGGTATCAGCGAGGCATGGCGTGTGCTCAGGCGCTCGGCCTCAATCAAATCTGAAATCAGCAGATCAATTTCATTAATATCGTCGCGCAGTGTCTCGCGCAACGCGCTGTCTTCCATAAACTCCAGTTGCAGTTTTGCACGGGTCACCGGCGTACGTAGTTCATGGCTGATTGCGAGTAACAACTGGCGCTTGGCTTCCAGCATCGACTGAAGTGAATCAGCCATGTGATTGATACTTTCAGTCAATTCTCCCAGTTCATCATTGCGGGTGACCTCCACGCGATAACTCAGGTCACCGGCACAGATTATTTCAGCGCCTTGTCGCAACCGGCGCACAGGGTCCATCAACCTGCGTACAAGCCAATAGTTGGAGAACAGAATAAAAAACGCAAATCCGAGCCCGATATACACAACGGCGTAGTCGTAGTCGCTCAGCGATGGCGCTTTGCGATTAAGGTAATATTCATAACCACCACGCGCCACACGAATCACCTGCTCATTACCAGCAGCCAGCATTTGTGACTCATCCGATAGCGTGCGCACAAAAACAGTCTGGGAAATATCCAGATCGGACTGATCATCAGATTGCCAGTTGATATGCGGGCTGCGGATAATAATGGTGAGAGACAGATCACGCGCCAGCTGTTCGGCTCGCTGCAGGTCTGGCGGAATGCCAATTGCGTCCACCAGAAGTCTGACATTATCCAGATAGAAAACAGGCAGAGGATTTAAACGTTCACGACGCCAGTTCTGGTCAAGCTGTCGCAATGACAGTGAGATAACAACCAGAAACAATATAACGGTAGCGCTGAAGATCAGAAAAAGCCGCAGATACAAAGAGCCCGCTACTTTGGGCAACGGGCTTTGTAACCGGCCACTCATTGCAACTGACCGACAAAGGTGTAGCCGCGCCCCCAGACAGTTTTGATAAAGCGAGGAGTTTTGGAGGTGTCATCCAGTTTGTGACGCAAGCGACTGACCAGGGTGTCCACCGCGCGCGAGAACAGCTCAGCATCAATCCCGCGCAGGCGGTTCATCAACTCATCGCGGGTAAAAGTTTTATTTGGCGACTGAATAAACAGTACCAATAACTCGTACTCCATAGTGGTGAGCTCAATCAGCTGTCCGTCCAGATGCACAGTACGACGCGCGGTATCAACGTCCAGACCTTCAATTCGTGGCAGATCACTGACGATCCGGTTGTCGTCTCCGGCCCGGCGCAGAATATTGGTAATGCGCGCCACCAGCTCGCGCGGTTCAAAAGGTTTGGGCAGATAATCGTCTGCACCCAGCTCAAGCCCGACAATACGATCAGTGACTTCACCATGTGCAGTCAGCATCATGATGGGCAAATGACCATATACGGAGGATTTGGCACGAATCTCACGGCAAATTTCAAAACCGTCTTTTTCCGGCAACATAACATCCAGGATCAGCAGGTCAGGTTTGGAGCGTTTGAGCAACTCAAAACCCTTGCTGGGAGTATGAGCTACGGTGACTTTCATGTCATAGCGATCCAGATACTGTGTTAGCAGCTGGCCCAGTTTCTCGTCATCATCAATTATTAGTATTTGTTTCATGCGACTGAGTTTACGAATTTGCCTGAGATAAATCAATCGGGTGCCTGACACTGGCGTATAATGCCCGCCTTGAATTGACCATTAAACCTGTAGAAGCAACATGATCAGCCTTAACAATGCCCGTTTGATGCGCGGCGAACATGTTTTACTTGAAAGCTCCAGCCTGACCATTCACAAAGGCCAGAAGACAGGTATTATCGGTCGCAATGGCAGTGGCAAATCCAGTCTGTTTGCCTGCCTGACAGGACAGGTTGCGCTGGATGCCGGCGATCTGCAGATGCCTGAGAGCCTGCGCTGCGCCTGGATGAAACAGGAAACCGCAGGCTCTGAGCGCTCAGCTCTCAACTATGTGATAGACGGCGACGAGCGATATCGCAAGATCGAGGCGCAACTACAAAAAGCTGAGGATGATCATGATGGTCACGCCATTGCTGTGTTACATGCCGAACTCGATAAAATTGATGGTTACAGTGTCACTGTACGCGCCGAACAGCTGCTCGCCGGACTTGGTTTCAGCACCGACAGTTTTGCTAATCCGGTATCCGCTTTTTCGGGTGGCTGGCGCGTTCGTCTGAACCTGGCCGCCGCCCTGATGGCGCCTTCAGACCTGCTATTGCTGGACGAGCCCACCAACCACCTTGATCTGGAAGCAACAATCTGGCTCGAACAATGGCTGATTCGATACCCCGGCACTCTCCTGCTGATATCGCACGACCGCAGCTTTCTGGACAAAGTGATCGACCATGTCATCAGCTTTGAATACAAAAATCTGTTTATGTATCGCGGCAATTTCACTTCCTATGAAATTCAGCGAGCTGAACGCATGGCGCAACAACAGGCCGCGCTCGAGAAACAGCAGCGACGCAAAGCCGAGATTGAAGATTTTGTGCGACGCTTCCGCGCCAAAGCGAGCAAGGCAAGGCAAGCACAAAGCCGGTTGAAAGAGCTGCAACGCATGCAGGATATCGCGCCGGCACATATCGACTCGCCCTTCCGTTTTGAATTTTTTACTCCGGAAAAATCTGCTGATGATCTGCTCAGCATAAAAAAGGCGGAAATAGGTTTTAAAGAACCTCTGCTAAAAAATGCCTCACTAAAACTGCACGGCGATAGTCGCGTTGGACTGTTAGGTTTTAACGGTGCAGGAAAGTCTACTTTGCTGAAAACCATCGCCGGCGAACTCGAATTTCTGAGCGGAGATGTGGTCTCCTCCAAGCACCTGAAGATCGGCTACTTTGCACAACATCAGGTTGATGTGATGGATATGAAAGCCAGTCCGATGCTGATGATGCAGCGCCTTGATCCCAATGTGCGCGAACAGGAAGTCAGAAATTTTCTGGGCGGATTTGATTTCAGGGGCGATCGCATTGCCGAACCCATACACAATTTCTCTGGCGGTGAAAAATCACGACTGGCGCTGGCATTGATTGTCTGGCAGAAACCCAATCTGTTGCTGTTGGACGAACCAACGAACCACCTTGATCTTGAGATGCGTCATGCATTGACTGTAGCACTGCAAGGTTTTGAAGGTGCCATGGTGCTGGTATCACACGATCGCCACCTGATGGCAAACGCAGTGGATGAGTTTTATACCGTGCACCGTGGCGCATTGACAGAGTTTGATGGAGATCTGGACGACTACGCACGCTGGCTGCAGGACCCTGATGGCACCAAAGCCGCATTATCAAGCGGCAATCGTGACAACAAAGACAGTCGCAGCCAGAAGCCTCCGGCCGCCATTGCTGTCATTGATAAAAAAGATCAGCGCAAACTGGCTGCCGCTGCGCGCGAACAACTGGCCCCTCTACGGCGCGAGATTCGCACACTGGAGCAGAAAATAGAGAAACTGAGTAAAGAACTGGCCGGCATTGAAGAGAAACTGGGCGACGCGACCATTTACGAAGAGCCGCGTCGTAATGAGCTTACCGAACTGTTACGCCAGCAAGGTTACTGTAAAGCTGAACTCGGCCAGGCAGAAGAAAGTTGGCTTGAAAAAAGCACCGAGCTGGAAGAGTTGTCAGAATGACGGCTCATCGCTGCGTTGCCTGCAGCTCTATGCGGTAACGCTGGCGTCTGTTGTCACGCTGAGTGACAACATCAACAACATCACCTGCCTCACGATTCTCCAGCACTGTCAGCAAATCATCTTCATTGCGCACCGCAACACCGTCAATTTCGATAATAACATCCCCCAGCACAATACCCCGACCGGTTTCAGTCAGTCCACGCATACCCTCACGTTGCGGACTGGCACCTTCAATGACATCCAGTACAACCACACCCTGGATACCCCACCGCTGACGATAATAGTCAGCATACTGTGGCGGAAACAGACTGACACCCAGCGTGGGGGTTTGCACCCGACCATATTGAATCAGTTCCGGTACTATTTTTTTCACGGTATTCACCGGGATGGCAAAACCGATACCCGAGCTG
This sequence comes from Pseudohongiella sp., assembly GCA_030651695.1. Taxonomy (GTDB): domain Bacteria; phylum Pseudomonadota; class Gammaproteobacteria; order Pseudomonadales; family Pseudohongiellaceae; genus Pseudohongiella. The sequence continues at coordinate 150,958 of JAUSCD010000005.1, read as the reverse complement.
GCGCCGCTGGGGCTGTAGATTGCCGTGTTCACCCCTATTAACTGACCCAATGAGTTCAACAGCGGGCCTCCAGAGTTTCCGGGATTGATGGCAGCGTCGGTTTGAATAACGTCACGTATCTGACGGCGGGTTACCGAATTTATTTCCCGCCCCAGTGCGCTTACCACACCTACCGTGAGCGTGGTGTCCAGCCCAAAAGGATTGCCTATGGCAATGACCTTGCGCCCCACTTCCAGCAGTGACGAATCGCCGAGCTCAAGCGGATTCAATTGCGTCTCGGGTGCGTCGATCTGCAAAACCGCGAGATCCTTGTCAGGCTCCACGCCAACAAGACGCGCGTCCCACGCGCTGCCGTCCTGCAGGGTTACTGTCACGCGTGACGCATTCTGGATCACATGAAAATTGGTAACAATATAACCACGGTTGTCCCACACAAAACCGGAACCCGTGCCCTGTGGCACTTCCTGTGGATTGAGGTTAAAAAACGACTGCCTGACTCGGCGCGAGTTGGTGATATAGACAACAGCAGGACTGGCCCGTTTGAACACGTCGATATTGTTGGCTTCGTCGTTGGTGCGAAAACTCTGGTAGCCCGGCGCCTGCGCATGCGCAGGCACAATCCCGGCAAGCAGAAATGCCAGAATGAGCCCGGCAATCGCGGCAGTGTGTTTTATGATCGACGGGAGAATAAAATCAGTTTTGAGAGCCATGGTCACTCCTGATCAGTTCCTTACTACAAACCGTGTGGGTTAATAGTGGTGTGCTGTGACAGGGATTTCAAGTCCGGCTCACCGCCCCGGACTGCAAACTCAGGGCGTTGGTCCGTTATAAATCTCTTGCCAGTTGATCACACGATCATGGCTGCGGAACTGACCAAATTCTATGGTCGCTCTTGGATTTTCGTCGTAATCCTGATCTTCATGTGGCCAGCGGAACTGCAGCCATGGCAGATTCAGCCCGCCCGGGCTCAGATCCAGTTCTATGTCTATTGTGCCGGCATTGTCCAGGCCAGCAGCTTCTGCAGTAAACGTAGCATCCGTCGGGTTGATCGCTGCCTGCACCCCTTGAATCTGGCCATTGTGGAAGGTGCTGGTCTGGGCTGCCACTATATCGGTATCTGCCGGCTGGAGTAAGCCTGTTTCCGTGCCCGGCAACAGGCTCAACTCATTCGAATTGATCACCGTACAGGAATCGTCCGTATTGACCACAAAACGCTCACCGTCAAAGTACTGAACACGGAATGTGATTGCCAGGTCTTCTGTTTCCGGCCCATAGGCATTGTTTATCAGGATACGGCCATAACGGAATGTCTCGCGCGCAAGCTCAAAAAATTCCGGCGTGTCTTCAACAATTTCCACATTTAGCACTGCGGGATTCAGAGTCACACCATCACTGTCGGTCGGGTCGAACGCAATAATCAGCTCATCAAACGGTCCGTCAGGGTCAGCAGGATCTGCCCGGTTAAAAGCAAGGTAACCGGTAACCTGCAACAAACCACCGTCAGATGCAGACCACACCGACTGCAGGTTGACCGGGACCGAGATATTTTCCAGACGGCTGCTGCGATCCACATTGTCGGCGGCTGCAATCTCCTCGATTGCACGCATATTTAACCCGGAGTATGCCGCCAACCTGGCGAAGTCGCCGCGATAATTGACCGTCGGAGAACCCTGAAGATTCCGTGCGGTTAACTGCAGAGCAATACCAAATGGCTCACCCATATATGTGAACGACGAGGGCGGGGTGCAGCTTGATTGAACTCTGGGCAGCAGCGTGACGGCACCATCAACTGTGAATACGGCCGGATAAAAACGCCCGACATTATTGACACGGCCGGTGACAGCCTGTGTACCCAGATACGTTGTCGGATTGTTGTTGGTATCGAGAATCTGCGCCCTGATGTCGATGATGCCAACTTCGTTGTAACTCATATTGGTAAAGCCGGTGCCGGCTACAGCGTAATTATCAAAGTCAGCAAAATCGAGCATATAGTCAGTCAGATTTCCACGCACACCAAACTCCGGATCGGCTTCACTGATAAAAATCGATTCAGCCTGGTTTTGCACAACACTGAGTTCTACCCGGTAATTGTTTGCCTGGCCGGCAGAGTCGTAGAAAAAGTTAGGCGTACGCCGGTTATCGTGCAGATTGGCGTTTGCATCCGGCATGCCATCATTATTGGCATCATCCTCAGCCTGCCACGCCATGGCCGTGACAACGGTGTCAAAGTCGTCACCCGCCATCTTCCAGATCGTGCCAGCACTATCTTCCGCAAATGAATCACCAGCTTCAAAATTGGCAGGCGGGAAATTATCAGCACGATCCAGCCCCACGTCTCCGGGGAAATCAATGGCGAAACCAAAAGGCCGCACTACAAAAGTATTGCTGCTGCCCATCATAAAATCGCCTGAGTACCCGGGCGCAGCCAATGGATCATCCGGGGATGAGCCGCCAAAAAATCCAAACGGGATATTGTACCGGCCATGCAACTGCATCTGACCCACATCCGAATAGTTGAGCACCACAGTAGCACCCGGCGCGCCGCTTGGCTGAGTAACAAAATCCATCGTCACCGGTGTATATGCAGAAGCGCCCACGCCACCATTGCTGTCCACCAGCGCAATATCCGTGCTTACCGGTGTATTGTTTGCGCTTGTTGTTACTGAAAATGCTTCGCCGTTTACACATTCGTTAGCATCAATACACTCTGCCGCCAACTCGATCTGTAAGGTCTGGCCATCAGCAAACAACGGCACACATTGCAGCGGATCACTATCAGAGCTGCGCACCCCCTGGATTGTGAGCAGGTTATTCAACGGTGCCACGCTGGATGGTTTTCCGGCGATCTGGACAGGGTAGGTGGTGTTCAGTGTCGTTTCGTTAAAAAACACCAGGCCGGCCTCGGCAATCACAAGGTCCGGGTCTTCGCCAGCCAGTTCAACTGCATTACTGACAGCGCCCTGTACATTGATATTTACAGGCAGAGATTCACCCGCCGGCACCGTGTAATTCAGCAAGAGTGTTACTTCTTCCTCCCCCGGAGCAAATACGTATTGCGCCAAACCATTGTCTGACTGGCTGCCAATTGGCGTCAGAGTGCCACTACCGCTAAGCACCCGGGCCCAGGTTCCCTTGGCGGGAGAGGTACTGATGTTGATAGTTTCACTACCTGCATCAATCAGACCATTGTTGACATCATGGGCAGCAATGGTGATCGCCGAACCCACGCAGGAAATTCCGAATCCGCTATGGAAGATTGCATAGTGATCCAGTGAGCCGGCGCCACCGAAACCACACTGATCGGTCGCGGTCGCGATATAAACTTCGTCAATGAAAAAGAATCGATTGCTGAGCTGGTAACCACTGTTGACACGGAATCGAATCTCAGAAGACTCTGAAAAACTCTGGGATGCCGCTGCCAGAATCGTGGACAGATTGTACTCAACAGGAATGGAAGAATTTGTCAGGTCAGCCGTGTAACTGGCACCGGTGAAATTGAACACCTGCACCCAGCTATCGTTGTCAACCGATGAGCCGCGCGCCTCGACCACCATAGAGTCTGTCGGAGCCAAGGCACTGTGTCCGTATCGCAGTTTCAGTATGACATCCTGTGAGAACGGTACAGATGCGATATTAAATACGCGCGACAGAGAAGGTTGCTTGTTTGCGTTGGCAGCCGCGACACTCGAAGACATGCGCAACCGGCCGCTGATAATCTGGATATTCCCGGTCCCGGCGCCAAGGCCGCCGCTATCCGTACCATCCACAGCATCCAACTCAACCCAATTGGCACTAAAGTTTCTGCTACCGTCATTGTTGGAGAACGATGACGTACTGAAGGCATCACCCCAGGTGATTTGTGTGAGCGAGGGGTCGTAACTGAAATTCGGATCTTCGCTGCCAATCTCTCTGGCAATACCATTCGTCACACTGATATTGACGGTGGCTACCTGATCGTGCACCAAACGTAGTACAACCGTGCCCTGATCACTAGAATCATAGGTATATACAGCTTCACCATTGCCATTATTGGTGACCACTCCACTGCCCGACTGCAACTGCCAGGTGCCATAGTTTGTGCTGGTATTGATACGCACAGAGCCATAGTAATCCAGATCCCGATTGTGTGTCAGACCGTCGTGTTTACTGATGCGGATTACACCTGCCTCGCAAACGCTGCCGCCCTGCTCCTGTCTGATGCTGAAATGACCGATATAACCGTCTTCCACAAGATGCAGAGCATCAATACGGCGCTGTGCAGCACCGGGCTCGAATACGCCGAGCTCTTCGTCGCCAAGGAAAAGATTGCCGGCAGTGCTGTCTTCCAGATTCAATTCGGTTACGTCGTCACGCGTGAAGATGGTACCTGTGAACGGATCAGGATCGAGACCCTCACCAATGATGGCAGTGTCGTTATCCACAGACAGCACAAACACGTCCAGCACAGCTTTGGGGTCGTCCGGATCGACGCGCAGGTAGAAGGCATCGACATTTACATTACCTGACCCTTCAACAGCCCCGAATACGTCTTCGTCGCTACCGTCCAGATAGATGGCTGCCTGACCGGCATTGGGTCCGCTACGGTAATAGATCACAAGATCAGACGCTGTGAACGAGAGATTATTACTGCCGGCAACTCCGCCCGTTGTGGTTGTGAAAACAACACTGCAGGTGACGTTATTATTGTTGGCCGGACAATCATCCATAACATAAACACCATTGATATTGATGTCTTCAAAATTCTGGAACACTGCCTCACCATCGAGGAACAGACTGGCTGTCCCCAGAATAGGGTCATGTCGCACAAGATCCCAGCGATCAAATGCCAGATTATTTGTTCCGATAACACTTGGGCCATTTGCCGACATCACCAGATGTCCGTTCTTTAGCAAATGCACAGCATTAATGTCGTCTATTCTGCCGCCATTGGTAGCGCTGTCATCAAAGAACATAACAGCCTCGTCCGTTGAAGGATCATAGATAACCAGGTCGTTATTCTGGAAAGGCCCCAATCCGCCGATTGTTGTTGCATTTCCGGGCGTTGAAACAGACAACAGGAAACGTTCCTGCGAGGCAACCGGAGGGCCAATAATTGTCGTAATATCTGTTGCCGCATTGTTGGCAGGCACCAGATCAAAGTTACCCGTGCCGACAGTCACCTGAACAGTGTTGGTGACGTTGAATCCGGCATTGCCCACAACATCAACACCCAGAGTCAAAACTGCAGAAGCGTTTAACGCTAATGTGCCATTAAATGTACAGTTGAGAACGGGCGTAATCGTGCTGCACGACCAGTTTGTTCCGGCGGCACCAGTAAACTCGACACCGGGCGGCTGACTATCTGAAATAGTAAACGGCGCGGTAGTTGCGTCCGGCCCAAGATTGGTCACTGTCAGCAAATACTGGCCGGTCTGCCCGGTTTCAAGCGACCCGGAAACGGCTTTCTGCATGCGCAGATTGGTTGTGATGCCGGTGACCGTTGTTGTAATACTATGAACATTGTTGTTACTGCTGCTCTTGTCTACCAGCGAGTCAATATCAATAGTATCCCCTTGTGTATCATTAACGTTGTCAAACTGAGGGGAACGGTTGCACTCCCTGGGGTCCGGTATAAAACCGATCGGAGTCACTTCGCAACTGCCGCCGTTGTGCAGCATACGGACACTGGCCTTTCTGGTATTTGACTGCTGAGTAAATATTATCGGAGATGCTATTTTTACATTGGCAGTAATAGGTGGCAGATTGTTCCCCGGCTGCAACTGAGCACCTGCATGTGTCGCCGCAATATTGTACTCACACGTGAGTGCGCCCGGATCAAGTTCTACGTTACAAACCCATCCGGTTCCGCTGACATCAGCAGCATTGAGAAACGTCATGCCCGATGGCAATCGCATTGCAACCGTCACTATCCCGGTCGCCTGACCGCCAATTGATGTGCCGTTACCGTTGTTTTTGACATCAATAATATATGAACCCGTACCGTTGACTTTAAACGTACCACTCTGGGAGATAAATACTTCCAGATCAGCAATCGGAAAGTTGGTAATACTGATGACTTCCGACAGCAGAATAACCATGTCCTGCCCGGATCTGTAACGTGTTGTTATGCGTTCGGCTTCCTGGCCTTCCTGAGCAAAACTCTCGAGCAGGGTGTGGCTCAGATAGTGTGTATCAATGTCAAAGCCCCAGCTCTCACCAATGCGATTGCCGTTTCGCCCTGCCTGCACAGCATTGACTCCGGGCAATGTGATCTCGTAACCGTCGCCGTTAAGACCCTGACCAGGCGCTACCGGCGGCACCGTCCACGGCGGATCACGCGGAGTGTCCCACTCACCTACAAACTCGATGTATCCTGACGGACCAAGCCAATAAAGCGGACGTGTGATAGTTGAGTTGAATTCGCCGTTCTCAGGGTTAAAACTGGTATACAGCGGCTCAAAAAGAAACGAGTCCGGTTCCAGCTGAATCGCAAGTGACTCATTCCCTGTCGCCAGCTGTTCGTCACCCTCAAGGGTCACGTGGGTCACTTGACCGTTAGGCAACAAAAGATTTGGATCGAAGGTTGCCATACGAAAGTTACGTGGCACCAAAGTAAACGCCGAGTACTGGAAAGGCTGGAATCCATGGAACAAATTGATGACTCGCAGATGTTCATCCTGATTCTCATAAACAACAATCAGCGACCAGCCACCGGCACAAGTGCCATTGGTGTTCCACGGGTTGCCGGTCTGCACAGTCAGATCTTTGAGTCTGTAAGTGCCGTTACCTGATACAAGCTCAGTCACCTCCGCATAAGCCGCAAAAAAATCGGCGCTGACTGCAGTCACGCCTGTTGCCAGAAAAACTTCGTCAGCAACTACCGCGACCTCACTCCCGTCCAGCCCGAACGAAACCTGGGAGTCTGCCTGCGCGGGCGTGCCTGAGCCCGACCAATAGAGATAGGCAGCTGTGATGGTTGAACCCGCCGGGATAGACAGCGCGGAAGTGGTGCCGGTGGCAAAGTTGACCATTGCGCAGTCTACTGACGGATCCACTGACAGATTGGTCTGGGATGGCAGTGTGCGCAAGGTATTGCCAATTGCCCTGTAGCTCAGAGCGCCCGAGAATGTCTCATACAACAACACAGGCACATAGTCCTCAGCCAGAGGCTGCCCGGTTACCAAAGGATTAAACGCTGCCACGACATGGGCGTTCATAGTCGGCGGCAATATAATTCCTGCGACACGGAATGGCTCGACAACCTCCAGAATCCCGGCGGAACTGAGCACGCCGGCCGAACCCGCAGTCTTTGATCCGGTAGCGTTAGCCTGGGTTACCGCTTCGCGATACGGGGGCTCAGTCTGACTCCCCGGCACCCGCCCGCCCCACAGACCTATCATGGTTGATGCGGGCTGCGGCTGACGCCAGTAGTACTGGTCAAGACTGAAATCCGAACCCCGATCATTGGCAACAACACTAAAAATAAAAGCATTGTTATTATCTGTGCTGACTACAGTCGTGGCCTCATGAAAACCTCCCACTGCCGGGCCAGTATATTTGGAACTGTTTACAGGACCCAGCTGCGGGTTAGCTGTGGGTACCGGAATCGCTTGCTCGACGCCGTCTACTGACAGCAGGCATATCGCTGGCGAGCCTACTCCGCCGTTGAACTGACCAGTGTAGGAACCACCGGCATTCGGCAGAGCGTCGTCCAGAATGGCCCATATTTCAGTCGTCACTATCGGGCTCTGGTCATCATTCTCCATGCGCACAACACGAGTCATGTTGACCCCGTTAAATGTTGCAGTTGTGGTATCAACAGAGTTACCAATCTGCATGGTCGCCATCAACACCACACGGGAGCGTAACTCAGGAATCACGTTTTCGGTGGGTATTACAATACTGGTTGATGTGCCGGGATTCGTACAAACAGGGCCAGCATTAATCTGCGGGAAACAACCGCTGTAGAACAGATTAGGGTCAAATAGCCCATTTTCGGTGATGAGCCCGTCAACAGTATCGAAGTTGATTACAGCCGGGAAAGTACTATAGAAACGCAACACAACAACGCCTTCATCATCGGGCGAAAACACATAGTCGGCTATACCGGTATCAACGCCTGAGGGCTCAGTCAGAACACCTGCCGCGGAGCCGGTCAGCAGCCAATCTCCGCGCCCGGTGTTGTTGGATATTCGCATGGTGCCAATGTAGTCTTCCGCAATACCACCGGCGCTGTTGCGTACACGGAAAGTCACTTCGGTCGCTGAACAGGCATTGCTGTTCAGCCCGTGGCTGATTTCAAAGGAACACAGTGCAATAACAATATTCTGGTCATATATACTGCCGGAATCACGCGCATCCAACGTAAGACCATCGCTGACATTGATATTGACGGGCCCGGTATTGGATATATGCCGGAATCCCAGCGTGATTGTTCCGAGATCACTGCTTTGGAAAGCATAGGTGGCGTTGCCGTCCTCGCTTACCGGATCAGTCAAAACACCATCCGACTGCCCTATTGCCTGCCAGGTACCAAAGCCGGTGGTAGTGCTGAGGTTGATAGTTCCTTCATAGTTGGTGACGGTATTGCCGCTGGCATCAACCAGTGTAATCGTCACCTGCTCTATTGAGCAGACATCAGAACTGCCGCTATGCGTTACCCGGAACAGGCAATTGCCGATTACCAGATCCGGGTCGTATATGCCCGCTGGCTGAGCAACGTTGGCGGCTACGATATTAAAATTGACGGTCTCAGCCTGGGTTCCTCTGAAATTCAGAACGATATCTCCGCCATCGGCCAAGGTAAATCCGTACGTAGCGGCACCTGTATTGGGAGCTCCCTGCGTGAGAGTACCGTTGGCATTTGCGGGAGTGGATGTTTTACTCCAGTTGCCTCCGGTAATACCTGCCGTACTCAGACTGATGGTGCCTTGATAATTTGTTACCAGAACATTGCCAGGACCCATAACCTGAATGGTAATTGCTTCAGGGCTACAAACACTGCCCGCCTCGTCGTGAATAATCCGGAAAGCACAGCTTCCGATCTGCATGCTCAGGTTGTAGTCCGGATCGGTCACAATGTCATTGACGCTATCATTAACGTCAAAGCTGATTGTGCCGGGCGTAGTGGTGGCAAAATTCAGTATGACCTGACCGTTGTCATTGTCATGGAAGGTATAGGTTGCCACGCCAGCGCTGACAGGCGTCAGCGTGCCCAGCCCGGTGCCTATGCTGTAGCTTCCCTGATTACCGCTATTAGAGACAGTTACTGTGCCAGTGTAATTCTGAACCAGATTGCCAAGCCCGTCGCGGATTGTGATCTGCAGAGGTTGTGACGATGTGCAGAGTCCATAACTGGTGGAATGCACAATCTCAAACTGCGGCAGTGTATAGCGCAACACTACGATACCCGAGCCGCCGTTTCCTCCCGTCAGTGCGCCGGTGCCACTGGCAGAGCCACCGCCGCCCCCACCGCCCGTGTTTGCCGTACCTGCCGCGCCAGGACTGTTCTGGGAACCAGTAACCGCGGCCCGGCCGCCGGCGCCGCCGCCGCCAATGCCACCAACGCCCGCCGAATAACCGGGAGCGTCCGTCTGCGCTGCTCCGCCACCACCACCGGCAAAGTACTGCAGATAACCCGCTATTGTGGAAGACAGACCGGCGCCACCAGCGCCAGCGTTGCCATTGTTCTGGTTTGCTGTTGCCGTGCCGCCTGCGCTGCTGGCGCCGCCACCGCCCCCAGCTGCAAACGTAACCGATCCGGGGTCATAACCGTTGCCGCCGGCGTTACCCTGTCCGCCAGTTCCGGCGCCGGCTGCTGACGCTCCGTTGTGCTGTCCGCCGCCTCCGGAACCGCCCGCCTGACCATTGACATAGGGTGCACTGCCACGCCCGCCGACGCCACCACCAATGGCGGTCAGTGTATTGAATACAGAATTGCCGCCATTGGTATTGTTAGTGCCACCTGCGCCTACCGTGACTGTCAGTGGAACATTTGACGCCACGTTGACGTTGCCCGTCAGCAATCCGCCAGCACCACCACCGCCCGAAGTACGGTCAGTACCGGTGCCACCGGGGCCGCCGCCGCCGACAATGAGATACTCAATACGTTCCACGCCGACAGGTGCTGTAAAGCTGGAGGTGTTGGTGGTGGTGTAGACTTCAACAATGTAATCGACACCGCCCTCGGTGATCATGTACGTACAATCGCCTTGCCCTGCAATCAGACAGATATCCGGCACTTCATAACGGACAATAACGATACCGGAGCCGCCTGCGCCACCCTGGTTTGTACTCTGGAATCCGCCGCCGGCGCCGCCACCACCGCCGCCCGTGTTCACCTGACCAGCCTGCGCATTCCCTGAAGTATTACCCGAGCCACCGCCGCCACTGCCACCGGTTCCGGAACCGCCTCCATCAGAGCTGCCGCCGCCGCCGCCAGCATACGGTTTGGATGAGCCGCTGATAGCGGAAGTCGTACCTGCGCCACCATTTCCACCTTGCGCGCTGGAGGCCGCGCCGCCAGCGGCTCCGGCACCACCACCCCCACCTCCCGATCTGGGGGCTGCGCTAGCATCATCAAAGGACACACCGCCATTGTTGCCTTGTCCGCCAGTGCCTGCGCCAGCAGTCTGGGTACCGGTAGCTGCAGCACCACCACGGCCGCCACCAGAACCACCGGCTCCGCCCGCATTATTGGAGTTCTCGCCAATACCGCCGCCACCACCACCATTCGAGATGATGGTTGCAAACACAGAATTTGCACCATTGCTGCCACGACTGTTGTTCGTTCCGGCTGGCGCGCCTGCGCCTCCGCTGCCAACGGTTACAGTCAGCGAAGATGCCGGTGTTACTGATAAGGTGCCGGTTCTGAATCCGCCGGCACCGCCGCCACCACCACGCCATGCACCACCACCACCGCCACCCGCAACAACCAGATACTCAACGCTGTCTACGCCCAGCGGAGGCGTAAAATTTGATGTGCCTGTTGTGGTGTAAACCTCGACAACATAGTCAATGCCTCCTTCGGTGATGGTGTATTGGCAATCACTTTGCCCTGTATTTTCGCAGGCAGGCAATAGTTGAATATTATTGGAGACAACATAACTGTCGTTTGCACCTGCAACAGTGAAACGAAGAGCATAGGTACCTGCGGTCCCTGTTATCGTCAGATTGGTAAAGGTGGCGAAACCGGATGCATCGGTTGCCACCGTCGCATTGGTGAGCGAGCCGGCACCTGCTTCCAATGTAGCCGAGACATTTATGCCACTGATTCCGTTGCCTACACCATTGACCAGACGAACCTGAAACGGCGTACTGAATGCTGTGCCACTGTTAGCGACGGGTGCTACATCCTGCTGACTGATCTCCAGAGCGGGAGCGCGATACCGGACAATCACCACCCCGGAACCACCCTGGCCACCGGTGGCATTACGCGCACCGCCGCCACCACCACCAAAATTGTTGGCAGGAGCTGCCGGCACATTGACTCCTGTCGCACCGTTGCCGGCGTTGGTGCCGCCACTGCCGCCACTACTGCCACCACCACCACCGCCACCACCCGCGTAACTGCCGCCAAACAGGGCGCTGGTGCGCGCACCACCACCGGCACCGCCATTGCCATTCGAAGGAGAAGTGCTGCCATTGGCATTGGCGCCGCCACCACCACCACCAGCACGTTGTGCGGTGTTGGCATTACTTGCACCGCGACCATTTGCTCCGTTATTGGCAAATGAATTGGCAGGCAGACTGCTTGCCGTGCCACCCGAGCCGCCATTGTTACCATCGTCCCGGGAACCGCCGCCACCACCGCTGCCACCACCCACCATAGACAGAGCGTTGCGGACGTTCGAGCCATCAACGGTGATGTTCAATGACCCGCCGCCACCACCGCCGCCGGGCGCGGTTACCGTCTGGTTCGCAACAAAAATGGACGGATTGCCGGCAGCGCCCCTGCCACCGGCGTTACCACCATTGCCGCCGGTTCCGATAGTGACGTCAATATCCTGCCCGGGCGTTACGGCCACTGATCGTTCGATCATCAAACCGCCACCGCCACCGCCACCAGCGCCCAGAGAGTTCGCGGCACCGCTACCGCCGCCGCCGCCTCCGCCAACTACCAGAACTTCCACTTCGGTCACACCGGTTGGCGCCCTGAACGTACCGTCACCGGTAAATGTGTGGACAACAAAACCTGCGGCAGGTCCTGCACCGGGCGTTGTAATCGTGCCACCGCTCCCTTGCAGAGCCACCGGCCCTGGTATCTGGCCGGACACCATTGTCGCTGCTCCGAGCACAGAGACAGCAAGGATCGCGCTATGCCAAAACCCGCGCAGCAGCCGCCCGGCAAATGAATTGCCTGGCGTTGGGCTTGAGCGGGTTGGATTAGTGCGTATTTTCATTCAGCGTCAACAGCGAGCCATGGGTTGATAATTGTTTTATTTTTATATACTTGAGCATTGTAACGGATAGCCATTGACGAGTTCAGAATTAAGGGGGGATGTACGTCTATTTGTGCCCTAAATTGACCCGGCGAAGACAGTTAATCGATTGCAAAATACTGCTGCCAGTCACAGAATACTTCGGCACGGCACCACAACCCATTGAGGCCAATCATGGAAATGGAATACAAAATAATACAATCAACAACGCCACACTTTGCCAAACAGGACAACCTCAACAGCGTACTGGCTGAGGAAGCGCAGGCCGGGTGGGTGCTGGTTGAGAAGTTCGACAACTACAAAATCAGACTTCAGCGCGATATCACCCATCGCACTGGCGACAAGGATCGCCGTATTGACCCTTACCGTGTGCAAGTCGGGGTCAGTAACTTCCTGACATACGGAGCCGCTACATTACTAACGTTACTAGTGGTGTATTTCATTTTCAGAATAGTGGGCACCGTTTAACACGCAATCGCTGAGCCGCTATCAGGTTTCGCACAGCGCACGTTATCGCAGGCTCAGGTGGTTATGGCTCCCTGTAAGCCGTTCTCACCTGAACTGTGCGACTGATATTGTCACAGCGGCCCACGCTGGTCAGCGTAAAGTAGTCAGACTCATCCACCGTGGCATCGAGCGCACAACTGACCTCTGCTTTACATTGGGCCAGCCCATCTACTGAGAATTCATACTGCCAAGGCTGAGTCGAGCAAGCGTCGCGCGCCTGATATTCCGGAAAACTACCGGTAGGGAACAGTACCCCCAATGCAAGCCCAGCTCCTGACTCCGCCGCATAAAATGCGCGCGTCAACATTACTTCCTCTTCAAAAGTTTCCGCATTCTGCGACACAAGCAAGCTGATCCCTCCTGCGATAGCAGAAAGCAAGGTGATGACAAAAATTGCAGCAGGCAGGCCCACACCTTTCTGCAGCCCAATGCGAAACTCTCGTTTGCCTGGATTATTTAGACTGACATTGGACTCAGGGCACATTACGTAACAGCACCTCGTGTTTCAGATTCACCACATCCCCTTGATCTTCAAAAGCCAGCGTAATGGACACAATGGCGTTACGCCGCAACGTAGCAGCAATCACTTCAAACGCACCAACGCCTGTATTCACCACCCTGTCGGTAATAAGTCGACGACTGGGTGATGTTTCTGGCAGGCATAACGTTCCTGAGCTGGGCGGGCATTCCGACAAAGGCGTGGGTTGTTGTGCATGGAAACCATAGTCGCTGTAGCGGAATATCCTGCTATCTACCATGCAAAAACTTACCGGGGATTCAGCAATGTAAATTCGGTTAACCGGCGACCGCAATCGGAATAGATGAGGATTTTCCAACGCCACGCTCAGACGCCCCTGATGATCTATATTTTCCTGAATCGAACTGATGCCGGCGATAATCCCCGGACTGCTCGCCTGCGCCGCGTCCAGATACAGATCAGCAACACTGATTGGATAAATCACTGCGTAAAGCGGCTTACGCGGCGGATCTGTCAGCGGGTCATGCGGCGGAAATGTTAATGATGGATTTAATACCACCATGTCAAAGACATCGGATGGCGGGCCATTAAAAGCCGGGTCAACGTAGGACGTTGCCCTGATAAACGGCACATACTCAATGCATTGCTGATTAGCAACAGATCTTGTCCTGACACTGTTAGGTACTGCGTTATGCAGCTCCATCGCGAGCCTGTCCAGCACCGTGCGGCCGCTGCTGGCAAGACGGTTGCGATTAGCGCTACTGGAAAAACCTTCTACTGAATCACCAATATAATTCACAATTCCAACCGACAAAATTGCTGCGATCAGAATGGTGATCACCATCTCGACCAGGGTAAACCCTTGCTGGACGATAGATTTCATCTGGCACCCTTGCTCATCAGAAATTGGCCTTGTACACGCTAAAATGCCATCCATTCAACTGCTCTCGATGACTGACAGTAATGCGCACCAACTTTGCTGACTGCCCTGCATCCAGCAAAGTGTCCGCAGATTCTGCTACTGCTACAGGATCACCCTGATCCGGGCTGCAGATTTCAGGCGGAAACTGAAACCAGGCCGCCTCTTCGTTACAGGGACGTAAATAGCGCACCTCCACCGAGATCATGAAATTCTCATATCCCTGCCTCGTCTGCCCTTCCGAGTCACGCAACGGGTCTGCATAACCGTCACCTTCCTGAAGCTGATGATAGTCGTCAACGTCATCAAACAGCGCGCGTACTTCTCCACCATCAACTCCAAACAATAGCTCAGAGGTGCAGGGATTATGCGTGTTATGGCACGGGGGGATTCCCCTCGGTGCCGATTTCTCATCAAATCGTTTGCTCAGTATCTCGTCCAGATAACTTTGAGCCAACGCCACCGCGCGTGTTTCGAGCAAAGTGTCGGAACTTCGACTTATGGAAACTGAAATAACCTGGGTGACTGCAGTCAGTGCAATAGCAAGAATCACAATTACAGCAACCATTTCAATAAGTGTGACGCCGTGCTGCTTTGACCTAATCGACATCGACACAATCTCCGGCATAAGCGAAACCTGCTGCCGACCAACACACTGATAGTGCAGGATCGCCGTTAATACATGCCCTCGCGCCTTTGCTGACAGCGGCCACAGCATTCGCAGGGCCGCCCTCAAGCAGGTCACCTAATGAGTCGTAACGCAAGATAAATGGATTGCCTTGCGTGATATCTGCCCCCCCAGCTACAACTGAACAACTGCCCAGGACATTTATATCCCCGCGCAATCCGACATTGGCAAGCGCCGGACTGGCCGATTGCACCAACCCTGTGCTGTCCAGAATGTTAATCGCAAGGGCACTTCCCGTCGGCTGTAACTGAAGTACAACGTCGGAGCGCCCAATCGATTTTTGCTGCGCTGAACGCGACATGGCAATAATCTGGTCACGCGCAAGTGCCGGGTTATAGGTGTCACTGCGTAATGCACGCGCCATCGCTACACCGGTAATAATGCCAATCACAACGATGACAATGACCAGCTCGATCACTGAAAATCCATCTGATGTTTTATGTGCCGGCATCAATCTGCTCCACTCAGGAATTAGTCTGAAACAATGCCTGATGAGTCTATATCAAAAAGCCACTAATAAAAAAAAAGGCGGGTGCACATAGCCACCCGCCTTTCTTTTTGCAATTATCAAGGCTGGTCCGGACCAGCCTTGATACCCGCAGTTATTACACGGCAGGGCCGTCAAAAGTAGTCAGTGCAGTCAGAAGATCGGCGGCACTTGTGAAGATCTGGGTGCGGCCATTCCAAGGGACATACAGGATGAAGCGGTTGTTATTTTCTGCTTCAGCAGAGTAGGCATAGACGCATGCCGGTGCTTCTTGCTGGTGGTTTCGTGCCAAGCCAGCTCCAAGTCGTGGGCCGCCGGCAGCAGCATTATCTGCAAATCCGGTATCTACCTGGACATTGCGGACAAATACCTGGAAGTCGCCAGCAGAAGCTGTCTGTGCTGCAGCTACGGCAGAACGGATTGCCGCTGCTGTCGCCGCTGATCCGAAATCTGTAGCGGGCGCACCAGAGGTCGCAACAGCAACCGGCGCTCCTATCTGAAGCAGATTATCAAACACTTGTTTGCAGTTAGTGGCTGAAAACGCAGCATTGTTTGCAGGTGCAACACCTACAGCGTAAGGGTAGCCGCTGGCCCGGCCGTCGAATGCGGTAGCTGCAGTATATGAACTGGTGGCAACACCATCTTCTGCCGTGTATGCACCCACTGAGAAGCCAGGGGCCACACGCAGATTGCCGTAAGATTGCAGCTCGGTATTCGACGCCGGCTGACCACGGGCAACCCACTCAGCACGATACAGCGCCGTGCCTGTAACAACTGAACCGCCTACGCCGGAGAATACGGCATCGTGCGCCTGCTCAGTGACATCAATAAAGCGTGGAAGCGCCGTGGCTGCCAGAATGCCCAGCAACAGAATCACAACCACCAATTCAATGATTGTAAAACCCTGCTGGCCTTTACGTGTTTGTACTTGCATCTTTATTACTCCTGACTCAAATTTTTTGATCCGACGCTCTGCTGAACAGTTTGCCGATCACCGCTTACATTCTGTTTTTGACCCGATCCAGTTAATCCGATGTTCGCTGAATCAACTTGTTGCAGGGAGTGCTTGCGCCTTCACCCGCAGCGTTGGGAGGCATACTACAGCCGCATCAACGCGCTTACTATGGGATGGAGGCTTAATCATCCCCAATTTGGCCCATTTTCCCCGTTTCTGCCCATTTTTCGTCTTAAAAGCCCTGGCGCTGCTTGTAAGAACATTTTTATTTATTAAATATCAATATGATAAACCGCTTTCTTCCCGATTTTTACCCATTCGATCAGGGACTATTTGCTATCGCCTCTATGGGCGCAGAACGCCACTCATAGGGCGTCTTGGCCTCCAGAATCAAACCCTGCCATCTGGGCGCCTGTGGCTCCTCCACACTGGAGTAAACACTGGTAATGCGGAACCTCAGCTGATTTCCAGACATCGGTTGGCCATTTTGAAGAAGATAGAGATTATTGCTGTTGCTGGCGATGTACACCAACTCACCAGTACCACTATCGAAATACCAGACCCGCCCGGGCATCAGCGCTGCGTCTACCAGACTGAATTCGCCAAGATAGTTGGATGGACGCTCCAGCATCAGATCCATAGGGTTGGAACCGTCCAGTTCAGCGCTCTGCGTCCAGCTTGCGCCAGCAATCATCCGCATCATCTGTAAATTGACTCCCGCCTTCAGTTGCGACAGCACAGCTACAAAATTTGCGCGCTCTGCCTCCGCCGGGTATTCACGATAGCGATTAACTGCCGCAGAGAACAAAATCGAAGCAATCAAGATATAAACCAGCAACTCGAACAGGGAAAAACCCCGCTGTCCGGCTGGCAACATTCGACCTCTATTTCGCATCTGTATGTTCATTGTTTACACCATCTTCTTTGCACTGCACGAAGACATTAATTGTTGACAGCACTGCTGAGATCCCAGATTGGCAGGAATACGCCCAGTGCCAACACCAGAACCATACCAGCAATAAACATGATCAATATCGGTTCAATTACCTCACCCAAGCGCTTCAGATCGTATTCAACCTCGGCGTCATAGAATTCTGCGACCTCCTCCAGCAATTGATCGACCATACCGCTCTCCTCACCAACAGCAATCATCTGCAGCACCAGTGGCGAAAACATGTCAGCTGCAACCGCCGTGTTATACAGAGATTCACCGCGGGATATACCTTCACGCATCCTTAAAACCCGGCGGGCAACAAATTTGTTGCCTACTGCCCCGGCTACCACGCCCATACCGTGAACAATCGGCACGCCAGCCTTCATGACCATGGCAAACGTCCTCGCAAACCGCGACAACGCAATTCGCTCATAAATACCGCCGGCCAAAGGCAGGCGCATCTTGATCTCATCCCAGGCAAGGCGTCCTGCGCGAGACCCTACCCACGTCCGAAATGCAACAAACAAAGCGATTGTGCCGCCTATGAGAAACTGCCACCACCGGACTACGAAGTCAGAAATGCCGATAAGAATCCGGGTCTCCAGCGGTAACTCTGCTCCTAAGCGGGTGAAGGTCTCTGAGAAAGCAGGAATTACAAAATAGGTAATGATTGCCAATGCAACTGCCATGGTGGCTAACACAAACGCCGGGTATCGCGTGGCGCTCTTGACCTGCTTGCGAGTGTTTTTCTCAAGCTCAAGATATCGTCGGATCTGCTCAAATGCGAGATCAAGACGTCCCGTATTCTCACCAACATCCACCAACGACAGAAACAGTGGAGAGAATACTTTTGGGTATTGCCCGAGTGACGTGGACAGATTCTGACCCGATTCCAGCCCCCGCTGCACGTTATGCAGCAACTCCTTAAACTTCGGATTTTTGACTGACGCCTGCAAGCCTGCCAAAGCACGATCCAGCGGCATGCCGGCACGTGTCAGACTTTGCATTTGCCGGGAGAAAATAATCAGTTCATTTATATCGATCTTTTTTCGCTGCAAAAGATCATTCAGATTCTCCATCGGACTTTGTTCTTTATTACGGCTGCGTGCGGCGGCAGCTCTGCGGGCAGCCGGCGAGAGATCTGCGCCACTGCTCCGGCGGCCTGATTTTTCTTCGCCGCGTTTTATATCAATCGGCGTAACTCCCTGACTCAGCAGTTGCCCTGCTGCCGCATCCAATGTCGCAGCTTCCACAGCGCCGGAAATAAGACCACCGGTGGCATTGCGGGCTCTATATTGATAGACAGGCATCGTCAGCTCACCGGTTCGTGATCATGAACGGATAATTCTTCTTCCAGGACCCAGTCGCCGTCTTCATCTACCTGCTCGGCGACGCGGTATACCTCTTCCAGACTGGTTATTCCTTTCAAAGCTTCAATCATGGCGCAGACAACCAGAGGCCGGTAGCCTTTGCTTCGACGGGCCGCTGAAACAAAGTCTGCTGAGCTCGAACGACGTAAAGCATCCGCCATTTCATCATTGAGCACCAACAACTCAAAAACACCAATTCGTCCGCGATATCCGGTATTGTTGCAGCGATGGCACCCACTGGCCTGTTTAAGCGCATAATTCAGCGGGGCTTCTGCTCCCATAACATGCTTGACCCAAGCAGCTTCCCGTTGGTCAGGCTGATAATCTGTAAAACAGTTATCACACAACCGGCGTATCAGTCGTTGCGCCAACACTGCGCGTATGGCTGTGGCAGCAAGAAACCCTTCTGCTCCCATATCAACCAATCGCATCGCACTGGATACTGCATCGTTGGTATGCAAGGTTGATAACACCAGATGGCCTGTCATTGCCGCACGCAGCGCTATCTCGGCAGTTTCCTGGTCCCGTATCTCACCCACCAGCAAAATATCAGGGTCCTGACGCAGAGCGGCCCGTAATATACGTCCGAAAGTCAGGCCGATTTTGGTGTTAATCTGCACCTGATTGATACGACTGAGGCGATACTCCACCGGGTCTTCAACAGTGATGATCTTTTTACCAACATCGTTCAATTCCTGAAGTGCACCGTACAACGTTGTTGTCTTACCTGATCCCGTCGGCCCGGTAACCAGGATCAAACCATGAGGCATATGAATCAAACGCCGGAACTGTGCCAGCATCTGCTCTGACATACCAACCTGGTCCAGATCTGCAGCACCATCGGACTGATCCAAAAGACGCATCACCACTGATTCGCCAAATTCCACTGGCATGGTGGACAGACGCACATCGATTTTTTTGTCTTTGACTTTGAGGCTGAAACGTCCGTCTTGCGGCAGGCGTTTTTCAGAAATATCAAGGCCGGACATCAGTTTCAAACGTAGAACAAGTGCTGGCGTGATCCGACGTTCTTTAACAATCTGCTCCTGCAGCACACCGTCGATACGTTGGCGTATGCGCAACACATGCTCATCCGGCTCAATATGAATATCAGAAGCTCGGATCTGCACTGCATCCTGAAACAAAGATTGCAGAAGTTTAACAACAGGCGCATCGCTATCGTCATCGGCCGGCGTCAACGCAGCAAGATCAAATTGCCCTTCTGTCAACTCCTCATCAAGTTGCTCGGCAAAACCTGCAATTTCGTCAGTCCGGCGGTAGACCAGGTCCAGCGTTGCCAGTAACTCGCTTTCGCGCACAACTGCTTGTTGTATTGGTTGTTGCAGAATACGTTCGAGAGCATCCACAGCGTAGATGTCAGTTGGATCGACCATACCGACCAGCAGCATGCCGTTTTTCTCAGACAGGGCGATTGCTCGAAATCGTCGTGCATGAGTTTCAGACAGGCGCTGCACAACCGCATTCTCGAACTTGAAGCGCCGCATATCAACAAACGGCAGCTTGAGTTGCTCGGAAAGGAAACCAAGAAATTTGTCTTCCTGCACAAACCCGAGATTGATCAGGGTTCGGCCAAGGCGCTGACCTGTTGATTTCTGTTTGGCCAGTGCTTGTTGCAGTTGCGTTTCTGAGATCACGCCATTTTGGACGAGCAGATCGCCGATCCTGATTTTTTGTTTGATGGCCATACTTAGCCCCGTCATCTCGCTGCCGAGCTTTGGCGAATCAACTGCAAACGTTGCTGACTGGCTTGTCTCAAACCGGCTGTCAGGTTCGCCTGTTGCAGCGCGCGCTCGTAGGACAAGGCCGCATCCTGGGCTAAACCCTGCGCATCCAGTGCCGCAGCAAGACCATACCACCAGCGGCCCTCTCCGGCGTTCTGCTGCAAAAGCGTTCGGTAGGTCTGAGCAGCAAAGTCGTATTGTTGATTTGCCATATAACTGCTTGCCATCAGGTCGTGATACTCGGAATCGGTGCTGACCGAAGGAGCAAGATTTGTTAACAATGCTACAGCGTCTGAAGCACGGCCGTCTGCCACTAACAGTCTGGCCTTAATTTTACGGTAAGCGTTGTTATTCGGGGACAATGCCAAACCAAGCTCAACAACATGCATGGCGCGCTCCGACTCACCCTGCTGCAACAACAACTTTGCCAGCGTCTCACGGCTTTGATGTGCATCCGGGTTCTGATGCGCAAACGAATCCAGTGTCTGTAAAGCCGTCAACTGCTGGCCACTGGCCCATTGCTGTAAGGCGAGTTGAACCTGCTGTCGGTCTCTGTCTTGAAAATCAAGTGCCCGCGGACTCCGGGTTGTGCTGGCAGCAACATTCATTTGAGAGGTATTTTGCTGTACAGGGGCCGGGTCGGTCGATTGCGCGGGGGCGTCCGCCCATTCCTGACTGAACGATTGGGAAATCGCCGGACTACTGGCTACACTACTATTTTGCAGAAGGGACTCTGCTGTTTGCTCTGGGGCAGGAGTGGGGGGATTGTAAGCCTGAGCCTGCTCTCGCTGCTGTGCAGCAAGCAGGGACTGGTTCTGTGCTTCGAGTTGCTGCAACCTGAGTTCCAACTGAGATAAGGCATCCGGGGTTACCTGGGATACGGCCTGTATCTCTGATTGTGCAACAAGCTCGGGTTCTGCCATCGCCACACTGTCTGATACTGGCGTTTCAGCCACCTGGACAATCTGTCCTGGTGGCGGTATCCGGGTAGAGCCAGCATTTGTCAACGCCAGATAAATCACTAACAATCCTGCGAGCACCAAAGCCATCAGCACGGCAAAAACACCAAGTCGGCTACGCTCCTCTTTTGCTGCACGCTCCGCTGCCGGCACCAGTTTTTCAGCACCAACAGCGTGTGAAGGCGCATCGCGCCTTCGTGCATCAAGATCACGCAACATGTCATTAACAAGACTCATGGGTCGTTTGTTCCTGTGCCAATTAAGGTACTGATGTCAGATATTAATTCAGATAAAAGGTCAGTAAATAAACCAATAGCGCCACACCTGCTGCGCCCATCAACACACTGGCAGCAGCCAGTTGACGTATGTTGCGGCGGCCTGGCAACACTACACCTTCTGTGTCCTCTATCGCCTTTCGCATGTGCTCACGTTCTACCATGCGTTCTCCGCGCCCGAATGCAACCATGAGAGCTTTGTGGCATAAAATATTGACGACTCGCGGAATGCCGCCTGAGGCCTTGAATAGATCGTCCAAAGCTGAAGAACTGAATACCGAGCCCCCGTTGTATCCGGCCGTAGCCATACGGTGGCTGACATAACGCTCCAACCCTTCTCTGTCCAATGTCTCAAGCTTGTAGGAGAACGTGATGCGCTGAAGCAACTGTCGCAGCGACTTCATGCGCAACATTTCATCCAGCTCAGGCTGTGCGAACATGACCACCTGAAACAATTTTGCCTGCTCGGTTTCAAGATTTGTCAGCAGGCGCAGAGCTTCCAGCGTCTTCTCTGGCATGGCGTGAGCTTCGTCAATGAATAAAATGACCTGGCGCCCGTCAGTAGCATGCTGCATCAACACCTTGGTGATGCGCTTGAGCAGACTGTGGTGGCCAACATCGGTGTCCGCATCTATACCCAACTCTTCGGCAAACGCCAGAAATAATCCTTTTGGGCTCAACACTGGATTTGCGATATAAGCAGTTACAAATGCACCCGGTGTTTCCTCAAGAGAATTGAGCACTTTACGGCATAGCATGGTTTTGCCGGTGCCCACTTCACCTACCACTTTGATGAATCCTTCCTTGTTGGCAATGGATACCATCAACATATTGTAGGCTTTGTGATAACTGGCCATGTTGAGGAAAAATTCCGTGTTCGGAGTTAACGAAAACGGGAGTTCCTTTATTCCAAAATGTTCCAGGTACATGAGCTCTTTACTACCCTGCCTGCTTAGTTGGAAAACGGATTAATTGACTGATTGATTTCACGCATTCGATTGTCTCGTTCACGAAGCAATTGCTGCTCGGATTGTGCGCTTGCGATCACAGGGCGGAGCAGAATGATAAATTCACTCTTTACTGTACTGCGGCGACGCTGATCAAATGCTGCGCCAATGACTGGCAGGTCGTTTGCTAAAGGAATTCCCGCAGCATCGTCTACACTACGCTCATATGCCAAACCACCGAGCACCACTATACGGCCATCCTGCGCGCGAATGATACTGTCCAACTCCCTGACCGAAGTCCGGGCCAAGGGAACCTGTTCGCCTGAAATCGGTTTGGTCTGCTCTGACACGGTGGTGATGGTCGGATGCACGTGCAGAGTGATTGTTCCGTCTGCACTGATCTGCGGTGTAATGTCCATTGAAATGCCGGAGAAAAACTGCTGCAAACCGCTGGCAGACGACTGTGTGGTCGAACTGCCAGTGCTGATCGTGTTAGAACCCACACTGGTCTGAAAATACTCTTGGTCACCATCCTGAAACAGTGCCTTTTGATTGTTCAGGACTTTCAGACTGGGGCTGGACAAAACCTGTGTTGTTCCGCGTGACTCAAGCACGCGGAACACAGCATTGAAGTCTGTGAAATTGGTCGCAATTGCCAATGGATTCGAAATGCCGTCAATTCCAATCCCGTTGCTACCGCTTCCAAATTCGCCAGTAATTGAATTTACACTGGAGCCTTCCGGTCCAAACGTATCGAAATCGATTGCTGACTGGAAGCCTTTGTTCAGAACTACTTCCAGGAATTGGACCTGAATGGTGACTTCTCTTGAAAGAATCTCCTGAGCTGTGTTGATGTATTCTTCCACCTGGGCCAACTGGTCCGGGAAAGCCGTGACCATCACCAAACCGACCTGCGGCTGAACAACTACTCTGGTAATCTGCTCCGCCACTGATGATGCGCCCGCGCCAAGGCCTGTCAGCAGTCCACTGCCCGGCGAAGTCCTGCCCGCATCTATCTTCAGCATGCTCTCAAGCGTCTCCTGAATATCCATCCAGAAATCGGTTTCGGTACTGGTTGTGACTTGCCCGCCACCGCCGGATCCACCAACTGCTCCACCGCTACCGCCATCACCGCCGGATGAGCCACCACCTGAGCCCCCGACCCCGCCGCCGACGGAACCGCCGCCCGACCCACTACCAGATCCGCCACTCGCCTGACTTCGGACGCTGGCGCTTGAACTGCCCTGGCGGGAAACATTCAGATAATCAATGCTAAAAATACGTGTCTGCATGGTGCGCGGCTGAATCTGATAAATCATTCCACGACGTTCTATTTGGAAACCATAAATCTGTTGAACGGTCTGCATAACCTCGTCAATGGTAACGTTGGGCAGGTTAATACTGATCTCACCTGCCACATTGGGGCTTGTTATCACGCCGTAGTCAGTGCCTGCGACCAGATTGTTGAAAAAGTCGCGCGCAGATTCCTGAACAGCAACAACATTAAAACGCTCAGCAACAGGTGCCAGCAGCTCGTCACTCAAGGACAGTCCGGGAATAAGCTCACGCAATGCCAGTTCATCGGGCACAACACTTTGTGGCTCATAAGCCGCAGCCGCGTCTCTCAACACATCCTGCATCGTGTCAAGCAATGCAGTATCAGGCGTTGGGCGGCCACCACTCATAGAACAGGCGTACAACGGGAACACCAGAATCAGGGCCACAAGGGCCTTGCCTGGACGCAGTACTTGCTCATATGTATTTCCACTAAATAACATTGACTCTCCATCAGATCAGATTCGCCGCAACGAATTTGACCTTTATTTACTCAACGGCTTGCCTGACAGGCCTGCCAAACAAATTCAATACCTGCTCTTCACCTTCTATCATCAATACCACAGCGCCCGGCCTGATAGCGGCAATGACAACACCGTCAATTACATCACCCTCAGTCACCGTGCGATCATTGATGACCGCTACTGGGTTCAAACCGCCACTACGCACAAAACTGAGACTGAAATTGCTCAGATTAATCCTCGGCGCATCGCTGATACTGGCCGCAGCAACCTCCTGATACACAATATTTGGCGGCTGAGTAGGGTCTCTGAAAATCTCGCCGTTAATTTCGATCATTTGAGCGCGAGCGGCGTTATAGCCCACCATCACAATAAGCACTGCTATCAACGTTGCGGCTGGCTTCTGGCATCTAAACACCTACAAAACCCTCCTCGGTACTGAGCGTATGCAACTGGATACTGATGCGGGCTCTAGGCCATTCGGTTTGTGTAAAGCTCAACTGATCCCAGAAGAAGCGTTCCGGGAATCCTTCGATTCGTCGCAAATATCCAATCAAGCTGAGATAGTCACCCTCCAGCTGCACATTAAGACTGTGCTTGAAGATTCGCTGACGGGCCTGACTGGAATTTCCCGTACCTGCCGTAGCATCTGAGCTTTGC
This sequence comes from Pseudohongiella sp., assembly GCA_030651695.1. Lineage (GTDB taxonomy): Bacteria > Pseudomonadota > Gammaproteobacteria > Pseudomonadales > Pseudohongiellaceae > Pseudohongiella. Next base: position 125,822 of record JAUSCD010000005.1, on the reverse strand, counting down.
ACCAATTGTGGAGCGCTGTTATCGATGCTGATCAGCGTCAAACCAGACTGGCGCTCCAGAATGGAGGTCAGCACCCGGGTCATCGACTGAGGTGTTACCAGATTGCCGGCAAGCTGCTGAATCTCGCCATCCAGATTACGCTGAGCCTCAATCGCGAGCGCTATGCGAACACGGACAGGCTCATTTGGATCTGTTGCACTTGCGGAGATTGCCGCCTGCTCTCGCTGTTCAAGCGCACTCAACTGGTTTTGTGCCTGCGTTAACTGATTTGCAATTGCTGTAATTTCCGACTGGACAGGAGTTGCCAGCAATGCAAAAAACAGCCAGACCATACCAATCAGCACAAGACCAGCCACAAGCGCTTTTTCCAACGCCGGCCTGGCGTCAAACTGATCCCCTAATTCCCGTAACTTGTATTGAAGACTCACTAGTTAGTCTCCAGCACAAATTGGTATAAAGTTCCGGATTCCGCAGACGCCAAAGTAGTCGACAGCCTCCCGAATCGCTTGTTCCGAATTTCACTCTGGCCCGCAGCCAGTCGACTGACATAGTCAGGCAACATAGCAGCCTCTTGCGCATTACCCCGAAGAGAAACGGCGTGAGCATTGCCGCTGATAGTGAGCGCGGTAATCCACAAACCCGGGAACGACGCCCGGGAAAAATCCATCAAATGCGCTGAAAACCCATTCAGATTGCCAAGATTTGACGTATTCATGAAGTCATACAGCTCTCGCGACTGAGCAATTCTCTGCTCGCGCGCATTCATTTCGCTTACCAATATCTGATCGGTTGCTCGTGCAGCAACATCCCTCTCGACCTGCTCCGTGCGAGCCGTCTGCACTGCGACCAACGCCTGCACTTCTGCCAGGTCTGAGCGCACTGCCGACCGTTGCCAGAGGTTAAATGTTCCAAACAACATCATGACAGCAATCATCACAGCAATAACCTGCACAAACCTCGCAGCCGTAACCAGATCACGCCTCGGACGCAACTCGGGCAAGTACAGATTTATTTGCTGAACACCACTCTGCATCACAGGGATACCCCTTCCAGATCAGTACGCAGTGCGGCGCCAATACTCATCATGCAGGCGCCTTTTGTCTCTAATGTAATATCGTCCCGAGCGGGCAAGTCATGAACAAAATCAACCACACCAACCGGTGACGCCAGCGCGTCTGCCAATGCATTCATCATCGACTCAGTATCCCGCTCACGTGGTGCAATCATGATTTGCGACACCGGACTCTGGCCCATCTGGCTTTCGAAATAATCCAGCGACCGTTGAATCTCCAGCGCCAGACGGTCTCGCAACATATCCCAGTCGTTCTGCATGAGCGCGTCAGGACCGATAGGTGTATTAATGCGCCGCGTCAGAAAAAGCTGACCATTGCGGGTGATGTTCAGCGTGCTCCCGCTTTGTTTAAGCGAAATGAAGGCCAGTCCGTTGCGATCGTCCATAAACTGGCTTGTAATATTGCGCATGGCCATTTCCGGTATATCAATCGAGTGCAGTGCCAAACCTGCGCGATCCACAGTCGAAATCAGTTGTTCGATCTGGGGCCGCGAAGCCGCCACGGCATACAGCATTTTGCTGCGCCCCTGAAAGGCATGTTCCGGAGCAGGAAATACATCAATCACAGCGTCATCAACCGGCATATCCAGAAGATCCTTGATCTTCCAGCGAACTGCGGAGCTGACTTCGTCATCCTCAACCTGCGGAGCTTCAACCAGATAGATATTGTAATCACCCGGAGAGAGTATGCACGAGCATGCTGCCTTGACCAGACCATGCTCATCAACCAGGCGGGCCAACGTTTCACGCGCCTCGCCCGGCTTTTCGATCGGCTGCCGAAGACATTTCTCCAGCATCAGTTCATCTCGCCCGCGGGTTATGTGCGCAAGCGAAATGCGGGAATCATTGATGGACAAACCGATCAGGCCTTCTACCCGTTTTTTTCGTCCAAACAATTCCAGCACTCAACAATCTCCGGCGTTTCAAAGTATGCGCAAATTATAAAGGTTAACCCGCTGTAATCTATAGCAAGGCCCTGACTTCAGGGGTATATTTGGGGTCAAATTGAATTAATACTTACTTTAAATCACGAATCTACTCCTTTGATACATATAGTTCTATTTCAACCAGAGATACCCCCTAACACGGGAAACGTTATACGTCTGGCAGCAAACACGGGCGCAAGTCTTCATCTGATCGAACCTCTGGGGTTTGAGCTGGACGAAAAACGCGTGAAACGTGCAGGTCTCGACTACCACGAAATGAGTCAGGTGTTCAGATGGCCGGATTGGGAGACATTTGTGGCAAATTGTCCTGCGCAACGACTTTTTGCCTTCACCACTAAAGCCCGCACCCGTTATGATCAAGCCTCTTTTAGCGATGGCGACGGCCTTTTGTTCGGACCAGAGACCCGCGGATTGCCGCCAAATATTCTGGATTCGCTCCCGGCGCATCAAAAACTGAGGCTGCCGATGCAGGAAAACAGCCGCAGCCTGAATCTATCTAACACAGTTGCAATCGCGCTTTACGAAGCGCTTCGACAGGGCAACTTCAACAACCTGAAATAACAGGAATAAAAAAAGCCGCACCCGAATAAAAGGCGCGGCTTTTTGCCACAATTTTTATCTCTTGAGATAAGAATCAGGCAGTTGCTTGCTGCTCAGCCTGCGCTTTGGATTGCGCGTAAACCGCATCAAAATTCACCGGCGCCAGCATCACGGCCGGGAAGCTGCCGCGAACAACCAATGCATCGATGGTTTCACGTGCGTACGGGAACAGAATGTTCGGGCAAACAGTTGCCAGCACACGTTCCAGATCTGCATCAGCAAAACCTTCACAGGTGAAGATGCCGGCCTGTTGAACTTCCACCAGGAAGGCTACAGTCTCGTCGTGTTTGGCTTCAATGGTCATGCGCAGCACAACATCGTATACGCCATCGGCAAGCTTCTCGTTGCGAGTGCTCAGGTTGAAGGCGATTTTTGGCGCCCACTGGCCACGGAACACGTCCGGGCTTTTTGGTGATTCAAAGGAGCAGTCCTTCAGGTAGATGCGCTGCAGCGCGAACATTGGACCCTGGGGCTGCGCTGCTTCTGCAGCACCGTTCTGATTGTTGTCGTTCTCTGCCATGATCTAACTATCTCTCTTACGTTCTGATTTGATTAATAAAAATTGCCGCATCAGAGCGGCAGGTATTGTTGCGGATTACCCTGTTACCACCGGCAGATTCTGCCCACGCCATTCAGCCATCCCACCCTGCAAGCGCACCACTTCGGTGAAGCCCGCACTTGCCAGGGTTTTGCAGGCCTCACCTGAGTGCTGCCCCATTTTGCACACAACAATCACTGGCCGGGCCTTGAATTTTTCCAGCTCCGGCAAGCGAGCACTGAGTTTGCTGGACGGAATACCGATCGCATCTACGATATGTCCTGCTTCGAATTCCTTTTTATCACGGATATCCAGTACCACACCATCTTTTCGGTTGATCAGCATCACAGCGCCCTGTGTACTAACAGACTTTGCGCCAGCCTTGGTCTGGTACATGATGAAGGCGGTCAGCAACACCAGCCAGAGGCTGGCCAGTATCCAGTTATTGCCCACAAACTCAACAAACTGCGCCATCGTGATATCAACCTTCAAGAACAAAGTGGCGAAGTATACACGCCTGCGCCGGGCATTGGTACACGCGCTCACTGCTTATACAAGCACGGAATTGGCTCTGGTTCACCCCGTGGGAATCACGGATAATAGCCGTCCTGTTTTACAACACTGTTACAAGAACTTATCAGGGACTCTTTAACCATGACCACTACCACACCCAAACGAACGGCACTGTTACTGATTCTGGATGGCTGGGGTTACCGGGAAGAGACCGACTCCAATGCCATTGCCGCAGCACATACACCGGTTTGGGATTCCCTGTGGAAGGAATGCCCGCACACGCTGATTTCAACATCGGGCATGGATGTTGGGTTGCCCGGCGGGCAGATGGGCAACTCGGAAGTCGGCCACATGAATCTGGGCGCGGGCCGGGTGGTGTATCAAAGCCTGACGATGATAGACAAGGAAATCGCTGAGGGCGGCTTCTACAAAAATGAAACACTGGTTTCAGTTGCACAAAAAGCTGCGTCATCCGGCAAAGCCTTGCATCTGTTTGGTTTACTGTCTCCCGGCGGCATCCACAGCCACGAAGAGCACATTCTGGCTATGATTCGTCTGGCGCAACAGCAAGGCGTAAAGCAGGTTTATCTGCATGCCTTCCTTGACGGCCGCGACATGCCGCCACGCAGTGCCATGCCATCGCTGCAACTGGCCGACCGGGCTCTGCGTGATGCAGGTCTGGGACGCGTGGTGTCTGTCATTGGCAGGTATTTTGCGATGGACAGAGACCAGCGCTGGGATCGTATGCAAACAGCGTATGACTTGATGACAACAGGTGAAGCGCAGTTTCAGGCCGCCTCTGTCGAAGAAGCTCTCAACAACGCTTACGCCCGCAATGAGGACGATGAGTTTGTCAAAGCAACCCGTGTTTGCGCCCCTGCCGACGCAACGGTGACATTAAACGACGGCGACTGCGTGGTGTTCATGAACTTCCGCGCCGATCGTGCCCGCCAGTTGACGAATGCTTTTGTTAATCCTGCGTTTGACGGCTTTGTCCGCAAGTCACAACCAAAGCTGGCCAGCTTTGTCACCCTGACTGAATATTCTGCGGATCTGAACCAGTTTGTAAAAGTCGCCTATAAGCCGCAAGTATTAAACAACAGCCTTGGCGAGTATCTGGCCAGTCGGAACCGCACTCAGCTGCGCATTGCAGAAACCGAAAAATACGCTCACGTGACGTTCTTTTTCAGCGGCGGCCGCGAACATCCTTTTGTCGGTGAAGACCGCGTACTGGTGCCTTCTCCGCAAGTAGCCACTTATGACCTGCAACCTGAAATGAGCGCGTTCGAGGTCACTGACAAGCTGGAAGAAGCAATACGCTCGGGCAAGTACGATGCCATCATCTGCAACTACGCCAACGGCGATATGGTTGGTCATACCGGCAATTTCGACGCCGCAGTGAAAGCAGTAGAGGCACTCGATATCTGCCTCGGACGCCTGATGAAGGCCATCCGCGACACCGACGGCCAGTGCCTGATCACGGCTGACCACGGCAATGTTGAGCAAATGATGGACCCAACTACCGGTCAAGCCTTGACCTCCCACACCAGCGGCCCGGTGCCACTGGTTTACGTTGGCAGCGGCCCATGGCGATTTACCCGCCAGGGCAGCCTGTCCGACATCGCCCCCACCATGCTGACATTGATGGGCATGAGCGTTCCGGCAGAAATGACGGGACACATACTGATGGCCTCATGAGATACACCAACTGCGGCCTTATAAACCCGGTGGGCTACCGGCTGACGCTTGTTGCATTGTGCTGCTCGCTTTTTAGCGCGCTCACTGCAGCCCAGCCTTCTGACTCCGAGCTGGCAGCAAGGCAGCAACTGGAAGAGGTCAGCAATGCAATCAGCACCATAGAACAGTGGCTACAGCAGACCCGAAGACAACGCTCCAGCGAAGAGGCTGCGCTGGCAGAGCTTGATCAGCAGCTTACCGGCATCCAGACCGGTATTGAAGAAAACCAGGCACGGCAGCTGGAGCTGCAAGCCGATATCCGACGCCTGGACGGTGAGATTGAGCCCCTGCTGGCTGAAAGCGAAGCTCAGCGCGCCGAACTCGCGAGCGCGCTTGAAGCAAGTTATCTGGCAGGCTCGGACAGCCAGCTTAAATTACTGTTGAATCAACAGGATCCTGCCATTGCCCAACGTATGCTGGTGTACTTTGAGGCATTTAATCAGGAACGATTACAGCAGATAAACCGCTGGCTCGTGACCATAGGCACACTCAGACAAGCGCAGTCAGAGATTGCTAATGCCAGTCAGCAGCTTGACGTAACCACAGCCGAGCTGCAGGAACAGGGAAATAGCCTGATCGCCCGACAGTCCGAGCGCCAGGCTTTGATCGGCCGCCTTAACTCTGAAATGGCGGCACGCGGCACTGAACTGACCCAACTGCAGGAAGACCGCGACGGCTTGCAGGCACTGATCGAAGAAATCAATCGGGTTATTATCGATATTCCTGAAATAGAGGATCTGACACCATTTTCCGAAGCCAAAGGTCGCATGCCATGGCCGGTTGCCGGCAGTCTGCTGGCCCGCTTCGGCCAGCCTTACAGTAATGGCCAGCTGCGTCGTCAGGGTATTATCATTGCCGCCGACACCGGGTCTGCGGTACGTGCCATTCACCCGGGTCGCGTGGTGTTCTCTGACTGGCTGCGCGGTTCGGGCAATCTGCTGGTAGTTGACCATGGCAACTCGTATATCAGCCTTTATGCGCACAACCAACAATTGATCAAACACAGCGGTGACTGGGTCAACCGCGGTGAACCATTGGCACTGTCCGGCAGCGATGGCGGAAGCGGTGAACCCGGGATCTATTTTGAAATACGGCGCAACAGCGACACGCTGAATCCGGTCGAATGGCTGGAACAGCAGAATTAATCACAGGACAACAGAATTTACAGGTTTGCCTGAAGTTTTAAGTCTATTATGGTGGCCAGTGCCAACAGGCATTCAGGCCAGGTGGCAGGAGCGATAATGAGTTTTCCACGCAGCTTTAGATTAGGCAAAACAGCGGCGATTTGTGCTGGCCTGCTAATCGGCAACCAATTTGCCGGCGCGCAGGAGGTCAGTACTCCACGGCCTTTACCTCTGGCTGAAGTGCGCCTGTTTGCCGAAGCGCTGGAAACTATCCGCAGCGCATATGTGCAGGAAGTCGACGACCAGACTCTGATCAATTATGCGATCCGCGGCATGCTGGCCGGACTGGATCCGCACTCAGCCTATCTTAGCGCCGACGATTACGACAACCTGCAGGAAAATACTGAAAGCGGGTTTGGCGGACTGGGTATCGAAGTGGGCGAAGAAGACGGTTACATCAAGGTGATCACTCCGATAGACGGCTCGCCTGCCGCGCGCGCCGGCGTCATGCCCGGTGACCTGATTGTTGAAATCAATGGCCGCCCGGTACGCGACATGTTGGTAAATGATGCTGTGGGCCAGCTTCGCGGGGAGCCCGGAACGTCGGTGCGACTGACTCTGATGCGAAGAAACGAAATGGAGCCGATCGATCTGACTTTAACCCGCGAAATTATTGCCGCTACCAGTGTGCGTCATCGCGTTCTGGAGCCCGGATACGGTTATCTGCGCATTGCACAATTCCGTACCAACACGGGTGAAGAAACCTTGAAAGCATTGGCAGAATTAAAACAGACAGCTGGCCCCTTAAAAGGTCTGGTGCTCGACCTTCGCAACAATCCCGGCGGTGTGTTGCAGGCGTCGGTGGAAGTTGCTGATGCGTTTCTTACCGGCGGGCGCATCGTATATACCGATGGCCGCTTTGCCGATTCCGATGGTAATTTTTATGCAACCCCGGGTGATCCCAGCGAAGGCGTTCCGCTGGTGGTTCTGATTAATACCGGCTCCGCATCTGCCGCAGAAATTGTTGCAGGCGCGCTGCAGGACCAGGGCCGCGGTGTCATCATGGGCACACGCAGTTTTGGTAAAGGCTCCGTACAATCAGTTTTGCCGCTGAACAATGAACGCGCATTGAAACTCACCACATCGCTGTACTTTACCCCTGATGGCCGCTCAATTCAGGCATCGGGAATTGTGCCCGACATTATTGTTGATGAAGCCCTGGTAACCCGCTCAACCAATCGTCGGGGCATTTACTCCGAACGCGATCTGGAAGGCCATCTGCCCGGCAACAATGAATCGGAAAACAATTCTACGCCGGTTCCCATCACGTCAGGTGAACAGGTTGTGGTGAGTGATTACCAGCTTAACGAAGCACTGACGTTGTTAAAAGGCTGGAACATCATGGAGAGCGGACGTCAGCGAGTACGGTCGGGCAGCATAGATCCGGCACCGACCGAAGCGCTCACTCCGGAACAAACAGGTCTTGAAGAATAAAACATGCTTGAATCTGTGAAGGCGCTTTGGCAGAAATTTATTAAACAACCCACCAATATTCATCTGCTGTTGGCTGGTGGTTTGATCCTGCTGGCAATCAGTCTGCTGACTCCAGCAGGACCGGGCTATGAACACAGCCTGCAGGAACATGAACCACAGTCACATAACCTTCAGGATCTCAGCGCGACTGATCCCACGCATACCGAACAAGGTACCGCACCGGACATTGAACCTGAGCCGTCAATTACTTTCGAGTCTCCTGACCGGTCAGGTGTTGTGATTGCGGATGGCAGAACAGAAACAGAAGTGCCTTCTGAGCCCTCTGCAAAACTGGTGCTGATTCTTGATGATATCGGCTACAACGCAGAAGCAGGACGGCGCGCTATCAATCTGCCCGGACAGGTAACCTACGCAGTTATTCCCTACACACCTCACGGCAAAACATTGGCAGAAGCGGCACACCGCGCCCACAAAGAAGTGATGCTGCACGCACCGATGAGCAATCTTTCAGGCATGGATCTTGGCGAGGGCGGCCTGACCTTACTGCAAAACGAAGAAGAGTTCCTGCACACATTGCGCCTGGCGCTGGCCGACATCCCTCATATCAAAGGCGTAAATAATCACACCGGCAGCGAGCTGACCGCAGCAGCACAACCCATGCAGTGGGTGATGCAGGAATTAAAACAACATGGACTTTATTTTGTAGACAGCGTCACAACAAATGCCAGCGTTGCAGCGACGACGGCAGAGCAATACCAGGTGCCCGCACTGCGTCGTCATGTGTTTCTGGACAATGTCCAGACTGCAGAGGCCATCGATTTTGAATTCAGACGCGCACTGGCGCTGGCGCACAAACAAGGTTTTGCAGTTGTGATAGGACATCCTTATCCGGAAACACTGACTTATCTTGAAGCCGCGCTGCCATGGCTGGCCGCTCAAAACATCCAGCTGATATCGGCATCAACAATGATTGCGCAATTGCAGAAACCAGACCCGGTAAAAGCTACAGCCGCATGGTAATGCCACGGTCAGCCATATATTGTTTGGCCTCGGGAATGCTGTACTCGCCAAAGTGAAAAATACTGGCTGCCAGCACTGCATCTGCACCGCCGTGTAATACGCCGTCCACCAGATGCTGCAGATTACCTACACCACCTGATGCAATCACAGGCACGTCAACTGCGTTACTGATGGCGCGATTCAGTGCCAGGTCGAACCCTATTTTGGTGCCGTCGCGATCCATACTGGTTAACAGTATTTCACCGGCACCATAACTCACCATCTTCTTTGCCCACTCAATAGCGTCAAGGCCCGTTGGCTTGCGACCACCGTGGGTGAATATCTCCCAACGATCAGCCTCACCTTCCGTACTGACTTTCTTGGCATCCACAGCAACAACAATACATTGCGAGCCAAATTTTTCCGCAGCCTGACGCACAAACTCGGGATTAGTGACGGCTGCTGTATTGATAGAAACTTTATCTGCACCAGCATTCAGCATGGTGCGGATATCTTCCAGCGTTCGGATGCCGCCACCCACTGTTAGCGGAATAAATACCTGCGAGGCAATTGCTTCAACGGTTTTAACTGTTGTTTCACGGCCTTCGTGTGATGCGGTAATATCCAGAAAGGTAATTTCGTCAGCACCGGCATCGCTGTAACGGCGGGCAATTTCCACCGGATCGCCGGCATCCCGGATATCCAGAAACTTCACACCTTTTACAACACGGCCTTTGTCGCAATCGAGACAAGGAATAATACGTTTTGCCAGTGCCATGATATGTCCTGTAATTTATTGCTGCTGATTGCTGCGTTGTTCATCACAATAGCGTTGTGCCGCCGCCAGATCCAACGCACCTTCGTAAATGGCGCGGCCGGTGATTGCACCTGAAATGCCTGCGCCGGTGTCGGTACGCGCCACGCTGATCAGTTCTTTAATGTCTTCCATACGACTGACACCACCTGATGCGATCACGGGAATGGTGGACGCCCGCGCAAGTCGCAATGTGGCTTCCACATTCACACCCTGCATCATACCGTCGCGGGCGATGTCGGTATAAATGATAGCTTCAACACCATCGTCAGCAAACCGACGTGCCAGATCCACCACATTGACGGTGGACACTTCCGCCCAGCCGTCAGTGGCAACCCACCCGTCTTTGGCATCAAGCCCAACAATAATACGGCCCGGAAACGCCTTACACGCCTCCGCCACAAACGGCGGATGACGCACAGCTTGTGTGCCGATGATGACGTACTGCACGCCGACATTCAGATAGTATTCGATGGTTTTCAGATCGCGGATACCACCACCAATTTGCAGCGGCAGATCGGGATAAGCCTTGGCAATTGCTTCAACAATTGCGCCGTTAACCGGCTCCCCGGCAAATGCACCATTCAGGTCAACCAGATGCAGACGACGGGCACCCTGCGCACGCCAGTGACCGGCGGTTTTCACCGGATCATCAGAGAATACCGTGGAATCTTCCATGCGGCCCTGGCGCAGTCGCACACATTGGCCGTCTTTCAGATCGATTGCAGGAATTACCAGCATTGTTGTTCCTTTAAAGCAGTTTCTTGATACGAAGGGTATATAAGTTCATTCGCAATGGAATCAGCACTGACCATCCCAGGCCAAAAAATTGCGCAACAGCTGCAATCCGCAATGCTGGCTTTTTTCGGGATGGAATTGAACGGCAAACAGAGAGTTTTTACTTAAAGCAGCCGCAAAGCGATGACCATATTCAGTCTCACCGGCCAGCTGACTGTGGTCAGCCGGCTCAACAAAATAGCTGTGTACAAAATAGAAACGGCTGTTGTCGTCAATGCCTTGCCAAAGCGGGTGGCCGGTCATCTGTCTGACATTGTTCCAGCCCATGTGCGGCACTTTGAGACGTTCACCCTCAGCATCAAACAACACACCGGAGCCGCCAAAACGTTTTACTTCGCCAGGCAGGATTCCAAGACATTCGACATGTCCGTTCTCTTCGCTGAAGTCCATCAAAGCCTGCATGCCAACACAAATGGCCAGAACAGGTTTACCGGCCGCCACGGCTTCGCTCACTATGGCATCGACACCCAGCCGGCGAATTTCAGCCATACAGTCGCGGATGGCACCTACACCGGGGAATACAATCCGGTCGGCACTCAGAATGACATCAGCATCGCTGGTTATGGTAACGCGCACGTCGTTACCCAGACTTTCAAGTGCTTTTGATACGGAATGCAAATTGCCCATTCCATAATCAATAACTGCAACATTGTTCATGATCAGAAGGTCCTGCGCTGATTACCTGCTTTCAGGGCAAAAAATCAGCGCATCAGATTCTCAGAGACTGCCTTTGGTTGACGGAATCACATCCGCGCTGCGTGGATCAATTTCCATCGCCATGCGCAAAGCGCGACCAAAAGCTTTAAATACAGTTTCGATCTGGTGGTGGGTATTGTGCCCACGCAGGTTATCAACATGCAGAGTGATCAATGCGTGGTTAACAAAACCCTGGAAAAATTCGTAGAACAGGTCGACATCAAAACCACCGACAGAACCACGTGTGTAAGGTACGTGATACTCCAGACCGGGACGGCCGGAGAAATCGATTACAACGCGTGACAAGGCTTCATCCAACGGTACGTATGCATGCCCATACCGACGGATGCCCTTGCGATCGAGCGCCTTGTTAAATGCCTGGCCCAGCGTAATCCCCAGATCCTCAACCGTGTGGTGAGCATCGATTTCCAGATCGCCAACAGCGTGAATATCCATGTCTATCAGACCGTGACGGGCAACCTGATCCAGCATATGGTCAAGAAATGGAACGCCGGTCTGACACTTCAGAATGCCGGTACCATCCAGATTTACGGTGACCCGGATCTGCGTTTCTTTGGTATTACGCTCTACTGAGGCCTGACGATTTAATGCCTGCTCTGCCATTGGGGTTGATCCTGATAGATATGTCGGAAAGACTATATAGCGGCGGCATTATACGCCTGTCGTGCATGGATCGGCCAGCTTGCCGGTCTTCTCAGCATATCCGGCGTATAAACCGCGGGCCCCAACCGGGCAGCCAAAGGGCTGGCGGTGCAATGGCCCGGGCAATCCGTTACACTTTTGGCAGCAGATGCAGGGAAATCACCGAAATGACATCACTGTCGCAAGACGGCGGTCGTCAGTTCACAGGAGCGGGGCAAACTCATGAATAAATTACTGAAATTTCTCATTGTTGTAGTTGCCGCGCTGGTATTATTCAGTGTCGCTGTGGTTTTTGTACTATTTACTGTGATTGATCCAAACCGTTACCGCGGCACTCTTGAGACGCTGGTAGCACGCCAGAGCGGTCTGCAACTTACGATAGCCGGGGATATGAGCTGGACTTTCCGGCCGGTGTTCGGTCTGAACATTAACGATGTCAGGTTGGTTAACCCGGCCAGTCCGCAGGAACTTGCCTCGTTTTCTACCATCTCCTTAAAACTGGCCCCCCTGCCGCTGCTGCGCGGGCAACTGGAAATGGGAGAGTTTTTTGCCGAGAACCTTCACGTCAACTGGATCGTGGACAGTCAGGGCAACAGCAATTGGCCGGTCAACCGCCCGGACTCACCCGCACCCGCACCCACAGAGAGCAGCCCGGCCAATGAGATTCCGGTCAATCTGAATATTGAGCAGATCACAATCCATAATGCCAGCTTCTCGCTGCAGGATCAGCAACGCGGCATTAACACAACGCTGCAGAATGTTGACATCAACAGTACTGGAACCAACCTGGAGGACCGACCCTTCCAGCTGAGTGTTTCCATGAAGATTCTCGATGCTACCGCCGGGCATGAGTTCGATATCGCCATGCGATCCACTGCAGCGGTGAATTTTGATGCAGGAAGCGTCAGGTTGACAGATATGCAACTGGATTTAAGTCCGCTGATTCTCAATGGCGAGATCAGCGTCAGTGATTTTCTGGGCGACTTAAGCTGGCAGACACGGCTCAGCAGCAACAACTTCCCGCTGCCACATCTGCTCGCCAACTTTGCGCTTGCCGATGAGAACCTGCTGCCATCGCCGGACCAACAGCGGCTCGGCATACAGGAGCTGCGTGCCCGAGGCGATCTGAGCGGCCTCAGGATAGAGCAGCTTGATCTTGGCCTCGGCGCATCGGGCAGTGAGCGGGTGATGCTGCAATCCGACGTCGTTTTTGCCGGCGATAACAGCCCCATGCGAGTTACCTACCAACTCAACAGCTCTGGTCTTGATATCGACAGCTGGATGCCCGCTGCAGTAACCGGAACCCCTGACGACTCTGCGGAGCAACCCACTGCGCCAGTTGCCGATATTGAGCTACCGCTGGAATTTCTCAACAGCATGAATATCCGCGGCAGCCACAACATCGCAAGTTTAAAGATTGGCGGACTGGAGTTCAGTCCACTGCAATTTGGGTTGGTGCTGGAGAATGGCGAGCTTGCCATTGATGCCGACTCAGCCGGTTTTTACGGCGGAGCGCTTGACGTGGTAGCCCGCCTGAATGCCAGACGCTCTCCTGCTCAGTTAGCGTTGGCCACTGCACTCAACAATGTCAATGCCGAGGCCCTGACGGCCGACATTCCCGCGCTGGGTTTTTTTAACGGGCGCTTTGATCTTAATACCACCCATCAGATGACTGGCAATACGGTAAACACCTTGCTCAACAGCATTACCGGCAGCAGCCAGTTACAGGTGAGCGAAAGCACCGTTAACATTACTTTGCTCAAGCAGGTTTTTTCAGCAATTTCTGTGCTCAGCCCCAGAGGGGAAATGGCAGCCTCATGGCCGGACGTTGTCCAGGTCAACAATACTGAGGCAGTACTTACCTTCAGCAACGGGCTGATGACCAATCAGGTTCTGAGCCTGAGGCTGGATAATTTTGATATCGCCGGCACCGGTGGTATCGATCTGCAGAACGGCCGCTTTGACTATCAGATGGCTTTTACTGTGCTCGGTGAACCTGCGCCACAAAGCCTGGTGGTCAGCGAAGATTTCCAGAATGTATCGTGGCCGGTACGCTGCAATGCAGCCTTCAGCGATCCGGCACTAAGATACTGCAGTCCCGATCTGCAACGGGTGCGTGAGACCTTTGTCCGTATAGCCCGCGACGAGGTTGAACGCAGGGCGGCTGACGCAGTCGGCACGCAGGTTGAACGCGTGCGGGATCGACTGCGCAGTATTTTCCAATGAGCGCATGCTCTTGACTGACACAACCGATACCGGGGAATCCGGGATGAATACACTGGACCCGGCGGCCGTGCTGCAATGGTTTGACCAGCACGGCCGCCATGACCTGCCATGGCAGCGCGAGACCACACCTTACCGTGTGTGGGTGTCCGAGATCATGCTGCAACAGACTCAGGTCACAACTGTCATCCCCTATTACCAACGTTTTATGCAGCACTTCCCTGACGTAGAGGTGTTGGCCACAGCACCCATTGATCAGGTCCTGCATTTGTGGACTGGCCTTGGTTATTACGCCCGCGCGCGCAACCTGCACAAAACCGCTCAAATCGTAAATGACCATTACCATGGGATATTCCCGCCGTCTCTTGAGCAACTTGGCGGGTTACCCGGCATAGGTCGCTCAACTGCCGGGGCAATTCTGGCGCTAAGCATGGGGCAGCGCGGCGTGATTCTGGATGGCAACGTCAAACGTGTGCTGTGTCGTTATTACGCCATCAACAGCTGGTCGGGAGAAATGGCCACCCAGAAAAAACTGTGGCACCTGGCCGATCAGGCAACCCCTCATGATCGGGTAGCTTCGTACACTCAGGCCATGATGGATCTTGGCGCCACCGTCTGCACCAGAAGCAAACCGGCATGCACGCGCTGCCCTCTGGCCGATAGCTGCAAGGCCTTGTTGTTGGATCTAACGAAGTCTCTGCCCGTCAGCAAACCCCGGAAGACATTACCAGTTCGCCAGACCTTTATGCTGATTTGCGAACAGGACAACAGTGAAGTACTGCTGGAGCAACGTCCTGCCAGCGGCCTGTGGGGTGGTTTGTGGAGCCTGCCAGAGTTCTCAGCATTCGATGAAGTACAGACCTGGCTGGAGCACAAGGGCGCCAGTTTTAAAAGTTGCTGGCCTGTGGTTCGTCACACCTTCAGCCATTTCCATCTGGACATCACCCCGGTTGTCGCTACACTGTCGCGCCCTCAGATATCCGAACAAACCGCGGGCACTTGCTGGTATCCTCTTACCCCATCATCTGACGATACAAGGATTAATCTGGGCCTGTCAGCGCCGGTCAAAAAATTGTTACAGCGCATGGCTGCCCACCAGGAGAATCATCATGACTCGTACCGTTTATTGTAAAAAGTATCAGAAAGAACTTCCCGGGCTGGTTATGCCACCGTATCCGGGCGACAAAGGTCGCGACATTTTTGAAAACGTCTCCGCCCAAGCCTGGCAAGACTGGCAAAAACAACAAGTCATGCTGATAAACGAAAAACATCTCAGTATGGCCTCACCCGACGACCGGAAATACCTGACTGAACAAATGGATAGATTCCTGTCAAACCAGGATTTTGAAACCGCCAGCGGTTATGTAGCCCCGGATGCCGACTGAGAGCTGAAGGGACGCCGGTCAAAGAAGATTTATTCCCGGACTTGACTCAAAGCCCGGCAACGGTTTTAATACGCGCCTTGTTCGCAGGGCCACCAGCCCGGACGTACAAATTCAGCAAGTCTGAAGCAAACAGTTACAAGCCCGGGTAGCTCAGTTGGTAGAGCAGATGATTGAAAATCATCGTGTCGGTGGTTCGATTCCGCCCCCGGGCACCACATTCAAAAAGCCTCGCATAAGCGGGGCTTTTTTGTATGTGGCGCCCGGGGGGCGGATGAGAACCACCGATTTGGTTCGATAAATTGCGCAGCAATTTACAACGAGCGCGACAGCGCGAAGCCCGAAGGGTAAAAACAGCCCAAAGGCTGTTTTTATTATTCCGCCTCCAGCCCCACCTGCAAAAGCCTCGCATAAGCGGGGCTTTTTTGTATGTGGTGCCCGGGGGCGGATGAGAGCCACCGATCTGGTTCGATAAATTGCGCAGCAATTTACAACGAGCGCGACAGCGCGAAGCCCGAAGGGTAAAAACAGCCCAAAGGCTGTTTTTATTATTCCGCCTGCCTCACAATCTTCTTCCAATCTTCTTCCAATCTTTACCATTTACCTGATCGTGATCAAATAACGCTATCAAATCCCGTGCCAATATGGCTAATAGATGACACACATTTGAGGACAGATCATGATAAGAAAAAACAGCTTTTTTACGGCTACTACCTTACTCGCACTACTGATGCTGGCAGGTTGCGCACAGACTGGCGGGCAGATCGGTCACTCGGTCAGCGTATGCTGTCCCGGCAACTACGCCGAATACCGTGAGTACAGCATAGAATTACGGGAAATCCCTGCATTCCTGTCAGATTATGTCGTTGTTGAGTTTGATCGCGCATTTCAGGAAAAAGGCTTGAGCAGAAACGACAATCGGAACCAGCTGAGAGTCACTCTGAGTTACCGACACGTTAATCTCAACCCTGAGCAGGAACAAATTGACCCGTTTGAGCGGCGCATAGAGCAGGATGTGGTGTTGCGTTACGAAGCAACCATTCTTGTTGAAATGCGAGAATCGGCATCTGGCCGCGTGGTTTATGCCGGTCAGATTAACCACCTGCACAGCGTCACCCCGGGTGAGTTCATGCACGAAGAGCGTGCCCGGCCGGAGTTTGCCAACGCGTTCAGAGCTATGCTGGCGAGCTATCCTGCACTGAATTGATTCATCCAAAATATCAAAGGCTTGAATAAGCCGCAAACATAACATTAAATACGCCTTTGCAAAAACATGATCGATTTTGATCGCCAGCATCGGGGTAATGTTATGAGACAAAGAATTGTGGTATTGACAGGTTTTATTGCAGCACTTGGCCTTTCAGCGGCATTAATGGCCCAGCCAAGTGCTGCACCAGAGGGCGCACAGGTTTATATCGTCTCTCCTGCAAATGGCGAAACTGTTGAGCGGACGTTCAAGGTTGTTTTTGGTCTGAGCGGTATGGGCGTAGCTCCGGCAGGCATCCAGATGCCTAACACCGGGCACCATCATCTGCTGATCAACAAGGACTCTTTGCCTGATCTGGGCCAGGCGTTAGGCGCTGATGTGACACATTTTGGCCTAGGCCAGACCGAGACAACGGTAACACTGGAGCCTGGCACACATACACTGCAGCTGGTACTGGGCGACCATCTGCATGTGCCACACAATCCCCCGGTCATGTCAGAAAAAATTACCATCACTGTTCTTTGATTGACCTCGGATTCGGCGGCAGATAATGCCGCCGAATCCCCCCCTCTTACTCTGAACCATCCAAAGTATTCAGTGTTGCACCCGGGAGCTGTGACTGCCGCAACATCTGCTCAATAAACCCACTGTTAATCTGTGGTCTTCCAATCAAGTATCCCTGATACAACATACATCCCTGCGACAACAGAGAGAGACGTTGCTCCTCCGTTTCAACGCCCTCCGCCAATACCTCCATTCCCATTGAATAGGCCATATCAATAACGGTTCGCACAATCGCCATATTTTTCGGATTGACCGTCATATTACGCACAAATGACTGATCAATTTTTAACTGATCAACAGGCAGTTCACTGAGATACGCCAAAGAAGAGTAGCCGGTCCCAAAGTCATCAATTGCAAACCGAACGCCTTTTTCGCTGAGAAGCTGCATGTTTAGCCGGGCCTGCGCAAAATTCTCAAGCAGCGTCGACTCAGTAAACTCCAGCATAAGCTTTGCCGGATCCAGTTTCCGCTGTTCAATCTCCCTGATCAGAATCCCGGCAAAATCAGCCTCATGAAACTGTTGTGGAGCAACATTCAAGCTGAGCTTGAGCTCAGCGCAATGTTCCAGTTGCTGCCATCCTTGCAGCAGATCAAGTCCCATCCGCACAATCTCGCGGCCCAGTGGCAACATCAGGCCACTTGATTCAGCCAGAGGGATAAAATCCCCGGGTGACACCAATCCGCGCTTGGGATGGTTCCAGCGCACCAGCGCCTCTGCCCCGATGAATACCCCACTGACATCCTGCTGCGCTTGCACGTAGAGCTCGAATTGTTGTTTGTGAATGCCATCTCGCATATCTGCCAGCAATTGCGCGCGCTCACTGATAGCAGATTCAAGTAATGGATCAAAAAAACTGACCTGATTACGTCCGGCATTTTTTGCCTGTGACAAACCAATATCGGCCTGCCTCAGCAACTCTCCTGCAGCTGGAGCATCCGCCCCGAACAATGTCGCGCCTATGCTGCCGGAAGTGTAATAACTGGCGCCATCAATGCTGTAGTTATCCTCAAGGGCAGCAAGTACGTATTGCGCTATCTGATTGACTTCTGCGGCGGCGGTGGCTGCAGCAGCGTCCAGACCATTTATGACCAGCGTAAACTCATCTCCACCATAACGGGCGACAACATTTCCAGGCCCGGCAACTTTCAACAACCGCTCAGCGACTTGTATCAGTAGTTTGTCGCCAGCATCATGACCCATGGTATCGTTCAACACTTTAAAGTGGTCAAGATCAATAATCAGTAAACCCGCATGCTTTCGCGCGGTACTACATGTGGCAATAGAATTGAAAAGTATTTTTTGAAGCTGCTCTCTGTTTGGCAATCCTGTCAGCGGGTCAAAAAAAGAAAGACGACTGATTTCCTGCTCAGCCTTTTTAAGTTCACTGATGTCGATAAAATCAGCCACATAGTTGGTAACCTCACCTTTCTCATTGCGCACCGCTGTGATTGTCAGCGATTGCGGATAGATCTCGCCACTTTTTCGTCTGTTCCAGATTTCGCCTCGCCAGCCACCTGTTTTTAAAATGCTTTCCCACATGTCGCTATAGAATTTTTTTGTGTTGCGGCCTGAGCTGAAAAATGACGGAGACTTCCCGAGTACTTCTTCTTGGGTATAACCGGTGAAATGCTCAAAAGCTTTGTTAACGCGCAGAATCTTCTGTTCTGCGTCTGTGATCATAATGCCTTCTTGCGACGAAAATGCAGTGGCTGCTATTCGCAACTCAGACTCATTGTTTCTTTGTTCGGTGACATCCAGAACTAACGAAATGGACAAACCTTCCTCGGGCACCTGAACGTTGTGTGCATTTATGTATCGCAGCTCATGACCCTTTTTTGCCAATGGCACGTAATCCCACTTCATTCGTGCAGGATCGCCGCTTTGAAAATCAGCAATAACACGACCCCGCATCTCTTCCCTCTGCAAAGGATCCTCATAGACCGCGTCCCAGAAATTGCCGGCCTGCGTCAAGGCTTCACGCGTTGTGCGATAGAACAATGGAAAGTTGTCATTCATATACTCAAAACGCACATCCTCTCCCACGGAGTTGATCGCAACACCTACCGGCAAGTGATCCAGTGCCGCTTTCAGAATCCGTTTATTCCGTTCTGACTCCCGCTGCGCCCGCCTTCGCTGCACAATCTGATACAGCTCATTACCAAACAACATGACTGTTTCAACAACATTGTCATCATAAAAACTATCAGAATTACCAATACCCACTATCATACGGATATTGTTTCCATCAAGAACAGGCACACTGACAAACCGTACCAATTCAGAATGCCCCTGCGGCAAACCCTTCTGATCAGAAACTGCCGCATAGTTGTTAACAACTACCGGACTTTTGGTGCGAACACAATCTGCCCAGATGCCTGCCTTTGATACCGGGTAGTGATTGTTGTACTCGGCATCACAGTAATGCTTTGCAGTTTCAGTACCCCATGCCAACAGCTCAATGGTCTCCTGATCCTCGCTCACCATGTGCAGAAAACTGATTCTGCTTTGAGTCATTTCCTCCAGACTATCCAACGCTCTGCGCGCAAGATCACTCTCGTGCAGAAACTCAGACTCCGAGGCAAGGTTCAACATCAATATGGTGCGTTGCTCCGAGAGATATCGCTGTGTAATGTCTCGTACTACAAGAATATAGTGAAGCTCATTGTCCAGGGTTTTCATACCCGAGCCGGAAATCTCATACCAGTGCAAACCACTTGCTGTTTTCAGTGAGTATTGGCGGTTCGTTGAACGGCCTGACTCTTCAATATCAGAAAACGCTTCACGACATGCTTCAATTGCATTTTCTGGCAGGAACTCACCCAGGTTTTTCCCCATGAACACTTCTGGCGGCACCAGCAAATCGCCTCGCGAAACAGTGGAGTGGTATTGATAAATTGTTCCGTCTGCCGCGATCTCAAACATCATATCTGGCAACGCATCCAGTGTTGCCTGAATGCGTCGACTCAACCTTTCTACTTCTTTAACCGGGTTTTCAATACCGGTTGCTACCAACGCGCGATACAACAAGACAAACGCAATAATCTTGTAGACATGGCCTAACAGCGCATAAACATCGCTCATCACGGTGTAAAGCGTAAAGAACACTTCACTCATTGCCATGATCACAGCAGACGTCGCAAGAAACAGCGTTTCTGTAGAAGGAGAAAGCCTGTTACGCCACCAGATAAGACAGGCAGCTGCTACAAATGCAAACACCAAACCCAGTTCGTACAGGATTTTAAAGTTTGTCAGCCCTTCACCATCAACGTAAGTGGCTGGCACCGACTGCGGAAAAAAAAGGAACCAGATATGAAGAGCCGCCAGCAGCAGCAATACAGCAGCCAACAAACTGTAGCGACCAATAGTTGCCGGTGTTCTTTCAGGGAGAAACACAATACTGAGCAAGCCCGCAACAGCAAACGTGCGTGCTGACAGCCAGAAACTAATTGTTTGACCGGGCCCGGAGGGAGATATTAAATCAGGCATGCCGTCAAATGACAGCATGTGAGAGAAGTCCAGCACAGCCACACCCAGAAACAAACACGAGAGTGTCAGCGTGCGCCAATTGGGCCGGGCCTGATAGGTGTGCCAGCCAATAACATAAATCATTGACGCAATGATGATTGCAATCGATTCCATCAGGATGTGCAGGGGTAAATAGCCCGCGACGCCGCCGATTCCAGGCATGGGCAACACTATTGATGCCAGCAAGATTACAGCCAGCACCAGCAATAGTTTTTTTGTTTTTCCGGTTGCCAATCTAATTTTGGTTTTCAGCAAACTCTGACTCATGCAATAACCCTTCCATGGAGCCTGACGGGTCGGCAATAGCAAAAAATGACGGATTCAGCAGACTCTCTTTCTGATTGTACAGCAGAGGCAGCAGAGAGGTGTCCACAATGTCTCCTCCGGCTGCTTTCAGCACCGCGTGTGCGGCGGCAGTGTCCCACTCAGATGTAGGAGCAAACCGGGGGTAAATATCTGCTCTGCCCTCGGCGATCAAACAGATTTTCAGGGAGCTGCCCATATTTACTAGCTCCATTCCTGCAAATTTTTTTCTCCACCGTGCCAACAGGTTTTCAAGTTCGCCTGCACCATGACGTCTGCTGGCGACAACTTTGAGCACATGCTCATGCCATTGGCCCGGTGCTGGCAGGCCCATAACCCGCAGTCGACGCCACTCTGCTCCGACTGTCGAATACCAGGCTGACTGTAGTGTTCCCTCGATGATGCCCAGATATGTGCAAGCCAACACAGGCACATGCACCACACCAAGAACCGGCTGACCATTTCTGATTAACGCAATATTGACCGTGAATTCACCATTACCTGAAATAAACTCCTTGGTACCATCCAATGGATCTACCAGCCAGTATTCGGACCATTGGCGCCGTTTTTCAAAGGAGATGTCGGCGTCTTCCTCTGATAGTATCGGCAGGCCGGGAGATATTCTTACAAGTTCTTCGACAATTGTCTGGTGTGCACGCAGATCAGCTTCAGTCAGTGGAGAGTTGTCCGTTTTGTTGCTCACCTCAGGCACACCCGGCCGATGATAGACCTCGAGTATCTGCTGTCCTGCCAGGACAGCAATTTGTTCAACTGTTTGCAGGAGTTCGCGGCTGAGTAGCATAATGTGGTCTCTGAAACGATCTCTGGATTCTAACTCATGCTGAACTGGTCTGATATCGATACCGTTCTGTTCGACATGGACGGAACGTTGCTGGATCTGCACTTTGACAATTACTTCTGGGAGCAATTGGTGCCGGAAACAATTGCCGCGAAATCAGGCATAAGCACTGCTCAGGCCTGGAAGCAACTACACGCAGAATATCAGACCATGCACGGCAAGCTGGACTGGTATTGCATTGACTACTGGACTGACAGGCTGGAGCTGGATATCCAGGGTTTAAAAGAGGCCGCAAAGGATCGTATCGCGGTCAGAGCCAATGTTGAGCCCATGTTGAAAACTTTGCGCGGCATGAACAAAAAGCTGCTTCTTGTTACCAATGCTCACCCCGGCAGCCTGCAATTGAAGATGCAACACACTGGCATTGAACACCACTTCCACCGAACCATCAGCTCACACGCACTGGGCAAAGCCAAAGAAAATGCAGGCTTCTGGCAGGCACTTCAGGACCACGAACATTTTGAACCAGAGCGCAGCGTGTTGTTTGACGATAATCTGCACGTGTTACGCCAGGCTCGCGCTGAAGGCATACGTCACCTGTACGCTATCAAACAACCAGACAGCCGCAGAGATCCTTTGCCCGCCGGGGAATTTCAGCAGATAGACGACTTTGCGGACATTCTCATGCCGGCAACCAATGAGAACACCCCGAGGTCAGAAATAGCATGAGTAAGGAAACCAGTAAAAAGGATGCCAACGCTCAGCAGCCCCAAAAGGTTCGTCTGGACAAATGGCTGTGGGCCGCTCGACTGTTCAAGACACGCGCGCTGGCAAAAGATGCTGTCGAAGGTGGCAAAGTTGAAATTGACGGACACAAACCCAAACCAGGCAAAGAAATTGCGATAGGTTCCGTCCTCAAAGTCAGACAAGGCGCAGATGACAAAACGCTCACCGTCAACGGTTTGTCCGAACAACGTAAAAGTGCGCCCGAGGCTCAATTGTTATATGTCGAATCTGAAGACAGCGTGCGTAGACGCGAAGCACTTGCAGAGCAGCGTAAATTACAATCGGCCGGCCTGCATGCGCATGATAAACCTAATAAAAAGGAGAGGCGCCAGCGCCAGGCCATGAAATTCTGGCAAGACCCCTGAGCCTTGTTTTGATTGGTATGCACTCCCTGTGATTTTTGGCATAATGCCGACACTGAAAAAAAACCTGAAGCTCTATCAACTGTATGAATTCAAATTTTGGGATTCATCATATTCAATACCGCCCGGAACGCTTACTGATGTAACGAATCCGCCGGATCAAGGAAGCACAGGCATGACAAATCAAGGCACGAATCAAGCTCGTCAGGAAATCATCAAGGACAACAAACGCACGATTTACCGCAACCTTGCTCCCAGCCAACTGATTGAGATGTCTGTTCAGCGCCAGGAAGGCCGCCTTGCCGATAACGGCGCACTCGTGGTGGAAACCGGCAAACGTACCGGCCGCAGCCCCAAAGATCGATTTATTGTTAAAGAACCCGGCAGCGAAAGCCAGATTGACTGGGGTGTGGTCAACCAGCCGTTTGATGCGGAAAAATTCAAAACCCTCTGGGATCGCGTCACCGAATATCTGAGCGACAAAGATCTGTTTGTCGCCGACCTGCATGTAGGTGCAGACCCCGAGCACTACATTCCAGTGCAGGTCAACGCCCAGCACGTCTGGCACTGCCTGTTTGGCACCACGCTTTTTATCAAGGCCTACGATAACTACAATCCGAAGAACAAAGCACAATGGCAAATACTCAGCGCACCGGAATTTGTATGCGATCCGGAGCGTGACGGCACCAATAGCGAAGCCGCCGTGATCCTGAACTTTGCCGAGCGCAAAGTGCTTTTGGCAGGCGCACGTTATGCCGGTGAAATGAAAAAATCCATGTTCTCGGTACAAAATTTCCTGCTGCCGGAAAAAGACGTGCTGCCCATGCATTGCTCCGCCAACGTAGGTGAAGATGGTGATGTCTGCCTGTTTTTTGGCCTGTCCGGCACCGGTAAAACTACTCTTTCGGCTGACGAGGAGCGCTTCCTTATAGGTGATGATGAGCACGGCTGGGGCAAAGGCACCGTATTCAATCTGGAAGGCGGCTGTTACGCCAAGTGCATCAATCTGAGCCAGAAAAATGAACCGGTAATCTGGGATGCTATTAAATTTGGCTCAGTCATTGAAAATGTCATCATCGACGAAAAGACCCGAACCGCTGATTATGCAGACACGCGCCTGACTGAAAACACCCGCGCCTGTTATCCGCTTACCCACATCAAACAGCGCATTGATGCCAACCGTGCCGGTGAGCCCAAGTCGATTGTGTTTCTGACCTGTGATCTGACCGGTGTACTGCCGCCTGTTTCGATTCTGTCTCCGGAAGCGGCTGCGTATCACTTTCTCAGCGGCTACACGGCTTTGGTAGGCTCTACTGAAGTCGGTGCGGGTGATGGCATCAAGTCAACATTCTCGGTATGCTTTGGAGCGCCGTTTTTCCCACGCCCTGCCGGCGTTTACGCCGACCTGCTGATCAAACGGATTGCCGAATTTGATAGCCAGGTCTATCTCGTCAACACTGGCTGGACCGGCGGACCACATGGCACCGGCAAACGCTTCAGTATTCCTGCAACCCGCGCCGTGCTGCATGCCATTCAAAGTGGCGCGCTGCGCAATGCTCCGACAAAACATCTGGCAGGCATCAATCTGACCATCCCGACCGAAGTACCCGGCGTTGACAGCAATCTGCTTGACCCGCGTGATACCTGGGCCGATCCGGCGAAGTACGATGCCAAGGCAGCGGATCTGATCAATCAGTTCTGCACTAACTTCAAACGCTTCAAGGTATCCGAGGCCATTGTGGCTGCAGGTCCGCAACTCAGTTAAGGTCGGCATCTTGTCAACAGAAAACACTGGCGGCAGCAATGCCGCCTCTGCCAACGGCACCCGTATAGACTACACCAGCGCGCTGGACCGGTTTGATTTGCCCACATTCAAACCAGAATGGGCAAATATCCGGCGCGGAATTGAAAAGGAAAGTCTTCGTGTTACACCGGACGGACGTCTGGCACAGACGCCGCACCCGGTAGCAATGGGCTCGGCGCTGACTCACCCTTACATCACTACCGATTACTCTGAAGCATTGCTGGAACTGATTACGCCAGTATCAGATTCAGCCGAGGAATGTCTTGAGTTTCTGACAGATCTGCACAAATTCTCCTACGACAATCTGCCGGAAGGTGAGCGGCTTTGGGTCAGCAGCATGCCCTGCTTGCTTGAGAGCGAGGAGCAGATCCCGCTTGCGCAGTACGGCAGCTCCAATATGGGGAAACTCAAAACGCTTTACCGCGAAGGACTGGGCCACCGCTACAGCCGTCTCATGCAAACCATTGCCGGCATCCACTACAACTTCTCCATGCCGGAGTCGTTCTGGGAAGATTATCGTGCAGTGCTTGGCTCTACCGAACCTTTGCAGGATTTCCAGACGCGACACTATTTGCATCTGATCCGCAATTTTCACCGCTACTCATGGTTACTGGTATATTTGTTTGGCGCATCACCTGCAGTGTGCCGGTGCTTCACCAAAGATCGCGAGCATGATCTGGAAACCCTGGATCAACACACCTTGTACAAACCATATGCCACCTGCCTGCGCATGGGTGATCTGGGCTACCGCAGCGATGCTCAACGATCAATCTATGTGTGTTATAACGACATCAACAATTACATTGATAGTCTGTACAGTGCCCTGTCTACGCCCTACCCCGACTACGAAAAAATCGGCCTGGAAAAAGACGGTCACAAACTTCAGATCAACACCAATCTGCTGCAACTGGAAAATGAGTTCTACGCCACAATCCGTCCAAAACGCGTAGGTGAAGGCAAGCGCCCGCTGCAACTGCTTAAAGAAAACGGTATTCAGTACATCGAAGTACGTGCTCTTGATCTGAATCCGTTTTTACCGGTCGGCATCAATGCAGAGCAGATCCATTTTCTGGACTCATTTCTGGTGTACTGTCTGCTGGCAGAGAGCCCCTGGTGTGAACCACCAGAGTATCGGGAAATCGAACGCAATCTGTCACTGACCGTCAATCGTGGACGGGAACCTGGCCTTATGCTCGAGCGTCACAACTCCGGCGTGTTGCTGACAGACTGGGCTAGTGAACTGATCGCAGACATAGGCAACGCTGCAGCTCTGCTGGATCGCTCACACAAAACGGACCGGTACAGCCTGGCACTGGCAGCACAGCAAGCTAAAGTGGACGACCCGGCGCTGACGCCATCAGCTCAGGTACTGGCGCAAATGCAGGAACAGTCGCTGCCATTCTGTAAATTTGGTATGCAGATGTCAGACAATACATTGATGAATTTTACAGAGAGTTCGATGGCCGCCTCGCGGGCGGATCACCTGATTGCCGCCAGCGCACAGTCGCTGGCAGCCCAGGCTCAGATCGAAGCACAGGATACCGTGAGTTTCGACGATTTCCTGGCTCAATGGAACGACTACAAACTCTAGCGGCGGAAACCCTGAAATAAACAAAGTGCGAACAGGGCAGCAAAACCCATCAACGCCAGTTCCGGGATTGAGAATATGCCGAGGAAGCGCCAGCTCACCTCGGCACAATTGCCGTCACCCTTGAACAGGAAGCTCAATGTATCCATCAATGGAAAATTGTTGAATACGTAGTTGAATCCCGGGCCACAAGCCGGGACCTGGTCTTCCGGCAGATAGGTCAGCCAGATTTGCCGGATTGCAAAATAGCTCCCCGCCACACACATGCCTGCAGCAACCAGTGCATAGTTGCGGCGCGTTTTGGCTGATGGATTGTGAATCGCAGCGGCCAGACACACCAGACCAGCCAGCACGAGAAACACCCGCTGGGTGATACAGAGCCCGCAGGGCTCAAGCAGCATCACATGCTCCATGTAGAGCGCAATACCGATGATAAGCACGGTTGCTAAAAAAATCAGAAAATTCAACAGACGGGAGTTGGGCATTTTCTCCAGCAGACTGGCAATCATCATGTTTCTTCCTGTGGGTTTTGCTGTGTGGGTTGCTGTGTGGGTTGCTGTGTTGGTTGCTGTATGGGTTGCTGTATGGGTTGCGGTATAAGTTGCTCTGCAGGTTGCTGCGCCGGCTGAAGAGTTGCCCGGGATTCAGCGCGGGCTGCGTTAATCCATTGTGTCATATCGAATCCGCTGGGCTGCTGGAAAACTCGCAAACCGAATTCTGGCAGGATAGACAGCAGGTGGTCAAAAATATCTGCTTGTATACCTTCATAGGGCACCCATTCGATGGTATTGGTGAAACAATAAATTTCAAGCGGCAGTCCTTCCGGCCCCGGATTGAGATGCCTGACGATCAGCGTCATTTTCTGATGCACCTGGGGGTGATTTCGCAGATATCGCTCCACGTAGGCCCGAAACGTACCCAGATTGGTAATACGTCGGGTATTTGCAGGCTCTTTTCCACGCTCGGCGAGACTGGCATTCCAGTCGTCCAGCTCTTTCTGTTTGGCGCTCAGATACTCACCCAGCAGAGAGATCGCACCCAAATGCTGTTTTTCTTCAGCAGATAGAAATCGCACGCTGGTCTGATCCAGATAGACTGCGCGCTTGATACGACGCCCGCCGGATTCCTGCATACCACGCCAGTTCTTGAACGAGTCAGAAATGAAGCGCTTGGTCGGGATGGTCGTGATAGTGCGATCCCAGTTCTGCACTTTTACCGTATGCAGTGCGATATCAATCACATCACCATCGGCATTGAGTTGCGGCATTTCAACCCAGTCACCCACACGTACAATGTCATTGGAACTGATCTGCACACTGGCAACCAGCGACAAAATTGTGTCCTGGAATACCAACATCAACACGGCAGCAAGGGCTCCCAATCCTGACAGCAGGATCAACGGAGAACGGTCAAGCAGCGTGGCTATCATCAGCAGCACTGTGATCGCGTAGATAAAGATTTTTAGTACCTGAAGATAACCTTTTATCGGGCGGGCCGCAGCATCAGGCCTCTGTTGATAGACGTCATTGGCCATATCCAGCATATTTGACACAGCCATGGCCAGCGTCAGCACAATAAAGGCATTGGCGACATTCATCACCACCACAACCGCAGGCTCGGGCAGGCCGGTCACGTAGCGGATACCAAATGTAATAACCAGCGCAGGTACCACGTTGGCCAGACGCTTTATGAAACCATACCGCCTGAACTGACCGGGTGTCGCTTTTGTATCTACCGGGTCTTTGACGTGGAGCAATGAAAGCAGCCCGCGTACCAGTATGCTCTTGGTAATAAAGTTGGCTATCGAAGCAGCCAATATCAGCGCCGCGACTGCCACCACACTGGCCAGCCAGGGGGTCGCATCCAATAGTTCGTTCATCCTGACAACAAGTTCTGACATAATTTCCTGCTAATGAGTTCTATCTATGAATCAGACTGACTGCGAATGCTACCAAAAATAACTTAAGAGAACCTGCTTGCGGCCGACATAACAGGCACTAAAGCGTATAGAAATCCAATCGCCAATAATCCCCGGGATTCGCCAGAAAATGAGAACATCAGACCTGAAATCGATGCTCACCATCGTCAGCTTTATCGTTTTGCTCGCTGCGCTTCCGGGCGGCAAGCTTTTGGCTGCCGATGCCCCTGCTGGCGAGGACGATCCCGCAAGCGGCATGGCAGGCCTGATCTACTACACGCTCGGCCCAAGTTTTGTCACCAACTATGACGGTGCCGGGCGCCTGAAATATCTGAAAGCCGACATTGCCGTTCGTATTGATCCGGGGACTGCGCCGATGCTGGATACCCATCTGCCCTACATCCGGAATAAGCTGGTAGTGCTACTGGCCGCCCAACTTGAAGAAAACCTGACCTCTACACAGGGCAAGGAAATGCTGCGCAATCAGGCACTGAATGAAGTCAAAGCCGCTCTGGACTACGTACAGGGCAGCGGTGCTGGCGACAGAGTCCGGAATTTGTATTTCACTTCATTCGTAGTACAACGATAGATAGCACAAAGATAAATGATACAAAAACGGGGGCTGCTCTCAAGGCAGCTCCGCCCAGCTCCCGGCCTGTCTGCTCACAGTCTCCAGCGGAAAAACTTCTCTGCCCACGGTAACAGCTTCTTAGGAACCCGGGCACTACGCCAGGCATTGGCAGCAAACCGGTTTGCCTCCAGCATTGTCGGATAAATGTGAGTAGTCCCTCCGATTTTCTTCAATCCCAGATTGTGTGTCATGGCAAATACAAAACTGCCAATCAGCTCCCCGGCCTGCGGGCCCACCATAGTGACGCCCAGTATTTTGTCCGAGCCCGGCACTGTCAGAATTTTGATAAAACCATAGGCATGGCCATCAGCCAGCGCGCGATCCAGATGATCGAGATTGTACTGCGTCAACTCGTACGCAATGCCCTGCTCTTTGGCTTCCTGTTCATTAAGACCAACTCGCGCGACTTCCGGATCAGTAAAAGTTGCACGCGGCACCACCCGATAGTTGGCGCGGAAGGTCTTCAGACCACCTGCCAGTGCGTTTAATGTGGCATACCAGGCCTGAAACGAGGCCATATGTGTGAACTGATAAGGACCTGCCACATCACCACAAGCGAAAATGCTGGGGTACGCCGTCTGCATGGCTTCATTCACCTGTATCGAACCCTGAGGCGTCAGAGGCATCTTCAGGTGTTCCAGACCAAAGCCTTCCACGTTGGCTTTACGACCCAACGCCACCAGCACTTTATCAAAGCGGGTAGTGTGCTCAGCGCCATCTGCTGTCCTACTTACAAGGAAATTGCCTTCAGCATCGGAGCCGAAATGCTGCATCTCATGAGCAAGCAAGAGCCTGATACCCTGATTGCGGAACTTCTCTTCAATTAACGTCGTTGCTTCTATGTCTTCGCGCGCCATCAATCTGTCTGCCCGATCCAGCATGCTGACTTCAGAGCCCAGGCGCGCAAAACTTTGCGCCAGCTCACAGCCGATCGGACCACCGCCAAGCACCAGCAATCGTTCGGGCAGTTCACGGATTTCCCAGATGTTGTCCGAGTGCAGGTAGGGTATGGCTGACAATCCCGGTACTTCCGGAATAAACGGCCTCGCACCGGTGGCGACAATAATCGCCCGGGTAGCGATCACACGGCCATCGACCTCTACTTCCCAGGGCGACCGGATAAATGCTTCACCCAGCACACATTCCACGCCCAGCCCGGTGAAGCGTTCAACAGAATCATGGGGCTCAATAGTTTTGATTACGCCCTGAACCCGCTCCATCACTGCCGCAAAGTCCACAGTTCCGCTGGCGTTGCGAATACCAAAAGATTCTGCCTGGCGAATAGTTTCAGCGACCTTGGCGCTGCTAATCAGTGTTTTACTGGGGACGCAGCCGGTATTCAGGCAGTCGCCACCCATTTTGTGCTTTTCAATCAGGATGACCTTAGCTTTGGCGCCGGCTGCGATAATTGAGGCCACCAGGCCACCGGATCCGGCACCGATAACAACCAGATTTGCGTCAAATTTTTTCGGTCGTTTGTAGGCTTTTGCCAAACGGTTACGTTTGATGGTGTTGATGACCAGCTTACCTGCCCATGGCAGCAACGCCAGCAGTACAAAGGACAGAATCAGTGACCCGCTCAACAAACCCGACAAAGAACTGAGCTGGCCCAATTCAACACCGGCATTCACATAAACTGCCGTGCCCAACAACATGCCAGTCTGGCTGACCCAGAAAAACGTGAAAGTCCTGATGGGCGTCAGCCCCATCACCAGATTGATCAGGAAAAAAGGGAAAACCGGAATCATACGCAAAGTAAACAGATAGAAAGCACCGTCGCGCTCAACACCGGCATTCACGGTTTTTAAGGAGCCGCCAAATTTGCTCTGCACGTAGTCACGCAGCAACAATCGTGATGCCAGAAATGCCAGAGTTGCGCCCAGAGTGCTGGCAAACGACACCAGCAGCAAGCCCCAGCCCAAACCAAAAATGGCGCCGCCGAGCAAAGTCATGATGGCTGCACCCGGAATAGACAGCGCGGTGACAATCACATAACCGGCAAAAAACAGACCTGCACTTAATGCAAAATTGTTGCGACTGAATTCGCGCAAGGTCTCAAGCTGGGACTGGGCGTAGGCCAGCGTCAGGTACTGTCCCAGATCAAACGTGATGTACAACACAACTGCCGCCACTAAAAGAGCGAGCAGCACAATCCTTGCTTTATTCATGATTCTCCCGGTTTTCTTATTTGCGTATGCTGCTCCGGCGCACCCGCAGGGCGCACAACACTGGCAACAACTGGCGCCTTGATTCAATCGCCCGGAACGCTGTGATATAGTTTTTGCTCAATTCCAGCAAGAGTAATTAAAGTGGCCGATCATACCTCACGCGCGCCCGGTTCGCGCCAGTTTCCACTGACCCGCCTGCGGCGCATGCGAAAAGACGAATTCAGCCGTCGCCTGATGCGCGAAACCCGTCTGAGCACAGATGACCTGATTTACCCGATGTTTATTGTTGAGGGCAGCAATCAGCGTCAGGAGATCGCCTCCATGCCGGATATCTTTCGTCTGAGCGTTGATGAACTGCTCAAGGAAGCCAAAGAACTGGTTGAACTTGGCATTCCAGCCATTGCTTTGTTCCCATCTCCCCACCAGGAAACCAAGTCTCTGGACGGTCGCGAAGCATGGAACCCAGAAGGGCTTGTACAACGCGCCGTCCGCCAACTGAAGGCCAGCTTTCCTGAGCTGGGTGTTATCACCGACGTTGCACTGGATCCATACACCACACACGGTCAGGACGGCATCATTGATGACACCGGCTACGTATTAAACGAAGAAACCGTTGAAGCGCTGGTCAAACAGGCTTTATCACAAGCCGAAGCCGGCTCCGATATTGTTGCCCCGTCCGACATGATGGACGGTCGCATCGGGGCTATCCGTGAAGCCCTCGAAAAACATGGCCACATCCATACCCGCATCATGGCCTACTCGGCCAAATATGCCTCCAGCTACTACGGCCCGTTCCGCGACGCCGTAGGCTCGTCGGGCAACCTCGGCAAAGGCAACAAATATAACTACCAGATGGACATCGCCAACTCCGACGAGGCCATCCACGAAGTCGCCATGGACCTGTCCGAAGGCGCTGACATGGTGATGGTCAAACCCGGCATGCCTTATCTGGACATCGTACGTCGTGTCAAAGACGAGCTCGGCGCGCCGACCATGGTCTATCAGGTCAGCGGTGAATACGCCATGCACATGGCTGCTGCCCGCAATGGCTGGCTGGACGAAAACGCAGTCGCCATGGAGTCGCTGATCTGCATCAAACGCGCCGGCGCCGATGCCATCCTGACCTATTTCGCTAAAAAGGTTGCCGTTCTGCTAAGAGACGTCTAACTGTCCCGCTCTGCGGCAATCGGGTTTTATTGCAGTGGTAGGTCAGGTGGGCGGCCGGAGGGTCCTCAGGACGACGCCAGCGGCGTCTTTATTGTGCGTCGCTCACCTCCGGCCGCCCACCTGACTTGCCAATGTAGTGGTTATTCCCGACTGCCGCAGGGCTTGTGCCAGATGGATGTTGCAGCGCAGAAAGGATGGAGGTAGCCGAGGCGGAGACAGGCAGCGGGGATCGGGAGGTGAGCGAACAACAATCAGACGCGCAGCGTCGTTGTGAGGAACCTCCCGATCCCCGCTGCCTGTCTCCGCCACCACCGTCCCAAAAGAAGCACTTGAAACCAGATTTTTAGGCCTTATGATAGACACCAAGACCCGCCAGCCCCGTAAAGCTGGCATTAACCGACACACTTTACTGGCAACCGAAGTCACTAAGCCCCTCTAGCTTCCCGCCTGATGCTTACCCTGACCTAACATTGAAGGAATGTTCCTATGGGCGACAAAATCGTTCACATCACTGATGCAAGTTTCGAGCAAGACGTTCTCAAAGCCGACGGCCCCGTGATGGTCGACTTCTGGGCAGAATGGTGCGGCCCCTGCAAAATGATCGCCCCGGTTCTGGATGAACTGGCAGACGACTATGATGGTCGCCTGAAGATCTGCAAATTGAATGTCGACTCAAATACCCAGACCGCACCTAAATTTGGCGTGCGCGGCATTCCGACGCTGATCGTTTTCAAAGACGGCCAGGTTGCAGGCACCAAGGTAGGTGCTCTTTCCAAGTCACAGCTGGCTGCGTTTATTGACAGCGTGATCTGAATAAACAGGCCTGTATCCCCGGAATAACCCTGTTCCGGGGACACTTAAAACCTGAGTGACACACAAAGATGCAAATTTTTGTAGACAGCCGGAGACTGAGCAATTATATTCAGCCGCATCCCCGTTAAAGACGGCGCGGATTCCAGTCTCATACCCGACTGACTTTATCCAAAATTCTTATTCTTTTAACCCGATCGGCACCTCAGCCTGCATCAACATCGTTGTTATTTCTTGCTCCGGCTGTGTTGTC
Source organism: Pseudohongiella sp. (assembly GCA_030651695.1). Classification (GTDB taxonomy): domain Bacteria; phylum Pseudomonadota; class Gammaproteobacteria; order Pseudomonadales; family Pseudohongiellaceae; genus Pseudohongiella. Next base: position 92,336 of record JAUSCD010000005.1, on the reverse strand, counting down.
CGTTACAGATTTCCTGTACCCAAACCTTACTTAAACTCTAGCCTATGAATCTAACTGATCTGAAAAAGCAACCCATTGCCCAACTGCTTGAAAGAGCACAGGAAATGGGGCTTGAAAACCTCTCCCGCACCCGCAAGCAAGACATCATCTTTGCCATCCTGAAAAAACACGCCAAAAACGGCGAGGACATCAGTGGTGACGGCGTTCTGGAAATTCTGCAGGATGGCTTCGGATTCCTGCGATCGTCGGACTCATCCTACCTGGCCGGACCCGACGATATTTATGTATCGCCCAGCCAGATCCGCAGGTTCAACCTGCGTACCGGTGATACGATCTCCGGCAAGATTCGCCCACCCAAAGAAGGTGAACGATATTTTGCTCTGCTGAAGATCTCTGAAGTCAACTTCGCAAAACCCGAAAACTCCAAACAAAAAATTCTCTTCGAAAACCTGACTCCGTTGTTCCCCACAGAGCGCCTGCGCCTGGAACTGGGTAATGGCAGCACCGAAGACCTCAGCGCCCGTATCATTGACCTGACAGCGCCCATCGGCAAAGGTCAGCGTGGTTTGATTGTATCGCCGCCCAAAGCCGGTAAAACCCTGTTGCTGCAGAACATCGCGCAATCCATTACCCGCAATAATCCTGAATGCCGTCTGATCGTATTGCTGATCGACGAACGTCCTGAAGAAGTAACTGACATGCAGCGCTCCGTGCGCGGCGAAGTTGTAGCCAGTACTTTTGATGAACCGCCTGCCCGTCACGTGCAAGTCGCCGAGATGGTAATTGAGAAGGCCAAGCGCCTTGTCGAACACAAAGAAGACGTCGTAATTCTGCTCGATTCCATCACCCGTCTGGCACGCGCATACAACACCATTGTGCCCTCATCGGGCAAAGTGTTGACCGGTGGTGTGGATGCACACGCACTTGAACGACCAAAGCGTTTCTTTGGCGCCGCACGTAATCTGGAAGAAGGCGGCAGCCTGACCATTATCGCCACAGCACTGGTTGAAACCGGTTCGAAAATGGACGAAGTGATCTACGAAGAATTCAAGGGCACGGGCAATATGGAAATCCATCTTGACCGCAAAATTGCCGAGAAGCGAATTTACCCGGCCATGAACGTACGTCGTTCAGGCACACGTCGCGAAGAGCTGCTGACTGGCGAAGAAGAACTGCAACGCATGTGGATTCTGCGCAAGATTCTGGCAACGATGGAAGATGTGCAGGCGGCGGAGTTTATCCTCGACAAGCTGAAAGACAGCAAGACCAACGAAGACTTCTTCAACGCCATGAAACGGAAGTGATTTAAGCTATCGTCGTTGCACTAGCTTCGTTAAAAAAGGCCGGCCGATGCTCATTTACGATTTGTAAACTGCGCTCGTCCGGCCTTTTTTGCCTCGCTATTGCTGCCTCGACTACGCTTAAATCACTTCCGTTACACTTAGAAATAAAAACAAAAAATCTTTTTTTATTTTAAAAGCGTAGAACAAACAGCCGATCGCAGAAACGTTGCCGCTTGATACAGGGTCTCTTGTTGGTCCAAGTTTGTCGTTTTGTGAATAGAAGGAAAACCGCTTATGTCATTCAAAGATCTTCGTGAGTTTATTGCGCTGCTGGAAGCGGAAGGTGAGCTGAAACGCATCACCGTACCGGTGGATCCCAATCTGGAAATCACGGAGATTTGTGACCGTACGCTGCGCGCCGGTGGCCCGGCCTTGTTGTTTGAAAATCCAATAGGTTCAAAAGTGCCGTTGCTGGGCAATCTGTTTGGCAACACGAGGCGCATTGCGCTGGCGATGGGACAACAGGATGTGCAGGGACTGCGTGACGTTGGCAAGCTGATGGCATTCCTGAAAGAGCCGACGCCGCCCAAAGGCTGGCGTGATCTTTGGGAAAATCTGCCTACCTGGAAACAGGTGCTGAATATTGCGCCTACCGTGCGCAAATCTGCGCCGTGCCAGGATGTGGTGATCAATGAAGAAGACGTAGATCTTTCGTTTCTCCCCGTTCAAACCTGCTGGCCCGGCGACGCCGGCCCGTTGGTAACCTGGCCGCTGGTGATTACCCGTGGTCCGGAAAAAGACCGGCAGAATCTGGGCATTTATCGCATGCAGGTAATTGGCAAAAACCGGCTGATCATGCGTTGGTTATCCCACCGCGGCGGCGCGCTGGATTTCCGTGACTGGCAGCTAAAGTATCCGGGGGAACCATTTCCTGTTTCTATTGCGATCGGTGCTGATCCCGCTACAATTCTTGCCACTGTAACTCCGATTCCGGACACACTGTCTGAATATGCTTTTGCAGGCTTGCTGCGCGGCAGCAAAACAGAAGTGATCAACTGCCTGACTAATAACCTGCAGGTGCCTGCCAGCGCAGAGATTGTGCTTGAAGGCGTGATCGAAGCAAATGACATGGCCGATGAAGGCCCGTTCGGCGATCACACAGGTTACTACAACGAGGTCGATAAATTCCCGGTGTTCACCGTAAAAAAAATCACCCATCGCAAAGACCCGATTTATCACAGCACCTACACTGGTCGTCCACCGGATGAACCGGCGATGCTGGGCGTGGCGCTCAATGAAGTTTTTGTGCCTTTGCTACAAAAACAGTATCCGGAAATTATCGATTTTTATCTGCCGCCGGAAGGCTGCTCATACCGACTCGCGATTGTCAGCATTCGCAAACAATATCCCGGTCACGCCAAGCGCGTAATGATGGGCGTGTGGTCGTTCCTGCGTCAGTTCATGTACACAAAGTTTGTGATTGTCACCGACGACGATGTAAATATCCGCGACTGGAATGACGTAATCTGGGCCATGACCACACGCATGGATCCGGCGCGCGACACAGTACTTATTGAGAATACGCCAATTGATTATCTGGATTTTGCGTCACCGGTTTCCGGGCTCGGCTCAAAGATCGGTATGGACGCCACCAACAAGTGGCCCGGTGAAACAACACGCGAATGGGGCACGCCGATAGTGATGGATGCCGACGTAAAAAAACGCGTGGATGAACTCTGGGATCAGCTGGGTATCTGAGATCGGGATGGTATGTATCGATACATGCCACCCTTGGGACTGGTGCCATCCGGGCGGGGCAGCGGAGCGTAGCATCGCCGCCCCACCCTGTTCAATGACTGTGCCAAGCCAAGAGTTTTTACTGAGTGTTCGTGTTCTTGTTGGACGACCTGAAAAACCGCAAAGGATTCAACCAGGCCAGCAACAAATAAACCAGCCGCAGTGCGATCACAATCAACACAATCAGTATCAATAACGCAAACAGGCTGGTCTCGAACGTCCAGCCGCTGTATGCAATCAAAACGTAACCGGGATCTTTGGCGAGCTGCAGCGCCAGCAGCAGGCCTGCGCTCATTGCAAGCAGACTGAGTATAAGAATTTTTTTCACTGATCAGTCTCCTGTTGTTCAGAAGACGGCTGTGCGGACGCCGGCGGTTCAACAGTTTCAACCGGAGTTGCTTGTTCAGTCTGTGGCGCGCCAGAAGATGCCGGGACGGGCTGCGACTGCAATTCCGGATCAGCCCCCTGCAGCTGTTCCACCAACGCTCGTGTTGCAGAAATATCCGGCAGATCGGCCTGAATACTCTGAGTTGCCAACGCCTGCACATCATCATGCAACTGTGTGGCGACTTCGCTCTCCTGCATGAAATAGCGCTGTAACCCGGCAGCCACCTGCTCCAGAGAATCTTCAAATAACCGCTGGTCTGCCTGAATCACGGCCAGACGCGCCTGCTCAAATTGCAATCGCAATTGTAGTTTGAGCAGACCCTCCTGATCAGGCGGCAGGAACTCCAGCGGATTCTGATCAGCCTGCCGCCAGACAAAAATGCTGCGGAAAAGATTCATCACAGCAGCAGTCCAGCTTTGATCCTGAGCTACCACTGGTGTCTGCTCGTTTGCGCGGCCTATACCTTGTTGATAGGCCGCCTGGCGCGCCCCTGTTACAGAAACATTATCAAGTACTGAGGCAAGTTCAGTAACTCGTTGCGCCAGCGCAAAGCGGTCGGGTATATGCACCGTCTGAATGGCAGATATATCCTGAGCAAGATTCTGCTGCGCAGTCTGCGCCAGCGGATCCAACTGATCGCGTAATAACACATCAACCGATCGCAGAAGCTGCAAAGCCGCCTGCGGATTTTTTTCCAGCACCAGTTTGTGCTCGGCAAGACGCATCAGGTAAGCGGCTTCCGCATTTACCCAGCGTGTATCACGTTGCTGCAAACCAGCGACCTGTCTTTGCAACGCAGTCACCAGCGTACGGGTATCCTGCAGTTGCCGCTCAATACGTTGCTGCAGACTTTGTATGCGCTGCTCGTCCTGCTGCTCCATGGTCTGCAGTTCAGACAAAGCCTGCTCAAGTGATACAGCACTGGCTTGCATCAAACTGACCTGCTCCTGGAGCTCAGCTTGCATACTGGCCCGCGCGGTACTTAACGCTGCGCTCAGCTGCTGGTTATCGTCCTGCACCGTCTGCAACGATGCCGACTGACTTAAACTGAAGCGGGTTTGTTGCCAGTAAAAAGCACCCAGAGCACCACACAGCGCAATTACCACGAGCCATAACAACCACGGTGTGGAGCGGCGAGCATGATTTTTCGGGACAGCTGAGACCACGTGAGGATCGGCGTAATTCTGTTGCTCTGTATGCACTGACGTCTCGCCATCAGCCGGAGGCAGCGCTGCACCTGTTTCTTTTTTCGCCTGCTCGTCAGTCACTTCGGTTTACTCCGTCAGAAATTCATCTTCAAGCCAGATCTACTCTGCTCAGGTTTTGGGTTTGATCACTGGCGCTATTGCCCGCAGACTTTTTATTACCGATGCTTCGTCAGCACCACCCGCGTTGATCACAATATTCAACCCGGCATCCAGTGCCCGCTGCCGCACCCGCTCGGACGGAACTATGAGCGGGATAATCCGGAGTTCTGCCGTATCCTGATGCAGAGAATGCAACAGCACGTCCAGAATCTGAGCACTACTTACCACAATCGCATTAACATTCTGATCGCGTATGAGGTCGGCAAGTACATGCTGAGAATAGTGCGGTGTATGCCTGTGATACAGCTCAAGGTAGTCCACAGTAGCACCGCGTTCACGCAAGGTTTCAGCTAACAACTCCCGCCCACCAACACCACGAAACAATGCTATTTTTTTGCCTTCAACCTGTCTCAGTCCGGGCAGTGCCAGAAGATCTTCACTGGTAACACCTTTGTCGGAAACGAAAACCGGCCAGTCGAATTCATTCAGGACCTGCGCAGTTCCCGGACCCACTGCGTACGCACTCAAACCAGTTGGCAATTGCGGCCAGAAGCGGTCTATCCATTCCATACCGATTTTTGCTGCATTGGTGCTGATAAATATCGCCGCATAGTAATGATCCAGATTCAAAATCATGGATTTTATTTGTTCGCAGGCATCACTGTCTGTAACCGGTTCAATCTCGATTAGCGGCAGCTCACACACATTAGCGCCCAATGCTGCAAGTGCTGCTGCCAGCGTAGCCGACTGCGCCACAGGTCGTGTCAGTAACACGGTGATTCCGGACAAAGTCTGTTCAGTCATTTCTTTTTCCAGTCAAACCCATTACAGCTAAAATCACTCAAGCCCTCTTACTGCGTAGCGTACAAAGCGGCCAGTATTTCGTCCGCGCCCTGCTCCAGTAAATGTTCAGCCGCTTTGATGCCCAGTTGCTCGGCATCGCGGCGGTGACCACGAATTTCGGTACGCAACAATCGCTTGCCATCGTTTGAGCCTACCAGCCCACGCAGATGCAGCTCTTCACCATGAAGCTCGGCAAAACACGCAATGGGAACCTGACAACCGCCGTTCAGGCGCTTGTTCAACGCACGTTCCGCGATCACACGATCTGCAGTATCAATGTCATGGAGTGGTGCCAGCAGATTCATAATACGCTGGTCGCCTTCACGGCATTCAATCCCTACAGCGCCCTGACCTCCCGCGGGCAGTGACAGGTCTGTTGGCAAAAACTGCGCAATGCGTTCACCCAGCTTTAAACGAATCAACCCGGCAGCGGCCAGAATAATTGCATCAAACTCACCGGCGTCCAGCTTGCCTAATCTTGTGCCTACGTTGCCACGCAAATCAGCAATACGGATGTCCGGTCGCAGGCTGCGCAGCTGGCATTGCCGGCGCAGACTCGATGTGCCGACGCACGCGCCCAATGGCAACTCGTCGAGGGATCTGTATTTATTGGATACAAATGCGTCACGCGGATCTTCGCGCGGACAGATCACCGGCAGGAACAAGCCTTGCGGAAACTCCATTGGCACATCCTTCATGGAGTGCACGGCCAGATCAGCCTCACCATCCAGCATGGCGGTTTCCAGCTCTTTAACAAACAGCGCTTTGCCACCAATCTTGGCCAGTGGCACATCAAGTATTTTGTCGCCCTTGGTGGCGATACCCACCAGTTCCACAGTCAGTCCGGGGTTACGCGCAATCAGTGCATCTCGCACGTATTCAGCCTGCCACAGCGCCAGCGGGCTGCGGCGGGTCGCAATACGGATTACATCAGAAGCCATATCTCATCCACTTTCAGGGTATTGGTTTAGAGTTCTTGCAGCCATTCTACGCCAAAAGTGCCTCAAATGTGGCCCCCTCTGTGTCTCCGATTCGCCCGCTACCTGCCGCATGGTATACTGCGCCGCGTTTTCAACAGCAGGTGACCATTATGAGTAATAAGCCAGCAGCACCCGGACATACATTGTGGGGCGGTCGATTTTCCGAAGCGACCGATGCCTTTGTGCAGCGTTTTACAGCCTCGGTCAGTTTTGACCAGCGCATGTATCGTCAGGATATCCGCGGCTCCATTGCTCACGCACGTATGCTGCAACAAGCCGGCATTCTGACGGCTGATGAGTGCACGGCCATTGTCGACGGCCTGGGGGGAATACAGGCTGACATCGAAAGCGGCAACTTCAGCTGGTCGGTGGAGCTGGAAGATGTTCATATGAACATCGAATCGGAGCTTACAAAACGTATTGGCCTGACCGGCAAGAAACTGCATACCGGCCGCTCACGTAACGATCAGGTTGCCACCGATATTCGCTTGTATGTACGTGACGAAATCGACGTCATAGCCGCTGAACTGACACGGCTTCAGTCAGCGTTACTGGATATCGCCGAGCGTGAAGCGGACACCATCATGCCTGGCTTTACGCATTTGCAAACCGCCCAGCCCATTACCTTCGGCCATCACCTGCTGGCCTGGTTCGAGATGCTGGACCGCGACTACAGTCGCCTGCTTGACTGTCGCAAGCGTATGAACAGGTCGCCACTGGGTGCAGCAGCGCTGGCCGGCACCAGCTACCCGATTGATCGCCATTTCACTGCTGAGCAGCTGGGGTTTGATGCGCCTACGCGCAACTCGCTGGACTCTGTCAGCGACCGCGACTTTGCAATCGAGTTGGCAGCCTGCGGCAGTCTGATCATGACGCACCTGTCGCGTTTCTCTGAGGAGCTCATCCTGTGGACCTCAGCGCAGTTCGATTTTATTGACCTGCCCGATCGTTTCTGCACCGGTTCGTCCATCATGCCGCAGAAAAAGAACCCTGACGTGCCCGAGCTGGTGCGCGGTAAAAGCGGTCGGGTTACCGGCCACCTGATCGCCCTGCTGATGCTGATGAAGTCGCAGCCTCTGGCTTACAATAAAGACAACCAGGAAGACAAAGAGCCTCTGTTCGACCTGATTGACACCCTGCGCGACTGCCTCAAGGCATACGGCGACATGGTTCCGGCCATCAAACCGAAAAAAGAAAACATGTATCTGGCCGCCAAAAAAGGTTATGCGACTGCCACTGATCTGGCGGACTATCTGGTTAAAAAGGGTCTGGCCTTCCGCGATGCACACGAAATAGTCGGCAAGTCAGTTGCCTACGGCATACAACAGAAAAAAGATCTGAGTGAATTGTCCCTGTCAGAACTGCAACAGTTCTCCGATATTATCCGGGACGACGTTTTTGCCGTACTCAGTCTGGAAGGCTCAGTCCAGGCCCGCGACCACATTGGCGGCACTGCGCCTAACCAGGTACGCGCTGCTGTGAAAACCTGCCGAATGCTAATCGCCGAACGCTAAAGGATAAGAACATGAGCGGCGCCCAGCCGGCAGTGAGCGAACAACAATAAATTGCCAGGAGCAATTTCTGGCGCTGCGTCAGCGGCGCCCCGCAGGGTGGCGGCCATGGATGGAACGCCACAATCAGACGCGCAGCGTCGTTGTGAGGAACTGCCGGCTGGGCGCCGCTCACGTTCTTATCGAGGCACTAACCCGCATAAAAAAGGGGACTTAGCACATACGCCCTCCGTCCCCTGAATTCAGCCCTGCTGCCGGGGGTATCCGTCCCCCCTGCAACATCCCTGTTGTACCCAGCTGCTGAACAGTTTTTCACAGCTGACGCTGTCATCCAATTAGCCGGATGGCTAAGCAATCGATATTTAGTTCAGCATCGCGTCAACAATCGCCCGCCGCAGCACCTGGTAATCCACAGGCTTGACCAGCACCTCGAATCCCGCCTCACGAATCTGCGCCAGTCGCGAGCCGGAAACGTTGCCTGTCGCCATAATGATGCGCTGCTTTGGCATGGTTTCGGCCAGTCTGATGGCAATATCCAGCCCCATGACGTTGTCATGCAACATGTCATCGAGCAGCACCAGATCAAAATCAGACTCATGACTCAACAACCGGTCAACCTGTTCAGGTGAGGATGCACTGATAGCAGAGCAGCCCCACGTACGCAGCAATCCTGTCACGGCGTCCACAATTGCAGCGTCATCATCGACCACCAATATACGTACACCATCAAGATCCATAGAGATCTCGTCCGATGTCTGTTCCTGAACATCCGGCATGTCCGGAATATCCGCCAACGCCCGCGCAGGGATATGAGCGCTGAATGTACTGCCGACACCTTGTTGCGATTTCAACGTGATCTTGATACCAAGCAGTGCTGCAATGCGTTTAACAATTGCCAGACCGAGACCTGAACCTTTGCTCTTGCTTCGCGCCTTGTTGCTTACCTGATAGTAGTCACGGAATATTTTGTCCTGATCCTCTGCCGATATACCTACCCCGGTGTCTATAACCGAAACCACGAGACCGTTTCGTTGTCGGCGCATCTGTATACTGACCGAGCCTTTGTCGGTGTAACGCACGGCGTTCACCACCAGATTGCGCAGCAACCGCTCAAGCAGAAGCATGTCGGAGCGAATCAGCACTGGTGTTGTGTAAAGATGAAGCGCTACTTTTTTTTGCTGCGTATCCTGCATGGCAGCGTCAGCTATATTTTTTAACATCAGATCAAGGCGAAACTCGGTTTCATCTGCGATGACAACACCCGCATCAAACTTGGACAGATCCAGCAGGCTGTTGAATTGCTCATGCAGGATGGTGCTGGTTTCGTCAATTTTATCTATCAACTCGCGCGTGCGCTCATCAGTCGAGATGTGCCGCAAACTGCCAAGAAACAGCGTCATTGCATGCAGAGGCTGACGCAGATCGTGACTGGCTGCTGCCATAAACCGATTTTTTTCTTCATTGGCTTTACGCGCGACATTAAGCGACTTTTCGATTATCAGTTTATCTTTTTCAAGCTTGATATTCTGCTCGCGGTTCTCTTCACGAATACGGATCGAGTCAGTGAATACCGCTGCATTTCTTTTACCAAATTCAATCAGCAAAATGGTAATCGCCAACATCGAAACACTGACTTCAATATCGATAGGGGAACTGAAAAAAGTCAGAAACATTATGCCTTGTCCGAGGTTACTGACTAGCAACCAGGCAAAACCTCTGTTCTGTATCGACGAATTGATGGTAGTGCCAATTGCATAAATCAATGTCAGCATCGCAACCGCAAATACAACGCGTTGCTCGGCCTGCAGACATACCCACCAGTAGCCGGAACCTACCACCAGGGTACTGGACAATGAACTGAAATAGAGCATCAATTCGTTGCGATACAAAACAGGAACAGTGTACGAGACCAAAGTTTTTTCGACGTGACGGCATATCAGCACCCTCACAACTGACATTGCGGAAATCAGGCCGATCCAGGTAACCAGTCGCCACGGTGTGACCTCGCTCCACAAGCCCACAATGTAGAAAATACCGCTGAACAACACCAGTATCAGAGCTCTGTGGGATTGATGCACCCTGACGCGCTGCGACTCAACTATCTGACTCAACAAAAGCGGGTCAAGCGCCTGCTCGTAGCGCGAAAAGCCGGTGATTCGCTCAAGCAACTTCACGATGGGAACTCCAGGGTTGACCAATAGCTGAGCCACCGGCATCAAAAGCCCGGGCTTCCAGCAGGAAATCTTTGCGTGGGTCTATATCGATGCGAACAAAATGACGCAGACTATCACTTAACAATACTTGTTCGCCTGAGACAATGATGCTGTTGCCCTGCTGCGACAGTGCTATGCTGAACTGGGTATCCCAATCGAAATCACCGGCTTGAGCATTGGCAAATGGCAAAGGCGAATTCAGCCCGGAGCAGCAGATCTGAAGGATATCGATGCTGCTTGTGTGAGTCTGCAAATTCAGCTTCAACACGCAGGACAAATGTGGATCACCAGTCAGCCACACAATCGTTTTGTTGGCTGCATGCTGCGCCAGCAGTTCAGTTACTTTAACCAGAAACCTTGGGTAGGCAAGCAGGCTGTCATCATACTTTGCAAGCGCGGGCGCCTGGATCAAGGCGCGCGATACCGGCCCTATCGGCGAACCACTGGCAAGCATAATGACAGGGCTTCTTCGCTGGCTTTCGAGCCATTGTTCAAATGCCTCCAACTGCTCGACATTTAACAGGTTGGTTGGAGTATCAGCGTCGTGGTTGCGCTGCGTGCGGGTATCAAACACAAATACCGGATAGCCTGCACAACTGAACGAGTACCAGAGAGCGGCCTGTTTCACATCCCAGTGCGGAACGTGATGCATCTGATACAGCCCCGCCATTCGGCGCGCGTAAATATAGTCTGCATTGCTATCGCCTTCAGTACTGAAACCGCGCCAGTTATCCCTGTATTCGTGATCATCCACCACCAGCCAGCTTGGCAGATGGGACAAAACATAAGCCACATCGGGATGCGTAAAAGCCATACGATAAGGATTGCGGTAGCGCTCGTAGTGCGCTGCAGGATCAAACAGATCAGCGGTGGCGTCGGCGTAAATCTGATCACCCAGAAGAATTAAACCATCAACACCACGACGTGCCGGCGTTTGCTCATCATGCAGATGTTGTTTCATCGCGCCGAAAACACTAAATGAACAGGCACGCTCAAACGGCAGTCCCGGATACAGACAGGACCCTGCCAACAGACTTAACGGTTTTAAACCGGCGCCAGGCTCGATAAAACTGCGTGAGAACCATGGCAATCTGTGCCAGTTGACAAGAGCATAGTCGTCGTTGGTCAGCGACGTTTCGACGGAGCAGTCACTGCCCGGCATTTCAAGATAAATCGCGAGCGGATCTGACAGGGAATTTTTAAAATCCAGATCGTGCAACCAGAACTCATGGCGCCACAGTTCACTTTCGTAGAAGTTTTGAGCCCGGCTGCTGGCCTCCGTGGTAATGCCAGCGACATTCCCCAGATACAGATGTTTGAGAGCAACGAGGTCCGCAGACGGCTCGATACTCTCGACCTTGACGCCTTTGGCGGAAAAAACTGAAAAGTCTTCGGCTTCCAGCCACACTCTGAGCGAGCCAGTGCCGTCAGAACGCCTGACCGGAGAAGAAATAATCGGCCCGGTACGGGGCTTGGAAGAGGGTTTTATGGCGCTGCGACTCAGACACTGATGCATAAACCAGTCGCGCGCCAGCGCTGGTGACAATCGCTGCTGACACAACCTGTCCAACTCATTGTCATCCGCCGCCTGAAAAAACTCGTGCAACCTGGGATAAACATCGGTTGCGGCAGTGCGGCTGAAAATCATATCCATATGACCGTAGTCATTGAGTACATCAATCCAGACACCATTACGCGCATAGTCTTCTGGCTGCAACGGCGCATCATAACGCTGTCCGGTCCGGGCCTTGATACGCAGACGGGTCAGCTGATCTGCCGAATGCCGTGACGACTCCTCGTCAAATACTGTGTTGCGATTGCCATGAAGAAACAGAGTTGGAAACTGCCAGTGTTGCGCGAATGAAGATTCGCGCACATAGGCATTGGCGCCTTCATGATTGGACAGCAGTCCACGCGTCATGGAGAAATAGACCTGCTGCATGACACCAATGGGAACCGGACCTATCATGCCTGCGAATTCGTAACGGGTGGCGCGACTGATATTGTCATTGTGCCACTGCCGACCCCAGAAAATGGTGTAGCGTGTGTAGATACTCTGTGCAAACCCCGGTCCCCGCCAATCCAGAAAGCCGCGCAGTCGACTCCATTGGTTTCTCTCATCAGCGGTCATGGCCAATGCAGCCAGACGGTCATACAAGGTTTCCAGAAACTCAGGATCACGATAGGGCAGCGGCTCAATCAGGGTGATTGGCTCCATCTCTTTTACCCACGCCCAAACATTCGCCCGCGCCCGGTTCTCACCCGATGCGTGCAGCCACGGCGTTACCGCGTGCGGCACAAATGAGGCCAGCATACTGCGCCGGACAGAACTGCCATCGTGCAGCTTTTGTTCATAATCCAGTTTCCCTGCCAGCACGGCCATGGCTGCGGCGCCTGCTCCGATGCAATGGGAAAACAGATGGACATGGCGCTTTTCGCCTTGCACGGACAGCTGATTGATCTGGCCGAAGATGGTTTCCACCGCCCACGGAATATCAGTCAGAGCTATATCGTCCCAGCGATCCTTCGGATCTATCTCGCGGATATAATTTGCACTGGCACGATGGTCAAGCACCCAGACATCATAGTTCTGCTCCAGAAAGTACTGCACAAAATTGCAGCCTATGGTGTCAGTCCAGAACACACGACTGCTATGAGCCAACCCATGTATGAGCAGCAGGGTGCGACGTCCTGCGATATTGTCGTGTGAGGGCTGATACCGCACCAGCCGGCTTAAGGGTCTCAACTTTCCTGACAGGGTGTCGCCGTTTTCCACTTTCTCACGTCGGGTACTTTGCTGTTTGCCGCCGGGCCCATAAAAAATGTGCTCCGGAGGTTCCGCATAACGTCCCGAGCGAGCTGTAGTTTCTATCTCATCCCGACGCGCAAACTGTTTATATGCAGGCGCCGCAAAAGACCAGAAATGAGTACTCATGATCACACGCAGGAAGTACATCGCAAAACCGCCAGCAGCCATCACAGAGGCCGGAAGATTCGGTGACGACACTATCTGAAGCGGCGATGGTCCGTCGGTAACACGAACGGCATCCAATTCGAAACTGACGCCTCTCAGCCGGCGATTCCCCGCGCTGATGTCAACGGGTAGCACCATCAACGCAGCAAGAAGATCGCGTCTGTTCAATCCGTAAGCCAGTGTCTTTCTTCCACTCAGCTTCAGCCCACTGTTATCAGAAAACTCGTAGCTCAGATACCTTGGCTCCGATTGCAGCGCGGCGATACGCCAGAACTCTTTTATCTGGGCACCGATGGCTTTAGAGGATTTTTTGTTCAGATTTTCTTCGCGGTTGTTATAGGCTTCAGCGGAGAGTAACCAGCGTACTGACCATGTTGGCAGTTTGACCAGCAGATCCAGTGTGCGGAAGTGAAAAAACCTGCGCGCCGCACTCAGTGTTCTCAGTGTACGAACAAAAAATCCGGCAGCCTTTAAATCTCTCACACCCAGACTGACACTACCTGTCAGATGACATAAGGGGAAAAGGCTATTATCCGCAGTGGTAAATACCCCCGTTGCCTGATCCGCAGACAAAACCGCTCGCGCAGTCAACGCCTGGGACGGATTGCGAATCCACTTCTCCAGTGATTGTTCGCCCGCAAATTCAAAACTGGCGTCCAGCACCAGCGCATGAAACTGCTCTGGCCAACTCAACCCGGGAAGCAAATCCATCAAGCTCCGGGCGCTGATTTTTTTATCTGTGCTCCATGGGAATCGCGAGCGCGGCGCAGGCTCCAGATGACAAACCAGCCGCTCATTAAACACGGCCTCGACCTTCAGAGCCTGTTCATCGGGTATGGGCCAACGGGTACCGCGAGGTATGCTGCGGAATTGAGTCAATGCAGGGAAGTCCTGCAGATTGATGAACAACGGTGTATCCGGTTCACGCTCTACAGCATGCAGATATCGCAGCTGCATTTCACTGGCCAGCGCATAACTCAGCGCAGCAATCGTCAGAAACGGATTCGTGCCAATGGCGCCGGGGATGATTGAACCATCAAGGACGTACAAATTGTTGAATATGCCTGAGTCCGTTTTTCCGGTAAACACCTGTCCCTGCACATTGACCACGCCCTCTTCGATTGATAACCCGATAACGCAGCCACCCAAAGGATGCACTGAGAGCAGATAGCCGGGAACATCTTCCGCACCTTCCAGTACGTCTTCAAAACCGGGTGGCAATGGCTGGGAAATAATATTGGGGGAATACAATCCACCATCAAAGGTAGCAGATTCATTTGTACGCAGACAATTATCAAGCCTGTCGTAATAATCTCCGGACTGACGTACCCAGTGCGGGCGCAGAGTGCCGTCTTTCAACTCAAGATGTCCGTTGGCATCATCGTGCCCCATGATCAGCAGCGTTTGCGAATGCGTCGCCAGATCATCAGATATAGCCAGCGGATCGTGCGCAAGGTTGTTCTGGTGCCATGCGCTAATTGCGCCACTGCCAAATCGTCTCAGCAATGCCTGGCTGGTGATCATTTCCTGCCAGATCTGGCGCAAGGGATATGGAATCTGGGCATCTTCCAGCGTGAACAGATCTGGTTCTGCGGAAATTCCTGCACCGTCGACGGCAGTCAAAGGAATGCGTGACATACCTGAAATTGTGGGCCCGGGATGCGTGGGGGCCGGATGTAATCCGGGTACTGAAGCCGGTTCACTGACTTTATTGCGTTGGCCGATCGCTGATACCAGCGCATCACCGTTTAACGAAAATTTTTCTCCCAGGCGCGGGGAAAGCCCCAGGTCGCCCTCGTTATCAGACCGTTTCAGGATTTCTGTGCTGCCCAGAGTACCCGCTGCAAGAATCACTGTGCCAGCTCGCACAATAATCTGCTCATTACTGTTTGCAGACGGTGCACACAGCACCTGCCAGTTGCCGTCCTGATCGCGGGACAATGATCTGACCCGAACCCCGGTATACAACGACGCGCCCAATTGACGGGCCAACGGCCAGGCATTCATGTTCAGCGAGCCTTTGGCTCCTGAATGGCAACCAATAACACAGTTGCCACAATGATTACACGCGCCGTGGTCAGCACTGTGTACAGAAGGCCCGTCAAAATTGATGGTCAGTGGCGCACGTTCGGTTTGCGCACCCATCGCTTTTGCGCTGGCTTGCAGAGCGTCAAAACTTCCCGGGTGCCTGCTGCCAGGGTTCTTTGAAACACCCAACAGATTTTCGATTTTTTCGTAAAAGCAGGACAAACGACCATGCCAGCCGACACGTGCATCATCTGGCCACTGCGACAACACACTGGCATCCGCGCGGGCGGCCACGTTGGCATTGACCAGCGACGTGCCACCAAGGCCGCGCCCGCTGATGGTCATTACACCTTCACCGGCCCGCACATCCCACAGCGCCGTTGAATTCAGCTGATTGGTCCCGATAAACCCGGGCATCTCCGCCATGGTTTTCGGAAAATCATCCGGAACATATTCTTTGCCAGCCTCAAACACCCAGATTCTGGGCTGAACTTTGTCAGCATGAGACTCCAGTAACGCCAGCGCAGCCATCGCAGCGCCGTAGCCGGAGCCTACTATCAATACGTCGGTTTCCAGCATAAATCGTTGCTGGGCTGTTTTATCCAGAAATGGAAAGTTGTTGGCTGTCAGCAGCGATTCAATGGGTTCTGACAGCCACTGTGTCACTGCAGATGCGCCTCATCGTGCGCGGCGACGTGCTGAAACTGGGAGGCCTGGCCAGGCTGAAAACCAAGTTTGGCCGCCGCATATACAGCTTCGGTGCGGTTCTGCACACCCAAAATACGAAATGCCACTGACAAGTGAGCCTTGACCGTGTGATCTGAAATATCGAGCTCTTTGGCGATGGTCTTATTGGATTTGCCTTGCACCGCCTTCATCAGCACTTCAAATTGGCGGCGGGACAATTGTCTGGCTGCGTCGTCAACTGCGCCATGCTGAGTCGTCGTTAAATGCATCTGTCCGACGGGCTGCAAAGCATAACCCGGCAGCCATGTTCCGCCCCCGAGCACAACCCTGAGCGCTGCTAACAATACTTCCCGTGAAGATGATTTGGGAATGAAGCCAGCGGCACCTCTTTCTATGGCGCCACGGATAATACGCGGATCTTCTTCGCCTGAAACCACCACCAGGCTGGCGCTCTCAAAACGCTCCCGGCAACGGTCGATGGCTTCCAGTCCATTGACTCCCGGCATATAGAAGTCCAGCAGAACCAGATCGATCGCAATTACAGGATCAAGCTGCAGGGCGCTGTCCATGCTTCCGGCCTCAAAATACTGCACGCTGTCATCCAGCACTGGCAACAAGTACTTCAACCCCTCACGGAACAGATCGTGATCATCAATCAATAAAATCCGCACCCCAACACTCCCTGCCATAGCTGCACTTTCTTGTCTGTGTGCTAGCATACAATCGTCCCGTCCATTTTAGTAAGACAAAACTGTCTCACAAGCGATATAACTGTACGACTAGCCAAATGGCTAACCCGCTCCGGAATCGTTCAACACTGTGAGTCCAATCACAAGCGGCTGAACCGCCGCATTAGCCGCTCTGCCTATTACAGGCTATAATCCGCCGCAACTTGACGGCCCCCGCTACGGCGGCCACATGACATGGACAGACCGGTGTACAGAACAGCTCTTTTTGTCTTTTTGACTTTGCTTGTCAGCGTATTGAGTGCCTGCGGCCAGAAAGGGCCTCTGCAACGCCCTGCGCAATTGCTGCCTGATACCGCTCTGACCGCACAACCTCTTTCCGAATCAGGACACCATGAATCCATTTCAATACCAGAGCGGCGAGCTCACAGCTGAGAATCTGCCATTAAGTACCATAGCAGAACAATTTGGCACCCCCTGCTATGTGTATTCACGAAGCGCGCTTGAACACAATCTGCAAGCCTATGAGCATGCCCTGCAGGGCATCCCGCATCTGACCTGTTTTGCTGTGAAAGCCAACTCCAATCTGGCGGTGCTTGATGTGCTGGCACGCAAAGGCGCGGGTTTTGACATTGTATCCGGCGGAGAGCTGCAGCGTGTGTTGCGCGCTGGCGGCGATCCACGCAAAGTGATTTTTTCTGGCCTGGGTAAAACTGAAGCAGAAATCGAACAGGCTTTGAATGTCGATATTCTGTGTTTTAACGTGGAGTCAGATCCCGAACTGGATCGCATCAACGCCGTCGCCAGTCGTCTTGGCAAGCGCGCCCCCATCTCATTGCGTGTAAATCCTGATGTGGATGCCGGCACACATCCTTATATCTCCACTGGCCTGAAAGAGAACAAATTCGGGATTGATATTGCGGCTGCCTTTACGGTTTATCAGCGCGCAGCTGCCATGAGCCACATTGATATCGTGGGTGTTGACTGCCACATTGGCTCCCAGCTCACCACGGTCGCACCTTATCTGGATGCAGTCGGCCGCGTGCTGCAGCTGGTCGACCGGCTGTCGGATGCGGGCATCAAACTTGAACATTTCGACATTGGCGGTGGACTCGGCGTGGTTTACAACAAAGAGACCCCTCCGGAACCTTCCGAACTGATCAACGCGGTAAAAGAAAAAATCCGCGGCCGTGATCTCACCCTGATCATGGAGCCAGGGCGGTCGATATGCGCCAATGCCGGCATTTTCCTGACCCGTGTTGAGTTCCTGAAACATACTGACCATAAGCACTTTGCCATCGTCGACGGCGCCATGAACGACCTGCTGCGCCCTTCCCTGTACGGTGCGTGGCAAGAAATAGTGCCGGTAACTCAGACAGATACTGCTGGCGCTTCACCTGATCGCCCCGAATTTACCTATGACGTGGTCGGCCCGGTGTGTGAATCCGGCGATTTTCTGGGCAAAGAACGTGTGCTTCGCATTGCACAGGGGGACCTGCTGGCGGTACGCTCCGCGGGAGCCTATGGCTTTGTGATGAGCTCCAACTACAACACCCGCAACCGCTCGGCTGAAATCATGGTCGACGGTGATCGCGCTACCGTGGTGCGACAACGCGAAACTATCGACTACCAGCTGAGCCTGGAACAGGTGCTGACAGACTGACACGATGACCGGCTCTAATACTCTACAGCGCGTGCCTTTTACCAAAATGCACGGCCTCGGCAATGATTTTGTCGTGCTGGACACCATCTCCCATCCGGTTGAACTCAGCCCGGAAAAAGTGCGCGCGCTGGGCGACCGCAAACGCGGTATTGGTTTTGACCAGCTGCTGGTGATTGGCCCGCCGCAACGACCCGACGCTGACTTCAATTACCGCATATTCAATCCAGACGGCAGCGAAGTAGAACACTGTGGCAATGGCGCCCGCTGTTTTGCGCGTTATGTACTCAATCGCGGCCTGATTGCCCGCAGCCCGATTCGTGTGCAAACCATGAACCGTCTGCTGGAGCTGCATAGCCACGAGGACGGCCAGGTCACCGTAGACATGGGCCTGCCGGAGTTTTCGCCATCGTCGCTGCCTTTTAATGCCGATGCCCGGAATACTTTCTACCATCTGAATGTACCCGCTGCGCCTGGCTCCGATGTTTTAGTAGACACAAAATTCCAGGCCGTATCGATGGGCAATCCCCATATCGTGCTGACCGTGCCTGATTGCGACAATGCTCCGGTGAATACGCTTGGCCCGGTGCTGTGCACATGGCACGCATTTCCACAGGGTGTCAACGTCGGCTTTATGCAAATAATCGACAGACGTACAATCCGGCTGCGCGTTTTTGAGCGAGGCGCCGGTGAAACTGAAGCCTGCGGCACCGGCACATGCGCTGCAGTGGTCTGCGGCATTGCAGCCGGACTGCTGGATCATAAAGTCCGCGCAATTCTGAATGGCGGCGAATTGCATATTGAATGGCAGGGCGAAGGCGCCACCGTATTGATGACGGGCCCTGCCGCAACAGTTTATGAAGGAACGGTGCTGCTCTGAACAAGGACTCTGTCCGGCAGCCCCGGAGAGCTAATACAACCTACAACAGGAAACAGATATGAGCAGTGACTTCTCGCCCGCGCGCGCAACCGGCGGCATTGGACATGACGACAAATCCCCCTCAATGAGTGCCGAGGATGTCGCAGCTTATCTGAAAACCAATCCGGACTTTTTTACCGATCGGGACGCACTACTGGCGGAGATGACGGTGCCGCATGAAAGTGGCAAAGCTGTTTCGTTGCTTGAGCGCCAGGTGAAAATCCTGCGCGATCGCAGCATCGAGTCACGGCATACCCTCAACGCGCTGCTGGAAAACGCCCGCTACAATGATCAACTGTTCAGTGTCACACGCAATCTGATTCTGATGTTACTTGAAGAAGACAAACTGAGTGAACTGGCAAGTGTTACTGAGTGCAATCTTGAGACACAACCCGGCATTGATGCGTGCAGGCTGATTCTGGTAGACACCTCCGCCACGGCAAGCGAATTTCAGAAACGCTTTCCGTCCCTGTTCCGCAGCAAGCGAGTGTTGTCGCAACAATTGGACAAGGAGACATCGCAGCTTCTGTTTCCGGGCGCAACACCCTTGCTTCGCTCAGCCGCACTGTGTCCGGTCACCCACAATAATAGCCTGTTGGCGATTCTGGCCATTGGCAACCAATCGCAGGACTATTTCACTGAAGAGCTCGACACCTTGTTTCTGGATTTCATCGCCGAGGTATTGGGGTCACTGGTCAATCGTTTGCAATCAGCATGAGTAAAATGAAAGGTATCAACGTATTGCCCTTGGTCTCGGTATTATGCCGCAGCATGAATCGACCGGAACTGGCAGAAGCGCTTGTCTCCGTCAGCAAGCAGACATATGACAACATAGAAATTGTGCTTGTTGACGCCAGCGGCAAAGGCCTCGATCAACATAAAAACCTGTCTGTTCGATTCCCTGTCATTGAAGTGTCAGAGGGCCGCGCCTTGAATCGCCCGGCTGCAGCAAATCTCGCTCTCAAAAATGCCAACGGCAGCTATCTGATGTTTCTTGATGAAGACGACTGGATTGGCATCGGGCATGTCAGTCAGCTGGTTGAGTCTCTGGAAAACAACCCCGACATAGGTGTTGTGTACAGCAGCACTCAAAAGACGTTGGCATCAGGTGCTCTGACTGAAGATACTTTAAGTGTCCCCTATGACCTGGCACGTCTGCGCAGGGATAATTTCATACCAATCCATTCAGCCATGTTCCGCAAATTTCTGGTCACCGATGGCGTTGGTTTTGACGAAAATCTCGATGTGTTTGAAGACTGGGATTTCTGGTTGCAGCTGGCAACAAAAACGGAATTCCTGCATATCGATGTATTGACCGCATTCTACCGACAGGGTGGCAACTCTAACACGGCCTCTGACGATCCAATGACGCGTTATGCCTCAGGGCACCCTATTGCCGCAGCACGGGAGCGGGTTTTCGACAAGTGGTTACCTGAATGGAAAGGCAAAGAACTGAATCAGGTCCTGCACTCTCTTGATGCAGCGGTGCTTGTTGAGTCCTTACATAAGGATATCAGGCGGCTCAATATTTTTGCGCAGGACGCAGACGCTGAAATAACGCAGCTCAACAATGACCTTGAAGCCAGCAACACGCAGATTGCAGGACTCAACAATGAAATCCATGGGCTTAATCACACCGTTAATAAGCTGAACCAGACTGTCAGTCGCAAAAATGCCGAGCTCCAGGAAACCAAAGCTCATATTGAACATCTTTCCCAGTACATTCATATGCTGCAAAGCTCCCTGTCGTGGCGTGTGACAAAGCCGCTACGCTGGTTGCGCCGCAGATTGGATAGTCTGCGGCCTGCGCGGCCGGTCAGCGAGATGAAAACGCAACAGCCATCGCCGGGACAGCAGCACAGGCTACCTGAAGAGACCAGCGCCATTCAGGGAAATCTCGACATTCCAAGTGCTACCCATAACGAATTCCCGGAGCAGGTTACACTTCAGGGGTGGTGCTGCTCGCCAAATGGAATCAGCCGGATAGATGCCCTCGTAGACGGCCTTGTAGTGTCCAGTTTCTCTACCGGCATCAGTCGCCCTGATATCGCTGAACTGTTTCCGGATTTTCCAGAGGTCTTCTCATCAGGTTTTCATCAGGATCTTGCCCTGCCTGATCACGAGGCGGGCGAACATACGCTGGAGCTGCGCTTTACCGACAATGCCGGGCAGCAAAGCAGTATTACTCGCCAGTTTTTCCTTTTCAAGAACAGCGATTTATACAACACCTGGTACTGGCGAAACATGCCGGACGATTCGGAGCTGGCGCAGCTGCGCACAATCGCAAATTCCACCAGCGCAGCATCGGCGCCTGAATTTAATCTGCTTGTCACTGGTGCCGACGAGGGCACTTTGCTGAAGACTCTGTCGAGTCTCGCTGAGCAGGTCTGGCCGCACTGGGCACTGCACATTCAGAGTGCGCCCATCCCCGTTATAAATAACTTTGTTAAAACAACCTTTGGCGGCCGCAAGATTTATTGGCACGAGACTTTGCCCGTCGCACTCTCTGTTCTGGCAAAAGACTCTGCCTGGACTGCGTTGCTGAAAGCAGGCGAAACTCTGGCGCCGCACGCCCTGATGGAGCTAGTGCCATTGGCGCAATCTCAGGACTTGCAGTTGATCTACAGCGACCACGACCAGGTCAGCCAATCCGGCATGCATCTGGAACCTGTCTTTACTCCCCAGTGGTCACCTGAGCACTTGTTGTCGAGCAACTATATTGGTGGTTTCTTTGCGTTCAAAAGTTCGCATCTTCAAAACTGGCAGACACCGGATCTGCAAAACCCGACATGGCGCTACGGGTTGCTGATGACGATTGCGGATGCAATTGCCGATGCGCCTGATTCTGTCCGGCGCGTTGCAAAAGTACTTTGGTCCGAACCAGAAAGTAGTGCTACACAAGATCATCAGCAGGCAGAACTGATTGCGCTGCGTGCGCACTTGTCGCGTACTTGTGCAGAAGCAGAAGTTTTGGAAACCGAACACGGCACACGTGCGGTGCTGTGGCCACTCGCGAGCACACCTAAAGTTTCCATTATCATTCCCACCATGGGCAAACTTGACCTGATCAAACCATGCATTGATTCCCTGATCGAAAAAACTGACTACCCCGACTTCGAAATTGTCATGCTGGACAACAGTCGCGGGAAATTCCCCGAAGGCATTCAGTATTTGAAGGATCGTAAACTCAATGTCATTGAGTGCAACGAAGCTTTTAACTGGGCCAGGCTCAACAACACCGGTGTACGTCACGCCAGTGGAGATCTGCTGTTGTTTCTTAATGATGACATCGAAATCACCACCGCAGATTGGTTGCAACAACTGGTCAGACAAGCGCTGCGACCACAAGTCGGAGCAGTCGGCGCGTTGTTGTACTACCCCAACGGCGCGTTGCAACATACAGGTGTCTTGCTGGTCAATTATGGCGGCGGCGGCATTCACCTGCTGCACAAACGTATGCCAGGCCAAAAGATTTATCGTCAGCTCCACCAGACTGTGCGCGAGGTCTCTGCGAATACTGGCGCCTGCCTCATGGTCAGCCGTGAGAAGTTTGAGGAGATCAACGGGTTTGATGAAGAGTTGGCAGTTGTAGGCAACGACGTTGATCTTTGTCTGCGGCTGCTGGAGAAAGGCTATCGAAATATCTGGACGCCTTTATGCCATCTGATCCATCACGAAAGTATCAGCAGAAAAACCAGTGTGCCCAAGGAAGATGAAAAAGCGATGTGGCTCCGCTGGGGTAAACGATTTATTGCTGGCGACGATTACTACAACCCCAATTTGTCGGCTGACAAAGGTGATTTTACACTGCAGGTAAATAGTCTTCGGGTACGCAGCGCACTGTCGGCCAGTGCCGTTTCGGCGCAGCAACCACAAGCTCTGCTGCCGGGCGTGAATCTGATTGGTTACACACGTGCCGAAATGGGTATCGGAGAAGGTGCACGCAGCGATGCGCGGGCGCTGGATGCGGCCAACGAACCTTTCGGCATCATTTGTTTTACCTCAGGCAATCCATCAAGGATGACCGATCTGAGCTGGCAGCATAAAGAGATCGACACGACCCCATACGACATTACGCTGCTGCACATCAATCCCGATCATGCACTGCAAGCCATCGCGGAGCTGCCTTCCAGCCATTTTGATGGCCATTATTCGATTGGTTACTGGGCATGGGAACTTCCGGAAATTCCACCGGACTGGGAAAAAGCGTTCAAACATTTTGATGAAATCTGGGTTCCATCCAGTTTTGTGCAGGATGCTGTGGCCATGAAATCGCCTGTCCCGGTAGTCAGAATTCCGCACGCAATCGAAGTGAAAGCAGATACAACGCTGACGCGCACCGACTTTGGTCTGCCACAGGACCCGTTTCTCTTCCTGGTGATGTTCGACACCTACAGCCGTCAGGAGAGGAAGAATCCCTACGGTGCTATCGAGGCCTTCCGGAAATCTTTTTCGGCCGACGATATGTCGGTGCGGCTGGTCATCAAAGTCAATAATGCCAATAACGGCGCACTGAGGGAAATCCGCGAAAGAGCTGGCGACCATCAGAATGTGATACTGCTGGACCAGGTGTATAGCCGTACCGAAGTCAATGCAATCATCGCGAACTGTGATTGTTTTGTGTCGCTTCACCGCTCAGAAGGTTTTGGTTTTGGACCTGCGGAAGCGATGGCTTCAGGCAAAGCCATTATGGCAACGAACTGGTCGGGGAACATTGATTATATGCGCCCGGACAACTCTGTCGGCATCAACTACCAGCTGGTTACTATCGAGCAAGACTATGGCCCCTACAAGAAGGGGCAAGTGTGGGCTGAGCCAGATATCGAACAGGCAGCGCAGGCCATGACACAGCTGGCTTCGGACAGAGATTTGGTTGAGCGCCTGGGCCGGAATGCCAGGGCGACAATTGAAAACGAGTTCTCTCCAGTGGCCGTGGGGACGATGATGCGCAAACGCCTCGCTGCCATTCGTCAGATACGTAGCGGCAGTGACTGAAGCTGAACCAATGTCGACGCCGCTCAGTTGTGAAGATCATTTTCTTAGTCGCCTGAAGAGCAAACGCTGTTGCCAGAGCCCCAGCCGGGGCAACTGCCTCACATCGTGAATGACATCGAGGGACTCCGGACTCAGCTCGTCCGCAAAGCGTGTTTCGAACGCCAGGGCCTGTGCGGCGGCCTGCTCGAAAAGGCGCTGCGCGCTTTCGTTTTTCTGAAGCTGAAATATTTTTTTGAACGTCTGCAGACTCACAGACGTTTTTTTGTGCTCACGCGCCCCCAGAGTGTTGCTCCCGTGCTGTCGATACTCAACTAACTGCTCCGGCACATAAATCAATCGCCCGAATGCACTTGCTACCAGTGACAGCCACCAATCATGCATCACAGCTTGCGCTGGCACTGGCAAAGCCTTTTTAAGCAGACCCGGATTCATCAGACTGGTGCAGCCGGTGATGGTGTTGCTGATCAGCTGCGAAGAGAACTCCGTGCGCCCTGGGTCCAACCCCTGATAGCGCATAAACGACGGCGCTATCTCACTACCGTGTGCATCAACCACCCTCAAATCGCTGTGCACCAGAACCGGAATATCTGGCGATGCAGACTCAGCCAATCGCATAGCCTCAAGGCAGCGCTGAAGCTTATCAGGCTGCCAGATGTCATCCTGGTCTGCCAGTGCGACATAAACAACGCGGTGTCCGCCACCGTCTGGCAAAGCGCGCTGCATCAGCTCCGAAAAACTACCCGAGGCGCCAAGATTACCTTTGTTGTCCAGCAGCAACTGCACCCTGTCCGGATGGCTTGCAACATAAGCCTGCAGAATGTGCAGCGACTCATCTGAGGAACCATCATCCCTGCATACCAAACGCAGATTCCGATGTGTCTGGTTCAGAATCGAATCAATCTGCTCGCGCAGGAATTTTTCACCGTTGTAGACTGGCAGCAACACCAGAACAAGAGGCAACGTGAATTCCATGCCGGACGTCATAACAAAGTCTCCGCATCATCCATGCCGCGCTGAATTTCCTGCCGGTATTTTTTACGCTCTTTTGTGAAGCTGATCAGCCACAAAGATTTTAGTAAAAACCGTACCATGTCGCGCATTTTCCAGTCACGTGGTGCGTATGGCTGTCGCCACAGATGCATACGATTGCGCGTGGAATAATAGCTGCGCAGAGGGCTGTGGTGCACCATGATGCCTGAACGCACCAAAGGATTAGGACTGGATTCACCAATACGGTGGAACAGGATGGCTCTGTCGGTACCATACAAAGAGAACCCCTTCGCTCGCGCACGAAAACACCATTCCAGGTCTATATTGTCGATGAAGTATTCGTCTTTCATCAGACCGATGGTTTCTAAAGCAGGCATGGAAATCAGAGTACCGGAAGAGATAAGAAAATCTGTCTCATACAGGCCCGGGAAACCGTTGACCGGACTATCAGAACGTCGCGTCCAGCGGAAGCAACGAAATGGCGTTCTGCGCCCGCTGTCAGGGTCCTGCAACCTGGGGCCGATGGCTGCCGGCGGAAGATGATAGCGCCCGCTGGTGTCAAGCGCCTGCAACTGATCCCATTGCGCCAGCATCGCGGTCACAAAATCTGTACTGATCTGGCTGTCCTGATCAAATAACAAAACAAAAGAGCAGGCGGACTTTTGCGCCCGGCGCAGTCCTTCATTCATCGCTTCCGCCAAGCCTTTGTTCTCATCCCAGTCGACCAGCACCGACATTGCTACAGAAGGATAAATCCCTGCAAGCTCTGCCAGCAGGCTCCTCAACGGGACAATATTGGCGGAACCATTGTCGACCACGATAAACGGGCAGGCTTGTTTTAACAGAGATTCAAGCAGGGCGTGCAGTGCTGGCAGATCAGGCTGCCAGGTTACGACAATTGCACAAACACGGGCGGCACCAGCCCCGGGAGTACTGACCCCCGGAGTACCGGATTGGACAGTACCAAAGCCAGGAGCTGTGGTTTGTGGCTCAGGCAGGGACATCGGCGGGCACCGGCAGACTGGAGGCACCAGCCTGCTTCAGTTGCAGGAGGTAATACACAATCGAACCAACACCAAACACCAGACCGGCAACCACACCTACATCGACGATTCCTCGCCAAGGCTGAGGCAGCATACGCGCCAGCAATACAAAACTCACTATCATGCAGCTGAGCGCAATCGACATCAGGCGCCGGCGGGGCGTTGCGTGTATGTATCCCATACAGAACAGTGGAGCCAGCAATACATGCAGCGCTTTCGGGTTGTCGGCAAGATAGCTGGCGCGCACCACTACCCGTGGCGCAAACGCCAGGTGGAATCCTTTGTAGCCCTCAGCCCACACCATATATCCAAGCCACACCACCATGATCAGCCATTGCCAAAGCGTGAGGCTGAAAGCGGTCAACTCCAATGCAACACCGCCAAGCCTGACGATGGCGAATAACAGGAGCAGCAGGATACCGCCAACGCCCCAGATAAATCCTAGTGATCTCACAACGCTCAAACCTGCTGACTACCTTATTGCTGAAGCCCGCATTATAGCCAGTTTACTCAGTGCTCTGATAGGAAAGATAAGGCGTGATCACTGCCTGCTGCTCCTGCAGCAATTCAGCTATCAGACTCCTGTATTCGGCCAGATTGCCGGAACGCCTGACCAGTTGTCGTAATCGGCGGTTAAGCGACTGGCACTGCACCCAGGCAGTTTGTCGCGACCCGGCGTCTGCCCCGCAGGCTTTGCGTCCGGAATGGTCAAACTGGGTAAATAGATCATCTATTACTGCTGGCACAGACAGTCCCGCACCAGACTGGTCCAACGGCAACCATGCTGCCGCCTGATCCAGTAATCTGCATAACACCCGATGCGCCCGCCCGAGTGCCAACCGCAGTGTTTTGCGCTGCAACAGCTCAGGCTGGCTGTTCAGTTGCTGGTAACAATCCAGCATCAGCGTTGCCAGACTCTCTGCACGCCCGACACCAAGACGGCGCGCACCTTCGGCCAACACACGCAGCTCGTGGGTGATTTCGCTGAGCACTGTGCCGCAATGCTCTATGTCATCGACCATGTCCGCCAACAGGCAGTCCGGTTTCGGCAACCTGTGTAGCCCGGCAGCCAACAGATGATGCTCTTGCCCATAACTGCACTGTGACCGTCTGCGAACGGTGATCTCCAGTGCAACCAAATTCATCAGGGTGTTTTCTGCTGGCAACAGACCCTGCCCGAGACAGCGCTGCAACTCGGTCACGGACCTGTTGAGATCGTTGATATCAGACCGCGTCAGCAGTCCGGCCTGTAACACACCATGACAAAAAAGTTCGTAGAGACATCCAATTGCAAGTTGCCAGTGCTGCAAGGCCTTATTCCGGACTGCCGGACCTGAAGCGCTGAGCTCCAGCCAGCCACGCAGCTTGTAAAGACTGACCATCAGAAACGAAATACGTTTGTAGAGCGGAACCTGCCTGCTGAGTTCTGCCGCAACCTCGTCCAGAGCACTGCGCAATTTTTGCGCAACTCCGGCTGACAGAGACGGCTCAGCACCGTGCGCGATTTCAGGCGCCATGGGAACATTGTTGAGCAGGCTCAATATGAGGCAGATCACCTGCTCAGAGTCGGATTTTTGCTGACCATTTTTCCATCCGTACATACCTTTCATACATGCGTCCAGTATCGGCTGCCACCGCTGTTTTACCGCTGTTGCGCGCAGCATCAGACACAAGCCAGCCAGATCGCTCCAGGCGGTTGGGCTTCTGAGGGCACGCAGACACCCGGGAGCTATGAGATTTCGAAGCTCTTCGCTCTCCTCCTTCGACCCCACCAGTCGCGACCCCACCAGTCGCGTCCCCACCAGTCGATGTATAAGCTCTGCAAAATCCGGTACCGTAAGACCGGGATCATGTCGAACAGCGCTGACAACCTCTTTAAACTCAGGCACAAAGACCAGCGCATCAAGCAGATCCATACAATGGGGTAAAATGCTGGTGGACTCCAGCAACAAAGAATCATGAGTGCTGCCATCAAGGGCACGTCCCGACGCCGGGAGGCCAGCCTGCAGGGTCTGGCAGATCTGCAGCCAGGCTTCTTTGCAATGTGCCTGCAGCGTTGAGCCGGCATCAGGCTCAATCAGAGCCAGAAGACTTTCGCGGACATGCAACATGACATCCGCGGCAGGCTCCGCTTGAGGCTGAACTGGCTGCGGCTCAGCCCGCATGATCGACAGCATCAGCGCGTTGCGCAGCTTGCCATCCGTGATATAACAAAGCAGATTTTGCAGCCAGCGCAGTTGAGCAGCATTGTTTTTTGCAGCCATCTCCGCACGAAGGGGCGCTGGCTTGTGTGGCAACCGGCGAAGCTCGTCACGTATACACCTCAGCAGCGCGGCTTCCGGCGCAGTCATCAACTCATCCAGCTGGGATTTTGATAACACTGCCGGTTTGCACCGATCATTGGTTACCACAGCATCGCTTTGACAAAATCCGTCAGTCAGAAGCTGCTGTATCTGCTGCAGCAGAACAGTTGGTCCACCACGACGACTCATCAGGTGCCTGATGCCGCGTGCGGCAGCCCACAAATGATCTGAAGCAAGATCCCGATCAGTCAGCAACACCACGGGCGCAGAGGACAGACGCGCAAAGGCCGCCGCCTGCGTAAAACCATTGGAGTGGTAGCGAAGCAGTTCCACCAGAATCAGATCGGGTTTGTAGCGCTGGCGAAATTGACGAAAGTCCGCCAGTCCATTTATCCATACAATGTCGTGAGCGTCAGGCAACCCGGCTGCGATGACGTCCGCGAGCTGCCTGGCATTGTCGACGTCGTCATCAACTATGAGCAGGCAGGCCATCAGCTCCCGTCTCCTGAAAAAGCCCCGCAAATGCCGCCTTTAACTCCTCACTACGAAAGGGCTTCTCGAGACAGGCATTGGCTCCGGCCATTTTTGCCCTGACCTTGTCCAGAATCGGGTTCTGGCCCGCCAGAACCAGCACAGGCAATGCCGAAAAATCGGGGCTTTGGCGCAACAGAGAACATACCTGTATGCCGCTCAGTCTGGGTAAATCCGCCGCTATCACGACAACATCCGGGCGCAACTCCGGCAAACGGCACAAAACCTCAAACCCATCAGTAGCGGATAAGACTTCCCAGTCAGCCTGAGACAGCATAGCCGTCAATTGCCGGATCAGCTGCGTCCCGGTGTCCGCCAGTAAAACCCGAAGCTTAAGCTGTTGGTTTCCTTCAATAGCTACCTGCATGGCTTCTCCTCCCTGATCAGCCTTCAAATCTTAAGAATACGTCAGAGCATCCTGTACGGGTTGTAGCACAGCCTCGCCTCACTTGCCCGAAACAAGTGTGCATCATGTTATGATGCCGGCCATTAAAGACACTACGCAGCGAGACACAAGCATGCAGATCAGACTCGGCATCGTGATGGACCCCATAGACCGCATAAACTATAAAAAAGATACCAGCCTTGCCATGTTGGTAGCGGCTCAGGCGCGCGGGTGGGAGTTGTATTACATGGAACAGAGCGACTTGTACCTGTCCGGTGAAACCGCTATGGGCCATATGCGAAAATTGTCAGTCGCTTACGATCCGCATCAGTGGTACACACTGGGCGAGACCGAACAAAAACCGCTGGCGGATCTGCATGTCATTCTTATGCGCAAGGACCCGCCTTTTGACAGCAACTATATCTATTCGACTTATCTGCTGGAGCGTGCTGAGCAAGCGGGCTCACTGGTGGTAAACAAACCTCAATCGCTACGTGACTGCAACGAAAAAATATTCGCCACACAATTCCCGCAGTGCTGCCCGCCTTTTATGGTCAGTAGCCGCGCCGATAAATTACGAGCATTCCATAAAGAACATGGCGACGTCATTTTTAAACCCCTGGACGGCATGGGCGGAAGTTCAATTTTTCGCCTGAAACCCGATGACGCCAATGTCAGCGTTATTATAGAGACACTTACTGAACATGGCCGCAGTCCGATCATGGCACAGCGCTACATTCCTGAAATTGTAAAAGGCGACAAACGTATTTTATTGGTAGACGGCGAACCGGTACCCTATGCGCTGGCACGCGTCCCTGCTATCGGGGAGACACGCGGCAATCTTGCCGCAGGTGGTAGCGGGATTGCGCAGCCATTATCAGAGCGCGATCTGTGGATCGTTGCGCAGGTAAAGGACACGATTAAAGCCAAAGGCCTGTTGTTTGTAGGCCTGGACGTAATTGGCGACTACCTGACCGAAATCAATGTGACCAGTCCCACATGTGTACGCGAAATTGACTCCGCCTATAATCTGGATATTGCCGGCGATCTGATGGCCGTAATTGAAAGAAAAATTGATGCGGAAAAACTGACGCGGAAAAACTGAGAAATGCCGGCAAGCAACAAGATAACCCAGACCGCCCCGACCAGCCAAGCAGCAGCGCACGTCATGCAAAATAATCTGGGCAAAGAACGGTTTGGTTTCACCATTTTCATGTCGGCTTGTTTGCACGTAATCATTATCGCCGGAGTAGGTTTCAGTTTTATTACTGAGAGCGCCAGTACGCCAGCTATTGAAATCACACTGGCCCAGTACCGCAGCGAAATTGCTCCGGAGCAGGCTGATTTTATTGCCCAGGAAAATCAGATTGGCAGCGGCTCGCTGGATGAAGCTATTGCGCCGGCAACACCTTTCGAATCCGCCGTATATGACGAACAGATTCAGGAAGTTCAGCCGATTCCTACGCCAGCGGCGTCGGCTCAGCAATCTCAGGATCTGCGAGTGCTCAGCTCAACGGAAGCTGATGAAATGCTGCGCCAGCAGATGGAGTCCAGGATCCCCGAAGAAAGCCAGGTTTTATCCGAACACTCCAGCCCACAGGACATTGCCCTGGCGATTGCCAGCCTGCAGGCCCAGCTTGATATCCAACAGCAAGCCTTCGCAAACCGACCGCGTCGCTACACAATCTCATCTGCTTCTACTCAACAGCGCCATGACGCACTTTATCTTGATAACTGGCGTAAACGAATTGAACTGATTGGCAACCAACACTATCCCGATCAAGCCCGGCAGAACGACATTTTCGGCAGCCTGCGCATGATGGTCACCTTGCGCCCGGACGGCAGTGTCGCAGAAATCAGAATCCTGCAAGGCTCGGGTCACCAGGTTCTGGATCAGGCTGCTGTGGACATCGTCAGTCTCGCATCACCGTTTGATCCATTCCCTGAAGAACTGCGCGGGAGCGTGGATCTGCTGGAAATTATCCGCACCTGGCGCTTCCGTCCCGGCAATGCTTTCAGCAGTCAGTAGAGAATAGTTAAAGCTGCACTGGCGGATAGCGCTTGCTGTGCCACAGGCTGAAAATAACCGATACCAACAGTATTGCGCCAACCACGCTCAGTGACACCAAGACCGGTATTTTGTACCAGTCCACGATCAGCATTTTAGTGCCTATAAAAACCAGAATCACCGCCAGGCCATATTTGAGCATCGCGAACCGATCACCGATGTCTGCCAGCAAGAAGTACATTGCCCGCAAACCGAGAATTGCAAACAGGTTGGATGTCAGAACAATAAAAGGGTCGTTGGTAATGGCAAAGACGGCGGGGATACTATCAACGGCAAAAATCACATCAGATATTTCGACCATCACCAGTGCCAGAAACAAGGGCGTGACCATTAACACGCCTTGCCGCCTGAGAAAAAATCGCTCTCCTTCCAGAGTCTCTGTCACCGGGTAGTGATTGCGAATCCACCGGATAAAAGGATTCTTGGCCAGATCAGGTTCATGCTCTGCAAAAAATGCCATCTTGAAGCCGGTCAGGATCAGAAACACGCCAAAGATATACAGAATCCAGTGGAACTCCGTTATAAGCCAGGAGCCGCTAAAAATCATGATCGTTCTCAGCACTATGGCGCCGACTATGCCATACAACAGAACCCGCCGCTGCAGCTCAAGCGGGATCGCAAAGTAACTGAAAATCATCATCCAGACAAAAACGTTGTCGACGGCCAGGGACTTTTCGACGAGATAGCCAGTGAGGAACTCCAGTGCCTTGTCATTGGCAATAACAGGTCCTGAACTCTCCGTGAGATACCACCACAAACCCAGATTAAACAGCAGCGCCACAGATACCCAGCCGGCTGACCAGGCTGCAGCTTCCTTGAGGGAAACACGATGTTGGTGCCCGCTTTTGAAAACAAAAAGATCCAGTGCCAACATGCCCGCAACAACTACCGCGAACACCAGCCATAACCCGGTATTTCCTATCGTCTCCACGCCGCCACCTGCAATCAAAAAAGGCCAAAATCGAAGGGACTTTGGCCTTTTTATTCAGCAAGAGGGTTTCTCGCAGACAGACCTTGCCCCTGGGCAAGGTCTCGCTTGCACTATCCTCATATCCCTTTTAAACAGGCAGCATGTATTGAGACATGCTTATGATGACAGCACCCACGGCACCGGGAGGCGTCTGTTGACTGACCTACCGTGTTGACGGCAACGTGGCGGAAAAGCTACTCCCCTCTGAGAGCCGAGTGTAGACCTTGTCAGGACCAAGTCAAGCTGACCTTTAAAATATAGCCCGCCTTTAAAATATAGTAAGTGCCCCCATCTAAATGAGTAACAGCTGACAAATTGCCGGTTACATGCATTACCATAAAGCCAGGCAGACATTTCTCCGGAGGCACTGATAACCATGCACAATCAAACCGATCAGGGCAGTTCGCCAACAACGGCATTGCCTGAGGCAGCCGATCTGTTGACCGGCGCAGAAGACGCAAGCTGCCTTGAACACCACTTCCTGATTGCCATGCCACAGCTCCAGGATCCGCATTTTCAGGGCTCCGTAACTTATTTATGGAAACACGACAAAAATGGCGCTTTAGGTGTCGTAATCAATCGTCCGTCAAAACTTGCCGTCACTGGTCTTATGGAAGAAATGAAAATCACTGTCAGTGACGAAATGGTGGCAAAACTCAGCGACAGGAAAGTGATGGCAGGCGGGCCGGTAGAAAAAAGCAAAGGCTTCATTCTGCATGACGCCGGCACTGAATGGGAGTACACACTGCCTGTGAACGACACTGTCAGCCTGTCCATGTCCCGGGATATCCTGCAGGACATCGCCAGCGGTGCAGGGCCTGCGCGCTACATCGCCGCGCTGGGTTGTGCCGGATGGGAAGCAGGTCAGCTGGAACAGGAAATCAGCGATAACGTCTGGCTGACCGTACCGGCCAATCCTGATCTGCTGTTTTCGGATGACCACAAAAACATGGCTGAAGCGGCTGCAGGCATCCTTGGTGTCAGCCTGAACCAGCTTGCTACACTGGCAGGACACTCGTAAAGATTCTCATGGAAGCTTATCCTCAGAAGTATGTAAAACCTGTCAAGGTGCTGGCATTTGATTTTGGCACCAAACGTATTGGCGTTGCTTACGGGCAGAGCCTGACCGGAACTGCTCAGGCCCTGGCAATATTGCCCGCCAAAGACGGCATACCTGATTGGGACAAGCTGGAGAAGCTGGTGTCAGAATGGAGGCCGGACGCATTTGTGGTGGGGCTGCCATGGAATATGGATGACACAGAAAGTGAATTGCTGATCCGTGCACGCAAATTTGGCAATCGGCTGGAAGGCCGTCTGCACAAACCCTGTTATGGCATTGATGAAAGACTCACTTCATTTGTAGCAAGAGGTGAACTTCTGCGCGGCGAATCCACCGGTGCGGTTGACAGCCTGGCCGCGCGCCTGATTCTTGAAGCCTGGTTTGCCGGGCTGCCGCCGCTTATACCATCCTGAACACCAGACGACCAACACCGTCTATCCTAGCATCAACCTCATCACCTTTATTCACCGCACTGACTCCCGCCGGGGTACCGGTAAAAATCACATCCCCCGCCTTCAGTGTGTAGTAAGCAGAAAGCTCGGCAATGATTTCATCCACTTTCCAGATCATGTCAGATAAATCACCACGTTGTTTTGGGTGATCACTTAAAGAAAGTGTAATGGCACCTTTTTCCAGCCAACCGGTTTTACTGACTGGCACCAATTCTGAAACCGGGCCTGAGAAGTCAAAACCTTTTGCCGTATCCCATGGCCGCCCCTGCTTTTTTGCATCGGCCTGCAGATCACGCCGGGTAAAATCTATACCTACTGCGTACGCGTAAACCGCCTCACGCGCCTGCTCCAGTGTTAATGATGACCCGCCTTTGTGCAGCGCAACAACAAGTTCAACCTCGTGATGAAGATCACTGGTACGTGTCGGATACGGCACCTCTCCTGTTGGCACAAAAACGGCATCTGCAGGTTTACCAAAAAAGAACGGCGCTTCGCGGCTGGGATCGGC
Organism: Pseudohongiella sp.; assembly: GCA_030651695.1. GTDB lineage: Bacteria > Pseudomonadota > Gammaproteobacteria > Pseudomonadales > Pseudohongiellaceae > Pseudohongiella. The sequence continues at coordinate 57,755 of JAUSCD010000005.1, read as the reverse complement.
GCCCATCTCTTTGGCATGCTCGGCATAATTGCGCCCAACGCAGTACACTCTGTTGACCGGGAAACGAGCATCGGTGCCTTGCACTGGTAACGTTGTCTGCTTTAAATCAAATACGGTTTTCACAATAATCTGTTTCCTGAAAAGTTTTTATTCTGTTTCTACCGATAATTAATCGCAGGTATTTATATCGGTGCACCCGGCGGCATGGGCAGAGGTGCACTTAACAAACTTTTTTCGGCACCACGTTCCAACCGGTTTTCGATTTCATCCTGTGCTAACTGATAGTGGGCTTTCCACACACTGTCAGTGATCGAATCAGCATCATCCAGCCAGTCTTCCAGCGCAATCAATGACTGATTGATCATGGCCTTCACCTGATTATCTACGCGTTCAGATTGCAACACCGCCAACATGCGATACAACACAACATTGTTGACGGCGCGCTGCACACTGCCAAGCTGACCACTTTGCCGCATTTGATAGAAAGTGGTCTCAAGCAAGCGTGATAACACCTGCTCCACCGACGGCAATGAACTGTCCAGCATATTCAGATTGTTTATACGCGCCAGCCTTTCAGCCTGCAGGATACCGGCAATGGTATGATCCGCAGCGGTTTCAGCAATGGTGGCAAAGTCTACACCGACCGAGGTGCGCAGTGGAAAACTTTCACGGTTGCGTCCATATCCAGGTGGTTTGGGCGGGATCACCGCAAGTATGTCTGGCGATAAAGCCAGCTGCTCAGGTTGGAGGGTCAGCAACAAGGCATCGAGCGCGCGCAACTGGCTGGCGGCATCAACCGGCACTATCAGTGGTGATTGCGGCGCACGACCTTCGTACACTGAGTACTCGTAATAAGTACCGCCAATCAGACGATGGACTGCTTCCACCTGATAACGGTGCAACAGATACAAGGGCACCAGAATTTCTTCAAGCTCTGCGTATGGCTGGCCAACACGCAGATTTTCGGCACCGAACCTCTGCAAGGCCGCCGCGCGTACGTCCAGCAAACGCTGCAACTCTTCCACCGGATCAGCACCGTTGTCCCACATATGTGACAACGGGTGCGCGCCACCTTCCGCGCGTGTATCCAGATCCGTTATGTAATACAAACCTGCATCCTTGTTTTCCTGCAGAATGGCGGCAAGGCCAGCAGCTTCTTCTGCGGCATTTGCATACTGGCTATAACCATATTTGATGGTCTGGAAATCCCACTGGCCCAGTCCGATGTCATAAGCGTTTAACGCATCGAGCACTCCCTGATCACTGATCTCCAATGCCGGATGCGGGTAGTCCATCACTGATGCACGATTATTCACGCTGGCCGCAAAGTTATGTGCGATACCCAAGGTATGCCCGACTTCATGTGCAGACAGTTGTCTGATGCGTGACAGCGCCAACTCCTGAATCGCCTGATCAGAACCTTCGGTGGCCAGACCTACCAATGACTGGGCAATACGATAGTCCTGACGCACTCTCAAAGAGCCAAGTGTCACCTTGCCTTTGATGATTTCACCGGTACGCGGATCAACCACACTGGAGCCGTAGGACCAGCCACGGGTTGAGCGATGCACCCACTGGATGACGTTGTAACGAATGTCCATGGGGTCAGCGTCTTCCGGTAGAATTTCTACCTGATAGGCGTTTTCAAATCCGATTGCTTCAAAGGCTGCGTTCCACCAACGTGCGCCATCCAGCAAGGCACTGCGCACCGGCTCCGGCACACCCGCGTCCAGATAATAGATAATCGGTTTGACAGCTTCGCTGCGCGCGGCAGTGGGGTCACGTTTTTCCAGCCGGTGCCGGGAAATATAACGACGCGTCATATCCTGATTGATAGGCGCGGCAAAATCCTGAAAACCCCGCGACCAGAAACCTGACTCCGGGTGGTATGCACGCTCCTGATATCCGGGTTCGGGCAATTGCACAAAAGAGTGGTGCTGACGCACAGTGATACTTTCCGGTGTCGGAGTTACTGAGCGCACCCAGTTGCCGGGTTGAGTCCCCACAAATGTCAGCTGCGCTTCGAATTCAGAGTTCAGCGGAAAGTTACGCGTGCGATCCATATAAACCGCCGAGCGCTGTTTATCAACGCTGTATGTACCCTGCTGGCTTCGCGCCAGTGTTGACGACACCCCATGCGCATCGGTCAGCAGAAAGTCTGTCATGTCGATCAATACGCTATCACCGTTGCTGGCCAACACCGTAAAACCGGCGAGAATGGATTCAGCAAACGCTTCCTGCACAGAAAGGCGTTCTGCCGCGCTGTCCGAATCGGCGCGATAATCCAGATTGATATGTTTCAGAAATACTTTGTTGCCGTGACGCTCAAAACGCACCACTCTGCTGTCACCCACCTGCCCGCGATCCAGGCCGATGTCGTTGGACCCTATTCCGGTAGACAGCGCATTGGCATATAAAAAATCTTCGTTCCAGCGCTCAATTTCCAGCAACAATTGCCCGGTGGCAGGTTTGTAATAAAAATCGAAATATCCTGCCTGATGTCCTGTCCCGCTGATGATCTCGTCCCAACTCGCGGACTGGGCAAACACCTTGAATGACATTTGACTGCTGGCTACAAAAACCGCCAACACAAATACCAGGCGTGGTACAACACGGGCAATAAACGATAGCGGATTCATGAGCCAGCTCTCCGGATTGGAATATCAGTCTGATACCCGGAGCGTACCACAGCCACCAGCGCTGACAGAACTGCGTCAATTGACCAAGAGCCCGATTATCAGGCGAGGTAACTGCGCAGGTGCGGATTAATGTCATGGCGCCTCAGAAGCTGCTCTAACGTCCACTGAAGCTCCGCGGGCACCTCACGCAGAAATCTGACCTGGTCATTATCCAGCACTGCCACGGGCACGCCGTCTTTGTACAACAAACGGTTGCGGGTAGTTCGGGCAAGTTTTACGTCTGGCAGGAACAGCGGCAGGTTGTTGACAGGATCAACTGCGGACAGACTGCAGTAGCTGGCGTTATTAAATTCACCAACAAACCTTTCCTGTTCACTTTCTCCTGAACGCAAAACCCCCGAGCGTTGCTCCGCCAGTTTTTTAGCTGCCTCTCGCAGAGGCGCAACATTCTCCGGCAAGGTGAATTGTTCACCACCAAGGCCTTCGATAAAACGCCCGCCTCTTAATGTGCCACGCAACTCCTGACGACGCAGTACCTGCAACAGATCTCGCCATGCCGGCGCTACGGTTTCACGCGCAATAATCTGTCGGGTGATCACGCCCCAACGCTGCAGATAGACCGACACCAGCGTCTCCATGGCGTGCTCGTCCAGCGCAGCAGGCTCAGGTTTATAAAGCAGGGACCAGCGACCTGCCTCTTCAACACTGTACCCCGTGCGTCGCGTACGCTGCCGGGTTGAATTAATGCCTGTGCTTTGTGTTGCCGATGCAGATGTCCCTGAGCTTAACGACGGTTTGCGTGCATCCGGAGTTAACAAGGCACGCAATCCGGTAAAACCGTCGCTGGTCAACAGACCGCTGGCCACCAGTTCTGACAGGGCTTGCTCCAGTTGCACCGGTAATAATCCTGTACGCTGACGGATTTCATTAAAAAAACTGGCTCCGCGTTTTTTAAGATCATCAAACACACGTTCTGCATTTGATGACAGATCCGGTTTAATGACCTGCACAGGTGCAGACAACTGCTGCCAGATATCCATGTGGGCACGCGATGACACGGTGATAGGTGTGGTTTTGATCGGTCCGCCGCTGCGTTTGGCACTGGCACGTACCGCCGTAACCTGTGCCGGGCTGCTGAACCGGCCCCAACCGAGCCGACCACTGACACACAACAAATCCAGCCACGCCGGATCATAAAAACTCAACCGTGATGGCAGGATATCGCCTTCCCACGCCGCTGCCGGTGCTGACATGCCATCCAGTTTATCCATGGCTCTTTGCAACAGCGCCTGCGCTTCCGGCGCTGAGGGCAAGGGTACAGGTTTGGGTGTCAGTGTCTGAGTGCGCAGTTCATGTTGCTCAAACAGATACAGCGTGTATGCCTGCAATGAAACAGGTTTGATCGATTCGCGATGAGCATCCAGTGTGTATCGGTGAATACGTTGCAACAGGCGGCGCTCACACCACTCCAGCGATGCCTCATCAGTCCGCGCAACATTGGCTTGAGTGAAACGACCGCGGAACACAAAACCTTCGCGTTCCAATGCCAGCAGCGCCATGTCGATTTTTTTGACACTGATACCGCTTTGTTCAGATAGCAGCTTTGCCGTGACGGCCCCCGACACATCCAGTCGCCGGCGCACAAAGGTTTTGACGGCGTCATCCGCGTCAACTTCCTGCAACAACGCGTCAGGCAAAACTGGTTCTTTTGCGCATGATGCCTGCGGAAAAACAGCGCGCCAGGCTGGCAGCATTTCTGCTGTCATCAACACAGCGGGCGTGGTTTCACTGGCCAGCACCCGGCATACCCTGCCCTGCTGATGAAGGGCATCAAACAAGCGGGCAAGCGCCGTGGATGACAACTCTTCTGCCGTCATAAAACCGGCACAGTACAGACCGTCATGCAACTCTTCAAGATCACGCATCAACGGCCAGGCCTCTTCCCGCACCCGGCTGATGGCGCTTTCATCCAGGCGGCTGTAAGCGTCGGTTTCCGCAGGATCTACCCAGCTACGGTTTTTGATGGCATTGGTGCGACGCTCCTCAAACGGTGCATCATCCAGAAATGCGTATGGACGGGCGTTGATAATTTCCTGCGCAAACGGCGAGGGCTCACGCAGGTCCAGCGCTATCAACCTCAGCTCTTTTGCTTCAAAACTGCGCAGCAGTTCCAGCAAACCTTCAATATCCATGGCTTCAGTCAGACAATCGTGAATGGTCTGTTGCACCAAAGGATGGAAAGGAATGTCGCGCTTGCCGGTAATATTTTCCTGACACGCCAGCTGATCAGGAAACACCTGCGCCACCAGATCTTCTGCATCCATACGCTGAAACTGCGGAGGCACACGTTTGCCGGCACGATTGCGCTGAATTGCGAGCGAGCGTGTGGCATTCCAGCGCCAGCGCACTTCAAACATGGGCGCATCGAGCAGCGCTTGCGTCAATACATCCGTGACTGAGTTACTGTGCAGATAATTAAACACTTCTTCCAGGGGAAAGCTGTGTACCGAGCCCAGCGAAATCACAATGCTGTCTTCGTTGGCAGCCGCCTGCAATTCAAAATTGAATGTGCGGCAGAAACGTTTGCGTAAGGCGAGGCCCCAGGCTTTGTTGAGACGACTGCCAAAGGGCGCATGAATCACCACATGCATGTCACCCACTTCGTCAAAAAACCGTTCCATCACAATGGTGTCTTGTGTCGGCATTACCTGCAGCGCTTTACGGCCGGCGTGTAAATAGTCCACCAGCTGCTGTGCGGCAGATGCTGGCAGACCCAGTTCACCGGTCAACCACAACACTGCCTTGTCAGAACCGTCAGTTAAAAGATATTCATCCACTGACGTGCGCAATCTGGATACTGCAGAGGACAATTCAGCACTACGCCCGGGACCCTCGCCCAGCCAGAACGGTATGGAGGATTTCTGACCGTGCGCATCCCGCACTCGCACTTTTAAGCCATCCACTCTCATCAACTGCCAGCTGTGGGTGCCCAGCGTAAACACATCGCCAGGCAAAGTCTCCAGTGCAAAATCTTCATTCAGGTTGCCGACCACGATGTCATCCGGGTCCAGCACCACCTGATAATCAAACATATCCGGGATAGCGCCACCGTTAGTCAGTGCGGTCAGACGCGCACCACGGCGTGCACTGACACGCTGATGAATACGATCCAGATGCAACCAGGCGCCACGTCGCCCCAATCGTGTGGAATATCCGTCAGCCAGCATCTGTATCATCTGATCAAAATCAGATCGCTCAAGATTTCGATACGGCCAGGCGCGGGTCATTAATGCAAACAGATCATCGAGGGATTGTGGTGATGGATCTTCGTCCTGCCTTGCAGCCAGCTCAGCCACAATCTGCTGCGACAGAATATCCAGCGGCTGTTCCGGCATCAGAATTTTGTCCAGCTCACCCTTATGAATGCTATCGACCAGTGCGGTGCACTCAACCAGATCATCACGCGTCAGCGGAAACAGAATACCTTTGGGTGTACCGCCGACAGAGTGACCGCTTCGACCCACGCGCTGTAAGAAAGTGGCAATACTTTTAGGTGAGGAGAACTGCACCACCAGATCCACAGCACCGATATCAATACCCAGTTCCATCGATGCGGTGGCCACCAGCACTTTTAACTTGCCGGCTTTTAGTTGCTGCTCGGCTTTATGCCGACGCTCTTTGCTCATGCTGCCGTGATGTGAACTCACCAGGCTGGCACCCGCATCACCGTACAGACTGTCAGCACCAAGGCGTTCTGACAGTGCCATCGCAAGACGCTCGGATAAACGACGGGTGTTCACAAACACCAGAGTGGTCTGATGCTGCCTGATCAACTCCACCAGGCGCTCATAAAGCTCAGCCCAGACTTCATTGCTCATCAGAGCGGACAAGGGTGAGGAAGGCACCTCAATCCTGATATCACGTTTGCGGCTATAACCACTATCCACAATCGCACAGGTTGATCCGGGATGATTACCAACCAGATAATTTGCCACCATATCAATGGGTTTTTGCGTGGCAGACAAACCAATACGCTGCACGGGCCGATTCGTCAGCGCCTGCAGTCTCTCCAGCGACAAGGACAGATGCGAGCCACGTTTGTCACCGAGCATGGCATGGATTTCATCGATGATGACGGTGGTGACACCACGTAGCATGTTGCGGCCATGGATGCTGGTCAGCAGCAGATACACCGACTCCGGCGTTGTCACCAGTATATGCGGCGGCTTCTTGAGCATTTTCTGGCGCTCAGCCTGGGGTGTATCTCCGGTGCGCACGGCAACACGTATCCCTGCAGGGTGCGCGCCTTGCAGGAACAGCTCATCCTCGATGCCTGCCAGAGGCATCTGCAGATTGCGCTCAATATCGTTGCTTAAGGCTTTCAGCGGAGAGATGTACAGAATGCGGGTGACCGCCGGCAAAGCTGCTTTTTGCGCCTGCCAGACCAACTCATCAATAGCAGCATAAAATGCGGCCAGGGTTTTACCGCTACCCGTAGGTGCCGCAATCAGCGTGTGGCGACCTGCCTTGATATTTGGCCATGCATCCGCCTGCGCCGGGGTCGGTTGCCCCAACGTGGATTCAAACCAGGCCCGGCTGGCCGGGTGAAAGGCGGACAAACACATAGACATTACCAGTGTTAACTTAAGAACTGCTGGTAGTATATACAGTCTTTTAACAGTAAGTCAGCCAGAGTTTTACCCGATTCAGGCCCGAAGGCGGGCGTCACTTCCAGTTCTGGATATCTCTTGGTATCTCCGTAAGCGCAACCACTTTGATTGCCGCATCCAGTTTTATCGCCTCTTTGGGCATTCCAAACACGACACAGCTGGCCTCGTCCTGGGCGATTGTCATGGCGCCGCTATCACGCATCTCAAGCAATCCGGAAGCACCGTCGTCTCCCATACCCGTGAGAATGATGCCTAATGCGTTGCGTCCTGCGGTTCGGGCTACCGAACGGAACAGCACGTCAACTGACGGACAGTGCCTGTTCACGGGCGGCGCACTCACAACAGAAACGTAGTACTGTGCACCGCTGCGCTTTACCACAAGATGTTTGCCGCCCGGCGCGATCAGGCAGCGTCCGTCCAGGACCCGATCGCCATCCTCTGCTTCCTTGACTGTCATTTCACTGACTGTATTCAGCCGGTCCGCAAATGCTTTGGTAAACGCTGCGGGCATATGTTGCACTATCACTATCCCGGCACAGACTCTGGGAAGTTGCCTGAGCAGAAACTCAATGGCCTGTGTGCCCCCCGTGGACGCACCAACAGCAATAAGTTTGTAAGTAGTGCTGATGGATATGGCTTCGTCTTTTTTTGGCACCGCAGCTGCAACGACAGAGCCGGTTCCCGCGCGACGCGGCTGCAGATTGCCAACATTTGCTTTGGCTGCAGACTTTACGATCGAAACAATATTATTGGCGTCATCTTCCAGATAGGCCTTCAGGCCCATCTTTGGTTTGCAGACGACAGAGATGGCGCCGGCATCCATCGCCTGCATGGTTGTTGCAGCTCCCTTCTCTGTCAGCGTTGAGCAAATCACAACCGGCAGCGGATGCTCTTTCATAATCTGTTTCAGAAAACTGATGCCGTCCATGCGCGGCATTTCCACGTCGAGCACTACCACATCGGGCCAGTCCGCCTTCATCTTGTCCCAGGCAAACAGCGGATCTGATGCAGTGATTGACACAACGATTCCGGCATCAGCTTCAAGGCGCTCTTTTAGCACCTGACGCACTACGGCAGAATCGTCCACAATCGCGACTTTGATTTTTTTCACGCCAGAACAGCTCCTGCAGACCTATTTTTTCTGATATATCGACGGCGCCAATGTACGCAGATCCGGATTATCACCGCTCAGGCTTTCGCTGTGCCCAACCAACAAATAGCCACCTGACCGCAATGACGTAATGACTTGTCTGACCAACTCCTGCTTCTTGATGGCATCGAAATAGATCAGGACGTTTCTGAGAAATATAATGTCGTATGCTGGCTGTCGGGCCCTGACGTCCAACAGACTTTCGTGACGGAAACTCACCCTGTCGCGCAGTTCCTTGCATACCTGCAGCTTGCCTTCTTGCTTACCTGTACCTCTTAAGCAATAGGACTTGAGATATTCCGGCGGAATCTTTTCCTTTTCTGCCAAAGGGTAAACGCCGGCTTTCGCTTTGTTCACAATGTTGAGACTGATATCCGAGCCAACAATTTCCCACGGCCTTGTTCCCAGGCAATCATGCAGCACCATGGCGATACTGAACGCTTCCTGGCCCGAGGAGCATGCGGCACTCCAGACCCGAAGCGGACCACCTTTATTTTCCCTTTGTATTGCCAGCTTTTTCAGGAAATCAAAATGAGGCTGCTCCCTGAAAAAATATGTTTCGTTGGTAGTCAGCAAGTCTATCACTGTCTGCTTTTCCACCAGTCCGGCTGCGGAACTGACCAGACTGATATAGGCTGAGAAATTATCCAGCTCCAGTTCTCTCAGCCTTTTTGAAAGACGGCTGACTACAAGGTTTCTTTTCCCTGCAGCCAGTCGCATTCCGGTTTCTTCTGCAACAAGTGTTTGAAAATACTTCAGCTGCGCATCATTGAGTTGCGAGGATTCCATCATGCTCTTCTCGTGCTGATGCCGTATCAGACAGCATTATTCAGACAGATTGACCAACTCTGAGATTTCATTCACGGAAAGAGCATTGTCTACATTCAACATAACCACAAAGCGTTCGTTGATTTTCCCCATACCACAAATGAAGTCCTGTCTGAGATTGGCGCCAAACGCCGGTGCTTTTTCGATGTCTGAAGCGGGAATAGCAATTACTTCGGATACCGAGTCAACCACGACACCGAGCTCATGATGTTCACCGCTGGCCGCGTCAGTAACTTCCACGATAACAATGCAGGTGCGCTTGCCAACTTCTGTATATTTCCGACCGAACCGAAGCTGCAGATCTATTACTGGCACAACACTGCCACGCAAATTGATCACACCTCGCACAAACGCAGGCATCATGGGCACTTCGGTTAACTGCCCGTACTCGATAATTTCTTTTATGCTGAGAATGCCAATTGCAAACATCTCATTGCCCAGCATAAAAGTGAGATATTGACCGGCCTCGGCTTCTGCCTGAACAAGCGCAGAGTTTTTGCTCCGGCCTTTATTGCTTTCAACTAAAGCGTTCATGTCAGCCACCCTTAGAAACTGACAAAGTCAGCATCTGCATCCTGTACTTTACGGGGAGCCTGCCTGGCTTTAGGTTTGCCGCCAGACCTGGCCGCAGCAGCTGAGCCACGACGCACAGGAGCTTCGACAACAGCTTCAGTTTTGAAGAACGATACCAGATGCTGCAACTGCTCAGCCTGGCTGCTCAGCTCTTCAGCGGTAGCCGCCAGCTCTTCAGATGCTGAAGCATTCTGCTGTGTGATCTGGCTCACCTGAGTCATCGCTGAATTGATCTGAACCAGGCCGCCGGACTGCTCGTTGGATGCTGCGGCAATTTCCTGCACCAGGTCGGATGTCCGGTTGATAGCCGGTAGCATTTCATCCAGCAGCGACCCTGCGCGCTCAGCAAGCTCCACACTGCTGCTGGCGACTGCACCAATTTCCTGCGCAGCAACCTGACTACGCTCAGCAAGCTTGCGAACTTCAGCGGCGACTACAGCAAAACCTTTGCCATGTTCGCCGGCACGGGCTGCTTCGATGGCTGCGTTAAGTGCCAACAGATTTGTTTGATAAGCGATGTCGTCAATGATGCCGATTTTCTGTGCGATCTGACGCATGGCTTGCACTGTACGCTTGACCGCTTCACCACCTTCATTGGCTTGTATGGAAGACTGAGATGCCATGGTGTCAGTGACTTTGGCATTGTCCGCATTCTGGTTTACAGACGCCGTCATTTGTTCCACCGCAGAACTTGTTTGCTCAACGCTTGCTGCCTGTTCGCTGGTTGCCTGACTTACTGTCTGTGCAGTAGCGGAGATCTGCTCGGATGCACTGGATAGCGTGTCTGTTGCCGCACGTACATCAGCCAGCGTCTGGGACAGTCGTTCAACCATGCTGGCAAACGCATACAACATGCTGCTCTTGTCGCCATCAGCCAGTTTGATATGGACAGTCATGTCACCCTCGGCCACCTGGTTGACCACTTCACTGACATAGTTCGGCTCACCACCCAATTGCGCCAGCGTACTGCGCAGAATAAATACGCCAATCAGAACCAGCACCAGCAGTGCAATGACAACAACAATGATCATGATGAGATTGGCCGTTGCCGCGCCAGCAGCGCCTGACTGGACAAACACGTCAGCTGCCGCGGTGTTGTAATCAATTAATTCATCAACAATCGCATCTGCGGCTTGATACAGCGGCAGCGCCGTTCCCATCATTTGATAATACAGCCCGAACAAGGCTTCCCTGTCATCATTGGTTAACGTCCTGCTTATATCCACCATCAGCTCTTCAGCGCGCGTCATACCTTGGCGATAAGCTGCAAAGTCCTGGTCAAATCTTTGTTTGAGAACTAATTCTTCAGTGTCCATCGGCAATGATGCATACATGTCGTAACCATATTGAAACCGATCCCAGGTGGCGTGGATTATCTCTACCTGCCCCGCTATCTCGTCCTGCCATTCAGAACTTGACTCAAAGAATGCAACACGACGCGCTGCTGATTGTATGGCTGTCATGCTGTTTTTGACGATTTCCAGGCCAAGCACGGACGGCAGGCCAACCTCACCGACCTCTGCCAGAGAGTTTGAAGTATTGTTAATACCCATCAGGCCGGTAATACCCACAGTCCCCAGAGACACGAGTGCAACCAGAATCAGCATAATTAGTTTGTTTCTAACCGACATATTTTTCATTTCAAGTTCACCCACAGCTCGCTGCGACTTATTTGCACATTTATTTTCCGGTTCAGGCTGTTTTCCTGAATCGCCAAACTTCACTTTCAATTCTGTAACCCGTTTAGTTTTTGCCTGTCCGGATCAATGCCTTCTTGACACGGCTGCATCACGATTGATCACTTGCTGTATCAACGCAGGTGCATCCAGTATTAATGCAACCTCACCACTACCAAGGATGGTTGACCCACTGATACCACTCAGCCGGGTGAATATTGCGCCCAGAGGTTTGATCACGGTCTGGAACTCCCCTATCAGTCTGTCCACTACAAATCCGGCGCGTTGACTGCCATGCCTTACAACAATCACATTCTCACGAAGGTTTTCTGCATCAGCATGACCAAACTGTTCCCTCAGCGAAATCAACGGCAGTATTTCACCTCTGAGACTGATGTAGGACTTTTTGCCGTCTTCGCCTTCTGCAGTTTTCAACTCAATACATTCTTCCACCATATTCAGTGGCAGCACATAACACGCATCACCGACACCCGTCATAAATCCATCGATGATAGCCAGCGTCAGTGGCAAACGAATACTGATTCTGGTGCCTTCTCCTTCTTCGCTATCCAACTCGATGCTGCCCCGCAACGCTTCAATGTTGCTTCTGACAACGTCCATACCAACGCCCCGGCCGGAAATATTGCTGACTTTTTCTGCAGTCGAAAAACCGGGCTCAAAAATAAGCTTGTATATTTCTGATCTCGACAACTCCTGATCCGCCGAGATAAGTCCCTTGCTGATAGCTTTTTGCCTGATAAGCTCGGGCCTCAGCCCTGCACCATCATCAGCCACCTCAATCACAATGCTTCCCGAGTCATGGTAGGCATTAAGCGACAGCGTTCCCTTTGCATCCTTGCCTGAAGCCACGCGTATATCGGGTTTTTCAATGCCGTGATCCAATGCGTTTCTGACCAGATGCAAAAGCGGGTCGCTGATTTTTTCCACTATTGTCTTGTCCAGCTCGGTATCAGCGCCCGATATTTTAAGTTCAATGTTCTTGCCCAACTCTGCTGACACATCGCGCACTACTCTCGTCATACGATTGAACGAGTCACCAATCTGAACCATACGAAGAATCAATGTACTGTCACGAACGTCTTCAATAAGTCTCGACAGCGTCTCGGAAGTCTCAATCAGCTTTTCCACACCAAACAAACGCGCTTCGGTCTGAACGGTTGATCCTGCGATGACCAACTCGCCCACCAGATTGATCAGATGATCCAGCTTTTCTGCGTCCACCCGCACGCTTCCACGCTGCACCGACTTCTCGGCTTTGGTTTTAATCTGCTGAGCAATAGCTGCCTGAACCACTTCCGGCGACACCATGCTATGGTCCACAACTATTTCGCCAATCTTTCGCTGACTGCCATCCTCACCACTTTCCCGCAGCTGTATACTCAACACTTTATGCAGCTCTGCACGCGTCAGTGTTCCGCACTCAACCAGGATTTCACCGAGCTTTTTGGAGTCATCAGTTACCTTTTCTATGAAATCCAGAAACACTGCAATGCGTTCACGCGGAGGAATGATATGCAACTCACAGTCGTCAGCGACAAACAGAAACACGTCCTCAATCTGCTGCTTGTTGACATCTGTGCAATAGCTGATGGCGAACGACAGGTAACAGGACTCGGCATCCATCTCTGCCGCGTCGGGCATATCTTCGTACCAGGTCACCACATGGACTATATCGCCCATGGTTTTCAGGTATCTCAGAAACGACAGCGGGTCCATACCGTTGCGAAAAGTATCGTGGCCAAACTTGACAGAAATATGCCAGTTGTTACTTTCAACGCGGTCGTGCTCGTCCTGCAGTTCAAAAACGACTGAGCCGGTATCCGCCTCGACAACTGCGCTTGAAGATTGTTGTGACTCACTACCCAGCAGCTCATGCAATGCCTCGAGCAAATTCTCTTCAGCCAAAGCCAATGTGTGCTCATCAAGCTCTTCAGCCCCGGATACCAGCAGCAGAAGACTGGCGATGTGATCCTTGCTTTTGAGCAGCAGGTCGATCATTGAATCTGTCATCTGTAACTTTTTCTCGCGCACATCATCCAGCACACTTTCAGCCACATGAGTGAATGCCACAATTCTTTCGTATGCAAATATTCCCGCCGAACCTTTTATGGTATGTACGGATCGGAAGACTGCATCAATCAATTCTTCTTTGTCATCAGCATTTTCCCAGCCGAGAAGTTTGCTCTCCATATCCTGAAGCAGCTCGTCACACTCGGTGAAAAATATTTCTGAGATATTCGACGTATTCATATTTATGCTCGGGCTTTTGCGGATTCGCTTAGAATGACCGGATCGTCAAAAAGGCCGGAGAGATTGCAAAGCTCAATAGTCTCGATGACAGCATCACTATGATTGATAAACTCTATCTGGTGCCCGACCCTTCCGGCTTCCAGTTTTGACAGAATCAGCAGTTGCAGGCCAGCCCCGTCCACTTCGGTGACTCCGGAAAGGTCCAGGGTGGACAGCGGATGATTGGTCACCAGTGCCACCAGTTTCTCTTTCTGATCTGCGGCGGTATAGATTGTCAGCTCGCCAACAACATTTAGCTTTGAGTCTTTTTTTGCCTTTTTCATCAGCTTTTCCCGGCCTTAAGGCCTCAGGGCAATATCAACGTTTTTACTGCGGACAGCAGCACATCCGGCTGGAAGGGTTTTACAATCCACGCTTTTGCACCTGCAGCTTTGCCCTCGGCCTTTTTAGAGTCTCCGGCTTCGGTGGTCAGCATGATGATGGGCATAAACCGGTAAGATGGCAGCTCTTTGACCTTTTTAATCAGGGTTATGCCATCCATAACCGGCATGTTGACATCACTGATCATCAAATTGATCTTGGGGCCATTCAGTTTTGTCAGTGCATCAGAACCATCATTTGCCTCGATGACCTTGTATCCGGCATTTTTCAGCGTCATTGAAATAAGCTGACGCATGGTTGCCGAGTCGTCGACGATTAATACTGTTTTTTCCATTGTAGAAATTCCTAAAAGAAAGTGACTGCTGCGCTCTCATTCCCGGAGGCATGTGTTACTGATGAGCCCTTGTGGTTGATTTCCTCTTCCCTGGTTGCATAGGAACTTTCCAGACTTCTTGCCAGCGAGCCCCACTCGACTGACGGCAAAGTTCCGGAAGCCGAATAGTTTGCTCCATGCCGCCTGATTTCGTGGGGCAACTCCGCAATATTGCTTTGGACATGGGAAAGTATCTGGCTGATTCTGTCCTGAAACTGGAAATGGACGATCGAACTGGCGACATCAAACTGAATTTCTTTATTGCAGGTACGCAGTATCTCTGACGATCGCTCCATGCTGTCAGCAACCCGCCGGAACTGATCGAGCACTTCATTTATTTTTGATCTGGAGTCGCTGGCACCCTGGTCATCGCCTTTTACAATTTCTTCGGCGTTTCTGAATGTTTTTGTAATTGCTTCGCTGATCACTCTGACCGTTTTATTGATCAGCTCACCTGTTTCACCGGACTTGCTCGATAGCGCCCGTACTTCGTCGGCGACAATTGAGAAACCCCGCCCCATCTCACCCGCCCTTGCGGCTTCAATTGCGGCATTGAGCGCCAGCAGATTGGTTTGTGCGGCAATTTTTGACACTGAACTCGCCATACCCTTGAGTTCATCAATGTAGGCCAGCAATCCATGTACTTCCCGAAGCAGGCTGTCGCGGTTTTCCATGGTGGTTTTTAATGTCTCAAGCACGCAACGCAGCGCATCTTCACAACTGCTGATGAAGTCTATGACATCAAAGCTCTGACCTTGCACCGACTGTTGTTGCGAAAGGGAATTGGCGACCTCCAGTTTCTCGACAATACTATTGAACCGCGATGTGAGATCACTGATTGCCTGTTCACTTTGACTGATACAGGTATCAATCTGTTTTTGCCAGATGGCTGTCAATTCCTCGTCAATGGTTCCCAGTTCGGTCAGATAGCGGGCAACATCCGGGTCATGCCGATTATCACCCAAGGTGGTGGCCAGCTCCGTCTGCTGTTGCATTCCGGACTGCAAAGACCTCACACCAAATATGATGGCGGCAGGAAACAGAACTAGCAGGGGCAGCACACCCGCTAGCATCTGGGGAGCAATTATAATCGTGACTATGCCGACAATGCATGGAGTCATCATCACAAAAACTGTCTTAGTGTTTGATTCTGTTAACATTTACTCTCGGTCCGGGCTGATCAGGGCTGACTTGCAAAGGCCTCTATACACAACGTTGTCGGCAGCCAGCGTTGCGGGCGTATTGTCCTTTGGTACAGGTTCCACCTGCTTTAAAGATCCAGCGGCACCGATCTGTTCGCTTGCCGCGTTCGTAACTGTCAGCATTCGGGCGCTGACACCGCCCCAACCCTGTGAAAAGGAAGATCGTCATCGACCCGGCCATGACAGACTGGCTTCTCGCCAATCGCATGTACACATTGCTCGCAATCCCTTTGCTGGCTTTTGCTGAAGCATGCATCGGCATAGGCCTTTTTGTTTCGGGGATCATTCTTTTTTCAATTGCGGCCCTGCTGTACAACAGCGGTCTCATCAGTCTCGCTCAGATAGCAATGCTGTCATTTCCGGGTGCGTTGCTGGGGGATCAGCTCGGTTTTTTTGCGGGCAGCCGGCTTGGCCCTGGTATACATCAGACACGGCTCGGGCAACGTTATTCGGCGCGGCTGCAACGAACCGAACAGATGATTACCCGGCACGCAGGCGGAGCAGTTTTTATTGGTCGGTTTATACCCGCAATTCGCAGTTTGATTCCGGCGATGCTGGGGATTTCCGGATTTGACCGACGGCGCTATCTGATGCTGGACGCGGCGGCCTGTGCTCTCTGGTCGATTGCACTTGCAGCACTTGTCAGGCTTTCGTCGATCCTGATGTAGAGTCGTGACAGGCCGACACTTGCAGTTGTTCATTTGCACAACCGACGCCAGTTTTTGGCATCACCCTATTGTCCGGCAGCGTTCTGGCCAGATAAGCAGATATCAACTTCTTACAAACTTCCCGTGCTGCCGGACGTGCCAGCAGATAACCCTGAACTTCGCTGATGCCAAGCTCTTTCAGTGCTGAAAGCTCTTCTTCGGTCTCCACACCTTCAGCTACGACTTCAATGCCCAGACTATCTGCCATTCGCTTGATAGTTTTTACGATCACAAAATTTTCTTTGTCGGCTCCAAGCTTGCGTATAGAAGACTGATCTATTTTAATTTTGTCGAACTGAACGTTCCTCAGACAGGAAAGATCAGAGTATCCTGTTCCATAATCGTCTATCGCGAGTCTTACACCCATCTGCTTAAGGTCTTTGATGGTCTCCCGGGTCATATCATTCCCGGAGACCAGAACAGACTCCGTCAATTCGACCTCAAGATAGTTTGCAGGCAAGCCGGAATGCGTCAGAGCATGGCTTATCGTCTGGCATATATCTCCGCGATTGAACTGAACAGCAGACATATTGACCGACACCACAAACGCTTGCATGCCATCCTGACGCCAGGATTGGGCACGGGCACAGGCCTCATGTAACACCCACTCACCGATAGCGACAATGAGCCCTGTTGTTTCAGCCAGATCAATAAAGTCCGCGGGGTACATCAAACCCAATCTGGGATGATTCCAGCGCAGCAGCGCTTCCATCGCAAGTATCCGGCCGGATTCGGTCTCAATAGTTGGCTGGTAGCAAAGTTCAAATTCGTGATTTCCCAGAGCCTTTTTCAGATCACTATAAATTTCAAACTGCTGTGGCTGGCCATCTTCTTCCGGATTGTCAAAGAAGCACACAACATCACGCCCACGCCTCTTTGCATCCTGAAGAGCGGCCTCTGCCATGTTCATCAGCTCGCCGGCTGTTATCCCGCCACTGTCTGCGCTGGCGATGCCAATTGACGCCGATAGCTCAAGCGTGTTGCCGTCTTCAAAAAAGGGCACTGCAATTTTCGCGGCGAGCTCATTTGCCAACATTGTTAACGCAGCATCAGAGACGCTCTGGCAAAGCACGTAGAAGTTGTCGCCGGGCTCTTTGAACACCATGTGGTTCTGACCGACGCAAGGGCGCAGACGCTGCCCGACAGACCTGATCAGCCGGTCCCCTGCAGCCCTTCCAATGCTACTGTTTACAAATCTGAAATTGTCTATATTTATTCTCAACAGAGAAACGCGATGCTTTCCACTTCTGGCTCTGGCAAGCGATAGACTGATCTGATCCGTTAACGCCAGATTGGCAGGTAAACCTGTCAGTGAGTCGATGTAACACGCAGGCATCACATTGTTATGGCGCACCAATAATTCTTCTACTGTCGCAGCCATGAGTTTAAGTGGCTGAAGCTCGGACTCGCAGAAACTGCGCGGCACCACATCAACCAGGCATAACATGCCGACTCTGTGTCCCGTTGGCGCGTGGATGGGTACACCGCAATATGCGCGGATACCGGACCCGCCAACATTCATGCCGCTTACCCCGGGGTTATCCGGAGACAGTCCATCGGCCAAGATGTCGTTAATGATGGTTGCGTTGTCGCTGAGAATACCGTGACCGCACAAAGACTGCGCCCGCGCGATCTCAACCAGGCCTGACGTATCGCTGGTTTTGAGCCACACCTCGTGTTGATCAACAAAACTGATGCCGGCAAATGGCACCTTGTAGATTTGCCTGGCAAGCGCAGCGATGTTGTCATAGACGGGCTCAGGGTCTGTGCCCAGAATCCGGAGACTGTAAAGTGCAAACAACCTGTTGGTTTCATCTACGGGAACTGACGGGCTGATCATGGAGGGCTCCGGACGCAGACAACAACGCTGCTTCAAATTGGCAGCGCACACAATAGAGCATTGTTCATGCCCGTGTTATTGTCTGATGGTTCATTGTACCTTGGTACAGTTACATCTACAGATGAGGTATTGCAGCATCCTGCGACAATGGAAATTTTAATAAGAATATTAAGCCCGGCCGCGATTTCATGGATGCGATAGATGAAACCTGATTTGCGCTCACCACTAGCATACAAAATAATCCAGCGCTTTGCTGTTAGCGGCCTGTTGTTGTTCAGCATCATCATGTTTTTTTAGGCAGCTTTGAACTCTCCCAGAAAAGACGTGTGACACAGGAATCGGCGGAGCAATACCTTCTCCGCACCTCCAACTCCATGAGCGTTGCACTTTGGAACTATGATCTGCGTCAGGCGCAGGCACTGGCCGAGTCTTTCCTCGCGCTGGACGCTGTCAGCTCAGTTGTTGTGCGGAACAATGAAGGCGCTGAACTACTGAGAGTCCCTGTTGCAGCCGATGCACAAACCGGCGACACCAATTCAACAACAATTGAGCTCACTACAACACACGCATACGGTCCGCGCCAGATTGCAGTTGGCTCTACTCAATTATCATTATCGGTACCGGGAGTCAGTGACTTTCTCAGCAGTCAGTTTTTTGTTGTCGGCAGCGCAGCCCTGCTATTTCTGATTTTTTTCTCTGCTTTTGTACTTTTTGATCTGCGGCGCGAGATTATAAGGCCGGTAGTTGCCGTTTCACGCTTTATCAGCGAGCTGCCCGCCGACATCCGGCAGAATCGACAGCTGGAATTACCTGATCGATCCGGTGAAAAAAATGAAATTGATGACCTGGTACAGTCTATAAATGATTTTGTTGGGCAAATAGTCAATGAACGCGCGGCACGCCACAAAGCGGAGCTTGAAGCCAGCTCAATGTCCGAAGAGATTGACCGGATAGGACGCATCACAGCCGCGCAAAGTATTGCCACGTTGATAGCCCACGAGATCAATCAACCTCTGGCAGCCGCCCTGTTTAATGCCGAATCGGCGCTTTCAATCCTGAAACGTCAGACCGGCGCCGACCCGATGCTCAAATCCGTGTTGGAAGACATTGTGTCGCAGACCCACCGCGCCAGCGAAGTCGTGCAGAGTATCCGCAATATTGTACAGAACTCCCGTACACCACATGAGCCGGTCAGTGCGCGCGCATTGATTGCCGAGACGCTGAAATTGCTGGCATATGACTCCCGTTTCAGAAATATACCGGTGGAATTTACCAATCTTACCGATACACTCGATTACCACGTGATGGGCGACATACAACAATTGCAGCGCATCGTAATCAATATACTTGCCAATGCTGCCGATGCGATCCGCGGCGCGGAAATTGACAACGGGTGGATTACCATAGGTTTTGACCGGCGAAACGATGGCAGTTTTAACATCACTATTTCAGATAACGGCCCGGGGCTGACGCCGGACTTTATTGATACCAGCGCGAATATCAAACCTTATCTCACCAATAAACCCGACGGCATGGGTGTAGGGCTTTGGATTGCACAACTATTGGCAGAGCGACACGGAGGCTCACTTGAATTTGCCAACAACAGTGCCGGCGGGGCACTATTCCGGATAGCACTGCCTATATATGAACAGGTACCGGCATGACCCAACCTATCGTGTACGTTGTGGACGATGATGATGACCTGCGCAACGCCATCATCCGTGCGCTTGATCTTAACGGCTATAGCGCCGAGGGATTTTCCTCTGCGGAGTCATTTCTGGAAGCAGGGATTTCTGGCCATGGCTGCATATTGCTGGATGTCAGAATGGCGGGCATGAGTGGTTTCCAGTTGCAGGAGTTGCTCATGGCGCGGGAATTCACGCCACCTATCGTTTTTTTGACTGGTCACGCAGACATCCCTTCCACTGTAACGGCAATGAAACTCGGGGCCAGCAATATCCTGACAAAACCTGTCAGTACTGAATTACTGCTGCAGGCCGTAGAAGCGGCCATCCTCGAAAGCAGCAATCACCTTCAGGGCAGGCTGAAAGTCAAAGACGTGCAAAATCGTTATGAAACACTGACCCAGAGAGAGAGGGAAGTATACGAACTGGTGATACGCGGGCGCCTGAACAAACAGATTGCCTACGAGCTTGGCACCACAGAAAGGACTATAAAGGCCCATCGCCACCAGGTCATGAGCAAGATGGGGGCGGTGACTGTGCAAAACCTCATGCACACCGCCAACATACTCGGCAAACTTGAGTCAGCTGAAGAGGGACTCTGAGTTTATGATTCCCTATTACAGACTCTCGCTGACTTGTCTGCTTTGTACTTTTATGGTGGCTGGGC
Organism: Pseudohongiella sp.; assembly: GCA_030651695.1. GTDB lineage: Bacteria > Pseudomonadota > Gammaproteobacteria > Pseudomonadales > Pseudohongiellaceae > Pseudohongiella. The sequence continues at coordinate 37,093 of JAUSCD010000005.1, read as the reverse complement.
CACTCTGTGCTCTGGGACAGCCTGAAGCGGATGACGACCACGATCTGCCAGCCATCATCAGAGTATGCGTGGATGAAACCGGATTCCCGCCATTCTCTTATGACTTGCCGGAAAACCGGGGGCGGGTAGTCGGCTTTAATGTCGACCTGCTGACCATGATCCTGGATGACGCGGGGCTTCGTGCCGAGTATCAAATGATACCCTGGAGGCGCTGTCTCGCAATGGCTGAGTCTGGCGAAGTTGATGTTCTGCTTGATGTTCAGGACAGTGCTGAGAGGCAACGGTTGCTGCTGATCCCCGCTTCTCATTACGAAACCCGGGCTGCAATGCTGGCAACAGCAAGAAACCGGGATTTGATGCAAATCATCACTACCAAAGAGCGCTTGCTTGCTCTCGATGTCTGTCGTATGCCTGGCTGGGACACCAGCTCGGTGGTGCCTGCCAGCGAACTCATTCCCGCTGGAGAGCCACACAATCTTGCTGCGGCTGTCACCATGCTGAGACTTGGCAGGTGCGACCTGGTGATTTATACCGCTGAATTGTTCACAGGCGGGCTGCATTCAGGGGCGATCACACCTGACGATGTTGAGGGCATCAACATTTATGTTGTGCCCTGGGTTCAGGAGAAAGTGCCCAAGTTTTTTGGTATCAGCCGTCAGGCGCCTGCTGCGCAAGCCATTTACAACCTGCTTGATAGCAGTATCAAAGAGCTTCATGCCAACGGAGAGCTCGCCCGTCTGCTCTCGCTCTACCTGCCCTCAGAGTGATGACTTCAGGCTAATTGACCTTCCCTTTGCATTGACGTAGTGTTCAATCCGGTTAACAGAGACTTCAGACAATCAATATGAAACGCTACCTGCTTGCATTCTGGCGCGAAAACCGCAAATTTCTGCTGATTCTGGTCAGCATCGTCTGCTTCAAGAGTGCGATTGCCGACCTCAACTCCATATCCGGTCGTTCCATGCAACCCACTCTGCTGGACGGTGACAAAGTCTGGGTCAACAAACTGGCCTACGATATGAAAATCCCGTTCACTGATATTTCTCTGTTCACTACCGGGGAGCCCGGCCGCGGTGACATCGTTATCATCGACTCGTCTGCCGCTGGCAAACGCCTGGTCAAACGCATCATTGGCCTGCCCGGTGACACCGTCTACATGCGCAACAACGTGCTGATGGTCAACGATGCCATAGCCGATTATGAGGTGGTGACCGAGGGCCGTGACGGCGTCACCATTATTGAACACCTGTTTGAAAGCTCCTATCAGGCTCTGCTGTCGCCCGCACGGGGCAACCGGTCAACGCGTAGTTACGGGCCTGCACAGGTGCCAGATGGACATTTTTTTGTACTCGGAGACAACCGCGACAACAGTGCTGACAGTCGTCTCTACAGCTTTATCCCCCGCGAACAAATTGTTGGACGCTCCAGCTCGGTTGTATTTTCACTGGACAGCGAACATAGCTTCCGCCCCCGTAGCGGGCGTTTTCTGGCAGAGCTGGAATAACGCCGGCAAACCGGAGGGGGATCGCTGCATTTTGGTCCCACATCCGGAAGGTTGCCTGTTAAAACCTGCGAACAGGACGTAGAATAGCCGACTTTCCGACCCGCCCGAGGGCGGGCGACTATCGAGGATTCTCCACGTGGGTAAGCGGACAGCTCTTTACACAAAACACGTTGATGCCGGCGCCAGACTTGTTGATTTCGGCGGCTGGGACATGCCCATCCAGTACGATTCCCTGATCAACGAACATCATGCAGTACGCCAGCATGCAGGTGTGTTTGACGTTTCCCACATGACCATTGTTGATGTCAAAGGGTCTCAGGCTGAGAACTGGCTGCGTTATCTGCTGGCCAACGACGTCGCACGCCTGAAGGAGAACGGCGATGCTCTGTATTCCGGCATGCTGAACGAGCAGGCTGGCGTCATTGACGACCTTATTGTGTATCGCATGGCATGGGGTTTTCGCCTGGTAGTCAATTGCGGCACACGTGAAAAAGATCTGGCGTGGATGAACAAACAAGTTGCTGGCTACGATGTTGAACTTACAGAGCGGCCTGATCTGGCTATTCTGGCGGTGCAAGGCCCGGCAGCACTGAATATTGTCATGGACCTGCTGAACTCAAAAGGCGCCTCTGCTGAAGCGGTGCAAATTGGCAGCCTGAAAAATTTCAGTGGAGCCGAGTTCGGCAGCTGGTTTATCGCGCGCACCGGTTACACCGGCGAAAACGGCGTCGAAATTATGCTACCCGACAGCGAAGCGCCCGGTATCTGGGATGAACTGCTGGCCGCCGGCGTTAAACCCATTGGCCTGGGCGCGCGTGACACACTGCGTCTGGAGGCCGGCATGAACCTGTACGGCCATGATATGGATGAAACCGTGTCGCCATTGTCTGCCAACATGGGCTGGACGATCGCCTGGGAGCCAGCAGATCGGGACTTTGTCGGTCGCGCCGTGCTGGAAAACCAGCGTGAAGCGTTCAAACGCGGTGAACTGCCAAAATTGTCAGGACTGATTATGGAAGATCGGGGCGTGTTGCGCGAAGGACTGCGAGTGCAATGCACTTTCTCCGACGGTTCTGTCAAAGACGGGATAATCACCAGTGGTACATTCTCGCCCACGTTGAAGCATGGCATTGCATTGGCTAGAATCCCGTCTGGTTCGCAAGACGCCGTTGTTGACCGATGTGAAGTCGACATACGCGGCAAACTTATCCCCGTGCGCCTCGTGAAACCGGGATTTGTACGCCTGGGCAAAAAAGTATTCGTATAAGTCATACCCAACTATCCACTATCAACTAAATGCACGAGGAACTCTCCGTGAGCGATTTTCCTGATGATCTGAAATATGCCGCCACACACGAATGGCTGCGCCTGGAAGAAGACGGCACTGTGACCATGGGTATCAGTGACCATGCCCAGGAACTGCTGGGTGACATCGTTTTTATCGAACTGCCGGAAGAAGGCAAAGTGGTTGATGCCAAACAGGAAATCAGCGTTGTTGAGTCTGTGAAAGCAGCCTCTGACATCTACGCTCCGATTTCCGGCGAGATTATTGCTGTCAACGAAGATCTTGCAGACGCGCCGGAAACTGTTAACAGCGCGCCCTATACCGACGGCTGGATCTGCCGCATCCTGCCAAGCAATCCCGCTGAACTCGAAGAGCTGCTGGACGCAGATACCTACGCCGGAATGTGTGAATGAATATAAATACGCCCCTGCGATCCCTGCAAGAATCTGAATCGTTTATCGGCCGTCACATCGGTCCCGACGATCACGATACGCAGGCCATGCTGTCTGAACTGGGTTATGGTTCCTTAAGTGATCTCATCCGCGCCACCGTGCCGGACGTGATTGCGCTGAACCGGCCGTTGGCGCTTGCTGCACCGAGCAGCGAGCAGGAGGCATTGGATCGCCTGAAACACCTTGCACAGCAGAACAAACTGCACCGCTCACTGATTGGTCTGGGGTACTACGATACCGTCACACCACCGGTGATTCTGCGCAATGTGCTTGAAAATCCGGGTTGGTATACCGCGTATACGCCGTATCAGCCGGAAATTTCGCAAGGGCGTCTGGAAACACTGCTGGCCTACCAGCAGATGGTACTGGATCTGACCGGCATGCAGCTGGCCAATGCCTCACTGCTGGACGAAGCCACTGCTGCTGCCGAGGCAATGGCCCTGGCCAAACGTGTGAGCAAAAGCAAATCCAACTGCTTTTTTATCGACGAGCGTACTCTGCCACAAACCATTGATGTGATACGCACGCGCGCGGAGTGTTTTGGTTTTGACATTATCATCGGCGCTGCTGCTGATGCCAACAATCACGATGTATTCGGAGCCATTTTCCAGTATCCGGATCGTGATGGCGTAGTGACCGATTTGGGCAGCGTGATTGCAGCACTGCAGGCAAAAAATGCAATCACTTGCGTAGCTGCTGATCTGATGAGCCTTGCACTGTTGAAGTCGCCGGGCGAAATGGGTGCTGATGTTGTTGTGGGCAATACACAACGCTTTGGTGTACCCATGGGTTTTGGTGGTCCACACGCCGCCTACTTTGCCACCAAAGATGATTACAAACGCGCAGTGCCGGGTCGCATTATTGGTGTATCGATTGATGCACGCGGCAAACAGGCCTACCGAATGTCCCTGCAGACGCGCGAGCAACATATCCGTCGCGAAAAAGCTAACAGCAATATCTGTACAGCTCAGGTGCTGCTGGCTAATATCGCTGCCATGTACGCCATGTATCACGGTCCGGAAGGCGTGCGCAAAATTGCACTACGCATTCACCGCCTGACACGTATTCTCGCAGCTGGTCTGGCGCAAAAAGGTGTTAAAACCAATACCGCATTTTTTGACACGCTGACCATCCCTGTTGCCGGCTCACAACGCGAAGCTGTTCTGCAGCGTGCGGCTCAACATGGTTTTAATCTGCGCACGACAGATATTGCAACGGTAGGCCTTAGTCTGGATGAATGTTCAACTGCGGCTGAAGTAGTAACGCTGTGGCAGATCCTGCTAGGCGCGGACGCCGCCGATCTCAGCATTGAATCAGTTGATGCTGCACTGGCCGATGGTTCTGCGGGTGCTGCATTGGGCATTCCTTCTGCACTGCAGCGCGAATCAGCGTTTATGACACATGGCGTGTTTAATCGTTATCACAACGAAACCGACATGCTGCGTTATCTCAAGCGTCTGGAGAACCGCGATCTGTCACTGGCGCACGCCATGATTCCGCTTGGCTCATGCACCATGAAGCTGAACGCCACCGCTGAAATGCTGCCCATCACCTGGCCGGAGTTCAGCAAACCACACCCGTTTGTTCCACGCGAACAGGTCACCGGTTATCTGCAGATGATTCGTGAACTGGAAGATATGCTGGCAGAAATCTGTGGTTTTGATGCTGTCAGTATGCAGCCTAATTCCGGTGCTCAGGGCGAATACGCCGGTCTGTTGGCAATTCGCAACTACCTGAACAGCATCGGCCAGTCACAACGTAATGTATGCCTGATTCCCAGCTCTGCTCACGGCACCAATCCGGCCAGCGCTCAGATGCTGAGCATGAAGGTCGTGGTCGTGGCCTGTGACGACAAAGGCAACATCGACGTCAGCGACCTCAAAACCAAAGTCGCGCAGCACAAAGACCATCTTGCTGCGCTGATGATCACCTACCCGTCCACACACGGTGTATTTGAAGAAGCTGTAAAAGAGATCTGCCAGCTGATTCACGACAACGGTGGTCAGGTGTACATGGATGGTGCCAACCTGAATGCTCAGGTCGGTGTGTCGCGCCCCGGTGATATAGGTGCGGACGTATCCCACGTTAACCTGCACAAGACGTTCTGTATCCCGCACGGTGGCGGCGGACCTGGTATGGGGCCCATCGGCATCAAAAAACACCTGGCACCTTTTGTGGCCAACCACACCGTGGTGAAACTGGAGGGTCCGAATGCCGATAGCGGCGCCGTGTCTGCAGCACCGTGGGGCAGCGCAAGCATTCTGCCAATTTCGTGGATGTATATTTCCATGATGGGAGCCTCAGGCTTGTTGAAAGCAACTCAGGTTGCAATCCTGAGTGCCAACTACATTGCCAAACGTCTTGAAGGCCACTACCCGGTGCTGTACACCGGGAAAAATGGTCGGGTGGCACACGAGTGCATTATTGATCTGCGTCCGTTAAAAGCGGCCAGCGGCATTACTGAAGAGGATGTCGCCAAGCGTTTGATGGACTATGGCTTCCATGCGCCCACCATGTCATTCCCGGTACCGGGCACGCTGATGATTGAACCCACAGAAAGCGAACCACGCGCCGAGCTGGATCGTTTTATTGAAGCGATGATTTGTATCCGCAATGAAATCGCGCGGGTTGAGTCGGGAGAATTGCATGCCGAGAACAATATGCTCAAGCATGCCCCACATACACTTGCTGACATCATGGATGAAAGCTGGGAGCGACCTTACAGCAAAAATGAAGCTGCGTTTCCGGTAGCGTCTTTGCGCGACAGCAAGTTCTGGCCATCAGTGAACCGTATCGACAACGTGTATGGAGACCGCAACCTGTTCTGCGCCTGCCCGGCGATTGAAAGTTATACCTGATCAGGAAATAACTGGCAGCCTGTAATCAGGCTGCCAGCTGGTCTTACAAAAATGCTTCCGGCATCTTGGCTTTCACGCGGGCAGATTCCTTGTTTACTGTTCCCGCCTGCACCAATTCCTTGAGATGCTGATCCAGTGTTTTCATACCAACATTGGCGCCGGTTTGAATTGCTGAATACATCTGCGCCACTTTGTCTTCACGAATCAGGTTTCTGATTGCGGGAGTGCCCAGCATTATTTCATGTGCGGCAACACGCCCGCCCCCGACTTTCTTCAACAAAGCTTGTGAGATCACTGCCTGCAAAGACTCAGAAAGCATGGAGCGCACCATGGCTTTTTCTGCAGCAGGAAATACATCAACCATACGATCAATAGTTTTGGCAGCCGATGTCGTATGCAGTGTAGCAAACACCAGATGTCCGGTCTCCGCAGCCGTCAGTGCCAGCCGAATGGTTTCCAGATCGCGCAGCTCCCCTACCAGAATAATATCAGGGTCTTCGCGTAACGCTGAACGCAATGCTTCGTTAAAACCAAGTGTATCGCGATGCACTTCACGCTGATTGACCAGGCACTTTTTGCTTTGGTGCACGAACTCTATCGGGTCTTCAATCGTCAGGATGTGCTCGTAACGGGTATTGTTGATGAAGTCCATCATAGCTGCCAGCGTGGTACTCTTACCCGAACCTGTGGGGCCAGTGACCACCACCAGACCCCGGGGAAAACCGGCAATCTGTTCGAATATTTTGCCCATCCCAAGTTGTTCCATGCTCAGTACTTTGGCCGGAATCGTACGAAATACGGCTGCTGCTCCTCTGTTCTGGTTAAAAGCATTCACGCGAAAGCGCGCTAGGTCTGGCACCTCAAACGAAAAGTCAGTCTCCAGAAACTCCTCATAATCCTTGCGCTGCTTGTCAGTCATTATGTCGTAAATAAGACCGTGCACCGTTTTATGATCCATGACCGGCAGGTCAATTCGACGCATATCACCATCGACCCGGATCATGGGCGGCATACCAGCTGTCAAGTGTAGATCCGAGGCACCATTTTTTGCGGAGAATGAAAGCAGAGTTGTAATGTCCATAGAGATTTCCAGGCGAAAGATGACCCACACGATACCGGTAAATTGGCAAATTTAAAACTTGTACGGAATAAACTCTTGGCATTGTCCGTTGAAAGGATGTCAGCCAAACATTCAGGAGAGATCGACGATGAAACATTTTGATATTGCCAATACAATCAAACCATGTGGTTTTAAACCTTCACTGGTGGCGGCTGCATGTGCATTCGCTCTTTCTTTACCATTTGCAGTTGCGCAGGACTCGACAGTATCGGTCGGAGCGGGCCTTGAAGTAGCGGCTTCCAGCTCTGCAGATACCAATGTGGAGACACCGGTGGCGAATGCCACCACTACTACTGACCTTGCTGTGGAAATCGGCGCCGGTGCTGAAATCGACAGCGGCGACGCGGAAGATGTCGCCAGCAACGCAGCAAACAAGGTCATCGCAACGAGCGAAGCTGCTGTGGAAGCTGTTGAAGAAAGAAGCGCCCGACTGGCTGCTCAGGCTGAGGCCAGAGCAGAGGCGGCAGTTCAACGGACAGAGGACAGAGCAGAGCGCGAAGCAGACCGCAGCGCCCGGCTCGCGGCACAGGCTGAAGCGCGGATTGAAGCAAACGCACAGGCAAGTGGCCTGTTGGTGGCAAATGCAGCACGCCAGGCCCGCGATGATATTCGCGGCACCACCGACGGAGCTGTCCGGGGAGGTGTTGGCGCGGCAGTCAGCGCAGCAGTTACAGCGCGGGCCCGATCCGAGGTAAATGAATCTGTGAGATCTGATATTGACCAGAACTTAGCCGGCACTGTCCGCGCTGAAGTTGCCAATTCAGTCGGTCAGACCGTCCGCGGCAATGTTGGCAGCGAAGTGCGTGACAATGTTCGCAACACCGTTCGTAATGATGTCAAAGATGTCATTGACGCCAGTGTCAATCAGCAGGTCGGCGCGCAGGTCAGCAGCGTTGTGAGGCAGAATGTGCAAGGCAACATCCGCAACAGCATCCCTGTCGGCGGTAACTAACAGGATACCAAGCAAAGAAGGGACGATAGCAAGGATGATTGCCAAGGATGATTAAAAAGGAAGTACCAAGCACGAACGCCCGGGCCGGTGGCTAAACCGCCGGCCCGGGCACTTGATTCAGACGAGGAACATCATGAGAAAGAACCCTTTCCCAGACGTGAAGAAATTATCATTCAAAAAACCCGCTCTGGCCACAACGGTGCTGCTGGGTTTTGTAGTACCCGCTGCAATGTCGGTCAATGCTTACGCCCAGAACAACAGCAGCCCGTTCACATTCAACGGATCACTGGAAGCCGGCGCGGAATACAACAGCAACGTCAGCGTCAGTGAGCTCGAAAGTGCCAGCGGCGAATCTGATATGGCTGGCGCGCTTGATGCTGCACTGGACATGAACTGGAAACCGGCACAGCGGGTCTCCGTTGACGCAGGATACAGTTTCACGTCACGCCAGTACGATGATTTTGACGCTTTCGATCTGGACATGCATCTGCTATACGGTGATGTCAGTTACGAGCTGGATCTGATTACGATCGGCGCTAACTTCTACTATGCGGACGCACAACTGGGCGGTGATGATTTCCTCACTCTCAAACAACGCTCACTGTATGCTGGCAAGCTGTTTGACGAACGCTGGTATCTGCGCGGCGCGCTGAATTTCTCGGACAAGGATTTTGATGGTTTCGGTGCACGCGATGCGGACACGGAAGGCTTGAGTCTGGATGCATTCTGGTTTTTCAACCAAGGTATGAGCACGCTGGTATTTGGCTACGCGTACGATGACGAAGATGCTCGTGCCAACCAGTTTGCATACGAGGCCGACACCTTGCGCACCCGTTTTACCCACCGTTTTCGCTGGAACGGCCGCGAGAGCAATCTTCAGCTAGGCGGCCGTGCCCAGTTTCGTGACTATAAAGGTATTACTCCTGGCATCGAGGCTACCCGCGACGATAAACAATACGTGCTGGACGCTGGCGTAGAAGTAAAACTGATGCCGTGGCTGGCGGTGACCGGCAAGGTTGAGCGCGGCGATTATCGCTCGCGTCTGGCAAGCGCAGACTATACAGAAAACCGTGTACGCGCAGGTCTGAAAGTCAGCTTCTGATTAGAGCCGGCATCAGGGGTGCAACAGGCCGTGACCAAATACAGGATCCCGACCCTGCGCGCCCAGATCAATAGCGCGGGCCCGGAGCCTGTCCAGTGCCCGTGCGATATCACCGTTTTGCGCTGCCATTTCACACGCAAAAAAAGCACTGACAGTGGGAGCTGCCATAGAAGTCCCGGACTCAGCTCCAACCGTACCATCTCCGCGCGCTGTAACCACAGAGACACCTAACGCAGCAAAATCCACATGATCGCCCTGATTCGCCCAACGATAGATTGAAGTATCCACAGCCACCGCTGTAGCAGTAATTACCCCGTCGTAGGCGGCCGGATAAAGCGCCGGCGCAAAAGGCCCTTCGTTTCCTGCTGCTGCCACTATGACTTTACCCCGCCTCTGCGCTGCCCGGACGCCCAGCTCCAATAATCGGTTGGGAGGACCGGTCATACTGATATTGATGACCTGCAGCTCATCGATACTGATCAGCCAATCCAGAGCCTGCATGAGATTCAGTACTGTGGCTCCCTGGTTATATGCATCCTGGGTATACACGACAGAGGCGCTGTACAGCGTGGCATTTGGCAGCAGAGGCTGCAGCCCTTGAGTATGTCCGACCATGATGCCTGCCACCGCCGTTCCGTGACCACTTGGCTGTATCAGGTTGCGGTCAATGAAAGCGCGCGTCACCAGTGGTGTGCTTCTGCCCCCCGGCGCAAATGCCGGATGGTCTGCCATCACTGCTGAATCAATCATCCCTACTGACAACCGTCGGTTACACACCGACATCATTGGCAATGACAAACTTGCTACTTTGGGAGGCGCTTCTGACTGTGCTGAATATACGTGGTTACGATCGATAAGATTGTGCAACGACTCCGGCAGCAGTTCCAATACGGCAGCTTCTGAGTCCAGATCGGGCGGCACACGGAATTTAATGATAAAACTGTTCAGTGCCTCAAACGGGGTGGTTTCCTGCAAAAACTCCATTAATACGGGCGCCTGGTTGATCAGTACCTGGCGCTGATCAGCGTTGATCAACATCACCCACTCACGCTCCAGAATGCGAATATTGGGCTGGATCCGGATTTCAACAAAGGCTTCGTTGCCGTCAGTATCATTGATGGGCAAGCGCTCCGGCAGTTGCGCCAACGGACTGGGGTAGACAGGCGGAGCGATTTCAGATACGTCAGACAGCACTGAGATCAGGTCTGTTCCGGCGCCCTGATCCTGATCCTGATCCTGATCCTGATTCTGATTCTGAGCGAATAACGCCCTGCCGATTACAGCAGCGGGCAAGGAGCGATTTTCCAGACCATTTATCTCTGCCGGATTCGTGGCGATACGCCCCGGCACGTCCTGCAGTTGTTGTATACGTGCCTGTGTGAGCTCACTGGCGTGTGATTGCAGTCTGTCTGTCTGCGTCTGCACCCTTTCTGCCTGGTTCTGCACACGGTCCAACGCCTGCTCCTGAATCCGCCCTGCTTGGGATTGCACGCGCTCCAGCGTCTGACTTTGCAAAGCATCTGCCTGATTGATAGTGCGGTTCTGCGTCTGTTGGACTGTTTGCTGGACCGCCTGCTCCACAGCCTGGTCTGCCACTTGATTCTGGGCACGGGTGATTGTCTGCTCCACCACCTGTTCTTGCACACGCTCGACCTGACGGTCGAGTACATTCTGAACAACAGTGGGAATACCCGGAATCCCCTGAGCTGACACGTCAGTGCTTATTAACACCAGCGCGGTTGACAGCGCTGCTATACTGACGACAATCCGGACCATGAGGGTTTCCAGTGAACTGAGTGCGAATACACGCTGCTTCTGTTGATAATTGCTTCTGTTGATAATTGAATGTTACGTGCAGTTTAACGAATACAAACCGGAAAAAGTCCTGATCAGCGGGAATAAAGTAAATTACCACCCGTTAACAGAGCAAGGAAGGAGAAAAACAAGCGCATGAAAGCAGAGCTTCTGGAATTGTTACCAGCTTTGAGACGTTATGCCTGGTCAATGACACACTCGGTACATGATGCCGACGACTTGCTACAAGGCACTGTGGAGCGTTTATTGCGCAAAGGAGTCCCGGATGGAGTGGAGCTGGCACGCTGGGCGTTCACTGTCTGCAGGAACCTGTGGATTGATGAATACCGCTCACGCAAAACCTGGCAGACCACCGAACTGGATCCGGATCTGACTGAAGCCGGACAGGTTGATGGTGAGAAAGCCGTACAGACCCAGATGCAGTTGAAACAGGTAATGACCGCCATGCGGAAATTGCCGGAAGAGCAACAGATGGTTCTGAACATGGTATCCGTGCAGGGGCTTTCCTATCAGGAAGTTGCCAACTCCCTTGATATCCCTGTCGGGACTGTCATGAGCCGACTGGCAAGGGCGCGCGGCAAGCTTACTGAAATTTTGAATACTTGAGGACGCAGTCATGAATATCAACGACGAGATGTTATCCGCTTATCTGGATGATGAACTGTCCGATCAGGATCGCGCGCTGGTGCGGACAGCACTTGCTGCTGATGCAAAAGCGGCCGACCGCCTCGCTCAACTGGCTAGTGTGAACGCTCTTGTTGGCAGGCAGGCGACACTGGTTGACCAGCTGCCCATGCCTCAGTCCTTGCTGTCGTTGCTGCGTGAAGATAAACACGTGGTCGCGGACAATGTGGTTGAATTATCGGGCTTCCGACAGGCGCGCCAGCGAGTCATGCACGTCATGCGCGACCACGCCGCTCTTGCCGCGAGTCTGGCACTGCTGATTGGCTTTGCCAGCGGACAGTTGCTGCCGTTGTTGGGCAACAATCCGGAGAACAGTCATACAGATAGCAGCCCGGCAATCTATGCCGCTCTGGACATTGTGCCCAGCGGGCAGCAATTGAGCATTGATGACAATACCAGTGTGACTGCCCGCTTCAGTTTTCTGGATACACAATCTCGTCTGTGCCGCCAGTTTGTGGTCCAGGACACTCAGGGCAGTAGCGAGAACCTCGCCTGTCGCGATAAAGATCAGTGGACACTGGTTGCCACCGCGCGCAGTTCTGCTGTGGCAAACTCGGCTCAGTATCAGCCGGCCAGCGGGCCGCGTCTTCTTGATAACGTTCTGGATGCCATGATGCAAGGTTCAGCACTGAGCCAGGCGGAGGAACAGTCTGCCATCAGCAATCGATGGCAATCGGAATAAATCGTCTTCCGCATTCGTTAAATCAGTGAAAGCGAGCAATACGGGATTGAGGAGACTGGTCATGAACACTCACAAACTCAAGCAGATGACGGCGCTGGCTGCCTTTGTATTATTGCTGGCGGCCTGCGCCTCACAACCTGCTTACCGGGCTGCCGATGGCACAGGTTTCGGTTACTCTGAGCGACAACTTACCGAAGATCAGTTCCGGATACACTTTCGTGGCCGCGGTGACAACACCGGTCGCGCTATGGACTACGCCATGCTGCGCGCCACCGAGTTGACGCTGGAGAAGGGATTTGACTGGTTTGATGTTGCCAGCCGGGACACTCTGGTGGATCGAGAGTCAGTTCCTGCATCCACCACCACATCAGTTGGCGTGAGCTACGCCACGGTACAGGACTGCGGATTGCTGACTTGCAGCACCTATTATCGTCCGGTGCCGCAGTATCAGACCAGCACAACACTGGGCAACCAGCGCAGCGAAGTCGAAGTCATCATGGAAATCCGCATGGGTAAAGGCATGCGACCAAGCGGTCAGACCAGCTACGACGCACGTGAATTGTATTCACGCCTGAAACCGGAAGTCTGATTAGCAATCGAATACCCCAAGGAAGCAGGTGCAGGTTTCGGGTCTCTGTCTATATCCCCACAGAGGCCCGTTTTTTATGCCCGTGTTATGATGCCTGAAACAGCAACTCAGGTAACCCGTCGCATGCCGCCAGTCGCAGACAGTATCGCATCCAGATATCACTCACTGTTAACCAACATCCGCGAACAGGAACAGCGATTTAACCGTGCGTCAGGCAGTGTACATCTGCTCGCCGTCAGCAAAACACAAGCAGCTGACAGGCTGCGCGAAGCCCGGGCCGCTGGTGCGCGGGATTTCGGAGAGAACTATGTGCAGGAGGCACTCGAGAAAATTGCTCAACTCTCAGCTGACACTCCCGATATCATCTGGCACTTTATTGGCCCCATCCAGTCCAACAAGACGCGCGATCTGGCTGCACATTTCCACTGGGTACACAGCATAGACCGCATAAAAATCATTCAACGTTTGCAGGATCAGCGCCCGACGGATCTGCCGCCACTGAACATTTGTGTTCAGATCAATCTGTCGAACGAAGACACCAAATCCGGCACCAGTCTCCAGGAGGCCCGCACTCTGTGCGCCGCCGTCAGCCAGATGGACCGGCTTTGTCTCCGCGGTCTGATGGCCATCCCTGCCCCCTGCCATGATCATGAGCAACAACGTGCAGCCTTTCGCCCGCTGGCAGCACTATTTAACGAGCTGAAACAGCTTTATCCAACCATGGACACACTTTCCATGGGCATGAGTGACGATTTTGCCGCAGCCATCGCGGAAGGCTCAACAATGGTCCGCATAGGCACAGCCCTTTTTGGTCGACGTAACTGATAACCAAGCTGAGAACGAAGCTGAGGAAACAACCATGAAAAAAGTGATCGTCACTGTTCTGATTGTGCTTGGCATTGCTTTCGCATTTGCCTCCGGCATTACACCCACCTATATCATCAGCGCACCCGGAGTCGCCTCTGGCATTGGCGCCAAACTCTTGTGCAGCTCAGTTTATGTCAGCGGATTTTCCGAGGACCAGGCGTTTGCGGACCTGACGCAGTACTCGCCGATTCTTGAGCGTCTCACTGTGAAATACGACCACGACCGGCGCCAGGTACACACCTCGTTCTATGGCCTCTCTCCTACCACAGCAAGCTATGTCGACGGCCTCGGCTGTGCCAATGACTACAACAACTATTCGCAGCGCTCTGAGCTTCAAATGACCCCGCTACCGGTATTTACCAGTCGTTGGCCACACGGCAACCGGGTCGAAACCATCAGCAATCCTTTGCAACAACTGACCAATGCACTGGTATCTCAGGATAATGGCGCTGGCCTGAATACCCGCGCCTTGCTGGTAGTTCATCGCGGCAATATCGTGGCCGAGTCTTATGCCCAGGGTGTGAACGAAGAAACACCGTTGCTGGGCTGGTCCATGGCCAAAAGTCTTATGAGTGTGATGCTGGGCAATCTGGAATACCGCGGATTACTGAGTACGGATGAAGCTGCAGGATTTACGCAATGGCAGAATGACAGTCGCCGGGATATTCGTATAGAACATCTGTTGACCATGACTGATGGCCTGAATTTCTCCGAAGAATATAACCCCGGCGACGATGCAACTGCGATGCTGTTCACCGAACCCTCAGCATCAGCTTATGTCATACGGCAAGGGCTGGCGGCAGCACCTGGCTCAAATTTCAACTACAGCTCTGGCACGGCCAATGTGCTGTCCCGTATTTATTTTGACCGCACCGGTGGTGCACTTGCCTCAAGCCTGCAGGACTATCGTGAGAATATTGCCGTACCGCTGAGCTTCCAGCATTCAGTTTTTGAAACCGATGCGTCTGGAGTGCTGGTGGGAAGTTCTTACTTCTATGCATCCGCCCGCGACTGGGCACGGATTGGTCAGCTGATGTTGAATAAAGGTGTTTTGAATGGTGCGCGCGTAGTCAGCGAAGACTGGGCCAATCGCTCGGTGCAGCCGAACAGCTCACTCAATCAGCGCGCATACGGCTATCAGTGGTGGCTGAATTCTGATGGAAGTGAAAACTACAGACGCTGGCCTGAGCTACCGGTTGATGCCTACTCCGCCAATGGTAATCGCCAGCAATATATGATGGTCATTCCATCAGCTGAGACGGTCATCGTCCGTATTGGCTGGACCTCCGGCCGCTATCCGGTGGGTGAGCGATTCGCTCAAATACTGAATGCGCTGGGTGACTGAGAGATCAAGTCAGCCCAGCGCAATCGGTCTTTTATTTGCTCATGCAGAATACACAGAGCTTGTTGCCATCCACATCGCGGAAGTAACCGGCATAAAAACCAGAATCCCCACGCGGACCTGCGGCGCCTTCATCTTTGCTACCCAGATCAATGGCTTTTTTATAGACACGATCTACCGTGGCGGGACTATCAGCTGCCAGCGCCACCATCGTGCCATTGCCGCTACTTGCTGCCTCGCCGTTGAAGGGCTTGATAATGCTTAACATTGGCGCTGCAGGATTATTTCCCCATGCAATAAACGTCTCCATATCCATAAACCGCTTGCCGCCGAGCTCTGCCAGCAGTGCATCATAGTATGCAGCCGCTTTTGCAAAATCATTGGTTCCCAGCGTGACGTATCCGATCATGTTTATCCCCGATTCAAATTAAAAGAACCCCCTTACTGGGGCTCGCCATGGATGTGATCAAAGTCCAAACCGCAGTGGGCGCAGGAGCGCCGGAACGGATTGAGGAAGTACTTTTTCACAAAAAACTGCTGATGACAACGCGGACAACGTTTGACCGACATATTGATGCCAAACACCGCGTACAGCAGCATATAACCCAGCATTAACCAGGTAATATCCAGACCATTTCCCAGTAGCTCGGTTACCGCGTAAACGTAGAGAGGAAAGGTCAAAAAGCAAACCAGCAGATAATTTCTGGCCTTGCGGATAATCTGCAGGCGCGGAGCAAACGGAGGTTGCTGCGTTGTTCTTTCAGGCCCGGTGGAAGGCTTATGTGATGGATCTTGCGGAGAGCTCATAGAAAATCCGGATTATTTTCAAGTTCTGGCAAAAAATATTCAAACAATGTCAGTATCTGCCGATTAGTCAAGGATACCGGCATTCTTACCGGCATAACAGGGCAATTCCGGCTAACATACCGATATGAATCCAAATGCAGTGCACAACCTCCTTATCAATCCGGGTAGCCAGGGACAGGCAGAAAATCTGATCTCTCTGCTGCGTCGCGCAGGCATTGCGATCAGGTCGCGTGAATTTGATGGTCTCCATCTGCCTGATGATGTGCCGGGGGGGCAGAGCCATGACATGGTTGTGCTCATCGCTGATGCTGTTGGACAGGAGTGTGAGGCTTTACTGCGGCAGATACACTCTTCGCGCCGTGACATTCCCTGCCTGCTCATCTGTCGCACACCGGCGCGCTGGTTGCCCATGCTGAACCTCGGTGCGGCCGCTCTCATCAGCGAATCCCAACTCGAGTCGGCTGCCGGCCAGGTCCAGTTTGTCTATCTGGTCAAGCGCGAACTGGAACAGCTTCATCAGCGTCGGGAAGCCCGCCGCGCAGCCAGTAATGTGCGGGAGTTACACCAACGCCTGCAGCTGTTTATGGACAACACCCAGGATGCAATTGCCTGCCTTCAGGACGGATTTCATCAGTATGCCAATGCCGCCTGGTTACGCTTTTTTGGCTTCAGGACATTGGGTGAGATTCACGCGACCACTTTCCTTGATCTGGTTGCAGATGAAGATGTCGAACGGGTCAGAAGCTTTTTGCGCGGCCCGTTTCAGGCCGGACATCAGCGTTGTGAGTTCACCGCGCTTTGTCGCGACGGGCGGGAAATACTCGCGGCGCTGGACAGCGCCGTCGTCAGCATCAATGGCGAACAGAGCCTGCAACTGATAGTTCAGCCAGCCCATGGCAATGCTGCCCAGTCCAACGCCGTCCGCGAAGCAATCAGTCGGGACCTGCAAAGCGGTCTCCTAAATGAAGAGCATTTGTTGCGCGCAGTCAATCAGGCCATTAGCTGCGCGGTCTATCAGGGGCGCAGCAGCGCACTGATTATGCTCAGCTCCGCGCAGCTTGCCGAGTTCGCAGTAATTCTGGGCAAAACCGATATGCATTTGCTGCTGCGCGACCTTGCGAGTGTGCTGGCGTCGCGTTGCCCGTCCCAATCAGTGCTGGGCCGGCTGGACTCCGGCGACTTTGTGGTGCTGACTGGCGATGCCGACACCGAAAGTTGTCAGGCCTTGATCAGCAAACTTGAGGGACTGCAGACCACTGTCATGCCGCTGATCCCGAACGGACTAAGCATGCAAATCAGCATCGGCGCTGCCATGATTACCGATGAAGCACCGGATGCTGAAACGCTGCTGATCCGCGCACGACAACATCAGGCCGTACGCCGCCACCAGCAACACAGCACTCATGGTATGACGCAGAGTTCTGCGGTATTGGAACTGGTCCGACAGGCCATGCAAGACGAGAATGTGCTGCTGGTGTATCAGCCAACCGTGTGCCTGAAAGCCGATGTGCGCGAGTACTATGAAGTCCGGGTACGTGTGCCTATTGCAGACCGGCTGATCTATCCCGAAGAGTTTTTGGAAGCAGCCAACCAACACGGTATCGGCGAGCGGCTTGACCGTTACGTCATCAGGCATGCTCTCAAAGCCATCCTTGCCCACAATAATGAACAACTGCGCCTGACCATTAATCTCACTGCGAACTCCCTGCTGTCACAAACCCTGATGATGTGGCTGACGCAGGAGTTGCAACGCCAGCAGCAAACGCCGCGGCAACTTATTCTTCAGATCAGCGAAATTGACTTCCTGAGCGCTCCCGAACAAGCTCGTGCATTTTGTGAACAGGTGCGCAACCTGGGTTTTGAATTATCGTTGACGCATTTTGGCTGTAGTCTCGACCCGTTCCGCATGATAGGCCAACTGGAAGTTGATTTTGTTAAACTCGACCGCTCCCTGCTGCAAAACATCGCCTTGGATTCACGTCAACGTGAACGCCTTAACGAAGTGGTCAGTGCACTGCACGCTCAGGGCATTCGTGTAATTGCGCCAATGGTGGAAGATGTAGAGCTGCTGCCGCTGTTGTGGCAGGCCAATGTGAATTTTGTACAAGGCAACTGCCTGCAACAGCCTTCCGATCGCATGGACTTTGGATTGTTTAACGAAGAGGAAATCAGCCAGCTTCCCGCTGGCTGATTTCCTTTGCACACACCTGACACACCGGCTTATTCAGCCAGCTCTACTCTGTCAACATTCTGGAAACCACGCGGCAGTTTGTTACCACGGCGGCCGCGCTCACCTGCATAATGCGCCAGATCACCTGCTTTCAGGGTGACATGACGCTTTCCTGAGTAAACTGTCAGCGCCCCATTGGCGGGAATCACTGCCATAGACACTACAAACTCCAGCCTGTCACTCACACGGCCGGGTGGGATACCAATAATCTTGTTACCCTTGCCGCGAGCCAGCACCGGCAATTCTGCCACCGGGAAACATAACATCCGGCCTTCATTGGTGACTGCCACCAACAACTCAGACTCAGCAGACTGCACCATAATCGGTGGCAACACCTTCGACCCTTTAGGCAGACTCAGCACCGCTTTACCTGCTTTGTTCTTGGCCTGCAGATCGCCAACAGTAGTAACAAACCCATAACCGGCATCGCTGGCCATCAACAGCTGCTGCTTGTCATCGGCCATGATGACAGCTTCGAATGAAGCGCCCGATGGAGGCGTCAGTCTGCCAGTCAAGGGCTCACCCTGACCGCGCGCTGATGGCAATGTGTGCGCCGCGAGACTGTACGTGCGCCCCGTTGAATCCAGGAACACAGCGTTCTGATTGCTTTTACCTTTTACCGCGACTTTGAACTCATCACCGGATTTATATTGCAGACTTGTGGGATCGACATCGTGACCTTTTGCCGAACGTACCCAGCCTGCCTTGGACAGAACAACAGTCACCGGCTCTGTGGACATCAGCTCCACCTCACTGAATGCTGACGCTTCGCTGCGCTGAATCAGCGGTGAGCGTCTGTCATCACCATATTTTTCAGCATCATCAGTGAGCTCTTTTTTTATCAGATTCTGAAGTTTCTTCTCAGAGCCCAACAGGCCCTCCAGTTTTTCGCGCTCTTTAGCCAGCTCATCCTGCTCGGCCCGTATATTCATTTCCTCCAGCTTGGCCAGATGACGCAGTTTTAATTCGAGAATGGCTTCAGCCTGAATATCGCTGAGCTCAAAACGCTCCATGAGTACCGGCTTGGGTTTATCTTCTGTACGAATGATATGAATGACTTCATCAATGTTCAGAAATGCAATCAGCAAACCCTGCAGAATGTGCAGTCGATCCAGCACTTTTTGCAGACGGTATTGCAAACGTTTACGAACTGTCTCTGTACGGAACGCCAGCCACTCAACCAATAAACGTCTCAGATCCTTGACCTGAGGACGACCGTTGGTGCCAATCATGTTGAAGTTCACACGATAGGTTTTTTCCAGATCCGTTGTGGCAAACAAATGCAGCATCAGCTCATCGGCATCGATACGATTGGAGCGCGGTACAATCACAATACGTGTAGGATTTTCATGATCAGATTCATCGCGCAGATCAACCACCATCGGCAGTTTTTTCTTCTGCATCTGCGCCGCGATCTGTTCCAGCACTTTAGCACCGGACACCTGATAAGGCAGACCGGTGATCACAACATCACCATCCTCAACTTTGTAAACAGCCCTTGCCCTGACCGAACCACGACCGGTTTCGTACATCGTACGCAACTCGGCAGCTGGTGTGATGATTTCAGCATCGGTGGGAAAGTCCGGACCTTTGACATGCTCCATCAGATCCGCGAGTGTTGCCTTTGGGCTGTCCAGCAGATGGATACAGGCACTGACCACTTCGCGCATATTGTGGGGAGGGATATCAGTAGCCATACCTACGGCGATACCGCTACCTCCATTGAGGAGCACGTTGGGCACACGCGCCGGCAGCAGGACGGGTTCATCCATGGTGCCGTCGAAGTTGGGTTTCCAGTCAACAGTACCCTGCCCCAGCTCAGACAGCAGCAGGTCAGCATATTTTTGCAGACGCGACTCGGTATATCGCATGGCAGCAAAGGATTTGGGATCGTCCGGCGAACCCCAGTTGCCCTGCCCGTCTACCAACGGATAGCGGTAACTGAAGGGCTGCGCCATCAGCACCATGGCTTCGTAACAGGCCGAGTCACCGTGCGGGTGAAACTTACCAATCACGTCACCGATGGTACGCGCGGACTTCTTGAACTTGGCTGAGGATTTCAGGCTCAGTTCGGACATGGCGTACACAATCCGGCGCTGCACCGGCTTCAGGCCATCGCCGATATGCGGCAGCGCGCGGTCGTTAATTACGTACATGGAGTAGTTCAGATAAGCCTGGCGCGTGTAGCTGCTCATGGCTATCTGTTCTACGCCATCCTCATTAATGGTGATGTTCATGGTCATAGTGCTGTGGTGTGTTCCTGTGTGCGGTGGCCGCCGGGCGCTGACTTTAATCCGGGCGACGGGTTTTGCGAATGCGCTTTTATAGCACATTAGGCTTGTACAGCTGTAGTCTCAGGGGCGCTGTAATGTCGTTCCGAACGTGCTTGCACGCAGGCGCCAGCCTCGCTACGATACTGGTTATATATACAGCTAATTCGAATCCATTACCATGACTAACGAGCACCCACATCGGGTCAGACCCATCAAAGGCAGAGGTGCGCTGTTTAACCTGCAAGGCCGCTTTGAGCATCAGCTGCGCGAGGACTTTGATGATGGCTGGGATCGCGAAGAAGAATCGGCAAGACCACCGGACACGCACATCACAGAAGAAATTGCGCGTAGCATCCTGACCCGCAATCAATCTCCGGATCTGCCATTCAGCGTATCCCTCAATCCCTACAGGGGCTGTGAGCATGGCTGCATTTACTGCTTTGCGCGCCCGACACATAGTTATCTGGAGCTGTCTCCCGGGCTGGATTTTGAAACCCGCCTGTTTGCCAAGATCAATGCTGCCGGGTTACTGCGCTGCGAGCTGGCCAGCCCTTCCTGGGTCCCGGAGCCGATTGCGGTCGGGGTCAATACCGATGCCTACCAACCATGTGAACGACGTCTGGGTATCACCCGCCAGATTCTGGAAATCATGCATGAATGCAACCAGCCGCTGGGGCTGATCACCAAGTCTTCGCTGATAGAGAGAGATATTGATTTACTGGCTGACATGGCCCGCAAGCACCTGGTCTCGACCTCCATAACCATCACCACACTGGACCATGACATTTCGCGTACGCTCGAACCGCGGGCAGCATCGCCCAGCCGGCGACTGAAAACGGTACAGCGGCTCGCAGAAGCCGGCATCCCGGTCAGCGTTAACGTGGCACCGGTCATCCCCTTTGTTACTGACCATGATCTTGAACATATTCTGCAGGCTGCTGCTGACGCGGGCGCCAGCAGTGCCGGCTACATCGTGCTGCGCCTGCCGTGGGAAGTCAGCCCGCTGTTTCAGCAATGGCTTGCCGCACATTTTCCGGATCGGGCTCAACGTGTGATGGGGCGGATTCGTGACATGCGCGGCGGCAAGGATTATCAGGCAGATTTTGGCAAACGCATGCGCGGTGAAGGAATCTGGGCTGACCTGCTGCGACAGCGTTTCAAAACTGCCATGCGTAAAACCGGTCTCGACCAACGCCAGCACGACTTTGGACAGCTCGACTGTAGCTTCTTCAGACGCCCGTTATTTATACCCGCTGGCAAAGACAGAATCGCCAGCGATGCACCACAACAACTGGATATGTTTTAATGCTGCAGACGACACTTCTGTAAAGGGACTAACACCATGCGATTGATTTCCTGGAATCTCAACGGCATCCGCGCCGCCATCAAAAAAGACTTTCTGAAATCCCTCGCTGCACTACAGCCGGATGTGCTGTGTGTGCAGGAAACCAAAGCTCAGGATTTTCAGGTGATAGAAGCCGTTGGCGAACTGGAAGGCATCCATCTATATTGTCACTCGGCAGTGCGTCCCGGCTATTCCGGCACCGCGATGTTCAGTCGCACTGAACCCTTAAGCATCCAATACGGCATGGATATCGAAGAACATGACCAGGAAGGCCGTGTAATTGCCGCAGAGTTCCCCGAGTACTTTGTGGTCACAGTGTACACTCCGAACTCCGGAGATGGCCTCAAGCGGCTTGAGTATCGAGAGCGCTGGGATCGCGCCTTCCGCAAACATATTCTGCAGATGGAGCAAAAAAAACCTGTAATCATCTGTGGTGATCTCAACGTCTGTCATCGTCCGATTGATATTGCGCGACCACAGGCAAATTACAACAAAAGTGCCGGATATACACAGATTGAAATAGATGGGCTCGATCGTTTGCTGGACGCGGGCTATATCGATACCTTCCGACATCTTTACCCGGATACGGTGAAATACAGTTGGTGGAGCATGCGCGGCGGCGCTCGCGAGAAAAATGTGGGGTGGCGCCTGGATTATTTCCTGGTGTCAAAAGCCCTGGAAAACCGGATCAAGTCGGCAGAAATTCTTAATGAATATTATGGTTCTGATCATTGCCCGGTGGTGCTCGAACTAAAGTGAACAAAACCTGCCCGCTGTTGTTGGTTTCCCAAGCCGGTGAGCGCTTGAAACTTATTGCCGATAGTTACAGGCGGCTGACCGGTCGCGCGCTGATCGCTGATGGCAGCGACTCTGAGTCAGCACTGTGGTCACTACCTCAGGTTGTGCTGGCGCACGGCACAGAAAGTGATCCTGTTTTTTTCTACGGCAACCGCATGGCACTGGAGCTGTTCGAGCTGACGCCTGACCAGATCACCCGCATGCCTTCCCGGCTATCTGCAGAGCCACTTCAGCGTGAAGCGCGTGAAAAACTTTTGCAGCGCGTTGCACAGCATGGATTTATTGATGATTATGAAGGCATCAGGGTGTCATCCACCGGCAAACGCTTTCGCATCAAACAGGCAACCGTCTGGAATCTGATCGATGAGCATGGCCTGGCGCATGGGCAGGCGGCTACATTTGGAGAATGGGAAATACTTTAACTTCTCTACCAGATTGTTTTGACATGCCTGTACGCTTGTATTTTTTCATCAGAAGTGAGCAATGGCGCATTCATGTGTCTCGCTAAGGCAACAATCATTCTGTCTGCAGGATCTTTGTGAAAATGATCCGGTAACCTCGTCGAATGGATAGCCGTTGCGTTGTCAATTGGCACAAAAATCACAGACTCTACTTCAGCCACGGCCGCCAGCCAATCATCCACACCCATACTCAGCGTCAATCGCCCCTTTTCAACCAGCATAGCAATTTCCCAGGCTGAAATGGCGGATATCAAAATTTTACCTTGCTCAGCTGTGTGCTCCCTCTGAATCTCTGAGCGCGCCCTCGAAGATAGCTGTGGGTCGCCGCCAATCCACCACAGTAATACATGCGTATCCAATACGATCAAACCACCGCCTCCCAATCTTCATCACCGACGGGATCAGTCGGGCGCTGAAGCTCTAGTACACTGCCCTGCAACCGCTCAAGCGGCGACCGGCTATCGTTCTGATAACGGCGCACTTCAATAACGGGTTGTCCCTTATCAGTAACAATCACTTTCTCACCAGACGCCTCAACCTGCCTGAAATATTCCAATGCCCGCGCCTTGAATTGGGATTTCGATACCTGTTCCGGGTTCATACTGCGCACCATAGTCATCATGAGTAGTCACGACTCTAATCCACGCTAATGACTAGTGCAAGCAGTCATGCTGGAAATGTAGTCTCCGCGAACCCATTCGTGCATGCGTTTTAGTATAGATGGTAGAAGCGAGCGATGCCTGGTAATTACTTCATTGCTGACGCCTGCAGACTGGCTTACGATTGCCAGACTAAAAACATCAATTCGGCCGGAAAAAATCAATGAACACGGGTAAAAATGATAACCGCATCACCATTACCTACTGCACCCAATGCCGCTGGTTGCTACGCTCCGCCTGGATGGCGCAGGAATTACTGACAACTTTTGACGGAGAGATTACAGAACTCACTCTGCGCCCCGGGACTGGCGGAATTTTTGAGGTACAGGCAAACGGTCAGCTGGTGTGGTCGCGCAAAGCTGAAGGTCGTTTTCCGGAAATCACAGAACTCAAACAGAAAGTGCGCGATGTCATTTCCCCGGACAAAGAACTGGGCCACTCAGATAAAAAGAAAAGCTGAACTGTGAACCACTTAACATCCTGCAGTTTTCAAATTCGGTTCATCGCGCATGAGTCGACCTGCGCTCAAAATCCATGTTACGGTCGGGTACAAGAAAAATGACTGACTGATGACACAGATATGGAGATTTCTTATGCAGGACTGCAGCAATGATCTGACAACTTCTTACCATGGTGAAAAACAGCCACATCGCACAGTTAAATTCTATTTTTCCAATAGCCTGAAAATATTTCTCAGTTTTTTTGTGATTTTTTCCCAATTTTCATTTTCTGCACATGCACAGGACGATATTCACGACGGTGTTGAGCTTAGCCTGATCTATCCTGACTCTGTAAATGCCGGCAATCCCTTTCATATTTATGCCCGCGTTTATAATGGCAGCGGCAAAGCTCTCGTTTTTCCAACCATCACGCATCCCGAATGGACTGAGAATGGATATAGCTACCGACGCTGTATCTCGCATTGTCAGGAACAGGCAGATATCAACCCCGGCGAAACCCGGGTGATGCCCGCGGGGCTTTTTTATGCCAGCGGCGACTCGCTACAGGCAGGTGAACTGCGCATAGATGGGTTCCGGTTTTTTTCTCTGGGTCTCGCAGAACTAAAAAACCAGCTAACGCCATTTGATAGTTTTACAACAGAAGTGACTCGGGGAAACTCAGCGTCAACACCTAACCCACTGCTTTATCCGATTCCGCAAAAACATTCACTGCAGCTGATAGATCACTCGCACACTGGCGATCAATTACTGGTACATGATCCGAATACCGGATATGACTGGATCCGGTTTGAACTGAGTCGCAACAGGACAGCGAATGAGATTCTGAATGCTATTTCACCGGATGGCGCATTCAGAGATTTTAAAGTCGCGCGCGCATTTCAGGTTGAGGAACTGATTCTGAATCATCTTCATGCAAAAGGACTGCCGGCCCAGAGCAGCGACCTTTACAGCCTACCGCCGCGTCAACATCGTTCAGCTATCGACGAATTTCTTGAGCTCATTCAACCCGGGCAGCAGGTGGGTACTCCGGCATACATCCTGGGCGCAATTGCGGACAAACCTCTCGCGTTTGATTACCAACCGGGCTCCATCAGCATTCTTCGTATTTTTGGCACCTCGGAAGATACTTGCGGCTGTGCTCCGGCAGGTGGCATACACCGGGGCGGTATGCCCATGTCTATATGGGAGCATTCGCAACCTGACCTTGGAGCCTGGCTGGTAAGAGGCGCCTCGCTTCCCGAGCGTCCGCTGGACGTCAGCAGCCTGTTTGATGATGAGCTCTTCATTCCTGTGCTGCTGATTGACGGAAATGCATACCAGGCAGTCTTGCGCTTGTCTGACAACATCAGTGGCGTATTTATACTTGCCGAGTTGATGCCAACAGAGCCGACCACAGGGGCACCTGTCTTTAAAGCTGATACAGGCAGTATTTTCATTCCAAGGGTCGAGCAGATCAATTCAGACGACTCGCGCGTCCGTTATCCGCTCATATTGGAGCTTGTGCCAGACACCTCCCCTCCGGCTTTTATGGGGACGGTCCCGGCACAGGTAGGCATGTGATAGTCCGCCACGCAACCGTGGCACTAATCAGCGCCAGAGCTCAATACCAGCTCGATGCGTTCCGGATTGCCGTCATGCTTGCTGGCCTGTATGCCCAGCACCCGCGTCATAATATTGTAGATGTCGACGACTTCCAGAGTTTCAACCACAGCGCGCTGGCGAAATGCCGGACCGCGCGCAAACATGGCGGCATGCATATCGGGCTCAAGCGGCGAAAACCCGTGTGTAGCACGAGGCCCACGATAAGGAATGCCGCGCTTGGATACCATCCAGCCATTGTCAGGAACCAACACCAGATCCGGGCCGCGTTGTGGATGCGACAATCGCATCCAGTCCGGAAATGCGCCTTTGCGATACACAGACATGCGCGGATGAGCGTTCTTGATTACCGAATACATTTCATCCACAGCTGTTTCATCGCCGTGAAACGCTGCATAAACAACATTGCCCTGACGCTCTCCACTCAGCTGCGGACTGTACAACGCGCTGAAGTCGACGTAGTCATCGAGAAAAATGGTCTGTTCTTCGGCAAGATCTACCATGCCATGATCTCCGACGACCAGGATATTGCTGCTGGCAGTCAGCCCTCTGGTTTCAAGTCCGTCAAGCAATGCTGCAACAGCCGCGTCGACAGCAATAACGGCCTCCCTCTCTTCAGAGCTATCAACACCTGAGTTGTGGCTGGCAGAATCAATCGCTTCAAAATACACGCTGATAAACTGCGGCCGCTCTGACAGCGGCAGATCAAGCCAGTCGAGTACCTGCTGTACACGCGCTGCATTGGGTACGCTACCGTCAAAGGGGTGCCAGTATGTGGGACGCCTGCCACCAATTTCTGCTGCCGATCCAACCCAGAACATGGTTGCCGCACGAATACCCTGTTTCTCCGCGGTGATCCAGATTGGCTCACCTTCAAACCAGCGCGGATCATCCTGAGTGCTCATGCGGAAAGTAGTGTCGAGCGAAGCATCAAATGTTGCGTTATCCAGCACACCATTGTTTTCCGGATAAAGACCGGTGGCGATAGCGTAAAAATTAGGAAATGTTTTTGACGGCATGACGGGCACAAGACTACTTACGCGCACACCCTCTTGTGCAAGACTGCTCAGGGCAGGCGCAGGATGGCGATCTATAATGTCCCATTTAAGACCATCAATTCCAATCAACAACAGAATTGGTTTACTGACATCTCCCGCTTCAACAGCCTGCTGCGCAAGTACCGGCAATGGCGCCCAAACAGACAACACAAACACCAACACAGAAATCCAGCTGCGCAGCACCCTGCCAGACCATTTAAAAAGTTGCAGCCGGATTCCTTCCCCGCTGCGCTGTCTCACGACAGTTTTTCTTTGACAGACCCGATCAGAATTCAATCTGCACTCCCAGGCGAACCTGCCATAATGATTCAGGTTCACGCAAAGTGCTGATGGGCCTTGGCGTAAAGCTTTCATAAACGTATTGACCTTGTGCATTCACTGAAGACACCACAACATCAGGCGAGAAGAACTGTGCATCGTACTGATGCCCCCACTCGTTGTTAAGCATATTCAACACGTTGTATACCTTCATGTAAAGACGGGCGCGGCTGCCTTGGAAGAACACTGGCAGCTCCTGATCGAGTCGCAGATCCATACGTGATGTCCAGCGCGAATACTGCTCATTGCGGTCCACGAAACCCTGCTGCAATCCGTTGTCGCTTATAAAGTTTGCAAACGCTGCCACGTCAAAGTTCGGACCTGCAATGACGTTGGTATCGTTAAGACCCGGCACGTACAACAGGTGGCGGCGATTGCTGGAGTTACTGCCTTCCAGACCACGGCTACTCATGACATAACTCTGAGGCTGGCCTTTAGACCGGAACCACTGCGCGGTAACACGAGTCTCATAACCTGGGAGGAACTCATGACCATAACTCACACGTGCCGTAAACCGATGCGGTGATTCATAGTTCGAGGTACCTGCCGCCGGATTATTAATGTCGTAAACAGCCAGGTTGCTGAAATTTGAGGCAGCCACCGCAGACGTCATTGGACTCACATCTTCAGCGTCAGTAAAGGCATAACCAAATGTCCAGTCCAGCCCCCAGTCGTAAGTCTGTCTTGCGACCAGGGACAACGAATGGCTCTCTGGCGAAGCGTTAGAGTTGGTAAGCATGAAGTTACTCTGACCACGTCGATTTGCGTATATCGGTTGGCCAGCGCGGGTCGTGCCCACAATTTCTTGTGCGACATCTACGTAGTAGGCCGGATCGTTTGCGCGTGAATACAGATAGTCAGCGTCCAACGATGCACCAACCGGCGTTTGCCAGGTTGTGCCCAGCGCAACCTTCCATTCTGATGGCTGTTTGTAGTCCGGGTCGATCAACACCAGAAAACTGTTTGAGGCGTTTGCTGCGGTAGTCGCAGCCACCTGATCCTTCAATGCCTGTGGTACGTCGTAACCCGGACGCTTGCTTCCGCTCAACACGTAATCACTCAGTATCGAGCGATTATTATTATTTGCGTCACGCAGCTGCACATTGGACAAACCATCGTTGCTCCATGCGTTGGACAACCACACTGAGGGATTGCCGCCCGAGTAAAGACCAATGCCGCCGCGCACAGACACATTGTCCATCGCCTGCCAGGTGAATCCCAACCTCGGCATCAACAGATCCACTCCGTCAACGCTAGCGTCATTACGAAGGCCACCATTCAGTGTGGTGAAAGCCTGGTTGAATTTCGGACGGTCGTCGCTGGTGAACCAGTCATATCGAAGGCCGGCAACAATTGTCAGCCCATACTGATCCATCAGAAATTCATCCTGCAGATACAATGAGTTTTGCACAATACCAAAACTTGCGGCGGCATCCGCAGCATTATTCGCGCCACCACCACTGCCGTAAAAAATGTCGTCCGGAATACCCAGTTCGTAGTTGTCGATACCTGACAAGCCACAACCAGCGTCCGCCAATCGGCCCGCCGCAGTCAACGACGCACAACGTGCAGGGTTGTTGGCTGACAAATCGGCAAAGAAGTATTCTCCGCCACGTGAATGCTGAACAAACTGGTTAAATATCTTCAGATTGTCACGCTCGTACCCAGCCGTAATCACGTGGTCACCGTACAGATACTGCGCGGTAAATTTCATAAAATCTGATTCAGTGTTCAGCGCATTGGCCTGGCGCGAATCGTCCGCGCCGAGGAATACAGTATTGCTACCCAATGCAATCCTGAACTCGGCGAAATCCTTTGGGCCCACCGTAATTTGCGAATCATCCATGGTGTTACGACTGATAAATACATCGGTGGACAACGCACTGCTCCACTGCGATGAAAGATTCAGCGTGACCGTCTCGGACTCCGCACCTTTTTGATAGAAGTGGTTGGCAAATGCAAACTGGTTGCTGCTTGAATCGGACGCACGGTCCTCAATGCCATCGTAATAGTTATAAATCAGAGACGCGTCATGTTGCTCGCTGATATTCCAGTCCATACGCAACATATATTTTTTTTCTGTCTGAACTCCGTCTCCTGCTTGTCCGCCGGTATCATAATTGTATACCCGACTTGCAATGTCACTAATACGGTCGTAGTTTGCGGAACTTAGCCAGGGCCGCTCTACTCCGTTGCCTGACCCCGAAAAACCCTGCGCTATAAACTCCGGCTCTTCAGTTTCTTCATATGCGCCATATATAAACAATCGATCGGCGACAAGCGGGCCGCCCAGACTGAAACCACGTTTTTCTTCAGTGTAGTCAACGGTGCTGTACTTGCGCTCGACACCATTGACCTTCAATGAGTCTCCGCGCATATCCTGATTGTTATACTCAAAGAATGCAGATCCGGTCCATTGGTTGTTGCCGGATTTTGTTACTGCGTTGATGTTGCACGCAGTGAATCCACCGTAAGTCACATCAAAAGGTGCCAGCTCCACCGCTACTTGCGAGATGCCTTCAAAAGGGAATGGCATACCAGTAGCCGTTGAGTATCCGTTGTCATTCAATCCAAAACGATCATTCTGGCTGACACCGTCCAGGCTGATACTATTAAAGCGAGGATGTTTTCCTACGCAGTTGACGGCTGAGTTGCTGTCCAGATTAAGACGTGGGTCGTAGATAAAGACATCCTTGATGTCACGATCAAACGCAACCGATGTTGCCATGTCGAAAGACGAGAAGGTAGCGGTAGGGCCGGCGGCTACACTCACAAAATTTCCGGCACGACCCAGCACCAGTACTTCCTCAATCTGGCTGGCACTGCCAAGGGAAATATTCAGATTGTAGATGTCGCCCAGTGCAATTGAATTTACCAGCACAGACTGTTCATTATTTACAGTGACACGATACGGGCCACCTACTGGCAGGTTCGTTGCATAAAACGCTCCGGCACTATTGGCGGTCAGCGTCCGTGTGGCACCGGTGCGGGTATCTTCGATTACAACCGTAGCGTTGGCACCTGCGCTGCCGTCTGCAGCGCTGATTCGACCTCGGATAGAAGAGCTTGTGTCCTGAGCAAAAACAGGTAAGGACATGCCCAGGCTCAGTAAAATTGATGCAGCAAGTACTTTTCTCTTGAACTTCCGGGCGGAGGTATGCATGCCGGGCTCCCTATATATGTGGTTGACCGCACAACCATAGGCGAGATTCTTTACAGCTTCGTGAAGGAAAAATGGCATTTATTTGAAGTTTTTGTGATTATTAGCAGACGACAGCAACAATTTCGTCAGCGCTACCACAAAAAAACCAACATTACGGACACCCGACATGAAAAAGACCTTGCTCAGCCTGCTAGCCGCCCCAGCCATCCTGCTCACCAGCCACACTCTGGCGCAGGAATACGTCACTATAAAAATGGAAGTTGATGTTGCCCGCTCGGCCGAACAGACCTGGGCAGCCGTCGGCGACTACTGCGATATCAGCGAATGGCTGGGCATAGACTGCACCATTACGTCCGGCGACGGTAGCATTGGCACAGTGCGTGTGCTTGCCGGCGGTCGTATTACAGAAGTTCTGGTAGCACAAACCCCGCTGTCCTATGGCTACACACAGCCCGCTGTTGAAGGCCAGTTCTACAACCTTTATCACGGTTTTATGGAAGCTCGACCCGTCAGTGCCAACAGCTCCAAACTTATCTATACGCTAATGCTTGATGTATCCAATCTGGCAGATCAGGCAGCCAAAGATGCAGATGTCACGCGCCGCCGCGCAACGTTTGAACGGGCGCTGGGCAGCATGAAAGAGATCGCAGAGAAATAAATCGGGCTTGATCGGGCATCAGCGCCTATTCGGCAGGTTTTCGATAGGCGCTGGCCTGGCATTGCCGTGCATAGGCAAGTTTTAGTGCACCAGCCTCACCACTGAACATATCCGGCACAGTGCCTGTCATCTGAAGAAGCCGGTGCTCCAGCTCAGTCTGCGATTCGAGCCCGCCATCGTGCAGAATATGCTGCAACTCATAATTGTTCTGGCGCTTCAGCGACCACCCCACCAATAAACTGCGATGACAGATAGCCGGGTCTTTGCAAGCGCAGGTCAAGGCGATGTTAAAACCTTTATCGATCCCGTCAAACAGACGTTGAATACCTGATTGATATAACGTTGCCTGCATCAGAAGATAAAACTGCACCTGACGCGTGTCGTCATAGTGTGCGGAGTCTTTTGAGCGGGGGCCCAGCTCATCGCCCAGGTATACATAACGAATCCCGGCATTTCGCAGATGTTGTTTCAATGCTTCCTGGTGGTAGTCAAAAAACACTTTGCTGTATGGCACAGAGCGTATATCAGCAACTACAGTCACTTTCTGTTCGTGAAGCTGCTCAATGTAGCTGCTTATCGATTTGGTTGCGTATCCGATGGTAAACATGGGGAATAATTCCGGCCCTCATCCGTTGTGTACTGGCATGGCTGTGATTTCACGGACCTGCAACCAATAAATTGAAGGGAGAGAGCATACAATGAAATTCAAAGTTTCCAGTATTATCATCGCAGTTGGGGCATCATCATTGCTGCTTGCAGGGACCGCCAGTGCTCAACAGACAGCACTATCGTACAATTATGTTGAAGGCAACATCACCAAAGGTGAAATTCAGGGATTCGACTATACCACCTATGGCGCAGGACTCAGTATTGCGCTTGGCGACACCCTGTTCCTCAAAGGCACAATCGCAGAAGGTGAGTCAGACGACGCTGTATTCAGCGGCGTGTTTTCTGACAACGTTGATATCAGTGCATACACCCTGGGGCTGGGTGCTCACATACCCATCAGTTCACGTAGCGATTTTGTCACCAGTATAAGCTACATCAAAAATGAAGTTGGTTACCGCGGTTTTAACCAGGACGCTGACGGATATGGCATTGATGCAGGCGTCAGATCAATGCTGAACGACTGGATTGAAATTCAGGCTGCCGTCAACTACGTCGACGGCGACAACTTTGACGGAAAATTTGGTTTCTCGTCGGAAGCCAGATTCTATGTCGCACAGAGCCTGTCGCTCAGCATCGGTTATGCCAAACGTGACGAAGTTGATGGTATTACCGCAGGTCTGCGATTCAACTTCTGATCCCGTTGCTTCCGGCAAATATACCCCTGAAATACACAACCCCGGTCAAACCCGGGGTTGTTGTTTCTGAGCTTTATAATTGACAAGCCACAAGCTGTCAGCGCGCCGGTGGACGGGCGCTGTCCGGCAATGGCACAGGCGGGCTTGGCATACCATCAGGCTTGGACACTGCAGCCATACGCTGATAGGCGGGGCGAGCTTCCACACGTGCCATCCACTCGTTAATGTTCGGAAACTGGTTACGATCCACAACATTAATCAAAAAGGTGTAGCCCATCGGGAAATGCATCATGATATCGGCGGCACTAAATTCAGTTCCGCCAAAATAAGGATGTTTACCGAGAAAATCTTCCGCGTATTGCACAGTGCCCTGAATATCGCGCAAAGGCGAGCGTTGCTCCGGTGGTTGCAGCTGCCATACGCGATAGTCAGTGCCCATGCGCGAGGCAAGAGAGCCTTCCGCATAGTGCATCCAGATCTGATGCCATGGGTAATCCGGGCTGTTGATTTCCGGCTGCAATCTGTCAGGTGCATGGCGGTTCAGAATCACGTCAATAATAGCGCCAGACTCAACCAGAATCTCGTCGCCATACATCACAGTAGGGGCCACCGGATTACCGGGATTGACCTCGCGGATCTGCATCAGGGATGCACCCAGATTGCCGCGCACGAATTTTAGCTCGTAAGGAAAACCCAGCTCTTCCATCAACCAGACTATGCGCTCGGATCGTCGGGCTTCAAGGTGGTATATGGTAATCGGAGGCAAGGGTGTGGCAACACGATTTACTGACACCGCGTCTGCATCTGAATTGCCCGAAGGCTGACAGGCAAGAAAAAAAAGGGGTAAAACAAAAATGGCGCAGACGCGCATGGCTGGATCTCCTGTCCGTGGCTGAGGTAGTGAACTTACGCTCGGTACTGTATCAGCGTCAGACGGCTGTGTCGATTGGGCTTGGGTTTACCAAACCAACCCAGCCCAGCCCCATCCGACAACCCGACAACCCGACAAGACCAGGAACCTCTGTTTTTTGATACCTCTCATGGACCCTTCAATCACACTTAAGGCAGTTCATACACACTTACTCGGCATACAACAGACTGTACTGATACTCCTGCGCACGGGTAGCCGACAGCACTCCCGCAGGCACCAGGCGGGCATTGCTGATCAGTCCTGACGACAGCTCCGCATAAACGTCATCCGCCGTGGCACCCGTGGCTTGAGCAATCCCCATGGCGAAGCGCCGGGTCGCCCTTCCGCACACAGCAAACTGCACACCTTTTTCTATCAGCGTGTTAAGACTGTTCTGACCATTGGAAGGACCCGGCGTTCGCATCGGATTGGTTGATGGCGCCGGGTCAGCATTGCGCATAAACACGTTGCCGTACTTGGCCCAGATAACATCATCAAAACCGTACGGCGTTGACATATGGCGAAAGCACACGATCATGGCGTAATCGGCGGCGCTGCCTTCATAAGATTCTTCGTGAGCATTCAGAATATTACTGGCGTACCAGACTGCGCTGCCACCACCCTGCTGCGTGGATGAGTCAATAAACACTCTGTGGTCGCCCGCCAATTCACCCATCCAGGTATCCAGACTGTGACGACGCGGCTCAAACTCATTACCTCTTGCCGGTGATGTCTGTGTTGCGGACTGCGCAGATGCAGCGCTGGCGGCGAGGCCTGCCACGGCGGCTACCCCGATATTCGCAAGTAATGCACGGCGCCCGACGGCTTTCTCATCATGATTGTCCATACTGCTCTCCTGTTAGTTAGAGTGATATCTGACGGATATCTTTGCTGATACCCAGATTTTCCAGAAACGCCTGCTGGGATTCATTGACCAACAGCGTCAGATGTTTGCCCCGATTGGTCATGCCTTTTGATTCACGTATAAAAAAGTCGACAGCTGACTGATCAATGTGTGTGGTGAATTGCAAATCCACCGTCAGATCCTCATCCATGTATTGGTGAAATTTTTCCGTAAGATGTGCCACAGATGCATAAAACAGAGCACCTTTCACTTTAATGACAGTGCCGGCAGCAGAGGTCTCTACTTTAAGATCGAGCTGACTGATCCGCAGCATGAATACACTCACTGAAAGAAACACAGCGACCACAACACCCGCTGCCAGATCAAAAAACATGATACTTGTGAAGGTGGCGAGATAAATAAACAGCTCTGACCGTACCTGCGCGTAGTGCTTGATATCGCGCAACTTGATCATGTCAGCGCCTACAATAAACAGAGTTCCTGCCATCGCCGCCATGGGCATATACGTTAATACCGGCCCCAGAAAAGTAATCAGAATTAATACAAAACCCGCTGCGGCCATACCAGAAAGAGGTGTCGTAGCACCCAGGCTCTGGTTGGCTTTGGTGCGATTAAAACTGCCGGCGCCAGCGAAACCTGAAAAAAACGGCGCAAGAAAATTCGCCACACCCTGCGCATAAACTTCTTTGTCCAGATTGATGTCCTGATCAGTTTCCATTTTTAATTCCCGCACAATCACCAATGATTGCGCCAGCCCTATGAACGCAATGGCGACTGCGTACGGAATCAACGTGGACGCAATCATCAGATATTCCATGTTGATAGTTGGCACATTAAATGGCAGCCACTGCAGAGGCATACGACCCAGATATTCCAGCTCCGTTACTGGCTGAGGCCAGATGAAGGCAACCAGCAGTCCGCACAAATAACCAGCCGTCACGGCAATGATAATAAAATAGCGAGGAGAAAAGCGCCGCCCGACATAGCCGGCAACAATGGTAGTGACCGCAATTGCCAGACTGAACGGATTTACCAGATCTTTTGCATCACTGAAAATCACGAACAACTTTTCGAAAAAAAACGTGGTCTTGAAAGTCGACAAATCAAGGATACTGTCGAGCGATGCCATGATTATCAGAAAACCGGCACCGGCTGAGATACCAGAAATTGCCGCCGGAGACAGATACTGAAAAATGCGCGCGCCGCGCACCAGCCAGAACACCAATTGCACAACACCGACCATCATGCACAAGAGAAATACAAAGTCGACATACAGCGGACTGCCGCGACCAGCCAATGGCAGTATTGCCGCACCGATCAAAATGGCCACTGCCGTGTTGGGCCCGCTCATCATGGATGAACTGCCCAGCAGACTACAGAACAAGGTCACAAAAATAGCGCAATACAAACCATATTCAGGTTGCAGACCTGCGATATAGGCAAAGGTAATTCCTTGTGGAATAACCAGGATGGCACCAACCAGTCCGGCGAACAACTCTGTACGCCAGCTTCGCATGTTGCGAGTCCAGGCAAATGAGGGCAGTGCCTCCCTGAGCAGTTGAGTGATCAATTTATCAGGTATTCCAGAAGTTTGAGGAATTTACTTCGCCCGGGATCGGCGGGGCGGATTTGCAGATTCAGATAAGCTGAGACGTCCAGAGCCTGCTGATGTGTCAGACTCTTGCCCTGACCCAGCGGCATGTTTGCCCAGATAAAACCTGCGGCCTCACGAATATTGTTCATGCCTGCGCCTTTGTTGTACGAGTTCATCCCCCATACCGGCGGCATGTCCGCGACTCCCTCGCCTTGCTGACCGTGGCAGCTCGCGCACTGACTCATATATACGGCACGCCCATTGGCAGGATTTGGATCGTAGCCGGTATCCGGCAAAGTGGGCACTCCCCTGCCCTCAGGTTCAGCACCCATAACCTGCCCCTGCGACAGATACGTTACGTAAGCAGAAATGGCCAACACCTCGGGGGCATCCTCTGGAGGCATGATGCCATCCATACTGTAGAGAAAGCATTCTCTGATACGTAAACCGATGCCATTGCGCTTGCCGTTTTTTGCCCGCCACTTTGGATACATACCGGCTACATTCAGAGGTAATGCATCAGGCTGAGTACCTGCCTGCAAGTGGCAATTGCTGCAATTGAGACTGTTTCCGACATAACGACTGGCGTGTGTCTGGGTATCAGTCACAATTTCATAACCATAAACGACATTGGAATAGTAGTCGTCCAGAAATGGCTCCCGTAATAGTTGCTGGATCGATGGCTGGTTCTGCTGCGCTGTCGCAGCATTCAACAGCAGCAAACAGAGAGCGCCACAGACCAATTGTTGACTATATTTCATGACAGGTGCTCATTCGTGTAACGTGCAAAGATTGTATTCAGGCCGGAGGAGAGAATAAAGTGGCACACAACCGGCAATTAAAGGATATTTCGAACAGATCAATGGAAATTCAAGTCTTTTAGTCCGTTACCACCATAAACGTCCCGTAGCAGTCTTCGAGCAACACAAGGCAGCCTGAGCCAGTGAGCATACTCTGATGCAGATCAAAGTTACCATTATCGCAAGTGGTAAATTTATGCATGAGGCATTGTAAAAATCACACTCACCCGGAGGAAAAAAAATGTCCAGAGAAGTTGGCGAACGTTATGTTTGTGAGTCCTGCAAGGCTGAGCTGGTTTATGAAAAAGGCTGCCCTTGTCCTGACAAAATGGCTCACTCGGAAATCTGCTGCAACAAGCAGATGAGCAAGGTCGAGAAACGCTGAAGAACTTCATTTTGAATCGCTACCAGTTCTCTAGACACTTCCCAGCTGCTTAAAGTAACTCTTTTCATACTCGGCCGGCGACACATTTCCATTAGTTCCGTGTCGACGAACTGGATTGTAAAACATTTCGATGTAAGCAAATATATCCTGCCG
>JAUSCD010000004.1 GCA_030651695.1 Pseudohongiella sp. | reverse complement strand
GGGGACGGCGGTGTTTTGGGGGACGGTGGAGCAAGCTCCTCCGACCCCATAAACTCCTCCGTCCCCATCCCTTACTTCGGCAGCTGAGCATACGGGTGCACTCTATAGATCCGCGCACGTGTTTCGAAACCGCGCACTTCCATAATCTGCATATACGCTTGCGTCACCCGATCCGGCGCCGTGCTGTCATCTGATTCCTGCCGTGGATAGGCATATACGGAATACACACTGGAGGTGTTAAAACCCAGCCACGGCGACAACTCCACCATTTTTTCCAGCGGCACGATATCGCCAATCTCACGGGGGCTCGTGATGTCCTGTTGTTCGCGCAAAGCAATAATCTGTTCGACCAGCTCTGCATCAAGTCCGGGTAGCAGTAACAGAGCCTCTCGTGTTGCCAGATTGGGGTTCACCGCACTGCCATTGCCATAAACCGTAAATGCAGCATCCAGATTCACATCTTTAAACAATTCATCAAACCCACGAATCAGCCGTATTTCTTCTACCGTGTCAAACTCAGGACTGTTGCGCGCTGTGTAAGGCGGATCGAGCGACAAATAATATTCGTTTTCCGCGCCACCGGGATTGGGCAAGTCGTTCAGGTCTGTCCAGTCCGACCACGCGGCTAACAATTCCTGCACCTGCACCGGATCAAAATTCTCACCCAGTCGGGTTTCGATCAGGCGCTGCAAACGCTGACGCTGAATTCGATTGATATTGATCTTGCCCGCGTGGTCGTAGATTCTCACAACGATGTTTTCGTCTGCGGGATAATTCAGACTCAAGGGTTGTCCATTAAAACGATTAAGAGGCTCTCTATACTCCGTCACTGCTTGTGACGAGGCGATAACCCCGGCGGGCACAGGCATACGCTCCATCATCAGCTCCATCTCGGCTTTGTACATGGCGCTCATGACACTGGCAAAATCCTGTGCGCCCTGGCGATGGTAAACAGCAGTATTCGCAGAAAGCCGGACGTTAGAAGCCAGCACGGTAACCAGTACAGTCAGAACCACGGTAGTCCACAACACCATTATCAATACAGCACCACGCTGTGCTGCGTTATTGCGCACCGCTGCGTTCAATTCAATAGCTCCTGCGTAGGCTGAATACTACGATGTTGTGTGCTGTGGATTGGTGCAATGATATCAATGGGTGCGCTCTGGTCTTCTGCGCGATTTCTGACGGATCGGTCAATTGCTGTCAATCTGATATGGACTGCCATCGGCAATGACTGCAACTCCATGCCGGACCATTCCTCGCGCCAACGTCTTTGGAACTCGAGATCTTCAAACATGTACTGAATCTCGAGAGCATATCCTTCCAGCAGCAGTATCGGCTGCGCCGCGTCCAGGCGTTCTCCCGGGTGGTCACTGAATGCAGGGGCAAGTTGCAGATAGATTCCTTCTCCGGCTTCCGAATAAAGACGCCATGCTGTCAGACCCTGATTACGTTGCGGCGACACACTGGACACCCACGATAACTGATCGCGCTCACCTTCAAAATATACATGGCGCCCCAACGTATCGCGGTCACGATAACTATGTGGAAAGGCACCTTGCAGCGCGCGCTCAAGC
Source organism: Pseudohongiella sp. (assembly GCA_030651695.1). Classification (GTDB taxonomy): domain Bacteria; phylum Pseudomonadota; class Gammaproteobacteria; order Pseudomonadales; family Pseudohongiellaceae; genus Pseudohongiella. The sequence continues at coordinate 126,138 of JAUSCD010000004.1, read as the reverse complement.
TGAAGAGTGACCACCGTCTGCTCAAGCGTTTTCTCCAGGCCCGCGGCGTTATTGTCCCAGTCACGTATCACACCGTATACCCCGGCCGTGAGCATGGTGAGCAGCATGGCTGTCAGTGACAATGCAATCAGAATTTCCAGCAGGGTAAATCCTGCTGATCTGCGGGTATCAGACAGCGGATTTGAAAACGCAGGTGGCAGCGCCGTTGACAACGCACCGTGATGCGCGGGTGCCGTTCTATGGCGATATTCCTGACCGGTGTTTTTGCTCATTGCGGAAGATCAAAACGCTGCCAACGTACACCCTGAATGACGTCACCGGTGCGCGCGTCTTCTATTTCGTACGCTTGCAGCAAATCATACATAGGGGAGGTGCGCCGCTCTGAATCCGCCAGGGTATCAAGTCCGTCTATTCGGTACCGGTTATCGTTAATCGCAGCTTCGATGTCACGGAACTCGTTGTCCAGCAGTGCAAAATTGACCGCTGCGCGCACCGCTGTGCTTTGATGGAGGCTGATTTGAGTCCGGAAAGCGAGCTGTTTACTTCCCGCCGCAAGCGCAAATAGAGTCCCCAACACCATTGCGGTGATAGTCAATGCAATCATGACTTCCAGCAACGTAAAACCACTCTGCTGTTGGCGGCATACGGGAGTTTTCAATGCCTGTTCTGACAACCTGAACGAGCACAATTCAGTCTTCATTTCGCGCACTCACACGTCCGGAAAACGGATCCACCGTCAAGATACGCTGACGAACGCCCTGACGGAACGAAAGCTCACCACCGGTGCTGCCTCCTTCCGGGAAAAACGACACACTTACAACGCTTTCCTGTCGCTGACTACGCTCGGTACTGGCTGCGAACCACAGCTCCATATCAGTGCTGACCCAGCGACCTGCAAGACCCGCGCTGTCAGAGCTTTCCGGCACTACACCCGCAGGAACAAATTCAACACGCAGCATCTGTCCTTCAACAACTGAACGACGACGTGCGTAATTGAGCAAGGAACTGGCCTCACGCACCTGCGCATTAAAGCTTGGGGAATCCAGCGAGTTAAGTCCCGGCCCTATCAATGTAGCCATCATCGCAAGGATTCCCAACACCATCAGCAATTCAAGCAGGGTAAAGCCCCGCAGATGACGAATATCAGCTGCCGATGTCCGCGTCATTACCCTCTCCGCCCTGACGACCGTCGGCACCATAAGACATCAGGGTGAATGACCGGCCGTCCGACTGGTAGACGTAAGCATTGCCCCAGGGATCGTTTGGAACCGCACCACGCAGGTAAGGACCGTTCCATGACGCCCGACCGGAACTGTTGCGCATAAGGTCCTCCAATTGGCTGGGGTACTGGCCCATATCCAGCCTGTAGGCATCAAGTGCACTGCTCAATGAAGAAATCTGGGTCAGGACCGCGTCGCGGCGCGCACTGTCGGCCTGATTAAACAAGTTGGGCGCAACCATAACCGCGAGCATGCCAAGAATGGCCATCACAATCAGCAATTCTATGATGGTAAATCCACGCTGGGTTTTTATTTGTTTACTGACAAGGTCTTGCATAGTGATGTCCTCAACTTCGTTTGGCTCGATTTCAATGATCGGCGATGGCCGGCTCATAGCGCAGGTTTCAGGTTTACTGCAGCAATTCTGCTGCCAATTCAAATCGACTCAGCATCTCCTGATATCGTGCAGCGTTTTGTGTGTCCACATTCACGATCTCCGGACGCAGAACAATAAAGAGTTCGCGGCGCTCGTTGTTGTCACGCTGATAACTGAACAAGCGTCCAAGAACCGGTACCTGGTTAAGAAATGGCACACCGGTGTTCAGTAACCCGTTATTACTCTGGATCAGTCCGCCGAGCACAACGTTTTCGCCGTCGCGCACAACCACAGTTGTTTCAATCTCCTGGTTCTCGAAAATAGGATTGTTATCGACGCCGGTTGCTTCGGAAACCGCTGACAGCTCTTGGCGAATTGTGAGATTCACCACTCCGTCATCGTTAATACGGGGAGTGATATTGAGCTCTATACCGGTAGGGCGGTACTGGATGTTACTGGTAGTTCCATTCACAGTTATCGTTTCACCCAACCGGACAGGCACCTCTGCACCTATTCTTATCAAACCTTCCATATTATTTATGACTGTAAGTGAAGGCCGTGCCAGCAATCGCACATCATTGTTGACTGCAATCGCTTCCAAGGTGGCATCCACACGGGCGGCGCCGTCAATAAACGAGCGTGTAAAAAGCAGGCCGCCCAGACCAGAAGCAGCGCCGGCCATCGGTCTTGGCAAAAAGCTGGTGCTGATATTGGTCACACTGCCGGATGCGGTTTCCAGCACTCTGGACCAGTCAACCCCAAACGCAGTGTCGTCATTCAGCACTATTTGTGCAATTACTGCATTGATCATCACTTGCAGTGGTGCAGTGTCGAGCTGGCCAATTGTAGCCAACAGCTGGCGATAGTCGCGCGGATTGGCCCTGATCAGCAGGCTGTTAGTAGATTCGTCAGCGACAATAGTGACCTTGAGATTGGCAGACACTGCGGTACTGGTAGCCCCTGACTGAAGCAATGGGGGTGCGGCGTCGCCGGTTTCAGCAAACTCCCTCGCTGAAGTTATGTTCACGCCGCGTGTAGTGATCAATGGCTGATCCTCGTTAAGCGTAAACACTTGCGTTAATGTTGCTGCGAGATCCACTGCTTTCAGATTTTTTACGCGGTATTGGAATAACTGCTCCGCCTGTTCCTGACGATCAGCATCCAGTATCCGCACCCAGCGGTTGATTTCGTCAAAACCACGCGAGGCGGGAGCCGTTACCAACAACGCGTTAATGCGCTCCAGCCCCTGTACCTGATAAGACGACGTTGTGCCCTCAATAAGCTTGAGAATATCTGTCAGTTCCTGCGCGACATCAACAGCGCTGGCGTTGCTGATGGGATATAGCTGGATACCCTGATTCTGGAACGGATCATCGTCTATCAGATTCAGCAGTTCATTCAGACGGGCAAGCTGCGACGGTGTTGACGATATCAGCACAGAGTTGCTGTTTGCCAGGCGACTGATGCGGCCATCCGGCTCAAGTATGGGCGTGAGTAATTCAATGGCAGACGGTGCTGAGATATGGCGCAGCGGCGTTATCTGCATAACGCGGCTGGCAGTGCCCGTAGTGCCGGGGGTAGTCAGTTCGATCGGCATATTCGTGACCGCTTTTCTGGCATACCAGACATTGCCGGCTCTTTCCAGTACCACACCGTTCTCGCGCGCCAGCATTGTCATCAGGGGCCAGATGTCTTCATAAGACAGAGGTCTGTTCTGTGCAGTTCTAAGGCTGACTTTATCGGCAATGCTGGGATCAATCACCAGCGACACATCCAGCGCATCGCCCAGTTCAGCCAGAATATTGCGCAGATCAACCTGCTCGTAGTTCAGTGCTACCACGTTCTGATTGGGCGGTTGAACCGGTTCTGGCGGGGCCACGCGATAGGCGGTAAATCCCGGAATGCGGCCGTCGCGGTTAATCTCGCTGATCAGGGCATCGCGCTGTTCATTAGCTGAACTGTCTGAGTCAGTCACACCTGCCGCAGAGGATGGCAACGTTGTCTGTGTTCGAACAACCGGCGACGTCGTGGCCGCAGGCGCACCGCGATTCTGGTTATCTACAGCGGCACATGATGCCAGGCTTATTGCCAGCCCCAGCATGCTCAAAGCCTTGAGCTTTACGTTCACCTTGCGCACTCCTTTTGTTGTACCTGTTGTAGTACCTGTACTTGTACCCGTCTCAGGTGGTGAATCTTTTTGGTGACGCCGATCATGTTAGTCTGGCCTCATCAGAATTGAACTGCATTCATACTGAACACAGCCGACAGCATGGTGATGGTAATGCCACCGACTGCGATACCCAGCACAAGAATCAGACCCGGCTGCAAGGCAGCAACTAATCGATCCATCTGGTTTTTTACATTTTGATCAAAACTTTCTGCAGTCTTCAGCAGAATACTGGCTGTTCGCCCCGTCTCCTCTCCGACAGCTACCAGCTGATGCAGAAGCGTGGGGAATACACCAGCCTTCTCCAGAGACAATCCAAGTCCGGCGCCAGAGCGCACGTCCTCTTCAACCTGGCCGAGCAGGCGCACAATTTCAGCGTTGCCGACGACCTCCCTGGAAACACGTAATGCTCTGATCAAAGGAATACCCGAGGCCAGCAGCGCACCCAGCGTGCGTGCAAATACGGCGCACTCCCGATACAACAACAACTGTCCCAGCATCGGCATGCGCAGCAACATGGCATGTTTTTTAAGCCGCGTGTCTGGCGCTCTGTCCTGCCATCGCCACCAGAACACCGCGGCCACTATCAATAAGACGAACAACCAGCCCCAGTTACTGATGGCATCGCTTGTGGCTAACAGGAATGCGGCGGAGGCGGGCACGTCAGTACCTGCATCCTCAAACATCACCGCAAACTGCGGGATTACAAATACCAGCAGCAGAAAAACAGAAATCACACCCGTTACCAGCAATACCACCGGGTACACCATGGCGGCGATGATTGCCTGCCGGTTGCGCGCACTGGTTTCCAGAAAATCTGTAAGATCCGGCAACAGCTGATGCAGGATGCCGCCTTCCTCGCCGGCCCGCACAATGTTGATATACATACGCGAAAAGACATCAGGCCGGCTTTCCATGGCATCAGCCAGGCTCTTACCTTCTTTTACATCACGCCGCAGTGTCATCACCAACTGTCGCATGGCCGTCGACTCTGTGATTCCTTCCAGCAGACGCAATGCCCTGTCCAGCGGCACACGGGCTTCAACCAATGTGCGCAAACCGTTGGTGAAGTCCAGCAGGTCGGCCGGCTTGACCTTGCGCGCGTGTGTTGTACTGCGTTGCCCGGTCCCGGACACAAGCTTCAGTTTCACAGGTGTCAGCTGACGACCTTGCAGCAGTCTTATTGCTTCTCGTTCGGACTCTGCTGCAATCTGACCGTTTTGCGCATTACCGCTGGTATCAAATGCGTGATAACTGAATTGCTGCAGGCTCATCCGGCAGCTCCGGCGCGTGTGACACGGACCACTTCTTCGGGAGTTGTAAGCCCTGCAGCCAGCTTTTCGAGTGCATCTTCACGCAGCGTTTTCATACCTTCCTTGATAGCCTGTGTTCGGATGATATTGGCGTCCGATCCTATGGCTATTTCATGACGAATAGCGTCTGACATAACCAGCAGTTCGTAAAGACCAATACGGCCGCGATAACCGGTTTCACCACAACGCTCACAACCACGCCCTTTGCGTACGTTCGGGAAGTTGCCGGCATTGATCTTTAACACACGCGCTTCATCGTCTGTAATCTGATGCGCCTCGCCACAGTGGTTGCAGATTCTTCGCACCAGACGTTGTGCCTGCACACACAGCAGACTCGAGCTGATCAGATAGCCTTCAACACCCATATCCTGCAGACGTGTGATTGCACCGGCTGCGTCATTGGTGTGCAAGGTGGAAAACACCAGGTGCCCGGTAAGGGCTGATTCAATCGCAATATCTGCAGTTTCATGATCACGGATTTCGCCGACCATGATGACGTCGGGGTCTTGTCGCACAATCGAACGCAGCCCCGCTGCAAAGCTCAAGCCAATAGCTGCGTTTGCCTGTATCTGTGTAACACCGGCGAGTTGATATTCCACGGGGTCTTCAACAGTAATAATTTTACTGCGCTGGTTATTTATTTTTTCCAGCGTGGCGTAAAGCGTAGTAGTTTTACCACTGCCCGTCGGGCCTGTAATCAGTATCATGCCATGCGGCTGATTGATCAACGATTGATAGGTTTCCAGTATGTTTTCAGGCATACCCAACTGCTGCAAACTGACAGACGTATCGCCACGATCCAGAATACGCAACACGATGGATTCGCCGTGAACACCAGGCAAAGTGGAAACACGCATATCCAATTCTTTGCCGGCGATGCGGTAGTCAATTCGACCGTCCTGTGGCAGGCGTTTTTCACCAATATCCATGCGCGCCATCAGTTTCAGACGTGATGCAACTGCGGTACTGATGCGTGCCGGCAAACGTTCCAGTTGCTGCATGATGCCGTCAACACGGCAACGCACAAACAGGTGCTCCTCGCTTGGTTCAAAGTGGATATCGCTGGCGTTCATATCCAGGGCGCGGGCAAACAGATGGTTCACCAGACGGATGATCGGTGCCTCGGAAGCCAGATCGCGCAACTCTTCGTCGTCCTCAAATCCGGATACAAACAGATCGTCTGTGCCCGCATCGATGGTGGGCGATAGCCGCGTACGCCAGTGGCGTTGCAAGCGCCTTACTTCATCGTTATCGCCAGCACGAAAATGGATACGGTCAGAGACCACAAACCGGATTCTGGTACGCAACTGGCTACCCGGGGTCGTTTCGTAAACCATTGTGCCACTTTCAACATAGTCCAGCGCCGGTGCTATTCCTGCGGGCTCCAGTAACTGCGAAAAAACATTTAACGTAATTGCCGGCATCATGGCGTTCGCCTCGCTGTTACCGCCGCAGTACCGGAGCGACTGAAACCGACAACAGTCAACTCTCCTATATATTGATTGCGGTTAGGACGCATGCTGAAGCGTGTAACTTTTAAAAGCGGCTGGGTATCTGCCAGGCGCTGCATAAATACCAATATGCTGCTCTGATCTGACGTCGAGAATGACAAAGCCTGCTCAACCAGAATCCAGTCGCCGCTCTGTTGAGTCTCTGCGAGATTTGCAGAGTTGATACTCAGTCCGGCCTCTGTTGCAATCTGGCGCACCTGGCGCTGGATCGCCGCTGTCAACAACGCCACCGATCCTCCCGTGAACAAACTGTTATCCAGCATTCTTACCTGCTGCCCCGCGGTTTCACGACGTTGCTGCCAGAGCACGGCATCATCGATCAGGCGTTGCTCGCGCTCAATGTCTGCCCTGAATGTTTCAAGTAACAATGCCTGAGAACGATAATAAGAAGTAACCGCCGGCACACCATTGACCAGCAGCATGATAACCGCCACTAACAACGCAAGGCGAAGAATCAGTTTCTCGCGTGAGGTCAGATGCCTTGCACCCGCAAAACGACCATAGAGTCGATTGACCATCATCGTCTCTCCGGGAAATGCCGTTCCTGATAAGCCGGGAAATTCACGGTAGTCAGACGCAGGTCAATGAAGTATCGGTTGTTGTTGGTCGCCCTGGCAAAATCCACTTCCGTAAAGAGCGCATTTTGCTCAAGCTGTTCCAGAACATTTTGCGGATCCTGGCTTTGTCCTTCGATGCTGATAAACCCTTTATCAATTGCGAACATAGCCAGCACACCCGGGTTAATGACTTGTTGCAGTTCTAGCATCGTAGCGCCAATATCCTGATCAGGGAATTCAGTCAAAACACCCCATTGTGTTTCAAATTCCCGCACAGCGGCCTGATCCTGACGCGCCTCTGCGGACAATTCTCTGATCTCCGCAAGCTGGTTCTGTGCACGATTCAGCTGCCAGCTTTGATACACAAATGGCAACATCACCAACACAAGAGCAGCCGCTACTGCCTTGATTGCAGCCCCACGACGGCGCCCGCGGTCAAGCTGATGTCGGGCTGACAGAGCGGGAGCTGGAAAAGCGCCCGTGGTCGCCGTTCTGTAGTCAAAATCCTGCAGATTGTGCTGTCGCAACAGGCGCATGTATTCGTCGCCGGTCGATACTGTGTAGTCGATACCGGATATTCCGGCCCGCGCCAGTTCTTTTTGCCATTCGGCATAAAGGTCAGCGTCCTGTATATCGTATGAAGCCGTCTGCAGACAGCTCAATGTCTCGGCCCGGTCGTCACCTGTTGACTTATAGCCGGCGGCGACAACTGTCAGCATGTGCCCGTCGCTCTCCTGAAGCACAAAATCCTGTAGCGGTAACGTGCGCTGAAGTCCGGCCATCAGCCACACAGGCCTGGGCAGGACGGCGGCCAGAAAAATGGATCGCGTCGCAAACGCGTTGAAGAGTTCACTGGTACGGGTATCAGGTATCCACCAGACAAGCGACTGGGCTGAATTGCCCCCGGCATTGCCTGTCAAAGAAAGATTCAGGACGTGGTCAAATTCCGGCAGCTGTGTCAGGGCTTGCAGTTTAAGAGCTGCACGCATGGCATCGGGAGACAGACCCGGCATACTGACCGGGTTGACGAGGAATTCGCTGGGAGGCAGAAGCAGCAGCACACACTCGGTGTCTGGTTGATAGCCCTGGAGCAGCTTCGCTGCAGCGTCTGATATGCGGATCGCATCGCGGGTATCGGCAGCAGCTAGATGAACATAGTCGCCGGAGCCCAGATCGTATAGACGGTCGTCAAACAGCATCAAACAACGATTGATACGACGAGCCAACGCATCTGTCGCATTTTCATGCTGCCCGGCACTGGCCAACAGCATGCGGAAGCGTTCGCGCATGTCGTCTATTGTCATCAGCGTAGTCCCTGTTGTTGTCAGCGTTTTACAAACGGCTCTTTTTGGCATTGCCGGGATTATACGTAATACCGGCAGGCTATTCTTCTTACAATCGGCAGAATCTTTAATGGCGTGGATGCTGTGACGCGGGTGGGCTTCAAATAGTTTTAAACTCAGCGCTCTCGTTGAACTTTATTTCGGCCCCCGGCCTTGGCCAGATAGAGTGCGCGGTCGGCCCGCTCAAACAAGGTTTCAACGCTGTCATCCGGTAGCGCGGCTACCACACCAAACGACAATGTTATCTGAATCTGGCGCTCTTTGAAGTGAAAGGGAATCGCTGCAATACCAAGGCGCAGCTTATTTAATGCGTGCTCAGCGTCGGCAGGGCGGGTATCCGGCATGATCACCACAAATTCTTCGCCACCGTAGCGGGCTATAAAATCTGTTTCACGTAGCCGCGACACCAGCTCCCGGGCAATGATCTTGAGGACTTTGTCTCCCGCCAGATGTCCATAACTATCATTGATGTTCTTGAAGTAGTCTACGTCTGCGACAGCCAGACACAAGGTCCTGCCATCTTCGTCTGCATTGTCTGCGGACAGCCGCCACGTTTCCAGCAGCAGAAGCAGACGCTGGTTGTAGGCTTCGCGGTTGGGCAGCTCTGTCAGTGAATCTTTAAGCGCGGTTTCCTGCTGACGGGCCAGATGCAGGCGCAGTTCCCTCGATTCGTTCTCCAGCGATGCAATCCGATCTATCAACTGGTGCATTTCACCTGCCATGGAATCGTCCTGACGCGAACGCTGTACTTTAAATCCGTCCAGCGATTTAATAATCGCTCCAATCTGACTCTGTACAGACTCTTTTAACGACTGAAGATCTTCGTCCGAGTTCTCGACAGCGCTTTTAATGCCGTCAATCTGCTCCCGAACGCTGGCATCCATTGCTGCATCAGTGTCAGAGGCCTCTTGTGCGTAACGTTTCGAATTGTCCATAAAAGCCTGGACCTGGGCGAGACTTTCAGTGACTTCACTTAAAAAGCCCTGGAATTCTGCCCGCTGTTCGTCTGCCGCGTTTCGCAGAACTTGCAGAATCTGCTCAAGCACTGCGACGAAGTCATACCAGTTCAGACCCTTTACGACGTTGCGGCGGATGGACTCTGCAAGGGTGACAGACTCGCCCGTGATATGAATTGACTCAAGAATCCTCAATAACAACGGCTCAACATGCCCGGCAATAAAAGAAAATGCGGGCTCAGCCAATCCTGAACGATCACGAATCAGCTCTCCTTCAAGTGTTATGCCTCCGAGTTCCTCGATGCCAGCGTCTTCGGCGCTTGGTTGAAGGTCCAGATGATCGTTCGGGTTGCTCCCTCCATCCGCCACGTTCTCTGCACTGACAGATGTTCGCTCTTCGACTGGCCTGTCACGGGTTGATAGCGACGCATTGATAACGCGCCGGCGGTCGCCGTCATCTGATGCTTCAAGCGTAATTGTCTGTTCTTCCGGATCTTGTTGTTCGCCCGGATCGGGAGCTCTTGCGTTTTTATCGCCAATGTTTGAATGCCGCGGCTCATCGTCGGAGCGGCGCTCGGGATTCCCATGGTTGGATCGATGTAAGCCATCGCTATCATAAGAACGACTGTCATCTTTGACAGACTCTTCTTCCCCGATTGGTTGATCAGGGCCCGTTGCAAACAACCGCTGCCAAAATCCTGCTTTATTTGCTGACGATTGCGTCGCTGCGGCCTGCTCGCGCTCACGCATGACTTGCACAGACTCTCTGAGCAATTCCATGAACTGGCGAATCAACCCGGCATGCTGCTCTGGATCCTGAAGCCGGGTTGGCAGACTGGAAGCAAATTTTTTGATCTTGCGGCGGGTGCTGCCCGGCAGTTGCAGTTGAGTAAGTTCAGTGAGGCAGCTGTTAAATGCTTGCTGTAGAGCCCAGCCGCTGGCTTGTTTTTCGTGGTCCAGACGGACAACGGACTGCTCAATCTGCTCCAGTAGTAACTCGAGCCCTGTCTCCCGGTCATCATGGCGAAGGCTGGCGCGAAGCTGTGTGAGCTGTTTGTCCAGGCGGGAGTCATGGCCGTCGCCGGCAAGACTTACGCCGAGAAGACCCCGGCGTAATAATCGAATTCTCGCAGCCAGAAGCTTTTCACGCTCCTCGTGATCCTCGAGAGCATCCAGAAACTTGCGCTTCCATCGCTGCGCCTCTTCCAAGTCTTGCATCCGATGAGCCATGAGCCTGAAACCTTGGTGGAATTAAACGCCGGCCCGAACTGGATGCAGCGAGCCCACCGGCGCCAACTCTCAGCGTGCAGCGCGCTCCCTGGCTACCAGGAAGTCGACGATCGCCAGCATATCCTGCTGTGTGCGAACGGCGTCATTGGTTGTCACCAGATACTTGCCATTCACGATCACGTTGGGCGTGCTGCGAATCTGATAAGCACTCATTCGTTGTTCTGCCTGATTGACTTTGGTGCGCACAGGAAATGAATTAAACGCCCGTGAGAAATCTTCTTCACCTACGCCAAAACGCGCGAACAGGGTTGCCAACTGACGCTCATTTTGCAGTCGATTGTTCTGCAGGTTAATCGCTTCAAAGATCGGCCCATGTACTTTATCGACCACATTCAGACTTTCTGCAGTGTAATATGCCTGAGCATGGATCTTCATCAGCTCATTCCATATTGCCGGAAACCGCAGATAGTCGACATCGTCGGCAGCATTATGCGCCCAATCATCGACCAGCGGCTGAAAGCGGAAACAATGCCCGCAGCCGTACCAGAATACTTCCAGTACTTCGATTTTTTCAGGATTGTTAGTGCGGACGGGGGTGGCAATCTCTTCGTAATGCGTGCCTGCTACATAGAGTGCAGGCTGAGCCTGAACAGATGCAGCTACCCAGGTCATCAGCATTGCTGCGCCGGCAAATCTGAGAATTGTCTTGATCATTTTCTACTCCAGTTCGGTTCTTGTGCCGATTAGTAGACCGCATTCAGACTTAATAATTGCTGAACGCGGCAATAATCAATTAAGACCGGAAATATAGTTTGCCAGAGATTCGATTTCAGCATCTGTCAAACGCTCAGAAACAATCCGCATCGGAGCAGGATCACCATCATTGTCACGGGCACCGCTACGGAAGGCTCTCATCTGCGCGGAGATGTACTCTGCATGCTGTCCGCTTAATGCCGGAAAGCCTGCTTGTGCGACACCAGCGCCGTTTGGAGAATGGCACGCTGAGCACGCAGCGACGCCCAAGTCCGCTAAGCCGGAGCGGTAAATACGCTCTCCGGTTTCCAGGTTGTCAGGATTGGCTCCATTTATTGTCTTTTCCTGAGTCGAGTAAAAGGCCGCGATATCCATCAGGTCCTGCTCACTCATGTTATCAAGCAGACCCCTCATCAACGGCACATCACGCGCGCCCGACTTGATGTCCAATAACTGCTTCAGGGTATAACGCTCGTTTTGCCCGGCCAGCTTTGGGTTACTGGCAAGCGGACTGTTGCCGTCGGCGCCATGGCAGGCTGCACATACGGCAACTTTCTGCTGACCGGCTGCGGCATCGCCTGCGGCGTGTACGTTGAAGCTGGTGACAGCCATGAGAATTGACGCCAGGGAAAATACTAATCTTTTCATGGAGAATCGAAGTTCCTGAACAATGTATAAAACAATGTGTGGGTTACATCGCGGGCACATTGACCTAGCTGAAGCTACGATCAAATGGCACTGCAACGGCGGCAGAGTATAGCACAGCTCCCTAACTTGTGTAGCGCGTACAACGTCTTATGGTCATGCTTAAAATGGCAGTTCTGGTTTTCCTGATCTCAGGAATGACTGGCTTAGGTATCAGGCGCTCCGGTAGAATGCCCGACCATGAATTATCAGAACGCAAAATTTATTATCAGTGCCGCAAAACTGGATGGTTGTCCATTGGACAGCGTCCGTGAGGTGGCTTTTGCAGGCCGCTCCAACGCGGGCAAGTCCAGCGCTATCAATACGCTCACTCGTCAGGGCCAGCTGGCCCGCGCCAGCAAAACGCCCGGCCGTACTCAGTTGATCAATTTTTTTATGGTTAACGAAGGGCGCTATCTGGTTGACCTTCCGGGTTATGGTTACGCCAAAGTGCCCCTGGCAGTGAAGGACAACTGGCAAATTCATCTTGAGCACTATCTCAACAGGCGGGACGCACTAGCCGGGCTGGTTCTGGTCACCGACATCCGGCACGTGTTCAAGGACTTCGACCTCATGATGATTGACTGGGCACGCCAGAACCAGCTGCCTTTGCACATCCTGTTGACCAAATCCGACAAGCTCAAGCGTGGCGGCATTCAGGATGCTTTACGCGACGCACGTGAGGCCATCAAAGATATGCCGCATGCCTCTGTGCAGGAGTTCTCATCGCTGAAAAAGATCGGGGTTGATGTGCTGGCCAACAGACTGGACAGCTGGCTCGAATCACTGCCCGAACCAGCAGAGGATGATGAGGCTCAATGAGCCTCATCCCAGTTTAATCCTACCCCAACATCTACCACCAGCGGCACATCCAGCGCCGCCGCGCTGACCATGCGGAAACGCACACCGTCTGTCAGCAGAGCAACATCCGCATCGCACACCTCAAACACCAGTTCATCGTGCACCTGAAGCACCAGCTTTGCATCAACGACATCCGTTTGTAGCCAGTGGTCAATGTCTACCATCGCCTGTTTGATGATATCGGCAGCGGTTCCCTGCATAGGAGCATTGATCGCTGTACGCTGAGCCGCTTTGCGCAACATTCCATTGCCTGCTTTTATGTCGGGCAAATACAAACGGCGGCCGAACAAGGTTTCTACATATCCCTGTGTTTCCGCCTGCTCCCGGGTACGTTCCATATAATCGTGCACACCAGGATAACGTTCAAAATAGCGATCAACATAAAGCTGGGCGTCATGCCGGTCTATACCAAGCTGTTTAGCCAGCCCGAATGCTGACATGCCGTAAATCAGTCCAAAATTGATAGCCTTTGCGCGCCGGCGTTGCTCGGGCGTTACAGCCCCCAGTTCCACACCAAAAACTTCGGCCGCCGTGGCCTTGTGTACATCCTGAGCGCTGGCAAAAGCCGACAGCAAGCCGGCGTCCTGCGACAGGTGAGCCATGATCCTCAGCTCTACCTGAGAATAGTCTGCCGCCAGCAATTTGTATCCGGGCGCCGCTACAAAGGCCTGACGAATCTTGCGGCCCTCCGCACTGCGAATAGGGATGTTCTGCAAATTCGGCTCAGTTGACGACAAACGACCGGTGGCTGCAACAGCCTGCTGAAAGCTGGAATGGATGCGTCCCGTGCTTTTGTTTATTTCCAGTGGCAGTTTGTCGGTATAGGTGGACTTGAGCTTACTCAGTCCACGATGTTCCATAATCAGATTAGGCAATTCAAAGTCCAGCGCCAGCTCCTGAAGCACAGGTTCAGCAGTAGATGGCTGACCGGTAGGCGTTTTTTTCAAGACCGGCAACTGGAGTTTGTCGTAGAGGATTGCCTGCAGTTGTTTGGGTGAGCCCAGATTGAATGTTTCGCCTGCCAACACGTAAACCTCTTGCTCCAGTTCTGCCAACCTTGCCGCCAACGCCAGCGATTGCTGGTGCAACATTTCGGGGTTGATGGCGATGCCTTGGCGTTCCATCCTTTGCAGGACCGGGCTTAACGCCATTTCATAATACTTGAACAGACCGGCGAGCTGGCCAGTGTTATTGAGCTCTCCAGATAACCTGATCTGCAGTCGTCCGACCACGTCCGCTTGTGGAGCCACGTACGCCATGGCAGCGTCGGGCGCTGATTGCGACAGCACCAGTTTTTGTCGTCCCGAACCTATCAGGCTGGCAATATCAGGGATGCTTATCGATAAGTAGTACTCACTTACATCCCTGAGACTGTGATTAATTGCCACAGAATTGATGACGTAGGACGCGAGATGAGAGTCAAAGCGCCAGCCTTTTGCAAGGATGCCGTGATTCTGCAGAATATGACTGACTCTTTTGCTGTCGTGGGCAAACTTGCGTACGTTGCCATCCTCAAACAGAGGTTTTAGCAGACCAAGACAACTGCGCCGATCGAGCACCGACGGAGAGTCCAGACTATCGTGGTCTAACGGCAGGTAGACAGCCTGCCCGGGCTGCCAGCTGAATGACAGACCAATGATTCTGGCGATCATGAAGTGCTCGCCTGAGTCGAGAACCGCAACGGAAAAAGATCCTTTCTGGCGGATTGTACTTATACAGGCCTTGAGCTCAGATTCAGTATTGATCAGAGAGTAGTCCTGCTCCGCAGTCTGCCAACTGACGTCCTCAGCCAGTCCGGCGCTTTGGCCCTCAGCCGTCCCCGCACCTACAGCCTGAGCCACCACCTCAACACCCTGAGCCTGCAGCTCCTTGACCCAGCTACGAAACTCGAATTCAGCAAACAGGGCCATAAGCTGAGTCTTGTCTTCCTCAACCGGGATCAGCTGCTCAAGACGCAAATCCAGCGCAACATCAAGTTTGATGGTGGCCAGTTCGTAAGAAAGCCTCAGAGCATCTATATTGTCACGCAGCTTCTCCCCGATTTTACCTCCGATCTTTTCAGCGTTAGCGATTACGCCATCTACAGAGTCATAGTCCTGCAGCCACTTGACGGCGGTCTTGGGGCCGACACCGGGTACGCCCGGAATGTTGTCCACTTTGTCGCCAGTCAGCGCAAGAAAATCGACAATACGGGAAGGTGGAAGACCGAACTTGGTTTCTACTCCGGGTGGATCCAATCGCTCACCGGTCATGGTGTTGATGAGGGTGACATGCTGGTTAACCAGTTGTGCGAGATCTTTGTCGCCGGTAGAGATCAGCGTATCGCGCTGCTGCGTCAGCGCCTGTGCCGCTAAAGTGCCGATGACATCGTCGGCCTCAACTCCGGGGACCACCAACAAAGGCAAACCCATGGCACGGATAATGTGGTGTATGGGCTCTATCTGAGTACGCAGATCATCCGGCATGGGAGGTCTGTGGGCTTTGTATTCTTTGTAAATTTCATTACGGAAGGTATCGCCCTTGGCATCAAAAACCACGGCAACCGGGCTCTCTGGATATTCCTTCTTCAAACTACGGATCATACTGAT
This sequence comes from Pseudohongiella sp., assembly GCA_030651695.1. GTDB lineage: Bacteria > Pseudomonadota > Gammaproteobacteria > Pseudomonadales > Pseudohongiellaceae > Pseudohongiella. Next base: position 110,579 of record JAUSCD010000004.1, on the reverse strand, counting down.
CACGCCCTTGATGGCGCCTGTAGCCTGACCTTTGCTACTGACCAGGGGAGGCAATGCGTGGTAAGCCCTGAATAAATAAGATGAGCCGTCAATAAGGATTAAAGGGCTTGCCGATGCCATAAGGAACGTCCGTGCTGATTTGTGTGTGGCAGACTGCCTTGGCTGGCAGCAATCAGAGGATCAGAGTTTTACTGACCAAAACACTGCTGGAAGGCGTTTGCGAGGTTTTCTATTAACTGTATATAAGCCGTAGGCCCGGAGGTCAAGCTTTGGCCGGTGGTATCCGCACGTACGCGCTCAACTTCCTTTTTGCCCAGCACAGTTTCAACGGTTGAAGCGCGCGATGTCACGTCCTCCATCAGGCAGTTGATATTGCGGTTTTCCACGGCATCACGCAGCGCCAGCATGTGCCTGACACCGGGTTGAATCTCTTCGCTGCCTACAAATACCACGTCATGCTGTAATCCAAATTGTCTTTCGAAGTAACGGAAAGCGTCATGATAGACGGCATAGTGCATTTCTTCGGGCATCTTTAGCGACGCATTCAGAGTTGCATCCAGAACATCAAGGCGCTGCTCAAATATAACAAGGTTTTGCAGGTAGGCCTGCTGGTACCCAGCATCGATTTGCACCAGCTGCTCGGTAATCGCTCTGGCAATAGCCCGGGCATTTCGGGTGTCCAGCCACAGATGCGGGTCTATATCCTCGCCCGCTGCATGTTTGTGACCAGCGTGCAGTCCTTCCTCCGGCACGATAATTTCGACGGCATCTTCGCCATCGTGTCCGGCGTGGTGAATTACAAGACCCGGCAGCGAGAGTACTTGCAGCACTTGTTGCTGCGATCTGCTTTGCTCAATAGCGCCAGTGAGATACGTTTCCAGCTCTGGTCCAACCCACACAAACAGTTCTGCCTGATTTAGCGTGCGGACACTGGAGGGCCGAAGTACGAAGTGATGATAAGATTGCGTAGACGGGATCAGTAGCACAGGCTCAGAAACACCTTCAGTGATGGCGCTGGCGATCATCTGCAAAGGTTTTATGCTGGTGACAACACGGACCTGTGCATATGCAGCATCCACCCACACCAGGGTGAGCGCGCTTATCATAAGAGCCATGTAAAGTTGTCGGATCATTTAAGATTCAGCCTGAGTCTTGTACTTTTTGAAGAAATGCTATGATATACCATTTTTACGCCGGTCACTACTTTGCAGCGTAAAACCACACAAGACTGCGCTTTTGCAGATACGGGACTGGTTCACCATGAACACGGATTTACTGATCAAAGCGACGGGACTCGGCGTGAATCTGGGCGGTCGCCAGATCCTCCATCAGGTTGACCTTGAGCTGCGCAAAAGCCAGTTACTGACCCTGATAGGCCCCAATGGCGCAGGCAAAACGACATTGGTAAGAGTCGTGCTGGGGCTGATCAAGCCTGATCAGGGCAGTCTGAGCCGTGCAGACGGAATCCGTATCGGTTATATGCCCCAGAAGCTTTTTGTTGAACCCACTCTGCCACTGACTGTGCGCCGATTTTTACAAATGGCTGCGGTATCAAAATCCGATGTCGGATCGTTACTGGACGAAGTCCGGATTGCCCACCTGCTGGATCAGCAGGTGAGCCGGTTGTCTGGCGGGGAGATGCAGCGCGTGCTGCTTGCCAGAGCTCTGGGGCGCGATCCTCACTTGCTGGTGTTGGACGAGCCCGCTCAGGGTGTTGATGTAAATGGTCAGGTTGAGCTTTATGAGCTGATCAACAGTATCCGCGCACGACATGGTTGTGGCGTATTGATGGTGTCGCACGATCTTCATCTTGTAATGGCCAGTACGGACGAGGTCATCTGTCTGAACAAACATATCTGTTGTCATGGCAAACCTGAACAGGTGACGAATGACCCGGCGTACCTGGCCATGTTCGGCCGCCGTGAGGCGCAGACTCTTGCTGTTTACACTCACCATCACAACCATAGCCATGACATAAAAGGCGCTATCGTGAACGAAAGCTGTTGTGACGATCACGACAGCAATGGAGCCCATAAACATGGCTGATTTTCTGGTCTATGCCCTGGTCGCCGGCATCAGTATTGCCTTGGTTGCCGGCCCCCTGGGCTGTTTTGTGGTGTGGCGACGCATGTCTTATTTTGGCGACACGCTGGCTCACGCCTCGTTGCTGGGGGTGGCGTTTGCGATACTGTTCAGTGCGCAGCTTCAGATTGCGATTATTGTGAGTTGCCTGGTTTTTGCCGCTCTGCTGCTGGCACTGGAGCGTCGTCAGGCACTGGCTACTGATACTCTGCTGGGGATTATTGCGCACAGCACACTGGCGTTTGGTTTGCTGGTGCTGTCGTTTTCAGACAGGGTGCAGGTCAACCTGACTGCGTTTCTTTTCGGCGATCTGTTAACCGTAACGCAAACGGACCTGATATGGATTGTATGCTGCTGCGTCTTGTGTGCAGTCACTTTGTTCTGCTTTTGGGACAAGTTTCTGGCGATTACAGTACACAAAGAACTGGCCAGTATTGAAGGGCTGCCGGTCGACAGGTTGTACGCATTACTTGTGGTGTTGATTGCTTTGTTGATCGCCGTGGCGATGAAGATTGTGGGTGTACTGCTGATTACATCGCTGCTGATAATACCGGCTGCCGCTGCCAGGCGGCTTTCATCAACTCCGGAACAAATGGCGCTTGGTGCCGCGATCGCCGGTTGTCTGGCGGTAAGCGGCGGGCTGACGATGTCTTACTTCTGGGATACACCTGCCGGACCATCGATTGTGGCCACTGCGTTTGTATTGTTTCTGATTGCTTATCTCAGACCGGGAGCCAATGCCTGATTACAATGCCTGACGGATCATCTCGTAAGCTTGTTTCAAGTTCGCACGCTTGATGTTGGGCTCCATAAAGCCGCGGTACTTACCAGCCGGGTCAATAATAAGAATATTGCCGCTGTGATCGATCAGAAAATTCTGAGGGGTGCCACCGCCCGGCGCCGGCACGGGCATCAGTCCGTTGGCAACAAACATATCTCTGGCCAGGCGGGATACGGTTGAGAACTCACCATTCACCCCCAGAAAATCCGCATGGAAACCTTCCATATACTTCGCGACGGCAGCGGTGTCGTCACGAAAAGGGTCTACGCTGACCATCACTACCTGCGTGTCCTGTTGCAATCCGGCGTCCAGAGCTGAGTAGAATCCTGTCAGTTCATGCATGGTAAGGGGGCAGATATCAGGACAGTTAGTAAACCCGAAAAATATCAGACTCCACTGGCCGTTCAGACTGGCATCCGTAAACGGCGCGCCGTGGTGGTCCACCAGCTCGAACGGCTGGATAGCAACCGGCTCGGGGTATATCAATGCTCCGATCTCGCGAAGCTCCTCAACGTCCAGCACCATGCTCTGGTTGTTCGGCGCATAACGGGAGTAGGTGAGATAGATGACAATGGCTACCCATACAAGACACGCAATCAGCGTGAGCTTTACATTTCGCTTCATATTTAAGGCCTGCAAACAGTTATATCAAAACAGATAGTGGTCAACTAGCAAGACCGGGAAAAGCACCATGAGATAAACAATCGAATATCTGAACGTATCCATCGCGGTGGATGGCTTGGGCTTGTACATCAACAGCAATGTCCAGACCAGGAACCCGAGACCCAGCACGATGGCGGCCAATAAATAAAGAGGGCCACTCATGCCTATCAGGTAAGGCATTACGCTGACCAGCAACAGGATAACGGTGTAGAGAATGATATGGATTTTGGTCAGATGCTCGCCATGAGTCACGGGCAGCATGGGGATACCGGTTTTTGCATATTCGTCTTTTCGGTAAATCGCCAGAGCCCAGAAGTGGGGAGGGGTCCAGGCAAAGATAATCAGAACCAGTATCAGCGCGCCCGGCTCTACTGTGCCCGAAACAGCGGCCCAGCCTAACAGTGGAGGCATGGCCCCTGACAAGCCGCCGATAACAATGTTTTGTGGCGTCGCGCGCTTGAGGTACCCGGTATAAATAAAGGCATAGCCGATGAACGACGCCAGGGTTAACCAGGCGCTGAGTGCGTTAACCCAGATGAGCATGATCAGCAAGCCGGAAACACCAATGATCGCTGCAAACCAGGCCGCTTGCTTTGGTTCAACACGGCCCTGTGGCATCGGGCGGTTAACCGTCCGCCTCATGACCGCATCTACCTTACGATCAATCAAGTGGTTAACCACGGCGCCGGAGGATGCCACCAGCGCGATCCCCAGATTGCCCAGTATCAAAATATCCAGCGGCACCATGCCAGGTACAGCCAGAAACATACCCACCATTGAGGTCAGTATCATCAGCATGACTACCCGAGGTTTGCACATCTCGTAATAATCACGCCAATTTGCAGCCTGTTTATGAGTAAGTTCTGTCACAAGGTTCTCTCTTGCACGCCTGACATGACCCCAAAAATTCAGGTGTGTAAGTGTGCGCTCATGGGTATTGGATGGGAGAATTGTACCGCAATTCAGGATTGGATGAAAAAAATGAGGACATTTATTTTTTTCCGGAGTAAATTCGAGGTGTAGTATTTTAAGAAATGTCAGGGAGTCTGTAGTTTTAGTGTAGTCATCTGGACCAACAAAACAGGTGTATTAAAGACTGATAGATGTTCGAAAGCGATTCCATATAAGCAGGAAAAGAACAGGAGCAGCTCTATGAAATGTATCTATTACTTATCACCCACCCTCAAAAGCACGCAACAAATCTCCGATGATCTGCACGATATCGGAATCGACGACTGGTTCCTGCATATCCACAGTAAAGATGAGAGCGGCCTGGTAAAACGGCGTCTGCACTCAAGCAACTATCTGGAGACTCTGGATTTCATCCGTGAAGGCATGATCGGCGCAGCCATTGGTTTTGTTGCCGGCCTGGCGATGGCCGGGATTGCTGCAGTGACTGACCCTTTTGGCATTCCAACTCCTTTGCTTGGTTTAGCTGCTATCGTTTTCCTGGTGAGCTGTTTCGGAGCCTGGGTAGGGGGTCTGACGGGCGTAGCACGGGAAAATAAAAAAATTGCCAACTTCCATGAAGACATTGTGGCAGGGCAGTATCTGATCCTGATTTACGCAAAAGAAAAACAGATCGAAAGTATCCGGCAAATGATGAGCAACAAACACCCGGAAGCCGCATTGGCTGCGGTGGACGCGCATTTTCTCAATCCATTTGCTGACCTGAAACTCGTTCGTGCATGAACGATGTGATGTATTGCACTGATTGAAACAAAGTTTTAGTATCCAAAAGTGCGGCGGGAATAGCTTTCCGTCGCACTCGCCTCACTGTTAGATGCAACACGTTGAACACCCGTCCGAAAGATAACAATAAAAGGAGGGAACGACGTTGTGAACGAAATCGTTCGTAGTCAACTGCGTGACTGGCAAACAAGCACAATCCTCCCGGGCCTTCACTGCCTGCGGCCTTCTATTATCTTTCGCTGTACTGTTGCTGTATCCCCCATTGTGCGTTTTCGAACAATTATAAGGATATCTCGCGTATGGCTATTGCAGTTGTTTTATTCCTACTCGTCGTCGGAACTGTGGTTTTTCACTTCGCCAGCCCTTGGTGGTTTACAGAGATCGCCTCTCACTGGACCAATATAGACTTCACCATCAATCTGACCTTTTGGGTCACCGGGATTGTGTTTATTGCCGTGAACCTGTTTATGGCATATAGCGTTTATCGCTATCGTCAGCGTAAAGGTTCAGAGCATAAGGCAGTCTATGAGCCTGAAAACGCAAAGCTCGAGTCAGGTCTGACCATTTTGACTACCATCGGTGTAGTTGCGATGCTGGCGCCAGGCCTCTTTGTCTGGGCGCAGTTTGTCTCAGTACCTGATGATGCAATGGAGTTCGAAGCATTTGCTTCTCAATGGCAGTGGTCATTCCGCTACCCTGGCGCAGATGGTGTACTTGGCACTGCTGATATTGAGCACATTACCGAGCGCAATCCCTGGGGCATCAACCCGAATGATCCCAATGGCCAGGATGATGTTGTGGTCAAGCGGCCCACGATGGTCCTTCCGCTTGATCAGCCGGTGAAAGCGCTGTTGAGATCCCGCGACGTACTGCACAACTACACGGTGCCTCAATTCAGGGTGAAAATGGACATGGTGCCGGGTATGGTCTCCTACCTGTGGCTTACGCCAACACGCACCGGGTCCTTTGAAATTCTTTGCGAGCAGTACTGTGGCCTCGGCCATCACATTATGCGAGCCACTGTGAATGTGATGGAGCCCGGTGACTTTACTACCTGGCTTGCTCAGCAGCCGACGTTTGCAGAGACTCAACAACAGGCACCGGCCGATATCGCTGCCGGCCAGCAGTCCTACGCTGTGTGCGCAAGCTGCCATGGCGCATCAGGGGAAGGAAACCGCGCCTTGAACGCTCCAAAGCTTGCCGGCCTGCAGCCCTGGTATATAGACAGGCAGCTGCGCTACTACCAGGAAGGCGTGCGAGGCAGCGATCCCGATGACACCTTCGGTCAGATGATGGCACCAATGGCCAACATGGTTGCCTCCGAAGACGCCCGCAGAAATGTTTCCGCGTACATCGCAAGCCTCCCGGTTACAACGCCTGCAGAAACGCTGCCGCCCGGTGATATCGCACGCGGAATGCGAATTTATCAGGCCAACTGCGCTGCCTGCCACGGCAGTGACGGCCGCGGGAGCTGGGGCACTGATGCGCCGGCGCTGGCGCGAATGGACGACTGGTACATGGCGTCCCAGCTGAATAACTATCGTGCGGGTATTCGCGGCAGCCATGACGGCGACGACTATGGCTACCAAATGTTATCCATGGTCAAGGCTATGCGCACACAACAACAACAAGATGACGTACTTACCTATATCAACTCGCTTCGATAGCAGGCCCGGAGGAATACCAGATGGCTTATGTACCTTTAGCCGATCAGGATGATGCTCACGCACTTCACGATCCACATAGTTTTGTCACCAAATATGTCTGGAGCCAGGATCACAAAGTAATCGCGATTCAATATGGAGCGATTGCCATTTTTGTTGGCCTGATTGCGTTGGGGCTTTCAATCATCATGCGTCTGCAGATAGGTTTCCCTGACACCGTGAGCTTTATCGACCCGGCGTTTTATTATCAGGCTGTCACCATGCATGGAATGATCATGGTGATCTACCTGTTGACCGCACTGTTCCTGGGAGGATTCGGAAACTATCTGATCCCCCTGATGTGCGGAACAAGGGATATGGTGTTCCCTTTTCTCAATATGTTGAGCGTATGGTTCTATCTGGTCTCCGTGATCATTCTGCTCGCCAGCTTCTTTATACCCGGAGGACCCACGGGTGCAGGCTGGACCTTGTACGCGCCACAATCAATTTCACATGGCACCCCCGGGCATGAGGGCGGCATTTTGTTGATGCTGATCTCTCTCGCAGTATTTATTGTTGCATTTACCATGGGCGGCCTGAACTACGTCACAACTATTCTGCAGGCTCGCACACGCGGTCTGACGCTGATGCGTTTGCCACTTTCCATCTGGGGAATTTTTACTGCAACAGTCCTGGGGCTGTTTGCATTCCCGGCGTTGCTCGTGAGCGCAATCATGCTGGCGCTGGATCTGGTGCTGGGCACCAGTTTCTTTATGCCGGCGATGATGCAACTGGGCGAACAGACCAGCTACGACGGCGGCAGTCCTATTCTGTTCCAGCATCTGTTCTGGTTCTTTGGTCATCCTGAAGTTTATATCGTTGCGCTGCCAGCTTTCGGTTTGGTGTCGGACGTTATCGCCACACATGCGCGCAAGAATATTTTTGGTTACCGCATGATGGTATGGGCAATCATCGCAATTGGCGGCCTGAGCTTTATGGTGTGGGCGCACCACATGTATGTCAGCGGTATGAATCCCTATTTTGGTTTCTTCTTTGCAACCACAACATTGATTATCGCGATTCCTACCGCGCTCAAGGTTTACAACTGGGTGCTCACTCTTTGGCAGGGCAATCTGCGATTGAATACGCCGATGCTGTTCGCCATAGGATTCATTTTTACCTTTGTTCACGGTGGGCTTACCGGTCTTTTCCTCGGCAATGTGATTATAGATATCCCGCTGGCAGACACCTACTTTGTAGTGGCGCATTTCCATATGGTGATGGGTGTGTCTCCTGTGCTGGTTCTGTTTGCGGCGCTTTATCACTGGTATCCAAAGGTGAGTGGGCGCATGTATAACGAAACCATGGGCAAAGTACATTTCTGGTGTACCTTCCTTGGTACCTACGCGATTTATCTGCCTATGCACTACCTTGGCTTCCTTGGCATGCCACGTCGTTATTTCGAGATGGGCAATACGGATTTTGTGCCAGCCTCTGCACAGGCGCTAAACGCAAATATTACTCTTGCCGCAATCTTTGTGGCGGTTGCACAGATACTTTTCTTTGTGAATATTTTCTGGAGCCTGCGCAACGGCGAGAAAGCGCCCGGCAATCCATGGGGTGCAACTTCGCTTGAATGGCAGACCCCGGATACTCCGCCAAAACACGGCAACTGGGGTGAGGAATTGCCAACTGTTTATCGTTGGGCGTATGACTATAGTGTGCCGGGACATAAAGAGGACTTTATTCCCCAGAACGAGCCGGGCGAAGAATACGAGAAGACCCTGCACAAATCCGGAGGTTACTCATGAGTCTCTATCGGGATGTTACAAACAAGCCCTGGGATAACGTCGGACTCCCTGACGGGATAGAAAGCAAGCCTGTATTTAATGTGCCTAACGAGCGGGTTGCTTTGACGGTTTTACTGATAATCGCCAGTGTTCTGTTTTCCTTGTTTCTTGTTTCGTATTACATACGGATGCAAGTAGGAGACTGGGTTCCATTGGCAACACCGGCTCAACTTTGGACGAATACTGCTGCACTCGTTTTAAGTAGCGTTTTTCTGCAAGCTGCTGTGTTCAGGTCCCGTAAGGAAGAGGTGCTGAGTTTATTTCGTGGCTCAGGCCTATTGTTTGTTATCGGCGGTCTGTTGGCGGTTGCGTTTATCATCGGTCAATATCAGGTATGGGTTGATCTGGGGGCGGCTGGCCATAGCGTTCGCGGAAATCCGGCCAACTCATTTTTTTATCTTCTCACTGCGGTTCATATAGCCCACCTGTCAGGTGGACTTTGGGTATGGAGTAAAGCAGGCATCAGACTGGCACAAAAATTTGACGCGGATGACATCAGATTAAGCATGAATCTTTGCGCGATCTACTGGCACTTCCTGCTTCTCGTTTGGGTGGGGTTGTTCTTCCTGCTCGCTAATACTTGAGTGCGTAACCTTTTGACCTTAACAACCAGGAAAAGATTATGAGTCAAACCAGCACGATTGATACTCAGGACTCCAATCCGGAGGGACTGACGGGTTTTGTAAAAGACTGGTCTGCTGACAAACAGACTTACAATGTGCCTTGGGGAAAGGCCATGATGTGGATTTTCCTCGTCAGCGATACGTTCATATTTTCCTGCTTTCTAGTCGGATATATGACCGTACGTATTTCTACTGCTGAACCATGGCCGCTAGCCACCGAAGTATTTGCTTTGTCGTTTTTCGGAAGCGAACCTATTCCACTTATTCTGATTGCGATCATGACTTTCGTACTGATCACCAGTAGCGGAACCATGGCACTGGCAGTGAATTATGGATATCGAAGAGACCGGCAGAAAACTGTTTGGCTTATGGTTGCAACTGCAGCTTTGGGGGCAACCTTTGTCGGCATGCAGGTATTCGAGTGGTCCAAACTTATAGGTTACGGCGTGAGGCCGTGGGGTAATCCATGGGGAGCACCCCAGTTCGGATCTGTATTTTATATGGTGACCGGTTTTCACGGATTGCATGTATCCGCCGGCGTTATTTATCTGCTTGTTGTTGCCAGAAAAGTCTGGCGTGGTGATTACGAAAAGAAAGGTTACGAAATTGTAGAGATCACCGGCCTGTATTGGCACTTTGTTGATCTGGTGTGGGTTTTCATTTTTGCTTTTTTCTATCTACTTTAATCCGGTAACGGCGAGACATAGACGGAGTTTTTGATATGGCATCAGCAAGCGGCCAACAACATCCCCTGGGGATTTATCTGAAAATCTGGATACTGCTGTTTGTGCTCAGTATCTTCAGCTACATGGTGGACTACTTCGATGTGCAGGGTCCTATGCGGTGGACTCTTGTTTTAGTATTTATGACGCTGAAAGCCGGTTTCATTCTGGCGATCTTCATGCATGTCATGTGGGAGAGAATGGCCCTTGCTATGACTATTCTTGGACCGCCCAGTATTCTTCTGCTGTTGATATTTTTTATGGCTATTGAGGGAAACTACACTGAGTCTGCCCGTGTTCAATATTTCGGGCAGGACGCAAACGCGACTCCGCTGCACGTTTCACATTAAAAAGAGGGCCGTACTTCTATAATAAGTACGGCCCTTTTTTGTATTGGGTAACCTGAGCGTTAACCCAGACTGGACAGGCTCAGCAAACGCTGGAGATCTGATTTAATTTCCTCGATGGTGTGACGTGGCTCGTAGTACATCATCACATTGCCAACCGGGTCGACAAAAAACACATATGAGTTATTTTCAAGATCCAGACTGATACCTTGTTCGGAAAAATTCCTTAGAATCAGTTCGCGGCTGCCATGGGCGATACCCATGCTTGGATATTCTTCACGGAAATAGCCGGCGGTTTCCTGAGGTAATTGTTCGCCTGTAGCATTCAGATAGTACCGTCTAACGCGTGGCTGATTTTTACCCAAGGTAATATGCATCTGCCTCAGTAGATGTATCCGGTCTCTGCAACTTACGTCGCAGTCCGTGCCCGTCAGATAGACCATCAGCCAGGGCTGCGCGACGTAGTCGTCGTCGTTTGCTATTTCAGCGATGATTTCCTCGAAACTGCGGAACATAGCGTTTCCGTCTGCATCCGTCATTGCGAGATCAGTAATGTCAGCGGGCGGCAAAATGAAGTTGCCTTTGTTGACGGTAGCTCCAAATCCCCCGTTCTCCATTGCTGATCGATACGCAAAGGTTGCCATCGTGATTGGAACAAATGCGATCAATAGCAGGAAAGCCAGCTTGAGCTTGCTTCGTGTAGTGTCTTGCATTTCAATTCTCCGGTTTTCTAAAACTGAACATAATGTAAAGAAATAGCAGTACAGCAGCCATAGTGAACCACTGCACTGCGTACGCACGATGCGTTTCCGGGCGCATGCTGATTGCAGCCCAATTGGTTTGAAGTACGCCTTGTGAGTTTCCTGTCAGCCTCACAACAAAAGGCTTTACGTTTGTGCTGCCAAGACTAAGCGCCATTTGCTCGGGATCTATTTTTTGTATCAATTTCGGCCACCCTTGCACAGAAGAGGAATCTGATCCAAGTACAAACGCGTCACCATCGGGCACATAAATATGACCACTAATCGTCAACGTTGCCTCACTCACTCCAAGCTCGGGAATTTCTGCTCTGGTTGAACCCTGACTAACCCAGCCACGGTTTATAAGAATTGTTCCGGAGTCAGTCACAAATGGCGTGATGATTTCATATCCAACCTTTGAATCAAGAATTCTGTTATCGAGCATGAACTGCCGGGCGGAATCAAAACGCCCTTCAGCCGTAACCGGAGTCCAGCCCAGATCCGGATTGTTCCAGTCAATTTCAGCTTCATTACGCGGCGTCGCCAATGCGCGCTCATCATACTGCTTTTGAAGTTGTGTCTTCTGCTGCTCACGCTCCAGTTGCCAGAAACCGAAGCTGATCAACAACGGAAACAACGCCAGAGTGAAAAGCGTCATACCCCAGTTGAATTTGAACTTCCTACCTGACAGTTTGCTTGTTGGCTCGTGCAAGGTTTAGCGCCTCGTTGTCATCTGTTATGATGCGGTTTTAACCGTTGGCTGGGCATATCATGTTAAGAACTGTCATTGTTCTATTGTTAGTTGCGATCGTGATCAGTTTGATTACCGGTTTTGTATTTTTTTACAAAGACAAAGGCAGGTCCAAACGCGTCATGTATGCTTTGGGCGTCAGAGTCACCCTGGCTGTAATTCTTATGATTTGTGTTTTCTACGGCTTGACTACAGGACAACTGAACTTTCAGACGCCCTGGAATTAATTTGGCGCGCTTCCACAGACTGTGTGCAAACCTGGTCCCTTGATAAAAAGAAACGGCTCGCAATAGTATTGCGAGCCGTCCCTTTTATTTTATTACTGTCCGACTTCCTGTCGCTTACAGGCAGTAAACAAATATAAACAGTCCTACCCATACCACGTCAACAAAGTGCCAGTACCAGGCAGTTGCTTCAAAACCAAAATGGTCGTCAGGCTTGAAATGCCCTTTAATGCATCGTAATAGCATCACGATCAGCATAAAGGTACCCAGCGTTACGTGGAAACCGTGGAAACCCGTCAACAGGAAAAATGTTGAACCGTAAATGCCGGAGTTAAGCGTAATACCATAATGGCCGTAAGCTTCTATATATTCCAAAGCCTGCAGTCCCAGGAATATGAGACCCAGCGATACAGTCACAACCATCCACTGAATAAGACGTTTACGGTTTTCAGCCTTCAAAGCAACGTGTGCATAGTGCAGCGTTACAGAGGATGTAATCAGAATTACGGTATTCCAGAAAGGCAGGTAGCCGGCAAAGAAACCCGGAGTCCACTCTTTGACATTCAACCCGTCATGCGGGTTCGTGAAGAGGGTAGGGTCCGGATTTACCAGCAATGGCCATGCTGCCTGGAACTCAGGCCACAACACATCACCAGTAATGCCTTTAGCGCCTTCACCACCGATCCAGGGCACCGCCAGCTGACGGACATAGAATAACGCGCCGAAGAATGCAGCAAAGAACATAACTTCCGAGAATATGAACCAGCCCATGCCCCATACGTAGGAACGCTTGAGTTGATCGTTGTTAAGGCCTGCGTGGTTTTCACGAATGACCGTTGCAAACCAGTTAAACAGGATTACCGACAGGATTGTAAAACCCGTCAAAGCAATTCCTGTTGAGCCCATGACCGGCGAACCGGCGGCGATGTCATTCAGAATGTTGCCAAGACCAAATACAGTCAGGAACAATCCAATTGATGCAAAGAACGGAAACTTGCTTTGTTCCGGTACGTAATAAACGCTATGGGAGCTTTCGCTGGCCATCTTATCTCTCCAAAAATAACAGTATTATTCTCGTTTACCTGACGGCAACAGCCTGGGCCTTGCCACTTTTTTCTGTAATGTCATACAAGGTGTACGACAGTGTCAGTTTGCTGATACTGGCCGGCAGGTTCGGATCAACAAAAAAGCGAATTGGCATATCGGCAGATTCACCGGGTTGCAGCAACTGCTCTTCAAAACAGAAGCACTCAATCTTGTTCAAGTGCGCGGCAGCTGCGTTAGGTGCCACGCTAGGGATCGCCTGACCAACCATCAAAGTGGTTCTTGGATTGGTCACGCGATAACTTACAACACTGACTTCGCCCGGACGAACAGTTACCTGCGCAACTGACGGCTCGAACACCCAGCCCATTTCAGCATTATGGTGTGCCATAAACTGCACTGTCACCTGACGATCTTCATCAATCAGTAATCCAGCTTCGGCCACTTCAACCCGACCGCCGGTCTTGCCGTTCAGTCCAGTGATGTCGCAGATCACGTCATACAGCGGTATCAGAGCCCAACCGAATGCGAACATACCAACAACACCTAACAACAGTTTTTTGACTATTTTCTTGTTATTCGTGGATGTTACGTCGTTACTCATGGTCATTTCTCCGATACTGCTGTCAAAAGACTCTGCGGATTTATCTCACCTTAAATTACTGTGCTCTTAATTACTGCGCTTTGATCAACGATGGATCTGGTGGTGTCTCAAAGGTGTGGTAAGGCGCCGGTGAAGGCACTGTCCATTCCAGACCCTGTGCACCTTCCCAAACCTGTGCCGTTGCTTTCTTGCCACCTTTAATACACTTGATGACAACAAACAGCAGAATCAGCTGGGAGAAACCGAACAGGAAACCGCCCACACTGGAGATCCAGTTGAAGTTGGCGAACTGCAAGGCGTAGTCAGGAATACGACGCGGCATACCGGCCAGACCCAGGAAGTGCTGCGGGAAGAACAGCAGGTTCACGCCGATAAAGGACAGCCAGAAGTGCAGCTTGCCCAGGGTCTCGTCATACATGTAACCCGTCCACTTTGGCAGCCAGTAGTAAGCAGCCGCCATCAGGGAGAACACAGCGCCAGGTACCAGAACGTAGTGGAAATGTGCCACCACGAAGTAGGTGTCGTGATACTGGAAGTCAGCCGGTGTAATCGCCAGCATAACGCCGGTGAAACCACCCAAAGTAAACAGAACCACAAATGCAATCGCGAACAACATGGGCGTTTCAAAAGTCATTGCGCCACGGAACATGGTTGCAACCCAGTTGAATACTTTCACACCTGTTGGCACCGCAATCAGCATGGTTGCGTACATGAAGAACAGCTGGCCGGCCAGGGGCATGCCTACTGTGAACATGTGGTGCGCCCATACAATGAAGGACAGGAATGCAATGGATGCAGTAGCGTAAACCATTGAGTCATAACCAAACAGACGCTTGCGGGCGAAAGTCGGGATGATGGCAGAGACGATACCGAATGCCGGCAGAATCATGATGTAAACTTCAGGGTGACCGAAGAACCAGAACAAGTGCTGGAACAGAACCGGGTCACCGCCACCTGCAGCGCTGAAGAAGCTGGTGCCGAAGTGGATATCAAACAGCATCATGGTAACCACGCCGGCCAGAACTGGCATAACAGCGATCAACAGATACGCCGTAATCAACCATGTCCATACGAACAGAGGCATCTTCATCAGTGTCATGCCGGGGGCACGCATGTTCAGAATGGTCGCGATCACATTGATCGATCCCATAATCGAGGACGCACCCATGATGTGTACTGCGAATATGAAGAACGTCACTGATGCCGGTGCATATGTCGTCGACAATGGAGCGTAGAAGGTCCAACCAAAGTTGGGCCCGCCGCCTTCCATGAACAGTGTGGAGACCAGCATTGCAAATGCAAATGGCAGAATCCAGAAGCTCCAGTTATTCATACGCGGCAACGCCATATCCGGTGCGCCGATCATGAGAGGAATCATCCAGTTGGCGAGGCCTACGAATGCAGGCATAACCGCACCGAATACCATCACCAGACCATGCATAGTGGTCATCTGGTTGAAAAAGTTAGGTTCAACAAACTGCAGACCAGGTTGGAACAGCTCTGCGCGAATGACCAGGGCGAACGTACCGCCCAGCAGGAACATTGCAAAGCTGAACCACAGGTACATGCTGCCGATATCTTTATGGTTGGTAGTATACAACCATCGCGATAAGCCTTTAGCAGGGCCGTGATGATGATCGTGTGCGCTCATGGTTATTACTGTCCTTCTTGAATATATGCGTTGACATCAGCAGGCTGAACCAGATCACCAGTGCTATTGCCGTAGGCATTGCGCACATAAGTGATAATCGAAGCCAGCTCAATCGGATTCAGTTGTCGGCCGTAGGCAGCCATTGCCGTTCCCGGAACACCGTGAACCAGTGTCTCCATGGTCACCGCAACATCGCCAGTCGCCTTGGCGCTGCCAGCAATTGCCGGGAATACCGGAGGCATGCCCACACCACCGGCTTGATGGCACGCTACGCAGTTACGATTGTAGATCTGCTCACCTTGAGCCATGGCGTCTTGCATGGTAATCGCAGAGCCGGCCAGTTGTTGGATCTGACGTACATTTTCCTGCTGCTGCGCATACCAGGCATCGTAGTCGGCGCGCTCAAGAGCATGCACTTCGATGGGCATAAAGCCGTGATCCATGCCACACAGTTCTGCACACTGACCACGATAAATGCCAGGCTCTTCAACAATCACCCAGGTCTCATTGATAAAGCCGGGGATAGTGTCTTTCTTGATTGCGAAATCAGGCACCCACCAGGCGTGTATCACGTCTGCTGACGTCATCAGGAAACGGACCTTGGTGTTAGTGGGGATAACCAGAGGGCGGTCAACTTCCAGGAGGTAGTTTTCGCCTTTCTCGACATCATTATTGATTTCTTCACGAGACGTAGAAAGAACGCTGAAGAAGGATACTTCTTCCTCGTCCATGCTCTCGCGCATGTAACGATATTCCCAACGCCACTGGTAACCGATGATCTGGATATCCAGCTCAGACTCAGTGGTATCGTACGCGGCTGTCAGCACGCGGGTTGCAGGAATTGCCATCGCAATCAGAATCAGGAACGGGATCAGTGTCCAGACGATTTCCACTTTAGTGCTTTCGTGGAAGGTCGCAGGCTGCACACCTTTTGATTTCCTGTGATTGATGATGGACCACAACATGGCCCCAAACACAACAACACCAATCGCAACACACCACCAGAAAATGGTCATGTGAAGGTCATAGGTATCTCGACTCATTTGGGTTACGCCCCTGGGCATATTCAAGTCCCAGGCTGCATGCAGACCCGCACTCCAGAATATCAGAGTACCGAGCGCAAGGCTTAACCACAGCTTTGCTTTCGACAACATTCGCCGTGTCTCCGTAGTAGTAAGAAAAGGCAGTTTTATAACGTTTTTTCAGGTTTATTGTTTGCCCGGCCAGCGTTAACCCAGTGCCCGGGCGCTCTAATTACCGTTCCGATCAGAATTACCTGCTACGCGTATACGAACCGTTTATCAGGCAAGACCTGCGATTCTTGCCGCAGCAGACACCGCACCAGGACTGTTTTGACCTGACGGAGGTGGTTGGCTGGGTATTCGGGCGCAATATAAAGCGGCGCGATTATAACAAAACTTGTTTCTACATTACCATCGTATCCGACCAGAATCGGCCTGTATTCCTAACAAAATACGGAAGCACGCTGTCAAATCGCCGATAGCCAGTCTAATACCGGCGAATATAGCTGACCCTGATATAGATCAAATTTCCCAATAATTCAGTGGGCTTGCAAACCTTCCTGTTTTAGCAGCGCCGCTATATCAGGCTCCCTGCCCATAAAATCAATAAACAAGGAGAGGGCATCAGCACCGCCTCCTCTTGACAATATCTTGTCTAGAAATTCGCTGCCTGTCCCTGGATTCAACACACCCGTCTCTTCAAACCGCGAGAACACATCCGCAGACAGCACCTCAGCCCACTTGTAACTGTAATACCCGGCAGCATAACCACCTGCAAAGATATGGGAAAAGCTGTTTTGAAACCGGTTGTAGTCAGGTACCGGATACACTGCTGTTTTATTTCGTGTAGCGCTCAAGACTTCACAGACAAAGTCCTGATCCTCAACGACTGCAGTCTGATGGAGGGTGAAATCGAACAAAGCGAACTCAAGCTGTCTGACACTGCGCATCCCGGATTGGAAATTACGGGCTGCCAGCATTTTTTCCAGCATCTGCCCGGGCAACGTTTCATCGGTCTTGTAGTGCCCGGAGATCATACTGATTGACTGAGGATCCCAGCACCAATTCTCCATCAACTGACTCGGTAGTTCGACAGCATCCCACGCAACACCGCTGATGCCTGAACTGCGCAAATAATTCTCTCGCGTCAGCATGTGGTGCAAACCATGACCGAATTCGTGGAACAGGGTAGTAACATCATTGTGCGTCAGCAGTGCAGGGCTATCTGCTGAAGGAGGCGCAAAATTACAGACCAGATAGGCAACTGGTATTTGCTGCATCACAGCCTGTCCATGAATGCTGAGTTGTCGGCGGGTGCGGCAATCGGCCATCCATGCACCGCCTTTTTTCCCTTCTCTGGTGAAAAGATCAAAATAGAAACGTGCAATTACTTCACCCTGACGACGGATATTGTAGAACTCTACATCCTGATGCCAAACTCCTGCGCTGTGGTCGCGCTCCACCTGAATGCCGTAGATAGTTTCAACAATATCGAACAACCCTTGCCGCACTTTGTCGACCGGGAACCAGGGACGCAATTCTTCCTGCGAAAGATCGTAGTTCTGTTTGCGCAGTTTTTCGCTGTAGTACGACACATCCCAGGCCTTCAATTCTGCAAGTTGATATTGGTCTATTGCATACTGCGACAGCTCGGCGAATTCCCGCTGCGCGGCAGGACGACTGTACAAAATCAGATCTTCGAGAAACTGGTTAACCTGAGCAACTGATTTTGCCATCTTGCGGGCGAGTGACAATGCTGCGTAGTTTTCAAATCCGAGTAATTCTGCCATTTGCTGGCGAAGCCTGAGAATCTCTCTTATAACATCATGGTTATCCCATTCTGCCGCACCAAAAGAAGATGCGCGGGTTGCATAGGCTTTATAAATTGTCTCGCGCAACTCACGGTTATCTGCGTAAGTCATCACTGCAAAATAGACAGGAAAGTCCAATGTGAGCAAATAACCTTGCAGATTTTTCTTCTGTGCAGCATCTGCCGCCGCAGCTACAGTCAGCTCCGGCACACCGGAAAGATCTGCGACATCAGTGATATTGTGCGACCAGGCACGTGTTGCATCAAGCACGTTGTTGCCAAACTGATTCGAAAGTTGGCTGAGTTGAGTCTGCAATACCGTATATTGCTTTTTCTGATCGGCGGGCAGGCTGACTCCGGCCAGGCGGAAGTCAAGCAAGGTATCTTCCAGAATTTTGCGCTGTGATCCATCAAGCTTAAGTGTCTCCGCACGACTACTCAGTGCCTGCACACAAGCATAAAGTTTTTCGTTCTGGCCCAACTCCGCATAATACTCTGTAATCAGAGGCTGGCATTCGTTGTAGGCCTGTCGGATTTCAGGTGTGTTGCTAACAGAGTTCAAATGGCTCGCGGTAGACCAGACTTTATTAAGACTATCATCCATATCATCCAACGGGTCCATCAGATTGCTCCAGTCCGGAGCCGTCAGACTTTTACTTTTGCCCAACAGCTCCTCAAGAGTGTTGCGATTTTCCGCCAGTACCTTTTCGACCGCCGGTCGAATATGCTCAGCCTGTATTGCCGGAAAATCAGGCAAGCGGTCAAAATGCAAAAGGGGGTTCACAGCGATGGTGTCTGATAACATGAACAAAAGTCTCCCGCATGGCTGGAAAAAAAATCTGAGCTCATCATACCATTGCTGACAGTGAATTCAGTCCGGCTTAAAGGCCCGAGGATACTTATGAGTATTGAAAGTTTCGAGAATCTGACACCTCAGCTGTCAGAGGGTGTATTTGTACACAACAGTGCCGTTGTCATTGGGGACGTCCATATTGGCAAAGACTCGTCGGTCTGGCCAATGTCCGTCATTCGCGGCGATATCCACCAAATACGTATCGGGGAGCGAACCAGTATTCAGGATGGCTCGGTGTTGCACGTCACCCATGACGGCCCCTTTAACCCGGGCGGATTCGCTTGTGTTATCGGTAACGACGTTACTGTGGGGCACAAAGTGATGCTGCACGGCTGCACGATCAGGGATCGGGTGCTTGTCGGGATGGGTACTATTATTATGGATGGCGCTGTTGTGGAGTCTGATTCGATTATTGGCGGAGGCAGTCTGGTGCCTCCGGGCAAAATCCTGCAAAGCGGCTATCTGTATGTAGGTTCGCCCGTCAGGCAGATCCGTGCCTTGAGTGAGCAGGAGAAGTCCTTCTTCCTTTACACCGCTGGCAAGTACAAAGAGCTGAAGGACAGATATCTCGCCGATCCGGCTGCAACTACATAGCAGGCGCAGCAGCTTATTGGTCAGACAACAACTTGTGTAAAGCCTGAAGCACGGGCCCTGTCTCTGGTCGCACACCGCGCCATATATAAAACGACTCGGCAGCCTGCTCAACCAACATGCCTGTGCCATCCAGCGCCAGCCTGGCGCCAGACTTTTTGGCCCAGTGTTGGAACACGGTGCCACCCGGCGCGTAAACCATGTCGTAACAGCAGGTATGATTTGTAATCAGCGTCGCCGGCAGGTCAGGCATGCCACCCTGTAAACCGGCCGAACTGCCATTGATAATCCAGTCGGGAGCCAGCTCCTCAAGCGAGTCATACGCGCTGACATCGATTGTGAACTGATCTGCAAACAGGGTTTTCAACGTCACTGCTTTGGAAACCGTACGGTTCGCAATAATAATGCGGCCCGGCCTGGCCGCGATCAGTCGGGGCAACAGGCCCCTGACTGCACCTCCGGCGCCCAGTATCAGGACTGTCATGTTTTCAAGCGAGCAGCCATGGTTCTGTTCGATATCGCGTACCAGCCCGACGCCATCAGTGTTTGCCCCTGCCAATCTTCCGTCCGGCAGGCGATAGAGCGTGTTGACCGCTCCCGCTTTCTCAGCGTTCGGGGAGCGCCAGTCGACCATTTCCCATGCCCGTTCTTTATGTGGCACAGTAATATTCAGGCCCTTGCCTCCGCCAGCGAAAAAAGCCTCAACCTTAGCTATGAACTCTTCGGGCGCAACTTCTATCCGATCATAGGTGAGCACTTGCTTCGTTTGTTCGGCAAACATTCTGTGGATCATGGGCGATTTGCTGTGCCTGACCGGAAAACCAACTACCGCGTAGTTATCCATTTTTATTCCTTCGTTGCCGTCAGATCGCTCAGCGGCCAACCTTGGGCCGCTTTGTCAGGCTAACCAATCTCTGGCGCGCAGAAACTCAGTGTACAACCGGGCTTCTTCCGTGCCCGGCTCCGGATGCCAGTCGTAGACCCAGCTCACTTCTGGTGGCAGTGACATCAGAATCGACTCCACCCGGCCAAGCCCGGATTGTAAGCCAAACAAAGTGCCACGGTCGTATACCAGATTAAATTCTACGTAACGCCCGCGACGATACCGCTGAAACTGTTTTTGTTGCTCTGTAAACGGCGCCGCCATGCGCGCCATAACGATCGGTACGTAGGCATCCAGATAACTGTTGGCAATACTTTGCACCATGGCAAAACTGCGCTCGAAACCGGACTCGTTGAAATCATCAAAAAACAGCCCACCAATACCGCGGGGTTCTTTTCGGTGGGGCAGGTAGAAATATTCGTCGCATTCTCTTTTAAACCGCGGATACAACTCAGGGCCGTACGGATCGCAGGCGTCCCTGGCGGTCTGATGCCAGTGCCGGCAATCATCCTCGTGTCCATAATAAGGAGTCAGATCATAGCCGCCGCCAAACCACCAGACCGGTGCCTCGTCCGGCTTTTCGGCAATGAAAAAACGGAAGTTGGCGTGTGACGTTGGAACATGAGGGTTGCCCGGGTGAATGACCAGCGAGACACCCATGGCCTGGAAGCTGCGCCCAGCCATTTCCGGCCGGGATGCAGATGCTGATGGCGGCAACGAATCTCCGAAAACATGCGAGAAATTGACTCCGCCTTTTTCATATACCGCGCCATCGCAGATGACTCTGGAGATGCCGCTGCCGCCGCGCTCTCGTTGCCAGGCATCCTCTCTGAATTTGCTCTTGCCGTCTACAGACTGCAAGCGGTCGCAAATGCTGTTCTGCAATTCAAGCAAAAAGGCACGCACTTCATCAGCTTTGACGGCGTCTGTACTAAATTCGGACATCTGTTACTCCTTGCTGTCTGGCAGCCATTCAAATCCTCGGGCGCCACTCCTGAACGCCTGGTGTCAGGATGCGCGCAAGGTTTTCCCGGTTTCAAGATCGATAATCCGGGAAGGGTTTTTTTCACCGCCCAGCTCTCCCGGCACTATGAAATCCAATTGCGCACCAAGTTGCCGCTGCACCGTCAGACGAGACAGGGCTGCCTGTTTACCCGAAACATTTGCGGACGTGGAAACCAGCGCGCCACCAAATGCCTCGCATAAGCTCTGCACCAGGGGATGTCGGCTCACTCGCAAGGCGACTGCAGGGTGCTGGCCTTTTACCCACCAAGGCACCTGATCCAGCAGGTCCGGCACCAGCATGGTCACTGCACCGGTTTTTTCCTGTTGTTGCCAGGCTTTGGTAAGAACAGCGCGCTGTTCTGCCGACAAGGGAGCAAGCAGCGCTGCAAACTGATCCAGTTTACCGGCGATGAGTATCATACCTTTTTCAGCTTGCCGCTGTTTGATCTGCAACAAGCTCAGGCAGGCTTGCTTGTTCTCAGGGTCACACCCTAGCCCCCATACTGCCTCCGTTGGATAGGCGATCACTCCGCCGGCCCATAGAATCTCTGCCGCGCGCTTGAGTGCCAGATCGTGCATCGTTGCCCCCGATAGTTGATTTAAGATTCCGGCTCATCGCCCGTTCACGAGCGCAGCACGTTAGCTCAGCTCCTCTCGACGCGCAAGATCTGCGCGAATTGTCAATGACGCCACCAACGGTTGCCCTGATGATTGACAAGCCCCGACAGCTCAAGCTGCAACAGTTTTTCACTTAAATCCGGTAGCGCCAGTCCAGTTCTGATCAGCAGAGCGTCAATGCCCACTGCGTCCTGACATATCTGATCATAGATTGGTTGGCATCCCGGCGGCATTGCCTGTTTGCTCCCGGAGGTCTCGGGCACAACCTTTTCGGACTTTGATTCCGGCACGAAATCAGGATAAGCAACCGCCATCTGCGCCTGACAGATAAAACGTATGTGCTCAGCTATATCCTCCGCTGATTCAGTCAGAACAGCGCCCTGTCTGAGCAACCGGTGACAACCACGGCTGACAGGGCTGTTGATTGAGCCGGGCACAGCAAACACTTCACGATTCTGCTCCAAAGCCAAACGAGCCGTTATCAGCGATCCACTGCGCATGTTGGCTTCGACCACACACACGCCCATGCTCAGCCCGGAAATAATGCGGTTTCGCTGCGGGAAGTGGCTGGCCACCGGACCTGCGTGCAGAGGCTGCTCTGATACCAAAGCCCCGCCCACACGGGCCCCGGCATCTGTGATTCTGTCAGCAAGCGCCCGGTTGATTGCGGGATAAACACTGGCCAGTCCATTACCCAGCACCGCAACTGTGTTGGAGCCGGCATCCAGCGCAGCGACATGTGCCTGGGTATCAATCCCGCTCGCCAGTCCGCTGCAAACCAGCAGCCCCATGTCAGCAAGATCGGCTGCGATGCGATATGCTGCCGATCTCCCATAGGCCGTGCTGTTGCGGCTGCCCACCATCGCCAACATGGGACGCCGCAGAGATTGTGGATCCCCTTTGACGAATAACAGAGGAGGGTAGTCTGGAATCTGACGCAATAAGGGGGGATACATGGCGTCGTTAGCGAATATCAAGCTATGTGATGAAGATTCCAGCCAGCGCAGCGTCGCCTCAGTTCCCGCAGCTTGCTGCCTGGCTTGATGTTTGTTGGCCTGCGACAAGCTGGCCTGTACGATTTGTTTTTGTTCGGGGTCCGCGCACAAGGACAGGACCAGGTCTTCATTGAGCTCTGTACGTTGCAGGGCATCCAACATCCGTCTCAAAAGACCTCTGCCAACTCCCTTTGCATGAAACAATCCCAGCAAAATGCCGGTTTCTCTGGTATTCATAGATTATACATCCTTGTGTCAGACCGCTCTGAAGCCCGCTCGTTTATGGCTGTGTTATACTGCCGCCCGCACAAAACGCAGCAAGTCGGCGCTACAACGCTTGTTCATAGGTTATGGCACAAGATAGAGTCTGTTGCCTGCTGCTGTTGTAGATTTGTCTGCTGTTAAAACGCTTCCGGTGGAGGATGACATGGCGAAACTCGAGATTCTTGAATTCCCGGATCCCCGGCTGCGCACCATTGCCAAACCGGTGGACCAGGTAGATGACGCACTTCGTGCGTTGATTGATGACATGTTGGAAACCATGTATGCCGCGCCAGGCATTGGCCTTGCTGCGACGCAGATAAACTTCCATAAGCAGCTGATCGTTATAGATATCTCAGAAGAGAGCAACGAGCCTCTGGTGTTTATCAACCCACGCCTGAAAGTGCTGGATGACGAACTTGCTGAGTATGACGAGGGCTGTCTGTCGGTTCCCGGGTTTTACGAAACTGTCAGCCGCCCAAGCCGGGTGAAGGTCAATGCCCTTGATCGCAACGGCGAGCCTTTTGAAATGATCGCCGATGGTTTGCTGGCGACCTGTATTCAGCACGAAATGGACCATCTTAACGGCAAGTTGTTTGTAGATTATCTGAGTACTCTCAAACGCCAACGTATTCGCAGCAAGCTGGAAAAAGCCCACAAGCTGGCGATGGCAGAGTAACGCGGTCAATAAAATCAGCCGGAAACCCTTTATGTCTGCGTTAAAAATAGTGTTTGCCGGTACTCCCGGGTTCGCCGCTCGTCATCTTGATGCGCTGCTCAGCAGCGGTCATAACGTAGCTGCTGTGTACACACAGCCCGATCGCGCCGCCGGTCGCGGCAAAAGTCTTCACGCAAGCCCTGTGAAAGAACTTGCTCTGAAGCACAATATCCCGGTGTATCAACCCCAAAGTCTGAAGAGCGACGAAGCTCAGGCTGAGCTCGCAAAGCTGGGTGCGGACCTGATGATAGTGGTAGCTTACGGCCTGCTGTTGCCCAAGGCTGTATTGGAAATACCCGCGCGGGGCTGCATCAATGTACATGCGTCCTTATTGCCGCGCTGGCGTGGCGCTGCGCCTATCGAGCGGGCGCTGCTGGCGGGGGATAGTGAGACTGGCATCACTATCATGCAGATGGATGTTGGTCTTGATACTGGTGATATGTTGTACACATTATCAACACCCATCAGCGCAAGCGATGATCGTGTGAGTCTTGAAAACAGGCTGGCCGATCTTGGCTGTCAGGCGCTGCTGCACACCCTGGGCGATTTTGATACGCTGCAGGCCAAGGCACTCGCGCAAGACGACGCCGAGACTACTTACGCTAAAAAGATTGATAAAACCGAGGCGCTGATCAACTGGGCCAGCAGCGCTGAATCAATTGGGCGTACTGTCAGAGCCAGCATTGGCAGGAATCCCGCCTATTCGTTTTTGCAGGGTCAGCGTTTGCGTGTACTGAAAGCCCGACCTGCCTCGGGATCGCACAAAGAGGCTCCTGGCACCATTCTTGAAATCGTCCGCACAGACTCCAAATCTCCGGCGTTTATTTCTGTCGCCTGCGGCAATGGCATTCTGATGTTGGAAGAGTTACAGCTCCCCGGTAAAAATCCGGCCAGTGTCAGAGAGTTGCTGAACTCTTATGGTTCTGTATTTACTGCAGGCAATTGCTTCAGCGATCAGGAAAACACATGAAGGCTATTTCGCTGAATCAGCCGGCAGGGGTGCGAGCCAATGCTGCGCTGATTCTTAGCAAACTGCTGCAACAACAGGGATCGCTTGCTACTCAACTTCCGCGCTCCAGCGACGGGACTGACGCATCAGCACTGCCCCTGTTAAAGGAACTTTGTTACGGAAGCTGCCGCTGGTATTTCCAACTGGACAACGCGCTTGCCGGACTTCTGAGCAAACCACTGAAGGCGAAAGATCTAGATATTCGCTGCCTGCTGGTTGTCGGTCTGTATCAGTTGGCACATCTGCGCACGCCTGACTATGTCAGTATTAATGAGACTGTTAACGCTGTTGCCTTGTTAAAAAAGCCGTGGGCCAAAGCGTTGGTAAATGGGGTACTCCGACAATTCCAGAGACAGCTTTCGACTGGCAATCTTGAGTACAAAACTGACGCCGCTCAATTCAGCCATCCGCAGTGGTTGATTGATCTGTTAAAAACAGCGTGGCCTGAGCGGTGGCCGATGATTCTGGAAGCCGGCAATCGCCATCCGCCCATGAGCCTGCGTGTGAACAGGCAACAGATCTCCCGTGCTGATTATGTTCAGGCACTTCATGAGGCCGGAATGGGAGCTGTTACCGGGGTTTATGCAAGCAGCGCTGTGTATCTCGAAAAACCCTGCCCGGTAGACGATTTACCCGGATTTTTTCAGGGTTGGGTCAGTGTGCAGGATGAAGCCTCACAGTTGCTGCCTGATCTGTTAAAGCCTGCAGCCGGTCAACGCATACTGGATGCCTGTGCTGCTCCCGGCGGCAAAACCTGCCACATACTCGAAACCGAACCGGAACCCGCAGAAGTGGTTGCGCTGGATATTGAGTTACGCCGGCTTGAACGGTTGCATGAAAATCTGCACCGGCTGGCGCTGGATTCGGAGCGCGTGGCGGTTGTTGGTGCGGATGCCACACAGACCCACTCCTGGTGGGACGGACGCAGTTTTGACCGCGTCCTGCTCGATGCTCCCTGCTCTGCAACCGGCATCATCCGGCGCCAACCGGATATTAAGTTGTTACGACAGCCTACTGATATTACACGGTTGACTGAACTGCAATCACGGTTGCTCGACAGCCTGTGGACCTGTCTTAAACCCGGCGGAGTGATGGTGTATTCAACCTGCTCTATTTTGCCGGCAGAAAACACCGAACAGATATCAGCGTTTCTGACCAGAACCCCGGATGCTGTAGGCATTCCGATTACAGCCGACTGGGGCATCGCGTGCGAACAGGGTCGCCAGATTCTGCCAACTGACCATGGCCCGGATGGTTTCTATTTTGCTTGTTTGCAGAAACAAGGTTAAAACACTCGCAATATCAGGCATCAAGCTTGTAAGCACGGTCCGTTGGGCGGATAATTTGGTGGCATCAGGTTGGTTGCCCAGCTTGTAGCTGCGCCCATCGAGACGGTGCCCTTTACGACTCAAATTGGCAGGAGCCACCCGGTTTAGATGAAAATAATAATTCTGGGATGTAACCAGGTTGGAATCTCACTGGCGGAAAATCTTTCGAGCGAAGCTAACGACATCACTGTTGTTGATCCCGATGCTGAAAGCCTGCGGGAATTAAAAGACCGACTCGATGTAGGCATTAAACAAGGCTGGCCTTCGCATCCGGACGTGCTGCGGGCAGCGGGCGCTGACGATGCTGACATGATTATTGCAGTGACTGAAAACGACGAAGTCAACATGGTCGCCTGCCAGATCGCCTACTCCATTTTTAAAACGCCGAAAAAAATCTGCCGCCTGCGCTCCGCTTCTTATATTCAGCAAGAAGATTTGTTCCGCAACGAAGCAATTCCGCTGGATGTTGTTATCAGCCCTGAATTGCTGGTCTCCAATTACATCAAACGACTGATCGAGCTTCCGGGCTCACTGCAAGTATTGGACTTTGCTGATGGTAATGCCCAGCTGGTAGCGGTTCGTGCTTATTATGGCGGACCTCTTGTCGGGCAGGAAATCAGGTTTCTGCGCGAGCACATGCCTAACGTTGATGCGCGGGTGGCTGCTATTTTCCGGCGCAACAGGGCTATTACTCCGGAAGGTTCAACGGTAATTGAAGCGGATGATGAAGTTTTTTTTATTGCTGCCGCCAAAAATATTCGCGCGGTGATCGGAGAACTGCGTCGCCTTGATAAACCCTACAAGCGTTTGATTATCGCCGGCGGCGGCAATATCGGGATGCGACTGGCGGAAGCGCTGGAACAGAAATATCAGGTAAAAGTGATTGAATACAGCGCTGAACGTTGCGCATTTTTATCTGAATATCTTTCGCGAGCTATTGTGTTGAACGGCATGTCGTCAGACAAACAATTGTTGTTGGAAGAAGGTATTGAAGATACCGATGTGTTCCTGGCGCTTACCAATGACGACGAAGCCAATATCATGTCATCAATGCTCGCCAAACGTCTGGGTGCCCGTAAAGTGATGTGCCTGATTAATAATCCGGCATATGTGGATCTGGTGCAGGGCGGCGAAATTGACATTGCAATTTCACCGCAACAGGCATCTATCGGCAGTCTTCTTACTCACGTCAGACGTGGTGATATTGTAAATGTGCACTCTTTGCGACGTGGTGCAGCAGAGGCACTTGAAGCAATTGCACACGGTGACAGTCATTCGTCTAAAGTTGTAGGCCGTGCCATTGAGGATATTGATTTGCCGCCCGGCACCACTATCGGTGCTATCGTGCGTGATAGTGAAGTATTGATTGCGCACGACGACATCGTGATCGAGTCTGAAGATCACGTAATCCTTTTCCTGACTGACAAAAAGCGCATCCCTGAAGTGGAACGCCTTTTTGCTGTCGGTTTTACATTCTTCTGATTGTGCACGGAAATCAGGTTTCCGCATTGCCCGGGTTTAGCTAATGCATCTTTCAGTAGTATCGCGAATTCTGGGTGTCCTGCTGATGTTGTTCAGCTTGCTGGCCTATCTTCCATCGATGCTGGTTTCTGTGATTTATCAGGACGAAGAACTGTCGTCTTTTGTCTCTTCCCTGATGATTACCTTTGGCATCGGTCTATCGCTTTGGATTCTGACCTGGCGGTCCAAAGAAGAGATGCGAACGCGAGACGGCTTCCTGGTTGTTACTCTGTTCTGGACAGTTCTTGGTACCTTTGGATCTTTGCCGTTTCTGTTTTCCGCAGACGTCGGAATGTCGATGACAGACGCGGTATTTGAATCGTTTTCGGGGCTGACCACAACCGGTGCGACTGTGCTCACCGGCCTGGATTTTATGCCACAGTCGATTTTGTTTTACCGACAGCAGCTGCAATGGTTAGGTGGCATGGGTATTGTGGCCCTGGCGGTCGCTGTGCTGCCCATGCTGGGCATCGGCGGCATGCAGCTTTACCGAGCAGAAAGCCCCGGGCCGGTAAAAAACGACAACCTGGTACCTCGACTGGCAGAGACGGCTAAAGCGCTCTGGTATATCTATATGGGGTTGACCGTGGCCTGTGCTCTTGCTTACTGGTCTGCCGGGATGAGCCTTTTTGATGCTATTTGCCACAGCTTTGCGACGGTAGCGATCGGAGGGTTTTCAACTCATGATGCCAGCATGGCTTATTTCGACAGCAACACCATCAATATGATTGCGGTGTTTTTTATGTTCCTCGCCGGAATAAATTTTGCCCTGCACTTTACTGCGTGGCGCCATCGCAGCATTTCTCAGTATTTAAAAGATCCTGAAACTATTTTTTATACCGTCATTCTGGTTTCTCTTGCACTGTTTACCATTCTTGTTCTGTACATGACCGACACATATGGCTTGCAAGGCGCTTTTGTCCACGGCTTGTTTCAAAGTGTATCGATTGCAACAACCACCGGATTTACAACTGCTGAGTTCAGCGCCTGGCCCTATGCTTTGCCTTATCTGCTGATCTACGCCTCTATCGTGGGAGCTTGCGCGGGCTCCACCGGCGGCGGCATGAAAGTGATACGCATTCTGTTGATCTTCAAGCAGGGGCTGCGTGAGATCAAACGTCTGATTCACCCGAACGCAGTAATTACGGTCAAGCTGGGCCGCAAGATGGTGCCGGACCGTGTCATTGAAGCGGTGTGGGGGTTTTTTGCGGTTTATGTGCTGGTCTATCTCGTGCTGCTGATAGTGTTGCTGGCGATGGGGATGGATGTCGTTACCGCATTCAGCGCTGTGGGTGCTTGCCTGAACAATCTTGGTCCCGGACTGGAAGCAGTTGCCGCAAACTACGCCGATATATCCGATCCTGCAAAATGGGTATTGTGTCTTGCCATGTTGCTGGGCCGGCTTGAAATCTTCACCTTGCTGGTTTTGTTTATGCCCATGTTCTGGCGCCGCTGATCGATCCTTTTAATACACAGGTGTCGGATCTTCTTCCGGTCGTTTCCTGAATCGTTTGTATTCCCATTGGTATTGCGACGGCACAGCACGCACAACCTGCTCAACTGAGCGGTTAAGTGCAGCCGCCGCCAGTACCGGATCGTCATTGCTGATGTCTGCGTCAGCCGGAACAAAAACCACATTAAATCCCTGACCTTGCGGCAACCGCTCCGCGTAAGTGAACAACACCAAAGCGTTGGTGCGTGCGGCCAGTTTGGGTAACAGGGTCATGGTGAAAGCGGGTTTGCCGAAAAATGGGGCGAATACACCGCCATCCTGTCTCGGTTGTTGGTCGGGCAAGATCCCGGTAGCGCCTCCTTGCTGCAATGTTCGCGTCAGCCGGACAACACCGTGACGATCTGTCGCGACAAGTTCAGCACCCGCCTTGGCTCGTGACGACGCAATCAAATCATTGAGGCCCTTAATTTTTGGCGGTTTGTACAGCGTGGTGAGAGGACCAAGGGAAGACACATACATTCCCAGCAGCTCCCAGCTCCCGAGATGCGGCGCGGCGTAAATGATTCCCTGACCGGAGCTCTGGGCTGCTCTGACGTGCTCCAGACCTCTCACATCTTTGATCAGATTGAGCACATGCTCAAGACTTCCATACCATATATGCCCAAGCTCAAAACCCGTCTTGATGGTTTCGCGAATACTGCGTTTCGCGAGCTGAAGCCGCTCTTGTTCTGGCATTTCGGGGAAAGCAGTCCTGAGGTTAATCAGCGTAACCCGGCGCGTTTCTGTCGGCAGCAGATAGACCAGTGTACCCACGCCATCAGCGATCTTGTGAAGCGCGCGCAGAGGAATCCAGGACAGAATTCTGAGCAAAGCAGTTATGATTGCGGTCTTTAAAGTGTCGATGATCTGGCCCTGATTTGTGTCTGTTAACTGACGATCCTGCATTCTAGCGCAGTGGATATTAACTGCCTAATCCCGCATAATTGCGCCTTTTCAAATGTTTATGCCTATAAGTGCATATGATAGGGGTGTGTCTTGGTTTCGCAAACACCAGCCGTAGCTGATGTAAAAACCTTTCAGGGTCTGATTCTTGCCCTCCAGGATTTCTGGGCAAAACAGGGTTGTGTTGTTCTGCAGCCGCTGGATCTGGAAGTTGGCGCCGGTACTTTCCATCCGGCTACTTTCCTGCGTGCAATTGGCCCGGAGAGTTGGAGAACCGCATACGTTCAGCCCAGCCGGCGTCCTACTGACGGGCGTTATGGTGAGAACCCCAACCGCTTGCAGCACTACTATCAGTTTCAAGTCATTTTGAAACCGTCTCCGCCTGACATCCAGGATCTTTACATTGCCTCCCTGAAGCATCTGGGTATCGATCCAATGATTCACGATATCCGTTTTGTTGAAGACAACTGGGAATCCCCAACTCTGGGAGCGTGGGGTCTGGGCTGGGAAGTCTGGCTCAACGGTATGGAAGTGACACAGTTTACTTATTTCCAGCAGGTTGGTGGTCTGGAGTGCTTCCCTGTTAGCGGAGAAATCACTTACGGTCTGGAAAGAATTGCAATGTATCTGCAGGGTGTGGACAGTCTTTATGACCTGGTTTGGGCCGAAGGCCCGGACGGCGTTGTCACTTACGGAGATGTGTTTCATCAGAACGAAGTTGAAATGTCTGCTTACAATTTTGAGCACGCCAATGTGGACTCTTTGTTCAGATACTTCGATGACTGTGAGGCGCAGTGCACAAACCTGATTGAAAAGGGCCTGGCCTTGCCAGCATACGAGCAGGTACTGAAGGCGTCACATTATTTCAACCTGCTGGATGCCCGTCAGGCTATTTCAGTGACTGAGCGTCAACGCTTTATTCTGCGTGTACGGACATTGTCTCGTCTGGTTGCTGAAGCCTACTACGAGAGTCGCCGTAAACTCGGGTTCCCGCTGGCACCTGAAGCGCTGCGTCTGGCAGCCCTTAATTCCTGAATTTGAGAGAAGGCGGCAAGTTCCGTTGACAACCATGAGCACAAAAGATTTTTTAGTAGAAGTAGGCTGCGCCGAACTACCACCGAAAGCATTACTGGGACTATCTGAAGCATTCGTTTCCGGTTTGATATCAGGCCTCGACGCTGCCGGTTTGCGCTATGAGCACATCAAGCCCTTTACGAGTCCGCGTCGTTTGGCAGCCCGCGTTGAAGGTCTCAGCGTCAAACAGGCTGACAGCAATATTGAACGTGTTGGTCCAGCTGTTGCTGCAGCTTTTGATAAAGACGGTAAAACCACACCTGCGGCACTTGGATTTGCGCGCTCATGTGGAGTTGATTTCTCCGCGCTCGAAAAAGCAGATAAAGATGGTGTAGAAAAACTTGTTTTCCGCGCCGCCAAAAAAGGCGAAGACACTGTTGCGCTGTTGCCCGGCATCGTAATGAGCTCCCTGCAGAAATTGCCAATTCCGAGAAAAATGCGCTGGGGCAGCACGCGTGACGAATTTGTGCGCCCGGTATACTGGCTGGTGATGTTGTTTGGCGATGATGTGGTCGAGACCGAGCTGTTTGGAATTCGCAGTAGTCGTGTCACCCGCGGCCACCGTTTCCATTGCCCGACTGAGATTACCGTCAAGAGCCCCGCTGACTATGAGTCGCAGTTGCTCAACCCCGGCCATGTGATTGCGGATTATGAAAGCCGTAGAGCGCGCGTCAGGGAATTGATTCTGGCACAGGGCAGTGCGCTTGATGCGGTTGTACATATTGACGAAGACTTGCTGGAAGAAGTTACCAGCATGGTGGAGTGGCCAGTCGCGCTGACAGGTAGGTTCGACCAGCACTTCCTTGAAGTTCCTGCCGAAGCATTGATCTCTTCCATGAAGAATCACCAGAAGACTTTTTACCTGACTGATGAAAAAGGCGCCATGTTGCCCAATTTCATCGCTGTGGCGAATCTGGAAAGCAAAGACCCTTCTCAGGTAATCGCGGGCAATGAGCGTGTCATACGCCCCCGCCTTGCTGATGCCGCTTTCTTTTTTGAAACAGATCGCAAACAGACTCTGGCCGCCCGGTTACCTCTGCTGGGCAATATTGTATTTCAGCAACAATTGGGGACTGTAGAACAAAAGTCGCGAAGGGTGGCAGCGCTTAGTGAGTATATTGCCAAGGCACTGGGTGCAGATGCGGCATCATGCGGGCGAGCAGCACTGCTTGCCAAGTGCGATCTGCTGACCAATATGGTTTCGGAATTTCCCGAGCTTCAAGGCATCATGGGAAGCTACTACGCCCGCTACGACGGAGAGGGTGAGACCGTTGCCGCCGCGATCACCGAACAGTACATGCCAAGGTTTGCCGGTGACGCATTGCCATCAAGCATCACAGGAGCGATCCTCGCGATCGCAGAAAAAATTGACACCATGTGTGGGCTTTTTGCTATTGGACAGCCGCCTACCGGATCAAAAGACCCGTTTGCATTGCGTCGTGCGGCGCTGGGTGTTTTGAGAATTCTCGTTGAAAAGGCCATGGATCTCGATCTGCTGGCAACGGTTGAAAAGTCTCTGGAAATATTTGCAGCGCAGGGCGTAAGCGTTCCTGACACCAGCGCTCAACAGGTTTTTGATTTTATGCTTGAACGCTTTCGCGCCTGGTACCAGGCTGAAGGAGTCAGTGCTGAAGTATTCCAGTCGGTAATGGAACTCAAACCCGTCCGCCCGCTTGATTTCTCCATGCGTGTAAATGCGGTCAACAAGTTCAGCCAGCTTTCCGACAGTGCCTCGTTGGCAGCCGCAAATAAACGTGTGTCCAATATTCTGCAGAAGCAACACAATGCAATACCAGTCAGTTTTGAAAGCACATTGTTGACGGAAATTGCGGAGAAGAATCTGGCCGCTGCGATCGAGCGACTGGCCGCTGATGTATCACCGCTGTTCGACAAAGGCGACTACGCCCTGGGTCTGGAAAAGCTGGCCTCATTAAAACCCGAAGTAGACAAGTTTTTTGAAGACGTGTTGGTGATGGCCGATGATCCGGCAATACGCGATAACAGGCTTGCACTGCTGAACCAACTGCGCTCACTGTTCCTCAGAGTAGCGGACATTTCGTGTCTGCATACAGCCTGATGTCCAGACTGGTAATTCTGGACAGGGACGGTGTGATCAATGAGGACTCCGATACCTTTGTAAAGTCCGTTGACGAGTGTCATCTGATTCCAGGTAGCGTGGATGCTATCGTGCGCCTTTGCGATGCCGGATATCAGGTGGTAGTTGCCACCAATCAGTCCGGTATCTCAAGAGGCCTTTTGGATGAGTTTGACCTTGCGCATATTCACCAGTACATAAGTGAGCAGGTCGAAGAGGCGGGCGGCCGCATTGAAGCGTTTGTATACTGCCCTCACGGTCCGGACGACAATTGCGATTGCAGGAAACCAAAACCAGGACTGCTCGAAAAGATCGCCTCTGAATTTGGGCTTCCTCTGAGCGGTTGCGCTTTCGTAGGAGACAGCCTGCGCGATCTGCAGGCAGCCCGGGCTGCCGGTTGCGAGCCGATCCTTGTGCTCAGCGGCAAGGGTGAACAAACTTTATTAAACGGTTTGCCGTCAGAACTTGAATCAACACGAATCTACAAAAACCTGGCTGCTTTTGTTGAGTCTCAGTTAAGTCTGGACGACGCATGATAAACAAGCTTCGCTCAATTTTATTTTCGATCGGCTATGCCGGCCTCACCTTTGTAATTTCGCTTCTTGTAATTCTGGTGTTTTGGCTGCTGCCTGCAAAACGCAGGTTTTATCTCTATGCCCTCTGGTGCCGGCTTGTAGTTCGTTGGCTGCGAATCACCTGTGGCGTAAAACATATGATCGAAGGCAGCGAGAATATACCTGCTCACCCCGTTATCGTGTTGAGCAACCATCAAAGCACTTGGGAGACTATATTCTTGTATCAACTGTTTACGCCGGTGTGTCCGATACTGAAAAAGGAACTACTGGAT
Organism: Pseudohongiella sp.; assembly: GCA_030651695.1. Taxonomy (GTDB): domain Bacteria; phylum Pseudomonadota; class Gammaproteobacteria; order Pseudomonadales; family Pseudohongiellaceae; genus Pseudohongiella. The sequence goes on along the minus strand of JAUSCD010000004.1, from coordinate 76,137 downwards.
ATACCATTTTGGGGCTGGGCAATTCGTCTGCAGCAACCCATAGCTATAGATCGAAGCAAGCCACGAGAGGCAGGCAAGTCCTTACTAACCCAGGGTGCCCAGAGAATAACAGAAGGTTTGTCTATTTTGGTATTTCCAGAAGGCACTCGTGCGCCGGCTGGGACGCTGGGCAAGTTCTCGCGAGGGGGTGCTCAACTGGCCACTGCTACTGAGACAATGGTGTTGCCGGTGCTGCATAATGCCGGGAGTTTCTGGCCTGCCGGCACTTCCCGCAAAAAACCGGGCACAATAAAGGTGGTAATAGGCGAACCGATCAGCTCCATCGGCAAGCAACCAAAGGAGCTTGCGGCTGAGTTCGAAAGTTGGGTATCAGAGAACAAGCACCGGGTTGGTATAGAGTAAAGTACGTGTCACTTCTGCGGCAGTCGCAACACCATCCCGTCCGTAAACGTCAGATCATCGATATGCCCTGCTAACGCGCCATCCTGCGACACCAGATGCATGTGCATTGCGTTCAACTCAACTGAATCTCCCATTGCCGGCGCGTAGTTACCGATAAAGACGCCGTGGTGCGATTCTGAATAGAAACCCACAATATTTACCGCCTCGTCGCGCAACACAAAACTGTCTTTGGAGGCCTGAAACGACTCGCGAGTCACTGCCCGGCCGTCAGTGCGATCAGTGTTGATGTGCCACTGCAGCTCTTTCGGGCTCCCGGTAATCAGGAAGGGAAACGCAGTCGCGGCTGTATCAATGCCCGAAGCCTCAGCGCGTTCTTTAATGAAATATTGCAGTTCAACATAGCTGTTCACCCTTGCTGGTACGGGTTCATCTTGCCACTCCGTGTTTGTTGTCCAGGCAGCAAAAATGGCAGAACCGTCTGTCTGATGAGTCAGGATGATGTCACCGTTGCGTATTTGAGTGACATAAGGCTGACCCTCAAAGACTGTGATCTCTCCATCCAGTCCTTGATAGGCCCCGAGACCGTAAGCTCCATATTGACCGGACATGGAGGCAATCTGTACCAGACCATCTATGTTGTTCTCGCCCACAATGTCTGCCTGTCGGCCGGCAAAATTGACCAAACCGTCCGTATTGAACGGTATGGAATTTCTGCAGGAGACCAACAGGGCCAACGAAGATGTCACGATGGTGCCGAGCACAAGTGCAGTCCGGATTGTCGTCTGATAGGCCATGGCGTGTTGCTCCGGTTTTCACTGGTTGGTTTCTACGCCATCAAGTCTATCTTTCCGCTCCGGTATTCCTTATGATTTCGATCATATGAGCTATATTCTCGACTAGTTTTAGATGTCCAGATTCTGTACAGCCAACGCATTTGCTTCAATAAATTCGCGACGTGGCTCAACATGATCACCCATCAACGTCGTAAACAGCTGATCTGCACCAATCGCATCTTCAATTGTCACTTGCAGCATTCGGCGCCCCTCAGGATCCATTGTTGTTTCCCAAAGCTGTTCTGGATTCATTTCACCAAGACCTTTGTAGCGCTGCAGATAATGTCCTTTCATAGCATCATCTGTCAGCCAGCCCAGGGCCTGGCTAAAACTTTGAATCTCGTGCTGTTTTTCTCCACGTCGAACAAAGGCACCCGGTTCGATCAAACCTTGCAACATTTCTCCCAACTTGTTCAGTGCCCGGTACTCGCCAGAATTGAAGAAGTCTTTGCTAAAACGGAATTCTCTGGTCAAACCGTGCAATGCGTGTGTAACCATCGGCAGATGGATGTTCCGTTCAGGATCTTTATACATACCCAAATGATAAGCGGGCGCTGACTTTGGATGCAGCCGCTGGAGTTCGACCGAGAGGTTATCTATCCACAGATTGATCCCGCTCTCTGTGTAGTCGGTGTCGCTGAGTGCTGGAATAAATATTAACGCTTCCAGAATTTCTGAGGGATACAGCCGTTCCAGTCTGCTGATCATTGCATATGTGCTGTTGTACTGACGAACCATAAGTTCGAGCGTCTCACCCGTAATAGCAGGTGCCTCGGCGTTTACGTGGAGACTGGCTCCGTCCAATGCGACCTGTGTCTGATATTTTGCCAATTCGTCGTCGTCTTTCAGATACTGCTCGTTTTTGCCTTTTCTTATCTTATACAGAGGCGGCTGAGCAATGTAGATATAACCGCGTTCTACTAACTCTCTCATCTGCCTGAAGAAGAAAGTTAGAAGCAGAGTGCGAATATGCGAGCCGTCGACATCCGCGTCAGTCATGATTATGATCCGGTGGTAACGTAGACGATCGACGGAAAATTCGTCATTTCCGATTCCGCACCCCAGCGCTTTGATCAAAGTTCCTATCTCCGCCGAACTCAGCATCTTGTCGAAACGAGCCTTTTCAACATTGAGAATCTTGCCCTTAAGCGGGAGTATCGCCTGGTTTTTGCGGTTACGGCCTTGTTTTGCTGAGCCTCCCGCAGAATCACCCTCCACGATATAGAGTTCAGACAGTGCGGGGTCTTTTTCCTGACAGTCCGCTAGTTTCCCTGGCAAGCCAGCCATATCCAATGCACCTTTACGCCGGGTCATCTCTCTGGCTTTACGAGCTGCTTCTCTTGCCCGCGCCGCATCGATCATTTTGTTGATGATCTGTTTTGCTTCAAGGGGATTCTCAAGCAGGAAATCCGTAAAGTAATTTACCATTTCCTGCTCAACGGCGGTTTTAACTTCTGACGAGACCAGCTTGTCTTTTGTTTGAGAGGAAAACTTGGGATCAGGCACTTTAACTGAAATGACGGCTGTAAGACCTTCACGGGCATCGTCGCCGGTGGTGGCAACCTCTTTGCCTTTTTTGGCCGCAACTTCTTTGTCTATATATGTTTTCAACACACGTGTCAGGGCGCTTCTGAACCCGGCCATATGAGTTCCACCATCTCTTTGCGGAATATTATTGGTGTAGGGAAAGATGTTTTCCTGATAGGTATCATTCCACTGCAGGGCAATTTCTACGGTTATTCCGTCTTCGGGGCGTTCGGACTGGAAGTGGAATATCTTGTTGATCGGCGTTTTGTTGGTATTCAAGTATTCAACAAAGGCTTTTAGTCCACCTTCATACTTATAAGTATCCTGTTTTCCAGAACGCTCATCTTTTAAATTGATAGTTACACCAGCATTCAGGAATGCAAGTTCGCGCAACTTCTTTGCGAGAATATCGTAATGAAACTCAATATTTTTGAACGTGGCAGGGGAGGGCTTAAAAAAAGTCTCAGTTCCCGTTGCGGTAGTTTCCCCTACCACAACAAGAGGAGCTTGCGGGACACCGTGTTTATAGTACTGCTCATGCACTTTTCCGCCTCGGCGGATTGTGAGCTTGAGGTCTTCAGAGAGGGCGTTTACCACTGAGACGCCTACACCATGCAGCCCGCCAGATACTTTGTAGCTGTTATCGTCGAACTTACCCCCGGCATGAAGTACTGTCATGATTACTTCCGCCGCTGAGACCCCTTCGGAATGCATATCTGTCGGGATACCGCGCCCATTGTCGGTTACGCTGATACCTTCACCAACATGAACGATCACATTAACTTCGTCACAATGCCCCGCCAGCGCCTCATCAATAGAGTTATCGACCAGCTCGAATACCATATGATGCAAACCTGTGCCATCTTCGGTATCGCCTATATACATTCCAGGGCGCTTGCGAACGGCGTCCAATCCCTTCAGTACTTTAATGCTGGAGGAGTCGTAGGTTGATTCCGTTGTCATATAATTCTCCGATTAGACTGCTGCGTAACTTGGGCTTATTTTACCATGTTCCACGTGGAACTTTCCTGATGACTCTGTTAATTCTGCGACCTTTAAAAGAGCTGATTCTTCTATCGCTGTAAAGAAACACTGGTCATCAGTATTCCATAAATAATCAATCACAAGGCCGCAATTGATATGATCCAGCTCCGCGGCAAGATCATCGATCAAATATATACTCCGATACTGCTCATCGGATCTCGAATAGCGGGCTTTTATAAATTGGCCCATGGACAGTTTAAGCGCACAAACCAGCATTTTTATCTGCCCGCGACTTAAGACTTCGATTGCCGCATGCCTGTTAATTTTTACATTGAAATCTGCTCGATGAGGCCCAAGCAATGTCATGCCATACCGAATGTCTCTCTCCCGGGACTCAAAAAATGCCACTTCTATCGGCATTTCGACGTTCCAGCCAGGCAAATACTCGAGAGCGGCCGGCGTGCCGGGAAGAAACTCTGACACAAGATTGGTAAAAATAGGCAGGAATTCTTCTATTAGCGCGGAGCGGCGATGGTGGATGGCCTGCGCTAAACGGGCTAAATCCAAATCCCAGGCGTCAAGTTGCTGATGCAGGTCTCTGGGTTTTTGTTTTAAAAGCATATTACGCTGACTGACTATACGGCGATATGCGCGCCAATCAGGCAGATATGAATGTTCCACGTGGAACATTGCCCAGTCCAGAAAACGTCTTCTGGCTTTACCGCCGCCTTCAAGCAGACTAAAACTATCTGTGTTAATTACCTGCAGCGGGAGTAGAGTTGCAATCTCTGCCCAGCCAGCCTGGGTTTCTCCGTTCAATCTTAACGTTGGAGACCCTGATCTGCCTCTCTGGAGACCGATGCGACTCGCTTCAGCGAACTCACCATATATAAGAAATTGGCTGGAATCTGTAGCTACTAATGGGTCGAGCTTATGGGTTCTGAACGAACGCCCAACGCTAAGCACGTGAATCGCCTCAAGAGCGCTAGTCTTACCACTACCATTAGAGCCAACTATCAAATTAAATCGACGAGAGGTTTGGAGGTCGACAGCCTTCAAATTCCGGAAGTCTTCGACCTTCAACCTGCTGAGAGCAGCCATCTAAACAATGACCTTAGTACGATTTTTCGGCATCAAAGACGCATTGGCATTACAACATATAACGCATCTGACGGTGAGACGGCCTCTACCAAAGCACTGCTGTTGGAGTCGGCAAGAGTGAATTTAACCTTGTCACTATCAAGGACATTCAATACGTCCATGAGATATCCCACGTTAAAACCAATCTCCAGAGTGTCGCCCTGATAATCTACTGCTACCAAATCCTCAGCCTCTTCCTGTTCCGGATTATTAGCCAGTACTTTAAGTTCATCTGGCGCAAGCACAAGGTGGACGCCTCTATACTTTTCATTTGACAGAATAGACGCCCGACCGAATGCAAGCTTAAGACTTGTTTTGTCTCCGATTACAAATTTGTCCCCTCCCTTTGGGAGAACGCGTTGGTAGTCAGGGAATTTTCCATCAACAAGCTTGGACGTAAAGGTAAAATCCTGGAGTCTTGCCCGGATATGACTGGCTCCAAACACTAACGTTAACTCGCCTTCGCCGGGTTCTGCCAACAAGCGCGACAACTCAAGAACACCTTTTCTGGGTACAATTACTTGCTGAGTGTCGTTAATTCCTGTTTCTACCCCAGTTGTGTGCATTGCAAGGCGGTGGCCATCGGTGGCAACTACCCTGAACCAGGATTTGCCCATTTCAAACAACATGCCATTTAAATAGTAACGCACATCCTGCTGCGCCATCGCAAAGGCACAGGAATCTATCAACTTCTTCATTTCAGAGCGGGCGATATGCAACTCAAATGTCCCGGCCTCATCTACGGTTACCGGGAAGTCCGATGCGGGTAGGGTAGCCAACGTGAACCGGCTGCGGCCTGCTTTTATGACGAACTTACCATCTTCCAGTGTAAACTCCAGCACAGCATCGTCAGCAAGAGACTTACAAATATCCATTAACTTGCGACCGGGTACTGTTACCTCCCCGGCGCGAGAACCATCATTCACCCGAACTCTGCCGAGAAGTTCTACCTCAAGATCGGTGCCTGTAATTTCCAGCACGCCATCCTTAAGACTCAGTAAAACATTGGCCAGTACAGGCAAGGTATGTCGGCGCTCAACAACACCTGATGCTAATTGCAGCGGTTTTAAAATGGCTTCCCTGGATATTGAAAATTGCATAATTCGATCTCAATAATTGTCCGATCTCAATGGATCTCAATGTGTACTTTATATTGCTGTTTTTTCGTCAATCAGGCTCAGGTAGAAAGTGCTCTTAAGAGATTGTTGTAATCCTCAGCCAAGTCCTGCGAACTACCCCTAAGCTTTTTAATTTGCTTGCAAGCATGCAATACAGTCGTATGATCACGACCACCGAATGCGTCACCAATCTCCGGGAGACTATGGTTCGTCAGTTCCTTGGCTAGTGACATGGCCACCTGACGCGGACGCGCTACAGACCTGTTGCGACGCTTGGACAGCATATCAGCCATCTTGATTTTGTAATACTCCGCGACCGTTCTCTGTATGTTATCGATAGAAACAAGCTTGTCATGAAGTGCAAACAAATCCCTCAGCGCTTCTCGGACCAGATCCAGATCGATGCGCCTGCCCACGAAGTTGGAATGGATAATAACCTTCTTGAGTGCACCCTCCAACTCGCGCACATGTGAACGCAGTCGCTGGGCGATAAACATCGCAGCATCGCCAGGCAGTTCGATATTACTTTGCGCGGCTTTATTAATGAGAATGGCGGCTCGCGTTTCAAGTTCGGGTGGTTCTACAGCCACACTAAGTCCCCAACCAAATCGGGATTTCAGCCTTTCCTCTAAGCCATTGATTTCTTTATGGTATTTATCGCTTGTGAGTATTATTTGCTGGCCGCCTTCCAGCAAAGCGTTAAACGTATGGAAGAACTCCTCCTGTGAACGCTCTTTACCTGCAAAAAACTGAATATCATCGATAAGAAGGGCATCGACGGATCTGTAGTAACGTTTGAATTCATTGATAGCATTGAGTTGCAATGCCGTTACCATTGTCGCTACGAAGGTTTCAGAGTGCAGATACACAACCTTGGCGTTTGGTTTCTTTGCCAACATATGGTTGCCAATAGCGTGCATCAAGTGGGTTTTACCGAGACCAACACCGCCATATATAAAAAGTGGGTTGTAAGCTCCGCCAGGGTTCTCGGCAACCTGCATTGCTGCTGCTCTTGCCAACTGGTTGGACTTACCCTCGATAAAGTTCTCGAAGGTATTATCAGGATTCAGCGAACCTTTATGCCGGAGTTTACCTTCGATTATGAGTTCCATATTGCGGCCGCTGCGCTTGCCGCCGGTTGCATCCGCAACATAAATTGGAGGCACCGCCATTTCTCTGCTATCGCTCTCCCGCCTTGCACTGGATACAGGCATAGAAGGCGCCACGGCCTGAGACTCAAAAAGTTTTTGTTGTTGTTGAGGGGTCGATACGGAACTCGCCGGTTCGAAACTGTAATTACGCACTGTGCCGGTTTCTGGCATAGCCGGCTTTTTGCCGACTTCCAGAAACACGCCCAGACTCTCGCCTCCGGTTTGCCTCTGAACCAGTTCGCATATACGCGAATAGAATTTGTCCTTGACCCAATCCTGAACAAACCGGTTAGGTGCGAACAAAGTAAGACCATCCGCAGACATCTCTGCATGCAGTGGTCTAATCCAGGTATTAAATTGTTGAGAAGGTAACTCATCTCTCAGGTGATCAACACACCGCTGCCATGTAGCCAATAGCACGACTTTCACTGCCCTGTAGTCTTTTATTTTTAAGACAACCGTTATTTGAATGAGCATGGATTCTAGCCTGCAGATCAATACTTATCCACATCCGCAAGCGTATTTTAAGCATATTTTTAACTCCCTATAAATACTTTATTTTCAGACGCTTATCTATCTTATGCACAAAAACAAAGGCTAAAAAACAGTAGTTTATTTGTGTCAGGCGAGTTTTTATTAACAGGATAAGCTGTGGATAAGTTGTTATTAAGCAGGTATAAACTGCTGTAAATAGCCTCTCAGAGCCAAGTGCATGTTTGTACTATTAAAACGATGCCATATTCTTGCATCTACGGCCCAAACCATCTAGAATTCGCGCTCTTTGAAATTTCAGATTCACCTACACTGATTTATTTTGGATTGTCATTATGAAAAGAACCTTCCAGCCCAGCTTGATCAAGCGCGCCAGAACTCATGGATTCCGTGCCCGCATGGCCACTCGTGGTGGTCGTCTGGTCGTCAAGCGTCGTCGTGCACGGGGCCGTGCGAAACTGACTGCCTGATAGTTCCGACAAAGAGCCGCTAGTGACCGACACAGGTTTTGGCAGGAAACTACGGCTTCTCACTGCCTCAGACTATAAGGCAGTTTTCGGTAAAGCCGACCATAAAGTCTCATGTTCCCAATTGTTGATTCTAGCCATTAATAGTGGCCATGAGACTCCGCGATTGGGTTTGGTTATTGCAAAAAAACATGTTCGGCGGGCTGTACAAAGAAACAGGATAAAAAGACTGATTCGCGAGTCCTTTCGACAGCATCAGCATTTGCTCGGCGGGCTGGATATCGTTATTCTGGCTCGCGCCGGAGTAGATGGTCTAGACAATGCGTCTTTTACCGCGCTCCTGGAGAAACTGTGGCAGGATCTTATCCGTCGACGCAACCGTCAGGCCGCACGATAACGGGTTATTCAACATGCTGGCCAAGATTGCTATCAAGCTGATCACCATATACCAGTACTCGCTAAGCTTGCTGATTGGCAACCAATGTCGATTCTATCCCTCATGTTCACATTACACCCAGGACGCAATTGAGCTTCATGGTGTAATAAAAGGCTGCTACCTTGGCGGCAAACGAATTCTTCGCTGTCACCCTTGGCATGAGGGCGGTTTTGATCCGGTTCCTGGCAGTCATATCCACTCTGACGATGAAACGTCGACAACCCAAAAGTAGTGATTGCACATGGACTATATTAAATACGCAATTCTGGCCGGCCTGGCTGTCGTCAGCTACATGTTGTTACTGGCGTGGCAGGATGACTATCCCCCGGTCCCTCCAGCTTCTACACAAACCGCAGAACAATCTATTATTATTGAATCTGACGGCGACATCCCCTCTGCAGTAAGCAATTCAGCTGTTTCTGCCGATATCCCGGTGGTAAATACTCCTGCACCGGTCATAGCCAATACACCGTCGGGCTCAGGTAACACTCTGATCACTGTCCATACCGACGTGCTCAACGTGACCATCGACAGAGCTGGTGGGGACATTGTTTTTGTTTCACTGCCAGAGCATTTTACACGTCTGGAAAATCCAGATGAACCATTTGTACTCCTGGAAAACACCAGCAACCGCACCTACGTTGCTCAAAGCGGGCTTATAGGTCGCAATGGCATTGATGGGGCAGAGCGGGCACTTTATTCCGCCACCGCAGCGGAGTACCGATTGGCCGACGGTCAGAACCAGCTACAGGTCGATCTGGCCTACACAGACAGTCAGGGCGTTCAGGTCGTCAAACGTTTCAGTTTTAAGCGCAGCGACTATCTGATCAATATCAGCTACAACATTAACAACCCCACTGAAACACCCTGGAATGCAAATCTGTTTGGTCAGATCAAACGCAGTAACCACGCTGACCCCACTCGCACCAGCGGTTTCGGCATGGCCAGCTTTCTGGGTTTTTCGACGACTTCGGTCGACGATAACTACATGAAAATCCCATTCTCAGACATCGACAGCAATGTTCCATCCCATGATATTGATGGTGGGTGGGTGGCATTAAGCCAGCATTACTTTATCTCTGTATTTGTCCCGCCGGCTGAAACGCGCAACTCATTCTCTTTCCGTCGCAATAACCTCAACGAATACATCGGCGGATTCACAACACCTGAATTCACTGTTGCGCCAAATAGTAGTTTTTCTCAGGACATGGGTTTCTATGCCGGTCCGAAAGATCAGTACCGCCTGAAAGAAATCGCGCCATGGCTGGACAGGACAATTGATTACGGCTGGCTGTGGTTTGTTGCTTCCCCGATTTACTGGCTGCTTACACAGATCAACAGCTTTGTAGATAACTATGGTTGGTCAATTCTACTGCTGACGGTATTGGTAAAAGGCGTATTCTTCAAATTGTCAGCAACGAGCTATCGCTCCATGGCCAACATGCGCCGTGTCATGCCTAAAATGAATCAGCTTAAAGAGCGGTATGGCGACGACAAAATGAAGCTCCAGAAAGCAACCATGGAGCTGTACAAAAAAGAGAAAATAAATCCATTTGGCGGCTGTTTGCCAATGCTGGTGCAAATGCCTGTCTTTATTGCACTTTATTGGGTTCTATTAGAAAGCGTGGAGCTTCGCCACGCGCCTTGGTTGTTGTGGATCAATGACCTGTCAGTGATGGACCCATATTTTGTGCTGCCTCTTCTGATGGGTGCATCAATGTATGTTCAGTTTATGCTGAACCCCACTCCACAGGATCCAATGCAGGCCAAGATCATGAAGTTCATGCCTGTTGTCATGACGGTGTTCTTCCTCTGGTTCCCGGCTGGTTTGGTCCTGTACTGGTTGGCAAACAGCGTCCTCGGCATCGCGCAACAGTGGTACATCACTCGTAAAATTGATTCTGAGTATGAAGCGAAGGAAGCAGCCAAGAGCTGATCACCTTTATGTCAACAACACCGCTGACAGCATCCGACACGGATACGATCTGCGCTATAACCACGCCGCCAGGTCGAAGCGGCGTGGGTATTATTCGGGTATCCGGCCCGGGTTCAGCACAAATAGCTGAGCAGCTTCTCCATTTCGTGCCCAAACCCCGCTACGCCCACTATTGCCCATTCTTTGACAAGTCGTCTGAACTACTGGATCAGGGCATCGCCCTGTTCTTCCCTGGCCCAAACTCGTTTACCGGTGAGGATATACTGGAGTTGCAAGGACACGGAGGTCACTTCGTTCTGGATAATCTGCTACAGGCAGTAATGTCCTCTGGAGCCCGACTTGCCAGACCAGGGGAGTTCACAGAGCGTGCATTTCTGAATAATAAAATCGATCTCGCCCAGGCTGAAGCCATTGCAGATCTTATTGATAGCAGCTCACGTGAGGCCGCTCGCAGCGCCGTTCGTACACTTCAGGGTGAATTTTCCCGATTGATTGAACGCCTTGCAGAATCAATTATCCACCTGAGAGTTTATCTTGAAGCAGCGATCGATTTCACGGATGAAGAAATCGATTTTCTCAGTGAAGGCCGCATTTCAGAGAGACTTTCAGACATCATCTCCCAGCTGGATGAAGTACTGGCTCAGGCCAGGCAGGGAGCCTTGATTCGCGAGGGTATGTCTGTGGTGATTGCAGGCAAACCCAATGCTGGTAAGTCCAGCTTACTGAATGCTCTGGCCGGGAAAGATTCTGCCATCGTTACCGACATCGCAGGTACTACCCGTGATGTCCTTAGCGAACAGATCAACATTGATGGCATGCCACTACATATTACAGACACCGCAGGTCTCCGGCATAGCTCTGATATCGTTGAGCAAGAAGGCATTCGCAGAGCGTTGCTGGCTGTGAAAAATGCCGATCGTGTCCTGCTTATGGTAGATTCCAGTCAAGAGCAGGTAGATCAGTATAATTTGTGCTCGTACCTGACAAGCCCTGGTTTTGGCGAGCTGTCAAACAGCGTAGAGTTATCCAGAATCACAATTATCCAGAATAAAGCAGACCTCACTGGTGAAGAATCAGCATACCTTTCTGCATCAAACGCTTCCGATCCAGCTGTTATACGGCTGTCCGCCAAACAAAAGTCCGGTATTACACTGCTAAAACAACATTTAAAAGACTGTATGGGCTTTCAAGACACAAGAGAGGGCGGTTTTATAGCCAGACGACGTCATCTTGATGCTTTATCCAAAGCACGGGAATGTCTGCAACAAGCGACTGTTCAACTTGATCAACACGGTGCTGCCGAGCTCGTAGCTGAAGATTTGCGGCATGCGCATCAACACTTGGGCGAAATCACCGGCCAGTTTTCCACAGATGACCTTCTTGGCAGAATATTTTCGAGTTTTTGTGTTGGAAAATAGCTGTGTTCAAGGTGATCAAAAACTGTGCATAAACTGAACTATTCTGTGCATAACTTTTTATAAAAAGAAGCCAAAATTTCCCCCTGTGGACAACTATCGCTTCTACGCACAGCTTGCGGTCAGGTTTACAGCAGCTTCACAATAGCTTGTACACTGCTTTATACAGTCAGTATCCCATTGTTTTAATTAAATAATAAAGGCTTGTCTACAGAAATACCGTTTACCATTAGTAATAACATCATTAAGTATTTATCTATATTCATATATAAACATTAGTTAATTAACTTGATAGATTCACACCAAATTCACTTGTGGATATTTTCTGCGTAAAGACTTTAAATTTCCCCGTCAGCGCTTATACTTGTGCACCTTTGAAAATCTGATGATTCCCAAGAAGTTCTGTTATGGACTATGCCAAACGTTATGACGTGATTGTTGTGGGAGGTGGGCACGCCGGCACCGAGGCTGCTCTCGCCGCTGCGCGCATGGGCGTAAAAACCTTGTTGCTGACTCACAACATCGAAACGCTTGGTCAGATGTCCTGCAATCCGGCCATTGGTGGCATAGGCAAAAGCCATCTGGTACGAGAAATTGATGCGCTGGGCGGAGCCATGGCCAAAGCCGCTGATCTTGCCGGGATACAGTTTCGTATTCTGAACAGCAGCAAAGGCCCGGCGGTCAGGGCAACACGGGCGCAGGCTGATCGTGCACTGTATAAAGCCGCCGTTCGTAACATGCTGGAAAATCAGGAAAATCTTGACATTTTTCAACAAGCAGCAGACGATCTGATTATCGAACAAGACCACGTGGCCGGTGTCGTTACACAGATGGGAGTACGCTTTTTTGCTTCCAGAGTGGTGCTCACTACCGGGACTTTTCTGGGTGGCAAAATCCATATTGGTCTGGAAAATTCAGCAGGAGGCAGGGCCGGGGATCCACCATCAATCAAGCTGGCGCAGCGCCTTCGGGAACTTCCGTTTAACGTTGGTCGCCTGAAAACAGGTACCCCTCCACGCATTGACGCCCGTTCTGTCGACTTTTCAGTTATGCAGGAGCAACTGGGTGACACCCCCTTGCCGGTGATGTCTTTTCTGGGGAAGGTTGAAGACCACCCCAGGCAAGTGCCTTGTTACATCACCAATACCAACGAAAAAGTGCATGACATAATACGCGGCGGGCTTGACCGTTCACCGATGTACACCGGCGTGATTGAAGGCCTGGGGCCGCGTTATTGCCCGTCAATCGAAGATAAAGTCATGCGTTTTTCAGACAAAACTTCGCATCAGATTTTTGTAGAACCGGAAGGTTTGACCACACACGAACTTTACCCCAACGGCATATCCACGAGTTTGCCGTTTGACGTCCAGATTGAACTGGTTCGTCAGATAAAAGGTTTTGAAAACGCACATATAACCCGTCCGGGTTATGCTATTGAGTACGATTTTTTTGACCCCAGGGATCTGCGTTATTCACTGGAAACCAAATTTATCAAAGGTCTGTACTTTGCCGGCCAGATTAATGGCACAACCGGATACGAAGAAGCTGCTGCACAAGGTTTGTTAGCCGGCATCAATGCGGCGCTGGCGGCAAAAGAGCTGGAAAGCTGGTGTCCGCGCCGGGATCAGGCTTATATCGGTGTGTTGGTTGATGATTTGATCAGTCTCGGCACAAATGAACCTTACCGCATGTTCACCAGTCGGGCAGAGTATCGGTTGTTGCTTCGCGAAGACAATGCGGATCTGCGACTGACAACAATCGGTCGCGAGCTCGGACTGGTAGACAATATTCGCTGGGAGGCCTTCTGTCGTAAGCAGGACAGCATCAAAACAGAACTGCAGCGTATGAAAACCACCTGGGTGCAGCCCGGAAGCGACAGGGCTGATGCCATGAACCCCTTACTTGAAAAGCCGGTCAGTCGTGAATACAGTCTGGCTGATCTGCTATCGCGCCCAGATGTCAATTACGTTCAGATGGCACAGGCGTTGAAAGGGACCTCAGGCGAGATGCCTGAAGTTGATCACCTGGTTTCTGAGCAAATTGAAATTCAATTGAAATATCAGGGATATATCACTCGTCAGGAAGAGGATATCCAGAAGCTCAAACGACAGGAAAACACAGTTTTACCTGAAGATTTTGATTATCAGCATATCGAAGGTCTTTCGAACGAACTAAAACAGAAGTTGCTGAAAGCCCGCCCCGATTCATTGGCCAAAGCTGCAAGAATCCCCGGAATCACCCCGGCGGCAGTATCTTTACTGTTGATTTACCTGAAAAAACATCAGGCTATCAGAGCGCAGAAAACAGCCTGATATGTCGGAGTCAGAAATTCATTTTCAGGAATTCTCCGTGACCCTCAAGCAGGGTGCAGCAAAACTTGGCGTCGATCTGTCAGTTACAGAGATCAGCCAGCTCTTGCAGTATTTAGCCTTGCTACACAAATGGAACAAGGCATTTAATCTGTCAGCTGTGCGTGAGCCGAAAGAAATGTTGTCACGACACCTGCTGGATAGTTTAAGTTTGTTGCCATTGGTACGTGAGCTGCGTTCGGACTTGCCAGCTGGCCCATTCACGGTACTCGATGTTGGAACCGGTCCTGGTCTTCCTGGCATACCAATGGCTATCTGTATGCCCGATACCAAATTTGTGTTGTTAGACAGCAATGGCAAAAAAACAAGATTCGTGTTTCAGGCTTGTATTGAGCTGGATATAAAAAACGTTGAAGTAGAGAACACACGTATCGAAAACTACCAAAGTACACGTCAAGTTGATATTGTCGTCAGCCGAGCGTTTGCATCGCTGCTGGACTTCACTCGCGGTTGTGAACTTGTTTCAGGTCCCGGCACCAGGCTGATTGCAATGAAAGGGCAATATCCGGCAGACGAAATAGCAGAACTTCCCGCTCATTGGCAGCTCATTCGGACGCACGAGTTGCAAGTCCCGGGTACCGATGGTGAAAGACACTTTATTGAACTTGCCCGCATAACTTAAAAAACAACTAACAATCAGCATCAGACAGTGACGCAGCTCAGGTGGATCAGGTGACACGAATTATCGCGATAGCCAATCAGAAAGGTGGCGTAGGTAAAACTACGACTTCGGTCAATCTGGCGGCGTCCCTACAGGCAACCAAGCGCCGCGTTTTGCTGGTTGATATGGATCCGCAAGGTAATGCCACAATGGGAAGCGGAATCGACAAAAGCGAGCTGACCAACTCGGTTTATGATGTGTTGATGGGTGAGTGCAATTTTGATGAGGCTTGCGTAACCACCCCGGATGCCGGGTTTGACATGTTGCCGGCCAACGGAGATCTTGTTGCCGCGGAGATTGAGTTACTGGATATGGAAAATCGTGAGCGTCGATTAAAAGACCTGCTCTCGGCGATATCTGATCGTTACGACTTCATTGTTATTGATTGTCCGCCCTCGCTGAATATGTTGACGCTGAACGCCCTGGTCGCCGCTCAAGGCGTCATCATACCGATGCAGTGTGAGTATTATGCGCTGGAAGGCCTGTCGGCACTGGTGGACACCATTTCAGCTATCAGTGCTACGCATAATCCAGAGCTCAGGATTGAGGGGATTCTGCGCACCATGTACGATCCACGCAATAAATTAACAGTAGAAGTATCAAGCCAGTTGTTCAGCCACTTTGGGGATCGAGTGTACCGCACGGTAGTTCCGAGAAATGTCCGTCTGGCAGAAGCGCCCAGCTACGGACTCCCGGTATTGCAATACGACAGACAGTCCCGGGGAGCTCTGGCCTATCTTGCTCTCGCCGGCGAAATGCTCAGACGTCAGGAACAGCGGGCAGCTGTCTGAACAGCAGGTGTTTGACACCCGGCGCTTAACCATCAGGGAATATATAAGGCAACTACATGTCAGGAAAGAAAAAACTGGGCCGCGGTCTGGACAAGCTACTGGGCGGCGTAGCCGCTAAAGCTTCGGCAGCAGAGGCGGTAGCAGCTGCAGAAAAATCACAGTCCGGACTGGTAGACAGTGAGCTGAGACATCTGCCAGTTGATCTCATTCAACGCGGAAAATATCAACCGCGTACCGACATGCACGAAGAAGCGTTGCAGGAGCTGGCTGACTCTATCAGGGTTCAGGGTGTCATGCAGCCAATTGTGGTTCGCCCTATCCCGGGTGATCGTTTTGAAATCATTGCCGGAGAGCGTCGCTGGCGTGCAACTCAGATCGCCGGCCTGGATACCATCCCCGCCGTGATCCGGCTGGTAGGCGACGAGTCTGCCATAGCCATGGCATTGATCGAAAACATTCAGCGTGAAAATCTCAATCCTATTGAAGAAGCCATGGCGCTCAAGCGTCTGCAGGAAGAATTCACACTGACCCAACAGGAAGTGGCGGAAGCAGTAGGGAAATCCAGAACAACGGTGACTAACCTCCTGCGCCTGATGTCGTTGAACCACGATGTAAGACTGATGCTGGAGCGTGGTGATATTGAAATGGGTCACGCCAAAGCCTTGTTAGGCCTGCAACCGGAACAACAAAGTGAAGCGGCGAAATCGGTCGCTGGCAAAGCTCTGTCAGTTCGGCAGACAGAAGTGCTGGTGCGCAAATTGCTCGAACAGGGGCCAGCGAAGAATACCGGGCCGCAGCGTCAGGACCCCGATATCAGCAGGCTCGAGCAGACTTTGTCGGAGACTATTGGCGCCAGGGTTGAGATACAGCATTCGAGCAAAGGTTCGGGCAAGCTGACACTTCGCTACAACAGCCTGGATGAGCTCGATGGAATACTTGCTCATATCAAGTAAATTGGCCGAAATATCGTGTTGATTGGCTGCCATTATGCCCCTATAATGCGCACCTCTGAAAGGGAACGGATGCCAAGTACAAGAGAGCTTTTTGACGACTGGCTAACCTATGTCAAGCATTAAAGCTCCTCCAATATATAAAGTTACAGCCTTCCAGTTGCTGTTTCTGCTGGTGCTTTGCGGAGCAGCAGTAGTTCTGACGGGCTGGATAAGTGCGTACTCTTTACTGATCGGTGGTTTGATTTCAGCTTTGCCTGGAGCACTTTTTGCAAAAAAGGTGTTCAAATACCGGGGCGCACGATCAACCGAGCTCATCGTCAGGGAAATGTATACCGGCGAAGCATTAAAGCTGGTCTTGATAAGTGCGGGCTTCGCACTGAGTTTTTTGTTCGTAACACCTTTGAATGTTATGGCTTTGTTTTCAGGATTTATTCTGGTGCATATAACAGGCGTGCTTGTGTTTGTCCGCATAAGCAAGACTGACCGGAATAACCCGTAAAATCGGCAAACTAACTAGTAAAAATTCTACTCATGGCAGATGCAAACACTACAGGCTTCTCATTGCCTGAATACGAAAGCGGCACCGAGTACATCGCTCACCACCTTGGTTTCCTGAAATATGGTCAATTGCCAAATGGCAGTTGGGGCATTGCCCACACCATAGAAGAAGCTGATGCTATGGGCTTTTGGTCCATTCATGTTGATTCTATGTTGATGTCCCTGCTGTTGGGTTTCATGTTTATGGGACTGTTTTACTTTGTCAGTCGCAAAGTAACGTCGGGCATTCCCGGTGGCTTACAAAATGCGGTGGAATTCCTTGTTGAAATGGTGCAAACCAACGTCAAGAGTACGTTTTTTGCCCGCAACGAGTTGATAGGACCATTGGCACTAACCATTTTCTGCTGGATTTTCATGATGAACCTCATGGATCTGGTGCCGGTAGACTGGATTCCCCTGTTCGCCCAGGTTGTGGCGCAGGATAATCACCTCTACTTCAAAGCAGTGCCAACAACTGACGTAAATATCACAGCGGGTTTTGCACTCAGCGTATTTATTCTGGTTATCTTCTACAGCGTTAAAATCAAGGGTTTGGGCGGGTTCCTGGGTGAGTTTGCCTTCCATCCTTTTGGCAAGTGGGCGTTACCTCTTAACCTGGTAATGGAAATACCCAGCTTTCTGGCCAAACCAGTATCACTTGCACTGCGACTCTACGGCAACATGTTTGCCGGTGAGATGATCTTCATGGTCATTGCGATGGTTGGCTTGTTCCAGCTGCCTCTGCATTTCGCGTGGGCGGTGTTCCACATCCTGATCATTACGCTGCAAGCGTATCTGTTCATGATGTTGACGATCGTATATCTGAATCAGGCGCATACCAAACCTGAAGCACATTAAACCCTTAACCTTTTTGTCAGACCCTTTGTTAAAACTTGGAGAAAAAAATGGAAACTATTCAGGCATTTTCAGTAATCGCTATTGCCCTCATCTTCGGTTTGTGTGGAGCCGGCACTGCGGTTGCTTTCGGTAACCTGGGTGGCAAGCTGATTGAAAGTTCAGCACGTCAACCAGAACTTGCACCTAAGCTGCAGGTTCAGTTCTTCCTGGTTGCCGGTTTCGTTGACGTAATCTCGATCATCGGCGTGGGTGTGTCTTTCATGGTTATGTTCGCAAATCCTTTCGTCGGTTAATCGACCGCTTGAAAAAGACTTCAAGCCAAGCGACAAACTAACGCAGAGGTGAAACCATGAATCTTAACGCAACCATACTCGGCCAATCGATTGCATTTGCCGTTTTTGTCTGGTTCTGCCTGAAGTATGTCTGGCCGCCAATTACGGCAGCTCTGGCTGATCGGCAGAAAAAAATAGCAGACGGACTGGAAGCGGCCGACCGCGCGCAACGTGACCTGAATCTTGCTCAAAACAGGGTTGCAGAGGATCTTCGCGAAGCTAAAGTGAAAAGTGCTGAAATCATCGATCTGGCGACCAAGCGCGCCAATCAGATTGTTGACGAAGCAAAAGACAAAGCTCGCGAGGAAGGTCAGCGGATTATCGCCGGTGCAAAAGCTGAAATTGATATGGAGATTCAGCGAGCCCGTGAAGCTTTGCGTGCGCAGGTCGCCGCTATTGCTATCGCCGGTGCCGAGAAGATCCTTGAGAAATCCATTGATCAGGCAGCAAACGAAGAGCTGGTAAAAAAACTCGCTTCTGAGTTATAGGCGAACATACGATGGCAGAGTCAATTACATTAGCCCGGCCTTACGCAAATGCAGCTTTTGAAGTCGCTGCGGCAGACAACGCCCTGGCCCAGTGGTCACAGATGCTGAGAACGCTGGCGGCGGTAACGTCGCAGGAAAAAATCAGCAATCTGTTGAAGAGCCCGGCCCTGACTGCGACAAAGCAGTCTGATGCACTGCTGTCCGTTTGTGGAGATTCAGTCTCCGACAAGGGCAGCAATATGGTAAGGCTGCTGGCGGAGAATCGCCGGTTGGCCCTGCTTCCTCAGATATCAGAACTTTTTGACACGCTCAAAGCAGCGCGCGAAAAAAGCATAGACGTCGAAGTTTCTACGGCGTATGCACTCAGTGATGCTGTAGTCAAGAGTTTGACTGCGGCACTTGAGAAGCGTCTGGACCGTACGGTCAAACTGCACAGTAGTGTAGACCAGCAGTTGATCGGAGGCGTTGTCATTCGAGCAGGTGACACAGTCATCGACAATTCTGTTCGAGGAAAACTGAACAAATTAGCCGAATCATTGAGTTCCTAGACGATCTGGGAATGAGGGAAAAAGCATGCAACAACTGAATCCGTCAGAAATCAGTGAAATTATTAAACAGAGAATCGATAGTCTCGACGTTTCTGTGCAGGCAAAAAACGAAGGTACTATCGTCAGCGTTTCTGACGGTATCGTTCGTATTCACGGCCTCGCCGATGTTATGTATGGTGAGATGATCGAGTTTGAAGGCGGCCTGTTCGGTATGGCGCTCAACCTTGAGCGTGACTCCGTGGGTGCGGTGGTACTGGGTGACTATCAGGGTCTGGCGGAAGGCCAGTCCTGTCGTTGCACCAACCGTATTCTGGAAGTGCCGGTAGGTCCTGAACTTGAAGGTCGCGTAGTTGATGCGCTGGGTAACCCCATCGACGGCAAAGGCGCCATCAATGCCAAAATGACCTCACCGGTTGAGAAAGTTGCTCCTGGTGTAATCGCCCGTAAGTCAGTTGATCAGCCAGTACAAACCGGTCTGAAAGCAATCGACGCGATGGTGCCGATTGGTCGCGGTCAGCGCGAGCTGATCATTGGTGACCGTCAGGTTGGTAAAACAGCTGTCGCCATCGACGCCATCATCAACCAGAAAGGCAAAGGCGTTAAGTGCGTTTACGTGGCGATCGGTCAAAAACAATCGTCTATCGCTAACGTGGTAAGCAGACTGGAAGAACACGGCGCAATGGAATATACCATTGTTGTTGCAGCCAGTGCGTCAGATCCGGCCTCCATGCAATACCTGGCACCTTACTCAGGTTGCTCCATGGGCGAGTACTACCGTGATCGTGGTCAGGACGCCCTGATCATTTATGACGACCTGACCAAACAGGCTTGGGCTTACCGTCAGATTTCCCTGCTGCTGCGCCGTCCGCCAGGCCGTGAAGCTTATCCTGGCGACGTGTTCTATTTGCATTCACGTCTGCTCGAGCGCGCATCACGTGTGAGCGCCGATTATGTTGAGCAGTTCACCAACGGTGAAGTAAAAGGCCAGACCGGTTCATTGACTGCGCTGCCAATTATCGAAACACAGGCCGGTGACGTTTCCGCATTCGTTCCAACCAACGTGATCTCTATCACTGACGGTCAGATCTTCCTGGAAACCAACCTGTTTAATGCTGGTATCCGTCCTGCTATCAACGCGGGTCTGTCAGTATCGCGTGTAGGTGGTGCAGCTCAGACCAAGATCATCAAGAAACTGGGCGGTGGTATTCGTATCGCCCTGGCTCAGTACCGCGAGCTGGCAGCATTCGCCCAGTTTGCTTCTGATCTGGACGAAGCCACACGTGCACAGCTGGAACACGGTCAGCGCGTAACAGAGCTGATGAAGCAGAGCCAATACGCGCCGCTGTCAGTTGCTGAAATGGGTCTGGTACTGTTTGCTGCCAACGAAGGCTTCCTGAAAGATGTGGAGCTGCTGAAGGTCGTTGCCTTTGAAAAAGCACTGTTGTCTTACGCCAAAAGCCAGCACGCTGAGCTGTTGGCAAGCGTCAACGCCAAGCCGGACTACAATGATGATATCGCCTCAAAATTCAAGGCGCTGATTCAGCAGTTCAAAGCAACACAAACCTGGTAGAACCCAGACCTGGTAATTTTTTGGTAGGCGGTGAATTATGGCTGGTGGCAAAGAGATTCGGAATAAGATCTCCAGCATCAATAACACGCGGAAAATAACCAGTGCCATGGAAATGGTATCTGCGTCCAAGATGCGTAAATCTCAGGAGCGGATGGCGCTGGGTAAACCCTATGCCACTCATATCCGCAACGTGATTGGACATGTGGCGAATGCGAATCCTGAGTATCGTCACGTGTATTTCAACACGCGGGAAGCAAAACGCGTTGCATACATCGTTGTATCTTCAGATCGCGGCCTGTGCGGCGGTCTGAACATCAATGCGTTCAAGGCAGTTGTTAAAGAAGTTGCTGAGTGGCGTAAAAAAGACGTTTCCGTTGAGTTTGCTGCTGTAGGTGCTAAAGCTGCGACGTTCTTCAACAGTTACGGCGGCAAAGTAGTTGCTTCCATTCGTGGTCTGGGTGATGCGCCTGAGTTAAGTCAGGTAGTTGGCGCTGTGAAGGTAATGCTGGATAAGTTTACCGCTGGTGAAATTGACCGCCTGTATCTTGTCAGCAATTCTTTTGTCAACACAATGACTCAGAAACCTGTGGTTGCGCAATTGTTGCCACTACAGCCGTCGGATGACACGTCGTTGAAGCACCATTGGGACTATATTTACGAGCCCGCGCCAGAAGCGTTGTTGAACGGCCTGCTTAACCGATATATCGAAACACAGGTATATCAGGGCGTGGTTGAAAACATCGCCAGCGAACAGGCCGCCCGGATGCTCGCGATGAAGAACGCGACAGACAATGCCGGAGATCTGATAGAAGAGCTGGGTTTGATTTACAACAAAGCGCGTCAGGCATCTATCACACAAGAGCTTTCAGAGATTGTTAGCGGTGCGGCCGCGGTTTAAGTGCTCACGGCAGACATTGAATTTAACCAGATAGAAGATCAGGAATACTGAAGAGGAACCGGACATGAGTAGCGGTCGTATCGTACAAATTATCGGTGCAGTAATCGACGTACAATTCCCGCGGGAAGTAGTACCTCGTGTATACAGTGCACTGTCCGTCGAAGGCGGCAAAATCACACTCGAAGTTCAGCAGCAGCTGGGCGACGGCGTTGTTCGTACCATCGCGATGGGTAGTACTGAAGGTCTGCGTCGCGGACTGGAAGTTACCAACACCAACGCTCCGGTTTCTGTTCCAGTTGGTAAAGAAACTCTGGGTCGAATCATGGACGTTCTCGGTAACCCGATTGACGAACGTGGTCCAATCGGCGAACAAGAGCGCATGCCTATTCACCGAAAAGCACCAGCCTACGATGAGCTGTCAGCATCCAATGAACTGCTGGAAACAGGCATCAAGGTTATCGACCTGATCTGCCCGTTCGCAAAAGGCGGCAAAGTGGGTCTGTTCGGTGGTGCGGGTGTAGGTAAAACCGTAAACATGATGGAACTGATCAACAACATCGCAAAAGCACACAGCGGTCTGTCAGTATTCGCCGGTGTAGGTGAGCGTACCCGTGAAGGTAACGACTTCTATCACGAAATGGCTGAGTCCAAAGTAATCGATCTGGACAACCTGCCCGAGTCAAAAGTGGCGATGGTTTACGGCCAGATGAACGAGCCACCAGGAAACCGTCTGCGTGTAGCATTGACTGGTCTGACCATGGCTGAAAAATTCCGTGACGAAGGCCGAGATGTTCTGTTCTTCGTTGACAACATCTACCGTTACACACTGGCCGGTACAGAAGTATCAGCTTTGCTGGGCCGTATGCCTTCTGCGGTAGGTTACCAGCCAACGCTGGCGGAAGAGATGGGCGTGCTGCAGGAGCGTATTACCTCCACCAAAACTGGTTCCATCACGTCAATCCAGGCGGTATACGTACCGGCGGACGACTTGACTGACCCGTCTCCGGCAACCACCTTCGCTCACCTGGACGCAACCGTTGTACTGTCGCGTTCTATTGCCGAGCTGGGTATTTATCCTGCGATTGACCCGCTGGACTCCACTTCACGTCAGCTCGATCCGCTGGTTATCGGCCAGGATCATTACGACGTTGCCCGTGGAGTACAGACGGTTCTGCAGCGTTATAAAGAACTGAAAGACATCATTGCGATTCTGGGTATGGACGAATTGTCTGAAGAAGACAAACAGATCGTTGCACGTGCACGTAAGATTCAGCGTTTCCTGTCACAACCGTTCTTCGTGGCAGAAGTATTCACCAATACTCCTGGTAAATACGTATCGCTGAAAGACACTATCGCCGGTTTCAAAGGCATCCTGAATGGTGACTACGACCACATTCCGGAGCAGGCTTTCAACATGGTAGGCACCATTGATGAAGCCGTTGAGAAAGCAGCCAAGCTCAAGGGCTGAGTCTGAAACCGCACAAAGAGTAGGACATTATGGCGATGACAATGCAGTGTGACATCGTAAGTGCCGAGAAGCAGATTTTCTCCGGCATGGTCGAAATGGTAGTGGCGACCGGCTCTCTGGGAGATCTCGGTGTAGTTTACGGCCACGCGCCCTTATTGACTGAGCTGATCCCGGGGCCAGTACGTTGCGTATTGCCCGGTGGCGCCGAAGAGATTTACTACGTTTCCGGCGGCTACCTTGAAGTACAAAGTGGCAACGTTACTGTATTGGCAGATACTGCGCTGCGCGCAGGCGATCTGGATGAAGCAGCGGCACAACAGGCTATTGATGATGTGCAAAGAGCTATTGCAAACAAAGACGCTGAGTTCGAGTATTCTCGTGCAGCAGTTCAGTTGGCAGAGGCCGTTGCCCAGTTGCGTGCTCTAAAGCAGTTGCGCAAATAAACCGTTGTCAGTGAAAAGAGATAGAAAAAAGGGTAGCCTATGGGCTGCCCTTTTTTTTTCGGGATTAATTCTATTGGCGATTATTTAACAGGCCAGACTTATGCATACAGAAGTTGTCGTGTTGGCAGCGGGCAAAGGTACCCGCATGTACTCAGATCTGCCAAAAGTACTACACGCACTGGCAGGCAAGCCCATGCTCACTCATGTTTTGGAAGCCGCACTGACTGTGATGCCGCAAAAAGTGCATCTGGTCACAGGGTTTCAGTCAGACCTGATCAAACAACGTTACAGTCCTGGTGAGTTTTCAGAAAAACTCAATTGGGTGGAGCAGACTGAACAGTTGGGAACCGGACATGCCGTAATGCAGGCAGCTCCACACATACAGGATAATGCATTGGTTTTGGTTCTGTATGGTGATGTACCACTCATCAAGCCCGGCAGCTTGTCTGGTCTGCTTAACAAAGCTGCTGATTCAGGTATCGCTGTGCTGACTCTGGTAACTGACACACCACACGGCCTCGGACGCATCGTCCGTGACAACAAAAACAAGATTGTTGCGATAGTCGAAGAAAAAGATGCCACAGAGGAACAGCGAAGAATAACCGAAATAAACACCGGCATAATGGCCTTCAATGCCGGGCTACTAAAGTCCTGGCTCCAGCAACTCAACACCAACAATGCACAGGGTGAATACTATCTGACAGATACAGTATCCATCGCGCACGACGCTGGTATCGAGATTAACAGTCTACAAACCTCTGACGCTGACGAAGTGCAAGGCGTTAATGACAGACTCCAGCTGAGCGAGCTTGAGCGCAGCTACCAACTGAATAAGGCCCGTCAACTGGCGAAGAGCGGCGTTACAATCGCTGATGTCAATCGACTTGATGTGCGCGGTGAATTGCAGGCTGGCCGCGATGTAATTCTAGATATAAATATCGTATTTGAAGGGAAAAACCGTATTGGTAATCGGGTAACAGTGGGTCCTAATGTAGTGCTGATCAACTGCGAGATAGGTGATGATTGCGAGATACTTGCCAACAGCCATCTTGAAAGCGTAGTTGTCGAACAACGCTGCACGATAGGTCCTTTCGCAAGATTGAGGCCTGGTACCGTACTGATGCCGGGGGCAAAAATAGGAAATTTTGTTGAAACCAAAAAAGCCATCGTAGGGCCCGGGAGTAAAATAAATCACCTTAGTTATGTGGGCGATGCCGAGCTTGGCGCGTCCGTAAATATTGGGGCAGGTACCATTACCTGCAATTACGACGGTGTAAACAAATTTAAGACCACGATCAAAGACGGCGTATTTGTCGGGTCAAACACTGCATTGGTGGCACCAGTAACAGTTGGGGTTAATGCAACTATAGGTGCGGGGTCAGTTATTACACACGAAGTGCCAGATCAGGATTTGGCTGTTGCCAGAGGCAAACAACGGAATATCAGCGGCTGGAAACGACCAGTCAAGATCAAAGCAGACTAAGGGAATTGTACTATGTGTGGAATTGTGGGGGCGGTAGCCCAACGTGATGTAATTGGTATCCTGCTCGAAGGCCTGAAGCGCCTCGAATACCGTGGATACGACTCTGCAGGCCTTGCAGTTGTAGATGGAAAAACATCAACGCTCAAATGTGTAAGAGCGGTTGGTAAAGTCAAAGAGCTTGTTGACAAGATTGCCGGCGAGCCGGTTCACGGTAAAACCGGTATAGCACACACACGCTGGGCAACACACGGGGTCCCGAGTGAGCGCAATGCCCATCCCCATATCTCTCGCGATGAATTTGCGTTAGTGCATAACGGCATTATCGAAAACCATGAAGAACTTCGTCGGGAACTGATCGAAGACGGTTACGAGTTTTTGTCAGATACTGACACGGAAGTTGTTGTTCACATGTTGCATCAGGAATGCACAAAAAACGAAATCGACACACTAACCGCCGTACAAAGAATTGTTGCCCGCCTGCACGGCGCCTACGGCCTGTGCGTTATCCGCACATCACAACCAGATCGCGTCGTGGTAGCACGCAGTGGCAGCCCGCTGGTGATTGGTGTTGGTATTGGCGAAAACTTTGTTGCCTCTGATCCGCTTGCGCTTGGTCAGGTAACAGACCGATTTATTTATCTGGAAGAGGGCGATGTTGCTGAGGTCACTCGCGATAAAATCAGAATATTCTCTGGCGACACGCCGGTAGAAAGGAAGACGACGCGTATACAAAGTGAGATTGATGAAATCGAAAAAGGTGAATACGGCCATTTCATGCTCAAGGAAATTTACGAGCAGGCAAAGGTAGTCAAGAACACCTTGAGTGGACGCATCAGCGATAAACATGTGTTGGAAGAGGCATTTGGCATCAAAGCAAAAGCCATATTCGATCAGGTCACTAACGTACAGATTGTGGCCTGTGGCACCAGCTTCCATGCCGGGTTAATAACCAAGTATTGGCTTGAAAATATCGCAAAAATGCCATCGCAGGTCGATATCGCAAGCGACTACCGGTATCGTAATATTATTGTGCGACCGGGCACTTTGTTCGTAACAATCTCTCAGTCCGGGGAAACAGCGGACACGCTCGCTGCACTACGTTATGCACAGGAAGCGGATTACGTTGGCCGTCTTGCGATCTGTAATGTAGCAACCAGTTCTCTTGTAAGAGAGTCGGATTTTTCGTTGCTTACAATGGCCGGCCGTGAGATTGGTGTTGCATCCACCAAAGCGTTCACCACTCAGCTTACTGCGCTGTTATTGCTAGCTCTTGTACTCGGGCGCCGCAACGGCATGACTAGTCAGGATGAGGAGCAATACGTCAAAGATCTGCATCGACTGCCGGATTTGATAAATAAAGTGCTGAAGCAGGACAAAGCCATTCAGCAGCTTTCCATCAATCTGGCAGACAAGCACCACGCGCTATTTCTCGGGCGCGGTATTCAGTATCCGGTAGCCAAAGAAGGCGCTCTCAAGCTAAAAGAAATCTCCTACATTCACGCAGAAGCCTATCCCGCCGGTGAACTCAAACACGGCCCATTGGCATTGGTGGACGATAAAATGCCGGTGATTGCGATCGCGCCAAACGATGAGTTGCTGGGTAAGTTAAAAGGCAACCTGGCAGAAGTAAGCGCGAGAGGTGGCAAGTTATTTGTGATAGCAGATGAAACCGCGGGATTTGATGACGAGGGTGACTACCAGCTGATTCGTTTGCCTCCGGTACCGGATGTACTGTCTCCAATTTTGTACACGATTCCGCTGCAATTGCTTTCGTATCACGTGGCGATTCTCAAAGGCACTGATGTGGATCACCCGCGCAACCTGGCAAAGTCGGTGACGGTGGAATAATCGGCAGTGGCACAAGTCAACCATCATGGGAATGGCGTCGGTACCAGCGTCGCGCCAGCCAACTGATTCCCAGCAGATACGGAAAAGCACCGGCTACCCACATGATCAGACCCGCCAGTTGCTGATCGGCAAGAGTGCGTGATTCATCATAAAGAGGTAGCCGGGCGAAAGTCAGGATAGCACCGAGAAACCCGGTATGCATCAGGGTGAATAGTAGTGCGAGAGCGGCAGTCGGCAGGTTGCGACTGCTGCATCTCAGTACAGCCCACCAGAACAGGCCCGCGGTGACCAGAAAACAAGCATGTTCAAAAGTGTGCCACCCGGGACTTTCAACTGCCAGCATGTAGAACCATGGGATATGCCAGATCCAGATTGCGGCGCCGTGCAGATAAGCCGTTGTCATCGGTTGCCGGACCAGCCGCAACAAGGGTTTCCAAAATGGCAACATCAGGCGCAGTCCGCCAGCTACCAATTGCGGCAGGGGACGGGTGAGCACCCAAAGCGGGGCAATCACAACGATCAGCAACATATGCTGACTCATGTGAGCAGCGGTGCTGTTGCTGGCAAGCTCATCGAGTGGACCCAATATGGTGATGCCACAAATGACACAAATCAGATAAAAACCCAGCTCCTGGTTAAACCCGGGGCTGACGCGATTGCTGCCACGAACATACACCCACCAGAAGCTCAACAGGAGTAAGGCACTTATGCTGCCCGCTATTCGCTGTTCGATAGAACCGGAGAAGGGATTGTGGGCCAGCGCATCATTGCTTATGACCAGCAGTGCTATTGCTACAACTGCCAGCAGCGGGACCGGAACGTTCAAGTTTTCTGTCCTCAGCCAATTGGCCACAACATCGGCAAGCCTGCAAAGATGATCAGCACAGACCACGCGATCACGGTGGTGTAGATCCACCAGGGTGCAAGAACCAGGAACTCATAAGGAAGAAGCTCACTGACGTACCCGGCTCGATAGCGCTGTATTTGTATAAGTGTCAGGAAGAGCGCAAGCACGCTATGGAACATAAGGTAAAGTATTGCAAACATGATTAACGCATCGTGAGTCAGCGTGGTGAACTGCAAGGGGGAGAAGACCAGTATCCACGCAAGGCTAATACAATGCAGCAAACCAAAAGCGCATGTCAGCCACAACCGGTACTCAAGACCCGTACCCATACCCGCTTTGGCGCGACGGACAGCAGTGAGATAACTCAGGTTAGCGAGAAGGACAAACAACGAGCAAGCGACCATGACACTGACATCCAATGGCATCTGATCAGGCAACGGACGATCCGGTGATATCCAGAAATATATCCAGCCGAACAACAGACACAGATAAAGCGTTGCATCCGCCATTATAGTGACTTTCATCCCCCGGATTCCCGGACCATCGAGTGTGCGCGAATGTAGCTGAAGATCGTCAGCGCGTTTGTCATTTACCGGAGCGGATTGCGGATGCGCCCCATTAAAGCAGCTCCAGCGCAGCAACATGACGCCACTGATCACCGCAGTGACTGCTGCAAGCAGATACCAACGTGTCAACAGACAGATGCACAGCACTGCCATAACGGTGGCTGCCTGCAAGGGTATCCATGAATTTCCCGGTAAATGCACAATGGATTGTGGCCTGGCATCCAGGCCACTGGTGTAAGGTACTTCTCTGCGGCCATGTTCAAAGTCGGCCATTGCATGTTCCCCGGCGGCTATTTCCTGTGCAAGGTTCCGGTTATCCCACAATGGATGGCGGCTCGACACACTGGGTATGGAAATAAAATTATAGGGTGGTGGAGGAGCCTCCAGCGCCCACTCAAGGGTATCTGCCTGCCAAGGATTTTGCGGAGCTTTACGACCAAATCGGAAATGCATGGCAATGTCGATAATGATCACTGCGATACCTGCCGCCATAACGAAGCCGCCCACCGACGACAGCAGATTGAGCCAGTCCCAGCCCAGGCCAGACTCGTAGGTGTAGACCCTGCGCGGCATGCCCAACAATCCTGTCAGGTGCATCAGCAGGAAGGTCATATTAAAACCACCAAAGGTCAGCCAAAATCCCCAGCGGCCGAGGTTTTCTGATGGCATGCGACCAGAAAATAATGGCAGCCAGTAGTAAAGCCCGGCCATCATCGGGAAAAACATGCCACCGACCAGAACGTAATGCATATGTGCCACAACAAAATGGGTGTCATGCACCTGCCAGTTAAACGGCACCAGTGCCAGCATCACGCCGGTCAGTCCGCCACAAACAAAAATCACCAGAAAACCAAAAATCCACAGCATGGGTAACGCAAAAACAACCCGGCCACTCCACAAAGTGGCGAGCCAGGAAAAAACCTGGATACCGGTCGGGATGGCTACCAGCATACTGGCAATGGAGAAAAACGCCTGGGCGGCCACCGGGATGCCTACCGTAAACATGTGGTGTGCCCAAATAGCAAAACTGATAAACGCCATCAGTACAATCGAAAATACCACCCAGCCATAACCAACCAGCGGGCGGCGCGCAAAGACCGGGATCAATGTGGAAACCACGCCAGCGGCCGGCAGATAAATGATATAGACCTCAGGGTGGCCGAATAGCCAGAACAGATGTTGCCACAACAGCGGGTCTCCGCCGGCAGCAACATTAAAAAACGGCATACTGGCAGCGCGTTCAAGTTCAAGCAGGATGCTGGCCAGAATTAATGGCGGAAATCCGAAAACTATCATCAGGGACATCGCAAGGATGCTCCAGCAGAAGATTGGCATCCGCGTCAGCGTCATCCCGGGAGCGCGGCCCCGCAGAATGGAAACCGTCAGCTCTACACCAGCGGACACAGCTGATATTTCGACAAAGGTGATACCCAGCAACCAGAAGTCCGATCCGCGCCCGGGGCTGAACTCGGCGTCGCTGAGCGGTGTGTACATGAACCAGCCGGCATCCGGTGCGATACCTGCAAACAGGCTGTACATAATAATGATGCCGCCAAACAGATAGCAGTAGTAACCAAACGCTCCTATCCTTGGAAATAACAGGTCGCGCGTGCCCGTCATCTTGGGCACCATGTAGATGCCCAGCCCCTCCAGTACAGGAATTGCAAACAGAAACATCATCACCGTGCCGTGCATGGTGAAAAGTTGATTGTAGAGGGCCGCGTCGATCAGCGTGTTGTCCGGCAATGCCAGCTGACTGCGCATCAACATGGCCAGTACACCGCCGATCAAAAAGAAAACAGCGCCAGTCACCATGAAGCGCACGCCCACCGTTGTGTGGTTGACTGCCGACAGCGAGCCCCAGCCCGGCAGATTCGACCAGATGGCCATCAATCCACGATGTAATTCCTGGTCTCGGTCATGCCTGTTTTGATCTGGTTGTTGGAAGTCGTTCATTCAGCGGCCCCCGGTTGCTGAGCAGTTTGCCAGGCGGCGAAGTCTTCAGGTGAGTGCACATGCAGACTAAACTTCATGTGGGCATGTGCCAGCCCGCAGAATTCGGCGCAAACCCCCGGATAGATGCCGGGCGCATCAGCTTGCAAAAGCAGCTCGTTGACATGGCCCGGGATCATGTCCAGTTTTTGGCCTATGCGCGGTACCCAGAACGAGTGGATGACGTCCGCGCTGGTCAGGTGTAATCGAACGGGTACCCCAGCGGGAATGTGGACCTCATCGCGCAGAGTAAGAGACAGATTGGGGTAGCGGACTTCCCACCACCACTGATAGCCGGTTACTTCTATGTGCAGAGCCTGATCGGGGTCGATACCAACTCCCGCCATCCGGTTACCTGCCGGGATACCAAAAACCAGCAGCGTAACGATGGTTGCAACCGGAAGCACAATTCCGCCGCCGACTATCCAGACCTGATGCTGCCGCTGAAGTTGTGGCGTGTCAGATTCGCTTGTATCTGGACCTGGCTCCGTGTGGCTGCGCGGGGTACGCCGGACGGCATAGACAAAAGCCAGCACTACGGCAAACAAGACCAGCGTAAAAAAGCCAAACATTCCCCACCACAAAGGGGCTGTCTCTGCGGCAGCAGTGCCGGCAGGGTCGAGAATGGACAATGGTCCGCTGCAGGCCGTGACAAGGAGAGGGATGATCATCAGCCGTGAGGCTGTTAAGCTGGATCTTAATACATTGCAGGGCTTCAACAGACAAAGGAAGGATCGTTGCGTATGCCAGCCAAAGCTACCCTCAGACCTATCGGCAGTAAAATAACGATGTTCGGCCATCCACTGCATCCGGCGATGATCCATTTTCCGGTGGCTGCGCTGTTCGGCCTGGTCGCAACCGATCTTGCTTATTTGCTGACCAGTGACTATTTCTGGGCCCGTGCCGGCCTGTGGTTGTCTGGCGTGGGAGCGCTGGGAGGGGCACTGTCCGGTTGTGCAGGTTTGGCTGATCTGATTCTGGTCAGGCAGATCCGGCGAGTAATCACGGCCTGGTGTCACGGCATTCTGGCAGTCATGTTGTTGTCGCTGGCGTCTTTGAACTGGTTGCTGCGATTCAGCGCGGGCGCGGATACGGCCATATTGCCATGGGGTCTGTACCTGTCGCTCCTTAGCGGTTTGCTGATTGGCGTGACTGGTTTTTTGGGAGCGCAACTGGTTTACGAGTATGCCGTTGGCGTTGATCTGGAAGAGGCGGCGGGAAACCGACCGGATATATAAAGCCCACTGTACTATTACCATGGGTTTGCTCCGCCATCAGGTTTGGCTAACACAATCCACACAATAATCAGCATCAGCACACTGAGTCCGCAAGCCAATATGATTGCCTGGTTGCGCACAGGTCCATCGGCTTCAAGTCTGAGAATCAGTTTCCCCGCCCATGCGTGTCCGGCCACCAGCATCGTCACCAAAGTCATTTTGACTATTAACCAGGGCTCAACGGTCTGATAGACAAGGAACACTGCTGTTCCGGAAATAATAGCCAGCAAGGCCGCTGGCGTGGCCACAGTAGTGAATACAAACCTGGCCAGAGAATCGTGATGTTGGTAGACCGCCGGCAATTCGGCCTGTCCGCTGCGAGACGGGCAGGCTCCTGCAATCACGCTCAGCAGATACAACAAGGAAGCGCACCAGCACAGGAGCATGACAATGTGCAGCGCCAGTATCCATATCATAAAAGCCTCCATTGTTGGCAGCACCGGTCGAGGAAGTGCAACTTACTTTCTAACCATACCGCAGAATACGGGTGGATTGAAAACAGATCGCTGCCGGATGGAGGTAACTTGTATCAGGGGGCTATTGTGCAACCTCCTCATAAAACCCTGCGACTTTCAGGGTTACCACAATTTCTTCGAGTCTATTGTTCTTGAGATACCAGCCGTGAATGCCGCTAAACGGGGCGAGCAAGGTGCCTCTTTCGCTGCCGTTGGTATGATTGCTGTAAAACATTAAATTGCCGGGTGCATCGCCCTGACGTTCGGTGTGGCCATGGAACTCGGACAGCAGCATCTCTGGTTCGATGTTTCCTGCGTCCCATTCATACACAATCATGTCGCCGGCGTTCATGCCGAGTTTGAATTCAAGCCCGGCAAAGGCATCCAGAACAATCTGGTACGTGCCGGTGCGGAACTCTCTGTCGGCAGGCCACCAGGTGTTTTCGCTCAGCGGCATGTCTATCCAGGCCACAGGTTCAGCCGGAGCAGCCTGGTCCGTGTCCTGACTGCAGGCGACGAGCAGAACGCCGGAAATAAGTAATACCAGATATTTTGCAGAATTCATAAAAATCACTTTTGTTTAATGAGTGGATAGTTTGCTGGTGCGGGGCGCTGCCAGACGACGTCGCAAACTTTTTATATCGCGTCGGATTCGTCTAAAGGACATCCATGTTCCTGTGCCACACACCATTGTGACACCAATCAAAAGCAAAATAACAACAATGTCCCAGAGCGGACGCAGGCGTAACACCGGGAAATCGAGATCATGCAACCCGGTGCGGATCCAGCGTGACCAGCGTCCTGTGGTGCCCAGACTGCGCACGGCGCCGGTTTCTGTATTGATGTAAATGCGAGTCTGTTCTGCGTCGTCCATGATAACGCGATAGACAGGAAGAGGCACTTCGCGCTTGTGTCCGTAGTAATAACTGTCTTCGCCGTACATCAGGCCAGTCGTAATGACGGGCGTGTCGAGCGCAGTAACAACTCGCTCAATGTCTGCGATTTGTAATGTTGCCAACCTGCCGTTTGAATCAAGTCGGCGCTGTTCGCCATGCTGAAGGTGGAGCATAGGATACAAACGATGATCAAACACGGTGGGCGTGATCTGCTTGATGTTGCCGGAATCAGGTAACTGTGCGCTGCCATTTTCAACTGCTGCAAGAAACTGCTTGAGATCAGACCATTGTGCGCTGCCTGTCAGTTGTGGCCGGTAGTTGCCGCCACCACCTCCGCTCAGAGCGCCCCAGGGGTTCATTGTCATCAAACCGCTGAACACCCAGGTCAGCACCAGCACACCAAAAAAGAGGCCACTCACGTGATGCCAATACCACCAGCCTTTGTAGGGTGATCTGAGTTCATTGGTATCGCGCCGACGACGCAGACGGGTTATGCCGACGTACATTCCTGTGGCAGCAAGAAAGGTTCCCAGAATGGAGGTCCAGACCACTACGTCAGTCCACAGTGCTCCGTTTTGTCGCAGCACAGCAGGGTAGAGCCAATGGGGAATAGCGCCAAGCCAGGCGAGTACCCGCTCACGTCGGTTGGTTTGCTGAAATACTTCTCCGGTGCGGCCGTTGATGTAAATTTCAGTTCCGGCGGCATCGTTAAAAGCGATATGCCAGGCAGGTTGATTGCGGCGCGCGCTTTGTATTGTCCACTGATCCGTCTCGATGGTACCGCGTGCGACAGAAGTGCCAGCGACACCGTTGCCCGTGCGGTAAAGCTCCGCCACCTCAAGCACCTGGTCAGAGGAGAGTGCAGGCATAGCTTCGCCTGAACGTAAGGAGATAATCTGGTTGTCCTGACCCGTAGCAAAACGCAGCACGGGTTCGCTCAACAGCATTTCAATACGAAAATTACCAAGTGGCGTGCTATCGTGCGGAGCATAATCGCCCAGATTGCAACACTCGGTAAGCGTCAGCGGCTGCAGTCCATTCAGGCGCTGCTCATTGCTGAGAACCGGCATGGCCTGATACATCATGACAAAACCGGAAAGGCACCACAGTGTCATCAAGAAGCCAACAGCAACGGCGAGGTAGCGATGTACAAGCAAGAT
Source organism: Pseudohongiella sp. (assembly GCA_030651695.1). Lineage (GTDB taxonomy): Bacteria > Pseudomonadota > Gammaproteobacteria > Pseudomonadales > Pseudohongiellaceae > Pseudohongiella. Next base: position 41,796 of record JAUSCD010000004.1, on the reverse strand, counting down.
AAAACGCATATCAGAAAGTCTCTCAGGCACCGCACTTAAAACGATACCGCAAAAAGGTCGCTCAGCGTCCCTGCCGAACGATAATAAACCAGACACTGCCAATTACAGGGTCTGGCACGGCAGTACGCAGCTCAGAAGCTGTATTGGTAATTAACATACAGGGAACGGGGCACTGCCAGGCGCTGCCACAGGAAGCGCTCTTGGGGGTTCGACCCCACTAACACGGCTGAGTTCACTGCAGTCGCAACGGTTTCATCCAGCAGGTTTTCAACACGCAGAGTGACGCGGTGTTTTTCAGCGGCGTCCAGATAAGCATGCGCACCGGCATCAACCACGTAGGCATCGCCGTAGTATTGCGTACCAAAACCGGTCACATTCGACGATTTGCGGCCAACATATTTCACCGCCAGATTGGCACCTAAAGGCAGGGTCTGCGAAGCATAGGACAGCGAACCTTTATACTGACGACGGGGTCGGTCTGAGATCTGTTGATTAGTGCCACGTGCCTCTTCTTTGCTGTAGGTATAACTGAGATTGAAAGAGACCGCGTCACTAACCGGGCCGCTAAATAGTAACTCACCGCCGCGGACGGTCACTTCATCAGAGACGTTGATAAAAGTGCGCGTGAAACCGTCGGGGAACTGACCAATCTGCCCGGCTGGGATAGCATCGGTGGTAATCAGATTGTCGACTTTCCTGTCCCAGCCAGTCAGCTGCCAGTTGAACTGACGGTCGGCTGCATCTAACAACCCGCCCACCGAAAGGTTTACTGCGAAACTTTCTTCTGGTGCCAGGTTGGGATTGCCATGTGTGCAGTTCTGACCTGTAGGGCAGTGTATGCGGTAGAGGTTTTCAGCACTGGGCAACATAAAGGATGTAGCCACCATGCCCTGTACATACAAAGAATCAGTGAGCTCGTAAACGCCGGATGCGTTCCATACAGTCGAGTCGTTTCCACCGGTTTCGTTGTAGCGCACACCCGCCGCAAAGCGTGCACGCTCCGACAAGTCGTCACTGCTTCGTATCTGTGTGTAAACCGCGTGAACTTCTTCGCGCAGGCCTGCAATCACCAATACTTCATCCTGACCTTCGTAAGTCTGGTAGTCGTAACCGAGGTGATACTCAAAAAAGCGGTGTGGTTTGAGCACAGTAGCAGCGGTCAAACCCTTGTCCTTATATCCCCAGTAGGCGGATGGATTCGGAGGGGTGTAGTAGTCTGTATCCCAGCTATGGTAATAGCCTTTGAGAATAAACTGGGCGGTATCGCTTGGAATGTAATCGAACTTGGCGCTAAGGATGGATTCTTCACGATCGTTTACTGACACGTTGCTGACGTTGGGGTAGTCCAGCCGGGCGTTAGTCTGGATACCGGTGGCGCTGAAACTGAGCGTCTCACTGAAATCGTAGCCGTATTTGAGGCCAATGCTGTCAACGTCATAACCGCGTTTTTTGTTGATTGCTGTAGGTTGGTAGTTGTCGTAAAGCTCGTAACCGTCAGTCTGGTCTTTTGAGGCCCAGGCAACTACTTTGTGATCACCCAGCGAACCGCGCACGTATCCATTGGCCCGGCGCTGGCCATTGCTGCCTGCGCCCAGTGTCACCGAGCCATCGGGTGTAGAAGAAAAACCACGTGTAACCACATTTACTACGCCGGCGATCGCCTGAGTGCCATACATCAGGCCGTGACTGCCTTTTAATATCTCCAGCCGCTCTATCATACTTGAGGGCAAAGTATCGGCAGGGCTGGTGCTGTTATAAAGGCGGTTATTGATTCTTACCCCGTCCAGTGCCCAAAGCAGGTCGCTGTTGCGTGAACCCTGCATTTGCACATTGATGTAGCTGAAGGCACCGGCCTGGGTTGTCAGGTGCACGCCGGGTACCAACATCTCCAGGGATTGGGCAACGTCGACAAAACCGTGATTGCGTACCTGCTCTTCGGTCACGATTTCAAGATCGACACCGAAACGAGAGAGTTCAAGTGGCAGCGTACTTTCTATGCTGCGTTCGGTGATCAGCACTTCTTGCAGGGCGGGAGCTGCAGAACTGTTCTGAGTGCCTGCGGCTTGACGGCCAGGGGTTTGACCGTCTGAGGTTTGCGCCAGACCGGATGCGGCGTAAAGCGTCAGCAGTCCAATAGCAGACAGGCGCGACAGGCCCTTTGCAGAGTTCAGTGCAAATGAATGTGTCGAGCCGTTGAAACGTGTTCCTACCACACCCGGAACAACTGGGGTATTCAGATTCTTCATGGTTTTCCCTTGAATTTTAATGGCACAGGGACACTACATGAACCCACTACATAAAAGCAGCGTGTAACTGTTGGATAACGGTTAAATTAACGTTAACAAAGACAATATGTTCGTGGAAAAACAGGGAAATTACGGCGATTTGTTTACAAAATACAACTAGGTCATGCCTGGTGTGATCCTCCGTGTGAACCGGACGAGAATTATCAGAAACCGGCCTTTTTTATGCACCCGGACATCAGGATATCGATTAAGGTGTCCGCATATCGGTCAATTTTTGCAGTGTCCTCCATATAGTCGCCGACTACGACGTTACGGATGGCGCTGTTGGCAAAAGGAGCCGTAGCGGCATGGGTAGCGATCAAAAATACAAAATCGGGTTCAAAATCGCGCATCAGACCTTGCGCAACGGCCTCCCGGTAGGGAGCAAGAGACAGTTCCTGTAAGGGTTTCACATACTTGTTAACAACATACAAAAAGTGCTCGCCACCATCCAGACCTGCCTGCATCAAAAATGCTGCCATGTACGGCAGTTTTGCGGATAAGTGGACAAATGCGCGGATTTGCTGTTGCAGCTGCTGGACAGGATTGGTGGCAGATTCATTACCGGCTGACTCAATCAAAGACTTATGTATCTGACCAAACAGGTAATCCGCTGTTGACCTGAACAGTTCTTCTTTGCTCAGGAAATAATGCCGGATCAGGCCGTGCGCAACGCCGGCTTCCTGCGCAATTGTACGCACAGAAGCACCGGCAAAGCCTTTGGCGGAAAATTCGGCCAGTGCCGCACGGAGTATATTTTCCCTTTGATGTTCAGGGTTGGCGTTTACAGGCCTGCCGGCGCGTGATTTGTTTTTTGAGGTTTCTGTCATTAAAAAGTCAAATAAAATGAAAGGTGGACAGTATAAATTCGCATAATTATACTGATGGATAATTAAAACAAGGGGCAACAATCCGATATGGTCAACTGCTCTTATCTGGTACGAAATATCGCTACGCGACGGTCGGCTGCACTGGTTTTAGCGCTGATTGTAGCACCATCCTTATCATTTGCCGGCCCATCACCAAAAATGGTGCTGATTCCTGCGGGAGTTTCCCGGATCGGGTCTCTTCAGGGTCAGGCAGATGAACAAGCCGTTTTTGAGGCGCGGGTGGAAAGCTTTTTCCTCGACAGAACTCCTGTCACAGTCAGCGCATTTTCAGAATTTGTAAATTCGCACAATTACATCAGCACAGCAGAACAGTTGGGAAGCGCCGCTGTCATGCAGTTTGGTACCGGTCACTGGTATTTGCAGGAAGGGGCGAACTGGAAAAAACCATTCGGCAATGAAAGTATTGACGCCAGTCCCAACCACCCGGTTACGCAGGTTTCCTGGCACGATGCGGTTAATTACTGTGCTGCTCAGGGTAAACGACTGCCATCAGAGGTGGAATGGGAGCATGCAGCCAGAACCGGGCATGAGGGTGAAGTGTCCTATGCCTTCGGAGACAAACTGCTGAAAGAGGGAGACTACCTGGCAAATGTCTGGACAGGAGTATTCCCTGTTCTGAATGACGCTTCGGATGGATATCCGGTGACATCACCCGTGGGCAGATTCGGGGTCTCGCCAGCGGGGTTGACGGATATGGCCGGCAACGTATGGGAATGGACGGCTGACTGGTATGGCTCTTATGCCGGCAGAGAAGGCCAGTTTGATGCGCCGCAACAAGGGGTGAGCAAAGTGCAGCGCGGCGGATCGTTCTTGTGCGATGCGGCGGTCTGTCACGGCTATCGGGTGTCGGCGCGCAGCCACTCCACACCCGACAGCACACTTATGCACGTTGGCTTTCGTTGTGCACGCTCGCTTGAACCGATCTCTGAAGAGGGTTTGCAGCAATGAGTCTGGCCAAAAAAATATCGGCCCTTGTTCTGATACTGCTCTCATTTCCCTTGCTGGCCTGGCTGACCATAGACCGCTGGATTATCTACCTGCCGGGATTGATGATCGATTTTACAAGCCCGACCGGCCCGAATCAGCCCGTTGTCTGGCAACAGGGGCCAGAAGGCCCGAGAACAAGCCAGCAACCGAACATTGTTTTGATTGTTGCGGACGACCTTGGCTGGAACGACATCAGTTTCTACGGAGGCGGTGTGGCAAATGGCACTGTGCCAACGCCCAACATCGATAATATTGCCCGACAGGGCGTTGCGCTCAGCCAAGGCATGTCATCGAGTGCCGTGTGTGCACCGTCCAGAGCAGCGTTGCTGACCGGGCGCTATGCCACCCGCTTTGGTTTTGAGTTTACACCTCTGCCCAATGGTATGGCCGACATCACTGCAAGACTGGACAGACAGATCGAGGCGGACTACAGACGTTCACTGATCAGCCATCTGGGCCAACCCGGCGTTTATCAGAATGATTTCAGCAGTATGGGTATGCCGCAGTCCGAGCAAACCATAGCCGATCTTTTAAAGGCGCAAGATTACAAAACCATCCATATAGGCAAGTGGCATCTTGGTAGTACAAACGGTTCTGAACCGACCGGGCAGGGATTTGATGAAAGCCTGAATCTGGCAGGTCTGTTGTACCTGCCGGTGGATCACCCGGATGCTGTAAACGCCCGTCAGGACTTTGATCCTATCGACAAATTTTTCTGGTCGGTAGCGCGTTATTCGATGAATTTTAATGAGGGAGCCCGGTTTGCGGCCGAGGGATACCTGACTGACTATCTGACCCGGGAAGCCATCACTGCAATTGAAAAAAACAAGAACCAGCCCTTCTTTTTATACCTGGCGCATTGGGCACCGCACTCGCCGCTGCAAGCCCTCAAATCGGACTACGACGCGCTGGACCATATCGAAAACCACACTGAGCGGGTTTATGCCGCCATGATCAAAGCGCTGGATCGCGGTGTCGGGCAGGTAACCGATGCACTGCGGGAAAATGGGCTGGAAGATAACACCATTGTTATCTTTACCTCCGATAATGGCGGGGCTCACTACCTCGGACTGCCTGACATAAACCAACCCTATCGCGGATGGAAAACCACGTTCTTTGGTGGCGGTATCAGAGTGCCGTTTTTCATCAAGTGGCCGGATGTCATTGAGCCAGGCACGGAGTTTCTGCCGTTTACGCATCATACCGACGTATTGCCCACGCTGGCTTACGCCGCAGGCGCTGCACTGCCCGATGACAGAGTAATAGATGGAGTCAATCTGATTCCCTTTATCACTCAGGAAGTGGCAGGTGACCCCCATGACGCCTTGTTCTGGAGAAGCGGACATTATCAGGTAGTGATTGCAGATGGCTGGAAACTGCAACGCGCACAGCGTCCCGACAAAGTCTGGTTATTCAATCTGCAGAATGATCCTACTGAACAATTTGAAGTGTCATCGCAAAACCCGGAGAAGCTGGCAGAACTGACCAGTCTGCTCGATCAACACAATGCTGAACTGCCTGACCCCATGTGGCCGTCCGTTGTTGAAATGCCGGTCAGTATCGACAAACCATTAGGGCGGACAGAATACCCGGACGATGAACATATCTATTGGCCAAATTAATGTAACTTCTGTTGCAGAAGTCCCAGTCAGCAAACAAGGAAACTATGTTGGACATCCGGATCAGCATTAAAAAATCAGCTTTCAGGGTTCTGTGGCTGACAGGTTTTGTATTGATGTCTGCGCAGACGACATTGGCAGACGAGATTTCCCCCGGCATCTTCAGGACACCGGACGAGAGATTCCGCTCTTTGGCCGATTACCCTTTTGCGCCGCACTATCTGCAGCTGGATGATGTCAGAATGCATTATGTGGATGAAGGTCCCGAACAGGGCCAGGTCGTACTTCTGTTGCACGGCGAACCTTCCTGGAGCTATCTCTACCGCAAAATGATTCCGGTGCTGGCAGATGCGGGCTACCGCGTCATAGTGCCGGACCTGATTGGTTTTGGCCGATCCGACAAGCCGGCGCTGATGTCAGCGCACAGCCACAGCGGGCATGTGGCACATATCAAGACGTTGATAACCGCGTTACAGTTGCAGGATATCACGCTGTTTATTCAGGACTGGGGCGGGCTGATAGGTTTGCGAACGCTGGCCGAAATGCCAGACCGTTTTGCCGGAGTTGTCGCTGCCAACACCGGGCTTCCCGCCGCCGATGGAATACAGGGGCTTATAGGTTACCCGCTGTTTTTGCTTGGCCTGTGGTGGCAAGGTGATGTCAGTTGGGATGAATTGCAGTCCGACCCTTCCTTTCTGAAATGGGCTGCGTATTCACAATCAGTTGAAGATATGCCGGTGGGGCAGATTGTTGCTGTCGATTCAGACGCATCCGACCCGCAGTACCAGGTCATTGTTGACGCCTATGACGCACCGTTTCCGGATGCGCGTTATAAAGCCGGCCCCATGATCATGCCGAGATTGGTGCCCTCAGAGTTACGCCTGAATGCGCAGGCATGGCAGGTGCTGGAGCAGTGGCAGAAACCGTTTATGACAGCATTCAGTGACGGTGATCCCATCACGGCAGGTGGCGATATTGAATTCCAGCAGCGCATCCCGGGCGCCCGGTCGCAGTCGCACATTACCATAAACGGGGCAGGGCACTTCTTACAGGAAAGTCATGGTCCGGAGCTGGCGGAGATAATGCTGCGGTTTATGGCGGGGTATCAGACGCCCGATAACAGATAGCCAGGTTTGGCAGACAAAATCCTCAGCCAGCCAGATCTGATTTTGGTGTACGCAGAACCTTCAGGCTTTTGTTTATCCGCTTCAGGTAGTCCTTCAGCAGGTCTTTCCTCAATCGGGCAACACCCATGGCCAGCACATCAATTACCAGCAGATGTGCAATCCGTGAAGAAACCGGTGTAAACACCTGCAGGTCCTCTTCCATATTCACAAAAATAGGAATGGTGCTGAGTTTACTCAGGGGTGTGTCCTGAGGTGCCAGTCCGACCACGGTTGCGCCGGCGTCAAGCGCCAGTTCAACACTCTGAATCAATGCCTTGGTGCGCCCGGATTGTGAGATAGCAACCACAACGTCCTTGGGGCTGAGAGAAATTGCCGACATATGCTGAATATGCGGATCGGTATAAGCGGCGCTGGACAACTGCAACCGGAAGAACTTGTGTTGTGCATCAGAGGCAACCGAGCCTGACGCACCGAAGCCATAGAACTCAACGCGTTTCGCGCGGTTTATGGCTTCTATTGCACGTTCCAGCGCATGCGGGTCCAGCTCATCGCGCACAGTGATCAATGATCCGATAGTCGAGTCAAACACCTTGTGGCTTAAATCTGTGATGGTGTCGGAATCATCTACCGAAAACTGCGAGTAGCTGCTGCTGGCACCAAGGTTCTGAGCCAGTTGCAACTTGAACGCCTGAAACCCGTCCACATCCAGCGCGTGACAGAACCGCACTACGGTAGGCTCGCTGACTTCTGCGCCGGCGGCGACGTCTACAATGCGCATGCCAAGAACAGCTTGCGTGTGCTCAAGAACAAAGTCTGCCACTTTGCGCTCTGATTTACGCAGTTGCTCGCGTCGTTCCTTGATTTTACTGATCAGATTCTGAGCTTCCACCTGAGTGATCCTGTTACACTGCCTGCGGCGAATATAACAGGAAGCTGACTGTATTCACCACCTTCTGATTAGTTCAGGCTCTTATGACATCCGCATTTATGTCCGATTCGGCACTGGAAATACAACTGGGACTGTCTATCAAAGACATCGAACCCCATGCCTGGAATTCCCTGGTCTGCGGACAGAGCCCTTTTGTGCAGCATGGATTTTTGCTGGCGCTGGAGCAAAGTGGTTCGGTCAGCGCAAAAACCGGTTGGGAGCCATGTCATATTGCTGTCTATCAGCAAGGTTGTCTGGTTGCTGCCATGCCCTTGTATATCAAACATCACTCTTATGGCGAGTATGTATTTGATTGGGCATGGGCTGATGCCTACCGGCGCAATGGCCTGGCATATTACCCCAAGCTGCTGACCGCTATTCCGTTCACTCCCAGTCAGTCGCCACGATTGCTGACACAGGATCGTACATTACCAATCAGACTGGCAGCGCCAATTTTTGAAGCAGTGAAGGCGTACGGTGAAAAAATCGGTGCCAGTTCCTGGCATGTGCTGTTCCCGGATCACGGCACAGCCGAAGTTTTGGATACGACTGACCTGATCCGCCGCGAAGCTTGTCAGTTTCATTGGAACAATAAAAACTTCCGGAGTTTCGACGACTTTCTGGCGACATGCAACTCGCGCAAACGCAAAAACCTGAAAAAAGAGCGTAGTGATGTGGCGCAGCAGGGGTTCAGATTTGAGCGCCTGATCGGAGCACAGATTACTGCAGAAATCTGGGATCAATTTTATGTGTTTTACCAGAACACATATCAGGTGCGCGGGCAATATGGTTATCTGACACGTGAGTTCTTTACTGCGCTGCACGCGTCAATGCCGGCACAGGTGTTTCTGATCATGGTCAGCCACCAGGATCGTAGCGGGTATGTTGCCGGCGCTATGTTTCTGAAAGACGACACAACCCTGTATGGCCGCTACTGGGGATGTGAGCAGGACTATCAAAACCTGCATTTTGAAACTTGTTATTATCAGGGGATAGATATCTGCATTGCGGAGAAGCTTCAACGCTTTGATGCGGGCGCCCAGGGTGAACACAAGTTGCGCCGCGGTTTCGAGCCGGTTATAACCTGCTCGTACCACTGGATCAGTCACCCGCAGTTTTCCAAAGCGATTCGTGATTATTGTGAAGAAGAAAGGTCGCACACGGAAGCGTATAAACAAGCTGCCCGGGAGCAGCTTCCTTTCAAAGCCGACAACTCAGGCAATCAGGGATTGTCGATAATAAAAGAGGATAACTGACGCCTCTGCTCTTCATCCAGTGCTGTAAACCTTAACAGCATCTGCACAAAATCAGAGTCTTCGCGTTTTTCCATTGCAGCGCAGCTATGGACATAAGCGTTGATGTTGTTGATAGCCAGGCGAGTCTGATTGCCGGGAGAGAGTGTCAGCGACAGCTGTTCAAATACACCTGGATGTCTTTCTGCGCGCTTGCTGACCAGAACCACTTCTTCAATGCTGATCGTTTTGATCATGCACTTGTATTCGGACTGCTGCCACTGTACCAGCGCAGTGCCTTTTAGTTTTGGTGCTTCTTTGGCGCGTGCTGAACCAGTCAATGCCTCGGCAGAACCGCCGGGCAACGTGTCTCCTTTGCCACTGAGAATATCCAGGGAGCTGAACGGCCCGCCTCGTGCAGCGCTATCCTGCCTGGGCATATTGAGTTTGCCCACTTTGACCAGGGCTTTGCTGACCTTTTGCATGAGCTCTTCAGGCGTGAAGGGTTTGCCAAGATAATCACTGACGCCGGACTCCACGGCTTTCATAATATTTTCTTTACCACCGAGGCTGGTAATCATGATAAACGGGATGGCTTGCAGGCGTTCGTCAGCACGCACCCATTGCAGTAGCTCTTCACCGCTCAGACCGGGCATCTCCCAGTCACTGAGTATCAGATCAATAGCCTGACGATTCAGAATAGCCTGAGCTTTTTTGCCATCGGATGCTTCAAGAATTTCGCTCTGTGGCAAAAATTTCCGTAAAGTCCGTTTGATAAGGTCCCGTATAAAACTGGCATCATCACAAAGCAAAATCCGAATTTTCATATCAAACCTGTTTACGCAAAAACACGGGGGTGTCTGGTGTTGATTCCTTGCTGCTATAGCGATAACCGTCCAGATCAAACTGCATGATTCCGTCCAGTGAATCGATACGGTTTTTAATCACATAAGCTGCCATGGTCCCGCGTGCCTTCTTTGCAAAAAAACTGATAATTTTGTATTGACCGTTTTTATAATCCTTGAACACAGGACTTATCACGGGCAACCCTAAAGCTTTCCTGTCCACGGCGCGAAAATATTCCGTCGATGCCAGATTAATCAGACTCTGCTGTTTGTGTGTCAGTAAAGTCCCGTGCAATTTTTTGCCGAGGCTGGCCCCCCAAAACGCGTAAAGGGATCGTAGCTTGCCCTGTTTCAGCGCAGTGCCCATTTCCAGCCGATAAGCCTGCATCAGATCGAGCGGCCGCAAAAGACCATATAAACCCGACAAAATACGTAAATGATCCTGAGCATACATCAAATCGCCGTGACTGAAAGATTTCACATCCAGCCCGACATAAACATCGCCGGTAAAGGCAAAAATAGCGGGTCGGGCGTTTTCCGGAGTGAATGGTACAGACCAGTTCAGATTACGCTCAAAATTCAATTCACCCAGTTTGGGGCTGATGCTCATCAGCCCGGACAAGTCCTCAGGGGACAGTTTACGTAACGTTCTGTTCAGTTTATCGGCCGCATCCAGAAATTCAGGACAACTGTAATCAGTGTCAGTTTGACCACAAGACGGTAGCGGACTTTGGAAGTCCAGCGACTTGGCCGGGGATAATACCAATAACATAAGCGCCTCTGACTGAAACCGGGGCCGGAGTTATACCGATCCGGCAATTTCCTGCCACCAGTTCAATGGCGTCACGCCATCTTCCGGGTCATATACATTGCCATAGTACCAGACGGTATCGGGAAAACCGGCCAGCACTTTGTTCAATACATCCTCGATCTTCTGGAAACCGATGGATACATGAATGGTATAGATCAGGATACGAGGAGATTTAAGATCCAGTTTACCGTCAATCAGCTCGATCTCCGGAGTCAGCATCTGGTCCAGCTCCTCTGTGTTATGCTTGCTGAACACTCGGATACACAGATTTCCGCTGTGTTCGACCAGCTCCCAGCCTGCCTGATCGTCAATCGGGTATCTGATTTTGTCGTCAGCGGCCAGGCCCCGCACAAAGGCGGGAGACGTCTGCACACGGAACTCATTGCGGTTTCCTTCGATCACACTGGCGTTTATTTGCTCGACAATGGCTTCGCCTTGCGGGTTGTATCCAGCGATCAGGGGAAGTTGTACCGTGTTAGTCGCATCGTCGGTCATGAAGTGCTCCAGGCGCGTGTATCAGTTGCTCGTGTCTGTGGGCGAGCTCGTTTTTCGGGAGCGGCATTGTACCCCGCGGAGTCTTATGCTGGAACTGTTTGAAAAGTTTGCCCGTCGGCACCAAGGCTGGCGGCGCCCTCTGTTGCTGATGCTGGTCATCACTGCAGGCGGCTTTTTTGCGATGGTGGTCAGTGCCTCCAGCTCCACGCTGGATCTGTGGTTGATACCCGTCGTGCTGCTGATGCTGTGGCTGCTGCAGTTCTATTCCGGCCTCAGTCTGTTTGCCGTGATCCCGCCGCGGGTAGATCCCGCCGAACCCTGGCTCTACAGGTTGAAGCGCAGGTTCGTCAGATTCGTATACCACCTGTTTGCCTGGTTCATGATGCTGGTGACAATTGCATGGGCACTAACCAGTTTGCAGCTGACGATGGCGTGGCTGCGCATGACTTGATAGTCCATAGTTTCTGTCACGGGAATACTGCTAATATAGTTCAGGCAGAAGCCGGCAAAATAATACAAACAGGAGCGATTTGATGGGCCTGATCGACGATGACATGGACAAAGACCCAACTCCGACAGGCGAGTTGGCGCTGCAGACGCTGGCCATGCCGCGGGACACAAATGCCAATGGCGACATTTTTGGCGGCTGGCTGGTCTCTCAAATGGACCTCGCTGCGGGAATTGCTACCAAGCAGGTCACGCGTGGACGATCTGCAACGGTAGCCATTAAAAATGTGGAGTTTCTGGCGCCGGTGAGCGTGGGGTCTGTGGTCAGCTGTTATGCCGAGATACTCGAGATAGGCCGCAGTTCGATGCATATCAACATTGAAGTGTGGATATCCAACTCTCTGATTCAGACAGCGCAGCGCAAAGTGGCGGAAGGTCTGTTTGTATTTGTAGCGATTGATGACAATGGCCGGACCCGGCGTATTAATATGCCCACCTGAGCTGCCCGCAAGCAGCTGCTGATTACAGGTGGTTGGTACCAGAAGTCTAATACCAGAAGTCCAATAAAAGACGGCTAAAAAAAGGGCGCTTTACTTAAGCGCCCTTTTTGCTGCCCGCACATCAGTAAACGTCAGACTCCTTCTTTGACTACAGAGCTGGTAATCACCCCGCTGGTCATGGCGCCGCTTACGTTAAGTGCTGTGCGTCCCATATCAATTAACGGTTCGATAGAAATCAACAGTGCCACCAGCGTAATCGGCAGGCCCATGGCGGGCAGTACAATCAGGGCGGCAAAAGTGGCGCCGCCGCCGACGCCGGCCACGCCAAAGGAGCTGATGGTGATGATGCCGATCAGGCTCAGAATAAAGCCCGGAGCCAGTGGATCGATGCCCACCGTAGGCGCCACCATCACCGCAAGCATTGCAGGATAAATACCGGCGCAACCGTTCTGACCGATAGTGGCACCGAAGGAGGCCGAGAGGCTTGCAATGGATGGTGGCACTTTCAGCTCATCTACCTGGGTTTTGATGTTCAAGGGAATGGTTGCGGCTGAGCTACGGGTGGCAAAAGCAAATGTCAGTACGGGCCAGATTTTGCGGAAGAAATTCACCGGATTGTTGCCCGTAAGGCTGAGCAGCAAACCATGTACAAGGAACATGATCGCAATCGCAACATATGACGCAATAACAAAACCAATCAGGTTAAGAATATCAGAGCCGTTGGAGCTGGCGACAACATAGGTCATCAGCGACAGGATACCGTAGGGTGTCAGGCTCATGACCAGTTTTACCAGCCGCATGATGACTGACTGTATGGTGTCCGTGAAGTCGCGTATACGATCGGCATGTTCTGGTTTTTCGCGGCTCACCAGCAGCGCGGCCAAGCCAAACAACATGCCAAAAATCACCACCGCAATGATGGAGGTATCACGCGCGCCGGTGAGGTCTGAAAAAATATTGGTGGGTATAAAACGCACAATAACCTGAGCCATGTTCAGATTGGCTACCACCTGCTGACGTGATTCGAGCACAGTGGCGCGGGCGTTTTCACGATCGCCGCCCGTCATGCCCTCAGCGCTCAAACCAAAAATACTGGTAACCAGGATTGCGACCAGTGCAGCAATCATGGTGGTAAACACCAGTACCCCGATAACAGAGGCCCCGATTTTCCCCAAGGCAGCTACCTGATGCAGTTTAACCACCGCTGCAATCATGGTGACCAGTACCAACGGCATGATAATCATGCGCAGCAGCGCCACATACACATCGCCGGGCAGATTGGTCCAGATCAGCGTGGGAGCGATGGCGCTGATATCGCCACCATGAACAATTTGCAGGAGAAAGCCGAACAACACACCCAGAATCAAGGCAACAAAGACTTGTTTGGCCAGGCTGGTGTCAGGTTTTTTTAGTTTAAACAGGGCAAAAAGCAGGGCTATAAAAATCAGCACGCTAACAGCGTTCAGAAATGACATCGAGGAAACTCCCTTATTGTTGTGAGGCAGTTATAGCCGGATAAGCGTCTGAGGGCAAACGCTATTTGTGCATAAGCTTATGCACCGGCAGCAGGTTTGGAGCAGCGGAAAACCACTCATTAAAAGGATAACTGGGCAGGGTTCTGCAAGAGACGAATCACGCCGGCTCCAACCGTGCGTATGACAGCACCAGCCATTTGCTGCCGACCTCTTTGAAGTTGACCTGAACGCGCGCATTAGGTCCGCTGCCTTCATAGTTGAGCACCACACCTTCGCCAAATTTACCGTGGCGGACGCGTTGCCCCAACGTGATCCCGGTATCAGGCACATCCGCGCCATTGCGGAACGAAGGTTGGCGGCCGGGAGAAACCATAGGCCGCTGAATGGTGGTTTTCATTCGCACCGGCTCAACCAGCTCCTGCGGCAATTCACGGATAAAACGCGAAGGGCGGCAACGGGCAACATCACCGTGCAAGCGTCTGGACTCAGCACAGGAGATAAAAAGTTTTTGTTTGGCACGCGTGATACCGACGTAACACAACCGGCGCTCTTCCTCGATGCCGCTGAGATTCTCCATCGACATTTTGTGTGGGAACAGACCTTCTTCCATGCCCACCATAAATACCAGTGGGAACTCCAGACCTTTGGCACTGTGCAGGGTCATCAACTGCACGGCGTCATCGGATTCCGCCGCCTGCGATTCTCCTGCATCGAGTGCAGCCTGATCCAGAAACGCGGCCAGCACATTGGCATCGCGGGCATCCGGTTCGTTCAACACGCCAGGATCGTCGCTGGATTCCAGGCCTCGCCACTCTTCTGCAAAGCTGCGTGTGGCGGTGATCAGTTCATCAAGGTTTTCCAGACGCGCCTGAGCTTTTTCCCCGCCTTCTTTTTCGTGATAGGGAATCAGACCGCTGTGTTTGATCACATGAGCAACTTTTTCACCTAGCTCGATGGGCTGGCAGGCTTCGTCCATGTCATCGATAAGACGCATAAAAGCTTGTACGGCAGCACCTGCCCGCGCGGGCAAGAGCTTTTGATGAATACTTTTTTCGCAGGCTTGCCATAAGGAGCTATCGTCCGTACGTGCCAGGTCTCGCAAAATATCGAGTGTGCGGTCACCAATGCCACGTGTTGGCACATTGATTACCCGTTCCATGGCTGTATCATCAAAGCGGTTGATCACCAGTCTTAAATAAGCCAGCGCGTTACGGATCTCCAGGCGATCATAAAAACGCTGACCACCGTAAATGCGATAGGGCATGGCCACACGCAGCAGTGCTTCTTCCAGCTCGCGCGATTGTGCGTTGGAACGATACAAAATTGCGGCTTCAGTCAGTCTATGACCGGTATTCATCCAGTCCTGCAAACGATCGACAATAAATCGTGCTTCGTCTTGTTCGTTAAAGGCTTCATACAAAGAAATGCATTCGCCTTCGTGACCGTCTGTCCACAGTTCCTTCCCAAGCCGACCCTGGTTGTTGGCAATGAGTTTGTTGGCGGCTTTCAAAATGGTAGAGGTGGAACGGTAATTTTGTTCCAGCTTGATAATGTCTGCTCCAGCAAAATCAGTGTTGAATTGCTGAATGTTTTCGATGCGTGCGCCACGCCAGCCGTAGATGGACTGGTCGTCATCGCCAACTACCATCAGGTGACTGTTTTTACCAGCGAGCACACGCAGCCAGGCATACTGGACCGCATTGGTATCCTGGAACTCGTCTACCAATATGTGTTGGAAGCGCTGCTGATAATGCTCAAGCAATTCCGGATTGTTCAGCCAAAGTTCGTGAGCGCGCAGCAGAATTTCACCAAAATCCACCATGCCGCCGCGCTGACAGGCATCTTCATAGGCGCTGTACACAGTGATCATGGTGCGGGTGTATTCGTCACCAAAATGTTCAATATTGCCGGCGCGCAGTCCTTCGTCTTTCTGGCCGTTGATGTACCACTGAATCTGGCGCGGAGGCCATTTTTCGTCGTTCACACCCAGTGCTTTGCACAGTCGCTTGATCAGACGCAGCTGGTCGTCGCTGTCCAGAATCTGGAAGTTCTCGGGCAGGTTGGCTTCGCGCCAATGAGTGCGCAGAAGTCTGTGAGCCAGACCATGAAAAGTACCTACCCACATACCACCGATGGGACGCTCCAGCAGTTCCTCGATACGGCTACGCATCTCGCGCGCTGCCTTGTTGGTAAAGGTCACTGCCATAATCCCAAACGGGGAGACGCCTTCAACCAGCATCAACCACGCAATCCGGTGTACCAATACACGGGTTTTGCCGCTGCCAGCACCGGCCAATACCAGCATGCTGGCGGGAGGAGCAGCGACTGCGCGGCGCTGCTCGTCATTCAAAGATTCTAAAAGGTATGAAACGTCCATGAGGGGTATGATAGCAGCACGGCAACGCGGCTGGCTTCATCGATTACACTTTTAACTGGCCCGATGTCATAGCTTCGGTCGCAAGACGGGTGGCGGAATGACAACGATTTGTCGTTCCACCAGCCCAGACTGCCCGCTTGCCGGTAATTGCGCTTTTTCCGGCGCAGGCATGCTGATAAACTACTGAGCCTTCGCTCGGTAACAGAATTCAGACCCGGGGCGCAGCCCATACACGACACGTTAGCCAGGAGTAGATTATGTCTGCAAAATCAGACAACGCACCTTTTGACTGGAAAGACCCGTTTCTGTTTGAAGAACTTCTGACAGAAGAAGAGCGCATGATCCGTGATGCTGCGCGCCAGTATTGCCAGGAAAAGCTGCTGCCGCGTGTGCGTGACGCATACCGCAACGAATACACAGATCCGGCGATTTTCCGCGAGATGGGTGAGCTCGGCCTGCTCGGACCCGCTCTGGAAGGTTACGGCTGCACCGGCACCAACTATGTCAGTTACGGTCTTGTTGCAAGAGAAGTGGAAGCTGTGGACTCCGGTTACCGCTCCATGTTCAGCGTGCAGTCCTCGCTGGTGATGCACCCCATCCACGCTTTCGGTAGCGAAGAGCAGAAACAGAAGTTCCTGCCCAAACTGGCCACCGGTGAATTTATTGGTTGTTTCGGTCTCACCGAACCAGACCACGGCTCAGATCCGGGCAGCATGATCACGCGCGCACGCACTGTGCCGGGCGGTTACAGCCTGAGCGGTGCCAAAAACTGGATCAGTAACTCACCGTTTGCAGACGTGTTTATTGTCTGGGCCAAAAACGATGACGGCATCATCAAGGGCTTTATTCTGGAAAAAGGCATGAAAGGCCTGTCAGCACCCAAGATCGAAGGCAAGCTGGCGCTGCGCGCATCAGTGACCGGCGAAATTGTGATGGACGAAGTATTTGTTCCTGAAGAAAACATGCTGCCACACGTTGAAGGCCTGAAAGGCCCGTTCAGCTGCCTGAACTCCGCACGTCTGGGCATCGCCTGGGGCGCACTCGGCGCGGCAGAAACCTGCTGGCACGCGGCACGTCAATATGTACTGGATCGTAAACAGTTCGGCCGCCCACTGGCAGCCAATCAGCTGATCCAGAAAAAACTGGCGGTTATGCAAACTGATATTAACCTGGCGCTGCTGGGCTGCCTGCAAGCAACTCGTCTGAAAGATCAGGGTAAACTCGGTATTCCGACTATCTCATTGCTTAAGCGCAACAACTGCCTGAAGGCTCTGGAAGTGGCTCGTGAAGCGCGCGACATGTTGGGCGGCAATGGTATCTCTGACGAGTATCCGGTAATGCGTCATATGCAGAACCTCGAAGTGGTGAACACCTACGAAGGCACGCAGGATATTCATGCGTTGATTCTGGGTCGTGCGCAGACGGGGATTCAGGCGTTTTTCTGATTTTATAAGTTAGCAGTTCCGCAAAAGGGCTGATCTTTGAAAAGAGGTTGGCCTTTTGCGTTTTACGAATAAGATTTAGCCGAAAGAAATATGTTACTTTTCTGAAAAGTCCTTTTGGAAGCCACGTCATCTCGTGCGTACGACAGGAGATCAGAAGCCATGATTTTAAAGACTGCCGCTCTTTTATTCTCAATAGGTATGTCAGCATCAGCGTTCTCTGCAGAAGCCGGCACCAACTATACCGGTATATGGCAGGATACAGAAAGAAGCTCAGATTATTACGTCATCCAGGAAAACGGAGAGAATATTTTACTGATAGCACTGCCTGGGATCGAATCCACAGCAGATACGCTCCGCTACTCATACATGGGTGATAAATCCGATCTGCGGGTGGCCAGATTGTCTGCAGAGGCCTACCCGGATATTCACCGGCAAGTGCAACTACACTTTGAATCTCCCGATCAAGGCTCTTTTTATCCGATCTGCGAAGTATGCTCAGTTGTAGTAGTGAATATTGTCAAAGTGTTCTGATCGCCGACAAGAGGCAGCAATGAACAGAAGGCTTTTTATAAAACACTCAGCAGCATCTGCATTATTGATGACAACCTGTATCAGGCAAGCCGTTGCCAGCGAATCATTGCCTGTAGACAAACTCCGCCTTACCGACGAACAATGGCGCACGCGTCTGACACCAGAACAATACGCCGTGCTGCGTTATTCAGAAACTGAATTTGCCGGCAGCAGCGAGCTGAACAATGAGTATCGCGCAGGCACTTATATTTGCGCAGGTTGTGATTTACCACTGTTCAAGTCGGAATGGAAATATAACAGCCATACCGGGTGGCCCAGTTACTGGGATGCCATTCACGAACATCTGACAACACGTCGGATGATTTACGCGTTTCGAGCTCCGGTGGAATATCGCTGCGCTCGTTGCGACGGACATCACGGTCATATATTTAAAGACGGTCCTCAGCCGACCGGGCTGCGTTATTGCAGCAATGGCGCGGCGTTAAAATTTGTGGAATGGCAGGGAATGGGGACGGAGGAGTGAAACTCCTCCGTCCCCATTCCCTGCCATTCCCTGGAGTCGTTGACAAAGCACCGGCGGAAAGCGGACTAATGCATTTTTAATCGTGGTCCGCTTTTGCGGATCAACAGATCTCTCAACACAAAAATAAAAGTCCGCGTCCAGCCGTACAGCACGGCCTGGTGTCGCCGGTATAGTGATACATACATCAGCCTGGCAATATAACCGTCGACATTCACACGCCCGGTGAGGTTGCCCATCAGGTTGCCAACAGTGCGGGCTTCGGACAATGAAATCAGCGATCCGTAATCGCGATATTCAAACGCGGGAACCGGATTGCCTGCCATCAGATCGGGAAAGTGTTTTGTCAGCCATTTGGCCTGAAGGAATGCCGATTGCGCTCGCGGAGGCACAGCACGTCTTTTCCCGGAAGCAGTTTGAGCGTTGCAATAGGCACAATCCCCTAAGGCAAAAATATAGGGATCATCGGTGCGCAAAAAATCGTCCACTACCAGCGTATTGCCGCGCTCGTTGTGCAGACCGGCCAGCCCTTTCATAAAATCGGGTGCTTTGACACCGGCAGACCATACGCGCAGCTGGGCAGAAACAAAGCGCCCGCTTTTGGTGGTGATGCCGTCCGCACTGACTTCGGATACAGATTCGTTAAGCAGCACCTGCACCCCGATTTTCTCCAGCTCTTTATGTGCTTCGGCGGCAGTGCGGTCGTCCAGCCCGGACAGAATGCGCGAGCCGGATTCCACCAGTGTGATGGTGACATCGGCAGGTTGGATCCGATCCAGACCATAACGCGCCAGCACCGGGATGGCATGGTGTACTTCCGCCGCGAGTTCAACACCGGTTGCGCCGGCGCCTACAATCACAATGCCCAGCGCCTCGGTCTTGCCACTGGCTTCAGCGCGGTAATAATGGTTCAGCATCGTACGATGAAAATACTCAGCCTGCTGGCGGGTATCAAGATGGATACTGAAGTCCTGCGCGCCGGTTGTACCAAAATCATTGGTAACGCTGCCAACGGCCAGTACCAGATAATCATAAGACAGCTCGCGCGCATCCAGAACCTTCTCGCCGTCTGTGTCCTTCATATCATCAAGCAGAATTACTTTGCGCTCGCGATCCAGCCCTGTCAGCGTGCCGGGCTGAAACTCAAAATGGTTGCGGTGTGCTTGCGCAAAATAATTAAGCTCGTCCTCATAAGGATTTAGCGAACCGGCGGCAACTTCGTGTAGCAGAGGTTTCCAGATATGGGTCAGTTGCGTGTCTGCCAGAATGACAGATGCGAGCTTCTTTTTACCCAGCTTGCGTCCGAGCAACGTGGCAAGCACCAGACCGCCAGCTCCTCCGCCCACGATCACAATACGAGGCAGTTGTACATCCGGTGTGGTCTCTGGCATACGTCGGCACTCCTCCGTCCCCGTTATCTCCCCTCGGAAATCCACTGATCAACACGGCGTTCCAGCAAGGCCAGTGGCATCGCTCCTCCTAACAAAACGGTGTCGTGGAACTCGCGGATGTCAAAAGCGTCGCCCAGTTCTTCACGGGCACGCGCGCGCAGTTCCAGGAATTTGTTCATGCCGATTTTGTAAGAGGTAGCTTGCCCCGGCATCACGATGTATCGTTGAATTTCGGACGTGATCGCGGCAAGAGGCACCGAAGAATTCTGTGCAAAATAATCAATCGCCTGTTGCTCAGTCCAGCCTTGGGCATGCAGGCCGGTGTCCACTACCAGGCGAACTGCGCGCCACATTTCCGACATCAAACGCCCGTACTGCGAGTAGGGGTCTGCATAAGTGCCAGGCATTTCGCTGGCCAGATATTCGGAATACAGGCCCCAGCCTTCAGAGTAGGCAGTAAACCCGGCTTGGGTACGAAACTGCGGAATGCCTTGCAGCTCCTGTGCAATCGAGATTTGCATGTGATGGCCAGGCAAACCTTCGTGATAGGCAATCACTTCCATCTCCGACTTTGGCATGGCATTCATATCAGAGAGGTGAGCGTAGTACACGCCGGGACGTGAGCCATCGGGTGTGCCGGGATAATAGTGCTGTGCAGCGCCGTCCTGTTCGCGGAACGGCTCTACGCGTCGGACCACCAGATCGGCCTTTGGCAAGGTCGCAAAATAATCAGGCAGCACTGCTTTGATGTTGTTGATCGCAGCTGTCGCATCATCGATGTAGGCCTGTCGGCCCTCATCGGTGTTGGGGTAATAGAAACGCTCATCATTTGGCGTTTCGCGCAGCATGACAAAAAATTCCTGCAAAGAACCGCCAAACCCGGTCAAATCTTTTACGGCTTCCATTTCAGCACGCAGACGTGCCACATCAGCCAGACCCATTTCATGAATTTCGTCAGCGGTCAGATCGGTTGTAGTTTGAACGGAGAGCAGATAATTATAATAGGCCTCACCGTTGGGCTGTGACAAAAGACCTGTAGACACTTCCGGCACTTTTGATTTTTCCGACTCTGCCCAGGCAATCACACGTTCAAACGCCGGTCCAACATAGGTCACCAACGCGTCCTCTGTCTGAGATAACAACAAATCTGCTTGCGATTGTTCAAGTTGGCTGTCTTCCACCAGCGCCGCAAGATCGGTCTTGGCATCCATCCACAGGGCTGAGTCGTCACCATCAGTGAAGGGAGCGCCGGTGACGACATTTCGCGATTGTTCGATCACCCCGTCCAGAGCAAAGCCCGGGGTAATCACACCGCGGTTGGCAGATTCAATTGCGCGCTCAACCAGTTGATCCAGTGCGCGGGCAGATTCTGCCAGGCGAGATATATAAGCTTCAAAGTCGGCAACAGTTTCAACTGTGTGGAAACTGATCAGGAACGTCGGCAGGAAACCTTGCGCGCCATTCATCTGTTCAAAAGTCAGGCCGCTATAACGGAACTCCACACCGCGTGCTGCCTGGTCATACTGATACTTCCAGATATCCCAGGAAGTTTTGGTTTCACTGTCCAGACTATCGTAGTCAAACTCGCGTTCCATTTCTTCGACACTCGCGCGCATCCATTCGAGCTGGCGGTCCTCGGCCTCTGCTGAAAAGTCATCTATCTCAGCCTGACGATCTTTTCGACCGAGAAACGTGAGAGCAATCGGGCTGAACTGAAGCTGTTCTTCATATTTTGCGTCGAACCAGCTGTTCAGACGTTGTGATTCGGTTTGGGCTGAAACCACCGACGTATCGGGCGCTTCGGGAGACCGTGTCTGAATTGCGGGAGCGGTGGGCTCTCCGCATGCCGTCAATGTGACCAATAAAACAAAAACCGCGATGACCTTGTACATATTAATTGGACCTTTGGAAGCTGATCAGTATTGTAAGACAACACTGTCCATACAGCGCCGTCGTTTGATTCGAATCAGGGATAACTTGCGCATCATACCCGAAACCGGCCTCAAATCGAGGCGGCAGCCAGTCCCGGCGAGTGCGCGTGGTTTACTTCGCTACCCGGGTTGGCTCGTTGCTGGATCTGACACAAGGAACTGAAGAGCTCCGCATCAGTCAGCGTGGCCATCAGCTCACGTCGGTTCAGCCATGACACGGCTTCAGTCAGGGAGTGCGCATCAGCAAGTTTAAGCTTTGCGCCAGCTGCGTCCATGTCCGGCTGGCCGCGTCTGGCCGGAGGCAGTGAGCCTGCCATTGTAAAATGGCGATCCGCCAGCGAGGGGTCGGCTACCAGAGACTCCAGCGTGACGTGATCAACAGTTTCCCGGAATTCACCAAGGCATTTATCCCGGTCTTGCATCTCCGGCGGGTATACTGCCTCCTCCGGAATGCGCAGCAAACCCAGCCACGCCAGGAAATTACCAAAACTCTTACTGCCGCTAAGCGCCGACAAAGGAATCGCCAGGATCAATCCGACCACAGTGGGCAGCATCCAGTACAGCAGAGGGTTTTCCAGCCAGACCAGCACACCGGTGACGGCCAGGCCCATGACGGTATGAAACCAGTGAAGGGAGAACATCAGCTTCCAGTCGGTGCCGTGGCTGTCCCTTTGTTGTGTGGACCAGCCGGAGTCCTTACCGCGCACGATCTCCCAGAGCTGTCGTGTGTGTATCATCATAAAAATGGGCGCGAACAGGATAGAGAACAACAGTTCAACAAACACACTCAGCGCCAAGCGGATCGGGCCAAGGCCTTGCCGGATGTCGCGACGGAACAGGCCTGCCAAAAATCCAATTGCCTTTGGCAATAACAGAACACCCATAGTGAAAATAAACAACTCGATCATGCGCTGGGAATCGAACACCGGCCAATTGGGAAACAGCTGAAACTCTTCGGTGAAATAAACAAAGTCCTGCGTTGCAATCTGACCGCTGATTACCAGGCCTACGGTCATCATTGCCAGCCACAGTGGTGACGCCAGATAACTCATTACACCTATCATCATGTGTACGCGATTCGGCCAGCGCATACCCTTGGTAGGAATCACTCCCAGATGCTGCATATTACCCTGCGCCCAGCGCCGGTCCCGTATCGCGGAATCCAGCAAAGTAGGCGGGCTTTCTTCCCACGATCCGGGCTGCGCCGGCATCATGCGTACGCTCCAGCCAGCCCTGCGAATCAGTGCTGCTTCCACAAAGTCGTGCGACATTATGTGGCCGCCAAATGGGCGCGGTCCGGGCATGACAGGTAAACCCGCCGCGCTGGCAAAAGCGTGTGTGCGGATAATCGCGTTGTGTCCCCAGTAGTTGCCATCGTCGCCCTGCCAGGCGGTGATGGCGTGGGCCACTACGGGACCGTAAAGTGTCCCCGCAAATTGTTGCAGACGGGCAAACAGGGTTTTGCCCGCATACAGACGAGGCAGTGTTTGCAGAATGCCGCAGTGAGCATCCGCGTCCATTTCCCGCACCATAAAGCTGAGTGTGTCCGCCGCGATCAGGCTGTCGGCATCAAGCACGATCATATACTCGTAACGTGCTCCCCAGCGGGTGACAAAATCCTCTACGTTGCCGGCCTTGCGCGCGGTGTTGTGATAGCGCCGTCGGTACCACACAGGTATCTGGTTCTGGAGCTCTTGGCGCAACTGCGCTACAGCAGCGGTCTCCTTAACCCAAACCGCCGGATCAGTGGAGTCGGAGATAATAAAAATCTCGAAACAATTGTGCAGCTGTTTAGCAATAAGAGCGCTTGCCATGGCGTGCAAGGCAGCACAGGTGGCAGCGGGATCCTCGTTGTAAACTGGCATCAGCAGCGCGGTTTTACCCTGCGGCTTAGCTTCTTTTGCAGCCTTGGGGCGCGGGTGACCCAAAAACAAACCCGCTATTGCGCTGGACGCGGCCAGTGCAATCCAGCCGAAGGTAATTACAAACAACACCAGCAAGAGCCACTGCAGCGCGGTGACATCAGTCAGCGAAATGATCAGGTACATTTGATGGGCTGCGTAAGCGGTGAGCGCCAGAGCGCCACCAAAGGTCAGCAGACGCGCCAGAAAGGTAGCAAACGATTGGCGCCTGAAGCGGGTGCCCGGCGCTTTGCTTAAATCCTGCGCAGGCATGTCCATTGGCGCCGCAGGGGGAGTATTACTCGTCACTGTTATCGGGTCCATCTATAGATCCAGGTCTCACCCCATTGTTCGTCGTCAATGTGCAGCGTCACCCGAAGTTCTGCCAGATCCTCTCTTGCGAGATTAAGCCTGACATACGCGCGGTAGTTTCCGGTCGCTTCCACCAGCACGCCATTTGCCGCGACCACGGTACCGGCACTGGTTTCAGCACGAACTTCCACCGCCTCCGGGTCAGTGGCTGCACCAGGAATGGAGCGGCCGTTGCTGTAGTCAATCACAAAAACCACGTCATCACCGTCCATTGCCTTGCCTTTGCGGGTGTCAACGATTTTGCCGTCATTGACTTCATAAGGTGCAGCCGGGCCCCAGTGCATCCGGTACTGAAAGGTGTGGCTGCTGTCAGCCAGCAGCGGCGCATCAGGTTGCCAGTAGGCAACAATATTGTCGTGAACTTCCTGTGCTGTCGGAATCTCCACGAGCTCAACATGCCCGCTTCCCCAGTCTCCCTGTGGCTCTATCCACAAGGAAGTGCGCCTGTCGTAACGCGCTTCGCTGTCATTAAAATCCTCAAAACTGCGGTGTCTCTGCATCAGGCCAAACCCCTTCGGGGATGATGACTGAAAAGAAGACACCTGGAGTCTCTGTGGATTGGCGAGCGGCCGCCAGATCTGCTCACCGTTGTTCATCATGATCTGCAAGCCATCGGAGTCGTGTACAGAGTTGCGGTAGTCATCAAAACGCGACCGGTTGGTAGGGTCAAAAAGAAACATGGAAGTCAGCGGAGCAAACCCGAAGTGTGTCAAATCCTGACGCGGGAAAAGTGTAGCTTCAACGTCGATAACTGTTGAGTCACCAGGGTTAATCTCAAAGCTGTAAGCGCCAGTCACCGACGGGCTGTTCAGCAAGGCATGAACCACGATACGGTCAGCGCCAACCTCCGGTCGTTCGATCCAGAAATCAGTGAAGTATGGAAACTCCTCACCTTGCGGGCGCGCGGTGTTTATGGCCAGTCCGCGAGCAGACAATCCGTAAAACTGGTCTTTGGCAGTCGAGCGAAAGTAACTGGCACCCTGAAAGACCAGGAATTCCTCAAATCTGTCAGGAACATTTATGGGATGGTAGACCCGGAAACCGGAATAACCCTGTGCATCTTCGTTACGTACATCAGCTATATCATCGTCGTAACGGAAAATGTCTGTGTTATAAAGCACGCGCCTCGAGATGCCGCCAACTACAAGGTTGATGGTGACAGGTGTCGTGTAAAGAAATCCGGGATGGAAAAGATCAATCGTGAAGTTGCGATCCTGACGCGCCCAGATGGCAGCGTAAGGATCAAAAGATATACGACGATAGTCATCATATCCCAGCTCATTGAGCCTGCTGTTCTGATCAATTACCTGCAGGTCAAACTCCTGCCCGGACAAAGCCTGCGCCCGTTCAAGCAGCCAGCTACGGCTGAACGCATGTGTCACACGCTCAGCTTCAGTGACAGGTTGCGCAGCGGTTGCAAGATTGCCTGCTTCGTTTGTTTGTGCAAAGGCCGGAGTTGCGAAACTTAGCAACAACGTAATTGGTATTGCCGTACCCCAATCGCGGGGGAAGAGATCGATCACCATAACTTTTCCTTGTTTACCCGACTACCATGGATCTGTCTGCACAGGCAACAGATTCATATTACGACAGACGCAGCACGGTATAGCTATGTATTTCGATCAGGATTATGTGTAAAGGTTCCCCTCAAGTACTTTTGTTGCGAGCACCTATACCGAAAGCACAACGCCGGCAAACACGGCTAACCCCACCCAATGATTGTTCAGGAATGCAACAAAGCAGGCTTCAGGTTTGCGTTCCCGGATCAGCCACTGTTGATATACGAGCAATGCGCACGCAATCAATAACCCAAGGTAATACCAGAAGGAGAGTCCAAGGGAGCGGCCCACCAACAGCAAAGCCAGTATAAACATAGCTTGCAACATACCAATCATGACGCGGTCAGCATCGCCAAACAGAATTGCGGTTGATTTCACGCCAATCCTCAGATCATCTTCGCGATCAACCATGGCATATTGCGTGTCATAGGCCACCGTCCACAAACAGTTGGCAACATACAGCACCCACGCGATGGCGGGCAGCGTTCCGGTCTGCGCAGTGAAAGCCATCAGAATACCCCAGGAGAAAGCCATTCCCAGCACCACCTGCGGCAGGTGGGTGTAGCGTTTCATAAAAGGATAAATAGCTGTCAGCGCAACCGCACCCAGTGACATCATCATTGTAAAGGTATTCAGGAACAGCAATAGAGTGGCTGACAGCATGCATAACACTAAAAAACAGCTGATTGCCTCCTTGCGTGTTACCTGACCCGTTACAATGGCCCGGCCTTCAGTGCGTTTAACACTGCCATCAACGGCGGAGTCAGCAAAGTCGTTGATACAGCAACCCGCTGATCGCATCAGCCAGGTGCCCAGAGCAAATATTACGATCAGGTGCCAGTCTGGCCAGCCGCGAGCCGCCAGCCAAAGGGCGGTCAACGTCGGCCACAACAGCAGATAAGTCCCGATAGGTTTATTGGCGCGTGTGAGCAGGATAAATGCCGGTGCGCGCGCATGCACAAGAGGCAGATTTTTTGCGAGCCAGATGTCTGCCTGCTGGACCAGCGCCTGCCGCTGATGGCGCAGCCGCCGCAAGTACTGCGCCAAGATGTTCATCAACAGGTCATCTGATCTGCAATCAAGCGGATATCGTCAGAGTTGACCAGCTTCTGGATTGCCTCTTCGCAGCGGGCAGGATCCAATCCCAATTTTTGATACATGGCATCTTCCACTGGTTCGGGCGGTGCGTCGCCAATGCCGTGGTGGCGCAGCAGTCGCATGGCAACATAAATCAGATTGGCGTAGAGATCATGTGGGCCTGTATAGCTGCCATCCTGCTGGTAACGCAGCGCGGTGCAGACTTCCTCCGGCATGTTCCAGGCCTGCATCAGCCAGGCGCTGATTTGTTCCCGGCTGATGCCGATCAGATGATTTTCAATGGCAACATGACTGATAGCCGGATTGGCTTCCATATAGCGGCAGATACTGCTGAAGTGCGGAGGGAAGGTATGTGCCAGTACCAGATAACCAAAGTTGTGCAGCAATCCAGCCAGATACATCATGCCCTGACGCGGACGTTTGCTCACTGGCATCGAGCGCGCAAGCGCCTCCACCGCAGTTGAGCAATATACGGCCTGCAACCAGTAAGGGGTAAAACCGTCTGCGGCTTCCTTGGGCAACTCCACAGAACGTCCCAGAATCAGACCAACAGCCAGATTGCTGACCAGGTCAAAACCCAGCACGCGCACAATGGCATCCTGTACTGATCGAATTTTTCCCGGAGCGGCGTAATACGGCGAAGATGCCCAGCTCACAACCTGGGCGGCCAGACTGGGGTCTGCTTCCACTATGCTGGTCAACTCGTTGACTGTTGCATTGGGATTGGCGCGCAGTTGCATGATTCGATCTGCGGTCGCAGACAACGGCGGAATTTCCAGCGTCTCATCGAGTCGTTGTTTGATGCGCAGAGTGGTGAAATGACGGATAGAGTCAGTAATTCGCTGGGAATCCTGTTCTGCGTCGGGCAGATCGTATCGCAGTTTATCTGCGGGAATGGCAAACTCCAGATGCCTTACATGATGGCCGCTGGTGTGCAGCGTGTCGCGAAGTGCACCCAAGGTACCGCCATTGGCATCAACAACCAGCCTGCCTTCACCCGCCAGACTGAGATCCACAAAAGTCGGTAGCAGATAGAATTCTTCACTTCCGGAGACCAGCGTCAGACTTCGGTTGCGTGAAGCCTTGACGATGTCTGCCTGAGACAAAGGCATCAAATTACGCTGACTATGAGTATGCAACGCCTTCAGATCGAGCATCGCGTCGGATAACAAAACACACTGCGCCATGCCCTGGTCATCCTGCACCAGTACACAACGCACCACAAACGAAAAATCAGACATTACCGTAGAGTTCCCTGTCGCCCAGCCACCGCTCGATAAGCGGACCAACATGTGTAGGATAGTCTTGTTCCAGAAGATCTGCCGCAGATTTTACCGGATCGAGCAAATCGGCGTCACGCACCAGATCTGCCATCCTGAAACTCATCAGGCCGGTTTGTTGCGTACCCAGCACCTGACCGGGCCCGCGCAGTATCAGATCCTGCTCAGCGATATAAAAGCCATCGGTGCTGTCACGCATGATACCCAGACGCTGTTTGCCCTGCAGCGACAGCGGTGTCTGATACAGCAGCAGGCAGTGGCTGGCTCGTGCGCCGCGGCCGACACGGCCGCGCAGCTGATGCAGCTGCGCCAGACCCAGGCGCTCGGGGTTCTCGATGATCATCAGACTGGCGTTGGGTACATCAACGCCTACTTCGATAACTGTCGTTGCGACCAACAGGTTTAGTTCTCCGGATTTAAACGCATCCATCACATGGGTTTTTTCTACGCTTTTCATGCGCCCGTGGACCAGTCCGATGCGAAGATCCGGCAATTGTATCTGAAGTTCCTGTGCAGTGACTTCTGCCGCCTGGCATTCCAGCGCTTCGGATTCTTCAATCAGTGTGCAAACCCAGTATGCCTGACTGCCATCACGGCAGGCCTGATGGATGCGTTCGATCACTTCAGGCCGGCGGGTGTTGGCAATAATAACGGTGTTAACCGGCGTGCGTCCCGGTGGCAACTCATTGATGATACTTACGTCGAGATCAGCATAAGCGCTCATCGCCAGCGTACGGGGGATGGGGGTCGCAGTCATGACTAACTGGTGGGGCCGGGCATGTTCGCTGCTACCTTTTTCGCGCAGAGCGAGTCGTTGATGCACGCCAAAGCGGTGCTGCTCATCGATGATGACCAGCCCAAGCCGGTGGAAGCGTACCTCATCCTGAAAGAGTGCATGAGTGCCGATTACTACAGGTGCGGTACCGTCACCAATAGCCTGCAAAGCAGCAGCGCGCTGCCGACCCTTGACCTTGCCGCTGAGCCAGCCCGGCTGAATGCCCAGAGGCTCAAGCCATTGGCTGAAATTGGCGTAATGTTGTTCGGCCAGCAGCTCGGTAGGGGCCATGATGGCAGCCTGGTAACCACAGTCTACCGCCTGCAGGGCGGCCAGCGCGGCGACCACGGTTTTGCCGGAACCAACATCTCCTTGCAACAATCTCAGCATGGGATTGGTTTGCGACAGATCAGCACGTATCTCTTCACTGACTTTGTGTTGGGCGGTTGTCAGGCTGAAAGGCAACTGTTTCAGAAAGCGCTGACGCAAACTGGCTGAGGCCTCAGGTTGTAAAACAGGGGCGCGCTGAGATCCGGAGAGCTGCCTCAGCCGACGCAAACACAGCCTGTGGCTGAGCAGCTCCTCAAAGGCCAGGCGTTGTTGTGCGGGATGTTCGCCATCAAGTAGCTGCTGAATAGGCGCATTAACCGGCGGGTGGTGTAAGTATCTCAGCGCCTGCGCCAATGTGGGCCATCCGGCGTGGCCTAATGCGCTACCTAATACAGTGGCAGGAATCCAGTCTCGCAGCGTGTCAGGCGCCAGCATCCCCAGCGCCTGGTCGATCAGATTGCGTAGTCGCGTTTGCTGCAGGCCTTCGGTAGCGGGATAAATGGGAGTCAGGCTATTGGACAAAGGCAGCTCTTCTCCGGTTTTAATGATTTGATATTCCGGGTGATAGATTTCGAACCCGGTTTTGCCCGGGCGTATTTCTCCGAAGCACCTCAGGTGCGCGCCGGGGCTGAGCATGGTCTTCTGCGCGGCACTGAAATGAAAAAAGCGCAAGCTGATGAGGCCGGTGCCATCTTTGATGCGGCAAACCAGACTGCGGCGACGGCCAAACTCAATATCGCAACTGAGGACTTCTGCCTCCAGCATTACGTCCTGCCCCAGACGTACGCGACCGATGGGCGCAATGCGGGTGCGATCCTGATATCTGAGCGGTAAATGGAACAGCAAATCCTGCACATTGTGCAGATGCAGACCTGCGAGCCGCAGCCTCAGGCTGGGGCCAACACCTTTAAGCGAGTCAAGCGCTATGCTGCTCAGCTCTGTTGTACTGTCGGGGATCTGGCCCGGCATCAGCCCTCTCCTGACCTCAGTGTTGCTGGTGGGTCGCTGACCTATTTGCCGGATGGCAGATACATCACAGCTTCGATTTCTACCAGCGACTGACGCGGAAGGGCAGATATCTGGATAGTGGCACGGGCGGGATAGGGAGCTTTGAAGTATTGCTGCATGGTGTTGTTGACCACTGCAAAATCGCCCAGATCGGTCAGATAAATGGTGAGTTTGACGCAGTCATTCAGTGTGCCGCCGGCTTCAGCAGCAACGGCTGCCAGATTGTCCATCACCCGACGGGCCTGTGCCTCGATACCGCCACTGACAATTTCCATGGTCGCCGGATCCAGCGGGATTTGTCCCGACATGTAAACCATGTCGCCCGCACGGACGGCCTGAGAGTAGGGGCCAATGGCGGCCGGGGCGTGAGGGGTTGAAATAATCTGCTTTTCAGCCATCGATACACTTTCCCTATTATGATTAGCAATGTTCAGTATTCATTGATGATGCAGGCGGAGCGACAACTCACCTCATTAACGGGTCAGTCAGGCTTTGCCCGCCGACTACTCAGTAGGCCGCCGAAGCAAGGCTTCCGGTGCGATTCCGCCTTTGAGGGGTTTGCTCAGCTTTTTACTTTTGACGCGCGCCACTTTGGTAACCGGTTTGATCAAACGGATATGTTTCATCACGCGCGCCAGATGGATACGGTTTTTGACGTTGAGCAGCAGATTTACGATGCTGAAACGCGCATCGCGCTCGACGGTACTGATACGCTCGATATTAGCTTCTTTGCTGGTAATAGCGGTGGCCAGCTTGGCGATAATGCCACGCTCATTCTCCAGCTCGACGCGGATTTCCACCGCAAACTCACCGTCCACATCAGGGTCCCAGCGGACAGGGATGATTTTTTCCGGGCTGTTGCGGAATTCGGCAATGTTATTGCAGCTTTCAGTATGGATGACCATGCCGCGTCCTGAGCTGATATGGCCAAGAATCGGATCGCCCGGGATCGGATAACAGCATTTGGCATAACTCATCACCATGCCTTCTGAACCACGAATGCTCAATGAAGACTGCTTGCTGTCCTTGCTACTGCTCTTGGGCGCTTCCGGCGCCACGGACTCGGGCAACATCTTGTGGGCAACCATGTGCGCCATGCGATTACCAAGACCAATATCGCTCAGCAAAGTGTCCAGCTCAGTAACATTGAGCTGCTCCAGTGCGATCTGAATTTGCTCCGGGCTGAGTTTTTCCAGCTGAGCGCCTGATCCGGCCAGGATCTTGTTGAGCAGACGACGGCCCAGGGCAATAGATTCGGACTGACGCTGGTTCTTGAGGTAGTGACGGATATTGCTGCGCGCTTTGCCCGAAACCACAAAACTCAACCAGGCCGGGTTTGGTTGCGCGCCGGGCGACGTAATAATCTCCACGGTCTGACCGCTTTCCAGCGGTTCGCTCAGCGGTGCCAGACGGCGGCTGATACGACAGGCAACACAGGAATTACCCACATCGGTATGCACGGCATAGGCAAAATCGACAGCGGTTGAGCCGGCCGGCAATTCCATAATGCTGCCCTTGGGCGTGAACACGTAGATCTCGTCAGGGAACAGGTCAATCTTGACGTTTTCAATAAATTCGAGGGAGTTGCCGGCATTTTGCTGCATTTCCAGCAGGCCGTTGACCCATTGGCGGGCACGCAAGTGCGCGTTGCTCGACATGTCGTCGGCTGATTTGTACAGCCAGTGCGCGGCGATGCCATTATTGGCCATGGCTTCCATTTCCTCAGTGCGGATCTGGATCTCAATCGGCACGCCGTGCATACCAAACAAAGTGGTGTGCAGGGACTGGTAGCCGTTGGCCTTGGGAATGGCAATATAGTCTTTAAAGCGGCCGGGAACAGGTTTGAAAAGGTTATGAACGGCGCCTAACACGCGATAACAGGTATCTACTGAATCAACCACAATACGAAACGCATACACGTCCATGATTTCGGAGAACGATTTGCGTTTGGTGCGCATTTTTTCGTAAATGCTGTACATGTGTTTTTCGCGGCCGATGGTGCGGCCGGGTAAACCTTCACGTTCAAGGCAGGCTTCTATCGCGCTTTGAACCTGCTTAAGAATTTCTTTACGATTGCCCCGGATGGCTTTGACAGCGGCTTCAATCCGGCGTGCGCGCATGGGATAAAGCGCGGCAAAACCCAGCTCTTCAAATTCAACCCGCACAGCGTTCATGCCAAGACGGTTGGCAATGGGTGCGTAGATATCCAGGGTCTCTTTGGCAATCCGGCGGCGTTTTTCCGGGCTCAGCACATCCAGCGTGCGCATGTTGTGCAGACGGTCAGCAAGTTTCACCAGAATGACACGCAGATCGCGCGCCATCGCCAGCGCCATTTTCTGGAAGTTTTCGGCCTGTGCTTCAGCGTGGCTGCTGAATGTGATTTTGTTGAGTTTGCTGACGCCGTCGACCATGTCAGCAACGGTATCGCCGAACTGGCCTTTGATGGCGGTTTTGCTGACGCCGGTGTCTTCAATAACGTCATGCAGCATGGCTGCCATCAGGCTTTGATGGTCCATGTGCATATCACCAAGAATATTGGCTACTGCAAGAGGGTGAGTGACGTAAGGTTCGCCGCTGCGACGGAACTGGCCGTCATGAGCCTGCTCCGCGTAGAAGTAGGCGCGGCGAACACTGTTCACCTGATCAGTTGCCAGGTAGCCTGAAAGGCTGCTGGCGAGAGAGTCGATTGTTAATGCCACACCCGACTCCTGCGAGGATTACTCGTCGTCGTTAAGGGGCTCGTCCGCCGCTTCCGGCTCGATTTCCGCAATGATAGCGCCCATCATGGCCGCCGTTGCATCCAGATCCGATTCAGGAATTTCACGTACCGGCGTCGCGCGGCTGCTCAGAATGCTGACATCCACCAGACCTTCGGCAATTTCGCGCAGCGCGATCACGGTGGGCTTGTCGTTGTCTTCCGGAACCAGTGCTTCTTTACCACCAGTCTGCAGCTGACGAGCGCGCTTGCTGGAAATCATCACCAGTTGAAAACGGTTGTCTACTTTGTCCAGACAATCTTCTACGGTAATACGTGCCATGGTCTAACCCTGCCTTATTTACCTGATTCGGTATGCTGATTAATCTTAAAGTGATCTGAAACGTGTGCAAACACAAGCTCTGCTTCAGAAAAGACCGGCTATCATACTGAAAGAATACATTGTTTGCATGCAAATTCCTGAAAGCGGCCGAATTCAGGGGCTTTCAGGAGAATCAAAAGCCGGTTTGACGGGCTCGGCCGGGTAGCGTTCTAAGCCAGCAGTTTGGCTAATAACTCACCACGATTGCTCAGCTGATGGGATTTTTCCAGACGCGCCGCCCGCACTATGGCTCGCAGATCTTCAAGCGCGACATCGAAATTATCGTTAATGATCAGATAGTCAGCGTCGCCGTAATGAGAGATTTCATCACGCGCCTGCTGCATACGCCGGTTGATGGTTTCCTGGTCGTCCTGGCCGCGGTTGTTCAGCCGCTTCTCAAGGGTTTCCAGTGAGGGTGGCAGAATAAAAATACTTTTGGTGGCAATCAGTTGGCGAACCTGCGCGGCGCCTTGCCAGTCAATTTCAAGAATGACGTCACGACCGGCATCCAGTTGTGACTGCACCCAAACCGCTGAGGTACCGTACAGATTGCCGAATACTTCCGCCGACTCAAGAAACGTTCCGGCCGCCCGCATCGCAAGAAACTCTTCGCGACTGACAAAATGGTAGTTCACACCGTTGTTTTCGCCGGGACGTTTGGCGCGTGTGGTATGAGAAACGGACACACACAGTTGATCGTCACCCTGATTCAGCAGCGCATTCACCAGACTGGTTTTGCCGGCTCCGGAAGGAGCGGAGATGGTATAAAGTGTGCCGCGGGCCATAAAAGAGTCTGTCTGCAGATCAATGGGGAACGCGCCGAACTATAGTCAATCCGCTAACGGGTGTCTATCCACGTTATACTGTCGCCCGTTTAGTAACCAGCAAGTAACCCAGCTCAGGAGCCACCAGCGAATGTCATCCGCGTCACCAGTAAAATTGACCGCCTACAGCCATGGCGCCGGCTGCGGCTGCAAAATTGCGCCCGCCGTGCTGGACAAAATCCTGAGTTCACAACGCGAGTTTTTTACCGACCCGGCGTTGCTGGTGGGAAACAGCAGCAAGGATGACGCAGCGGCTTACGACATTGGCAATGGCCAGGTCATCCTGAGCACCACCGATTTTTTTATGCCGATTGCCGACGATGCCTTTGATTTTGGTCGCATCGCCGCCACCAATGCCATCAGTGATATTTACGCCATGGGTGGCCGACCATTGATGGCCATCGCCATTCTGGGCTGGCCTGTTAACACATTGCCGGCAGAGATCGCGGCACAGGTGGTGGATGGCGGACGCCAGGCCTGCTCCGATGCCGGCATTATGCTGGCCGGCGGACACAGTATTGACTGCCCTGAGCCGGTGTTTGGTTTGGCGGTTACCGGCATTGTTGGCAAAGACCAGTTAAAACAAAACAACACAGCAGAAGCGGGTTGCCTGTTATATCTGAGCAAACCGCTTGGTGTAGGTGTACTGACCACCGCGCAAAAGCAGGGCAAGTTAAAGCCCGAACATGAATTCCTTGCGCGCGATGTCATGTGCCAGCTTAATACGCCCGGCATGACCTTATCCGCTATGAAAGACATCACCGCCATGACCGATGTTACCGGTTTTGCTCTGATGGGCCACTTGCTGGAAATGTGTGAAGGCAGCGGTCTGGATGCCGAGCTGGACTTTTCTGCCATCCCGGTGCTGGCGCCGGTGCCGGACTACATTGAGCAGGGATGTGTACCAGGTGGAACTCATCGTAACTTCGACAGCTACGGACACAAACTGGCACCACTGGAGCCCGCACAAAAAGCGTTGTTGTGCGATCCGCAAACTTCTGGCGGATTGTTGATGGCAGTAAGACCTTCCGCACGCGCGGAATTCGAAAAAGCATTGGCTGATGCCGGAGTTGCTGAGTCTTTGATTAAACCTATAGGCCGATTGTTGCCAGCATCAGGCCAGCAGCAGCGCGTACGGCTTGTGTGATATGCGCGCAGACACCGAAGATTTTTTAAGTCTGTTTCTGAATGACACGCCCTTGATTGATTCGCGAGCTCCGGTGGAATTTACACGCGGTGCGTTTCCGAATACCGTCAACCTGCCGTTAATGACTGACAGTGAACGCCAGCAGGTTGGTACCTGTTACAAAGAACAAGGTCAGCAAGCCGCAATAAAGCTTGGACATGATCTGGTCAATGGCGATGTCAAAGCACAGCGCGTGCAGGCGTGGGTTGATTTTGCAGAGCAAAATCCCGATGGATATCTGTATTGCTTCCGCGGTGGACTGCGCTCACAAATCTGTCAGCAATGGCTGCATGAGGCCGGTTGTGACTATCCACGTGTGACCGGTGGTTACAAAGCCATGCGCCGGTTTTTACTGGAGCAGCTGGATAAAATCTGCGCCAGCAACAAACTACTGGTGCTTGCAGGTCATACAGGTGCCGCAAAAACAGAATTGCTAAATGCTGTGCCGGGCACTATTGATCTGGAAGCGCTGGCCAATCATCGTGGCAGTGCTTTTGGTAAACGCGCAACCGAACAGCCTTCGCAGATTGATTTTGAAAACCGTCTGATCATCGCGATGCTCAAACAACTACACAGATCACCAGAAAAACCCATTGTTGTGGAAGATGAAAGCCGGTTGATCGGTCGTTGTGCCGTACCACTTGAATTGCGGGAAGCGATGGGCCGGGCGCCGCTGGTGCGACTGGACAGTGATCTGGAGTCGCGCACCGAACATTCATGGCTCAACTACATTCTGCGAAAATCGTCTGAATGGCAGCAGGAGCTGGGTGACGAGGCTGCCGGTTTCGACGCATTTGTGTATGATCTGCGCGATTCACTCAAGCGCGTGCAGAAACGCCTGGGCGGCGAT
Source organism: Pseudohongiella sp. (assembly GCA_030651695.1). GTDB lineage: Bacteria > Pseudomonadota > Gammaproteobacteria > Pseudomonadales > Pseudohongiellaceae > Pseudohongiella. The sequence goes on along the minus strand of JAUSCD010000004.1, from coordinate 5,700 downwards.
CGTTATGTGGAATTGTCACAGATGATGGAGACCGCCATAGACGCACACCGTGCGGGTGATCCTTCTTTGCATCGCGAGTGGATAAGGCGCTTGCTGCGCGATTACTACGACCCCATGTACGACTGGCAATGGCAGCGTCATGAGGGCAGGGTGGTGTTTCAGGGCGAGTACAGTGAGGTGCTGAGGTATTTAAATTCAGCACACATTTGAATCAGAATTGCAGGCAGAAACTGATCAAGGCATAACCATGAAAGAATCGCTGTTGAGTGAGCTGGGCGAAGCGCTGGTGACAGGCAGTCTGACGGACCGCGAACTGCTGGCACGTACCGACATCCAGCCGGGACTGCAAATTCTCCCGGACGCGAACGTCATCAAAATTGGCGGTCAAAGTTTTATCGACCGGGGCCGCGCCGCGGTGTATCCGCTGATCGAGGAAATAAAACAAAATCTGCCTCAGCACAAAATGATTATTGGCACCGGAGCCGGGACTCGCGCGCGACATGCCTACAGCGTGGGCGTTGAGCTGGGTATGCCAACCGGCGTACTGAGTGTACTGGGAACCTTCGTCAGCATGCAGAATGCGCGCATGCTGCACTATCTGTTGGCTGATCAGGGTATTCCGTTTATTGAGCCAATCCAGTTTGCACAGTTGCCTTTGTATCTGGCAGAGCGTCAGGCCGTGATATTTTTTGGCATGCCGCCGTACACATTCTGGCAGCGTAATCCCACCATCGGCAGACTTCCGCCCAACAGAACAGATACAGGCACCTGGCTGATCAGTGAAACCTTTGGTACGCGTTCCATGATTTATGTGAAAGACGAAAATGGTCTTTACACCGCTGATCCGAAAAAAGACAAACACGCAACATTTATCCCGAAGATCACCGCAGCTGAACTGCTGGCCCTGGATCTGCCCGACGTGGTGGTTGAACACAGTGTGTTGGAAATGATGCAGAACGCCCAGCACCGACGCAGCATCCAGATCATCAACGGTCTGGTACCCGGCAATCTGACGCGTGCGCTTAACGGCGAAGCGGTTGGCACCATCATTACAGCGGACTGATTATGAAAAACGATTCCAGACAGCACCATATGCAATCATTTCTGGCGCGCGAAAGTCTGCTCGACAAACGTGTGATGGCAGATACAGAAACACCTGTCGTGCGTATGCTGCCGACGGTGCACGTCGTAAAAATCGGTGGTCGTTCCATTCTTGAAGCCGGGTCAGCCACGGTCAATCCGCTGATAAAAGCGCTGGGCGATGCCCTGCAGGAAAACAAGCTGATTCTGGGTGTGGGTTGCGGTGCGCGCTCGCGCCACGTTTTTTCAGTCGGTCTCGATCTGGGTTTACCAACAGGTGTGCTGGCGGAACTGTCAGCTGCCGATGCGCTGGGCAACGCGCACATACTCGGTACACTGCTTGCGTCACATGGTGTGGTTGCGATTCCGCCCGCCATGTTCGGTCATTTGCTGCCCATGTTCATCCATTCGGTGCCGGGTGTCATCTTTAACGGTGTGCCGCCATATTCTTTGTGGGAGCATCCGCCGGCAATTGGCCGTATTCCCGCACACCGTACAGATTCAGGCTGCCTGATTCTGGCCGAGTGTTTCGGTTGTCGCAGCGTGGTGCTGGTGAAAGATGTACAAGGTCTTTACACAGCAGATCCCTTTCTTGAAGACGCCGCCGAGTTCATTCCGCGCATCAGTACAGACGAGCTGCGCGAACTGGATTTAAAAACGCTGCCATTCGACGAAATCATGCTGGATATTCTTGATACCGCACGTCTGGTGCATGAGTTCCAGATCATAGATGGAAGACAGCCTGAATTGCTGGCGCGTGCGCTGGCCGGGGAACATGTGGGCAGTATCATTTACAGTAACAAGCGGGCTTCTGCTCAGGCGCCGTCATCACTATGAGTTCAGTTTCACGCCGTCAGCTTCTGAAAATGTTTGGTATCGGCACGGCCGGTGCCATGTCCATGCCGCTGATATCGCGTGCGCAGACCAGCGGGAGCTTTATAAATCCGCTGCAGATTCCGCCTCTGGATAGTGGTTCGCTGATTCAGCAAGAGGGAGGGCTGCGGCGACGACATTTCGACCTCACTTTGCAGAAAGGCCAGACAAGGTTTGTGCTGGATACCGATACCCCGACCCTGGGTATCAACGGCAGCTATCTGGGACCAACATTGCGCTACCGGCGCGGAGATATTCTCGATATACAGGTTCACAACCGCATCGGCGAAGAGTCTGTGCTGCACTGGCATGGCTTGCATGTACCACAACGTTTCGATGGCGGCCCCATGCAATCGATTGCTGATGGCGGCAGCTGGAATCCGGTATTTGATGCCAGACAACCGGCGGCGACGTTGTGGTACCACTCACACGCCATGCACAAAACCGGCCCGCAGGTTTACCATGGCCTGGCAGGCATGATGATTCTGGATGATGATGTCAGTGACAGTCTGGATTTGCCATCACGTTATGGTATTGATGATATTCCCCTGATTCTGCAGGACCGGCGCTTTAACCGCGATGGCAGTTTTGATTATATGTCCCGATATGGTGACATCATGATCGGCCAGCATGGTGACATAATGGTGATCAATGGTACCGTGTCACCCTTTTTCGAAGCGACCACCGATAAAATTCGGTTACGGATTCTCAACGGCTCAAACGCCAGGTTGTTTAATCTGGCATTTAACGACGGGCGCGAATTCCTGCAGATCGCCAGCGATGGTGGCTTACTTGATAAACCGGTGCCACTGCGGCGGCTCATGGTGACACCGGGTGAGCGCGTGGAATTGCTGGTCGATGTCAGCGACGGCAACCCGGTTATTTTACGCAGTGAACCGTCAGAGAACCATTTCCCGGTATTTCCCGGTGCGTTCAGCGAGCTGATGCGTGCCATGCATGGTGAGTCTTTTGACGTCATGGAAATCCGGCCTCAGAGCGGCCTTGAGCGTTTGCCGCCGGTACCCGGCTTGCTGGCCACATTACCGGCTGTCAGTGCTGACATGGGGATACGCACCCGTCGCATGCGACTGAATATGGGCTTCGGATCACGCAGCGGCAGTGGACAAGGGCCTGGTCGGGGTAATCGCACCGGTCAGGGTGGTGGCTATGGAGGCGGCCATTTTTCCATTAATGGCCGTGTCATGACCATGAGCCATATCAACGAGCGCGTTAAATTGGGCGACACTGAAATCTGGGAGGTGATTAATGACACTCCCATGGTGCATCCATTCCATATTCATGGCAGTCAGTTCCGCGTGCTGGATCGCAATGGTGTGCCGCCGCCTGCCCAGGAGACTGGCTACAAAGACACCGTGCATCTTCATGGACGTGAGACAGTGCGCGTACTCGTTTCCTTTACCGACTTTGCAGACGATATGCATACCTACATGTACCACTGCCACACACTGGAGCATGAAGACCGCGGCATGATGGGACAGTTTCTGGTGACTGAAAACGGATGAGGATGGTTGCCAGTGCTTCAACTCAGGATGAGAGGCGCTGCTAAATCAAACTGCTGCACACAAAAAAGCCGGTAGCTGACATGTTGTAAACAACAGGCAGCTACCGGCTTTTTTATGAAACAAACATCAATCCAGCGGCAGGAAACCCATCGCATTGTTGTTGTTCATAGGAATCACAATCTGATTCTGAACAGAGTCGTAGCAGATAGATGCCGCGCTCGGAATACCAACAGCAATCACTTCAGCCTCAGCACCCGGCGCAATGCGGGAGATGCTGCCAAAACGCACGCTGCTGACAATCTTGGTGCCATCTGCCAGCACCACAACGCCGTCGTTACCGCCTTCTGCGGCGTACTCAGTGTTGATCAGCTCACCGGCAGGATTAAAGGTCATCACATGATTGTTGCCAATGTTGACAACAACAATATTGCCATCGTTGTCCATGGCAACACCGTTAGGTGCCATCAGCGGAGAGCCGTCCAGAAACACTGAAGACTGCCCAGCGGCGGTGACTTTATAAACGCGCTGCGGGTCACGTGTGTTGGATGCGTAAACAGTGCCATCTGACGCCACTGCAATACCATTAAGCCCGTTAGCACCTTCAACCTGCCACGCATCGCCAGGTTGCCCGGTGGCCAGATCAAAAGTGCGTACGTGATCAATGTCAGCAACATAGAGTTTGCCATTGCCAATCGCGCTGCCTAGCGGCTGATTCAACACCAGACCGTTACGGTCGTTACCAATCCATTTAGCCGTATGCACGCTGCCGTCTGGATTTAACAGAGAGACATAACCATCATTTTCCTGCATGTCCTGAGCAACACCCGCATTCATGGCCAGAATCAGGTTTTTGGCCGGATCAAAGGTGCAACTCTCGGCAAAACGGAAACTGCCGTACACCTTGACGTTAGAAGACATGGGAGTTGCCTGGCCGGCTTCGTTGACAGTGCCCAGTGGACCACCCGCGGTAAACGTGCCGGTTTGAGCAAAACTTAATGAGCTGACAGCCAGCGCCAGCGCACCTGCGATAATTCCATTTTTCATAAACATTTCTCCCGGGGGTAAACCCCTCTATACTGCGGCGAAATCAACAAACCGTTGCAGTGTACCTGAAACAAATGCCCGCATGACAACAGGCCTTCGGTAAAGCATCGGATTTCTGCGCCAAGAGTACCGCCGCCATCAGCATCGAATTTGCCATTTCCGTGTTCCTGTTTGCGCTGTCATCAGCCATCACCCCGGGCCCCAACAACGTCATGCTGATGAGTTCCGGCGTAAACTTCGGCGTTCATCGCAGCCTGCCACTGGTGTTCGGCGTGATGCTGGGCTTCCCCGCCATGTTCGTCGCCATTGGTCTCGGCCTGGGCACCGTGTTCCAACGTTTCCCCGTTATCCACAACGTCATCACCGTGGTCGGCGTGATCTACCTGCTCTATCTGGCATGGAAAATAGCCGGCAGCGGAAAACCTGCTGAAGCTGATACCAAAGCCCGACCGCTGACATTCATACAAGCTGCGCTATTCCAGTGGGTCAATCCCAAAGCCTGGATTATGGCGATGGGAGCGATAGCCGCGTTCACCACGTCCGGGCCCGACATCAACCAGCAAGTGTTCAATATCGCGGGCATTTTTATGCTGGCTTCAGTGCCCAGCGCCTGGACGTGGCTGCTGTTCGGCGTAGGTTTGCAGCGCCTGCTGGCTGACGATCAGTGGCGCAAACGCTTCAATCTCGGGATGGCTGGGCTGTTGGTGCTGTCGATGGTGCCGGTTGTGCTTGATCTGGTTCGGTGAGGTTGGTGCCCACGATGGCCTTGGAAGAGGGCCGCAGCACCGGACCGGCCGCATCCTCTGCAAGGTGGCCCGGCGGTGCGGAACTCGTCCTCAGGCGCTACGCGCCTTGCGAACTCAGACAGTCCTCCCGCTTTATCGGGCCACCTTGCAGAGGATAAGCGCGGCCTGATTGGTCCGGCACAGCGGCCCTCTTCCAAGGCCCGGGTCTGTGCCATACAGGCAACTATCAAGAATGACGCTGTGCGTCTGATTGTTCTTCGACACAGCCAATCTGCCACATGCCTCCTGCCTCCTGCCTCCTGCCAGTGCGTACCACTGCAGCTGAAGGAGCGACGGGAAGACCGGGTGGTGCCAGACCAATCAGGCCGCGCTTATCATTTGAGGGGGCGCCCGAAAACGCGGGAGGACGGTGCGAGTCCTGAGCGGCGCAGCCG
>JAUSCD010000027.1 GCA_030651695.1 Pseudohongiella sp. | reverse complement strand
TATCCTTTAACGGGGCGCCCGAAAAAGCGTGAGGACTGTCTGAGCTCCGAGCCCGCGAAGCGCGCGAGGGCGAGTTCCGCAACGCCGGGCGCCCCGTTAAAGGATGCGGCCGGTCCGGTGCGGCGACCCGCTCCCGTTGCGTCTGCACCCCGACTCAAAGCTTTACCTTTTTGCCTTTGCCTTTGCCTTTGCCTTTGTTTTTGCCTTTGCTATGGATTCAGTTCAGCCCAAAGCCTGCCCACGAACGTCCCCCCCAAAATAAAATTTATCACGTTGATAAAATTTTAGTTCTGATCTTCCTCAACAAACCGCCCGTACCCCAGAAGCAAGTTAATTACACTCACTTGGGAGATCTATCCATGAAAACCAGACTTAACGGAATCGCATTATTATCCGCCGCAGCCGTGCTCAGCTTTTCACACACAGCATCAGCCGACTACTACGTAGCAGGTTCCTATGGTTTAAACTCACAGGGAAGTTCAAATAACGACGGCGTATTCACCTCGAATTTCACAACAGGCACCGTGACAGGTGTCACTCCACCGCTACAGATACCATCCGGTAGCCCCGTAGGCTGGAGAACCAATTTTGATAATGGCGACATATACACCCTCGCTTTTGGCCGTAAATTCGGACAACTGCGCGTAGAATTTGAGTATTCGCAATCGGATTCTGATGTGGACAGCCACCGGGGCGTCACAGCAGCGGGGCTCGATCTGTCCGGGATTGATGCCGGAGTACTGATAAGCGGTAACGTGGGAGACCTGGGTGTTTCAGTGGCAGGACTGGTCGCAGACGGCCGCGGTCACATCAAAACATCCGGCTTCCAACTCAATGCCCTCTACGACTTTGATCTCGGCTCAGCGCTCACACCCTTTGTCGGCGTAGGTCTGGGACAGAGCAAAGTAGACGTCACCTACATTCCGTCCGGCGTTGGCGTCATCAGCGACGATGACAGAGTCTTCAGCTACCAGATCGTTGCAGGTCTTGAGTACGCTCTCAACAACAATCTCAGCCTTGTGGGCACTGCCCGCTACCGTGACGGAAACGACGCAACAGTTCGTTCATCGCTGCTGCCAGCCAGCTTTGATGTCCAGAACACCAGCACCGTCTTCGACATAGGCATACGCTACACATTCTGAAACCAAATCAGGACTAAAGCCAATTCCGGAGTGAGCAACGGGAGCGGGTTGCCGCACCGGACCAATCAGGCCGCGCTTATCCTCTGGTCATCCGACCGAAAAAGCGTGAGATACCATCTCCCCCAACCAGCCACAAGCCCCTTCAAAATGCTGCTTGTGGCTGGTATCTGCTCTGGTGTTTCAACACACCATAACAAATCTGTATAAGCTTTCTCATCGCCGCACCGATCGCCTGCATCTTTCTTTTG
>JAUSCD010000021.1 GCA_030651695.1 Pseudohongiella sp. | reverse complement strand
TATCCTTTAACGGGGCGCCCGAAAAAGCGTGAGGACTGTCTGAGCTCCGAGCCCGCGAAGCGCGCGAGGGCGAGTTCCGCAACGCCGGGCGCCCCGTTAAAGGATGCGGCCGGTCCGGTGCGGCGACCCGCTCCCGTTGCGGCTGTCCCGGCGATCACACTAACGAATGCCTCAAAGTCAGACATTCACCTAAGGCACCACAATCCGGAAATTCCGCACCGGATACATACCATTAAGTGTTAACGCCAAGGGCTCGCCACTTAAAGGAAATTCGGACGGAAGACTCCGTTGCGCGTGCACATGTAGATGCGGCTCTGAGCTATTCCCGGAATTGCCCATCTCACCCAGCACGTCGCCCGGCGCGACAGCATCACCCTCAGCTACCTGCATACTGCCCTTACGCAGATGCGCCAGAATCACAAAAAAATCACCACAATCGATGGCAACAAAATTCCCTGCCATATTGCCGGCATCCATCTGAGGCACCGGCATGTCGTCAAAACCATCAACCGCCAAGGCAATCTTGCCTGTACACGGCGCCAGCAACGGCGTTCCGAAGGTTGCATAACTTTCAGGCTCAACTGGCCGCAAACCTCGCGTAGCGTGCATGCCTGACGGTGTTATGCGGAATATATCCAAGGCGCGGCTCTGCCCCCGCCAGCGTTGGTAGCGTTCTATATCCGTATCAAGTGTACGCAGATGTCCGTTCACCACCGTGTGGGATCCGCCATGCGCAACCAGATAAATCCCCTGACCAAACGGTAAAGCGATGTTCACAACGTCAACATCCGCCGGCAATTGGCGTCCGGACAAAGCCTGGCTACTCACCCACACCCCATAAGCGCCCAGCGCCGCACCCGCGATCAACAACACCGTATTTGGCATCCCGGCTGCCCAACGCACATGCGCAACAAACAAGCCTTTCAAACCGTGCCTCAACATAATCGCAAGAAAACAAATTCCGTACACGTAAGGCAACCACCAAGGCGGCAAAGACCATAAACCGACCAAAGCCAACGCGAGCAGAATGGCGGCCACACTCAAACTTTGCACAATAAGTGCCAACCAGCCAGATGCCGGCAATAAAGCCAGCCAGAGCAGCACAATCAAGGGTATAAGTAACTGCGCAAGCTGAACACTTACCGGCACAACCCACCTCAAAAAGAAATTCAAAAAACAGACACAAAGCCAGATCCGGAGTGAGCAACGGGAGCGGGTCGCCGTACCGGACCAATCAGGCCGCGCTTATCCTTTAACGGGGCGCCCGAAAAAGCGTGAGGACTGTCTGAGCTCCGAGCCCGCGAAGCGCGCGTGGGCGAGTTCCTCACCGCCGGGCGCCCGCTCAGTGGTTGCGGCCGTCTGCTGCAACAACCCGCCCC
>JAUSCD010000016.1 GCA_030651695.1 Pseudohongiella sp. | reverse complement strand
GGGGCTATGGGGACGGAGGAGATACGGGGGGACGGAGGAGCAAGCTCCTCCGTCCCCCCTTATCTCCTCCGTCCCCATAGCCCCCTATGCAGCGATCGTTTGCACGCGTCCTGGGAGCCGCGACAAGGTTAGCTCCGCCATGTCCACTTTCTTACTGGCGTTATCAATATCAATCCCAGCTAGATTTCCATCTTCGTCATAATCCAGTACAACACCCTCTGACACCTCCCGACTCTCAATTCCAGGTTTGTCTGACAGGTCTATGTACAGCGAATCGGTATCAGGATCGTAGTTAAGCTTCATAATTTAAATCCTCTGTCAGGAAAGGCGTTATGCACTGTGACTTTATCCTCGAGCGTCACAACTCTCAAGTAACGTCCGTCCAATTCGGGAATCTGGCGCCAGAATCTGTGTCGATTCAGCTCCTGGGGTTCTGAGTAGTCAGGTTTTTCCAAGACATATTCACACCACATCTTCCGCAGGTACGGCCTTTTTCGTAACACATTCTGTTCAAAGTAGGCTGTGTATCTGATCGTCGACATAAACACTCCTTGTTTCTGCCATGGATTACTCAGAGTTTATAGCAGACCTTTCAGGTGTTACGGGGGACGGAGGAGCATAGGGGGGACGGAGGAGCAAGCTCCTCCGTCCCCCGGCAAAAGTGCTCCCCAGGTGCTATAACAATCCTGACTCATCAACAAAAGGAACTTGTTATGGCGCGTCGACCCCGTCATTACGTCTCGGGCATGCCTTACCACATTTGCCAACGCGGCAATAATCGCGCGCCGTGTTTTATTGAGGCGGCAGACCAGCGCTACTATCTGAAACTGTGGCAAGATAATTCAAAGAAATACGGTGTGCCGGTGCATGCCTATTGCCTGATGTCCAACCATGTTCACATCCTCTGCAGCTGTTCAACCGAGCACAGTATTTCACGCACCATGCAGGTTGTTGGTAGCACCTACGCCAGCTACATCAACAAAAAGTATGAGAGGACAGGCACGCTGTGGGAGGGCCGCCACCGCGCCTCGCTGATTCAGTCCGGACGCTATCTGCTGAACTGTTACCGCTATATTGAACTTAACCCGGTGCGAGCTGGCATGGTTGCCCGCCCTGCCGATTATCCCTGGTCCAGTTATTCGCACAACGCGCTTGGGGCATCATCGTGGCTCGATCCGCATCAGGAATATCTGGCGCTCGGGAACACGACAGCAAGCAGGCGGGCTGCATACAAGCAATTGTTTGATGATCCATTGGCGGAATCAGACATTGAGCTCTTTCGTAAGGGCCTGAGCCGGTGTAGCCCGGTTGGGGTGATTGAGTTGAGCAGATCCGGATTGTGAGCATTGAGGAGATCAGAAGACGCGATGAGAACACCTAGTGATGTGCAAATAATCCGACAAGGCGATACCCCTCTTTTCGCAGTGATGCCCTACCCGCAGTATCTGGAGCTGATCCGCTCGACCGATGGGTCAGAGGCAACAATCCCTCATGAGGTGGTGGGTTTGTGTATCAAACAGCAAATAAGTCTGCTGGCCGCCTGGCGGATATACAGAGGAATGAGCCAACAAGAGCTGGCAGCCAAAATTGCTGTAACTCAACCGGCGATTGCGCAGATGGAACGGCGCGACTCGCGCTTGCAAAAGCGCACACTGTTAAAACTGGCAGATGCGCTGGCGGTAGTGCCGGATCAGTTGGTTGATGGTGGTTGATGGGGACGGGGTGGTTGATGGGGACGGAGGAGCTTGCTCCTCCGTCCCCATCAACCACCGTCAATCACCATCAACCCAGAATATCAATCAAGCCTTGCTCATCGATCACGGTAACGCCAAGCTCAACGGCTTTATCAAGTTTGGAACCCGCACCCGGTCCGGCGACTACCACGCTGGTTTTTTTCGAGACACTACCAGCCACCTTGGCACCCAGTGCTTGCAGGCGGTCGCGGGCCTCATCGCGAGTCATGGTGTCCAGAGTACCCGTCAACACGAAGATTTGGCCGGCCAGTTTGTCAGACACGGCAACGGTTTGATGTTCCGGCCAGGTCACGCCACGCTCACGCAACTGATCAATGACATGGTGATTTTCTTTGTTGCCGAAAAAGTGCGCGATATGCGCCGCCATCACCGGGCCTACATCAGCGACCTGGGTCAGCGCCTCTTCGTCAGCCTGCATGAGTTTTTCCAGGCTTCCGAAGTGCGTTGCCAATGACAACGCTGTCGCCTCACCCACTTCGCGGATTCCCAGACCATACAGCAGTCGCGGCAGCGTGGTGGTTTTGGCTTTTTCGATTGCTGCCAGCAGATTGTCTGCCGACTTTTCACCCATGCGCTCGAGGCTGACCAATTGTTCTTTGGTCAGCGTAAAAATTTCGGCAACATTGCTGACCATGTTTGCATCAACAAGCTGCTCAACCAGTTTGTCCCCCAGCCCCTCGACGTCGAGCGCCGGGCGGGAACAGAAGTGCCGGATCGATTCTTTGCGCTGCGCAGGGCAAACCAGTCCGCCGGTGCAGCGATAGAATATATCGCCGTCTTTTTCTATCGGAGACTGGCAGGCGGGACACTTGGTGAGCATCACAACCGGTCGGCGGGGCATTTCTGATGCCGACTCCTCCGTCCCCACTGACGTACCCACTGAGGGAATGACAGAGACGATTTTGGGTATGACGTCGCCGGCGCGTCGGATAATGACGCGGTCGCCGATCTGCAGTCCGAGGCGGGCAATTTCGTCCATGTTGTGCAAGGTGGCATTACTGACGGTGACGCCGCCGACAAAAACCGGAACCAGTCGCGCAACCGGGTTGATGGTGCCGGTTCGCCCAACCTGGAACTCTACATCGTGCACAAGTGTAGAGACCTCTTCCGCCGGATATTTATAGGCCATGGCCCAGCGCGGCGTGCGCGCGTTGAAGCCCAGCTCTTGCTGCAACTTCAGACTGTCGATCTTGATGACCGCGCCGTCTATTTCATAATCCAGACCCGAACGTTTGGCCAGCAGACCATTAGCATAGTCCAGACACGCCTGCCAGCCTTGTACCACTGCCCGCTCCGGATTCAGCGGCAAGCCCCAGCCTTCCAGCTGCTGCAGCATGGCGCTGTGGGAAGATGGGGACGGAGGAGTTGTTGGGGACGGAGGAGCTTGCTCCTCCGTCCCCA
>JAUSCD010000013.1 GCA_030651695.1 Pseudohongiella sp. | reverse complement strand
ATGGGGACGGAGGAGCGTGCTCCTCCGTCCCCATTCCCTCACTCCCTGCATCATTACATCACTTAAAGAGGTCATATCGTGTTTAACCATCAGAAGTTCAGCGCCGTTGTACTGGGTCTTTCATTAATTCTTGGTCTGGCTGCCCTGGGTTATCTCCTTGGCAGCTATGCTGTTACCGTCAAGGAATATGAGCGCACAGTCAATGTACGCGGTCTGGCTGAGATGGAGGTTGAAGCCGATGTGGTGATCTGGCCGATTCAGTTCACTGAGGCCGGTAATGATCTGGAAGAGCTGTACAACCTCATCGACAGCAACAACAACAAAATCCTTGGTTTTCTGCAGCGTAACGGCATCGATGCGTCGGCGGTCACTTTGTCGCCCCCGGCAATCACGGACAGACTCGCGCAGCTGTACGGTACCGGCTCTCCGGTTGAACTGCGTTACAGTGCCCAGCAGAACCTGACTGTTTATTCGTCCGATATTGCCGGCGTGCGCTCACTGATGAGTTCGATGTCAGAACTGGGTCGCGAAGGTATTGTATTTTCCGGCGCCGAGTATCATCTGCAACCTGAATACATCTTCAGCCGCCTGAACGACATCAAACCAGCCATGATCGAGCAGGCAACACGTGAAGCGCGGGCTGCAGCAGAAAAGTTTGCGGATGACTCACAAAGTTCACTTGGCAAAATCCGTAGTGCATCACAGGGCCAGTTCAGCATTACCGATCGGGATCGTAATAACCCGCATATCAAGAATGTGCGCGTGGTGGTGACGGTTGAGTATTACCTGACATAAGCAAGAATGGGGACGGAGGAGCAAGCTCCTCCGTCCCCATTCTTGCTACCTGATCAACGCATCATCCAGCTGGTTGGCACGCACCGCTGCCGGTCGCTGCTCGCAACGTTTTACGTAGTCCGTAAACACCGGCCGCGCTTCCAGATGCTTCTGGGAAATTTCCCACCCGATGTAACTGGATAGCACCAGGTCGGCTGTGGTGAATTGTTCACCGCAAATATACGGGCCCTTTTTCAGCGCCATTTCCAATGTGTTCACCGTGTCAGACACATACCCGCAGCCGACCGATTGCACATTTTTCTCATCGATATCCCACTTGAACGCCGTAGCAGTCATGGCCATTTCCAGCGGGCCCGCAGCAAAAAACAACCATCGGTAGTAACAACCGCGAGCAGGATCGTTGAGCGCTGGCGCCAGATTCTTTTCCGGAAACTGATCAGCCAGATAGGCGCAGATTGCCACCACCTCAGTGATGACAGTGTGACCGTGCTTTATAGCGGGCACTTTGCCCATGGGATTGATGGCCAGATACGCCGCAGATTTGATGCTGCCACCAAACTCCATGATTTCAACGTCATAGTTGGCGCCGACCTCCTCAAGCATCCAGCGCACAATACGACCTCGTGAATAAGGGTTCGAATAAAAAGTCAGTTTTTCCATGATTATATCCTTTGATCTTTTTCAGACCTTGTTGTGGAGAGATTTTGTCGACCTGTGCACAATACGAACCAATCAGGTCAATTTATGCCCTGTTTGATTTGTAAGCTTTGGCTTATCCAATCATGGTAAAACGCCCATCAGGACCTCAATCATGTCGAAACCGGTCACGCGTGTACTGACTCTGCTGGAGTTGCTGCAGACTCATGGCCTGATGTCAGGCCCTGATATCGCGCGACGCCTGCAGGTGGACACGCGCACTGTCAGGCGTTACATCACGTCGCTGGAAGAGCTTGGTATTCCGGTAGTTACCGAACAGGGACGCTACGGCGGTTATCAGCTGGTTGCCGGTTTCAAGCTGCCACCGATGATGTTCACTGACGAAGAAACCATGGCGATTTCAATGGGACTGCTGGCAGCCAACCAGCTCGGACTGGCGGAGACTGCGCCAGCCATTGCCAGTGTGCAGGCCAAACTTGAACGCGTGATGCCCGGCAATCTCAAGCGACGTGTACGCGCCATCAGCAATAGCGCCAGCCTGATTCTTCCCAAGGCTCACGGCCCGGAGAACAGAGAGGACCTGTTGCTGCTGACTGACGCCGCGCACGCGCAGCAGCGTGTGCGCTTTGCATATCGGGCGGAAAACGCTGAACCACAGCGACGCGAAGTGGACCCTTATGGCATCGTGTTCCGGCGTGGTCATTGGTACATGGTGGGTTTCTGTCACTTGCGCAAGGCACTGCGCACCTTCCGGTTGGATCGCCTGAGCAATGTGGTGCCGCTCAGCCACAGCTTTCTGAGACCATCTGATTTTGATGCGGCCTCACATCTGAACCAGAGTATGCAAAATGTGCCGCGCCAACATCCGGTGACGGTACTTTTACATACGGACATGGCAACCGCGTCACATTATCTTTACGGTCTGGAGGGATTGTTACAGCAGCAGGATGACGGACTGTTGATGGACACCAGCACTGACAGCGTGCCGTGGTTTGCGCGCTGGCTGGTACAGATGCCGTTTGAAGTAACTATTGTGCAACCTGTCGCCTTATGGGACGCAGTGAGGGCTCATCTGGCCCTGGTGCAGAAGAACTTCAGGCTGCGCGCGACGATGGGGACGGAGGAGTAAGGGTGGGTGGATTGGGGAC
>JAUSCD010000034.1 GCA_030651695.1 Pseudohongiella sp. | reverse complement strand
CGGGCGCCCCCTCAAATGATGCGGCCGGTCTGGCACGGCTCCCCACGCCCGTTGCGGCCTCCGCTGAACTCACCCAACATACCTGTTCAAGAAAACTCCTCCGTCCCCAATTAAGGAGCCGGAGTCCGCAATGCCTTATAGAATGCATCACACTTCTCGCCCTGATTCTCCGGCGACTGCGTCAACAACGACACTACCGGAATCACTACCAACGGCACCAACGTAGTGAAATACGCTGCCACATCAGTCTCCAGATCCAGGAACAACGTGTTAACCGCCCACGCAACCACACCCAGACCATATCCAGAGGCGATGCCCCAGAACACACCCTGCTCAGTAGTCTTACGCCAGTAGAATATAAAACCAATCGCCAACGCCGGTGGTACCACCATCGCAAAACCCAGTAACAACAACTCCAGCACCGAACTGATTGGGAGCAGACACGCCAGCACACCCGCAAACAAACCGTAAATGACACTGGTCACCCGATAGGCCTTCAGCTTGCGCCTGGGTTCATAAGTTTTGGAAGCAGGAATCCAGTCATTCACAAACAACGTCGCGCTGGATAGCAGGATAGGGCCGCCAGATGAAATCAACGCCGCCAGCACTGCTGCAATTGCCACACCACCAATAATCGGACCGGTATCGGTTGCAATCCGGGTGATCGTTGCATAACTGGTGATGCCACTGTCGGTGCCATATTTGGCAACAGCCTCAATACCAATGATGGAGGCGAGAATCGGCATAATCGCTGCCAGGACACCTGCAATCAGGAAAGCCGGAACCAACAGACTTTCTGTTTTCGCCGAGCTTGAATAATTCACATAAACCGATGCTGCAGGAGTGTGAATAACCGCTGAGAAAAACATGGCGATAATCGGGAACCAGCCAAGGCCGATAAAACTCCACCAGCTGGCGGCGTTAACCTCAGAGCCTGCCAGTGCCACGTCAACCTTTTCCTTGATGCCACTGATGCCACCCAGTTCCGCGCCGGCAATGATGGCAACCGCGCTAAGACCCAATGTCACCACCACCACATGAATCACGTTGGTGGCAGACGCGCCACGCAGACCTGCAAAAGTCGTGGAACAAATGATAATCACCGCGCCTATCATGATGGCCAGTTCGCGGTTGATCCCAAATACCGCGCTGATGATGATACCCACCAGCAAAGGTTCCAGAATATTGATAATCAGATATTCAGTCTGTACACACAGACTGGTAAGCCAACCGTTACGCGAGCTGTCATGCCGTCTGACAAACAGCTCGCTGATAGTGGTCAGACGCAGACGTCGATAGGGAACAGCAAAAAACAAACCTACCAGTGCTAATGCGAGCAGGGAGTTAACCCCGTACCACATGTTCCACACGCCGGTGTTCATGGTGTCGCCGGCTACGCCGTAGGTGCCGGCACCGCCAATGCGGGTACCTGCAATACCAGCGGCTATCAACCACAGGCCCATGCCGCCGCCGCCGATAGCCCAGTCATCAGAGCTTTTGCTGCGCTTGGTCAGATAAACACTCACCAGTGTGATGAGTGCCAGATAAACAATAATTGTTACGCCCGACAGATTCATAGGAATCCCCCCCGGAATGTCCCTGGTTTTTATAAATTGGTTTTTGAGGATGTGCCGGAATACCCAACCTGGTATTACGCGTCTGACGGACACAGGCGCATAAAACACAGCCACGTTGGTGAAAAAACGATCAGGTCTGATCGTCAGGCAAGGTCTACAGCGTACATCGCGGCCGGATTGTATCGACCAGCCGTTCGGTTGTTAACCTTTATTTTGTGGCAAGCTGAAACACCTGGGCGCACGGCTCGCGCCATATGAGTCCACTGGAGTTTAGTTTGCAGGCAGAATGCCCAACTGGGACAGAATCTGGCGACTTACGCTGATGCGTTTCGGGACAAAGGTATCGTCCGGATTCTGAGCTAGCAGCAGCGTGGCAAAAAAATACACGTTGTCGCCTGTCTCAACCCAGCCGACCCACCAGCCGGTGTTTTCGCGATCACCTGTTTCTGCGAGTCCGGTTTTTGCGCGCAGCTTGTAGGATTCAGTGTCTTCCATCATTGCAATGTCTTTGACAACGCGGATAACCTCAGGGCGGAAGGGCAGGTCTGCTTTATGCAGACGTACCATAAACTCAATCTGTTGGCGTGGTGTGATACGCAAGTCGCCGCTTAACCAGAAAGTCTCCAGTCCGCCGTCCATATCCATGTTGCCGTAACGTGCTTCGCGGAGCAGTACACCCATCCGACCAGCACCTATTTCGCGCACCAGATGCTGATAATGCGGAACTGAAGAAATCCGGAAAGCGTCACGCAGGCTCATGTCGGCATTGGTTTCGGTACGGCTACGCGTGACTCCATCCCAGGCAATAATCTCGTCAGCGCCATGTATCACTCTGGTTTCCAGCGCCGCCAGAGAGCTGAACAATTTAAACGTCGATGCCGGCAACGCTGCGGTATCCACCAGCTCGGCATGTCCTGCCATCCAGCGCTCATTATTCAGATCATAAATCAGCGTGGTGCCCGTGAACCCGGTCGCATCCAATGCGGCCCGCGCTTCCGGCAATTCTTCCACTCCTTCCACTGCCGGCTGGGCGATAACAACACTGGCGGCAAACAGAGAAACAAAAACCACGCTACAGACACGACGCAACATCAGACATCTCCATAAATTTGTGCTACCGAGTGTAGGCTAAAACTCAAAGCAGCGAAAAGCTTGCGCGAGAAATAATTATAGTCGCTATACAACGTGCTAACGAAGTGGCTATCCCAGGGCAACCTGATCAATTAGTCCGTCTGGCAGGTAAACGCTGAAGGACCGTCGGCGATCTCACAGAGTGGCACAATCAGAGAGGGAGGTGGATGGCGGAGGTATTCAGGAGCCTCGGCGGACAGGCCGGTTTTTGCTCCTGCAAAACCGGCATTTCCGCCATCCATGGCGGTCAGACTACCGCCGCGGAGCCCTACACGGACGTACTTGCGGGCGTCTCCTGAATACCTCCGCCATCCGCCGACCCGCACAAGATCAAAGAGCAGAATCGATATAAGCGTCCACCGCCCGCTCCAACACTGGCAACGGCACCACCCCCAAACTCAATACCACGTTGTGAAACTGAGCAATCTCAAACTTGTCCCCCAGCGCCTCCCGCGCTTTCTCCCGAAGTTCAGTTATACGCAGCTGGCCCACCATATAAGAGGTCGCCTGCCCGGGCATTACCACATAACGCTCGATCTCGCTGGCCTCGATACCAAAGTCGATAGCCTGTTCACGAGTCCAGCCTTTGGCATGCAGCCCGGTATCTACCACCAGACGGCGGGCGCGGAACAGCGCTGAATCGAGCTGGCCCAGCAGTCCTTCAATGTCACCGTCATACCAGCCATATTCGTTGGCCAGTTGCTCGGCATACAAGGCCCAGCCTTCGCTGCTGGCTGCGCTGCCACCGAAGGCGCGCGTCTGCATGAATTTTGGCAGCTTGGGATCTTCACCAACCAGTGCAATCTGAAAGTGATGACCCGGTACGGTTTCGTGATAAACCAGCGAGCGCAAGGCAAAATTGGTCAGGCGACTGGGGCGCAATGGCATTTGAAAGATACCGGGACGAGAGCCATCCAGCGGCGGTGCTGTGTACGAAGCGGCCGCGTTATCCCAACGGAAACGCGGGTAGGGCTGTGCGATTACGTCTGCCTGTGGCATGCGGTCAAACAAGCCTCCTGCTGAACGTACCAACGCATCTGCAATCATGACGTCGATATCACGCATGATTTGTTCACGACCGGCGTCATCATTGGAGTATGCAAGGCGTTCACGCAATGTCGCCACTCTTTCCTGAATGCTGCCGTCGTTGAGGCCAAGCTGGCGCAGCAGGTCGTCCATTTCTGATTCTATACGGGCCACTTCCCGCAGACCGATTTCGTGAATTTCATCGGCCGTGTAATCCGTGGTGGTGAAACGGCGCAGCTGATAAGCGTAGATATCTGCACCGTTGGGGAAACGCCACAAACCGGCATCGCTGGTTGCACGTGTCTGCTGGCTCTGCAACAGTTCAACAGCGGCTTGCCAGGCCGGATAAACTTCCTGCTCCACGATAACAGCCGCGCGTGCTGCATACTGTTCGCGCTGGGCATCGCTGATATCCGGCAGAGTGGCAGTTTTGCTCACCAGAGTGGTAGTCAGTGGATTGTCCTGCGCTGGTCCGCTGACAAAACGACTGAGCTGTTCAATAGTTGCAGACAGGATAAAAGAGGGTGGAATTACCCCACGCTCAGCCATCTGCCGGGACTGTAGCAGTGCCTCGTTCATACGATCATCTACCAGCTGCAGTCGCATCAGGTAGCTATCCATATCGTCGAGTGAGCGTAGAGGATGTACCACTGTGAGCTGGTTGATCAGATTCACATTGACGCCACTCATCTGCTGAAGAGGGAAGTCGTAGTCCTCAAACGGCTCGCCTTCAACGATCATCTGTAGCTGCCATTGCATAACCTCGGCGGAAATCCGCAGCGAATCCGGCAGGCTGCCCAGATCATACTGAGCCAGTTCCGCCAGCCCGCGCCGTGCCCGCTCCAGCTGTGCCTGCCGTTGCTCTGGCCCCAACGGTGTCAGTTGCTGCTCTAACAGCCGCTGTTCCTCGCCGGTGAAATATCCGGTGCTGATGGCCAGATTGGGGTTTGCCCGTACCCATTCAGCGGTAAAACTCTCAAAAAACGCTTCAATAGGCTGAGGCTGCGCCTGTGCCATAGAAACCGCGAGCGGCAACGCGCTGATAAAACTGGTTAGTGAGAGGACAATTTTGTTCATGCAAGGCTCCGTAATTTAAGGCTGAGCGGGTGGGGACGGAGGAGTTTACTCCTCCGTCCCCACCCTTGCCCACTGTCACACAAATGTAGCATGTCTGATTCATGCTGTAGAGTAGTGCCACTGACTGAGAGCTGTGCAATGCGTTCACCTTTGAAAGTATTCTCTACTCCCCTGCTGTGCCTTTTAGTTGCTGTTGTGCCGCTCGGGTTATATCCGGTCATTGCAACTGATGGAGACGAGTGTGCAACCCTTGCGTCAGAAAATGCAGATCGGTGCCTGCGATTGAATCAGGTCCAGGTGCTGGGTAGCCACAATAGTTACAAACGGTATCCGGCTCCAGAGCTGGTCAGCCTGTTGGATCTGCACCGTGAGGGTTGGTCGCGCGACATCAATTATGAGCATCGCCCTTTGGCCGGGCAATTGGGATTGCTTGGTTTACGGCAGTTTGAGCTGGATGTATTTGCGGATTCTGAGGGCGGTTTATTCGCCAACCCCGCTGGCGGGCGCCTCGTTAATGATCCGGAAATCGAAGCGAATTATGATGTGATGCTAGCACCGGGGCTTAAGGTCCTGCATTCGCAGGATGTGGATTACCGCAGCAGTTGTCTGAGTTTAAAACTCTGTCTCAGCGAAATTCGCGACTGGTCGTTGCAGAATCCGACCCATCTTCCAATCATGATCATGATTGAACTTAAAGACGCCGCCCGCGCTGACTGGGGCCCGATCCGATACACCACGCCAGTTTTATTCTCCGCGGAAAATATTCATGATGTCGACCGCGAAATCCTGCAGGTCTTTGATCGCAGCCACATTGTCACGCCAGATGATGTGCGCGGACAGCACGAGACCCTGGAACAGGCTGTTCTGGCCGACGGCTGGCCAACGCTGGCGCGAAGTCGGGGTAAAGTTTTGTTTGCCCTCGATAACACCGGCAGGCACCGCGAAATGTATCTGGAAGGTGCTCCGGTTCTGCAAACCAGAATTTTGTTTGTGAGTGCCGGGCCGGGGCACCCGGCTGCGGCGTTTATCAAGATGAACGATGTTATGGCTGATGAGGAGTTGATTCGCGCTTACGTTGCCGCCGGCTACCTGGTACGAACCCGGTCAGATATTCCGGTACAGGAGGCCGTCAGCGGTGACACCACACGTCGTAACAAAGCTCTGACCAGTGGTGCCCAGTATATCAGCACGGACTACGCAGAGGTTTCACCATTCGGATCAGGTTATCAGGTGGTGTTGCCCAAGCCCGGACGTTGTAATCCGGTCAGCGCGCCGGCTGGGTGCAGGGACGAATTTTTGCTGGAGTAAGCAAACGCAAACCCTGCCGCGGGCAGCCCCGGAAACACCACATCACGGATAAACGCCCACGAATATCCCATGTGGGACTGCAACACTTCAGCAATGACAGTGCGTAAATCGCTGGTTGGCTGAAGATCACGACCATCGCGCAGACTGCTTTCGGTTAGTCCTGGCCAAGGCCCAAGTACGGCAGGACGTGTTCCATATTTACGTGTTCCCCCACCCGCCAGGAACGCCACGCTTGCAGTACCATGATCGGTGCCCAAGCTGCCGTTAACGCGTACAGTTCTTCCAAACTCTGTCATCACAAGCACAACTGTGTTCTGCCAGGTTGATCCAAGCCGTTGCCTGAGTTGCGTGATGCTGCTGTCCAGTTCGGTAAATTTTCTCTGCAATGTACCTTGCGCGCCCCCCTGATTGGCGTGAGTATCCCAGCCATCATTTTCCAACACTACTATGTCAGGGCCATCTGCTGCAGTCAGAAAACTGGCAGCAGCATCGATCAGAGCTGAAAAACCCTGACTACTTCCACTAATCATGCCTTGGTCTACAATATTTCTGGCATTTATTGCCTCTCGCAATCTTGGTCCCAGAAAATTGTCGCCGTTGTACAGGTTTTGCAATCGACTGAGAGTATCTTCGTTTATCGCTGGCAGCACAGGTGGTGACCACGAGGCAACACTGGCCTGACCGCGCAATATCAGCGGAACTGATTGTCCCAGTGCCAGCGCCTGGTGCTGACTCTGAAACTGTATCGCCCGGTTTAGCCACCCGGATGGATTGGGTTGTGCAGTTTCCAGTCCGCTTTCCAGCACGTTCTGTCCATCAAAATGGGACCGCTCACGGTAGGCGCTGGACACCGCGTGCACTATACCGAGTTCACCCACTTGCTGAAGTTGATACAAACCTGTAAACGCCGGATGCAACGCAAAATAGTTGTCCAGCTTGAGTAGTGTGTTGTCTGCGGGAATCAGTGCACTGCGGTAACTGCTCAGCAATGGATCTCCGTAAGGAATAACCGCCGACAACCCATCCATCGCGCCGCGAAGAATAATCACCGCCAGCCGGTTGTTTCCTGAAGTGCCACTTGTTGCCCAACTGAGTCCGGGGATGCTGCCCACGCCCGCCAACATGGTGGCCGCACGGATAAATTGTCTGCGATTGAGACTTGCTGTGTTTTTGGTGAACATGTCAGGCTCTCCACTGGAATTGCGGACTTGCAAGCAGCAAGGTGAGTGCCTGAGATCTGCTTTCAGAGCGACTGATGGCGGTTTGAAGATTGGAGTCGGAGGGTAGTATGAGCGCAACAATATCGCGCGCGTCAAAATCAGGTGCGACTGCGCCAGCGACCATATTGATAAACTCTATACGTTTGAGCAGCGCATCAGGTCCGCCCCAATGCTCGGACTGTTCAGGCCATCCAGCCGGGGATGGGGCTGCGAACGGAGTCTGATTAAAACTGCCCAAGGTATCATTCAGTATTGCCAACACGTCATCAGTCAGTGGAATGCCGGGCAAAGCGCGCGCCGTGGAGACCACAAAGTCTTCAGCAGTTTTTAATTTTTTCCGGGCTGGATCCCAGGCTTCATCAAGTTCGATGAGTTTCCTGTGCAAAGCAGGAAGGTCGCCGCCACTGTTGGTAAAAGCGTGAGCGAGCGCAGTAATAGCCGCAGCAGGTGGTTGGTCAGAAATAAAATGCCTGGCCAGTTTCGTAGCGATAAACATTGCTGTCGACGGATGTCGTGCCATATCGCGCAATGCCGATGCAGCTTGTTGTTGTCCGTTATCGGGGTATGTTTTTCCGAGTAACTGATGGTTGCCGGGCTCGTGCAGCAGCGAGTAGTAATAGAAGCTGCCGACAGGCCCCCGGGGATTGGGCAGATCTTCATTTTGCAGTGGCAGGTTAACTGTCCATCCGGTGAGCATGCGCGCCAGTCCAATCACATCACCCTGTGTATAACCGCCGTCAACGCCCAGTGTGTGTAGTTCCAGCATTTCACGTGCCAGATTTTCGTTCAGTCCACGGTTCCGCTGACGGCCGGCGGGTGAATTTGGGCCTATTGATACCGTGTTGTCGAGATATGTCAGCATCACAGGGTGTGACGCCACACTGATCAGCATATCTTCAAAGCGGCGATTGATGTTGGCGCGAATCGCTTCGTTTTCGTAGGCCAAGCCTGCGTACAACAAAGCCGGTTTGTTAGTGGTTATGGAAATGCTGAAATGATTGGACCAGAATCTGATCAAGCGCTCCGAAAAGGGGGTGTCTGATTCGATAGCTACCGCAAGCCGCTGATTGGCCTGTTCACGCAGCAGCCCGGTACTGCGAAGCTGTGCTGCCCGCAATAGTAACCGTTCCCCTGCGGTGATTTGGCCGTCCTGCTGAATCAGGATTCGTTGGCGATAGTCATTGTTGGCTGATTCAATCAGTTGTGCGGAATGACCAAGTTCGGCATAACGCGGCGGCAAGCGGTCGGCCAAAGGCAATTGAGCCAGCAGCCAGCCTTTCGGGTCTTTGTCTATTTCACTCAGCTCGCCAGGTTGTAAGCCCAGTCCAAATTTGTTGGCGGCAGTAAATGGTGAGTAAATAGCCATAAAAAGGTTCTGTTTTGGTTGTTGATCACTTTATCCCAGCGGTTGGCTGAGTTGTCAACAGGATCTACGTTTCAGCTGGCATTTCCCGTCGGAACAATAAAAAACGATGTCAGTTAAATGTCAGTGCAGTGAGCACCTGACGGCACAACGCCAGAACCCAGTGCTGTCGGCCAGGGTGCTGCAAACGGGTTGACGGCTTCTGCATTACGGATATCAATCCACAATAACAAAACCAGCACGATCATGGCTGCGGCGCTGACCGTTGTTCTGGTAGGCAAGCCTCTGGCCGATTCCGGGGTGCTGCCAATATGCATGAGTTTGTTCCTGAGCCTGATGCCCAGAGCAGATCCGGCAAACGCCGCCGCAAACCAAACCCAGCCATGCAGACTGCCGGTTGATATACCGCTGAAATAAGCGCCGACGTTACATCCGAAGGCGACGCGCGCGCTGTAACCAAGAACTACGCCAGCCAACAACATCACCAGCCACACGCCGGGTTTTGAAGTTGGAACCTGCGCTTCACTCTTGCCTTGGGCGGCGGCCCGACGCCATTGCATAATCACAAGGGCACCCACCATCAAACCAATATTGGTGAGCGAAGTCACATCGGTAAACAGACTCTGAGACAGCCGTTCAGCGTTCGCGGGCGAGGACCAGGCGGAGCTGAGCGCCAGATCCATGCCGCCGGCCTGTGCAACTTTGGCACCCCATAAACCCAGACCATAAACAACGCCCCAGGGCTGACCGGCAATGACCAGGTTAAGCACCGCCAGCGTTGCAATCAGTGCCGCAGCCCACCACAAGCGGCGAGCGGGCAAGCGTTTGCCGGGAGCGGCCCGGAACACAGCAAAGCATGCCAATAAACAAAGACCCAGCAATGTCACCAACAAGCCGGCGCCGCTGCCGAGTAAGGACTGTAATGAGTAAACGGGCAGAGAGCCCAGACTTGTCCACCAGCCAAGGTGCAGGCTGCCAATAAAACTACCGGCAATAAATCCCGGCAGCGCAAACATGGCGTTGAAGTTGCCACTGCCCGCGTTGACCAGTACACCAGAGCCGCAGCCCATCACAACTTGCATGGCAACACCAAACACAAATGCCGCCGCGATCATCGCAATTCCAATCGGGGCATGTGCACCATTCAATTCCAGCGGCGATTGAGCCAACAACGGAAACATCACCACTGCACACAGCGCAATCGCCATAAATTGTGCAATCAGGCCGCGGCAGTCGCGTTCAAGCAGCATGGCCCGCCAAGGGCCGGCGAATCCGAAACGCAGCCCTTCCAGCACCAGACCAAAACCCAGTCCAACTGTCATTAGCAATGCGGAGCGCGGACCTGCGATGGCAAAGCAGGCGCCGATCAGCGTTAACATCATTCCAATAAGTGCGGGCCGCTTCATGGTGTTGCACTTGTCAGCGAGCGCATCCACTCCTGCGTCAGCGACCAGTAATGGCTCAGCCGTCCGGGTTGATTGTCCATGGGCCGGTTCGACTGAGCCCAGTCAACAACACTTTCGGCGTACATTCTGGTATTGGGGACGCCGGCCAGTTCGCTGATCACAAACCAATTGATGGATGCCCAGTGCCCGGTATTACAGAACGTTACCAGGCTATCCCTTTGTGCAGGCAGTTTGCTGGCAAACAACACATCCAGTTCATGCAGAGGTTTTAAACGATTGTTGTCAAACCAGGTGTCATAACTCAGATTATCTGCACCGCGAATCGTGCCGGGTCGCACAGCAACGGACTGCTGCCCGGTGTAAAAGCTGGCGGGCCGCGAGTCAATCAGGTTCATGGCAGGGCTTTCCAATACCTGCTCCAAGGCTGGTGCTGAAATTTGCCAGGCGCTGTTCCAGCCTGGCTGGTAGCCGGATGCTGATATAAACGAGGGCACTGTACTCACTGGCAGTTGTTGCTCGCGCCAGGCAGCAAAGCCGCCATTCAGCAGCGCCAATTGCTGTACGCCTAATGATTTCAGCGTCCAGTACACCCGGGTCGCCGCCCCCATATCAGATGCGTTGCTGCCTTGATGCACAATGACCACCGGGGTATTGGCCTCAATACCCAGTGTTTGCAACAACAGGGTAAGATTCTGCAATGACGGCAACTGACCGGCATTGGTCTGTGGTCCGCGGAAACGGGCATAAGGTGCATCTGCGGCGCCAGGAATGTGACCTTCAGCAAAATTGCCAGTGACGTGAATAACCCGTACAGATGAGTTGCTCGCAAGCAACTCTGACAACTCGGCAGCTTCCAGCAACACTGACCATGCTGTGCTTTGTGCGCTTGAGATCGCCGGCGTCAAAAGTAGCAGCATGACTGACATCAGAGCAGCAGTGGCTGTGCGTTTTATTATTTTATTCATGCTGCAGATCCTGCTGTTTCATCATTCAGTGATAACGGCTCGAGGTAGTACCAGCGACCTTTGATGCGCACAAATTGCGAGTTCTCGCGATGCGTTTGCACCTGACCGTGTTCGTCCAGAAACCTGGCGCAAAAATCAACAGTGCCATGATCACCTTGTTGCGTAGAGCTCAGAATCTCAAGCCCTGACCAGTTGGAATCAACAGATCCAAGGTCAGCAGCGGTGACGGCAGGGGCTGTGTCCGGATGCCAGGTATTTAACAGATAGTCACCATAGCCTCCAAGCGCAAAAGCCGCATAACGTGAGCGCATTAGCTGCTTCACTGTTTTAGGCACGGCTTTGCCGGCCAGGAATTGACTGCAGCAACTGGAGAACAGTTTTCCGCTGCAGCAAGGACATGGTTTCAAGGTTTCACCTCCGCTGGCTGAGACAGGGGCCGTTGACCGCCCTGATACTGTCGGCTGATCTGCGCAACCTGCACTGAATAGCTGGCGTACCAATGTTGTTGGCCCAGCAATTGTGCCTGTTTATGCTCCGGATGTTCGCGCCACGCCTTTATTGACTGTTCATCCGGCCAATACGACAGTGCAATTTCCTGCTCACCTTCGGTAAGCGCAGTAAACTCCAGGCAACCAAATTCCGTCAGCGCCAGCTCACGCATACGCAATGCCATTTGCGAATACTGCTCGTCCAGTTGTTTAATGGTGGCCCGGAAAATAACTATGTACATGCGAGAGACTCCCTGATGAGTGATTCCATTGTTGTCCATCACCCCGAACGCTCCTGTTTTACCATCGACAGCGATGGCGTCGAATCCGTACTGCAATACCAGTTACACGGTACCGAAGTGGATTTTACCCGCACTTACGTCCCGACAGAACTTCGTGGTAAAGGTCTGGCAGAAAAACTTGTGCGCACCGGTTTGGAATGGGCAAAATCAGAAGGGTTGAACATTCACGCCAGCTGCTGGTACGCGGCAAAGTTCCTGAAATAATGGGGACGGAGGAGTAGAGGGGGGCGGAGGAGCTTGCGCCTCCGTCCCCCTCTACTCCTCCGTCCCCATTATTTCAGGGTTGATTGTCCATTGGCCGGTCAGGAGATTGCGCCCACTCTACGATGCTTTCCGCGTAAAGCTTCACATTGTCCATGCCTGCCAGTTCACTCATCACAAACCAGTTGATTGAACCCATCTGCCCGGTGTTGCAGAAAGCTACCGTCAGATCGTCCTGACCGTTTACAGAAGCTGCATCAAGCACGCTGGAAAGATTGTTCGCGGACTTCATGGTGGTGTTATCAAAAAAGCTGGCGAAACTGAGGTTTTCTGCACCTTTTATAGTTCCGGCACGCGCAGCGGTAGATTGCGTGCCTTCAAAAAATGGAGCCGGGCGGCCGTCGATCAGACGCGCGCTGCCATCAGCAACCAACTGTTCAACCTCTGCAGTGTGCACAGTCCATTGTTCAGACCAGGTTGGCACAAAACTGGAGCTTGCGACAGTTGAAGCCTCCGTGCTGACCGCTAAACCAGCGGACTGCCATGCCGCAAAACCGCCATTGAGTACTGCCAGATCCTGCACGCCCAGCGATTTTAATGTCCAGTACACACGAGTTGATGCGCCCATATCCACGGCTGCATTCCCCTGATGCACTATGGCGACAGGTGTATCTGCTGAAATCCCCAAACGTTGCACAAGCGCTGTTAACGCTTCCGCAGGCGGCAGTTGTCCCGCATTATCCTGCGGTCCACGAAACTCAGCATAAGGCGCGTGCAATGACCCCGGGATATGACCGGCGGCATAGTCACCAGTCACTTGAATGACGCGGATCCCATTCGACTGAGATAACAGTCTCTCAAGCTCAGCCGGCTCCAGCAAAGGAGCCCAACCAGCCGGCGCAGCCCCAGCGGCACCGGCAACAATCAACAGCAAAAACATACCGACAGCTTTAATAATTCTCATAACCTCACCTCTACAAAAAAACGAAACATCCAAACTCAAAATCTGGCACAAGCGCTCCGGCCCCCGGGAGGTGAGCGAAGGACAATCAGGCGCGTAGCGCCGTCCTGAGGAATCTCCCGGGGGCCGGAGCGCGCACTCGTCGAGTAAAACCTATCGTAAATCAAACCACCCGAACGACAATCAGGCGCGCAGCGCCGTCCTGAGGAACCTCCCGGTGCCCGGAGCGACCCCAGCCTACCGAGGTACAGCAATTGCCATCGCCTCAGCCTCAACAGCACAATCCCTCACAGGCGGTAAACC
Source organism: Pseudohongiella sp. (assembly GCA_030651695.1). Classification (GTDB taxonomy): domain Bacteria; phylum Pseudomonadota; class Gammaproteobacteria; order Pseudomonadales; family Pseudohongiellaceae; genus Pseudohongiella. The sequence goes on along the minus strand of JAUSCD010000034.1, from coordinate 71,350 downwards.
TCGCGACCGAACCGCTGCAATTTCAGCTTTGGCACCCTCCAAATCAGAGCGGAACAATGAATCTGAGTGCAGCACCGCAACCGTGGCGGCCCCAATATTCTGGCCCTGGATTACGTCCATAGACCAATGCACATTACACACCATACGGCTGTCACCAAATGCCAGGCCACGAGCCTGCAATTCATTGGCGCGATCAGGAGCAATTTCGCTCAGGATCAGCGCCCAGGCCCAACCGATGGCTGTGTGCCCCGATGGATAAGAACCGTCATTGCGCAAGGTTTCTTCCGCACCTGCGGCACAGATTGATTGTTCGTTGACAACAAATGGCCGTGTGCGTTGATAGTGATTTTTTGCACTGTAAGTTGCAAGGCCGGCATCCAGTAAAGTGCGCCGCAGCAGTTGATACAGATACGGCGTTTGTTCCTGGGTGATGGGTGCCCCCAGCGCGCATGAGAATGTGCCGGCAGCATTGGGAAACGTAAGATCATTATCAAGCGTAGCCAGATCCCAGCGCGGGCCGCCCCGCAGTGCCTGAATATTCTGATTAACGTTCTGCTCCCATGCGAAGGCAGCGGAATCCCGAGCTGGCGCGGGCGGAATCAGAGCCAGTGCATTGGGAAGGCTCTCCTCAGGCAAGTAGCCGGGCAGACGGCCGGGGCGGATTTCCTCGACAGGTACAGGCTGAGCAACAGCCTCTGAGGTAAACGCATTAAACACCATGCCAAACAACATCAGAGTTGAAAGCACAAAAATGACAAACCGGATTTCGATTTTATTGACCAATACCTGAAACACGCTATGTACTATTCTAAGTGCAACATAAGCCCAGGCCAGCCAGAGATTGGCGCCATGGCCTTCGCCCATCAATGCAAGACTCAGCGCCAGGGCATAAAAAATCGTAGGCTGTTCCAACAGGTGATTGTAATTGTCTGCCTTCCAGCGAACTTCGGGCGGTAGCAGATTCATCTGTTCACCCTTAGGCAATTGTGAATCCAGTTTGATACCTGCTGCACGAATCGCCGGAATGCGGGTTGCATACATCCACAGCCACATCACCAGAGTCCACGCGATCAGCGTCAGAACGGGTGTCAGGATGGGGCTGTAGAGCGGGCCGATACTGTTCATGCACTTTTCTCCCGATACTTATTGTTTCCGGCAGTATAATCACATTGATCAGCAGCAGGCGATTGGTAAATGATCAGTACATTGAAGTATACAGACGATGGGGACAGGTTTTGTTGAGACGTATCAAAGCAGATTCAGACAAATCAGGTCGCTCACGAAAAAGGCAATGTCTTGTTTGCGGCATGCAACATCAGCTGGAAGCTCCTGATATCGCAGATCGTGCGCGCGAGCCGGTGTGTGTCAAATGTGACTCACCCCTGTTCAGTCAGGGCGACGGCTCTACCATCACAGTGGATATTGCCCATCATCACGAGACTGTTGCGCGTGCTGTGGACAAATTCGAGCTGGCCCTGAATCAGGTTTGGCAGCAGAGTTGTGCCGAAAATCTGCGCTTGATAGTGGGTGGGGGCTTGATTCGGGACGCTGTGCTGGCAGAGTTATACTTCAAGAAAAGCCGGGGCACCGTGCTCGACTTCAGTGAAGAAAATCGCGGAGCAGTACTGGTCAGGATACGGCAGTCATTTTAAGACTTTGGCCCCTTGAACAGATAGCTGAACAGCTTCTGTGTGCCGTTAATGAGAATACGGGCACTGAGCAAAAACCCGAGTTTGACCCTTTGGCCTGCGGACAGCCCGCCTGAAGCTTGCCAGCGATGCATGTTCCGGTGAAACCAGGGTTGGCTGTGCGCAAATGTTGCTGCCCGTCGCGAAACACGGGTCAGCAGCAAGGCGGCCAGAAACAGAAATAACACACCGGGGATGATGGGTAATATCAATCCCAGCAAACCAACAATCACAAAGCCGGCGATCAGCACCATACAGGCGATTTTATACACCAGCGGCATGGGCCTGAAAATTGGTTTGGGCAGATGTGTGTTCATGATCATGCTCTCTGTGTTTCAGGCCAAATTGCCTGTCATTGATGGTACTTGTGCAAATCGTTACTTGTCGGGCTTGGTATAAAGGTACTGCAGGCTTTGTGCCAATTTTGTAAACGATTGATTTGAAAGAGATCATCAATTTACTGTTTGAGATAAGACCGCAATAGTTGGTTAAAACTGACAACTATTGAGGACGGAGGCACCTTCTAACCAGTGCGCCCTGCCTCAACCCGTTAGTAATCAATGAACGACGCTTTGCGTCTGATTGTTCCTTGACTACTAACGGGTTGAGGCAGGGCTTGAGCATGATTCAGACTGAAGCCTCCGTCCTCAATGTCTTAGTAAGCGCGGGCCTGCTGCAGCGCGGGGCGGTTGGTGTCTGCGGTGGCGGCGACGCTCAGGAGTTGTTGGTAGTATTGGCGCGCTTTGGCTGTGTTGCCGGCAGCGTCGGCGGCTTGTGCTGCGCCAACCAGTGTCAGAAAGCGGTTGGGTTCTTTGGCCAGTGTGGATTCAAGCGCTGTCAGTGCTTCAGCGGGGTGGCCGGCTTCCAGCAGCATCATGCCCAGCAGTTCACGTGCAGGTGCCATGGGGCCGGGAGATACGGCGGCTTTGTCGGTTCCGTCTTCGAGGTCGGCAGCGGCGCTCATCAGGCGTATGCCTTCAGCGTGATTGCCGGCAGCGAACGCCGCCCAAGCGGTTGCAGCCTGATGCTGGATTTCAATTTGTTCGGCCCAGTAAGCGTCCTGTCTTGCATGTGCACGCTCTCTGAGTTCGGCCAGCATAGCGATGTCCCGCGCAGCAGCGTCGGGTTGTCCGATTCGGGCTGCTCCCAATGCCCGGGCAAAATGGGTGATGGCTTGAGTGTGCGGGGTGGTTTCAGCAGGAACAACGTCCAGCGTAGCAGCGGCAGCAAAGTCACCACGCTCCAGGGCGTAACGGGCTGGAATGGCTGCGATCGCAAAGGCGCCGGCCTGGGTAGCGCCCACAGCAGTGATATCCACTTCCGACACCAGCGCCTGTGCGCGCTGCACAACTTCCAGTGCTTTCTGATCCTGCGCCATCTGCAGGTAGGCGTAGGCCTGATAATCCAGTGCGTGCAATTCCTCTCCGGCAGTGCTGCTTTCACGCGCTATCTGTGCAGAACGCAAATTGGTGTCTACAGACTCCTGCCACATACCAACACGGGTAAAGGTGTGCGAAGGCATGTGCAATGCATGTGGAGCATCCGGTGCCAGCGAGGCGTAGCGGCGCGCGGCATTAAGTGCGCGCTCTGCCAGCGGCGGGTGGTCGTAAGCGTGAATGATGTAATGTGCCAACCCGGGATGGCTCGGATGTTCCATAAACAGCGGCTCAAGAATTTCCGCGGCCTTTAACTGCTGGGAGTAGGTTTTGTCGTTAGGGCTGGCGGTTTGGTTCACGGCCAGAGCGTAAAATATCTTGGCTTCCATGTCCTCCGGGTGCTCTGCAACCAGTGCGGCCATGGCGTTTTCGTAGGCTACGGTGCGAGCACCCTGGGTGCTGCCCTGGGTGTCTGAAAACAACTCAGCAACGGCATTGATGTACATTTTTTCGCGGTTGTCGGGTGAGCCTGTGCTGAGGGCTGATGCAATGGTCGCCTGGCCGCGCGCGAGTTGTGCGGCATTACGTTGGCCGGCAAACGGATTGCCCCAGTGACTGAGCGCAATACCCCAATGTGCAATAGCGCAATTGGGATCAGTGGCAAGCACCTGATTAAAGGCATTGATGGCTTCAGCAAACCAGAATGAATGCACCAGTGCCACGCCGCGATTGAAGTTGTCCGTGGCAGCAGGGTTGCAGCTGGTGGCAAAAGTCACATTTTCGCTGCCGATCTGATCTGCCGCGGGTGTGCCATGGGAGGCGTGGTCGCCGTGCTGGGTGATGGCGGATTGGGACATGGCTGCAAATAGTGTTGCGCCTGCCAGAGCCTTGCTGCGGAACTTCATGGTTTACTCCTGTTTGCTGGTGGAGGTGATGGGGGCATGCGCCTTCTCCAATATCTCAATACGGACATCAACGGTCAGTTCAATTTCTGTCAGCGCGGTCGCACGGGCGCGGCCTTCTGCGCTGGTCCGGTAAAGATGCGGGGTCATGGTGAGCAGTCTTGCAATCTGCTCCTGTCCTGAAGCATTGATTGTATACCTCAGTGAGCGTTGTTCAAGGGCTGTAAATTGCGCAGGCGCTTCAGCCTTGTTATTACCCGGCGTTCTAATGGCGGGATAAATGATTTCACGCAACTCAAGCAGATGGTCCGGGCCGGCATCGACCTTGACCAGTACACCACCTTCTTTTAATACGCGGGCAAACTCTGCATAGACGGGGAAACCGAACATGCACAGAACCACATCCTGTGTTGCAGGCAGCAGAGGCAGGTTGGCATTGCTTCCGACCAGCCAGTTTACTGTTTTATCGGGTTTTGCAGCCGCAATCACGGCCCACTTGGAGATATCCAGACCGGTGACGTGCAGCTGTAAGCCGGATTGCTGCAACTCGCGCAGGTAATAACCCTCGCCACAACCGGCGTCCAATACGGCAATCAGCGAGTCCGCATCTGTTCTGCTTCTGACTGCCTCACATACGGCATCCGCGATAGGTTTATAAAATCCTGCTGCCAGAAACTGTTGGCGGGCCAGCACCATTTCCTTACTGTCACCGGGATCTCTGGAGCGCTTATTCTGTACCGGCAGCAGATGGACATAACCTTGCCGGGCAATGTCATAAGAATGCGCATTGGGGCACTGCCAGCTGTTACCAGTGCGTTCAAGTGGCAACCCGTCCATGGGGCAGGCAAGAGCAGAAGGGTTTCGCATTTCACACGTGTTTCCGTAAATATATTCCGGGTGACATCTGACAACGGACGACGCTGCAAAGGCAGCTGCCTGCATAAGTCATGTCGATTACCCTCTGAATCGGTGTTATTTGATCTGGTGAATGCTATCACGCCGATCACCGAACTCATCGGGGAAGAGCAAGAAACCAATTGGCTCAGATTCGGTTGTTGTTGGTGCAGCTACCTGACATGGGTGGCGTGTTTTGACATTACAAGCGGGGAAGAGCTATGGTCTCTCCGGCTGGCGACTCTCTGCGTCGCCGATCTTCCGCTCCCGTGACAATACAAGGAAAAAGCATGTTTCTGACCCTGTTAGTGGTAACCCTGAGCCTGTCAGTGGCAGTGTCCTATACCGCCGCCCGGGTCTTCAGAAAACCGATTGGCGAGATATTCAGTCGCATCATTCAGGACAGCATCAGCGCAGCCTGGCAGCGTTACATTATGTTTGCGACCTATGTAGTGGGTATATCCGGTGGTGTGCGTTTGTACGAACTTGAGCGTTACATCACCCCGCAACAAATTGAAATGGGTGTTCTGACACTCTCTGGTGAACGCTGGATACTGGAAATCTATCGGACCCTGATAGCCAGCCTGCAAAGCATCGCCTGGATGTACTTGTTGGTGTTTATTGTGGCACTGATCGCTTATGTCATTGTCAGAGGCTTCGAGCTAAAACATAAAAAGGGGACGGGGGAGTCAAAAAATGAGCAGTAACCAGCCAGCAAAAACCCCGTTTGACCTGTCCGGCAAGGTCGCGCTGGTGACCGGCGGTAACGGCGGCATAGGGTTGGGATTTGCAAAAGCGCTTGCGGCGTCCGGGGCGGACATCTGTATCTGGGGGCGCAACGCACAAAAGAATGCTGGTGCCCTGACTGAACTTCGTTTGCACGCACCGTACGTGAAAGCTGAGGCACTGATATGTGATGTTGCTGATGAGCAAGCGGTTAATGATTGCTTCCGTAAAACACTGGATTTGTTTGGGCGTGTAGACACCTGCATTGCCAACGCGGGTGTTGCCAAGGGTTTTAACCGCTTCCATGAAATGACGAAAGAGAATTGGCGCAGTGTTCTGGATGTGAATCTGGATGGTCTGTTTTACACCTTGCGCGCTGCCGCTGCCCATATGGTTGAGCGTGCGGAAAAAGGTGATGTTGGCGGCAGGCTGATTGGAGTGTCATCTCTTGGTGCCCTTTGCGGAATGGCGAGAGCTGAACATTATGCCGGTAGCAAAGGTGCCGTGATCTCTATTATGCAAGGCCTGGCGGTCGAGTATGCGCGCTATGGCATCACAGCAAATAGCATTCTGCCCGGGCATATCCAAACCGATATGACCGATAGAAATTATCAGAATGAGAAATTCGCCAATGCGATTCTGCCCAGAATTCCCATGCGACGATGGGGATCTCCTGCAGATTTTGGGGGCATTGCGGTGTATCTGGCGAGCGATGCCAGTAGTTACCACACAGGCGACAAATTTTTGATTGATGGCGGCTTTTTTATCTATTAAATGAAGTGTCGTAGCCGCATGAAGTAGTTTCATAAAAGTGTCACGTAACAGACATTAAAGTGACGTGGCACTGTCATATTTCACCCTTAAAATCCGTATTGGCGACGAGCCAATACATAAAATCAAGGGTGCAATATGGAATTCAAAAAACTCGCTTTAACACTGGCGATAGGCACAGCTATACTTGGACCAGTCTTCCCACAGCTGGCGTTCTCGCAAACAACTTCAGGCACTGCACAGACTCAGGGGCAGGGTAGCATCGCTGGCCGTGTCATCAATGACACCAATGGCGATGTCCTGCCTGGCGCAAGTATCAGACTCGAAGGTGTCGGTCGTGAGACCGTTGCCTCTGGCGATGGCAGCTTTTTGTTCAGCAATCTCGCCGCAGGAAACTATACCGTTGTAATCAGTTATGAAGGTCTGGAGCCGCAGAGAGTTGCGCTTCAGGTTCAGTCTGGCAGCTCTGCCCGCCGCGATTTCAGACTGGCAAATTCCAGTGTTCTGCCGCAGGAAATTCTTGTGCTGTCACGTTTGTCTGGTTTGGCTTCCAGCATCAATATGCAGCGCAACGCGCCCAGCGTTCGTACTGTAGTATCAGCCGATGCACTCGGTCAGATCCGCGAAGGCAATATTGGTGATGCATTGGTCAGACTGCCAGGCCTGTCGGTTGAGACACGTGCCGGTGTCCAGCGCACTGCAACCATTCGGGGTCTCGCGCCGCAATACAACACCGTAACAGTCAACGGTTTGCGAATGACAAACGTAGATGGCAACCGTGATATCGCGCTGGACAGTTTCCCGGCCAACATGCTTGCCCGCGTTGATGTTATCAAAGCACCAACGCCTGATATGTCCGCTGATGCCATTGGTGGCACAGTCAATCTGGTGACCAAATCAGCTTACGACAAAGTTGGCCGCACCTTCGAAGTCGAAGCCGGAACAACATACAATGATAACCGTGACACGTGGAACCGTCAGGCTGGTGTAACCTTTGGCGATACCTTTGGTGAGCAGGAAGAGTTCGGTTTGCTGGCATCACTTTTCTATTTCCGGGATCATCGTGGTTATGATGTGGTAGACACAGCGTACACAGTGAGTGCTGCCAACTCATATTTTATCAATCGATCACTGTATTACGATAGAAAAGAGACCAAGGATAAAGTTGGTGCGGGTCTGGCATTCGATTATCGCCCGGGTGATGACACGCAGTTTAGCTTCAGCGGCATTTACCACTATGACTACCGTGATCTTGAACGTCGAGGCACCGACTATCGTCCCAACCCTGCAACTCAGTCGAATGTCTCTGCAACAGCCGGGACATCCACTGGCGGCCGCGTAGACAGTATTGCGTTCTACCGTGAGCCTAAAAACGTTTTTCAGCTCTATACCGGCAATGTGACACATCGCACAGGAGACTGGAATCTTGAAGGTCGCCTTGCATACTCAAAAGCGAAAAAAGACTACCCGGTAACCTTGCAAGTGGTGAACTCCTGGAACGGCGTCAACATGACTTATGACCGTACGAATCCGGACTTTCCGACGTTCACAGTTAACAATGGCATTGATATCAGCGATCCTTCGCGTTTGCAGTTCCGTCAGTTTGATACTAACCAGGTGCCGCGCGTTGAAGATGAGTGGAGTATCGATACTCATGCTGAACGCGATTTTGGTTACGCATCGATTCCATGGACACTCAAAACCGGGCTTCGTGCCACTTTTAAGGACGCCTCACAAGCTCAGCCGGATACGATTCGCTACACTGGTCTCACCGGAACATCGCCAGCGAATCTGGTGGACCTGTACTCCAATGCTGATTACATGAGCGCTTCGTACGGTCGTGCAGTGTTGATCCCTGTATTCCCGGACTGGAGACAATATCTGAATCTGCAAAAGACCAGCCCGCAATCCTTTACTCAAACAGCAGCGGCAAGGCTGTTTACTGCTGAAACGCTGGCGAATGCCGACTTCACAATCGCTGAAGATATTTACGCCGGTTATCTGATGGCAGATATAGATTTTAACGGCCTGCAGATACTGACCGGGGTTCGTGTTGAAGCGACAGAAATCAGCAGTCAGGCCAATGCAGTTACCGTATCAGGTGGTAACGTTACCGCGGTCAATCGTGTCAGTGACTCAGCCAGCTACACCAACGTTTTACCGGGGGTTCACGCGCGTTACGCGATGATGGATAACCGGCTGATTTTGCGCAGCTCGGTCACCAAGGCAATTTCACGCCCACCGCCCGGCGATCTGATCCCGTCGCGTCAGGAGAATGCTCAACTTAACCAGCGTGTTATTGGTAATCCTGGTCTGAAGCCAGCTGAGTCTGATAATTTTGATGTCACAGCTGAATACTTCCTGCCACCTTTGGGTGTGTTGTCGGCTGGTGCTTTCTACAAAGAAATCGATAACTTTGTATTCAGCTCCAGTCGTCTGGCGTCCGATGGTGTTGATGAACGGACCCGTGTGAATGGTGATGGCGGCAAGGTTAAGGGTCTGGAGCTGGTGTGGGCGCAAGAGTTGTCATTCTTGCCAGGACTCTTGTCTAATCTGGGTGTAGAAGCCAATTACACCTGGCTGGATTCTCAGGGTTCATACCCTGGCCGTGCAGCAGATGATCTGCCTTTGGTGAACTCGCCAGGCTACATCTATAACGGAATCGTGTCTTACACTGATGGCCCGGTCAGTGTCCGCGTTTCGTACAACCGTTTACCGGAGCGTCTGGAATCAGTTGGCGGGCGTCCGGCGCTGGATCGTTACAATGCGGCATCCTCAGTTTGGGATCTGGCATTCAAGTACACGATTACCGAGAGCACCAGTGCGTTTGTGAACCTGAAAAATCTGACTGATACACCTTCTGTGCAGTACCAGGGTAGCCGTGGGAATCCGACATCAGTTGTGTATTATGGTCGTCAGTTTAACGCGGGCGTAAAAATGAGTTTCTGATGATAAGCAGGCCAAATCTGAACGGGCTGGTTTGGTTGCAAACATGAAACTGCTTTGTACAAACGGAGGGCATGATCCATGCCCTCCGTTTCATTTTTTCTGAAACATCAGTATGTCAAAAACAGTGGGGTTCAGCATGCGTACCAAAGCTCTTGTTGCAATTTTTTCCTGCGTTGTAACAGTAATTTTTCCATTGCAGACTTTTGCACAGAATACGTTGGTTCTTGATGAGCATCCGCGCTACCAGGCTTTGCCATACCCCGACCGGATTATTCTGCTGCCCGGTACACAAGGGGAACTCAGCTACCAGGTGAGTTGGCGTACAGATGAATCCGTTGCGATAGCGGAGGCGGAAATTGTCCTGTCAGGCAATAGTCCGGCATTGTCTGTTGATGCCAAAACCGTTCGGGGGAATACCCAGGCGTTGTCAGCGGGCAATGGCCTGGCGCACCATCATGCAGTTGAGTTTTCGCAGTTGGCGAGCAACACCCTTTACGCCTACCGCGTCAAAGGGGCAGGAGTCTGGAGCGAGTGGTTTCAGTTCAGGACGCCGGATATTGAAACCCCCTTCCCGTTTGAAGTGCTTTACTTTGGCGATGCGCAGAATTCAGTCAAATCTCTGTTCTCCCGGGTTGTCCGGCAAGCAGTATTAAGTACCCGCAACCCCGCACTGATGATTCATGCAGGTGACATGATCGATCGCATGGGAAATCAGGACTACAACTGGGGAGAGTGGTTCGATGCATTGGACTGGGTCGCGCCGTCCTTGCTTCAATTGCCGGTAGCCGGCAATCACGAATACAACGAAACCACTTTGCCGCCGCAGAGAGTGCCACAGTGGGATGCTCAATTTGTGTCAGCAGACAACGGTCCGGTCGGTTTCGGGCAGACGGTGTTTTATTCTGACTATCAGAAAGTGAGATTTGTTGTGCTTGATTCAACGCGCGCAATTCATGATGAGAATGCCGCAATCGCTCAGGCTGGGTGGCTGGCGAAGGTGCTGTCGGACAATGACTCACTATGGACTGTAGTGATTTATCACCACCCTATGGTTTCTGTGTCTCATGGTATTCCGAACCCGATACTGACCAGGCACTGGCAACCTTTGTTTGATCAGTATGGCGTTGATCTGGTGTTGCAAGGGCACGATCACGTTTACGGGCGCGGTACGCTGACCAACACCGGAAATCAGTCCTTAGGTCCGGTATATATCGTTTCTGTAGCTGGGCCAAAAATGAATCTGGTGTCCCGGGCCGCAACAGAAGCCCTGTCGGTCACCGGAGAAGACGTGCAATTGTACCAATCCATCAGGTTTTCAGGCTCGCAACTAAGTTTTGAGTCGAGAACGGCCGCCGGAGACATCTACGACAGTTTCCAGTTAAGCAGGTTAGCTGATGGCACCAAGGAGTTGATAGACGCAACGTCAACACGGCAGGGGCTAAAGGGCTCGGATTGCAAAAATTCAAGTCCGGTAGCAGCCCAAATCGACGCTGGAGGGGTCGCAAGGCCCGGGCGTTGCTGGGATGGGATCGGATGGCAGTAACGTCAGGATGCTCCAAGGCGGGCTCTGCTGCCAAAATTACAATAAAAACAATAATATAAGTTTCCGGGTCGAGGTTTTTGTCTGTTTCCAAAGTTTGATCATCATAGTGACGCCGTAGTCGCCAAGATTTTTGTGAACAAAATCATACTTATGCTGGACAAAATGAATATTTAACGTGAGAATGCGGTCACTCGCGCAAAATCTGTGCATAACAAAGACTACAAATTGTGGGGCAGGCAGCATGAAAAACCTGACAGCAGCACTTGTGGCGGCGACCTTATCCGTTTTTACCGTACCCGCTCTGGCGCAGCAAGCCAGCCTGATGGGCTCGCGCGCGTCCATGGAAAGACAGCATCAACACGCTGTGCACGCCGGTTATACCTTTACTGGTACTTCACGAGCAGTCAATCAGCTGGTTGAGGCTGGTGAATTGGTGCGCGTAAATCCCAGCCAGCACGTGGCAATTCACAACGTTTCATATCCCTATGCCCGGCCAGCGGTTAAAACCCTGATTGAGCGTTTGGCTGCGCAGTACTTCAATGCCTGCGGTGAGAAGCTGACTGTGACCAGTCTGACACGCCCGCTTGAACGTCAGCCTGCCAATGCAGCCAGCGACTCTGTTCACCCCACGGGTATGGCTGTTGATCTGCGCATCCCCCAAAAACAGAGTTGCCGTACCTGGCTTGAAAGAACGTTGCTGGCTCTGGAAGAAAACGAGATTCTGGATGTAACCCGTGAACGTAACCCGCCGCATTACCATGTCGCTGTATTCCCCGAGCCGTATGTAAATTATCTTGCAGGCGTGCAGGGGCAGTCACGTGAATACACAGTTCGTCCGGGAGATACACTGTCTCGCGTGGCATCAACCATGGGTACTACGGTTGCTCAGCTGCGGTCAGCTAATGGATTGCGTGGTGACCTGATAAATGTTGGACAAAAGCTGGTCGTTCCCGGATCAGGCAGTGGGAACTCAGTGGCCGGAGCCCGTGTTATTGCTGCCAGTGCCAACACAGAGCAGATCTCCGCAGCATCCCGGGCGCCGCAGGAAATTACCCATCAGGTAAGACGAGGGGAAACCCTATGGCGTATTGCCAGCCGGTATCGTACCAGTGTTGATGCGATTCGAACGCACAATGATCTTGCCGGTGATTTGCTGAGTGTAGGGCAGGTTCTTCGGGTGGCGATGGATTAGTATTCCTTCGCATCATTGCGGTGAGGGGGAGCGCGGCCGCCTAGTGTCAGCCATTTTTCAGTGCCAATCGCCACAAATCCAGTTTTTGCCCGTAACTCGCCCCGGCATAAGCAGGACTTGTGGATGGAAGCACCTGCCTCGCTATTTCTTGAGCCCTTTTCACCTCCGGCACCACGTGCTTTTTATACAACGCTGCGGCCTTCCCGCCGTTCAGGCAAACCAGTTGTATATCGGGATGCCTGGAAAAAAAGCTGCTGAAGTCGTTTGCTACCACTGAATCTCCCACAATATTGCTGTCCAGACTTCCTGGCCTGACGCACTGCTGTGCCACGTCCCAGACTGCAAGTTTCTGATTGAGAAGACACTGGACTCTGGTTTCGTAGCTTTCAGCAAGGTCGAAGTTATACAACTCGGCCATAATTCTCCAAAAGGCATTGCGCGGGTGTGCATAATACTGAAATGCTGCCAGCGACACGTTGCCGGGCATGCTGCCCAAGATTAATACGCGGGCATCTGGCCGGCTTAGCGATGGAAAGCTCTGAATTGTCTGCATCAGTCTTCTATTCAAAACTTAATAGTTGCAGTTCACACACGCACATCAAGCAGATTGCCGAGCATATTGTCAGCAGTATCCACAACTTTGGCTGAAGCATTAAAAAGCTGCAGATTGGTTTTCAGATTTACCAACGGTTCTGCCGTATTGCTGCTGCCGGTGATCGCGGCATTGGTGTCGGCGCCGCCGTCATTTCCACGTACACCCGCCAATGCAATCTGTTGGGCAGATTGCGCCAAGCCCTGGCTCGCCAGGTTCATGCCATAAAGGCCGGTGTTGAATGTGACGTTGCTCATCGCACGGCTCTGCTGTAATGGGGACGGCGGTTTAATGGGTTTAATGGGGACGGAGGAGTCTCACTCCTCCGTCCCCATTAAAACATGCTCATCAGATATTTCAAAATCCACCAGCAATTTTTCAGGATATCGTCAGCGCGGCATCGGGCAATATGTTTAAATGTCGTGAATCGTATTCAGGGAATATCTGAGTTCCATGCTGCACATCTGCTGTACAAAAATAAGTCCGCGAAGCTGTCTTCCGCTGCTCTTCGCTGTATTGATGCTTGCGTCAGGCATTTGGATGCCACAGCACGCTTTTGGCAACAGCGACTTCGGATTGCTGGACCAGAACGGGAAGTTCCACCAACTCAGCCGTTATCGCGACAGCAGTGCCGTCGTGGTGCTGCCGTTTTCTTTTCATGATCCCGCGTCATTTCAAATTGCCGAGGATTTTTCAACGGTCCTCGACCAATTCACTGACCAGAATGTTCAGGTATGGCTGCTTAATGCCAGCGACGAGCCCGACTTTATACGAGCGCAGGAAAGATCACCGGCCGGGTTGCCTGTTCTGATAGACAGTTCGCAAACCGTGGCCAAAACATTGGCCGTCACCGTGCTGGGTGAAATGATCGTGCTGGATCCGGGCTCCGCCAATGTCATGTATCGCGGTTTGAATAGTATTCAGGAGCTGACACCTGTATTGACTGAGTTACTGGCGGCGAGAGCAGCGCGCCGGCCGAGCCGACTGCAAGAGCCGGCCGGTACAATGTCGGGCACTGAACTGAGCTACCGCTTCCTTGATCAGTTTGCCGGCCGTCAGATTTCTTATCAAACCGAAATCGTGCCTCTGCTTCAGGCTCGCTGCGCGTTCTGTCATGTTGAAAACGGATTGGCGCCCTGGGCAATGAACCGACATCTGATGGTGTTGGGCTGGAGTCCGATGATGCGTGAAACTGTGATTACACGCCGAATGCCGCCAGGACAAATTGATAACTCGGTGGGTGACTGGGTCAACACCCACGAACTCAGCGACTATGAAATGGCTTTGTTGATCGAGTGGATAGATCAGCGCGGGCCGCGCGATGGTGAGACTGATCCGTTAGCGGAAACGCGCCCTGATGTTGCAGATTGGCCGTTGGGGCAGCCAGACCTGATCGTTGATGTGCCGGAACAGGCGATTCCGGCCACAGGCAATGTGGACTTTCTGGTCAAGCGTACCAATATAGAGATTCCTCAGGACAAGTGGATCAGCGCGGTATCGTACAAAGTGGGTGACAAAAGCGTGCTACATAGTCTGCTGGTTTACGCCGTAGACAAATCCTTGCAAACTGATGATGCGGACGAGTTGATTGCGCAAATCAACGCCGACTACATCAGTGTTTATGTGCCAGGTGAAACCGATGATATCTTTGCACAGAACAGCGGTTATTTGCTGGGCGCTGACAAGGATCTGGTTTTTAAACTGCGTTACCTCACATCAGGGCGTGAAACCGTTGATCGAACCCAGATCGGGTTCTATTTCCATGATGCAGAACCGGCCATGCAATTGAGCACACTGGCAATGGAAAAACCTGATTTTACGATTCCTGCAAATACAACTGAGCACATTGAGACACTGACCTCAGAGCCCGTCGCCAATGATGTCTGGCTCGAATCGTATTCTCCACACGCGCACAGTCGCGGCAAGAGTATGTCATTAACAGTCACTTATCCGGATGGAAGTGAAGAGCAACTGATTAACGTCGCCAATTTTAATTACAATTGGCAGTTGGCATATCGCACTGCGGAGCTGAAAAAAATTCCAGCGGGTTCGGTGTTCAGAGCTGAAACGGTGTACGATAATTCCGCGTCCAACCCATTTAATCCTGCGCCGGAATCAGATGCCGCGCAAGGTTATCAATTTGACTCGGAAATGTTCAGCCACTTTATCAGGCTGGCGAAATAGCTCTTCTCCTGTAGATAATATGAGCCATGGCCAGCATCGCTGCCAGCGTCGCCGGCAAAAGCAGCGACAAAAATTCCATGCGGAAAAATAACAGCGATCCTGCTACACCGCCCAGAATAAAACCACAGATCAGTATCAGATAAAGTGACATGCGGCGCCGGTCTGCTGGTTCACCATGCAGCATGGCTCCCAGCATGATACCAATATCAGTGAACAGTCCGGATACATGGGTGGTGCGCACTACGGCGCCGCTAAAACTGCTGGTCATTGCATTTTGCAACCCACATGCCGCTGAAGCAAAAAAATGTCCGCTGGAGTCCCCCTCCATCAACAGGTACATGGCGATCAGCAGGAAAATGGCTTCCGTAATCAATGCAACGCTATATCGCCGACCAAGTTTGAGCGCGGTATTTCCGATGACAAACCCGCTGAATATCGCTCCAAGCAGGAAGCTCACAATGACCAACAACAGATGTATGCTGCTGGACGAGTCAAAACGCGCCACCTGCATGGCCAGCAAAGAGGCTGTACCGGTGAGGTGCGATACAGCCTCATGCTGAAACCCAAGCAAACCTACAGCGTTCACACTGCCGGCGATAAATGTCAGTATGAAGCCGCCAATTTCTACCCAGCGCGGGAGTTTCCTGATCATATAGTCTTAGCCATCGTGGGTTGTTAGCGTGTTGAAAAACAAGTGGCCCTTGAACACCTTGTCAAAGTACATGAACAGACATGTAAATTCGACCAGCAACACTATTATGCCGTCGTGTGTGCTTGCCGGGGATTTTAGCGCAGATGTAGGATGAGAGCTTGTTTTGCCTGTTGCCGTAATTTTTCTCTGGATGCTGTACTACTGTGACCACAACAACCGTTTCACCAGACTCTGTGTCTGATTCATCCTTTCAAGACTCCACCAAGACTGTCTATCAAAAGCCGCCGGTATCCGACAAGGACCGGCGCGTCACCTTGATTGCACTGCTGATTGTGTTCCTGCTGGCTGCGCTGGACATGACTATTCTGTCAACGGCGATGCCCAGAATTGTCGCTGAGCTTAACGGCCTGGAGTTATACGCCTGGGTGACGACGGCCTATATGTTGGCTTCGACTGTGTTGGTGCCGATCTACGGAAAGCTGGGTGATCTTTATGGACGCAAGCTGATTCTGGTAATTGGTATCAGCATTTTTCTGTTGGGATCAGCTTTGTGCGGCATCAGTGGCGAGTTCGGAGATTTGCCCTTGCTGGGTACTGGTATGCAGCAGCTGATTGTTTTCCGGGCAATCAAAGGGATTGGAGGCGCCGCCTTGTTTACCAGCGCTATCGGTATTATTGCCGATCTGTATCCCCCGCTGCAGCGTGCAAAATTTATGGGACTGTTTGGCGCTGTTTTTGGTATTGCCAGCATCGTCGGGCCCGCTCTTGGTGGATTCCTGACTGACTTCGCTACAGTGACTTTGTTTGGTCATGAAATTGCAGGCTGGCGCTGGGTGTTTTACGCCAATATTCCCTTGGGTATTTTTGCCTTGTGCATGATTGCATTTAAAACACCTCGTCTGAATCATGGCACTCGTGGCGCCATAGATTTTGCTGGTGCGTTCCTGCTGCTGGTGGTGTTCATTCCCTTCCTGTTGGCGCTGACCTGGGGTGGTAGTCGTTATCCCTGGAGTTCGCCGGTTCTGATGTCAATGTTCGCGCTGAGTTTTCTTGCGTTGCTGCTGTTTGTGCGCGTAGAAGCCAGAACGCCTGATGCCATCATGCCTTTGTCGCTGTTCCGAAGTCGTGTATTTGTGATTACCAATCTCAGCAGTTTTGTAATAGGCATGGCATTTCTGGGTGTGGTCATGTTTATGCCTCTGTTTATGCAAGTGGTGATGGGGGTCAATGCTACCAACAGCGGATTCTCGATGTTTCCTCTGATGGCAGGGCTTATGGCGAGCAGCATTGTGAGCGGGCGGCTGGTGTCAAAAAGCGGGAACTACAAACCCTTTATGGTGGCCGGTGCTGCTATGTTGATCATCGGAGTTTTCCTGCTGACAGGTATCGGCCCACATACAACTGCAGCTGACTTAAGCTGGCGCATGTTTATTGTCGGGTTGGGGCTCGGGCCGTCACAGAGCCTGGTTAACCTGATAGTCCAGGCGGCGTTTCCAATATCGCAGATTGGTGTTGCCACAAGCTCAACCCAGTTTTTCCGCCAGATTGGTAATACCGTAGGTGTTGCAATATTCGGTACGCTACTGACATTGAATCTTACGGCAGAGCTGCCCAAACAATTGCCGATGCTGGCATCCATGTCTGGTTTCTCGGCTGATCTGAGTCAGGCGCAATCAATTGCAATGAATCCGGAGGCGTTGCATGTAAGGCTGGAAGCGATTCCAGGCATTGACGTGGAGCAGACCTTTCTGGCGCTCACCACTGGAATAAAACTGGCTTTTTCCAATGCTATTACAGCGATGTTCAGTGCAAGTTTATGGATCATTCTTCTGGGGTTTCTGATAACTATTTTTATACCGGTTATCCCATTGGGCAGTGAGTTAAAAAAACCAGGAGCTGATGTCAGTTCGCGCTAGCAGAACAGCCAGGCATAAAAAAACGGTTCCATGAAACCGTTTTTTTATGCCGCAACCTTAACTATCGTTCCAGTTATTGCCCGTCTGCCTCAGCCCTGCGCGCACCTGCCAGAATTCCGGGCATCGCGTAGTTGCCTTCATGGCAGGCATACTCGTACATGGGGCCTTCAGTGGCGTGGTAACTCAGTTCTGCCGTCCAGGGTTGACTGTATAGATTGGGATCGTCCACGGTGAACTGGTACACAATTTCCGTGTCGGAGTAACGCATAAACCGCTCGGTAATCTTTCCATCCGGAGTGATGGGCACTGAACTCTCGGACATCTGCTGAGGGTTGATATTGATGGTTTCGACCACCAGCCAACCATCTTCGTACCAACCGCGTGAATCCCCAAACCACTGGTTCAGTTCGGGACGGCGGATATTGGCACGGGCCTGTTCTGCATTGTCGTAAATTGGAATGATGCGGGCGTCGTGATTCATCTCAACCAGAATGGTGACGTAGTCCTCAGTCTGCACAAACTGATAGGTGCTGTTATAAAGTGTGCCCATCATGCCGGGTCCGGCAGTATTGCCGAATCCGAGGAAACAGCGCTCAGCCAAAGGCAGTGCCTCCGGGCCATCTGCATTACCCTGGCCAGTGACATAACGCGCACCGAAGCTGCGTTGAATTTGTACCAGGGGCGTTTGCAGGCGGGGAACGCGCCCATCCGGTGGATCTATGAGATAGGAGGAGCGGAACTCACCTTTCACCATCGCCAGATTGGAGCCCGGATCAATCCAGAAATCGTTATATCCGCGCAGACCAAAGTCGAAACTTCCGGCGGGCGGAGCAGTGCCTGGTGCAGTAGCTTCAGGGGCATCAACTTCGTTAATGGGCAGCCCGGCCACCGAGGTGTTGGCCACAATCAGCGCGGCTTCTTCCGGCGTCACAACCAGTTTATCAACCCCTTGCGGGCGCTGGAGGCTAGTCAGTGAGGCATTGGTCCATAGTCCTGAAAGGTCCGGGCGCTCAGTTGTTTGGGCATCGGCTACGGTGGCTGCAATGGACATCGCCAGGCCCAGCAACGGCAGCGATGATTTGACGGCCAGCGGCTTGAATCCAGACATATCGGGTCTCCTGATTTGTATAAAAACTGGCCCCAACGGTATCCCTGTCAAACGCACTTGTAAAGTGCATTCGGGCTGGTTCTGCCATAAAGCTGAACAAATTCACCAACGTCTTCCGGGTGCTTTTACACGCTTGTATTTACACGCCGTCGCGATCCCGGAAACCAAGCAAATACAATATGCCATCCAGGCCCAGAGTGGAGATCGCCTGTTTGGCAGATTTCTTGACCAGAGGTTTGGCGCGGAAGGCAACGCCGAGCCCGGCGATAGACAACATAGGCAAGTCGTTGGCGCCATCGCCCACGGCAATGGTCTGCTCCAGACTGATCCCTTCACGCTGGGCGAGTTCGCGCAGCAGATCGGCTTTACGTTGGCCGTCAACAATTGGCAACTGAACGTCGCCGGTGACCAGGCCATCTGTCACCAGCAGGGTGTTGGCATAAACGTAATCGATGCCCAGGCGCTTTTGCAGGCGCTCGGCAAAATAGGTAAATCCACCCGACAGAATGGCGGTTTTATAGCCCAGCCTGCGCAACTGGCTGATCAGCGTTTCAGCACCTTCGGTCAGGCGCAGAGTCTGGGCAATGTCTTCCAGCGTGGATTCCGGCAGGCCTTTCAACAGTGCCATCCGTTCACGGAAACTGGCCTGGAAATCCAGCTCGCCACGCATGGCACGTTCTGTGATGGCGGCAACCTGCTCACCGACGCCGGCGGCTTTGGCCAACTCATCAATGACTTCCGCGTCGATCAGCGTGGAGTCCATATCAAACACTACCAGGCGGCGGTTACGGCGGAAAATGCTGTCTTGCTGAAAAGCGATATCAACATTGAGTTCCTGTGCAATGGTCAGAAAGTCTGCCCGTAAATGTTCCGGATCGGCCGGTTCTCCGCGCACAGAAAACTCTATACACCCTTTGCCCTGGTCAGCTGGCAGTCCTTCCGGAATGCGGCCGGACAAACGGTCAATGTGGTCAATGTTGAGGCCGTGGTGTGCTGTGATCGTGCTGACTCTGGCAATATGTTCAGCGGTAATACGACGAGCCAGCAGTGTGACGATGTGGCGGGGTTTGCCCTGACCGTTGACCCACTGGGCATAATCGTCGGCGCTGATCGGCGTAAATTTCACCTGCTGGTCCAGCTCCGAGGCACGGAACAGCACATCTTTCAGCACATCGGATTTGTCGGAGTCGCCAGCCATCTCCACCAGAATGCCAAACGAAAGGGTGTCGTGAATGACAGCCTGGCCTATGTCCAGAATGTTGACATTGGAGCGCGACAGAATGCCGGTGATGGCTGCCGTCAGTCCCGGCCGGTCCGGCCCGGTGATATTGATCAGTACTATTTCATGCACGCCCTTATGCTCCTGTGTTCCGGTCTGTAGCAGACGGCGCGTATTGTAGCCGCGTACGCCAGATCAAAACCACTACGACGATATTCGCCAGTCCCAGAGCAGCCAGCAATACCAGCGTCGGCAACGGACCAAAACCGGCCAGCAACCAGGCGACCAGCGCGGGTACCAGCGCCTGTGCCAGCAGCGATGGCAGAGCCAGTCGGCCCATAATGCGCGCATAACGGTCACTACCAAACAGAAACAAAGGCATAGCGCCCTTCGCTATGCTGAAGATACCGTTGCCTGCACCATACAGAATAATTGCCCAGGCCGTCAGTTCAAACCCGGTTGCCAGCAGTAGCAGTCCGACAGCTGTCAGGCTCACGGACATGGTCAGAGTCCACAGTGCGTGATGGCGCTCTTTATTGGCCGCTTCCAGCAAACGCCCGGCTACCTGCGCAGGCCCTATCAAGGCGCCTAATGCCACCATTTGTTCGATGCTCAGTCCGCGGCCTGACAGCACCAGCAGCAAGTGCACTGACACCAGAGCACCGATAGCACCTGCAATCATCAGGGAACAACTGAGCAGGCGCATCTGCTTACGCTCCAGATCGCTGAGCTGCAGCGGTGTTTTTTTAGAATTGACGCGTGGCCGGTTAGCGATACGCACTCTGGCAGGTAAAACTTTACGAATCAGCGGCAGGCACACCAGCAGCAAAATGCCTGCGTAGATCAGGCAGGTTGCCCGCCAGCCGAACAGTCCCAGCATCCACACTGATAACGGCCAGCAAACAGTGCTGGAGAACCCGCCCCACAAGGTCAGAGTAGTGATAGCGGATCGCGCTCTGAGGCCATAAATCTGTGCCAGCGTGGCAAAGGCGGCGTCATATAAACCCGATCCCATACCAATCCCCAGAATCAGCCAGCCGGCAAAATACATCCACAGGCTGGTGGATAAACCTGTGATGACCAAACCAATGCTCAGCAGGGCGCAGGACAGCGTCAGTACCCAGCGCCCGCCTTTTTTGTCGATACGGTTGCCAACAGTGGGGGACACCAGGCCTGCAACAATCAGTCCGATAGAAAGCGACCCGATGATCCATACCAGCGGCCAGCCGGTTTCTTCTGCAATGGAAGGCGCAAGAATTGCTGGCAGATAAAATGTGCTGCCCCAGGCAAAAATTTGCATGACGCCCAGCGCCGAGACTATCCAGCGTTTTTGGGGTTGCAGATTTTGAGATCCTGTTTGAGAGGTTCCGGGCTGCGCGGTTTTGGGAAGTGCTGACAATTCCGCCTGGTCGGGGGAACCAGCAGAATTGTCAGAGGCAACTGTATGAGTCAAAGTGCGTTGGCCAGCTTGAGTCGTTGAGTAAGTTTTTCTGCGGATTCTTTGCGCTCACTGTACCGATTGGTCAGGTAGGGCGCAATGTCACGCGTTAACAGGGTGAACTTTAACAGTTCCTCCATCACATCGACTACACGGTCATAGTAGGACGATGGTTTCATACGACCTTCTTCAGTAAATTCGTCGTAGGCTTTGGCTACCGAAGACTGATTGGGAATCGTCACCATACGCATCCAGCGTCCGAGCACCCGCATCTGATTCACGGTGTTAAAACTCTGTGAACCTCCACACACCTGCATCAACGCCAGCGTGCGGCCTTGTGTCGGACGAATGGCGCCCAGAGCAAGCGGTATCCAGTCGATCTGTGACTTCATAACACCGGTCATGGCGCCGTGGCGCTCCGGGCTGGTCCAGACCTGACCTTCTGACCACATACTCAACTCAAACAATTCTCTGACCTTGGGATGGCTGGGGTCAGCACCGTCAGGCAAGGGCAAACCGTGCGGATCAAAAACACGGGTTTCAGCGCCCATCATTTGCAACAGCCGCTCAGCTTCCAGTGTCAGCAACTTGCTGTAGGAGCGTTCCCGCAAAGAGCCGTACAGCAGCAATATACGCGGTGCATGGGTGGAGGGGGTCGCCCTGAGTTTTTCGATTGACGGCAGATCAACCAGTTCAGTCACAAGATTCAGACTTGCAGCCTTCATTTACATTCTCCTCAAATCCCCGGCAGCAGTCCTGTATCAGAAACTCACTCAACGCGGCCAGTGCCGGAAATACCACGCTGTAAATGATGGAGCGACCTTCGCGGCGCGAATGCACCAGGCCGGCATGTTCCAGATGGGATAAATGAAATGACAGCCTTGAATCGCTGGAGCCGAGCTGAGTGGCGATGGTGCCGGCAGGCATTCCGTTTTGTCCTGCCATGACCAGCAAGCGCACGATTCTGAGCCGTGTCTCCTGTGAAAGCGCAGAAAAGCGCAGCAGAGCTTCGGTTTCAGTTGCCCTTGGCAAAGCCGGATCGGAATGAAGTGTCTTCATAAGCTATATTTCAATATTTCAAGAAATGTTGAAGAATAGAGTAATAGAGCTTGCGGAAATCTGCAAGCCCCAATTTTACGTAACAGTTAAGTGCTTGATATCAAGGCTTACATTGTGCTGATGTGGCGCTATACTCTCGGCCTGATTTAACGCCATACCCTTCATACAGGACCCATATAATGAAAATAAACGGCAGCAGACTTGCTTGTGCCTTTACTCTCAGCTTATTGGCTGCGGCATGCAGTGAACCTTCCACTCCGGCGTCAGATTCGCCAGCCGTGTCTTCGGCAGTGCTGCCTGCGGATACCGCTTGTCAAGCCGCCGATCTGGTAATACACAACACCACGATTTACACCGTCAATGATGCGCAGTGGACGGCTGAAGCGGCAGCTGCGCTGGATGGCCGAATTGTATTTGTTGGCAGCAATGCCGATGCCCGGGCCTATATGTGTGGCGATGCCGAGATATTGGATATGGCGGGCAACACGGTGTACGCCGGTTTTGCCGACAGCCATCAACATCTGGAGGGGGTAGGGCGTCGAACTAAAACCCTGAGCCTGTTTGGTATTCCGACGCTGGAAGCGACGGTAGCAAGGATCGAAGAGTGGGCTGCCACCATCCCGGAAGGAGAGTGGATTCAGGGGCGCGGATGGATCGAGCGCGAGTGGACTGATGAACAACGGTTTCTCAATAAAGCCGATGTGGATGCCTTCACGCAAAACAAACCTTTGTACATGCCACGGGCCGACGGTGTGTCTGCGTTGGTTAATTCCAGAGCGCTGGAGCTGGCGGGTGTGACACGCGACACACCTGACCCCGAAGGCGGTCGTTTTGAGCGCGACATCGGCGGCAACCCTACCGGTTATGTATTGGCAAATGCCATGAATGTGTTCCGTGAAATTCTGCCACCGGAAACCGACGAATATTTAAAAGACAATCTGCTGCGTGGCATGCAGGCCAATGCTGCCATGGGCTGGACTCAGACTCACGATCTGGGTATGTCCCTGCGTCTTGTAGACCTGATGAAAGAGTTACACGCTGAAGGCCAGATGGCGCACCGCGTCTATGCCGCTGTCCCGATTGCGGAAGCCAATGAGTTTATTCGCCGTGGCCGTGAAAAAACCGCAGACGATATGTTTGATGTGCGCGGTATTAAAGTCTATATCGACGGTACTCTGGGCTCACGTGGCGCTGCATTGATCGAAAATTATTCTGACGCCGATCACAACGGTTTTATGAACCGCACCACCAAAGAAGAGCTGGTGCCGGTGTTGCACGCATCATTGCAGCAGGGTTTCCAGATCATGACTCACGTGATCGGTGATCGCGCCGTGCGCACCTTGCTCGACTGGTATCAGGAAGCCTGGGAAGCGATCCCGCAGGATCAGTGGATCAGTCAGGATCTGCGCTGGCGCATGGAGCACGCTCAGATTATTCCACCCAGTGACCAACAGCGTTTTGTCACCATGAACGTGTTGCCGTCCATGCAGCCGAGTCACGGCATTGGTGACCTGAATTTTGCGCCGGACCGCTTGGGCGCGGATCGTCTGGGTTATGCCTATCCATGGCAGCAGCTGGTCGACAAAGGCCTGATGATTCTTGGTGGCTCCGATGCTCCGGTTGAAGTGGGTGATCCGCGTATTGAGTTCTACGCTGCGATTGAACGCAAACGTCTGGATGGAACCGATGGTGCCGGGTGGCATCCGGAACTGGCTGTGTCGCGAGAGTCTGCGTTAAAGATGTTCACCATCTGGGCGGCGCATGGTTCGTTTCAGGAGAATCTGCGGGGTTCGGTTGAGGTGGGCAAGTATGCGGACTTCACCATTTTTAACCGTGATTTTATGACGGTGTCGCCGCAGGAGATTCTGGCGGCGGAGAATGTGATGACGATAGTTGGTGGGGAAATTATGTATCGTAGGTGAGCCTTGAAAGAGTCTGGCGCCAGCCGGGAGGTTCCTCGCAACGACGCTGCGCGTCTGATTGTTGCTCGCTCACCTCCCGGCTGGCGCCAGACTCTTTCAAGGCGAGGTAATTAATGGGGACGGAGGAGTGAAACTCCTCCGTCCCCATTAATTACCTCAATCGCCCTGCACTGCAGGGTTACGCAGAATACCTACGCCTTCTACCTCAACTTCATACACATCGCCTGCAACCATTGGGCGTGTGGTGCCCATGGTGCCAGACCAGATGACGTCGCCTGGCTCCAGTGTGAAGTAGCGGGAGATGTAGCTCACCATGTAGTCGAAGTTGTACAGCATGTCTGAAGTATTCTCGCTCTGACGTTCCTCACCATTCAGACGGCCGGTGATTTGCAGGTTGTTGTGATTCAGGCCTGTCACCAGTTTGGGGCCAACCGTGTTAAAGGTCTTGCTGCCTTTGGCGCGTGTCCACTGCAGATCAGCACTTTGCCAGTCACGCGCGCTGCCGTCGTTGCCAGCGGTGACGCCAAAAATATAGTCAGGAGCATCTTCTATCGACACATTGTCAGCACGCTTTCCAATCACGATCAGGGCTTCGGCTTCGTAATGGAAGTTAGTGGTTTCTGTCGGTATGACAATGGCCTCATCCGGTCCGATGATTGACCCGGCAGGGACTATAAACAATCCCGGATAGGCTGCAGGTTCACCGCGGATGTGGCTGCGGAAATTCAGCGCGGTCATCACAACGAGATTGGGGTCTACCGGGGCTTTGAGGGTAACGCTGTTTTCCGCCACGCTCTGTCCGGTGCGGCTGCCACCCAGATAAGGAGCATCTGTGAGCTGATGGATGGTGCCAGATACCAGTTCGCCCCAGTGAATCGCGCCGTTTTGTTCGTATCTGACGAAGTCAGCAGCCTGGGCCGCTGACGCGGCGGTCACAGCGAGCGCCAGAGCGAGAGATTTAAAAATATATCTGTTTTTCATGATGGTCCTCTTTGTTGTTATTGGTTCTGTAGTTGGTGGTGATTTAAGACTGATAGTAAGTCATCCTGACCGGAATTGCGAAATCGGGGGGAGTTGGGGACGGAGGAGTAAAGCGGGGGGGACGGAGGACCAAGGTCCTCCGTCCCCATTTTCCTTCCCCGATTAAATCTCACCTCGCCGTGCAAACTGGATAATGTTGTCGGCCGCCCTGAATGCCAGCGCCATGATTGTCATGGTGGGCTGTCCACGTGATGACGTCACCATGCTGCTGCCGTCCACCATAAACAGGTTGGGCACATCATGTGAGCGGTTATAACGATCCACCACCGAGGTCGCCGGATCATTGCCCATACGACAGGTGCCCAGCAGGTGGACTGAGCCTTGTTGTCCCTGTTCCGGGTAATAGCCTATTTTTTTGATGGCACCGGCTGCATCCATCAGTTCCAGGCTGCGCTCCATAAAAAACTTCATGGTGGCGATGTCATCGGGATGATCGCTGTAGGTGGTGCGAATGGCCGGACGGCCAAATTTGTCCTTGACGTCCGGATCCAGTGTGACGTTGTTTGACGACATCGGCAGCGAGGTTGTGTGTCCGTCAAAAGCGGCGGTGTGAGTAAATTCTTCCGCCATCGATTGCTTGAAACCACTACCCCAGCTCGGACCATCAAACAGTCCGGCGCTCAGCGCTGTGCCCATAGGCAAGCCACGATGAGGATGTCGGCCATCAATACCACCGCCGCCATAAAAACCCAGTGACGGATCCAGCTCATAAAAGTCATGGATCACGCGCGTGGCCGGAATACTTTTGTACGCGTTAACCGGATGCTCAAATAGTCCGATGGCTGCAGAATAACCATTAAACATCAGATTTTTTCCAACCATGCCGCTGGAATTGCCCAGGCCATCCGGATGTTGAGCAGAGGCTGACAGGAATAACAAACGCGGCGTTTCGGCACCGTTGGCACATAACACAACAGCCTTAGCACGTTGTGCCTGTTCATTGCCGTCATCGTCCCAGTAAACAACTTCGGTGACACGTCCGGCCTCATTGGTATTCACACGTGACACAGTACAACCGGTACGTAGCTCACAATTGCCAGAGGCCAGTGCCAGCGGAATCATGGTAACCAGCGATGACGATTTGGCGTTGGCTTCACAACCAAAACCGTTACAAAATCCGCAGTGGATACAGGCAGGCCGGCCATTGTGTGGAGTCGATAAAATAGCCACGGGTGCAGGATAAGGATTCAGTCCCAGCGCCTTGCCCGCGCGCTCCAGCAACACATCCGAAGATTTGATTGGCATGGGCGGGCACGGGTAGTCACGCGAGCGGGGCGGATCCCACGGCCCCTGCAAACCAGACACACCAATTTCCCAATCCACCTTCGTGTAGTAGGGTTCCAGCTCATCATAAGTGATAGGCCAATCAACAAAGTTGGTGCCGGGAACCGTGCCGCGCACACTGGCCTCGATAAAATCAATCGGCCGCAGTCGCCAGAAATTTCCCGAAAAATGAATGCTGCTGCCACCCACATTATGCGCATACGCCAAACCATAACCCGCCGGCCCCGCCGCTTCACTTTCACTACGTCGGGCCGTTTGCGGATGTCCCTTACGCGCACCCCACATCAAGTCAAAATTATGTTCGATGCCCCACTCATCATGATGAAAATCAGCAGCCGTCAAATGCGGCCCCTGTTCCAGCACCACCACAGAAAACCCAGCCGTCGACAACTCCTTAGCCACAATCCCGCCAGCAGCCCCAGAGCCAACAATCACAAAATCCACCTCATCCCGCGTAGGGAACGACACTGCCGCGCTGCTCTCTGCCATCGTCAAAATCCGTATTGTTGTTATCTAAAAAGTTAGAGCCGACTATCTACAGACGAACTCAGTCCGGAGCGCCAGCATGGGGTCGGAGGCGCACGCCTCCGACCCCATGCCTCCCGTTCCTAAAGTGCGAGGGGAAATTAAAGCTGCAGCCGACGAAGAAGGACAGCGGGGGCGGGGAGGTGAGCGAGCAACAATAAGGCGCAAAGCGCCGTTGCGAGGAACCTCCCCGCCCCCGCTGTCCTTCTTCTGCCAACCACTAAAACTTAAATTTCCCCTCGCCGGGCAAACCCGATTATGTTGTCAGCCGCCCTGAAAGCCAGCGCCATAATCGTCATAGTCGGCTGCCCGCGCGAAGACGTCACCATACTACTGCCATCCACCATAAACAGATTCGGCACATCATGCGACCGGTTATAACGATCCACCACCGACGTCGCCGGGTCATTACCCATACGACAGGTACCCAACAAATGTACCGAACCACGTTGACCATTCTCAGGATAAAAACCGTATTTCTGAATGGCACCGGCTGCATCCATCAGCTCAAGGCAACGCTCCATAAAAAACTTTGCCGTGGCGATATCGTCCGGGTGATCCATATACGTAGTGCGCAACGCTGGTCGCCCGAACTTGTCTTTTAACCCGGGGTCGAGTGACACAGTATTGGTTTCCAGTGGCAGCGATGTGCAGTGCCCACTGAAAGCCGCGGTGTAACTGAAATTCCTCGACAGGTTGCGCTTGTATTCTGAACCCCAGGTTGGGCCATTAAACAAAGCATTCATCGCCGAAGCCATCGGTGCGCCACGCGATGTATGGCGTCCGTCGATGCCGCCACCGCCATAAAAGCCCAGATTGGGATCGAGTGCATAATAGTCGTGTATCACGCGTGTAGCCGGAATACTTTTCCACGCATTCACCGGATGCTCAAACAAACCCACAGCAGAAGCGTGGCAATTGAACATCAGATTTTTGCCGACCATGCCGCTTGAGTTGGCAAGACCGTCCGGGTGTTGAGAAGATTCAGATAACAATAACAAACGCGGTGTTTCCGCGCCGTTGGCACACAACACCACCGCTTTGGCGCGCTGTGATTGTTCGGCGCCGCTGGCATCCCAATATACGACTTCATTGGCACGACCCGCGTCATCAGTATTAACGCGCGCCACTGTGCAACCAGTACGCAGCTCACAATTTCCTGAGGCCAATGCCAATGGAATCATTGACACCATAGTGGACGACTTGGCATTCGCTTCACAGCCGTAACCATTACAGAATCCACAGTGGATACAACCGGGCCGGCCATTGTGTGGCTGCGAAAGAATGGCAACTGGCGCGGGATAGGCGGTAAGACCCAGTGCTTTGGCACCGCGCTCAAGCAACACATCGGAAGATTTCACCGGCATTGCCGGGCAAGGATAGTCACGTGAGCGGGGCGGATCCCAGGGACCTTGTTGCCCGGATACACCAATTTCCCAATCGACTTTGGTGTAGTAGGGTTCCAGTTCTTCATAGGTGATCGGCCAGTCTACAAAGTTGGTGCCGGGAATGGTGCCACGTACACTGGCTTCATTAAAATCAAGCGGGCGCATACGCCAGAAGTTGCCTGAGTAGTGAATGCTACTGCCACCGACATTGTGTGCATAACCCAGGCGGCCGGCGCCGGCTTCTGCGACTTCATCTGCATTGCGCCGGAAAGATTGAGGATGCCCCTGACGTGCACTCCAGGTCAGTTCGGTGTTCTGATCAATTGCCCATTCATCATGGCGAAAATCAGCAGCTGTCAAATGCGGGCCCTGTTCCAGTACCACGACAGTAAAACCAGCTGTTGAGAGCTCCTTGGCCATAATGCCGCCCGCGGAACCGGAACCTACAATCACAAAATCTACTTCTTCACTGGTCGCAAAGCGGGGTGCAGAGGTGTTCTCAGCCATGCTCATTCACCCCTTGCTGCGTAGTCAGCATCGTAATAACCAAACGGCGGCATGTAGGCATGCGCATGTGTCATGCCGATCAGATTGTAGCCAACGTCGGGGCCGGTGCCACCGTATTGAGGAAATGCAAACAAGGAGGCAACGGTCAGAAAACGGACAGTACTGAAAAACGGTGAGGTCTCGATGGCAGTTAACAACTCGTCTTGCTGGGTTTCAGACAATTCCGAGAACAGTGATACACCAAATTGGCTGTTTGCTCTGTCGTTGAGTGCAGTGACACCGGTCTGCAGTGTTTCAAGCTGATCCAGGCGGCCGTCGGCCAGCACAACGTCCATAAACCGCACACTGCCAGCTTCACGTGCACCGGGTGTTTCATCGGTGGGGACAATACGTGCACTGATGGCATCGAGTTCCGTTGCCAGTTCGTCGCTCAGTAGTTTGTATCGGATGCTGCTGTCAGGGTTGTCCGCTTGCTCAACGGCCTGTTCCTCAGACTGGCGACAAGCCGTCAAAATGGCTGGCAGGCTCAGTACAATCAATGAGCCTTTTGCCGCAGTGCTGAGTCCTGCCAGAAACTGGCGGCGGGACAGTTCCCTTTCAGTCGTGTCACGGTCATTCATGTTGCATTCTCCGGCTGGACGATCACTGCTAATAGTTTAGTTATCCGTACATCAGCGTAATCCTGTTGATAGCGGATAACAATGCAGGCGAACGGTTGTTTTTATACTAAAAACATACCCGAAACATACCGCTGCACATTTAGCGGGCAGGAACACGCGTACTGCGCCAGACTCTGCACAGATCAAGGGCGTCAGCGGGGGAAACGCGGTAATGGAATGGGCCCGTTCTCCAGCATGCGACCCCAGACCCGCTGCCCGATTTGGTAGGCTTCTTCCATGAGCGCAGTTTCATCCACGGTGAGCACACGGTGGTTGCGCATGATAAATTTCCCGTCCACTATCACCGTTTCAATGTCGGAAGGTTGGCCGTTATGTATCCATGCTGAAAGTATGCGGCCAGACGGAGTCAGGTGAGGCTTCATCACATCAAGTACAAGAATATCTGCCTTTCTGCCCACTTCAAGCGAGCCGATATCATTGGGCAGATTGACTGCGTAGGCACCTCCGGTGCAGGCGTCATTTAACATATCTTCGGGCTGCGGCAAGGTGCCGGGTATCTCATCATTGCGCTGTATGCGTTCGAGGGAAATGGCCGTTTTCAT
Source organism: Pseudohongiella sp. (assembly GCA_030651695.1). Lineage (GTDB taxonomy): Bacteria > Pseudomonadota > Gammaproteobacteria > Pseudomonadales > Pseudohongiellaceae > Pseudohongiella. The sequence continues at coordinate 41,252 of JAUSCD010000034.1, read as the reverse complement.
CACATGCAACATGTCATTGTTGTTATTGTCAGTGCCCATACAAATACGTACACCGGCGTCACGCAAGGCGGTGATAGGTGGGCTGACGCCGCGGTTGGCTGCCATCGCTGCCTGATTGCTGACAACAGTATTGCTTCTGACCAGCGCAGCAATTTCAGTGTCATCAACATAACGTGCATGGGCGGCAAACAGTTTTGGTCCGAGATAACCATGTTGCTCCAGAAAAATGGCGGGACGCACGCCGTGATATCGCAACATAAAATCCACTTCCGGCTGTGATTGTGTCATGTGGATGGTGTAACCGAGATTATGCCGGTCAGCAAACTCACGTACATCCCGCAGCAGTTGTGGTGAGGACAACTCCACCAGCGCCGCCGCCGGGAATACCTGCACACGGCCATTATCGTGGCCATGCCACGCTTCAAACAGGTCAGAAATACGCTGCATGCCTTCAACGCGAAGTCGGTCAGAAAAACGCGGCGGTACACTATTGGCCAGTCGCGGCGGCGACATCGGACCATCTACAGTCTCGATATCACGCACGGACTCCGCAAATACCCAGCGTTGACCAGTAGTCACCAGCGCGGCAGCGTCATTGGCAATGCCGCCAACGTTCTGCACCATGGTTGTTGTGCCAGATCGGAGCCCTTCTAAAGCACCAACCATGGACATGATGGTGGACTCTTCGCGTGAAATCAGACTGGCCGGCGTAAACGGCAGCACCAGGCTGTTGGGAAAACCAAAGTCTTCGTTAAAACCCTTGTCCAGCGCCTGTTGCAAATGTGCGTGACAGTTCACCAGTCCCGGCAACAAAGCCTTGCGGCTGCCATCATAAATTTCTGCGCCGGGGAACTGCGCCAGGATGTCGCCGGTATCGCCAATGGCTGCGATGCGATCACCCTGCACGGCCAATGCGACATTCAGTAAGGTACGCCGCTCAGTGTCGTTGGTCACTACCGTGGTGTTGGTAAAAACCACCGTGCCGCTAGTGGATTGCACCGCCGCTGGTTGTGCGTGACTTTGATTGTTCAGCGAAGGCAGCAGAGTGGCACCCGCAGCAGCGGCAGCGCCGGCCAATAAGGTGCGACGGGAGAGCAGGGGCAGATCAGCGTTCTTGTTATTCATGGCAGATACCCTATCGGTTTTTGATGGTCAACAGTGTAGAGCCAGATGTACTGATCTGGCCATAAGTACTTTGAACCAGTTCACAAAAACGCAAATCCCCCGAACTGTTCAGCCAATTTTCCGATTGATCGTGAACGCCTTAGGCGTTACGGTCAGGGTTCGAAAAAAAAGACCTGTGTTCAATAATGGAGAAGTATATGAGGGAGTTCCTGAAGCGAGTTAAATCAGTCGCAGTGTGTTGTGCTGTTTGTGTATTCAACAGCGCAGTTGTCATACCGGTCTATGCGCAGAACCAGCGGCCGGTGTTTCTGGATCTGGATATAGCTGCAACATTTGAGTATCCCTCCGAAATTACTGACGGAGACACCTTTCCTGTTTACGTCCGCATACACAATAACTCAGACCAGACTATAGAAGCGCCGTTCCCTTCTGCTGTGCTGATGCGCTCAGATGCCGATCTGATTTATATGTCCGATTTTTGTCGCATGCATTGCCTGTTTGCGCGATCCCGCATGATTGCGCCAGGAGGTAGCGTACTGCTGCACATGGGTGATGTTTACACCAATATACCCGGACTCACTGAAGGCCAGGTAGGCTACGGCGACGCACGTATAGCTGGCGTTACCGCTGACGGGGAGCTGTATGCTATTGACGTCGAAGACATACTGCCGATCATCATCAAGCCGTCAGGCGTCTCACCGGGGCCAGGCAGTCCTGCCCCTCGCCTGCCGTTAGAGCTGCAAGAGGACCAGAAGGTCGTGCATGACCCTAATACTGGATATGACTGGTTGCGTTTTGACAATACGGCGGGTATCACATTCGGGCAACTGCAGAGCCGCCTGCAGCCCGGCGGGGATTTGCACGGATTCAGTATTGCCAGCCGTCATCAGGTGCAAACCCTGATCCAGAATCAGTTGCTTGCAGCCGACGTTGCAATGCCACGAACCGGACTGTCTGGCTTTGGTTTTGGTATTGACGGGCTTACTGCTCTGCAGGAGTTGACTGACCTTCTGCAGCCTACCGGTGAGACGGATCGTAAATTTTTTGTAAACGGAGTCGTGAGTGATCCGATTCCTTTAACAGACAATCAGCCACGCTTTGTTACGTTAACGCTGTATGGTGACAAGACGCTGGATACTGTCTGGTTTTCAAGCCCCTTTGGTCTGCACACGATGGTAGTCGACGAAACCACGTTGGCAGCGGATAGCGCAGAGACCGGAGTCTGGCTTGTTCGCGGTGCAGAAATGAACAGGCATAAAAGCTCAGGCAAAGCGACTTATGCAAACGACTATCTATTTCTGCCTAATGTGCTGATTGATGGCAACCACTATCGCCTGGAAATGTATCGCAAGGAAGGAACCATTCTGTCTTTTGTGGTGACCGATATTCAGGCCGCAACTGCCGCCGATCTAACTCAGCCGGCAGCTGAATTTGATCCTGTGACAGGCCTGCTGTCTGTTGGCAACGTTGAGGTATTCTCCGACTTCCCAGTGGGACAATATGATCTGAAACTGGAGATAGTTCCAGAGACAGATCTGCCGTTGGCAAGACTGGTGGATGTGTCGCTTAGCGCAGAGTAACTTTATAGCGCGTTGACAACGAGGACGATTGCGCGCACGCCAAGCGCAATCGTCACGAGAAATATCACGCCCCCGGCAATGTTCTGAAACAGATTGTTTCGATGCTCTCCTAACACTGATGATTGGTTCACCAGCCATAAAATGATGCCGACAACTACTGGCAAAGTGATGCCGTTAGCTACCTGGGCTGCGCGAATGATGTCGATCGGGTTGATGCCAAGCGATGAAAACACCACGCCCATGAATAATACAAATATCCAGACAGCACGAAAGCGCAGACTTTTTAAACCGCCTTCTGTGTCGCTCCAGCCCAGACAACCGCGTGCAACAAACGCAGCCGCCAGCGGCGCTGTCATCGCAGAGGTGATGCCGGCAGCAAATAAACCCATGCTCAGAAAGTAGCGGGCAAAGCTGCCAAACAGCGGCTCCAGGCCGCGCGCCAGGTCAACTGCATTGTTTACCCCGTCACTGTTGACCGCTGCTGCTGATACTATGATCGCCATCGATACCAGGCCTCCCATGGTGATGGCAATCAGGCTGTTGTAACGCGCATCCGACAAGTGTTGTGTACCCTGCCATTTTTCTTTGACCAGCGCGGCGTGCAGAAAGAGGTTATAGGGCACAACCGTTGTGCCAATCAGGCCGACAATAGTCAGAATGCTGGCGTCGTTAACTGACGGAATCAGCAGACCGCGCAACAGGGCCGGGATGTCGGGTCGCGTGAGCACGGCCGTTAACAAAAAAGCCAGGCTCATCACCAAAACCAGACTGACCATTACCCGTTCCAGCACGCGGTAGCTGCCCTGATACAAAAAACCAAAAGCGATTGCGCCGATCAGCACGCTGAGAAGAGGCGCTATTTCAGGCCGGTTATCCGCAATGAGAGTCTCCAGACCCAGACGGGCTCCGCTGATATTACCGGCTTCATAGGCGGCATTGCCCGCCACGATGGCAAACATGATCAGAGCCAGCACTACAAATCTGAGCGCCGGGCGGGTTAACTGGGCCCGGATAACCTCGCCGAGCCCGCGCCCGGTCACTATGCCTATGCGTGCAGACATGTCCTGCAACACTATGGTCGCAATCGTTGATAACAACATCGCCCATAACAAGGCAAACCCGAACTGCACGCCGGCGAGCGTGCAAACGGTGACAGTGCCCGGACCGATAAACGCAGCCGCCACGATTGCGCCGGGTCCACGGCTCCAACGACGTGTTGTATGAGTGCGGCCTGCCATATACAGTATTTCCTTCAGAAGCCGGGCTGCCTGTTCAAGAAACTGTCAGTCTATCGGCGCATGCACCTATACTGACAGTGGTGCCCAAGTAAGTGAACAGCTAAGTGAACAGGACAAATTGTGGTGACTCAAAAATTCTTGCAGCTAGTCTGCCTGCTGTGTGTGGCAACAAGTTTGAACGGCTGCGGCAGGCAGCCACAAGAAACGACAATGGTGCACACTATGCCAACTGAGCGTGCCCTGACTGATCACCCGCATCTGCTCGCAGCTGGGGTGCCGCAGACACTCGCGCAATTGCGATCTGCCGCAATCAGCGATGTTGTATACAAACTGCATTTTGATGTGCCGGCGAGCGCCGGCGAGCCGGTGCGGGGCGAAGTGGACATCCGCTTTACGCAAACAGATATGACTTTGCCTATCGTGCTGGACTTCAGAGCGCCCGCAGAACAGGTGACTCAGGTACTGCTTAACGGTGAGTCGGCGGCTTTCAACATCGTTACTGACCATATCGTGATCCCCTCTGCTGCGCTGCAGCCGGGTGAGCAGCGGGTGTCAGTCAGTTTCCAAAGCACCGATGCCGCACTCAACCGGCAACAGGACTTTATGTATGCACTGTTTGTACCGGATCGAGCGTCCACCGCGTTCCCGGTATTTGAACAACCCGATATCAAAGCCCGCTATGAACTGAGCCTGACGATTCCCTCGCACTGGCAGGCACTGGCCAATGGTGCACTGCAATCGCGGACACCGGGCGCCAGCGATCCGTCCCGGCATCAATTATTGTTTGCACAGACCCTACCCATCAGCAGTTATTTGTTCGCGTTTGCAGCAGGCGAACTGCAAACAGAAACTGCTGAACGTGACGGTCGTACATTTACCATGTACCACCGTGAGACGGATGCGGAAAAACTCGCCCGTAACCGCGATGCTATCTTTGATTTGCATGCCACTGCGCTGAGTTGGCTGGAGGATTACACCGGCATCGACTACCCGTTTGGAAAGTTCGATTTTTTTGCCGTGCCAGCGTTCCAGTTTGGTGGCATGGAACACCCTGGTGCCATCTGGTACCGCGCGGAAACACTGTTTCTGGATCCAACGGCCTCACGCACACAGGAGTTGGGGCGGGCCAGTCTGATTGCACATGAAACCGCGCACATGTGGTTTGGTGATCTGGTCACCATGCGCTGGTTTGATGATGTGTGGATGAAAGAAGTGTTTGCCAATTTTATGGCTGCCAAAATTGCAGGGCCATCTTTTCCTGATCTCAACATGCCACTGCGTTTTTTCCAGGCGCATCACCCCACCGCGTATGGGGTTGATCGCACCGCGGGTGCCAATCCGGTGCGGCAGCCACTGGCTAACTTGCGTGATGCCGGGTCGTTGTATGGCGCCATCATTTATCAAAAGGCACCGGTTGTGATGCAGCAACTGGAGCAGCTGATTGGGGAAGCTGCATTGCAGGAAGGTCTGCGCCAGTATTTGCAGGCATATCAGTTTGGCAACGCAAGCTGGACCGATCTGATCAACATGCTGGATGCAATAAGCGACCAGGATCTGCTGCGCTGGAGTCGGGCTTGGGTGGATGAACCGGGACGGCCGCGTATCAAGGTGCGCTGGACCGGAGATGGTATTGAGGTCAGTCAGTTGGATGACAACAATACGCGTGGGCTGCATTGGCAGCAGCGGGTCAGTGTATTGCTGGGCAGCGGTGATTCGGTAACTGAATACTTTGTAGATATTGACGGCGATCAGGCGCAACTGGCATTGCCTGGTGTTGCGCAGCCGGACTTTATTCTGCCCGGTAGTGACGGCATCAGTTACGGTCGATTTGAGTTGGATGAGCAGAGCGTGCTGCACTTGCTGAGAAGTGCTGCACGTTTGGAAAACCCGTTACATCGTGCGGTGAGTTGGCAAAGTCTGTGGGAAGAAGTGCTGGACCAGCGTTTGCCTGCCATCCGATTTTTTGATGCACTCACTGCGGCACTGAGTTCAGAGCAGGATGAGTTGGTAACTCAGCAGATGCTGGGCTCGTTGCGTAATACGTTCTGGCGCTTTTTAGCGGCAGACGAACGACTGGCTCGGGCGGCGCAAATTGAACAATTGCTGTGGCAAGGTCTGGAACAGGCGCCAACGGCGGGTCAGAAAGGCGCCTGGTTCAATGCGGTTATGGATGTGACTCTGACAGAGTCAGGTGTCAGCATGCTGGAAAAAATCTGGCGAATGAACGTGACGCCAGCCGGCTTGCCTCTGCAAGAACAGCAGTATATTACGCTTGCCGAAGCGCTGGCACTGCGTGAAGTACCACAGGCGCAGGCCATTCTGGACGAGCAGCAGGCCCGTATCTCTAACCCCGACCGGTTGGCGCGTTTCGAATTTGTGCGGCCAGCGTTCAGCACCGATCCGGCCGAACGGCGCGCCTTGTTCGATACATTCTCGCAGTTGAGCAACCGGCGTGTGGAGTCATGGGTATTGGATGCGCAACGTGCAATCAATCATCCTTTGCGGGCTGAAACCTCACTGGTCATGCTGCCCGCTGCGTTAACTTTGTCGGAAGAGATACAGCGTACCGGTGATATCTTTTTTCCATTGCGCTGGTTAAATGCCACACTGGATGGACACAGTTCTGCTGAAGCTGCACAAACGGTCCGGCAATTTCTGCAACAACGCACGGACCTGCCAGCGCCGTTGCGCGCAAAAATTCTGCAGGCATCGGATGATCTGTTCAGGATGACGGACTGAGTGTAAAAACAAGCGGGCTTCGGTGCATCTGGTTGCCCGCATGCGCGTGAGTTATTGCTGACCTTGTCTGAAGAAGTCGCCCGTCCGGGTGTCCAGATAAGGTGCCAGCGGGATAGATTCCTGTTTCAGGAAACCTTTGTCCGGCAAGGCGCCATTTCTCACCATTTCAATCACCGATACCACTGATGCTGATGTCGTCCACGCAATGGCGGTGCGCGATTTGCCGTTGATGTTTAAAGGATAATACGCGCGTACAAATTCTTTTCGGCGCAGACCGCCGTCAGTCTGACCTTCTGCTGCAACGTGCACGTATACAACATCCTCATCCACCGGTGGTTTGGCGTGGGTGAGAATGCGTCCAGCTTCTTCGCGGTTTTCACGCATTAACAATTCATGAAAAAAGAAATTCATCAGTTTGACGTGGCCCGGGTATCGCATGGTTTTGTAATCAAGATTGTCGATCACACCCAGATAGGTTTCACACATGGTGCCGAGGCCACCTGACGTGGTGAAGGCTTCCAGTTGTACACCATCAATATAAATCTGCTCAATCCACTCCATGGCGGAGACCGATTTCAGCACCCCTTCTTCAATGACTTCGCAGTCATTGAGATACTCATTCACCACACCTTCCGGTGACCAGTTGAATGCATAACCCAGCAGCCCCGTCGGATTTTGAGGCAGCGCTCCGACACGCAAACGGATGGAGCGTACTTTCTGAAATTGATTTGCCAGATCGGCAGCAACGATTCCAACAAAGCCCGGTGCCAGACCACATTGTGGTGCCATGACACCTTTGGATGTTTCTGCCAGCTGCCGGATATGTCTGGTGGTGGGAACATCTTCTGTCAGATCAAAATAATGCAAACCCAGTTTATGTGCGGCGCTGCTTACGGCTTTGTTCAGGTGGTAGGGCAGGCAGGACAATACCGCCTGCTGATTTTTTAAAAGATCGGTCAGGCCGTCAGTGTTATTCAGATCAGCAACAGTTGTTGAAAATGGCGCATCAACAGGGCGACTATCAATGCCGGTGACTTCAAAACCGCTGTCATGCAGCAGCTCTGCCGCCAGATGCCCCACTTTGCCTAATCCCAGCACTGCTATTTTGTTAAAGCTGTGTTTTTGGTCTGACATGTGTCACTTCCTTTTTAATTATCTTTGACGGTCTGCATTTTTATCTGCGCTGTTATCTCTCCGCTGTTCCGTCCCGGACTGTTCTCAGCTGCGCTTCAAAAATCAAACCTGACGCCTTGTGCCAGTGGTAATTCACTGGAGTAGTTAATGGTATTGGTTTGCCTGCGCATATATCCGCGCCAGGCGTCAGAGCCGCTTTCGCGTCCGCCGCCGGTTTCTTTTTCACCACCGAAGGCGCCGCCAATTTCTGCACCTGACGGGCCGATGTTGACGTTGGCGATACCACAATCTGATCCGGCTGCCGACAGAAACTGTTCGGCTTCACGCAGATTGAGCGTAAAGATGCAGGACGACAATCCTTGTGGTACATCGTTTTGCAAATGAATGGCTTCATTCAGAGTATTGTATTTCATGACATACAGGATGGGTGCAAAGGTCTCGTGTTTAACCACATCGCTTTGTATTGGCATCAGCACCAGTGCGGGTTTGACATACGCACCGCCGGAGATGCCAGTTGTAACGGGCTCACCCCCGGACACACTGCCACCCTGTTGCCGGGCCTGTTCCAGCGCTTTTTGCATTTGTTGTAATGCAGGCTGATCTATCAACGGCCCGATCAAAGTGTCTGCATCCAGTGGATTGCCAATGGGCAAGGTGCTGTAAGTTTTTTTGATTTTATCTACTAATGCGTCGTGGATAGATTCGTGTACAAACAGTCTTCGCAAAGTTGTACAGCGTTGTCCGGCAGTGCCCACTGCTGAAAACACAATTGCGCGCACTGCCATATCCAGATCAGCTGACGGTGCAACTATCATGGCGTTATTGCCGCCAAGCTCGAGAATTGAGCGGCCAAAACGCGCGGCGACTTTGGGGCCGACAATTGAACCCATGCGGGTGGAACCGGTTGCAGATACAATCGCAATTTGTTTGTTGCTGACCAGTGCGTCTCCAATGTCGGCACCACCAATCACCAGTTGCAACAGACCGGCAGGTGCATCTCCAAAACGTGTCAGTGCACGCTCCACAATTTTCATAGTGGCAATGGCCGTCAAGGGTGTTTTTTCAGAGGGTTTCCAGATCACCGCGTTTCCGCACACCAGGGCCAGCGCGGCGTTCCACGCCCATACCGCAACCGGGAAGTTAAAGGCCGAAATCACAGCGCAGGTGCCCATGGGATGCCAGCTTTCCATCATGCGGTGGCCGGGGCGTTCGGACGCAATGGTCAGACCGTACAACTGACGAGACAGACCCACGGCAAAGTCGCAGATGTCGATCATTTCCTGCACTTCGCCCAGACCTTCGGAGCGGATTTTACCGGCTTCCAGCGTGACCAGTGCGCCCAGTTCATTTTTTGCTGCGCGCAGCTCTTCACCTAACAGGCGGACCAGTTCACCCCGGCGTGGCGCGGGCACGGTGCGCCAGTGTTCAAAGGCCTGTTGTGAGGTATCGATAATGCCAGCCATGTCAGCCAGCGGTGTAGCCCTGACACTGGCAAGCGCGCTGTTATCGATGGGTGAGTGGACTTCTATGGCGACGGGACTCTGACTTCCTGAGGTCTGCTTTCCTGAGGTCTGCTTGCCTGAGAATAGTTCAGCAGATGAGAAGCCCGCGGCGGTTAATATCTCCGTATGCGACATCAAAACACTCCTGTAAAAGCCGGGTGAATACGTTCACTTTTGTTTTACAGGAGTATAGGGGGAGTGATGGGTATTAGTCACCAATATGCTGATCGATAAAGTCCAGCAGCTGGTTGTAGAAATCTGTGCGGTATTCCTTGTTGTAGAAGCCGTGGCCTTCGGTTGACTGATACAACCATCGGGGCTCATTACCTGCCTGTTGTAGCGCTCTGCGCATGGCTTCAGCCTGAGCGGGAGGCGCGCGTTTGTCCTGTCCGCCATGAGCCAGAAATACCGGCGCCTTGATTTGAGTTGCCTGATTCACTGGCGATTGCGAACGCAACTCCTCAGCATCACTGCCAACTGCCGTTGCAATGTAGCTTGCGCCTCCCGGCACAAACGGTATATCGGATTCTGACAAGGTATTCAGATTGTAGATGCCGGCGTAGCCCACGGCGCAGTGATAGTCGTCCGGATGCTGTGCGGCAGAAGCCAGTGCAGCAAACGCGCCATAGCTGGCGCCGTATATACAAACGCGTCCGGCGTCTGCATGACCTGACTGTATAGCCCAGCGTCGCGCCATATTGATGTCGTCAATCATGCCACGGCCCCATTCACCAAAACCTTTCTGCAGGTGCTCTTTGCCAAAACCACCTGAACCCCGGAAGTTGATCTGTAACACGGCATAACCGTGATGTGCCAGGTACTGGGCCTCCCGGTTTAAAAAAAAGTTGTCACGCATGCCAATCGGGCCACCGTGAGGGATGATAACCAGCGGAAGGGGGGCATCAGCATCCGCAGGTTTGGTCAGGTAACCGCTGAGAATCAGCCCATCCGGGCTTCGGATACCAAAAGGAGTGACCGGTGCCATCTGATCCACAGGCAATTCTGCATTTATACTGCCAACAAAAATCATTTGCCGGGCGTGATTGTCGAGCAGAAAAAAATCACCGGCACGCTGGGGGCCTGCGACCGCCACAATGGAGCGTCGGCCGTCATGGCTCATGCTGGTCATACGCACCAGTTCGCCGGGGTAAGCAGCATCCAAGCCCTGCTGCAACTCAACTTCAGGGTGATCTGAAAAATAATGCACTTCAAAGCCATAGCCGCTGAACTTGGCGCCGAGAATGGCATCGCGGGTAGTGGATATCACCAGATCATTGCGTGTGAGATCAAACTGAGGATGAGCAAATACTTCCTGCAGGCTGCGTTGTGCTACCTGATAACGGTACAGACCAACCGTGCCATGCGCGCTGCGCTGCAGAAAATAGAAATCGTCGTTTTCACCGGAGAATCCGGCAAACTCGAAGTTGCCGTCATAAACCGATTGGATAAAGTCGGCGCTGATGTCCTGCCAGCGTCCGCTGCCATCACGCCAGCGCACCTGTTGCATCATATTGTCATCAACCGAGGTAGCGAGTCTGACTGTGCCTGTTTGATCAGAATGTAATTCACCCCATGGCAGCGGGCTGCGTACTTCGTTAAGCAGATTCCTCATCATGGCGCTGCTACCCGAGGGCGGCCGGTTATTGATGTCCAGCAGAAAGGAACTGGGCCGGCTGCGCGCAATTGAGTTTCTACTTACCTCATAGCGGGTGACGCGCACTCTGTTACCGGTGTCGGGAATAAGGTTTTCAAGCATAAACGCAGCATAGTCTCCGACGCCGGGGCCAACCATCTGAAACTTGCGTGTATTGTCGATATTGAGCCCGAATATCTCACCCGTCAGCATGGGGGTTTCCAGTCCTCCCATAAACTGGTGCGTAGAAAACAGAATGCGTTCGTTGGTTGCCCAGTTGAAATCCGCAATCCCGGTGCCGGTACGTGTTGTAAAACTGGCTACCAGTGCTCCGCTGTCGATATTGACAATGCGCATAAATACGTCGTTAGTGTCGGAGAACACCATCGCCAGATGCTCGCCGTCGGGAGATATTTTGATGTTATCTATGACATTGAATTTGAAGAAATTTTCGGTGCTGATAGGCGGGGCTTCAGAGTGGCTCTGGGCATGCAGAAAAGTGTTTGAATTTATTGTAAAAACCAGAAAAAGCAGTGCGGTTATTTTTAGATTTACAGAAGTTACAGTGAAATTTCTAAGATATGCTTCGCTCATGGTATCCCTCCATAATTATCAGGTAACTTCCTGGTACCTGTTTCATTTGGATTGATAATACCAATACTTCATTAAGGAACAAGCGTGCCATTAAATAATTTCAGTTTAATGGCGGCGCTTGTGATGAGTTTCACGTTTTAAGTTGTTACTCCAGCGCGTACACAATCAACGCTGGCCCCTGATTCTGCAGTTTGCCCATGGGGCCATCAGCACCGCCGGTCATGGCAGTCACCGCACCCATAAACGTACCGGCATGAATTGTCGGCTGGCCTACCACAACAGCCACGTGTTGTTTGCCATTTGCCATGTAAGTGATTGGATAAGAGGCAGGAATATCACCTGTACTGGTTTGCCAGAGGATTTCACCATTATTGGCGTTGATTGCTTTGAACGAATGATCAAGCATGCCACCGAAAATCACATCACCGGCGGTTGCCACAATCGCTGTAGTGGGCGGAGCCATTTCCCGGTAGTCCCACAGTAGTTCCCGGGTTTCCATATTAACGGCCTGCAGTCTGCCAAACTCACCTTCACGTCCGGGGAAGGGCGCCGGAGTCAGTGAGGCTCCGGTGGAGAGTATGCTGTTGCCGCCCAGCTGGCCGCCTATCATGCACATCTGTGCGATAGGCATAAACAGCACCTTGCTGTCGGGGTTGTAAGAACTGGCCTGCCAGTTACGGCCACCGGCAGCAAACGGGCAGACAAACTGAGTGGATTCGGCAATAGGGGCGGCGTTGGGGTTCATGGTTTTGACGCCGGTCACCGGATCAATGGAGGCAATCAGGTTCTGCAGGCCCAGATCCAGTGAGTACAGATACTCACCGGTAGCAGCGTCCAGCGCGTCGAACAGCGCCATTTTGCCTGCGGTCACCACCGCTTTACGCATGACACCGTTCACGGGGACATACATGATCTGGCGTTCATAGGTCCAGTCCAGATCCCACTGATCATTGGCGACGTGTTGATAGTGCCAGGCCAGCTCGCCCGTGCGTGAGCGCAGCGCCACCGTGGAATTGGTATATAAACCGTCATTGTTGATGCCGGGAATATCAACTTTGTTTAACAAGGACGCTGTGTCATAGGTCGGCGCCGTCCCAAAATAAACCAGATCCAGCTCAGGGTCGTAGCTCGGCGGCATCCACACGGATCCGCCGCTGCGGGCACTCAGTTCCAGTGCATTCCAGGTTTCGTCACCGGGTTCACCGGGGCGCGGAATGGCGTAAAAGCGCCAGATTTCTGCACCGGTTTCCAGATCCAGACCAACAATATAACCACCTTCCGGCACCATGGTGGCGGTGACACCCTGAATCACCATGCCGTTAGCGACCAGCGGCGTCGCGTGCAGCTGATGGGCGCGACGACCAATGCGTGCGCCTTCAATAGCGTGATCCCAGATCAGTTCACCGGTTTTGGCGTTAATGGCCAGCACATGGATATCATTGGTTGGCATGATGATCATGTCACCGTGCAGGGCGATGCCCACTTTGGCGCTAGGCATGGCGCCTGCGGCCGTCTCATGCCTGTACGTCCACAACATTTCACCGCTGCTGGCATCCATGGCGAGCAAGGTGTCGTTGGTTGCCAGCATGAACATCACACCATCATGAACCAGTGGTGTCGGGGTATTGGAGCCGGGTTCCAGCGGCACACGCCAGGCTTCGGCAAGCCCGCTGACGTTATTGGTGTTGATCTGATCCAGAGGGCTGAAACCAAAAGTGTCGTAAGTGCGGCGCCAGTTAAGCCAGTCTGCTGCCGGGGGATTGCGCAGCATTTCGTCGGTGACCGGGGTCAGGGCTTGCAGCAGAGGATTGTTGGCGGTCTGGGACAGTGCGCTGTAGCTGATTGATGTCGCTGCAATAGCGCACATCAGGGAAATGTGTTTCAGTCGGATCATATACAAAGCCTTTTTATTGTTGGGTATTTTTGGGGGACGGAGGAGTATCTACTCCTCCGTCCCCACTGGTTTCAGTGGACTGGCGAGGTGTCAGCTCAATAACGTTGCCTTCGGGGTCGTTGATGTAAACCGATCGTCCCATGCCCCGGGCGCCATAGCGGTCTTCAAAAGCGGAGTGTCTGATCGCGTGTTGATCCAGAAATTTCAGCAGAGTTGCCTCATCACAGGCGGCGATCTGCAGGCAGACGTGTTCAACATTCCGTCCGTCCTGAGACGGCGGTTTGCCACCCAGCCGTCCCAGCTCGCTGTCCACCGTCACCAGATCTATCAGCGAGTTGCCGGCTCTTAGTTGTGTCAGACCTGATTCCGGCGGCAACTCGCGCTCAATCCTGCAGCCCAATACATCGCAATAAAATGCGAGCATTTTGTCCAGCTGTGTGGTTCTGAAAACAACGTGGTCGAGCGCTTTAATTTCAATCATCAGCCGTCCGGTAACTCAGTTTCTGATGGCCCTGCTATTTTCGTAGTCCCATGTGCCTTCTTCAACCCGCGCACCCTGCAACACATTTACAAGACCATAGTTGCCTTCGTGACATGCATATTCGTAGAGTTCGCCATCCATACGAAACATCGGGATTTCTGCTGTGACCGGTGCAGTGAAGGCTTTGGAATCTTCCACTGTAAAGCGGTAGTCCACCTGATCCTGGCCTGAGCGTGTAAAGCGTTCTGTCAGCACTTTGTCTGAGCTTACTCCAATTCCGGAAAAGCTCTGGGTTTTGGTGTTGAAGTTGCGTGACTCAACAACCAGAGTGTCGCCGTCCCAGTAGCCACGTGAATCCCCGTTCCACTGGGTGATATTAGCCGGGATATGCGGACTGCCGTCAATCGGGACAATACGTGCTTCATGAATCATCTCATTAAAAATGACTACATGATCTTCAGTCTGGAAGATCTGAAGATTGTTGTTGTAAAGACTGGGTTCAAACGGAGGCACCGAGTTAAATCCGAGCAGGCATCGTTCTGACAAACCTCTGTCTTCCGGACCCGCTTTGCCTACTCCACCGACAGTGAATCGCACGGGCCGTTCGCCCGGGCTGTCTGGCCCGAGTCCGCCGTATGCCATGGGTGCACCCGGCACTACCGGTGGCAAACGGCCATTGGGCGGATCAATAATCAGCGAGGTGCGCAGATTAAAATCCAGCGGATTGGTTTCAAGCCAGAAGTCATTATAGCCGCCGATTACGCCACCGATCAGATTGGTCAACTCGACTCCGGACTGCTCGCGCTGAATGCGTGCCTGTTCCTGGGCCCGGACTTCCTCGATTGTGTAAAGTGCCCGGTCACCCAGTGCGGCAGGTCTTTGAAGCGGGATAGATGAACTGAAGTTCCATACACCGCGAAGCTCGGGATGTCCCCATTCAGTGCGCGGTGCGACATAATCGTTGGCAAGGGCCGGAGATGCCAGAGTGAACAACAGCGCGCCTGAAAACCAATAGGTTGCATTCTTCATAACAAGACTCCTGCGCAAGTTTTATGGCCTTCCGGGGATTACGGTGAGGCCGGTTGTTGTTATTAAACTGCGGTTTTTTCTGTCTGGTTCCTGCATTTTGTTCGGGATTGCAACATAGCTTTATAAACACCACAAGTGTCTTGTGGCTGAAAAATGATTGATTGCAGACGGTTCAGACAAATGCAATCCAGCGCCCGGCCAAAATGGTCAGAATCCACAACAGAAGTGAGAGTAGTGCGCCTGTCACAAGCACCGGATGGATGCGGTCATTGTCCAGAGCGCCTTGCCACTGTGGCAGCCGGTGAACGATCAGCGCATTCAGGATTGCCAGGCTCATCAATACGAGTTTGATCTGGAAGGCTGAGTTGCTCAGGTAATTCGCTGGTTGCACAGAAAACAACAAAACTCCACTCAGCAAAGTCAGCACAACACCTGTTTGTGCGACGCGCACAAGCGGGCGCGCGAGCATCGCAAGGGGTATTTCGCGGAACACGCCCAGCAATCTCAAATCCAGGGTAGTGATGGCCCCGACAATCAGGCCAATTGAGAGTATGTGCAGTGAATTGACCAGCGGGTAAGCCCAGGCCGACTGCCTCAGAAACAAGGCAAGCGGCCATTGGGCGATTTGCCCCAGGGATTGGCTTAAGAACTCAGCCAGCTCTGGCATGACAGCGCTGTCAGTCTTCGCGGATCAGATCAGGGTAGAAATCATACTGACGCCCGTCGATGGTGGCACGCACAGCTTTGATCAGTTTTTCACTGGCATCTGCCGAGCGGTGTCCCCGAATCAGCACCTGATCACCAACTGCTGCCGAGCCTTCTATGAAGCCGGCGTTCCGGGTCTGATTGGGGTTGCCCAGATCAACAGCCCAGGGGCCATCCTCTGTGGTAATTTCGAGACGGGGGTGGGGTGGCCCGATATAGATGCTGGTAATGGTTCCGGTCATTTCGGTTTGTGCGTCCTGTGTCCAGTTCCACCCATGATGGGCAAAAGCACCTGAAATCAGAACGGTGGTCGCCAATCCGGCGGCAATGGTCCATGCTTTCTTGATCATCACAACTACCTCTCGATGTGACATGAACGGGCTTTGAGGTTAACACCTGAGATACGCCCGGACAAGGCAATTGGACTGGCGATGGCGGGTCTTTTCCTGTTAGGCTCGGCCGTTGATCTGGATGGCAGGAGGGACTTTATGTCGGGAGTTACTGAGTTCAGTCACGCACAACACGGAGTAACTGACACCCTGAAATGGGCAGTTGTTTATGCGGCATTATGGGCCTTGCTGAGCGGGAACCAGGGTTGGGGATTCGGCATCCTGTTTATTGCTCTGGCTTCTGTGTGCTCACACAAAACACGCTTGCACGCTCCGGCTCTGGTATGGCGGCATCTTCCCGGATTTTTATTGTTTTTCCTGCAGCGGCTTGTTGCGGGTGGCCTTGATGTGGCTTTACGCACGCTGTCCCGTAAATTGGCAATCAGTCCGGCGTGGGTGGACTATGAGCTCAAAACAGACTCTGCTGATGTGAGCCTCAGCCTGTCTGCAATTGTCGGTTTGTTACCGGGTACGCTGGCAGCAAAAATTGATGGTCATCGTATGCGCGTGCATCTGCTTGACGGACGCGCGGACTGGCAGCGTGATATTGCCAGGCTTGAGTCTCACCTGGCGCTGTTGTTAAGGGCTCGGGAGCATCAGACATGATCTGGTTAAGCAGCATAATTCTGATCACTGCAGTCGCCGGACTCTGGCGTATCAGTCACGCTGCCAGCACTGCCGACCGCCTGTTGGGAATTCAGATGCTGGGTACTACAGGTATTGCGTTCCTGCTGGTGCTGGCTGAATGGCAGCAGGATCCGGTCTGGCGGATTGTTGCCTTACTGTTGGCATTGCTGGCAGCTGTGATCACCGTTGCGCTGGTACAATTGCTGAGAGGCCGTACGCAATGAGTGGGCTGGTTGTTATTGTTGCCTGGATTTTTATGATTGCGGGCACCGTGTTTTTTGTAACCGGCGCTTTGGGCTTGCTACGCTTCCCCGATGTTTACAGCCGGCTGCATGCCGTGACCAAAACTGACACCCTCGGACTGGGTTTGCTCACTTTGGGTCTGGCGCTCAAAAGTGGTTCACCTGGCACAGCGCTTTTGCTGTTTGTAATCTGGTTGCTGGTGCTGGCATCGGGCGCTGTGAATTGCCAGCTGCTGGCGCGTTACAATCTGGAACTCGAAGCACGCGCGGCAGACACAGACGAGCTGAACCGCCAGGGTGGAAACCATGACGTTTGAGCTGATGCCGGACATCATCCTGAGTACTCTGTTGTTGTTGATGGCATGGGGCGCCCTATACGCGCCAACTCGGCATGACGCGATGGCGCTGTTTGTTGCATTTGGCCTTGTGGTGGCCTTGATCTGGGCGAGGCTGGGCGCCCCGGATCTGGCGCTGGCCGAAGCTGCGATCGGTGCAGGCCTGACCGGTGTTTTGTTGCTCCAGGCGGCGCGCTTGTTGCCTGCTGAATCAGCGTCTACCGAGCACCGCCCGTTATGGTTTCGAAGTTCCTTGTTGTTTCTGCTGGTGACGACCGCCATGTTTGCCAGCATGATACTGAATAACAACTCACTGCAGCTTGCTGGCTCTGGTATTTCTGCAAACGTCACGGCGGACTCAGCCTCATTGCCTGAAATGGTGGCAGCGGCCATGGGTGACAGCGGTGTGGGACATCCCGTGACGGCGGTGCTGCTGAATTTCAGAGCCTGGGATACCTTGCTTGAGCTACTGGTCCTGTTACTGGCGCTGACCGGTGTGCGCCAGTTGTATCCTGGTGTGAATAGAAATCAGCAAGCTGTTGCTAACACAATAGAACAGACCTGGCCCTTATTGCTGGCATGGGCAAGATTCCTGGCGCCATTGTTAGTACTGACCGGCGGGTACCTGTTGTGGCGCGGCGCGGATGGGGCTGGTGGTGCGTTTCAGGCAGGTGCCATGCTGGCAGCCGCTGCGGTTATTTTGCGACTGACAGGGTTATTGCCGGGTCTGAGCTGGTCATCTTTGTTACTTCGGTTGGCTGTTAATATCGGAGCACTGGTGTTTCTGAGTGTGGCACTGGCAACGTTAATGTTTGGTGATGGCTGGCTTGTTTACCCTGTGCAATGGGCAGGTGCATTGATTGTTGCAATCGAGGTGTTTGCGACCCTTTCAATTGCTGTGACATTGAGTTTGCTTGTTGTTGGTGAGCCCGAGGAGTTGTCGGCATGAGCGCGATGCAACTCTACACAATCGTCGGCGCCGCAATTTTTCTGCTCGCACTGCATGGACTCCTGATGACGACCGATTCAATCCGTCGTCTGATAGCTGTCAATCTGATGGGTGCCGGTACATTTCTGATTATGATCGCTCTGGCCGCACGCATCAGTCCGCCAGATCCGGTGCTGCATGCGCTGGTAGTCACGGGTCTGGTTGTTGCAATCAGTGCAACGGCGCTTGCACTAAGATTGATTACCTCAGCGGCCATTGCTCAGCACTCACAGGATTCAGAGAACAAAGGTGATGGTGATCTGTCAGAGGACGTAAAACCGTGACCTATGCGCTTGTCAGCCTGTCAGTCCCTTTGTTCTGTGCCTTGTTGCTTACCCTTGCCGGCCCAAAACTTGACAGCCGTCATGCAGGTCAGATTGCTATTGTCTGCAGTGCCTTGAGTCTTGTTGCTGCCTGGTTCGCGCTGATGCAAATGGCCGAATTGAATCAGACGATATTACTTGAGCTCGGAGGCTGGGAGAGTGGTCTTGCCATTCGTTTGCGCCTGAATCCACTTAGCAGTCTTCTGCTGCTGTTTACCGCGTTTATGCATGTGCTGATTGGTGTGTACGCCGCTTTCAGCAGACAAGGAGTATCACGTGATTTCTGGCCGCTAAGCAGTTTCCTGCACGGCTCGTTGGCGGCACTGTGGTTGTCCGCGGATCTTTTTAATCTCTATATCACGCTGGAACTATTGGGACTTACGGCCGTTGCCATGGTCGCACTCGCTGGCAAAAAAGCGTATAAACCGGCCGCAAACTATCTGATTCTGTCGCTGGTGGCATCGTTGTTCTATTTGCTGGGAGTGGCCCTGATTTACGGGCGTTATGGATCGCTTGACGTTGTACTGTTGTCATTGCAAACGCAAAGTGATCTGCTCACCCGCATTGCGTTGTTGATAATGACAGCGGGGTTAATGTTGAAGGCTGCGCTTTGGCCGTTGCATTTATGGTTACCTGCTGCTCACGCCAATGCACCGACGGCTGTGAGTGCGTTGTTGTCTGGTCTGGTTGTAAAAGGCCCGCTGTTTATTCTTTTTCTGTTATGGAGCGAGGTGGCACCTGTAGATCTGGCGCAGCAGATCGGCCCGGTATTGGCTATTGCCGGCATGATTGCTTTGGTGGCAGGCGGGCTGTCCGCCATGCGCAGCCCCTATATCAAAACACTGGTGGCTTATTCCACAGTAGCTCAGCTTGGTTATGCCATGATGGCTTTGGGTTTATTGCTGACCTGGCAATTACCGCAGATGCACGTTGCCTTGTGGCTTTTTGTAATCGCTCATGGTCTCGCAAAAGCCACCCTGTTCCTTGCAGCCGGTGAGATGCAGGCAACACTGGGAACCAAGCGCATCAGTGGATTAAGAGGCGCCACACAAACAGTTCCGGTTGCCATGTTCGCCTTTGCAGTCGCCGGCGGCAGCCTGATTGGTTTGCCTCCAAGCGGAGGGTTTCTGGCTAAATGGGTGTTGTTGCAACCGTTGCTGAGTGAACCACAAAACTGGCCGTGGGCATTTGGTGTTTTGCTAGGCACACTGGTGTCTGCGGCATATATTTTTCGGGTAGTGGCAATTTCCTTTGACCGGGCTCGTATCAACCCACCTGATATCCGCCCCGATCGTGTTGGACATTGGCTGGCGCTGTTACCCGCGCTGATGGTCTGGGGTATGGCGTTAACCGGTGACTGGCTGATCCAGTTGCTGGCAGGGAGTAGCGTGTAATGTCTGCATTACTGACCTGGACAAGTGCGCTGCCGGTGCTGATTATTCTGAGTTCGCTGATCCCCGGCTTGTTGATTTTTGCAACGCCGGAGCATGCCAGAACGCGGCGCACTGTGCTGAACCTGACGGGTATCGTGGTCAAACTGATATTGGTGGGGCTGATGCTGAGAGGTGTCAGTCAAGGCCTGGAATTCCGTTTCGAACTGAACTTCCTGCCGTTGGCACCGCTGGTGCTGCACGGTGATGCCTTGTCGCTGCAGTTTATTACGCTGTCATCCATTTTGTGGTTGGCGACAACCATCTACGCTATTGGTTATCTGGAAGGTTCACCACTGAGATCGCGCTTTTTCGGGTACTTCAGTCTTTGTGTCAGTGCTACCGTCGGACTGGCACTGGCCGGTAATCTGGTCACGTTTTTATTGTTTTATGAACTGCTCACGTTATCCACGTTTCCTCTGGTTGTGCACAGAGGTACGCCGGCTGCGCTGAGAGCCGGCCGAGTCTATCTTGCCTACACGCTGGGAGGTGGGGCACTGTTGTTGATGGGTATTGCGCTGCTGCATGCACTGATAGCCACACCTGATTTTGTGCCGGGCGGATATTTGCTGCAGCACATAGACAACTACAGTCTTGGATTCCAGGTTGCGTTTGTGTTGATGATCGCCGGACTTGGGGTGAAAGCCGCTCTTATACCATTACACAGTTGGTTGCCACAGGCGATGGTGGCTCCTGCCCCGGTCAGTGCGCTGCTGCATGCTGTTGCTGTGGTGAAAGCAGGTGCATTTGGCATTATCCGGGTTGTTTATGACGTTTATGGCGTTGAGGCCAGCACCTTGCTGTCGCTGACGCAGCCATTGTTGTGGCTTGCCGCGGCAACCATGATTTATGCATCAGTGCGTGCGCTTCAGCAGCAGGACATCAAACGCCGTCTGGCATTTTCCACCGTGAGTCAGGTGTCTTATATTACTTTGGGTGTGGCACTGGCAGGGCCCGTTGCCGCCGTTGGTGCCATTGTGCATCTGGTGCATCAGGGCCTGATGAAAGTGACTTTGTTTTTTTGTGCCGGCAATTTTGCGGAAACCCTTGGCATTCACAAAGTTCAGGAAATGGATGGGCTTGGCAAACGCATGCCATGGACAATGGCTGCGTTCAGTGTTGGCGCGCTGGGTATGATAGGAGTGCCTCCGATTGCCGGTTTTATCAGCAAAATGTACCTCGGAATGGGCGCGCTTGAAGTTGATCAGCCCTGGGTTGTATTGGTCCTGGCAGGCTCTGCGCTGTTAAACGCCGCTTATTTTTTGCCGCTGCTGTACCGGGGCTGGTTTGGCAAACCTCCGGCAAAGGGCTGGAAGGAGGATAATTTTTATGGCCAGCGTTTTGAAACACACTGGATGTTGTTAATTCCGGCGCTGTTCACCGCAGTGTTATCAATTCTGGTAGGAGTTTTTGCTGGCAGTATCTTCAGTCCACTGGGCTGGAGTGAATTAATCGTGTCCAGGGAGTTTGTGCAATGATTGAACCCCTGCTCTGGATTACAGTGCCGCTCGCGCCATTACTTTTCCTGCTCCTGCTGATCAGCTTCCCAAAGGCGCTCACGAAACTTCCGTCATGGATATGGGTAAGCTGTGTACCTGCATTGGTTTTCAGTCTGCTTCCGCCTGCGACATTTTCACCTGATGGTTTATGGCCGGGAGCAAGTCTGGGCGGCGACCATGTTCTGCTGACAACATGGTTGGCCATGACCGCTGTGCTGTGGGCGGTGGCCGGTGCGTATGCAGCCGATAGTATGAGAGAAGGCGAGCATCTGCAGAGATTCTGGGTGTTCTGGTTGCTGGCGCTCAGTGGCAATCTGTTGCTGATAATCTCTCAGGATGCGATGAGTTTTTATGTTGGCTTTTCAATGATGAGCCTCTCGGCTTATGGACTTGTTATCCACAATGGCACATCGGCGGCGCGCAGAGCAGGGCGACTCTATCTGCAGTTGGCAGTTCTGGGTGAGGTCTTGTTGCTGTCTGGTTTGTTGATGCAGGCTCATGCTGCTCAGGGTTCATTCATGTTTATAGATTGGGTCAGTGCACCACTTGATCCGCTGACTGCTTTGTTGTTGATAACCGGCCTTGGGTTAAAAGCGGGATTCTGGCCATTACACGTATGGTTGCCACTGGCTCACCCGGCAGCACCTGCGCCCGCCAGTGCAGTGTTGTCAGGCGCAATGATCAAAGCCGGCATTTTTGGTTTGTGGATGTTCCTGCCTGATATATTTGAGCCGGCGAGCAGCGCAATTGTCGATACGGCTGAGTCCGCGCAGGCAAGCGGGTTATCTGGCTGGAGCCTGAGCGACTGGAGCCAGCCTGCGATGGTTATCGGATTGATCAGCGCGTTTTTCGGAGTTGTTGTTGGTCTTACGCGCACTGATGCAAAACAGGTGTTGGCATATTCCTCTGTCAGCCAGATGGGTTATCTGTTGTTTATTCTGGCGCTGAGCTGGCAGTTATCGGCTCAGCGCGAAGTGCTTCTGATTGTATTGTTGGTGTACGCAGTGCATCACGGTTTTGCAAAAGCTGCGTTGTTTCTTTCAGCAGACTTGCTAAAGTCTGGCAAGGCCAGCGGGCGGACACAGTCATTTGTTCTGATAGCCGGATTGCTGGTTCCTGCACTTGCTTTATGTGGGTTGATTTTCAGCAGCGGCGCCGCTGCAAAAGCCGGGCTCAAAGATGTGCTGGAGAATGCCGGACTTGTGTATTGGCTGCCATGGTTGCAGATTGGCGCGATGACCAGCACCTTGTTGCTCGCCAGAGCCAGCTACCTGTTGTTCAGACTTCAGAGCAAAGCTCCATCTCAGGCAATACCGCGCCAACGTTTTGTGCTGTGGGCGAGCCTCAGTATGATGCCCGTGTTGTTACCCTGGTTGTGGATGCCGATGAATGAGGCACTGTTAAAAACACTGGCGATTTACAAAATTGTGGAACTGAGCTGGCCTGTTGTGCTGGGCATTTCAGTCGCTGGTTTTGTGATCTGGCGCGGGTGGCAAGTACCGCATTTTCTGACGCGGATGACAAACCCGTTTCTGCTCTACTCCATACACTTTACGCGTCGCTCGAAAAAAGCCTTGTTGCCTGCGTTCGAATTCAATCTGCCAACTGCGCCGCTGCGCTCAATCGAGCGTCGCTGGAATCGTTACTGGCAAGGCGGTACTGTAAACCGCAGTGCCGCTTTGCTGTTGATTTTCATGGTAGTAGCTGCTGTATTTATGTTGATCGCCTAGTTCATACAGTCCACATGGACATGGGCAAAGTCCCGCTATATGCTTCTGTTGTAGCGATTGTTCTCTTATTAATTCTTTCTGAAACAAAGGTCACTATTGTGGTAGTCAAAATTCTATCAGCCAAAAATTGTCGTTTTTCATCAGCGTTGGTCGCAGCCTTTACCTTGCTGTCAGCTCATCCGGTTTATGCAGATGACTCGCTTGATGTGATAGCGGAGCGTTACGTAAAACTTGCATTGGCGTTTGGTGAAATCGACAGTCATTTTGTTGATGCTTACACAGGCCCTGCAGAATGGCGTGAACAGGCGCGTGCCGCGGCATTGCCCCTGTCTGATCAGATGGCTGAAGCATCGGCGATCACCGAAGCATTGGCCGTCGCGCAGGCTGCTGCAGGAGAAGAAGCGAGGTTGAGGCAACTACAGCGTAATGTACGTGCACTCAGCACCCGTATGCGTATGGCTAATGGCGAGCGGCTTTCCTTTAACGAAGAAGCAGCACTGCTCTACGATGCCATACCACCTGAGTATGATTACGCTGAATTTGATGCGGCACTGGCAGAGCTGGATATACTTTTGCCAGGTGAAGCACCTCTGGGTGACAGAGTTCAGGCTTTAAGAGACAAACTGATAGTCACGCGTGACAAAGTTCCGGCGGTGATGGAAGCTGCCATTGCTGAGTGCCGGGCGCGTACGGTAGCGCGTTATGAGCTGCCGCAGGATGAACGTTTTGATCTTGAGTTTGTGACTGACAAACCCTGGAGCGGGTACAACTGGTATCAGGGCGATAACCGCTCGTTGATTCAGGTGAATCTGGATCAGCCGTTCCTGATTACGCGTGCGCTGGATCTAGGGTGCCATGAAGGGTACCCCGGGCATCATGTGTGGAACCTTTATGTAGATAATAAATTTGTCAAAGAAAATGGCTGGCTTGAGTACCAGGTGTTTCCGCTATTTGCGCCCGGGAGTTTATTCGGAGAAGGTTCCGCCAATTTTGGTGTGGAGCTGGCGTTCCCCGGAGAATCACGTCTGGCCTACGAACAACAGGCGCTATACCCGATTGCTGGGCTGAATCCGGATGATGGCGCCAGATTTGAAGCTGTCAGCACATTGATGGGAAAGCTGGGCAATGCACGTACTCAAATCAGCCGTCAGTATCTGGACGGGGAGATAAGCCGCGAGCAGGCTATCGAACTGGCCATGAAATATCGTTTCCTGTCGCGTTCACGCGCTGAGCAGAGTTTTGATTTTGACGATACCTACCGTGCCTATGTTATTAACTACACATTGGGTCTTGAGATTGTGCGAGCCTATATTGAGCGTCACGCCAAAGATGAAGAGGATCGCTGGGCGGTGTTTGAGAGTTTGTTGAATACGCCGACAGCTGCAAGTGATCTTATCGAATGATCTGGTTTTTCTTTTTAGGGCTACCAATTATTTTGTTATCTGGTTTAACAACGATACGGGTTTTTCCGGTTGGTATAGAATGAAGCTTAGCGAGATGCTCTATATCACGGGCATTTTTCGACTTTGCGAAATCATATTCTTTGCGCATAGGTTTTATGTTCCTTAGTTGTTGGGAGTATCTTCTGCATTGTCTAATTAATTGATTCGCCTGTTTTCATCTTCTGCCGAAGGATCTCTATCATCGGTTTGATGCGCCTACACCTTAGAAATCCGTAGAGCGAGCACGCGGCAATTGCGCTCACTGGGGTGCTCCAGAATAGGTATGTGTCGAGCCAGGCAGATTGCGTTTCCAGCATAGATCTCAGCGTCAATGGAGCGATGTAAAAAACTGAAAATGCGACAAAAATACTAAACGGAAATAACAAGTTAAAGAATGCAGAGCCTTTGCCTGTTGATACCTGACGAACTGCCATTTGTTTAAGCAATTTCTCTTGCTCCTTTGCAGCGGTCTGCATTCTGTACTCCATGTCTTTATAAAATATAAGAAATTTCAGTTAGTCAGCCATCTGGTGCTCAACTCATGTGGCACGCATAAAGATCATCCCTATATAAGCCTCCTCCACCGGTAGCTAAAGAGTAACCAATCGTCATCGCAGTACCTGCTGTGAATCCCACAGCCGCTCCGATAAGACCACCTACTGGTCCTGCGACCGAAAAGCCAATGGCTGCTGAAATGACTGTCGAAGAATAGGAAATAGCGATATCCATCGGATCAATATCGCTGCCTCCAGATACCATCTCAATTTCTGCTGAATTCAACACTCTCATTTTCAAACTCCTTTTTGATGAATTTTGAGGGTCATGCATCTGTTTTATAGCAGGTAGCACAGCCAGCGCCTGATTTAATGGTCTCAAAAAAGTTATCAAAAATAATATTTTGATAACTAATAGAAATGAATCGATTGAAGCCTTGCTTCCTGATCAATTCCGCTGAATCTTCCCGCCCGACGCACTCACCATCAGCGACACAATGGTATCCATGATATTGGGTTCAAAACCTTCGGTATGCCCTTTATCGATGCGCACAACATCTGCAATTACGCGGCCATCATCACAGCCCGGATATTCATACACTTCAGCTGTGCCTGGTCGTGGCAGCAAACCCCATTCGCGCGTTCCCGGGTTCTGACTGCGACTGTCGTAGGTTTTACCGGGCTCGGTATCAACCACGTCATCACGGCGGACACGGGCGCTGCAGTTGTATTTCTCAGCCAGCGCGGACGTATCTGGCAAGGAAACAATTTCATATTCGCCAATGGCATAGATATGAGAGAAGTCGCAGGCAGGTTCGGCAGGTGGTGTAGCTGCCGTCGCAGGTGGTGGCGTGGTGGGTGCTGACGGAGGGGGCGCATCAGCCTGGCGCGGGCGACCTGCATTGGGTGAGCGTTGTGGTGCGCCGCCCAGGCGTCCGCCAGACAAGCTGGCAAAGCCATCCACTTTGTTTTCAAAGAATTCAGTACACACCAGACGCCGCGACGTCAGCCCGCCCTGAGAATGACCGGCCAGCCAGAATGCGCGGATATTGTCTGCGCCTACGGCTTCAGTGACGGAGGTGACAATATTCTGCAGATACTGGTCGTCCTCCGGCCGCCACACAGCTGCGGGTGAGTACGGCGTTGCCACAACCAGACGATATTTTTCCTTCAATTCCCATGCCGGGAAGTAAGCATGTTGATACGCCGTATTTGAGCCGCCGCCATGCAGGTTGAGGATGAAGGTGACTTCTTCGCCGGGCTGCAGATCACAAGGGTAGTCCAGTACCCAGGTACGACCAGTACCGGTATCGGTCACCGGTGAGTCAACTCCCGGTGTGCACGCACTGCCCATCAATTCCACCGAAGGCTGAATGGGTGAGCAGGCGGCCAGAGCCATGGTGAGCGTGATTACACCGGCGGCAGGTAAAATGATTGATGGCTTGGCTGACTTGCAGATGGCAGACCGGTTATTTTTCATTTTTTATGAGATTCCCAATATTTTGTTTTAACTGTGTTTTTTAGTTATTGATGGTTTTTGAAGCCGTAGCATAAAAATTATTTTTGATGACGCGTCGAATCCGTTGTCTGATAAGCGACTAAGGAATAGCTATTAACCACAACGATACTCTCAAAATAAACAAGGAGAAAGTAACATGTCTTATGTCGATGGTTTTGTTATTGCAGTGCCGCGAGCGAACAAACAGGCATTTATAGATCATGCCAGGATGGCCGACGGTATGTTTCTGGAAATGGGTGCGCTGCGGGTTCTGGAGTGCTGGGGCGATGATGTACCGCTTGGCAAGGTGACCGACTTCAAAGGTGCTGTTAAAGCGACAGATGATGAGGAGGTGGTTTTTTCCTGGATCGAATGGCCAGACAAAGCGACCCGCGATGCCGCCTTTGAAAAAATGATGTCACCAACATTTGAGGATCCACGTATGGATCATGCCAAAAACCCTATGCCATTTGACGGCAAACGCATGATCTTCGGCGGTTTTGTTCCTGTTGTCACCATGGAGAAATAACATGGAAAACAAACACGGCGATTTTATCTGGTACGAATTGTTAACTGCAGATCTCGAAGGCGCGCGCAATTTTTACAGCAAAGTTGTTGGCTGGACTATTGCCAGCAGTGGTATGCCGGGCCCGGACTATTGGTTTTTTAATGCCAAAGAGGTCGACTCGGACAAGGTAAACACTGTTGGCGGCATGATGCAGATTGACAGCGACATGAAGGCAGGCGGTGCTGTTCCTGTGTGGCTGGGTTATATCGGTGTAGACGATGTTGATGCCTGTATCGGGCGTCTGACTGCAGCGGGCGGAACCGTGATGATGCCAGCCATGGATATTCCGGGAGCCGGGCGTATGGCCATGGTTACTGATCCGCAGGGTGTGCCATTTTATGTCATTCGTGGTGAGGGAGATG
Source organism: Pseudohongiella sp. (assembly GCA_030651695.1). GTDB lineage: Bacteria > Pseudomonadota > Gammaproteobacteria > Pseudomonadales > Pseudohongiellaceae > Pseudohongiella. The sequence goes on along the minus strand of JAUSCD010000034.1, from coordinate 13,671 downwards.
AGCCAAGCTTGTCATTCGCCTCGGACAAACCCCGGCCCGGACACTGTGCATGGAATGAACTCGCAAGCACGGATCCGGCCAGCGCCTGGACCTTTTACAGCAGCCTGTTTGGCTGGGTTCAGGACGGAGAGATGGACATGGGGGAGATGGGTAAATATCAGTTTATCCGTCACGGTGGCGTGATAGGCGCTTTGATGCCCAAACCCAAAGAAATGCCGGTGCCCATGTGGTCTTACTACTTCCGTGTTGTGGATATTGATGCTGCTGCGAAAGCCGTGACCGACAACGGCGGCCAGGTGTTTTACGGCCCGGCGGAGGTGCCAGGTGGTGATTTTATTATCAGTGGCATGGATCCACAGGGAGCAGCGTTTAATCTGGTAGGCGCAAAAAAGTAGTTAATTGAGCGGTGAATGCCCTCTGACGTGCGGTAATCTGTTATGGATAGAAGGAGCGCTCTATGCCACAGTAGGCGCTCTACCAATCTGAACTAAACAGTTACTTTGCAGGGAGCAAAATCAGATGCCATTCATTCAGACCGCGTCAGCACACATTCGTCTTTTACTGGGTCTGGCATTAAGCTGGGCATTAGTAAGCACCGGGGCCTACGCGGACGTGATAGTCGATACACAGGCCGGGCAGTTGCGTGGTTTTAAACATGACAGCCGCGAAGTTTATGTATTTAAAGGTGTGCACTACGGTCAGGACACCAGTGGTGAGCGTCGTTTCAAACCAGCACTGCCGGTAGCGCCCTGGCACGGGGTGCGCGACGCTGATCGTTTTGGTGACGTCTGTCCACAAGGCGGAGAGCCGGGCCGGCGTAGTCTTGAACGCACTGAGTTTTTGCCCATGAGCGAAAACTGCCTGGTGCTGAATGTCTGGACTCCAGCCTCTGACTCTGCAAACCGCCCGGTGATGGTCTGGTTACACGGCCGCGGTTATTACGCCGGTGCCGGCTCCGAGCCGCTGTATGATGGCCCCGCTCTGGCAGAGCGCGGGGATGTGGTGGTGATCAGTATCAACCATCGCCTGAATGTGTTTGGTCATCTGTATCTGGCAGAAGCGGGCGGTGAAGCCTTTGCTGACTCCGGCAACGTTGGCCTGCTTGACGCTGTGCTCGCACTGCAATGGGTGCGTGACAATATTCAGAACTTTGGTGGTGATCCTGACAATGTCACCATTTTTGGTGAATCCGGCGGCGGCTCCAAAGTCGCTACTTTACTGGGTATCCCTGCGGCAAAAGGCCTGTTCCACAAAGGTATCATTCAGAGTGGTCCTACCCGCACCGGATTGCCGGCACAACGCGCTGCCCAGAATGCGCAAACCGTGATGCAACGTTTAAACGTGACCTCCGTGCAGGCACTTCAGGCCTTGCCGTTTGAAACAGTACTGGCCGCTGTGACCGAGACCGGTCGCACTGACATTGCACTGAGTCCGGTGGTCGATGGCCGTGTCTTGCCAGCTGATATGTTTATCGATGTTTCGGCGCCGAGCGCCAGAGGCATTCCGGTCATGATCGGAGCCAACAAAGAGGAGCATACCCTGTACGCACCGGACAGTGACCGCGGCATGAGTGAACAGGCTTTGCTGGAAGACATCCGCAGCAGCTACGGCGATCAGGCTGAATTCCTGATCAGCCAGTACCGCGAAGCGCGCCCTGAGGCAACGCCGTGGGAGATTTTTATCGGCATCCGCTCAGCACGTTTCACTCAGGGCTCCAATTTGCTGGCATCGGTGCACCAGGCCTCGGCGCCGGTTTACCAATATATATTTGAGTTCCCTGCCACTGAACGCCTGCGCGCTGCTCACGGAGCTGAAATTCCGTTTGTGTTCAACAATGCAACATCCAACCCGAATGCCCGTCCCGGTGCTGACAAGGTGGAAGACGCCATGAGCGAGGCCTGGATTGCCTTTGCCCGACACGGCAACCCCAATCACGCCGGCATTCCTGAATGGCCGGTGTACGATCTGGAGTCGCGCTCAGTGATGGTGTTTGACGTTAACAGCCGGGTGGAAATGGATCCGCGCAAAGCTGAGCGGCAAGCGCATGAGCAGGTGGGGATCCGTTGAAGCCCGGGCGGTTGGCCTTTATGCCAGCCGTACTGCCATGTCCTTGATAATGGCGTGCACAATCGACCGCAGGCTGTGGGCTTCCGCGATCATAGTGGCAGTAAGGTGAGGGTGAATCTGCTGAATGGCTGCATTGTCAGCTTCAATCTCCGCGTACAGTTTATCTGCCTCCTGAACGATGCGGCTGCGCAGATTTTCCAGCAAACGTTCAGCCGTTGCTCTGGTCAAATTCAATACGGCTCCGGCAGCTAGCAGTAGCTGACGGTTGATGTCGCAAAAGTGGTGTACACCCAAAACCGGCCAGGCCAACTGCGTTTGCGTTGGCCAAAGGTTTTTGTTGTAAGTCGGCGTGTCATAACTGGCGACGCAGAGCAGATCGTAAAAAGGCGCCAGTTGTATGCCTTCATGAGAAACCGTGAAGCTTAGATTTTTGAGATGTGCATCGCTGTTGCCAACAAGAATGTTAAAGATCAGCCATGCAAACAGGCGTGAGCGTGCCACCGCAGGACTTCGACAGGCATTAGCCAGCGCCGCCAGATTCTCCATGCTGCCCTGGTTGTATTTAAAACTGCGGTCCAGCCCCAGCAACTGACAGGCATCGATCACATGCCGGCGTTGCCAGACGTCGGATTCTTTAACGCGGTCGAAACGATCAATGACATAAACAGGGGCGGGCACATAACGCCTGTGAACCTCCGGCACATCAAGCCCCAACCGTTTTGCCAGTCGCATAACAAACCACTCATTGATCACAGAGTGAAGATAGTCCTCGTCAGGGTGATCAGGTTTCAGAATATGTGTGGACGGCGTTGCACCGACCGGTTCAAACAGTTCATTGTTTTGTAACACCACCGCCAGTTTGTGCTGAGCGCCTGCCAACGACATGCGTTTCACAGCGCCCTGTGTTAACGGTGCTTTTGGCAACCGCTGAATTCGCTGATGCAACATGATGTCTGTCAGCGGCTGCAATGGCTCTGTAGCGACAGGTTCAGTGCCGGGCGGTAACAGTGTCAGTGAACCGGCTGACTCTGCACCGTAAAAAGTCAGCAAACCAAACGCGTCGGCAACATCCAGCCGGGCATCGCGGGCAAGCAAAACCCGTTGTCCTTCCTCGGGTAAAAGATTGTCAAAATACCATTGCACGGGACGTTGACTGGCGCCGTCCGGCAAGGGTTCTGAGCTCAGCGGCAAATGCGGGCTGAGTGAAAAACAGCGCGGGTTAGTCAGCCAGTCGTTCGAGTAACGGAAACTCCACAGGCCATCAACTTCCTGCAGTGTGCCAACCGGTGTCTGGTTGATCCAGGCGGTCAGTGAGCGGCCATTCATGATTTAGCCTGAGATTTATGTTGTTGGCTAATGTGGTCTGCAACACTCTCCGGCACGTCCAGAACAACACGTATGCCGAGGCCATCCAGCACCTGAAAGAGTTTGCCCCATTGCACTGATTCGCCGCCGCGCTCAATTTTGCCAAGGAAATTTTCACTGACACCGATACTGCCTGCGGCATCATCCTGACGGATGTTCTGGGCTTTGCGGCTGGCGCGTACGATTTTGCCAACGGCGTCGGCCGATTTAACGGGTATTTGCATAGTTAATCCTCATGTTTGTGAGGATTTTGCGCCTTGATAGGTCGGTTTGCAAGAAATCCTTTTGATTGTGAGGATTTTTGATATGAGTGAATTGGTTTGGGTGAAATCCTCATGATTGTGAGGATTTCTATGCCGGTGTGGGCGCCTCAGCCGGAGGCAGTCTCATCCTCAGAAGCATTCCAGGGCTTGATGGCTTTCAGCTGCTCAGCCAGTACATCTTTCGCCAACTCAATATCGTGAGCCACCTGTGCGCGCAACCAGTAGCCATCGGTTAAACCAAAAAACCTGCTGAGTCGCAGATCAGTATCTGCAGAAATGGAACGCCGGCCAGCGACGATTTCGCCGATGCGTTGAGCAGGCACGCCAATTTCTTTGGCAAGCCTGTATTGAGTGATCCCCATGAGATACAGAAACTCTTCTTTCAGCAGTTCGCCGGGTGTGATCGGGCTGATCTGGCGCATGGTGGCCTCTCTTGTAGCAGTAATGATTGAATTTGCTTATGGTGCTAGTGCCAACTATAAACCTGATGTGATCGTAGAAAAAACCATCGAGGTGAAAACGTCATGAACAATAAGTACAAAATTAAATCGAACAAGTTGAATTCAACTGGAATGTCATGGCCGGCACTGAAACTGGTACTCTGCCTGGTAATGGCATCCGGCGCTCTTGCCATATCTCTACTTGCACCCGATCAGCTGTTGTCGGGCGGAGTTGTCACCTGGTCTGTTGTTGCCGCGCTATTGTCAGGCGTTGTGCTGGCAATCAAGTCATCTTCATGAACCTTGTAGCTCAACCCTTGACCCTGCCTGAAAGCCTGAATTCAGGCAGGGCGCTTATCAGGAATCGCCTCTTGTCATGTAGTCAGACGTCATGAAGGCTGCATAGGCAATCAGCACCCCGTTTAAAGCAAGATCAATTCCGATCACCGCCAGTGGCCCTAATCCACCGCTGACTTGTGATACCTCTGCGTTTGTAAGTTCAATCATGGTTAACACTCCTTGTTAGTTAATGATATGTCAGGCATAAAAACATGGCTGACTTTTGAAGTGTAGTTGGCAAGACAGAGAGTTGCTCACAAAAATGATTCGTAAAAAAAACAGCTGTATATAAAAACAGTAATTAGGCTAAAATCCATCTGAACGACAACAATTTAAGTTTGCCTCTGGGAATAACGTGTGACATATTATCACGCAGATATCTCAGCGAAGGATCAGTGCTATGGAACAGAGACGAATCAATAAGTTGCTTGAGCGAGTGTGTTTTATCTTTACCCAACAGGTTGTTGCGGACCATCTTGGCTTATCGAGAGAGGAGGTAAATCGCTGGCTGAAGGGCCGCGTCAACATCCCTGATCAGTATGAGTTCAGTCTTCGGGAAATGTTGCCTCAGAGGCCCAAGCATTATGAAAAACCTGACTTTACCTTTATTGATCTGTTCGCAGGAATTGGTGGGATTCGTAAAGGTTTTGAATCGATTGGTGGTTCCTGTGTGTTTACCAGCGAGTGGGATGCCTACGCCCAGCGTACTTATGCCGCAAATCACTATCTTCCTCTTGATGAGGAAATTGCCGGTGATATTACCAAGGTAAATCCATCAGATATTCCTGATCATGATGTATTGCTGGCCGGTTTTCCATGCCAGCCATTTTCTATTGCGGGTGTTTCAAAAAAGAATTCTCTCGGCAGGAAACATGGTTTTGAAGATGCAACGCAGGGCACACTGTTTTTTAATGTTGCAAAAATTCTTGCTGAAAAAAGGCCAGCGGCCTTTTTGCTTGAGAACGTGAAAAATCTCAAAAGCCATGATAAAGGTCAAACCTTCAAAGTTATTATGGAGGCATTGGATGAACTCGGTTATGAGGGTGTGCAGGCGCAAATCATCGATGCCGCGCACTTTGTACCCCAGCATCGGGAGCGTATTTTTATTGTTGGTTTCAGAAAAGACACCGGATTCAGTTGGAGCAATCTGACACTGCCGTCAAAAGACAAGAAGATGGGTTCCATTCTGGAGCCACATGACCAGGTTCCAAAGAATTACATCCTGAGTGAAAAACTCTGGTTGTACCTGCAGAACTACGCAAAGAAACACAAAGAACAGGGTAATGGTTTCGGTTTTGGGCTTGTGGGTCCTGATAGCGTCGCAAGAACTTTATCTGCGCGTTACTACAAAGACGGCTCCGAAATATTGGTTGATCGCGGCAAAAGGAAACGGCCTCGTCGACTGACGCCGCTTGAGTGTGCGCGGTTGATGGGCTACGTGGAGCCGGACAAGAGTGATTTCAGAATCCCCGTATCGGACACGCAATCATACAAACAGTTTGGCAACTCGGTTGTAGTGCCGGTTATCACAACAATTGCTCTGATGATGAAGCCGCATATCGAAGAAAATAAGAAAATCCTGTCGTCTGCAGAAACCAGTCCGCAACTCAGATTAGTAGGGTAGGGTTGGACGTCGTCTCTGCAGAAAAGCGCAGCAAAATGATGTCGGGTATTCGAGGCAAAGATACTCGCCCGGAAATTCTGATCAGAAAGGCCTTGTTCAATAAGGGTTTTCGATATGCTCTTGGAGGCGCCGGACTCCCGGGAAAACCGGATCTGGTATTCAAAAAATACAAAGCCGTCGTGTTTATCAATGGCTGCTTCTGGCACAGACATGAATGTCATTTGTTTAAATGGCCATCCAGCAATAGTGAATTCTGGCGGAAGAAGATTAGCGCGAATGTAGTCAGGGATCGAGCGAACTATGAGGCTTGCTTGGGGCGGGGTTATCGGGTTGCTATAATTTGGGAATGCGCCATAAAAGGAAAGTTCAAGATACCTTTTGATGTCGTGACAGACATGCTTGCAACTTGGGTGATACATAACGAACTTGAGGTTGAAATTTCTGCCAGCGATGGACCGGGGCTACAAAGCCAGGATTAATTAATACAAGGATTTTGTTTCATTAATAAATTGATCCAGAGAGTAGATTTCATCTCTTATTGCTGCCGGAAAAGCCTTTTTTATTTCCGCAGGGACAACTAAAGTCACATTTTCATCTTTCATCTCCTGAAACTGGTTCACTGAAACTCCATTTTGGAGTGTGAAAAGAAACGGCTTTTCAATCCTTCTCGCTTCATTGAGAATTTGGCGCCAGCGATCCTTTACTGTTGTTTTCACGCCAAGCACTCGAAGTTTTTCGGTTGGATATGACATGTCATGATATGCGGCACAACCGGGGAAAATGAAATCGGGCCTTTTGTTTCCTTCGGTTTTACATTGGGTGCCAAAATCATTCAGGCCTTCTTCCTTGAAGATATACTCAAGATGTAATTCAAGAGACTTCCCTGAGCGTGATTTTCTGCGGTTAGCGATGGAGTTCGCAACATTGATAAAGTCATTCACGTTCTCAAAGCCTGCTTTGATCAATGGCATTGTGTGCCACGACTCTACGCTCATAAACAGTTTGTATTCATGGTCGCGGCGTTTTATCAGTCGCTTGTCTGCTGTCAGGTCAGAATAAAACCCCTGTGTAAACAGGTGTGCAATAATTTCGCTGCCGGATGGGAATTGTGTTTTCCAGATTTCAGGAAAAGCCGTTAAAGAAGATTGAAGTGAATATTGAATGACGCCAGTAAGTTCAAGGCCAGACCCAAACCAGTAATCAGACGGATCCAGTTCGCCGATGTGGGCTTCTACTATTTCCTCTTCTGCCAGATCAGCACATACCCACACGCGCAAAAAGTCAGCATTCCCAGTATCTGGTTTATGAAACGCAAAGATCGCGAGAGAGCCAGTCATTTCTTTGTCTTGCAACGGCGTATAATCCATGCCGGTTGCCCAGCGTGTAATACGCTTTTCGTCACGAGTTCCCTGGTTGTAGTAAATAGCCCGAAGTTGTTGTTCAGGTAGCTCATGAGAGTCAACTATTGCTGTAAAAAGTACATCTGGGTTTACGGCGCCGATTGAGGTCAATTGCGGAAATACTGCGCCCAAGACGACTTTTGGCATGTACACGCCTACTTGGTGGCCGCCGGTTGCACCTGTATCATTGGCAGAAAGTCTTTTAATGAAAACTCGCCAATCTTTTGAGCCAATATCTCCGATCCAACCTGAAATATCCAAAGAGTACCCCAAAGTTAATTTATCAGCGTCACCCACTAATAAAAGCCTAATTAATAAATATGACTGTAATCTGGTGAACCAATTCTGCTTATATACGCCCCTAATCTCTGGACTAATGCAGGTAAGAACTCAGGTGAAATCTGAGCTACCCTGGATGCCAACAAGCTATCAGCATCAGGATGGCCATACTTTACTTGGTGGATATCACTAAAATCTATGTAGAACGGCCCAACAATATTGTTCTCTGCCAGAGCGATAGGTGGTATGAAGTGTAAACGAAAATTGCCATCGCTGTGCCCATAGAAACGTTTCCTGAAAGAGGCTTCTGCCCTTAAAATTTTTTGATTCTCAGCTTGAACTCTTGCTGCGTCGTTTTCCAATTCTCTTATGATTCTTTTGCATTCATCAATCCTTGACGTGGTTTTAGAAAGCTCTTCGACCCAAATTGTGGAGATATCCTGAAGATTTGCGAAAATAAGAGTATCTCCAACATTAGGCCTTTCCAAGTCGCATCTCGGGCTGATTAGAACTAAATATGAATCCCCTTTTTTGCATATATCGCCAGCTCGAAATCTGGCGGAGTTTGGTGGCATAAAGTACCACTCCTCAGGGTGAACTTTGCCAGAAGTATTACCCAAAAGCTCAGCGTACAAATGTGAGGATATATGTCTTGCTAGGCTGGCTTCAATAAAATCATCCGATCCAGTCACTGAGCTCCATATTCTCCACCTTGGCCAAATCGAACTAAAGAATAGAGATGCCATCTTTTCTTTTATAATTTTTTTAGACTTTCTGATGGCATCTATCATAACCTTGTGTGAAGAGATCCAGTCCAAGATTTCCTCGTGCAGAGGTTTCGTATCGGTGACTTGTCCTTTTTCAAAAACCTTAATAATGCCGGATGTTGCAAAAGAATTGTTTTCTATAGCTCCGGGTTCACCTGTTATATGAGCAACAATAAGCACTTCACTGTTTGTGAGAAGTTCTCGTACTCTGTTACCGTCAGCACCTGCATCTCTGGTCCCGTCGATACCCTTGAGGCGGATATCGACTATTGCAGCGTCATAGCGCCGGGATTTTATCAAGTATTCAGCATTTGAAATTGAGTCAGCGAAATCGGCCTCAAATTCCGTATTGTGATTTGCTGCATACCTAGGTATTTGCATCTTCCACGTTGAAATTTCACTTGGGTCATCTTCAACAATTAAAAGTCTGTAATTGGCCAATTCTATGGTCCTTTGGGTAAGGTAATAATGAATGTTGTTTCATCTGTAGAGTCGTCCAAGGAAAGTTCTCCTTTGCTGGCACGACATGCCTCCCTCGCTATTGCCAATCCAAGCCCAGTGCCATCAGATTTTAGAGAGAATCCGGCGTCAAAAATACGATCTTTATAGGAATCATCAATCGATTGCCCATTGTTGGAAAATGAAATTATAACTTTTTCTTCATTTGACTTCGCTGCGATCGTCAATCGCCTGGAGTCGGAATTTGAAATTTTTAACCAATGGATCGCGTTCTCAAGAATGTTGAGAGCTCCACCTTGTAAGTCCTCTCTAAAACCAAAGAACATTAAATCGTTGGGTATATTCGTCTCTGTATGTATTAGGTTGGAAGATATAGATTGTCGAAATGAATCAAGGGCATTGTTGACGACCTCCTTAATATTAATATTAGTTGGATGGCCTCTTCTGCGACCGGAAACAGGATCAAGCTGTTTGAAAAGACGGCTTAGACCAGAGCCAGCGCTTTGAATGATGTCTAAATTACTTGGGAATTGTTCTCGATACAGTTCCCCTATTCTGCTGTCTTCGAATGCATGTATCCAATCATTTTTTAATGATTTGATGGAGGTCATCATCGGGCTGAGTTGCCGCCGCCCTTCATGTATCACCTCCGCCACTACTAGGCCAAGCGATGCACGTGATTGAAGGAGTTTCTGATAGCTATCAACTTCATCAAGCATCTGGTTTAGAGATTCACTGTCTTTTTCGATCGCTTTTTCTATCTTGATTCTGAGTTCTGGCGGAAGCTTATCTACTGCTTTCGATGTTTGTGTGAAATTAGCGGCTTTTCGTGCTCTGTCTAAGTTAGTGGCTGGACGTCTGCTTAAACCTGCTTTCTCTCTGAACTCAAAACGCCTCTCTTCAATATGTGGAAGTAGTTGTTCCAAAAGAGACCTTAACCTACTGAAATGCTCATTCAGCTCTAACCCCTCTCTGCTGCTGCGCTCAATGATTCCGGAAACCATCTCATCCTGAATGGCAACATACCCGGATAGTTGATCAGAACCCAGTTTTTTAGATGGATCTTGGACTCTCTTTGCCTGCAATCCAAGCCAATCATGATCTGGGGAACCGTAGGGCCTAATTCTGAAATTATTTCTAATGATTGAAATGCCTGATAGATCTGTCAAGATCCGCCGAGCGCGACGAATTCCTATTTTTTCAAATTTTATATTCGTTCTTTCAAACAGCTTCTCTATGGATTCTTGCTCCCTGTCAAAAATATTTAGTTTAACTTCAATTCGTCCACATGCTTTCTCATCTGATGCTGGCTGCGACGGAGGTATGTATAAATCCTGCTTTACCCCATCGCCTTTCATAATCTGGAAAAAGCCGGTAAATTTTCCGTCTTCTTCGAAATCACCTTCGACTATGTAGTCAGCTATTGATCCCATTGCAAAAGACTTTATCAGGGAAGAGTCTGAATCGTTAGGGTCGGAGCTATCCAGATTCTGATTGTTTTCGAACAGGATGTCTTTTCCGTTAAAACCATGATCGCTTACAGTGAAACACTCCAAGTTGAGATAAATATTGAACTTATCTGATTCTGACGGCTGAGATAGGCGTCTCAGCTCTATGATGAGTTTTTCGATTTGGCTTTTTGTCCAGCTGTCGCGGAGTTTTGTGATTTCTATGGACACACCTGGCATTTCGTCTGGATTTGCTTGTTCTCGTTGAATATCGATTTCTATGTCATCTAAGTATCGATCTGAGTCAAATTGATTCCAGTCAATAAGTATTGCAGACTTTTCAAAGTAGTTATCGTATGTCCTTTTGGACACTGAATTCATTAGGCTTAGCTGCCCTAGTCGCGCCACAGCAAATCGGCCGATGCCTTTCGCTCCCAGCACTATTCGCTGGCCACTTCTGGATTTCCTGTTTTTAACTTTGATATCAGTAGCAGGCTCAAGCCAGCTACCAGTAATGTCTTCAAAAGTCATTCCATGGCCGTCATCTTTTACAACAAGTGACAGTCCTGAAACGGATGAGTAACTAAACTCAACATTTACTCTTTTGGCATCGGCGTCGTAAGCATTTTTAACAAGCTCAATAATCGCGGCTTCTGGGCCACTGATTAGCTGGTCACCAATTGTGCGAATAATCCGTGCTTTGGGTCTCAGTATTGCCATTACGACTCCAGTTAAATAACTATAGAACGCTCAATGTCAGTATCAAGTGCTTTTTCAAAAAAAGACATATCGAGCGATTTCATATTTTCCTTTCCAAAATAATGCTTGAATGCTCTTCTGATTAAAATATGCTCAGCTTAACTGGCCCGAGAGCTGAATTTATTTCGTAGTCAGCAGCATCTACACTAAACGTATGCGCGATAGATGGGAGTGATTTCGCTAACTTGTAAACATTGGTTACTCACTTATTTAAGTTGAGAGCGAGTGTTGTGCACGACTTGAGGTTTGTCAATTGGATAATTGGGTAATCGAATGAGTAACTACATAGCTATATTTCGATATCCGTGTAAATGCCGGCTACCCGATCAATCAGTAGAATATCCGAGTTTTCCAAGCCTGAGTCTCTAAACAACGACCTCCACCCATTCGCCACCCCAACAACCTCATTAATAATCCCCCTGGCCTCATCCCCAGACAACCCAAACCCCTCAGCTGCACTCATCACATTCTCCAGACTTCGCTGCCGTCCAAACCGCCCGATCCCCAGCGCATGTTCGCGGCCTTGCGAAACCGTCGGCACAATGTCAAACGCAGCAGACAACTGCCAGCCCGGATTAGCCGGATCATAAAGGCAGCCGTGATTCCGGCCGTGATCATCAATATTTCCGATGTACACGTTAAACACAATGCGTCTGAATAGTTGCTTTGCAGTGTTATTCCAGTCGCGCGCATGTGTGCGCAGAATTTTACTCAGTGCAATATAACTGCAGGGGTCAGCATAGGCATCGTCATAAATCCGTACACGATCGCGGTTAAACAGGCTGTGTGCTGAAATGTAGTGCAACTGGCGCTTTTCGTAACGGTCAAAACGCTCAATGATAAATGCATCCCTGTCGCCCAGTGTTTGCAGACTGATATCAGGAATATCGATGCCGCATTGTTTTGCGAGCAGCATGGTTGCATATTCCACGCGCGGAACGTTGATCATGTCGCCGGGTTTGCTGAATTTGGCGATGTAGTCTTTGTCATTTTCCCGGAGTGTTATTTTGGGTCGGGCGCCGCCCATCGAGGTTGCCGGTATCAACAAGGCCAGCAAGGCCGGATCAACCGTCTGGTTGTTGGCAATTTTTTGAGAGGCGTCTTCCAGCTCGTGCAGCAAATTCAGCGACGGAGGAGGGTGCGGCTCTTTCGGACGTGATCGTGACAGTGAAAAGCGCAGACATCCGACACCGTGCCCGCTGGTTGCCAGCAGCCGTTCTGTTTCATTGGCGGGAAGTCGGGTGTGGCCTGCCAGCAATACTTTGGTGCCCCAGTCATCCGGGCCGGCGTCGCTGAACACCGGATACACTTTGTTGGCATTGGTGGTGATAATTGCATCGTGCTGCAGCTTCAGGTTGACCGGGTCCAGTGGGTAGGCCCAGGATTGTTCAAGCCATTGTTGGCTGTAAACAAAAGAGCCGGCTGTTCTGTTATGGCTGAGTGTGCCGGCCAGTTCATGAATGCCTGAGGGGCTTTGTGCAAACACATAGGCGGTAGTTATCGCCTTGCTCATTTCCTCATCCTCCTGCCTGCCCGTAACGCACGCCCGGTTGCATCCAGATGCGGTGCCGCCACAGTCCGCAACGTTTCTGTCAGCTCCAAAGTATCCAGCACAGCCAGCACCGCACCAAACGACACTGTCGGATTGGCCTGTTCAACCCCCTGATAAGTCGCCAGTGACATCAAGGAACGGCTGGCCATCTCGCGTTGACTGAAACCACGCGCTTTGCGTGCTTCGGCGATATTGGAGGCCAGCAGCTGGAAGTCTTCCAGTGCATTGACGGACAAGGCAGTGATGAATTTTTTCTCTGACATGATTGATGTATTAGTTATGGTATACCGGTATTAAAACTGAAATATGTATCGGTATACTATGCCTTTAATTCAGAGTTAGCAATTCATCGACAGCGCCAGGTTATAAACTTCGTTGCGATTCCTTTTATTCAACACATATAATCACACATATGTTTTTGGAGGGCGATGCGATGGGGCAGGTTACGATCTATCTGGATGATGAAATTGAACGCAAGATGAACGAGGCCGTGAAGTCAGCTCATATATCCAAAAGTAAATGGATTGCACAGTTGGTGCAGGAAAAAGTTGCCAATGCCTGGCCAGACTCAGTCTCCGAAATGGCTGGCACCTGGGATGACTTTCCATCGCTGGAAGATATCCGACAGGGCTTGCATGATGATGCCAAACGAGAGCAGCTGTGATGTATGTGCTCGATACCAATATCCTGATTTACTTCTTTAAAGGGTTGGGAGGTGTTCCGCAAAAATTACTGTCTGTCTCTCCTAAAGACATTGGTATTCCGGCTGTGAATCGCTACCAGTTCTCTAGACACTTCCCAGCTGCTTAAAGTAACTCTTTTCATACTCGGCCGGCGACACATTTCCATTAGTTCCGTGTCGACGAACTGGATTGTAAAACATTTCGATGTAAGCAAATATATCCTGCC
>JAUSCD010000033.1 GCA_030651695.1 Pseudohongiella sp. | reverse complement strand
AGAATAAACAGGCAACCACTAATTGTCGATGCCAGCGTGTGGTCCTCAAAGACACCTACTATTGCGGCTTCTATCCTGATCCGGAGTGAGCAACGGGAGCGGGTTGTTGCAGCAGACCAATCAGGCCGCGCTTATCCTCTGAGGGGGCGCCCGAAAAAGCGTGAGGACTGTCTGAGCTCCGAGCCCGCGGAGCGGGCGAGGGCGAGTTCCGCAACGCCGGGCGCCCCTAAGAGGATGCGGCCGGTCTGCTGCAACAACCCGCTCCCGTTGCTCACTCCGGATCAGGATAGAAGCCGCAATAGTAGGTGTCTTTGAGGACCACACGCTGGCATCGACAATTAGTGGTTGCCTGTTTATTCTCCCGGTAACACAAAACAATTAAAACAACCGCTTCCGGGAGTTCCGTGTTTGATTCAACAGTCACTGTGCCTGTGTGGGTCTTTATTCTGCTGCTGGTCGCCGCCGCTTACGCCGTGCTGATGAGTGTGCTGTTTCCGAGTGTGCGCTGGTATGTCAGGCGTCGCCTCAACCGCGCGGTGGACAAACTCAATACCAATCTGCAGATTCGTATCCGCCCTCTGCAAAGAACCCGACGTCAGGTGCTGATTGATCAACTGATGTTTGATCAGGATGTCATTGCCATGATCGAGCAGATGGCACAGCAGGAAAATATTCCCCGTGATGTGCTGCAGCAACGTGTGCTGAGTTACGCACGTGAGATTGTGCCCTCGTTCAATGCTTATGTTTATTACCGGGCGGTGTACTGGATATCAAAAAAACTGTCTCGGTTTATCTATCGCGTTCGCGTTTCCGCTGCCGATCCGGGTGGACTCAGATCAATTGATCCTGACGCTACTGTGGTGTTTGTGATGAATCATCGCAGCAACATGGATTATGTACTTATCAGTTATCTTGCTGCCGAACGCGTGACACTTTCGTTTGCGGTAGGTGAGTGGGCACGTATTTTTCCGTTGGATATGCTCATCCGTGCTATGGGCGCATTTTTTGTACGCCGGGGATCGCAGAACCCTTTATACCGAAAGGTGCTGGAGCGTTATGTCTGTACGGCAACAAAAAGTGGTGTTTGTCAGGCGGTGTTTCTGGAGGGCGGCTTGAGTCGGGATGGCTACATGGGCGTGCCGAAACTGGGTTTTCTGGACTACATGCTGCGTAACTATGACTGGCAGACCGATCGCTCCGTGGTTTTTGTGCCTGTAGGTATCAACTATGACCATGTGCTGGAGGATCAGAATATGGTCTCCTGGGAGAACAGGGAAAAGCGCCCGGATCTGCGTCAACATTTTGCGCGACTGAAGCAGTTTCTTGGAAACAATCTCTTTGTCAGTTCGCGTGCGCGTTGGTCACGCTTTGGTTACGCCAGCGTCAATTTTGGTGTACCGATTTCGATGCGCGAGTATTGCAGCGAGCATAACGTCGACTTCAATCATCTGAGCAAAGAGCAGCGTATTGTGCAGATAGCCGCGTTGGCCGATGTGCTGATGGAGGCATTACGTTATGTGATGCCAATCATCCCGGTGCCTGTGATTGCGTCTGTGTTACTGCGTTCAGAAGAGGAATCGCTGACTTCGCTGGAGATCGTCAGTCGTTGTGATGACTTGCTCGATCTGATGATTGCCAACGGTGCGGCCATGAAGGCTGACGAGAAACCGCGCTCACGCACGCTGTTGAAAAGTCTGGAATCGATGACGGCACGTGAGCTTGTACAAGAAAAGAATGACCGATTCTGCATTAACCCCGCGCAACGGACACTGGTCAAATATTACGCCAACTCTGTTGCCCACTGGTGGCAAAACGATCCCAGGATTTGCGCGTAATGCGCTCCCACCAGATACTGAGCACCAGAAGGGTGGCACCGCAACGGGAGCGGGGCGCTGTGCCGGACCAATCAGGCCGCGCTTATCTTCTGACTGGCCGACCGAAAAAGAGCGAGCACTGTTCGAGTCCGGAGCGGCGCAGCCGCGACGTCGAGTTGCGCAGCTCCGGTCGGCCAGTCAGAAGATGCGGCCGGTCCGGCACAGCGGCCCGCTCCCGTTGCTCGCGGCAGATTCACTTGCGCTCAGTAATCGCCCCATAAACCAGCTCTTTGGAGATGGCCTGCAACTGGCGCGCATACATCAGATTACGGTTCTGAATCATGCCAATAAAGGTCAGGTTCTCAACCGGATCAATCCAGAACCAGGTCCCACCGATTCCCCACCACCAGTAACTGCCCACGCTCATACCATTGTTGCGAGCAGGATCGGCAACGATGGCAAAGTCCACACCAAACTGGTTGCCCGGGTAACCGGGAATTTCTGCCATACCGGCCGGCAATTGGTTGGTTCGCATGGTTTCTACGGATTGTGGTGACAGAATACGAACACCATTCAGCTCGCCGCCGTTAGACAGCATCTGTGTGAATTTCATATAGTCGCCGATGGTCGAAACCAGTCCGCCGCCGCCGCCAAAGAAGGTTGCGGGATCAGGATAGTCGCCGCCCAGTGCATCGCCTGGTGCCTGCAGACCATCAGGAGTCGATTGATACATGTTGGCGAAACGGTCACGCTTGTTGTCAGGCACACCAAAACCGGTGTCGACCATGCCGAGTGGCGTAAACAGTCGTTCTTGCAGAAATTCTTCAAAAGTCTGGCCTGACAGAACTTCAACCAGATAACCCTGCACGTCAACCGAGACACTGTAGTGCCACAGTGAGCCGGGCTGCTGACGCAGTGGGATACGGGCGAGTTTGTCGATCATGTCCTTGAGTGTGCCATTGCCGTCGAGGATGTTGGCTGACACGTACATGGAGTCAACCTGTGAGCGGGAGAACATGCCGTAGGTCAGGCCGCCTGTATGGGACATCAGCTCGCGCACTGTCATCTCATGACGTGCGGGTTCTGTCACCGGGAAACCGCCGGGGCCGTCTTCAATGGCCACCTGCAGGTTGGCCAGCTCAGGGATATGACGTGATACGGCGTCATCCAGGGTCAGTTTGCCTTCTTCCACCAGCATCATCAGCGCGACGCCGGTGACGGGTTTGGTCATGGAGAATATGCGGAAGATGGTGTCTTCAGTGACAGGGATCTGGTTTTCAACATCCTGATACCCGTAGGCGTCAAGGTGAACCAGTTTGCCGTCGCGCAGGAGGGCACTGACCACACCGGCCAGATTGCCATCGTCGACTGCTGCGCGCATGCCATCAGCCAGTGCCTGTACACCAGCGCTGCTAAAGCCGGCGGCTTCGGGCGCAGCACGTTCAATTTCCTGTGCATTGAGGGTGAAAGGGAGTGCCAGCGCGAGCGCGGAGCCCCAGATCAGGTGGCGCAGGCTGGTAGCCAGAGTATTCTTTTTCATGTCGGGCCTCGATTGGTTTATGAAGTTCGGCGATAGCGGCGAACAAACGTTCCGGAGTGTAGCTCAGTGAGTCTGGGCAGGCCACATGTAAGAAGTCAGTCTGTTGGGGATTTGAGACATTTGGTTGGGTGGGTGTTTTCGTTGGCGCTTCAGGCATGGGGACGGTAGAGCAGCGCCTGACCGGCCGCATCCTCTGAGCTGTCGACCGTCGCTGCGCAACTCGCCTTCGCTCGCTTCGCGGGCTCAGAGCTCAGACAGTGCTCGCTCTTTCCGGTCGACAGCTCAGAGGATACGCGCGGCCTGTTTGGTCAGGCGCTGCTCTGCCGTCCCCATGCCAGGCCGGTGCCACGTTGGCGTCGTGATTTTGGGGGATCTGAAGTAATATCGGGGTCAGAGGAATTTTATGCATTCGTTGGGAGTGATTTTATGTCGCGTTACATCGTTACCGGAACTAACCGTGGAATCGGGCTGGAGTTTGTAAAGCAATTGCTGGCGCAGGGGCATGATGTGGTTGCCACGGCGCGTGATCCTGAGGCGGTGCCGGCGCTGAAAGCGTTGCAGGCCGACGGGAATCTGAGCTTGTTGCCGCTGGATATTTCGGATGAAGGCAGTATTGCAGCATTTGTTAGCGCAGTGGGTGCGGAGCCAGTTGATGTGCTGATTAACAATGCGGGTATCTATGGTCCGCGTGAGGCCAGTCTTGGTACATTACGCACGGCTGAGTGGGCTGAGGTGATGTTGATTGATCTGATTGCGCCGGTGATGCTGACGCAGGCCTTGTTGCCTGCGCTGCGGCGGGGCAAGGACAAGCGGATTGCCTTTTTAAGTTCCATGATGGGATCAATTGCTGATAACAGTAGTGGTGGTTCTTATATCTATCGCAGTGCCAAGGCGGGACTGAATCAGACTGTGAAGTCAATGGCGGTGGATCTGGTAAAAGAGGATTTTATTGTGCTGCCGCTGCATCCGGGCTGGGTCAAGACGGATATGGGCGGGCCTAATGCAATGATAGATGTCACAACCAGCGTGACGGGTTTACTGCAACGTATTCAGAAAACTACCTCAGCCGATAGCGGAAAGTTTCTGAATTATGATGGCAAGGTAATTGCGTGGTGATGCCTGATGCAGGGCTTTGATGGTGTTCTTGCATGAGCAGCATTTATGTCTGCAGGCACTGGCAAAGCAAGCTGTCCCTCAACTTTTTTCCTGAGTAATTTGTATGCGCATCAGATTTTTGAATTCAGCGTTTCTGCTTGTTGGAATGTTGTCAGGTATTAACACGGCAAATGCGGCTGCTGATAATGCCGCAATCTGTGCTGCTATAAATCTGGCAGCACTGGAGCCGGCACCGGGCATGATGTATGCCTCCGCGCGTATCAGTAATGGACTGGTATTTGTCTCTGGCCAGATTGGTGTTGATACCGCTTCGTCGGCACCAGCACCGGATTTTGAGGCGCAGATGCTGGAAGCGCTATCGCGCCTGGAGCGGGTGCTGGCGCAGGCTGGCAGCAGTGTGGCGCAAATTCAGCGGGCGACAGTATATGTGGCAGATCCTGCCAATCTGGCAACCATGAACCGGCTTTACAGAGAGTTCTTTGAGAGACACGCGGCGCCGTTGCCGGCGCGTAGTCTGGTGCCGGGATTAAATTTTGGTAATGCGATCGCATTCGAAATAGATGTCATCGCCACGCAAGCGGATTGTGATTGAATATATTGAAAGCATAGAAAGCCCTGTGCGGTCCTGTCAGACCGGACAGGTAAGGGAGGAAGGTCTGATGTTACGGAATAGTCTGGCGGCCAGTGGCCGCAGAACGGGGTTGGGTGCTGCGATCGCAGCGACGTTGTTTATGTCTGCGCCGGTCGCCGCGGTAGCTGAGAGTGGCTGGCGTGATCCTCATCCACAAAGACGTGACGGTTTTGTAGAGGGGCGTGAATTTCTCTACAACATGGAAAGTTTTCTGCATCGTCTGAGTTATCGGCAGCTTTCGGATACCCCCGCGCCAGGTGAAGATGGTTTGTACGGGACAGGTGGCAGCATCACCGGAGATGAACTTTATCTCGAAGCCAATCTGCAGAAGACTTTAATGTTAGACAACGGCCGCTACGGCATAGTCGCGCGTATGCAGCGCCGCGAGGATTTTGACGGGCGCTTCGACAGACAGATGCTGGGCGTGAAGCGTGAGTTCAGCGAGCGCTTGAGCGGTGCCTTTGTTGCAGATATTTCCGGAGACAAGGGACTGGTGGACTTTCAGTATGAAAGCACCTGGCGCCCTGATGATTCGCAACAGTTGCGCATGGTAATTGTGCAGATGGATCGTCTGTACAACAACAAGGGCAACAGTAGCAACAAATACCAGCGCACTCCGACAACCTACTTTGCACATTACCAGCGCCGCCTCAGCGACGTTTTGTATGGTGATCTGGCGATAAATTATTCACCCAATACCCGGTACGAAGACCGTAACCAGGGAGTGATGATTCGCAGTGCACAACTTCGTATTGCCGCGGGTTTGTCCTTCCCGTTGTCGTCGAACTGGGTAACAGGTGTTGATATCAAGGCTGAACGTACTGACCGCAATTACGACGGCCTGCCGCTGATGGTCAGACAGGGCAGTGGTGACTTCAGCCGCGATATGCAGCAAGTGACATGGTCGATTGAATCAACACAGCCACGGCGCTGGAATGGAGGTTTACGCTACTTCCGCTTTGATGAACATGGCTGGTTTGGCCAGAATCTGGCGACGGATGGTCACAACCATCGCCGCGAGATGTACGCGTTTGCCGGTGCCACTGTCAGGCAACGTGACAACAATTGGTGGGAGCCAGTCTTGTATGTTGGCAACGTAGATCTGGACCGGCAGTTCACACAACGCCCGATGGACAACAGGGACAGCAACCGCATAGTTGCTAAAGTCAGTACGGCATGGCGCTATGTCATACATCAACAAAGCGGGGCGGTACTTACCGTCAATCCTACATTCAGACTTCATTCCATGAATTTTGGAGGGGGCAACCTGCAACTGCATTGGCCTTTGTAGTACCAATGTATACCAGTACTTATCAGGTACTGATTCATTGCGGATACTCCAGTTGCATCGCCACAAAGTCTTTGGTGCGTTGGCCGTAACGTGAGCTGATGTCGGACAGCGTTGTTTCCAGCGCCTGCAGCGGCATCGTGAAATGATGTTGTGGGCTATGGCCTTTTGTGGTGTCGGAAGACTCAACTTCAATAATCAGTCCGCGTCTGGATATGACGCGGTCGAGCTCCGGGTGAGTTGCAACGGCAGAGGAGCGATAGGTGCGTGACCAGGCGTCAGCAGTCAGTGCCAGCGCAATTTCGTCAACCCCGTCACTGACCGGCAGAACAATTTTTTCGTGACTCCAGAAAACAGTCCAATTACGTGCGGCCGTCATCAGCAATCGCGGTCCGAGCCTGAAGGCCGTGCTGTCGTGGCTGGCGTTAAAGTCTGCAACACCCAGACGTGTCGCCAGCGCCAGCGCCGAATCCGTGCCTGCAATGGCTTCTACCAAGGCCAGTGAAACAGGGATTGATGCACTGACACCGGTAGATGTCACAATCTGCCGATCAACTACATACCGGCTGTTTTTGACCCAGTGAGTGCCGGGATATTTTCGCTCCAGCCCGGGCATGGCGTGCCAGTGTGTGGTGGCTGAATGGCCGTCGAGCAGTCCCGCGTAAGCCAGACTTCTGACGCCTTCGCAGATACCAACAATAATCGCACCAGCCTTATGTTGCTGCGCAATCCACAGCAGAACGGCCTGGTCATCGGGATGATGCATGGCTGGCACAATAACAATGTCAGCGCCTTGCGGATGTGCAAGATCAAAGTCGTCAGTAGTCTGGTCCAGCCTCAGCTTGAGAGCCGGATGCATTTGTACAATACCCGGCTCTGTAGAAACTGTTATGACGTCGGCTACACCGGATTCCATAAAAACGCCGTATGGCACCATAAAATCTGTGGTTTCAGCACCGGAGTTGGCGGCCAGAATCGCGATCAGCGGTCTATCACCTGCGCTGTTTTTGAGAGGGATTTTTATGGGGACATGCGCCTGCCGGGCAGCAGCTTGTGCTATTGCAACCATAGGGAATGAGCTGGCAACTATCCAGATCGCCATCATAAGAAATCCGGTTATTAGAGCGAAAATACGATGCAGCATAGGAAAACTCCGGTGTAAGTAATAGACATGCTCAGTTTTGCATCGTCATCAATATTGCGTAAATGACGTGTTTGTCGCAAAATCCGCCAATGTCTCACAGCCCCGACAGCACCCTAGGTTCAAAGCGCAAGATTGCCATCATCGGTTTTGAAGGCGTTCAGGCGTTGGATATGATTGGTCCGATGGAGGTCTTCGGCAAGGCCAACGAGCATCTGCATGCGCAGGATAATTGTTACGAAATCATCCTGGCTTCCCCTGACGGCGGGCACGTGCACTCCAGTGCCGGGCTACTGATTGCCAACACCATTGCAGTTGAAAATCTGCCTGCTGATCTGGATACCATCATAGTAGCCGGCGGAACCGAAGCAGGTTTACGCAAGGCTGCGCTGGAAACCCGGTTATTGCCCTGGTTACAAAAACGTCAGGAGTCGACTGTTAGAATTGCCAGTGTATGCACCGGTGCTTTTATATTGGCTGCTGCAGGATTGCTGGATGGAAAACGTGCAACTACACATTGGGCGTCGTGTGCTTTGTTGCAGGAAATGTGGCCGGTAATTCAGGTTGATGCCGATGCCATATTCACGACTGATCATCCCATTTATACCTCGGCCGGGGTCAGTACAGGCATCGATCTTTGTCTGGCCTTGATTGAAGCTGATGTTGGTTCGGCTATCGCCTTGGCTGTTGCGCGTGATCTGGTGCTGTTTATGCGCAGGCCCGGTAGTCAGGCGCAATTCAGTCCGATGTTGAAAGCACAGACTTTCGCCTCCTCAGTGTTTTCCAAATTGCTCGCCGGGATCGCCGCTGATCCCTGCGCTGATCTGAGTGTGCCTGCTCTGGCTGAGCGCGCGGGCATGTGTGAACGTACATTTGTGCGCCGGTTTCGCAACGAGACCGGC
The DNA here is from genome assembly GCA_030651695.1 of Pseudohongiella sp. GTDB lineage: Bacteria > Pseudomonadota > Gammaproteobacteria > Pseudomonadales > Pseudohongiellaceae > Pseudohongiella. The sequence continues at coordinate 137,141 of JAUSCD010000033.1, read as the reverse complement.
ACGTCTCCGGCGCAGTTTGTCAAACGGGTACGCCTCGATAATGCCAAGGTATTACTGGAGACCAGTGAATTGTCGCTGGCGCGTATCGCCGATCGCTCAGGTTTTAACAGCATGGATAGCTTGCATCGTTTGTTTATCAAGCATTTGGGAGTGACACCTGCAGCTTACCGGCAGCGGTTCGGGCGGGCCAGTAGTTGACAAACCCCGCCGGGCAGGGGCAAACTGCGCGCCATGAACATCAAAACCCAAATTCAATCTGTGTATTTCTGGTGGTTTAGCTTCGCGGGCCGCCAGAAAAACTCAGAGACAAATCAGTAAGTTTTTCAGGCTGCCCCCGACGGGAAGGCAGCCTGATGCATGCAAAAAATTTCGAATCTGATACTCCTGATTCAAACCCACAGCAAATATCAACGCAGCCTTCCGGGTAAACACCGGTGAGTGATTGTGTTGTTCTGTATTTCGTCCGACTGGAAATACAACGCAGTTAAAATTCCGGTGTTGACCTCAGAGTCGGCGGCAGTCTCTTGAAAAACTTGTGAAAACACGTTTGCACAAGAGGATAACAGCATGTCAGTTCCATCGTATTGTCGATACACCAGCACCGGTGGCATCAGTATCACGCGTCAGTCGCGTGACTGTGACGGTGCGCAAGAACTTCATAAACGTTTGCAATTACTGGATACACATCCGGGTGTGTTGCTCAGCTGCGCGAGTGAATATCCCGGACGTTATCAGAAACGGGATCTGCTGCTTATCAATCCTCCGGTACAAATTACTGCGCGTCACAATGAACTGACTGTTCGTGCGCTGAATGCACGTGGTCTTGTTCTATTGCCTGCTTTTGAGATCGCGCTGGCGGAGTTGCCACATGTCAGTTTGCATGCTTCAGCTGGATCCATTCTCGCCAGGCTGACGGCGCCTTCGCTTAAAAAACTGAAACCTGAGGACCCGACTTCAGAAGAAATGCGCACACGTCGCCCGGGTTTGTTTGACATGCTGCGCGCACTTATCAGCTATTTTTCATCAGAACAGGATCACTTCCTGGGCTTTTACGGCGCTTTTGCCTACGACCTGGCATTTCAGCTTGAGGCCATTCAATTGCGCCTGCCGCGTTCACAACATCAGCGCGATCTGGTGCTGTATTTGCCGGATGAGATTCTGATTCGTGATCCCCGGACTGGTACCGGTACCTTGCATTCGTATGAGTTTGTGTGCGCTGACAAAAGCGGACGTTTGCAAACCACCGGGGGATTAAAACGCCTGGTGAATTACTCACAACATGGTGAATTTAAATACGGTGAAGAGACTGCTGCTGCAGTACAAAAAACTCTTGATGCGGTGACAGACCACACACCGGGCGAATATGCCGCCGTGGTTGAAAAGGCCCGGGAGTATTTTGCACGCGGTGATTTGTTCGAGGCTGTGCCGGGACAGACCTTTAGTATGCAATCCGCCGCATTGCCCAGTGTGTTGTATCAAAAACTGCGCGAATCAAATCCTGCACCGTATGGTGCACTGATGAATCTTGGTCAGCATGAGTTTCTCATTTCTGCTTCGCCAGAAATGTTTGTGCGTGTCAAAAACGGCCGTGTGGAGTCCTGTCCGATTTCCGGCACCATCACACGTGGCGCCGACGCACTTGCCGATGCAGACAATATCCGTGAACTGCTGAATTCTGACAAAGACGAAGCTGAACTATCCATGTGTACCGACGTGGATCGCAATGATAAAAGCCGCGTGTGTACCCCGGGTTCAGTCAAAATCATCGGCCGGCGTCAGGTTGAATTATATTCAAGACTCATTCATACCGTCGATCATATTGAAGGCCAGTTGCAACAACCGTTTGATGCACTGGATGCGTTTCTGACTCATACCTGGGCTGTCACGGTAACCGGCGCGCCCAAGTTGCGCGCCATGCAGTTTATCGAGGATCACGAAAAAACCGCGCGCGGCTGGTACGGTGGCGCATTTGGTTGTCTGGGTTTTGATGGCAGTGTGGATACCGGTCTTACGCTGCGTACCATCCATTTGCATCAAAACACTGCGCGCGTGCGCGTGGGTGCGACGTTGTTGATGGACTCGGACCCGCAGGCAGAAGAAGCGGAAACCCGGCTTAAAGCCTCTGCGCTACTTGATGTGTTAAGGGAGGCCAATAGCTGCAAAACGACTTTGCTTGAAGTGGGCTCAGGTCAGTCGCGCAAGACTGTGCCGTCAGCGCAAAACAACAGGCAGCACAGGCCGCTGCGCGCATTGATGGTCGATCATCAGGACTCATTTGTATTGACGCTGGCATCGGCATTCCGTGCTCAGGGTGTACAGTTGCAAACTCTGCGTCCTGATGCAGCAAGGCGCTTGCTTGCGCAAAACCCGCTTCCCGATCTGGTGATTCTGTCGCCTGGGCCCGGTCGCCCGCAGGACTTTGATTGCGCCGCCACGCTTGCGCTGTGTGAACAGAACAATATTCCGGTGTTTGGTGTGTGTCTGGGTTTGCAGGCGATGGTGGAATACTTTGGCGGCGCCCTGGCTGTGCTTGATCGTGCAGTGCATGGCAAACCCGGTGTCATTCACCACAAAGGACATGCCTTGTTTGAGGGTTTGCCACCGTCATTCAAAGCCGGGCGTTATCACTCACTTCACGCCGCGTCGGTGCCGCACTGCCTGCAGATCACGGCCAGCACGGCAATGCCGGAACCTTGTGTGATGGCGGTATCTCACAGGCATCTGCAATGGGCAGCAGTGCAGTTTCATCCGGAGTCATTGATGACAATGGATATGCAGGTTGGGGATCGGTTGATTGCGAATGTGGTGGAGATGGTTGTCGCGTCCAGGCAGCCACAGGAATTTTGTACATCCCTATGTAACCAAGCCAATTACACTATCCGGCAAGCCGGGCGATGATGCTACGATCTATCAAACAAAGGCAGTAAACAGAGCAATTGAGGAGGCCTCAGAATGAAAGAGAGTGCCAGGTACGTAAAAATTGTGGAGTGGTCTGACGAAGATCAGTGTTATGTCGGCAGTGCCCCCGGTCTGGTTTATGGTGGTTGCCATGGTGGCGATGAAAAAGAAGTTTTTAACGAGCTTTGTGACATCGTGGAAGAAGCGATCCAGATTTACAAAGCGGAAAAAAAACCACTTCCACCAGCCACGGCTGGACTCGACTATGCCAACAGGCTGCAATCGGTCGCTTAGACAAACTCCACATAAGTGTCAGGACACAAGATGAAACAAGCCCGGGATCAGGCTTGTTTCATTGCTAACCGTCGCGCGGGTATCGCGCTCAGCAACATCAGCAGCGCGATATACAAGTAGAAAGGTATATGTATTCCCTCCTCGTGGACGTGACCCTGCGCTGCTGCACCCATTACCACTTCGGTTTGTACCGTTCTGCCCAGCGTATCAGTTGCTGTCAGCTGGTAAGTTGCTGTGCTGTCGCCGCTGAAAGCAAACCAGCCTTGGCCATCGGTGCGCAGGAATTCCACCTGCTGATTGTTCCTGTTCAGCACCCTGATCTCCAGATCGGCAACTTCGGTTCTGGCGGCGGAATCGGCTGCCGGAACCAGACGGCCCATCACCTGATCAATATCGGTGAACACCTCAAAAGCCGGTGCTGAGCGTTGCTGGCGCTCGTCAAAGTAACCGTCCATCTGGAATATCAGTAAACCAAAACCGGCTATAACTAACGCGGTGTTGCAGGCTTTGCTGATTTGAGGCCAGGCCTTAACCTGCTGCCAGCTGCGGATTGCTACTGCCATAATCATCAGCGCAATGATCTGACCGACTTCCACGCCCAGATTAAAAATCAGGATTTTGCCAAGCAGATCCGGATCATCAGCCAGCGTTACTGCCTGCAGGCGGGCAGACAGGCCAAAACCGTGTATCAGTCCGAAAATAAACACCATCGCCAGCAGATTGGGTGCATTAAAACCAAACCAGCGTTTAAAGCCGTCCAGATTCTCAAAACCTTTGTAGGCGACAGTGACCGCAATCACGGCGTCGATCAGATAGTGATTGGCGCTGATGCCGGCGAATGTTGCAAATATCAGCGTGACGGTATGACCCAGCGTAAACGCGGTCACAAACAGGAATATGTCACGCAGGCGGGTCAGGAAAAACATCACCCCCAGCAGGAATAGCAGGTGGTCATAGCCGCTCAGCATATGTTCGGCGCCAGTCCACATGACGTTGAGGAACCCACCGGCAGCCATGCGGTCGCGTGCGATGTCGGTCATGTCGTGTGCAAAAGACAAGGAAGGTAGCAACATCATGCCCAGCACAATCAGCAATACGGTGATTGCCTGCACTGCGGTTTTCGAGGTGGGCAACATTGTCGCAGATCCGGAAGCTGATTTAAAAAGTACAAACAAGGGCATAGTCGTAGTGTCGTAACAGATAATGATTGCCGGAAATTACAGCAGAAGCGGGCTGTGATCAAATTTTCAGCCTTCAGGGCGATCAATCTGCGGTTTACGCCTATGATCTGCCTGCCCGGGTATTCGTGCAATCGCTGCGGCAGCGGCGTAAAATGTGCCATCAAGTCAGCGAGTGGGGAAATTAATGTCGCAGTCCAGTTCAGACAATACCGATATCAGCCAGCAGGATCTTTGCCAGCGCTTTCTGTTTTCCGATGTAGACGTGCGTGGAGAAATTGTCCGCCTCAACAGTGCCTACACCGATACCATCAGCAATCACGCCTATCCGCCGGCGGTGAATATCCTGTTGGGCGAGTTCCTGGCAGCTGCCGCGTTGCTTGGCTCGACCATCAAATATGAAGGCCGTCTGGTTCTGCAGGTGCGTGGCAATGGTGAGTTGAGTCTGATCATGTCCGAGTGCACCAGTGAGGGCGCAGTCCGAGGGATTGCGCGTTATCAACAGGTTCCACAGCTTACTGACTTTGATGCACTGACTGGCGATGGCGTGTTAGTCATTACTATCGACTCCAGTCGTGCAGATCCGTATCAAGGCATTGTCTCGCTGGAAGGCGGTTCGCTGGCAAGCTCACTCAAAACCTATTTTGAACAGTCCGAGCAGCTCAAAACCTGGCTCTATTTTGCTGTTGATGACAAACAGGCATGTGGGTTTATGCTTCAGCAACTGCCATCGGGCCGGCAGACCGACAGCGAGGAGCGCGCCGGCACGTGGGAGCATTTGCTGGCGTTGGGTCAGACAATTACTGCGGCCGAGTTACATTCGCTCAGTAATGAGGATCTGTTACACCGGCTTTACCATCAGGAAAGACTGGAGCTGTTTACGCCGCGCAAGTTTCACTACCAGTGCAGCTGCTCGCGTGAGAGAACAGCGCGGGCGTTGATCTCCATTGGCAAAAAGGAAGTCGACAGCATTCTCGCCGAGCATGGCGCAGTGGTGATTGGCTGTGAGTTCTGTGGCCATGAATATCGTTTCGAGGCTGATGAAGTCGAGGTATTGTTAGAGGATCGTGGCGAACAATTGCATTGATTCACGGCTGCGCCAGATCCTGCATCACCGCTGCCAAAAATCGTGCTGCCTCGCCTCCGCTGGCGGCACGGTGGTCAAAGCTCAGCGACAGCGGCAATATTCGATGAATGGCCAGCGCTTCGTCAGCGTTATCGCCGGCGACCACCGCAGGCTCTCTGCGAATGCGTCCGGCGCCAAGAATCGCCACCATCGGCGGTACTACAATCGGGCTGGCGTAACGCCCGGCTAATGTGCCGAAGTTTGATAGTGTGATGGTGGCTCCGGTCATTTCCTGAGGAGGAATGCTACGCGCCTTGACCGCTGTCCGCAGCTTGTTCAGGCCGCTGCGCAGATCTTCGCGGCTGCGGCCAGCGATGTTCCGCAGCACTGGCACAAACAATCCCTGGTCGGTGTCAACCGCAATGCCAAGATCAACCTGTGACATCGGACGTAAGGTCATTTTGCGCCCGTCAAACCAGGCATTCAGTTTTGGCTGTGCCGCGCATCCGGCCGCAATTGCACGCACCAATCGCATGGTGATGTCTTCGTCGGGCGCCCAGGCTTCGATATCAACATCGTCATGCAAGGTGACTTTGACAACTTCGGCATGCGCTTTCGCCATGTTTTGCGCCATCACACGTGCCACACCCTTCAAGGTATGCGGATCCTCAGCGCGGGGCGGGCTGCCGGCAATAAAATCATCACCTGCGGTATCCTGTATGGTTGCCGCGTCGCCTGCGGTCGGAAGATTGCCTACGACAGTGCCAGTGTCGTCGCTGGCTGCATCTGCGTACTCCAGCAGCGGCGAGCCCACATGGATCAAGTCACCGGCCTTGCCAAATAATTTACCAATTCGACCCGCCTGGGGTGATGGTAAGTCTACAATGGCCTTGGCAGTTTCAACGGAAAGAATCAGCTGATCAACGGCAACTTCATCACCTTCCCGCACATGCCACTCAACGATTTCTGCTTCATGCAGGCCCTCGCCAAGATCGGGCAATTTAAAATATTTCATATGACCCCCAGGGTTCTTTCGCAGGCGCGAACGATGTCAGCTGCTGTTGGAAGATAGTAGTGTTCATGGCGGGGATAGGGCATGGGTGTATCAAACCCGGTCACGCGTTGCACCGGCGACTGCAGCCACGGCATAGCTTCTTCTGCCACGCGCGCACTGATTTCAGAAGCGATGCCACCACTACGCGCCGCTTCCTGCACGATCACGCAACGACCGGTGTGACGGACCGAACGGACTATGGTGGTCATATCGAGTGGGCTGATGGTGGCAACATCAATGACATCAGCATTGACCCCGCGCTGCTGTAGTTGTGTCGCCGCCTGTAGTGTCTCGTGCATCATTGCGCCCCAGGAAATCAACGTAATGTCGTCGCCCTGGCGCAAAGTAAAACAAGTATCGAGAGGCAGCCCTTTTCCACTGTCGACAACGCGCTGGCGCACAATACGGTAAATGCGTTTGGGTTCCAGAAACAACACCGGGTCGGGATTGCGAATGGCTGACAACAACAGGCCGTAAGCGCGAACAGGAGACGAGGGGATCACCACGCGCAGGCCGGGAATATGTGCAAACAAAGCTTCGGTACTCTCGGAGTGATGTTCCGGAGCACCTATGCCGCCCCCAAACGGGGCGCGTATCACAAGAGGGCAGTGCAAGCGTCCGCGGGTACGGTTTCGCATACGTGCCGCGTGGCACACAATCTGTTCCATGGCTGCAAAAATAAATCCCATAAACTGGATTTCTGCTACCGGACGCATACCATGGGTGGCCATGCCTATACTGATGCCGGCAATCATGGATTCAGCTAGTGGCGTATCCAGCACACGCTTGAAACCAAACTCGGTTTTTAAATTTTCTGTTGCGCGGAATACGCCGCCGTTGGTAGCCACATCTTCGCCCAGTACGACTACGGTCGGGTCTTCAGTCATGGCGCGGCGCAGCGCCAGCGTGACGGCCTCGACCATGGTGATCTCGTGTACGGTATTAATATCTGAAAGTCCGGAATTGACAGCACGGGTAACGCTCATGATTTCTGCACTCCATTAGAGTCCGATGTCTCATGTTCAGGAAAACGTTCATGCTGCCACGAGATTTGCAGAGCCAGAGGAGTGGTCATTTCTGCAAACTGATACTTCAGGAATTCATCGGCGGGCTGAGGCGGGATGCTCAGGTAGGCTGTGACTGCGTCATCCACTTGTTTGCGTACAGACTCCAGCAGGGCATTTTCCTGTTCCGGGCTCCAGCCTTGATGAGCGTGCAATAAGCTCTGCAGGCGTTTGACCGGCTCGCGCTCCCATGCGTTATTGACCTGCTCCAGGTCCCGATAGCGGGTGGCATCATCCGCTGTTGTGTGATCGCTGAGTCGGTAGCTGACAGCTTCTATCAGTGTGGGTCCTTTGCCCTGACGCGCTTTAGTCAGTGCACGATCTACTGCCTGATAGACTTCCGCTACATCGTTGCCATCTATCTGAACGCCTTCCATACCGGCCGCCACTGCTTTCTGGGCCAATGTCTGACAGGCGGTTTGTTTGTGCAGAGGGACTGAAATAGCCCATTGATTGTTGTTGATGACGCAAACCATTGGCAATTGCCATAGGCCGGCGAGATTGAGTGCCTCTGAAAAATCGCCTTTGGAGGTTGCACCGTCGCCACAGGTGACCAGACATGCCTGATGCTCAGCCCGGCTTTTGAGTGCTATGGCGACGCCGGCGGCGTGTGTCATCTGGGTGGCAATGGGTATACACAAAGGCAGGTCACGACGGGCTGCCCCTTCAAAGAGATGCCCGCGCTCATCTCCGCCCCAGACTTGCATAATCTGGGTCAGTGAGACGCCTCGTAAAAACAGAGTGGCCTGGTCGCGGTAGTAGGGTACAAAAACATCATTGTCTTGCAGCGCAAGTCCAATGCCGACACCAATGGCCTCCTGTCCGAGACACGATGGATAGGTGCGCATCTGGCCGGTACGTTGCAACGCGACAACTTTTTTATCGAAGGCGCGGATCAGCACCATATGGCTGTACGCTGAGCGTAACCAGTCCAGGCTGATGTTGGCGGGCAAGGTAGATGCTACCTGCTTTTTGAGCTGGGTCATGGGCGTTCTCCACCGCGTTCGGACCGGGTAGGTCGTCTGCAAGAACAACTGGCTTCGGGGTGTTGAAGCCTGTGTTCTGCGGTTGTAATTTACAGGCCCTGATAGAGCCCTTGAGCCGAGCTTAATACAAATATTGACGGGCCGCAAAAAATTACAGTTGCTGTCGGTAGCGGTTTTCCAGAAGAATGCAGGTTGTTTATGGCGAAATGAGTGATCACTCACCGAGAGGACAACAATGGCTGGCCAATATCCCGACAGGTTTCGAAGTTTACCTTTATACGACGGCCGCTTTGACGCTTATAAACTCGCTGCGCAAGGCGCTGACGTGCTGCTGGCATCCTATAAGGCCGGTACACAAATCGGGGAGCACCAGCATGACACGCACAACTATGGTGTTATTATCCGGGGGGAATTGATTCTGACCATGAACGGTGAAACCACGCGTCATGGCTGTGGCGACTGGTATCACGTGCCGGCATTCGTGCCGCATTCAGCTGTATTTGACCAGGAAACGGACGAAATTGAATTCTGGTTTGCCACTGATGCTGATGTCCCGGGAACACAACAGGAGTGATGTATGAAAGGAAGTTGTTTGTGTAAAGCGGTGGTTTATGAGGTGGACAAGTTCGATAAACCACTGAGTCATTGCCACTGCTATACCTGCCGTAAAGCCAATGCTGCTGCGTTTAATACATCCGGTGTCGCGCTGCGTGAGAGTTTCCGTTGGCTGTCAGGGCAAGACAAACTTTCAGCGTATGAATCGTCGCCGGGCAAGCTGCGCTATTTTTGTTCCGTGTGTGGCTCTCAGCTGGTGGCAGAAAAACCAGCTCTGCCGTTCATGATTGTGCGTGTTGCCACACTGGATGATGATCCCGGGATCTATCCGCAACGCGCTATCTGGACTTCACACAAAGTGCCATGGCTGGACTACGAACACATTGAAGAGTCATGGCCCGAGTGGCCGGCCACATAAAGACAAGAGTGGCAGGCCGGGTACTCAAAAAAGACGCTGTTTACGGTTTGCCAACCAAGTCAAAGAAGTTCATTACCTTGCGCATGTTTTGACGGTTCTGTGAGATAAAAAACGTGTGGTCAGCGCCTTCAAGCTCCACATAAACATGCTGCATGCCCATCGCCCGCATACCAGCGACCCAGCGACGGGTTTGCTCCACAGGAACAAGCTCATCTGCCGTACCCTGAAGCACCAGAATCGGCGTATCGCGGACTACCTGCAGTATGGTCGGTGTCAGATCCGGTCTCGGTGCTGGTGCCGCAACGGCCAGCGCGGCAAACATTCCGGGATTGTTGACCGCAATATGGTAGGTGCCAGCACCACCCATGGAGTGCCCCCAGAGGAAGAGTCGTGCACTGTCGATGTTGAACTCCTCGCGCACAAGCGCAATAACGTTCATCACATCCTGCTCACTATGACTGCCAACGACGGGATCTTCTGTCGGACGTGAACCATACCAGCCACGACGCGCGTAGCCCAGCGGCGTCACTACGATAAAACCGTATTCCTCCGCATAGTCCAGCAGGCCTTCATAACCCATCAGCCAGTCATAGGTGCGCCCAAGACCATGCAACGACACCAGCAGCGGTGAAGCCCGGGTCGTGTCATACGATGAAGGCACAAACAGAGCGAAGGGCAAAGTCTCACCTGTGGGAGGGAACTCGTAAGAGCGATGTTGCACGCGCGAATCAGTAATCAGACTTTCAAATTCGGCAGCATCACGTTGCGCTACAGCGCAACTGGTAAGAGACATCAGGCCAAGCATCACGGCGAGTAGTCCTGAGAAGCGTGCAGCACTGGTTTTTATTGTAACAATCATGGGTGTTTCCTTTAAAACTGCTGTTGGGCAAACTGTTCAAAAACAGTAGCACTGTGTTCTATGTCATCGTCGTTGAGATCAAGGTGTGTGACCAGTCTGATGTTGTGCCGATTCAGACATTCCGCTTTTACACCATTCTGCTCCAGCCATACGGCCAGTTTTTCTCTCGGTAAATGGGCCGCGTCCAGAAACATCATATTGGTTTGAGGTGGTTCCAGAATATAGCCGGCGCGAAGCAACCTTTCTGCAAGCGTGCGGGCGCGCCGATGGTCATCGGCCAGTCTGTCGACATTGTGCTCGAGAGCATATAAACCTGCCGCAGCCAGCATGCCAGCCTGGCGCATGCCGCCGCCGGTCATCTTGCGCCAGCGTCTGGCGCGGTTGATAAACTCCGCCGGGCCCAACAGCACTGACCCTATCGGCGCCCCAAGACCTTTGGATAAACAAATGGATACGGTGTCGAACCAGCGCGTGATGTCATGCAAAGAGCAGTTCAGCGCCACTGCTGCATTAAACACGCGAGCGCCGTCGAGATGCAGCGGTAAACCATGACGCCGGGTCAGGTCGCGTGCCTGCTGCAGGTAATCGATCGGCAGGATTTTGCCCTGCATGGTGTTTTCAAGACAAAGCAGGCGGGTGCGCGCAAAGTGTATGTCGTCAGGCTTGATTGCGTTTTCCACCTCGTTCAGGTCAATACCACCAAATGCTGTCATGTTTAAAGGTTGCGGTTGTATGCCGCCAAGTGCGGCAGCACCGCCGCCTTCATATTTGTAAGTGTGTGCCTGTTGTCCCACGATGTATTCGTCGCCGCGGCCACAATGTGTCAACAGCGCTACCAGGTTGGACTGAGTGCCAGAAGGCATGAACAGACCCGCTTCCATTCCGGCGCGCTGTGCCAGGGTGGTTTCCAGAAGGATGACAGTAGGATCTTCTCTCCAGACATCATCTCCAACCTCGGCGCTCACCATCGCTTGCCGCATGGCAGGGGCAGGTTTGGTGACGGTGTCGCTGCGAAAATCGCAAAAGTGTAACGGTGTGCTCATATAGTATGTCCCTGGCCCTGTGTCCTTGCGGTATGATGCGGGATAACAGTGTAATGCGGGACGACGCCATGACCAAGTCTGAACATACGCAGTCAGTCATCCGGTCAGCATCACTGGTACTGGCCGGTGCTGGCCATGCTCATCTGGTGGCCATGCGACATTGGATGGACTCTGGCTGGAGTCCTCCGCCGGGCAGTTTACTGATCAGCTCTGAAGCCAATGCGTGGTACTCCGGTATGATGCCGGGGCTGATCGCCGGGCGGTTTACGCTCGATGAGTGCGCTATTGCCCTTGCGCCATTGTGCCAACAACTGGGTATCGGGTTGGTCCAGGCCGATGTTGTGGCGCTTGATAGCCACAAACAATTGCTTGAGCTAAGCACGGGAGCGGTGATCAGCTATCAGCATCTGTCTGTGAACACCGGCTCTCGTCCATTAATGCCTGAGCATAGTGACAATTCTGTGCTGCTGGTTCCCGCCAAACCATTTCCTGACTTTATTGCGCAGTGGAAAAGCTGGCAGCAGTCTCCGCCTGTCAGTCTGATGGTGCTGGGCGGTGGCGCTGCCGCGTTTGAACTGGCGATGGCAATCAACAAACGATTCAGACAGACGGCAGTCAGTGTTGTGTGCTCTGGACAACTGCTGGGTTCGCTGGCGCCGGGCGTTCAGCGTCAGGCGCGTCACTGCCTGATGGATGCTGATATCAAACTGATTGAAAACTGTCATATCGATACCATCGCAGCTGATTCGGTCTGGTCGGAAGACAACAAAGTCATGAGTCCGGATGCCGTAGTGCTGGCGACCGGCGCCAGTGCGCACCCCTGGTACCGAAGCTCAGGTCTGAGCTGTGATGCAGCTGGTTTTATCCTTGTGGATGAACGACTGTGCGCAGTCGGCGCCGCCTCAGTCTTTGTGTCTGGAGACGCGGCATCTGCCAACGGTAGTCGGCGCTCGGGTGTATTTTCAGTGCGACATGGCCCTGTCATTGCACATAACATCAAAGCCGTTTTCGAAAATGCTCCGCTGCAAAGTTATCAGCCGCAAGGTAACGCACTGGCACTATTGGCAACAGCAGATGGTGGAGCGTTGATGAGTTATGGATCATTAGGCCTTGGAGGGCGATTTACTGCGCCTTTACTTGGGCGCTGGAAAGATTATCTTGATCTTTCTTTTATGAAACGGCACCGGCTTTAATGTATCAGGCATTCAATTTAAAGCTGCCTAACTCAAACTCTTGTCCATTGATCAGCAGCGCAACCTTGTGTTCGCCCGCGTAATGCTGTCGGGTTGTCATCGGTGCGAGTGACAGTTTTTTTGATAAAAAAACTGAGTCCCCGGCTGCCAGATTGCATGAGGTGAGCTTAAACACTTTCGGACGGGTGCTGGTGTTGGCCTTGACGTAATGCACAACAAAATCGATCAGCAGGGTTTGTGATTTTTTAGCCGTGCTGTGCAATGTGCACGACAGTGTCACCGCGTCGCCCTCACGCACATCTTCAGGCGAAATACGCCGGTCACTGACTTCAATCAGTGCTTTGTTTCCGAATCCCATCAGTGCCAACGCGCGCGGCTCGGCGTTTTTAACAGCGACGCGCAACGCGTGTTTGACTATCCACGCACGCTCCGCTGATGCCTGCGTCATCCAGCGCTCAGCAGTGTCCAGCATGATGGCCGGATTATCTTTGCCAATGTCATTCAGGTTGTTGGCTACGGATCTGCGAACATAGAGAGAGGGGTCGTCTTTGAGCGCTTCCAGCAGACTGAGTACCGGCCCGGGATCTTTTTGGAACTCATGCAGGCGCGACGCCCATGGCAGGCGTGGACGAGTACCTTCTGATATCAGTCGGCGGACATGTTCGCTGGGATCATCCACCCAGCTTTCCAGTTTTTTTAAAGTTGCCTGGGTGTGTTGCTGTAAAAACGGCCGGATACTGAACTCGGCAGTAAAACGTTGAGTCAGTTCGTACTGCGCACGCATCGAGGTGTCGAAATGGTTGAGACCATAACGCGCGACAAAAAATGTATGTGGCATAAACAAAAATGGCGCCAGCGTATTGCCTTCGCGGTCTGCGGTGGCAGAGGTTTCCGCTACGTGTGCTTTGGCCGTTGGCAATGACGTCAATAGAATGTCGACGGCTTTTTCGTAGTCATCCGGCAATGCATGTCGCAGACCGTCTGCCATGTGCCAGCCGCGGGGCATCAGCTCGAGGGATTCGTAAGTCGGCATCACAAACTCAAGAAATTTATTGTGTGCGAAGGCCGGATGCGCCGCGCTGATCATGTCTGCAATACGTCGGGGGATTTCTGGTCCGTAAAGGTTCTTGAGTGGCTCAGCCATTGTTCGGGTTTTCCGTAACAGTTGATTGCTAGATGCGCATCACCGTGCGCTTGCTTTCGATAAGCGACCAGACCAGGCCGACTGCGAACCCTGCATTAAATTTCTTTTCAAACAATGGGCTCTGAATGTTTTCAGCACCTTGATAAAAGCTGGTCTGTATCCCGACAAACATGCGGGCTTTATTGTTGATATGCCAGGTGCCGGAGAAATTCAGGCCGGTGCCAAAGTAGCCGCCGCTCGCCCGATAAGGTTCCCGGCCGGCAATACCAAATTCATTTGCAACATCAAAAAAGTAACCGTGCACATCACGGGTTGCCCACAGAGGCTTCAATGACACAGTACCTTCCAGTTGGGGGTGAAACAATCCGTAATGCCTGTATCGCAGCATGGGTTCAAATACGTAGCCGTGGTGGTTAACCCGGCCAAAGTCAGTAGAGAAAGCTGCCCGTGCCTGCAGTGCCAGTTGAATTTCGGAGCGACTGGTATCGCTGAACTCAAACTTCTGCAGGTGGAATATCATCTGCGGTCCGATTTCAAAAATAAAATCCAGATCGGGCATGCCTTCGCGTAACTCATTGCCATCGCTTTCTGCATCAAAGGCGGCATCAAACGATAACGACAACTCATAGAGACTGTTTTCTGCCGCTACTGCGCGCGCCGATTGACCATCACCAATACGCAGAATATCACCCCGATAGACCACGTAAGGCAGGCCCAGCCCCCTTACCTGATACTCGCTGGATGACGGGTAATGCGGTTGTACCAATGCGCCGGCGCCAAGACCAAGTTCCCAAAGTGGCTTTTCTATCATAACGGGTTCACCAGCTGGTTCAGCTGAGATCACTGCACCACTGATTGCTGTTGATGCAAATGCCAGCAGCAATGCCATATTGGTTCTGAATTCAAAAAACGTCATAAATTCCCCAGTGTGTTAGCTATCCTGACGCCGGCCTCGGCGATACGCTGCGCAGCGATCATACGCATCTGTTCTTCATACGCTTCGCTGAGCGTAATGGTTCCGGGCTGATTGCCGGTGTTCTCACTGCGCAGTACGTTGCTGATGACGGTGTCCGGGTACACGCTGCTCAGCAAGTAGTCACGGCTTTCCTGCAACCACCGGGTGGGTGCGTACTCAGCAAGTTGTTTGTTGGCAGCAATGTCTCCAGCAATATCAATGAGCATCCGCAAAGATGTTTCCAATGTTGGTCCGCGTAAGGCTCCGTCCCATACTGCGTGTAAATTGCTCCCGGTACTCCCTGAGCGCACTCGAATGCCATTTCCGCCACGATCACCGTCTGAAAACATCCGTGCAGAGACCAGCCCTCCGGTGTGCAGTGGCTGATGAATATCCCCGGTCAGGTGCAAAAACCAACTCAGCGCCAGAGCCTGTTCTGCCGGATCCCGGGCATGACTCATTTCATACACGGCCAGGTCAATGGCAGTAACCACATTTTCCGCCTGTGAGCGACGCTGCACGCGCTCTGCAGGAATTCCCTCGATGTCAGCAAAGGCCTCGGTATTGACGTAAAGGTTGCCCTGACGAGTCGCTTCGTCGCGCACCCACGCGCCATCGACCCAGTGCCATTCCGGATGATCGTAACGGCGGCTGTCAGCACCCGAAAAACTCCGCGCCAGATCAGGCCAGATGGCGGCCTGGCCGAACAACCAGCGATCCTGTTGCCTCATGTCGGTAGCACGGACGTTGTCCGGCATAGCATTCAGAAAATCTCTGTCAAACCTTGGATGTGAACGCAGGATAGTCAGTGTTCGTTCTTTGGACTGCTCTGACATGAATTCCCAAGCGACGTATGCCGTCAGTCGGTGCCCGGTGGCATCCCATGCGGTAACACCGGTTGCCATCAGACTTGCCACAAGGCCCGCGAACATCGCGCTGGCAAGCTTTAATTTTTGGCAATACAAGAACATAAATGGGCCTGTGGCATAAATGCGAGGCGCACAGTGTAACAGACCAGAACATTGCTGGCTGTGTGCTGTTTTATTGTTAGGGTATAGTTGAGACTAAGCAAGACGAGGGCAGAACTGAACATAGATGCCAGGCAAAAAAAAGCCCACGTGGAGCTTGGCTCATACGTGGGCGAATTATCACCCATCAATGGAAAAGGGGAGAGTCAATTCCATTCAAGCCATCAGCAGGGGAATGCTGATGCTTGATTTATATAATGCATACGCTATGCCAGCTTTTGGCCGATAAAAATAAGTGTTTGATATTTATATTTAAATAAATTTTTCGTGCAATTTTGGGTGGTTAACAGGGTTGGTATCGGCATATTCGCCAGATCAGGTCAGTATCGTTTTGGTTCTTTTTCAACGCCAGCGCACCAGGCTGGGGCATCATCAGCGTGCATGATGACAGCGTATTGTCTAAATAAGGTTTTATTGATGAGTAAGACAGTGTCAGATTATATTTTGGCCCAGGATATTGATTTGTCAGCGATCCGGGCGCAAGGCGCAGGCGGCCAGAATGTCAACAAGGTGTCATCTGCCATTCATTTGCGTTTTGATGTGCCTGCTTCTTCCTTGCCTGACGATGTGAAAGCGCTGGTGTTGGCATTACGCGATCGCCGCATGAGCGCCGATGGGGTTATTGTGATAAAGGCCCAGCGTTTCCGCACACAGGAGAAAAACCGCGAAGACGCCATCGAGCGCCTTAAAGCGTTGATCGAAAAAGCCTGCGAAGTCGCGCCGCCAAGGCTCGCCACACGCATACCGAAGTCGCAAAAACGTCAGCGCCTCGAGAGTAAACGCAAGGTGTCTACCGTCAAGTCCTTGCGTGGCAAACCGGTTGCCGACTAGAGTTTCCGTATATTTTATAAAAAACCGTTCAGGACCTTTGATGATGTTGAGACCTTTCCACCTTGCTATCCCCGTGCGTGATCTGGAAGAAGCCCGCGAGTTTTATGGCTCGCGCATGAACCTGCCCCAAGGGCGCAGTTCCGATCACTGGATTGATTACAATCTTTTTGGCCACCAGTTGGTGGTGCATCTGAATCCTACTCTTGGCAAGGATGGTTCCGTGCATCAGCATTCCAACCATGTTGACGGCCACGGTGTGCCGGTGCCGCATTTTGGGGTGGTGCTGACGATGGAGGAGTTCGCTGAGTTCGAGCAGCGTTTGCGTGCGATGGGGACGGAATTTGTGATTGAGCCCTATATCCGGTTTAAAGGTCTGCCGGGTGAGCAGGCAACAATGTTCTTCAGGGATCCGTCGGGCAATGCGCTGGAGTTCAAAGCCTTCCGTGATATTGAGTCGCAATTGTTTGCTGTTTGATTTTGACCTCAGCGCCGGTGTGCCGGCCGCGATGAGGTTATGTCTTCAGGAGACGCCCACAAGTACGTCCATGCAGGGCTCCGCGGCGGACTGTCTGACCGCCATGGATGGCGGAAATGCCGGTTTTGCAGGAGCAAAAACCGGCCTGTCCGCCGAGGCTCCTGCAGTCATAACCCCACCACGACCGGCACTCAAGCTGCAGTGCCAAATCCGTACAGCAACCACCGTAAGAGAAACACCCAGACAGCAGTGCCAGATCGGACGGCAACCGCACTACAGAAAACCAAACAGCAGTGCTACGTCCGCACGCCAATAAACATCAATGAACCTGCGGTGCGGCAGCGGCTCCCTTGAAAAGAAGCCGCGGCTGGCGCTTCCTTCGCAGTGAGCGATCTAGCCGCAACCACTGAAAGAGAGCTGTGTGCCGGGGTGTGTGAGCCGGACCGTCGGCGCCCCGGACGGGCGCCGCCGAGCCCCCATGGATGGGTTCACGGCGTGTCCAGCTCACACACCCCGGCGCACAGATTGGCAATCGGAGTGCAACGAAGATCAATAAACCTCGAACAAGCCAGCTGCGCCCATGCCGCCACCGATGCACATGGTGCAAACCACATACTTGGCTCCACGGCGTTTACCTTCAATCAACGCATGACCAACCATACGCGCACCGCTCATGCCATAAGGATGACCAATAGAGATCGCGCCACCGTTAACGTTCAGCAGCTCATCCGGAATGCCCAGCTTGTCGCGGCAGTACAGAACCTGCACCGCAAACGCCTCATTGAGTTCCCAGAGACCGATGTCTTCCATCTTCAGGCCAAAACGCTTCAGCAACACAGGAATCGCAAACACCGGACCAATACCCATTTCATCCGGATCACAGCCGGCAACGGCCATGCCCCGGTAGGCGCCAAGCGGCGTCAGTCCACGTTTTTCAGCGAGTTTACTGTCCATCAGGATGCTGGCAGATGCGCCGTCTGACAACTGGCTGGCGTTACCGGCTGTGATGCAACCGCCTTCAATAACCGGCTTCAGGCTTTTCAGACCTTCCAGAGTAGTTTCCGGACGATTGCCTTCGTCTTTGGTCAATGTGACAGTTTTGAAGCTGATTTCGCCGGTAGCTTTGTCGGCGATACCCATGGAGGATTCCATTGGTGCAATTTCCTGGTCGAACTTGCCAGCGGCCTGCGCTGCAGCTGTGCGCTGCTGGCTCTGCAAGCTGTATTCGTCCTGCGCGTCACGGCTGATGCCGTAGCGTTTTGCAACCACTTCAGCAGTTTGCAGCATGGGCATATAAGCATGCTGAGACATGGTCAGTACGTTCTGATCAACAGTGCGGAACTTGTTGCGGTGATCGTTCTGCACCAGGCTGATGGATTCCAGTCCTGCTCCAATAACGATGTCCATATTGTCGACGATGATCTGTTTGGCTGCTGTGGCAATGGCCATCATGCCGGAGGCACACTGACGGTCCATGCTCATGCCTGAAACCGTGTTTGGCAGGCCGGCGGCGACAGATGCCAGGCGGCCAATGTTATAACCCGTAGTGCCCTGTTGTACGGCGCAGCCCATGACCACATCGTCTACTTCGTTGAGGGCGATGCCCGCGCGCTTAACGGCTTCGCGAATGGCGTGGCCGCCCAGGGTAGGGCCTTCAGTGTTGTTGAATGCTCCGCGATAGGCTTTACCAATCGGGGTTCGGGCGGTTGCCACTATGACGGCTTCTCTCATGATCGGTCCTTCTTCTCTTTATATGACGGATGGCTGATGACAGACGGTAAAACCGGCTTGGTCTTTTTGGATTTAGAGCATGTGTTCGCCGTCAAGTGTACCGGAAGACTGAGGCATTTCCCAAGTCCAAATATCAGGCTCGCGTCGCCCAAATCGATGAGGGCACTCCGTTAGTCGAAACCGGGGATTTCCTGGCGTGTGTGCTATTGAGTCGTGCCAGAGCGTGTGATAGCGTCAGCCAGTCCGTTGGAAAACTGAATTCATTCATGGTATTCAGTTTGGCGCTCAAGGGAAATCGCGCCTGCAACACCAGATTCAAAAGCCGTTTGTCCGACAATAACAATGATTAATGGGTGCCTCCATGCCGTGCCGGCCGAGGTCTGACCCCGGAGAAAAATATGAACAGTATTCCGTTCAGACGTTCGCTGAACCTGATATCCCTGTTGTCCGCCGCTGCGCTGATAACTGCGTTGTCCGCTCCTGCATTGTCGCAATCAGCTCATGCCCAGAGTGCTCAAGTGCAAAACAACTCCTCAGACATCGGCATGAGAGTGGGTGATTTTTCCCTGTTGGATCAGAACGGTTACTTCCATCACATGAGCTGGTACGACAACCGTAAAGCAATTGTGCTGCTGGTGCAGGCCAACGGCAGTGAATCCTTCCGCCAGGCAGTACCGCAGTTCCAGGCTCTGCAGGCGGCGCACAAGGACAGTTTCCAGTTTTTTATGATCAACCCGTTGGGACAATCGCGCGAGTCGGTAATCAGCTCGGTTGCCGCCGCAGGCAACGAAATTCCGGTGTTGATTGATGATGCACAGCTCGTTGCCGAATCAATGGACGTTAAAGCCGCGGGTGAAGTGCTGGTTTATGATCCCCGTTCCTTCCGTTTGGTATACCGTGGGTCTGTGACAGGGCTGGAAACAGCGTTGGCTGAAATAGACGCAGGTCAGCCGGTAAGCAATTCTGTTGTTGCTGTCACTGGCGACGCAATTACCTACGCTGCACGCGATCACAATATGGCGCGCTCAGTGTCTTACGAAAAAGAAGTGGCTCCGATTCTGGCTGAAAACTGCGCCAGCTGCCACCGCGATGGTGGCATCGCTCCGTTTGCACTGGACAGTCACTCCATGGCACAAGGCTGGTCTCCGATGATACGCGAAGTACTGATGACCAAGCGTATGCCGCCCGGACAGATTGATCCGCATGTTGGCGATTTTGTGAACAGTTACACTGTGACTCCGGAAGATCAGCAGACTCTGCTGCATTGGATTGCGCAGGGTTCTCAGCGCGATGGCAGCGTTGACCCCCTGGCTGAACTGGTGTGGCCCCCAACCGAGTGGGCTTTTGGCGAGCCGGATTTGATTGTCGAGTTGCCACCTCAGACTATTCCTGCGACCGGTGTGCTTGACTACATCAATGTCGTTGTGCCATTTGAAGGTCTCACCGAAGACCGATGGGTGCGTGCAAGTCAATACATTGCCGGTGACCGCACAGTGCTGCACCACACACTGAACAGCATTCTGCCTCCGGGCGCCAGTGGTCGCGGTCAGTTTCTGGGTGGTGGCAGCGCGGATGAAGCCAATATTACGGCTTATATCCCCGGCGCCGAACCCAGTCACGAGCCTGAAAACACGGGTGGCTTGTTAAAGGCCGGTTCTCAGCTGGCCTTGCAGTTGCACTACACCACGAATGGCCGCGAAACCGTTGATCATAGTCGTATTGGCATCTGGTTCTACCCGGAAGGTGTGGTGCCTGAGAAACGTATGTCCGGCCAGTGTGCGTGCATCTTTACTCCGGACTGGACGCATATCCCGCCGAACGATCCGGATTTTGAGCAGACCAAAGCGATTACTGTGCCACGTGACGCCTACCTTCACGCGTTCCTGCCGCATATGCACTTCCGGGGCAAGCGCATGCGTTTTGAGGCGCAGTATCCGGACGGCACACGTGAAGAGCTGATCAATATCGCCAACTATAATTATAACTGGCAGCTGCGTTATCAGTTGCGAGAACCGAAACTGGTTCCGGCCGGTACCGTAATTGTGGCAACCGGCGCATTTGATAACTCAAGCCAGAACAAGATGAATCCCGATCCGGACCGAAGTGTACCCTGGGGTCTGCAGAGCTGGGACGAAATGTTCTTCGGTTCAGTGAGCTGGCAGTATGTTGAGCAGGCGCCAGCGCCGGTGGCGACAGCTTCAGTGCAGTAACCAGCAGCGTCCAATCGAGGACGGCAGGAACAGTGGAAAGTGAGCGAGGCGAATAAGCCGAGGAACTTCCCGCTGGTTCTGTCGGCCGGGTGCTCTGACTCAGATCACCCGGCTACCCGAAGTGACTGAATCAATTAACCGGCAGCAAATACTCAGTCCCCACACCTGGCCCCAGCGGCAAGCCCAGCCATACCCATATCATCGCCAGAATCACGCCAGTGATCAGCATCCAGATGCTGTAGGGAATCATTGTTGCAGCCAGCGATCCCAGCCCGAAGTTTTTGTTCCAGCGCTGGCAGAATGCCAATATCAGCGGGAAGTAGGGCATCAGCGGAGTGATGATGTTGGTCGCGCCGTCTCCGACTCGGTAGGCAGCTGTGGTCATTTCGGGACTGATGCCCAACAGAATCAGCATGGGGACCAGCACCGGTGCCAGCAGCGCCCATTTGGCGCTGGCAGAGCCGATAAACAAATTGATTGAAGCCGTCAGCAGCACAATCAATCCGATCAGCAAAGGCATGGGCAGTTCAGCCGAGCGGATGACCTCCGCACCATTAATTGCAAAAATAAGCCCGAGGTTGGACCAGTTGAACATCGCCACAAAATGCGCTGCCGCGAACGCCAGCACAATGTAATAAGACAGATCCGCCATTGCGCCTGACATCATTGCGACCACGTCGCGATGATCTTTAATGGTGCCGGCCGCAGAGCCATAGGCCCAGCCGCATGCCAGAAACAGGAAGAAAAATGCGGCCACCAGTGACTGGTAGAACGGTTGCAGGCTGGCGGCTCCGGCCTCTTCATTGATCAATGGGGTGCCCGGCGCAAAACACAGTACAACCCACAACAGTATGATTCCAAGAGCCGCCAGACCTGCACGTCGCAGACCTGCGCGCTCTGCATCGCTGGTGCGGCCGTCCTCGCGGCTGGCAAGGCCAACGCTGTTGTTGGCAATAATCTCTCGGGGCGAACCTAGTCTGGGTTCGATGATTTTGTCAGTCACGTACCAGATGACCGGCAGGTAAACAAACACCATGGTGGCAATGAAGAACCAGTTGCCGGCGATATTCATGACCCAGCTCTGGTCGATGGTGACCACTGCTGCTTCAGTAATGCCAAACAGCAAGGCGTCCAGCTGGCCCGGGATCAGGTTCGCTGAAAAGCCACCGGATACGCCTGCGAATGCGGCTGCGATGCCAGCTATTGGATGCCGGCCGGCGGCAGCGTAGATGACGCCGGCTAGAGGAATCAGCACTACATACGCAGCGTCAACAGCCAGATTGCCCATCATTGACAGAAATGCCACAACCGGTGTCAGCAACGCCAGAGGGGCCATTTTTACGGCCGAACTCATAGCTGTTGCAAACAAGCCGCTGCGTTCTGCAACACCGGCGCCGAGCATTACCAGCAGCACGTAACCCAGGGGATGGAAGTGGGCAAAGGTGGCCGGCATCTGGGTCAGCAGGCGTTGCAGATTGTCGGCTGACAGCAGGCTGGCAGCCTCGATTATCAGTGGGCTGCCATCGGCCAGCGTTTGTGTCGGGTGTGTGGCCGCGACACCCAGCATGGCCATGATCACACTGATCACGATCACGCCACCTATCAGCCAGAAGAACAGGAATACCGGGTCGGGCAATTGGTTACCGGTGTATTCAATCCACCCCAGGATGCCTTTCTGGCGTTCGGGGTTAGTTGAATTATCTGAAGGAGTGGGGGTGTGCGCCATGATAAATTCCTGTTGATTAGACCCTGTTATTGGCCCAAGCATAATGCAGGTGCGCCGTAGCAGCAAAGCCTGGTGACAAGTGCTGACGGCAAAGACAGGTTTATCAGGTGCGCGATGGTGGCAGGTAACTGCCTGAGACATGTACCGGGAGTTGGTGGTCGGAGATATGCGATGCATGGCTGACCGGAAATATCCCGGGCACCACACCCTGCATCGCATACCTCTGCCGTCCGACCGGACCGTTGCTTCCTGCTGGCAGAATCGTGAAACAATGTGAACCGCATGTGGTTCGTTACAGGAAGTATAAACCATGTATGGTTCACTTGCGTTCGAGATTGGCAGCATTTATCCGGCAGCGGCGGGGCACTACTCCGCAGCGTGTGTTCGCCCGTAAGATGGGGGTGGCGCAATCCACCATCATGCGAATCGAGAATGAAGATCAGAACGTCACGCTGCAAACGCTGGAGCAGCTATGCAAGGCATTTCATGTGGATGTCGGTGATCTGTTTCCGGCAGTCGACACCATTCGTGTCTACCAGCCACCACTCAGAAGGGGTTTGGCAGCAGCGGCCACCATTCACGAGAAGCAGGTGGCTGAGAGCGGTGATGATCAGGAGCCGGATCTAGATAAAGCTTAGCGTTGCCAGTGCATTGGTCATGTTAAGCAGGAGGAATAGTATGGCGATGCGTCCCAGCGCTTTGCCCGGGTCCTCGCCCTTGTACGCCCGCTGAATACCAAACAGCAGAATAAACGTCCATGTCAGCGTCGCCCCCAGCATCAGGGTGTAGCTTGACCAGTTGCCATCAGCCACCGCTGCACTGCCGGCAACAAAAAATATCCCCGCAACGATCAGGTAGAGTATCCAATAGGTCAGCGCCAGCCCGTAGTGTCCTGAAACCAGGCGTCGGAAAGGGCTTGGCTGTTGTAGTTCCGGGCGATGACTCATAACAATTACGGCTCTTTTTACATCGATAGGAATATGCATCGATAATAATGCGTTTGCATCTTAACAGTGCAGTCAATCCGATCCAATCCTCATCAGCAAATTGGCCATTCTTGCGTGCTTCTGCTTAGGGGTGGCGGTTGACTCGTGTGCCAAGGCCGCTGAGAATGGCGCCTGTCCCGCTTTGGAGTATTTCCCCCCATGTCCGAATCACCGCGCAGTCACTTCTTTGCCTACATCAGCAAACTCCGCTGGTTGCAGCGCTGGGGTATGAAGCGCAATGTGATCAATGAAAACGTCATGGAGCACAGTTGGGAAGTAGCCACAGTCACCCATGTGTTGGCGCTGGTGAAAAATCGCTATTTTGGTGGTCAGTTGGACGTTAACGCCGTTGTGGTTGCCGCTCTTTATCATGATTGCAGCGAAGTGATTACCGGTGACATGCCTTCGCCCATCAAATATCACTCGCCGGAAATCACCCGGGCTTACAAAGCCATCGAGAAACAGGCCGGACATGAGTTGCTCAATCTGTTGCCGCCTGATCTGAAGCCGGATTTTCGTAAGGTGCTGATCGAGGAAGAGCTGGCAGATGATGTGCATACTGTGATCAAGTCGGCTGACATGATCTGCGCCTGGCTTAAATGCAAGGCGGAAGTGCAGGCCGGCAACGCGGAATTTAAAAAAGCTGAAGAAGATGTGCGCCGCCGTCTGGAGCGCAACACCAGCCCCGAAGTGAAATATTTTCTGGAGACATTTGGCCCCAGCTACAGTCTCACGCTGGATGAGTTGTTGAAATGATGCAGTCCGGTCAGGCCGGTTGTTGGAGTAATCGGTGATTTCCTATCTGAGTTTTATCAGGCAACAGTGGACTTTGCTGGTATTCGGCTTTCTTGCGGTGTTTGCCGGTAATTTCGGACAGTCATTTTTTGTGGCGTGGTTTGGCTCTGATATTCAACGCTCGCTGGGATTAAGTGCCGCCGAGTATGGCAGTGCTTATTCACTCGGGACACTGGTGTCCGCGTTTGTTGTGTTGTGGGCTGGTGGTTTGATCGACCGTGTCAGTCTGCGCAGTTATACGCTGGCGGTGGTTGCAGGGCTGGGTGCTGCGATGTTGTTACTGTCGCAGGCTGACGGTCTGTTGATGCTCATGGCAGGCTTTTTCCTGCTGCGCCTTTTTGGTCAATCGTTGTTGCCCCACACCGGCATGACCACATTAACACGTTATTTTGATGAGCAAAGAGGCAAAGCGGTCAGTGTGGCCATGTCCGCTGTGCCCATAGGCGAAATCGTGTTGCCCTTGCTGGCAGTAAGCTTGATTGCTGCATTGGGGTGGCAACAGACCTTTTTATGGCTGGCGTTTATTGTTCCGCTACTGCTGGTGCCACTATTTCTTGCCCTGCTTGTGCGTGCAGATCACACGGCAGATGTGGCGCAGGCCGAGCAAACCGCCGCGCCTGCCGATGGGCTGACCGGCGCGGTACCTGATGATGAGGATTTTGCTGCGGGCCGGCGAGAAGTTCTGCTGGACTACAGATACTGGCTGGCGCTGCCGGGGATTGTGGCCAACCCGTTTCTCATCACCGGTATTTTTATTCACCAGAATTTTCTGGCGAGCAGCAAGGACTGGAGTCTGAATTGGCTGGCGACCTGTTTTGTGGTTTACGGCGCCGTGCACTGGATCAGCTCACTGGTGAGTGGTGCATTGGTTGATCGATTCAAACCGGTGCGTTTACTGCCCGTATTTTTGCTGCCGCTTCTGGTTTGTATGCTGGTGGCTGCGTATGTGCCCGGCGATTGGGCCGCTGTACTGATGATGGTTTGTCTGGGTATGTCAGCTGGCAGCAGCCCGCCCATATCAGGTTCTCTGTGGCCTGAAATCTATGGGACGCGTAAACTGGGCGCCATACGGGCGATGAACATGTCGGTCATGGTGATATCCACCTCAGCCGCACCAGTATTGTTTGGATACTTCATTGATAACGGAGTCTCGGCAGCAGGGCTGTTTGGCAGTTGCGCGCTGTATGTGTTTGTCGCGCTGGTACTGATGAATCTGTCGTACCCGCTGAATGCCCGACCCTTGAGGCAGCGCCCGGCTGGCTGAATCTCACAATCCAGGCAAATAGCAGCTAAATACACAAATCTTGAGCAGGTATGGCATGACGGATCAGACAGCGCGATTATTCGAAGAACTGGTGGAGCTGAATTATCAGTTGTACAACAGCCTGTTCCTGACACTGCCGCTGGATGCGGTGGAGCAAACCGGTACCTTGTTGCCTTTACTCACGGAAGCCTGCGAGGATGGTCTGCAAAAAGGCCATGATCCGGTCGCCATCCTCACCGAGTTTTTTAATCAGCATCGTGCCCACTTTACAGAAAAAGAACAGATACAGTTTCTGTTCAAAATTATCCAGTATGTAGAGCGCCAGGTGGTGCTGATTGATGCGTTGGAAGATGCGGCATACAGCCGTATTCATCAGATCGACAACAAGAGTTCTCTGATACGTCTGACTGAGCGCGCAGCGGATGAGGGGCGCACTGACAAGCTGGGTCAGGTTCTGCAGAATTTTGGTGTGCGTGTGGTGTTGACCGCGCACCCGACCCAATTCTACCCGGGGCAGGTGTTGGCGATTATTTCAGATCTGACCGATGCCATTTCCGGAGCGCGCATCGGGGAAATGCGTGACCTGTTACAGCAGTTGGGAAACACGCCGTTTTTTCAGAAACAAAAACCCACGCCCTATGACGAAGCTGTGTTGCTGACCTGGTATCTGGGCAATATTTTTTATCCGGCCATTGGCGATCTGGTGGACCCATTGGCGGAGCGTTTTCCAGAACAAGTGAACAGCAACAGCGAATTGGTGAGTATTGGTTTCTGGCCGGGCGGAGACCGGGACGGCAATCCGTTTGTGACCACAGACACCACGTTAAAAGTGGCTGCACGTCTGCGCTACACGATCTTGCAGTGTTATCACCATGATCTGCGCCACATCAAACGCAGACTGACATTCGCCGGTGTTTATGACCTGCTGGACAGGCTGGAAAAACGTATACACGAAGAACTTGTTGAAAAGGACCATCGTCAACCTATAACACTGGAAAATATTTTTTCGGTGCTCGATGAAGCGGAAGAGCTGATTACAACAAAATATCAGTCGATGTTTGTGGATCAATTGCAGTCCTTTCGTCGCAAGGTATCTCTGTTTGGTCTGCACTTTGCCAGTATTGATATCCGGCAAGACAGCCGCATCATCAAGCGCACGCTGGATTCAGTGCTTGCCAACCAGCCAGAGATTTTGCCTGCTGACTTTTCGCAACTGACGGAGCAGGAGCAGATCAGTGCTCTGCTGACCTGCTCCGGTATTGCGGACAGTTCTGTATCCGACGATCCTGTGGTTCGGGACACCATAGAGTCGATGTCTGTCATTGGGCGGATCCAGCAACGCAATGGTGAGCGTGGTGCGCACCGTTACATCATCAGCAACTGCCGCGGGCCGGTAGATGTTGCCAGAGTTATCGCGCTGCTTCGCCTGTGTGGATGGGGTGACAACGCAATCAGCGTCGATATAGTCCCATTGTTCGAAACCGTCAGCGATCTGCAAGGCGCTGGCGACTCCATGATCAGTCTTTATCAAAACAAATATTATCAGGCCCATATTTCGCAGCGGCGTAGACGCCAGACGGTCATGCTGGGTTTTTCAGATGGCACCAAAGACGGTGGTTATCTGATGGCTAACTGGGCCATTTATTCTGCCAAAGAGACCATTACCTCAGTTTCGCGCGATGCCGGTGTGGAAGTGATATTCTTCGATGGCCGGGGCGGACCACCCGCGCGTGGCGGCGGTGACGCGTATCTTTTTTATGCCGCGCACGGGATAAAAATTGAAAGCAATCAAATCCAGCTGACGGTACAGGGGCAGACCATCAGCTCCCATTACGGCATCAAAGCGGCAGCCACTAATAATCTTGGCCAGTTGATGACAGCGGGACTGGAAAATAATCTGATTGATCGTGCCGACCGGGAGCTGGATGATCTTCAGCGTAACCTGATCAGGGATCTGGCGGAACGCAGTTATGCTCGTTATGAGGCATTCAAACAACACGATCTGTTTATGCCATATCTTGAAGAAATGAGTGTGCTCAAATACTACGCCATGGCCAATATCGGCAGCCGCCCATCCAAACGTGGTGGTGACGGGGCGTTAAAATTTGAAGACCTTCGCGCCATTCCTTTTGTCGGCGCATGGAGTCAGCTTAAACAGAATGTTCCCGGATTTTACGGCCTGGGCTCGGCGCTGAAAGCTCAGGAGGATCTGGGTCAGCTGGATGCTTGCGTAAGCCTGTATCAGCATTCGCGTTTTTTTCGTGCATTGATTGCCAACAGCATGCAAAGCATGAGTAAAACCAATTTTGAACTGACTCGCTACATGGAGTCTGATCAACGTTTTGGTGAGTTCTGGCAGGATATTTATCAGGAGTATAGCCTGAGCCGCGAGATGGCACTAAAAGTGTCAGGACAAACCGAATTGCTTGAAGACAACCCGCGCAGCCGGCTCAGCATTCGCCTGCGTGAGCGCGTGGTAATGCCGCTGTTGATGATCCAGCAATATGCACTGATTCGCATCCGCGAAAGTCGTGAAGAGGACGATCCGCAACGCTTGTCTCTGTATGAGAAAATGGTTGTACGTACACTGTTTGGCAATATCAACGCAGCCAGAAACTCCGCATGAGCGGTATCGCCGCAATAGATTTCCGGAAGCTTCGGGGCCTCTTTAGTCTGCTGCGGATTAGGCGTATCATGCGCCGCCCGAACACCTGATTCAGGCCGTAACAAGATTTAGCTCCCGGGATTCTTATGGTCATTGTGTACCTGATAGCAGGACTGGTGTTGTTGGTGTTTGGCGCTGAGATTCTGGTGCGCGGCGCCTCACGACTTGCCTCAAGCCTGGGTATTTCGCCTCTTGTTATTGGATTGACCATTGTTGCTTTTGGCACCAGCGCGCCTGAGATGGCAGTGAGTATCGGCGCCTCCTGGACCGGTCAGGCTGATCTGGCGCTGGGCAACGTTGTTGGCAGTAATATTTTTAACATACTGCTTATTCTCGGATTGTCTGCAATTGTGGCGCCGCTGGTTGTATCCCGGCAACTTGTCCGGCTCGATGTTCCTCTGATGATTGCAGCCTCTGTCGCTGTTTTACTGATGGGGCTGGATAATAAAATCTCCCGTATTGATGGCCTTATCCTGTTCGGAACTGTGCTTGCATACACGTTTTTTCTGATCCGTCAGAGCCGCCGTGAATCGAGCGCTGTTGTACACGAGCAATATGACGCCGGGTACAGTGTCCGATCAGACACACGTATGCAGCATGTGCGTGATGCTGTTTTTATCGTGGCAGGTCTGGGTCTGCTGGTGCTCGGCTCTCGCTGGCTGGTGGACAGCGCAGTGCAGATCGCGCAATACCTCGGTATGACTGAACTGGTGATAGGCCTGACCATTGTCGCGGCAGGCACGTCCATGCCAGAGCTGGCAACTTCAGTGATTGCCAGTTTGAGAGGCGAGCGCGATATAGCTGTGGGTAACGTGGTTGGCAGTAACCTGTTTAACTTGCTGGCAGTGCTGGGCTTATCCAGTATTGTTGCGCCTGACGGCGTTCAGGTGGCTGATGCCGCTCTGGTCTTTGACATCCCGGTGATGATTGGAGTGGCATTGATCTGCCTGCCAATCTTTTTTACCGGCTATCTGATTTCACGTACCAGCGGCGTTCTGTTCCTGTTCTATTACGTCGCCTATACCATCTATCTGCTTATGGCGGCGCAGCAGCACGAAAATCTGCATACCTTTGGCACGGCCATGGTCTGGTTTGTTATGCCCGCCACGGTGATCATGTTGTTAACCATGGCATGGCGTTATCAGCGCAGTCGCAAAACTCCTTCCTGAACTGAGTACTTGTCCCCATCATGAAAAATGCAAAACCTTTAAAAGAAAAGGAAATGTCGCGTGGTGCCGAGTTGTTACGGCTGGCCCTGGCGTTGTTGTTTGTTGTTGGTGTGGTGTTGTACGCGATGTCGGTCACGGCAGGCGGAGTCAGTATCATGCTGGTTGTTGCCAGTGTGGTAGGCGCTTATATGGCAATGAATATCGGCGCCAACGATGTTGCCAACAATGTGGGCCCTGCAGTAGGTTCCAAAGCGCTGACACTGGGTGGAGCGCTGGTGATTGCTGCTGTTTTTGAGGCAGCCGGAGCGATCCTTGCGGGTGGCGAAGTTGTTGGCACTATACGCAGTGGCATTATCAATCCGGAGCTCATTGCCGACGCAGACACATTTGTCTGGATCATGCTGGCATCATTACTTGCAGGCGCTATCTGGCTGAATCTGGCAACCGCTGTCGGCGCGCCGGTTTCTACTACACATTCGATCGTAGGTGCAGTACTCGGTGGTGGCATGGCGGCGGCGGGGCCACAAATTGTTGACTGGCCTACTATGGGGAACATTGCTGCAAGCTGGGTGATTTCACCCGTTCTGGGCGGAATATTTGCAGCAGTGTTTCTGTATGTGATCAAGCGCAGTATTACCTACAAATCGAATATGGCCGATGCGGCGAGTGCTACTGTACCTGTGTTGGTGGGTTTGATGGGATGGACTTTCTCCACTTATCTGCTCCTGAAAGGGCTTAACCGGATATGGCCTGTGAGTTTTGGTGCTGCCGTGTTTTATGGCCTGATGATAGGTGTTGTTGTTTTCTGGTTTGTGCGCAGAATTGTTTCCAGACGCGCCGGTCTGATCGACAACTCAAAACAAAGTGTGAATTCGCTATTTAATGTGCCGCTTGTATGTGCTGCGGCACTGCTTAGTTTTGCTCACGGATCCAACGATGTGGCTAACGCCATCGGGCCCCTGGCTGCCATTATCGATGTAGTGATGTCCGGCGGAGTCGTTCACACCACTGCTGCCATTCCTACTTGGGTAATGGTCATAGGTGCGTTGGGTATTGCACTTGGCCTCGTGCTTTTTGGCCCGAAAGTGATTCGCACAGTTGGCACGGAAATTACTGAACTGGATCAGATGCGCGCATTTTGTATTGCCATGTCTGCAAGTCTGACCGTGATTCTTGCCAGTCAGATGGGCCTGCCTGTCAGTTCAACACATATTGCAGTTGGCGGCGTATTTGGTGTGGGTTTCCTGCGCGAGTATCTGAAGAGCAACTATGCACGCATGATTGCAGAAATAAAAGCGCATCACCCGGAGAGTGACGCGGCTGAAATTGATGCGTTCATCGCGCTTTTCGATGCTGCTACTGTGCAGGAGCGCGGTGTCATGCTACGTGAACTCAAACAACGGGCGCAGCAATCAGACGGCCATGAACTATTCTCCAAACTCGATCGCAAAAGTCTGAAAAAAGGTTACCGACAGGAGCTGGTCAAACGTTCGCAGATTTTCCGGATTGCGGGCGCATGGCTGATTACAGTGCCGGCATCTGCGCTGATGTCGGCATTTCTGTTTTATGCCATCCGTGGTTTTATGTTGCCTTGATAAGTGTTACAAGTGCAGGAGCAACATTGGGCGCAAAAACCTGAGCCCTTAAAGTAACCAGGTATGAAGTCAATTTGACGGCAGAATCGGAATGCAGTGGCTGAGCCATCTCCAGCGAGATGTCCGGTCATATCCGGGAGCCCCACAATATGATGAAACTCCCCAAATGGTCATTGCTGCTTTTTCTGGCAATGTTCATAGTATGCCCGCAAAAATTGTTAGCTCAGACATTCACCCTCCCGGGTCAGGTAAGCTCGTTGCCAGCGTGGTGGGGATGCAGTGCTGCCGGTTCTATAGTGACGTGTACTGGTTACTCCGATTGGACCAACGTCCGCAATATAGCGGTTTCAACTCCTGTTACCCTCAGACTGAATGCAGGCGCAATGAACGGCGCCAATGTCAATGTTGGAGGCAATGCTGCAAATCTGACGATTGAACTGATCAATAACACCAGTCTGAGTGTTGGCAGTGACAGCCACATTGTTGCAAACATAGTTGCGGGCAATGTCTATGCAACCGGCAGTAACATCATTATGACAGGTAACCATGTCATTCAGGGGCAGATGAGCATCGGAGCCAATGCACAAGTGAGCGGTACTGTGACCGCGGGCTCTATCGGGATTGGAAGTAATTCGACACTCACCGGCAATTTGTCAGCTACCAACACCCTGACACTGGGGTCGGGCAGCACTGCAAACGGCAACCTCTCCGGTGGCACTATCAATATCAACAACAATGCCACTGCAAATGGAAATTTGTCCGCAACCGGGAATGTGAACCTGTCTCAGGATAGTACCGTCAATGGCACGATCACAGCTGGCGGCAATCTGAACGCCAATACTACCGGCATCCAGATTCAAGGCGATATTTCTGTAACCGGAAACGCAAACCTTGGTCCGGGTATCCAGGTTATCGGCGAAGTTGACGCCATCGGTGATATCAACATGAACAGCAATGGCTACATCGATGGCAATGTATCAGGCAACAACATCAACATCGGAAATTCAGCTGTCATTGATGGCAGCGTAGATTCCAATGGTCAGGTGTCGAATCAGGGAACGATCAATGGAAACGTGAATTCAACCGGACCTGTTTACACAGATAATGGGACAGTTACCGGTTACGTTAACGCACCCAATGCGGAACAAGTTGCCAACACCGGTAACGTAGGCGGACCCGTATGTGACCAGAATTCCAACGAGGGCCCCTGCAGCGGAGGCGGATCGGGTGTACAGTTCTACCACATCGAACACAGTGGGTCCGCGTTGACCTGTGAGGCAGCAAGCATCATTGTGCGGGCTTGCGCTGACCTGGCCTGTGTTGGAGGAGTTGACCTTACGGGTGCTGTTGCTGTGAGAGCGTCAGGTATTACTGAATATGTTTCGACAGGAAGTTTTGGCAATAGTGCTGCCGCCGGGTTATCTCTGCCGATAACTACTCCGGGCACCTATACTCTTTCCCTGGACAGTGTACCTGTAGCTGCCTCCGATCCGGTGCAATGCACCGGTGGGTGTCAGTTGACTGCTGTCGACGCTGCACTTTTCTGGCAAGATATTCCCACGCAAACTGCGGGCAGCCCTTTTCAGGTGCAGTTGGATGCGGTTAGAGCGGATACCAATACCGGTGCTTGTGTCGCTGCGGTTCAGGGGCTTACGCAAATCGATGTGTCAGTCACGTGCCTCGATCCGGACAGCTGCTTCGACGATGGTGTTCTGCTCAGTGCAGAGAGTTCTCCGGCATCTGAATTTCCGGCTTATACAGCGGTGCCCGTGCAGTTTGACAATAGCGGGTCAGCAGTACTTGAAATGGATTACGCTGATGCTGGCCGCATCAGATTGCACGCACGAGCCGATATTGGACAGCTTGTGTTGTCAGGTGTGTCAGCTGAGTTTGTTGTGCGACCTGCCACTATAGGAATTGATGTGACCAATCCTGTTACATATACCACAGGTGTATTTGCGCGCGCCGGAGATGATCTGCAAGTCGAGCTCTCCGCATTGACGTCAACGGGTCACATTACGCCCAATTTCGGTAAGGAGAACCAGCCAGCGGCACTGACACTTTCAACACTGGGCAACGCTGTTGTTCCAGAGGACGGTACAGATGGCAGCGTGCAGATTTTGCAGCCGTTCACCTGGCTTGACGATGGCATATTCAGTAGCTCGCAGATACGTTATACCGAAGTTGGCACGGCAGTATTTACCGCTCATGCCGTCGGCATGGACTATTTAGGCACAGGGAACCTGACAGCACAAAGTGATGCTACTGGTCGGTTTTTGCCATGGCAGTTCCATGTTGACAATGCCTGGGTTGAGCCAGCCTGCAATGTAATGGATGATATTTTTACCTATATGGATCAGCCCTTTGTTATGACGGTGAATCTCTCCGCACGTAATCGGGATCAGCAGCTGACCTTGAATTACCCGGATACCGCAACGCCGGCAGTGCTCAGGCTTCAGGCCAGGGATGCTGCTGCCGATCTGGTGTTGAGCAGCCGATTGTCACCATCAGCTCACGTGCCGGTCTGGGCTCAGGGATTAGGAATACTATCTGCTGCCGAAGTGACGCTGACAAAGTTACCAGATAACGATGTGGATGGACCCTTCGAGTCTGTCAGTCTGGCGATACGAGTTGACGATGGTCTGGAAGAAGGCCCTCATGTACCGATGGCCGATTCTGATTTCAGGGAGGCTGACAGAGATTGCACAGTAGATTGTGACGCAGTCCTGTTTAATGAAGAATTCCGTTTTATTTATGGAGAAATGGTACTGGCAGATACCTATGGCCCTGAAACTGAAAGCGTGGAGGTGGCTCTGCTCGCATATTTCTGGGATGGAGAGCGCTTCCGTCGAAATACAGCAGACCAGTGCACTTCTACTGAGCCTGACAATCTGGAAATCATTTTGAATACAGATGGGCTGGTAACTATTCCATCAGGATATCCGGGGCAGTTATCCAATGGACGCTCTCTGTACGGTAGCCTGTTATGGACTGCGCCAGGTGCGCCGGGGTTCATCAGGTTTATGTTCCTCGCGCCGGAATGGTTAAAGTCAGAGAGCGCGGACGATAACAATCCCTCTGCTACAGCTGAATTCGGCCAGTATGGCGGACATGATCGCGTCATTCACTGGCAGGACATGCATTGACTGTCCGGGCTTACCAGCAGCTATAAGCAGAATTTTGTGACGATCGGGGGATTACCTGCTTTTCTTAAGTTTGTTATAACTTCCACAGCAAAAAAAGTGGTCAAAATAACAAGCAAGGAGAGCAGCTGTGGTAACACCTTCAGAGCAGCGGATAGACGCACTCGATGCCTTACGTGGTTTTGCAGTTTTAGGCATCCTGGTCATGAATATCCAGACCTTTGCCATGCCCATGGCAGCTTACCTGAACCCTACCGCTTACGGATCACTCGAAGGCGTTCACGGCGCTGTCTGGGCGCTCAGCCATTTGCTGACTGATCAGAAAATGATGGCGCTGTTTTCCATGCTGTTTGGTGCGGGCATCGTACTGTTTTGTGAACGCGCAGCAGCTTCCGGAAAGTCAGAGGCGGGTTATCATTACCGGCGCAATGGCTGGCTGATGATTTTTGGGCTGATGCATGGTTATCTGCTCTGGCATGGCGATATTCTTTTTTTGTATGCGCTTTGTGCTTTTCTGCTTTTTCCTCTGCGTAATCGATCTGCTCGCTCCCTGTTTAAACTTGGCATTGTTTTTCTGGCCGTCTCCTCAATACTTTATCTGCTGACAGGATTCAGTCTGAAGTCTATGCCGCAGGAGGTGTTAGACGAGCAAATGATGCCGATGTGGCAGCCGGATCAGTCGTTGATTGCCGCAGAAATAGCAGCGATGCAAGGGAATTGGGTCACTCAAATGTCAGCGCGTGTGCCACTGACTCAGGAAATGCAGGGGCTGGCTTTATTTTTGTGGGGATTCTGGCGTGCCAGCGGCATGATGTTATTGGGCATGGCTCTGTACAAAACCGGCATTCTGACAGGCGCTGCAGATAAAGCGACATACCGCCGGATTCTTCTGCTGGCTCTGTTAGTTGGTCTGCCTGTTATTGCGTTCGGCATCTTCTGGAACTATCGCAATGAATGGCAGATTACTTCCATGTTCTGGGGTTCCCAGTTCAATTACTGGGGCAGTCTGCTGGTCAGTCTGGGTTGGATGTCAGCCATTTTGCTGCTGTTAAAAAACCGTGCACTGTCTGCACTGACCAATCGTCTGGCAGCAGTCGGGCGTATGGCATTCACCAACTACATCATGCACACATTACTGTGCGGTCTGATTTTTTATGGACACGGACTTGGTCTGTTTGGTCAGATGGAGCGCGCCGGGCAAGTGCTGGTGGTGATGGGTATCTGGGTGTTTCAGTTGTGGTTATCACCCATTTGGCTGCGCCACTTCCGTTTTGGTCCGCTGGAATGGTTGTGGCGCTCGCTGACGTATTGGCAGCTGCAGCCGATGCGGGTGCCGCGACAGATGGTTAGCTGACCAGACCGCTACTTGGGAGCGGAGAAGCGAGTCGTTGTGCTGAATAAACATGATGGCGCGGTGCGTGAGCTTGTGGGGCGCTGAAGTCAGGCGCCTCACTTTGATGTTGGCAGGCAATGGAAAGGCTGGCAGGCAATGTAAAGGTCAAACCATCTCAATCGCCACCGCAACCGCCTCACCACCGCCAATACACAAACTCGCAACGCCTTTGGTTTTACCGAGTTTTTTCAGCGCATACATCAGCGTCACAATAATACGTGCGCCTGATGCGCCCACCGGATGGCCAAGTGCACACGCACCACCGTGAATATTCACCTTGCTGTGATCGAGCTCCAGCTCCCGCATTGCCAGCATTGGCACCATGGCAAAGGCTTCGTTGATTTCCCATACATCGACATCGGCGGTTGTCCAGCCTGCGCGAGCCAGGACTTTTTCAATTGCACCGATCGGAGCAATAGTGAATTCACTCGGGTGACGCGCGTGGCTGGCTTGCGCCACAATTCGCGCCATGGGTTTCAGGCCTTTTTCTTTTGCAGTGCTTGCACGCATTAACACTACGGCTGCAGCACCATCAGAAATTGACGAAGAGTTTGCGGCAGTAATTGTGCCGTCGGCAGAAAACGCCGGGCGCAGTTGCGGGATTTTGTCGGCATTGGCTTTGCCGGGTTGTTCGTCATGCAGGATGACGGTGTCGGTTTTACCGGCTTTAACCGGCACGCCTACAGACTCGGCATCAAACCAGCCGTTTTTGATGGCATCCTGCGCGCGGGTTAACGAGGCAATAGAGTAATCGTCCATGTCTTTGCGTGTCAGGCCGTGTTTGTCGGCTGTTTCCTGCGCAAAACTGCCCATCAGGCGGCCGGTGTAGGCGTCTTCCAGTCCATCCAGAAACATATGGTCTTTAAGTTCACCATGGCCGAGACGCAAACCGCCACGTGCTTTGGGAATCAGGTAGGGTGCCTGAGTCATATTTTCGATGCCGCCGGCCAGAATGGCATCAGCGCTGCCGGCCAGAATCTGATCCACACCCATCATCACGGTTTTCATGCCGGAACCACACATCTTGTTGACGGTGGTGCAGGGCGTTGTCACGGGTAAGCCTGCTCCCAACGCAACCTGACGCGCCGGTGCCTGAGCGAGACCAGCAGGTAATACGCAGCCCATCAAGACATCATCAATGGCATTTTCATGTTGGTCCGGATGCAGACCCGCGCGTTCCAGCGCAGCGCGTGCGGCCAACACGCCGAGTGCCGGTGCAGTGACGCCGCTGAATACACCCTGAAATCCACCAATAGGCGTGCGTGCGCCACCCAGAATGACAACCGAATCTTTGCTCATTTTGTAAAATCCTTCCCATAGAGTGTTTTAAGAGTTCCCCGGAATTGTTGCAGCAAGGCGAATCGGGCGCGAAGAAGCGGAGTTTACAAATAGTAAATGAGCATTCTGAGCGTCTGATTCAACGCCGCGGCAGCGGTTCCGGGGAGCTCTTTAGTGGTTGCTGCGCATTTGTCGCAAGCGTGTCCGACACTGCGTTTCAAATTCTTTCAACTCATGCAGACTGAGCTGAATATCCTCCATCTGCTGACGCAGTACCTGTTTGCGCGCTTCAACCTTGTCGAGCACATGCCTTAACTGCGCGAGTTCACCGGTGGCAGAATCATACAGCTCAAACATTTCACGGATTTCTTCCAACGCAAAACCCAGGCGTTTACCGCGTAGTATGAGTTTGAGGCGGGTATGATCACGCTGGCTGTACAGGCGATTGCGGCCATCGCGGTCGGGATTTAACAGGCCTTCGCTTTCGTAAAAACGAATGGCGCGGGTGGTGATATCAAATTCCTTGGCCAGTTCGGAAATGGTGTAACGCTTATGGCCGTGGTTATCGCGTGGATCGAGTGCATTGCTGCGCAGGAAGCTGTCGCTGAGTATCTGGGTAAGATCTGTCATAAGTTGGTCTTCGATTGACGTTGACGTTAACGTCAATATAATAATCCAGCATCGCACTCAGTTCAATTTATGGTTTTGTGCTCTTCAGGAGCCCGGGAGTCTTTTGTGTCCTCAGTTGTTTCTATCCGGCCGGATCTGGCCTCTGCCCCGACTGAGACCAGTTCCATTGCTCAGCCTCAAACAACGCAATACCCGCGCTTTATAACGGCTGCCAGCCTGTTTGATGGTCACGACGCAGCCATTAACATCATGCGTCGTATGCTGCAGGCTTCCGGGGCTGAGGTGATTCATCTGGCACATAACCGTTCTGTGCAGGAAGTGGTGGAAGCCGCCTTGCAGGAAGATGCACAGGCCATTGCCATCAGCTCCTATCAGGGCGGGCACATCGAATACTTCAAATATATGGTGGATATGCTGCGCGAGCGCGGCGCCGGCCACATTCAGGTGTTTGGTGGTGGCGGCGGCGTGATTATCCCCAGCGAATTAAAAGAGCTGCACGATTATGGTGTCAGCCGGCTGTATTCGCCGGAAGACGGCCAGACCATGGGCCTGCAGGGCATGATTGACGACATCATGCAGCGTGTTGCCAATGGTTCGCGCGGACCGCTGGTGTTAAGCGCGGGCGATGTAACAGGTGGTGATCGATTGCAATTGTCGAGGTTGATCAGTGCTTTGGAAAACGACTTGGTGGATGAGGCTGGCAAACAACAGCTGCATACGCTGGCGCAAAAGGTGGCTGCCAGTGTGCCTGTGCTGGGTATTACCGGCACGGGTGGTGCGGGCAAATCATCGCTCACAGATGAGCTGATCCTGCGCTTCCGTCAGGACAGCGGCGATGCCTTAAAAATTGCGGTGCTGGCCATTGATCCGACCCGACGCCGAACCGGTGGCGCCTTGCTGGGTGACCGGGTGCGTATGAATGCAATTTATCATCCCTCGGTGTATATGCGTTCGATCGCTACCCGTCGCTCTGAAACTGAAGTGCCCACGTATATGCGCGACATCATCGCAGCCGTGCGGGTGGCCGGTTTCGACCTGGTGATTGTGGAAACACCCGGCATTGGTCAGGGTGACGCCGGCATTGTGCCGTATGTGGATGCCTCCCTGTATGTGATGACACCTGAGTTCGGTGCGGCCAGTCAGCTGGAAAAAATAGACATGCTGGATTATGCCGATGTGATTGCGATCAACAAATATGATCGCAAGGGCGGCGAAGATGCGCTGCGTGATGTCAGCAAACAGGTGCAGCGTAATCGCATGGCGTTTGATAAACCCACCGAAGCCATGCCGGTGTATGGTTCGATTGCCTCACGCTTTAATGATGATGGTGTCACCGCCTTGTATCAGGGCCTGATGCCGGTGCTGCGTGACAAAGGTTTAAAATCTTTTGAGGGCAAACTCGCGCGCGTAGCAACACGCACATCAACCCGTCAGTCAGCGATTGTGCCGCCGCAGCGTCAGCGTTATCTGGCGGAGATTGCTGAAACCGTACGCAATTACCGTCGCCATGTTGAACAGCAGGCAGTGCTGGCGCGTGAAGTGCAGCAGCTGCAGGCGTCTGCGCAGATGTTGGTAAAGTCCGGATCAACTGCTGTTGCTGACAATCTGCAAGCGCTGATCAAACAACGTGAGTTGCTCCTTCATGGTGAGTGCCGCAGCCTGCTGGAACAGTGGCCAATCATGCAGGCTGAATATGCCGCTAATGAGTTGGTGACTGAAGTGCGTGGCAAGCAGATGCGTACAGAATTGACCTGGACCAGTATGTCCGGTACTCGCGTACCCAAAGTGGCGCTGCCGCGTTTTAACGATCATGGTGACGTGCTGCGCTGGCTGATGCTGGAAAACGTGCCGGGTCGCTTCCCATACACAGCCGGTGTGTTCCCGTTCAAACGTGAAGGTGAAGATCCCACACGTATGTTTGCCGGCGAGGGGGATGCCTTCCGCACCAATCGTCGTTTTAAAGCCTTGTCAGAACACTCCGATGCCAAGCGTCTGTCGACCGCGTTTGATTCCGTGACGTTGTACGGTTTTGATCCCGATGAGCGCCCGGACATTTATGGCAAAGTGGGCAACTCCGGCGTTTCAATTGCTACGCTGGATGATATGAAAGCCTTGTACGATGGTTTTGATTTGTGTCATCCCTCAACCTCGGTGTCCATGACCATCAACGGGCCGGCGCCCACCATTCTGGCCATGTTTCTGAATACAGCAATTGCCCAGCAGATGGCAGTGTTCCGCGCACAGCATGGGCGCGAACCGGATGCTGCGGAAGCTCTGCAAGTGAAAGCAAAAACACTGGAGTCGGTGCGCGGCACTGTGCAGGCCGATATTCTGAAAGAGGATCAGGGCCAGAACACCTGCATATTCTCCACTGAATTCAGTCTGAAGCTGATGGGCGATATTCAGGAATATTTTATCGCCAATAAAGTGCGCAATTTTTATTCGGTGTCCATTTCCGGTTATCACATTGCCGAAGCTGGCGCGAACCCGATTTCGCAACTTGCCTTTACGCTGTCCAACGGTTTCACCTTTGTCGAAGCCTGGCTGGCGCGGGGCATGCACATTGACGATTTTGCGCCCAACCTGTCGTTCTTTTTCTCCAATGGTATGGATCCTGAATACACCGTGCTGGGTCGTGTCGCACGACGTATCTGGTCAACCACATTACGCGAAAAATACGGCGCCAACGAACGCAGCCAGAAACTGAAATATCACATTCAGACTTCCGGCCGTTCCTTGCATGCGCAGGAGATGTCCTTCAACGACATCCGCACCACGCTGCAGGCACTGATCGCGATTTATGACAACTGCAACAGTCTGCATACCAATGCATACGATGAAGCGGTGACCACCCCAACCGAAGAATCTGTGCGTCGCGCCATGGCCATTCAGCTCATCATCAACAAAGAATGGGGCCTGTCTAAAAACGAGAACCCCAATCAGGGCGCGTTTATTATCGATGAGCTGACAGACCTGCTCGAAGAAGCTGTCATGGTCGAATTTGAACGCATTGCCGAGCGCGGTGGTGTGCTGGGTGCCATGGAAACCGGTTATCAGCGTGGCCGGATTCAGGATGAGTCCATGTATTACGAACACAAAAAACACGACGGCTCTTTGCCGATTGTAGGTGTGAATACCTATCTGAGTCCCAACGGCGATGATAACAAAGGTGAGTTCAGCATCGCGCTGGCACGTTCTACTGATGATGAAAAACAAAACCAGATCCGCCGGCTGCGTGATTTCCACCAGCGTCATCAGTTCGAATCAGAGCTTGCCATTGAACGACTGAAACAAGCGGCCATCAACGATCAGAACGTGTTTGAAGTGCTGATGGACGCTGTGCAGTATTGCTCGCTCGGCCAGATCACCCACGCATTCTTCGAAGTAGGCGGCCAATACCGCAGGAACATGTGAAGGCCGTTTTTGCAGGAGCAAAAAACGGCGGACCTGCTCAGGCCCAGGGATTGTAGCTACCCACCGCCCATAAATGCCCTTCCGGATCACGGCAGGTAAATCCTCTGCCGCCGTAATTCTTGTCCTCAATATCCAGCACAACACTGCCGCCATGTTTTTTAACCAATTCATAGACGGCATCAGGATCACCCACCTGTAAAGACGGACTCTGAGTCTCTGCAAAATCTATATCGTCAGGCTGCCGTATCAGTTCAGCCCACGGCTGATTTGAATTTGCATCAGGCGTTGATCCTATCATCAGCATGCCGGCACCCAGGGTGAGTTCAGCATGTGCGACCTTTTCGCCGTCCATGTAGACGGCTTTTTTAGTAAAACCAAACACGGTGCATAACCAGTCGATCATGCCTGGGGCATCGCGGTAAAGCAGACAGGGTACTATGGTAGAAGCCATCAGAAGATCTCCTTGATCAGATGTTTTTGTTCAGTGAGGTCAGTGTAGAGCGTGCAATTTCCCTGTCTTGTAAAAAAGCGAAATACAATCCGTGTACTCATTAAACTGCAACGTGATTTTCAAACTCTCCAATCAAAGGCAGATAGCTGGTGGGCGTAAAACCCGAAAAATCTTTAAATTCGCGGGAGAAATGTGCCTGATCGTAATAGCCGTAACGCAGTGCAAGGTCTGTCCAGTCGATCAGGCCATCTGATTTATGCTGATGCCCACAAAAGGACTCGTGTGCGCACCATCAAAACCACATCCATCGAGGCGTTGACTTAAGGTGTTATCGCCACTTTTGTAAATACGGGTTTCGTCTTCGAGCAGGTTGATAATCAGGCCCGGTGCCCCGGTTGGCAAGATGTGGTCAAGGCTGTTTGGTCTGGGCGCTCCACACCAGATCCACAGGTTCTCAACATAGCGGGAGAGGGCTTTGGGTACCTGCCTGGTAATAAAAAACTGAGAGGTATGGCCGCTGATGTCTGTCATGACAGAAGTACTGGTCCCGGGCAGATTGAGGAGTTTTTCTGTAACTTGTTGAGATAATTGCACAGAGCGGACGCAGGGCGCAATTATATTTATGGGCTATTTTTATGGGCAGGCGGAAATCCTTCGTTGCAGGGAGCATTCAATTTTTGCATGATTGCACCCTGATTGGTTTGAGTGCCTGAGCTATGTTGGACTTGTGGTTGTTAGCCTATGTGCTGCTGGGTGTAATCACCGGATTTCTGGCCGGTCTGTTTGGTATAGGCGGCGGCGCTGTCATGGTGCCGGTACTGACTGTCATGTTTGCTGCCCAGGGTTTTGCGCCGGATTATGTTGTGCATCTGGCGCTGGGTACCTCCATGGCCACCATTATTCCCACCTCGCTATCCAGTCTGAATGCACATCATAAGCATGGCGCAGTGTTATGGCCGGCGGTACGCGGGTTGGCACCCGGTATTCTGGTGGGAACTTTTGCAGCGACGTTTCTTGCCGCTGCTCTGTCACCACGCCCACTTGCTATATTTTTCTGTATTTTTATGACTTATGTAGCCGCGCAGATGGTGCTGAACAGAAAACCAAGTCCCTCACGCCAGCTGCCGGGTCTGGCAGGGTTGTCTGCAGCAGGCGCAGGCATTGGCGGAATCTCTGCTTTGGTCGCGATCGGCGGCGGCACCATGACGGTGCCATTTCTCACCTGGTGTAACGTCCGCCTGCAGACAGCAATTGGCACATCGGCTGCTGTAGGTTTGCCGATTGCACTGGCGGGTGCTCTTGGATACCTGCTTAATGGTTGGGGCACGGCTGGTTTACCAGCGTACACATTGGGTTTTATCTATTGGCCGGCGGTATTGGCCATGGCAGTCGCCAGTCTCTTTTCCGCCCCGATGGGTGCAAGGCTGGCACACAAGCTGCCAGTTGCCACACTTAAGAAATTATTTGCAGCACTGATCATTGTGCTGGCATTGCAGATGTTGAGAACAGTCATCGCATAGCAGTAACCTGCTAATCAGACACATACGAATTCAGAGAGAAAGGATATCTATCATGGCCAAATGGTTAGCCAAAACAGAACCATCAGAGTGCAGTATTGACGATTTTACCAATAAACCTGACAAGGCTATCGTCTGGGAAGGTGTGCGTAATTATCAGGCGCGTAATTTTTTACGTGATATGAAAACCGGTGATGAAATTTTTATTTATCACTCCAGCTGCAAATACATTGGTGTTGCGGGTATTGTGAAAGTGGCTCGCGAGGCATACCCGGATCCTGCACAGTTTGACGAAACATCACCTTATTTTGATGGCAAAAGCGCAAAAGACAATCCGCGCTGGAGTGCGGTTGACATGGTGTTTGTCAGCAAATTCCCTCAGATCATTACGCTTGATCAACTGAGGTCCATGCCAGAGCTGGAGTATCTGGCGCTGGTGCAAAAGGGCAGCCGGTTGTCGGTTATGCCCGTCAGCGATGCGGAATGGAAAGCCATCAAGTCTCTTCAATAAAGTCTTTTAAACGCAGGAGGGCGGCATCCCACTGCGCTGACGCCACGTCCAGATAGGCCTGAGCTTTCTGAAAACCGCCGGCGTCAAAAAGATAACGACTTTCACGTCCGCTTTTTTCACTGAGCACCAGTCCTGCGTTTTCCAGCACATGCAGATGTTTGCTGATGGCCTGGCGCGTCAGACCGGTGCCGTCGGTGAGCTCAACAATGGCATGTGACTGGCCGTCGCGAAGTCTGGCCAACAGATTCAGTCGTGTGTTATCGCCGAGTGCCGCAAATATGATGGCTGCATCATCGGGCATTGGGGAGTACACATTATTCACCTGTGACATAGTCGCTGATGTTCTGGCTTTGAATATTCCAGCCCTCGGTATTGCCGCGCATGATGGC
This sequence comes from Pseudohongiella sp., assembly GCA_030651695.1. Taxonomy (GTDB): domain Bacteria; phylum Pseudomonadota; class Gammaproteobacteria; order Pseudomonadales; family Pseudohongiellaceae; genus Pseudohongiella. The sequence continues at coordinate 93,233 of JAUSCD010000033.1, read as the reverse complement.
GCCACGTTTGGATTCGGGCAGCGCAGCAAAACCTGATTCGGTAATTGTGAGCCGGGTGCCGGTTCCGGTTTTTTCCAGTTTGAATTCAACATGGGTGGTGGGTTGCTGCTCAGGCGGCAGACCAGCCTCAATATTGTCGTGATTCCAACGGAAGGAGAACAGTGATTCATGTTCCATGGTTTCTATGGTGGCAAACCACTGATGGCCCTCATAACCGGGATACGTTGTAACGCCGGTTGAGCGAGACCCGGGGGAAAATGGCTCATTCAGCTTGACCCGGAACCATTCGCCAAACTGCTGATAATCGGTTAGTGCCTGCCAGACGCGTGCGACTGGCGCTTTGATATCGACAGTTTTTACAATCTGATCGTGACTATTCATGGGCAGCCTCCTGGTTGCATAAAGAATAGATCATTTGCGGGAATAAATGCAACCGAAAGGTTGCTTAAGTTTTGTGGTTCTGCTTGAGTTAAAAGGGTTGCGTAAAATGGATCAGCAAAAAAGGATTAACAAAAAGGGATTAACAAAAAAGCGCTGAAAAAAATTGCCGGGCCCTGTCACAGTGGCTGAGACAGGGCCCGGCAAATCCTGCACGATCGCTTAGTGTGCAGGAACAGGATGAACACTTGGTCTGGCTTGTTGCGACGACTGATAGCGCCGCAGATCAAAACCTTCTGTGCTGATTGAGGTTTTGCTGCCACTGATCAGATCAGCCAATAACTGCGCTGAGCCGCAGGACATAGTCCAGCCCAGTGTGCCATGTCCGGTGTTGAGGAACAGGTTGGTCAGTTTGGTGGCCCCGACCACGGGTGTGCCGTCAGGTGTCATCGGGCGCAATCCGGTCCAGTAGCTTGCCTGTTCAGAATGCCCTGCGCCCGGGAACAAATCGTCCAGCACCATACGCAGAGTGCCTTGTGGACGCGCACGAAGTTTTGTGTCGAAACCAGCCAGTTCTGCCATACCACCAACACGGATGCGGTCGTTAAAGCGCGTGATCGCAATTTTGTAGGTTTCGTCCATAATGGTGGAAATCGGCGCAACATTGGCGTCGGCGACCGGCGCTGTCATGGAATAACCTTTTACCGGATACACCGGTAAATTGATGCCCAGTGGCTTAAGCAATTGTGGTGAATAGCTGCCAAGGGCAAGCACATAACGATCGGCAGTGATCGCCTTGTCGCCAACCCGAACGCCGGAGATACGTTGACCATCGCTGAGCAATTCATCGATAGCAACCCCGTACCGGAATTTGACACCCAGCGTTTCACATTGCTGTGCCAGGCGTGTAGTGAACAAATGACAGTCACCCGTTTCGTCGCGAGGCAAACGCAGGCCGCCCACAATCTTTTCGGCGCTGTTGGCAAGACCGGGTTCGGCGGCTATACAGCCCGCTCTGTCCAGCACTTCAAACGGCACCCCACATTCCTGCAGCACCGCAATGTCTTTGGCAGCGGCGTCCATTTGCTTTTGTGTTCTGAATACCTGCAGCGTGCCCAGTTCGCGATGTTCATAGTCCAGGCCGGTTTGCCTGCGCAGATCTATCAGACAGTCACGGCTGTATTCAGCCAGTCGCATCATGCGTGACTTGTTAACAGCATAGCTGTTGCCGTTGCACTGCATCAGCATCTGTAACACCCATCGGTACTGCGACAGGTCGGCGGTCGGGCGCACAGCCAGCGGAGCGTGTTTGGCCAGCAACCATTTGATGGCTTTAACCGGTACGCCGGGCGCAGCCCAGGGCGCTGAATAACCGGGGGAAATCATGCCGGCGTTGGCAAAACTTGTTTCCAGTGCCGGGCCGGGCTGGCGATCGATCACGGTAACGTCATGGCCGGCTTTTGCCAGATACCATGCGCTGGTGATACCGATAACACCGCTGCCTAAAACCAGAACCTTCATGCCCAACTCCTGATTGTGTGACCGGCGCACGGTAATCGTCTGCCGGTAAATGTCGCTATTGTAAGGGCGCTGGCATGCGTGTATTTTCTGTATTAATTGCCATTAGCAGGAAATATTTCTGTATTAACTTGAATTAGCCAGATAAAAACGGGTAAAAACATGAAGACTCGGAGAGCCTCCAGCCGCGAGCTGGATAACATCGATCGCAACATCCTGCGCATCATTCAGCGCGAGGGTCGCATCTCATTTGTGGAGCTGGGGGAGCGGGTGGGTTTATCCACTACGCCTTGTATGGAGAGGGTGCGCCGGTTGGAGCGCGAGAAGTTCATTCTGGGTTATGGCGCACGCCTGAATCCGCAAAAGCTCGAAGCCAATCTGCTGGTATTTGTAGAGATCAGTCTGGAGTCCAAGTCAGCCAGTATTTTTGATGACTTCCGCCGTGCTGTAATCAAGTTGCCGCATGTGATGGAGTGCCATCTGGTATCGGGGGATTTTGATTATCTGATCAAGGCGCGCATTTCCGAGATGGCGTCTTACCGCAAATTGCTGGGTGATATTCTGCTGAAATTGCCCGGCGTCAGAGAATCCAAAAGTTACATTGTGATGGAGGAGATCAAAGAGACGTTGGACCTGATTGTGCCTGATGAGATTGAGCGCGAGTAAAAAAGTGGACTTAAAGTTCAGTTTTCGTGCCAGTCAAACTCCATCTGCCGGGCAGTGGCGATAGCCAATGCCTTGCCAGCCAGACGCTCAACCAGATGCAGACTCATATCGATGCCGGCAGAAATGCCGGCTGACGTCACGATCTGTCCCTCATCCACCCAGCGCACATTTTCCCTGACTGTCAGATCAGGGAATTGCCGGCGCAGGTCAGCAATATCTTCCCAATGTGTAGTGACTTTTTGATTAGTCACAACACCTGCCTTTGCCAATAGAAATACACCCGTGCACACCGATGCAATCAGTTTGGCGTTTGAGGACGTGTCTTTTATCCAATCGACGACAACACGATTTTGCATTTCTGCAGTGACAACACCACCAGGCACAATCAGCACATCAATGGCAGGGGTATCCTCAAATGTGAAGTCAGGAATGACTTTCATACCTGCGCGCACACGCACGGCGTGCCCGGAAGCAGAGACCGAAAATACTGCAAATGGCGCAACCATACCTGATTTCTGAGCGACCCGGCTGGCAGTTGTGAATACCTCATAAGGTCCGGCAAAATCCAGCGCTTCGATGTCTTCAAACAGGAAAATCCCGATGCGCATGCTCAATCGGCGTAACCCTCAATGATAACCATATCAAGATCAGAAACCGGTGCGCGCAGCGATATGGCGTACTGATACTCAGGCGAATGCCAGCAATCCAGTGCGGTCTGGTAATCCGGAAACTCGAGCATGACATGTCGGGAGCGGGAGCTGCCCTCAGGGTTCTCAAAACGACCGCCCCGTACCAGAAATTTTGCGCCGTACTTTTTGAACGGTTCGGCATTGGCTGCCATGTAAGCCTTGAATGTTTCCATCTCTCTGATATCAACCTGCACAATCCAGTAACCTTTAGGCATGAGGTTCTCCTTGTCTGTTCTCAGTTGCGTCGCCGATATCCAAAAGATCACCCGGCAAACAATCCAGTTCTTCACACAGTTTTGCCAGAGTATCGAAACGCACACCTTTCACTTTTCCTGTGCGCAGGAGTGACAAATTGGCTTCGGTAATTCCGATGCGCTCTGCCAGTTCCTTGGAGCGCATTTTGCGCAGCGCCAGCATCACATCAAGTCTGACTATAATCTGTTTCATACAAAGGCGTCATTTTCAGATTTGATATCGGTGGCTGCCGACAGAATTTTCCCTACCGCGCAAACGAATACGGCAAAAGCAAGCATGCCGATGTATTCAGGTTCAATGCGCACATCAAATCCCCCTTGATGGCTGACCCAAAGGGTCAGATTGGGTGTAATCACCATCAAAGCTAGCATGGCGTAAATAGCGAAAGAACCAGCCTCTGCAACATGCTGCGACACATCGGAGCGGAAGAACTCACCGCTACCAAATTTTGTCAGTGCGCGGCGCAGATGATTGATGGCTTCGATAAATAAAAACGCCGGAAGCAGTTCAATCAGCACCAGCCCGATATTTTGTATACCGTCTCTCCAGGTCGTCTCTGATGAAAACAGATTGCCGGCGATTACAGTGCCACCCCTGGCCACAATGGCAACAATCAATGTCACCATGGCAATGATAGCCAGTGTCTGGGCAGTGGTAGCGAGGTTTTGAGCGTGTTTAAGTTCTTCTGCTGTGCGGATTGACATGACTATGCCTCCATTACTGTTTTGTGTTGTTAAATTATTGCCATGCAATAATTAATGCAAGCAATATTTTCATTATTGTTGATGAAAGATGTTCGCAGATGACTATCAAACTGCTGCAGCATTACTGTTATGATTCCGCATCCCACGAATATCGCTGACCAGACAGGAACACAAATGACCGAATCGTTGCAGTCGATGACCGCCCGTGCCGATGCACTCAAGGCCCGGGGTAATTATCAGGATGCTCTGCTGATTTATCGTCTTGCTGTCGAGTCGTGGCCGCAAAGTGCCGTCGCTGTGCACAATCTGGCGTCAATTCTGGGCGATCTGGGCCACCATGAGGAATCAGCGTCAACCGCAAGTCGCGCGATTAAAATGGGACTCAAAGCGCCGGAGACGCATCTGGTGCTGGCACGTGCGCTGACCCATAGCGGCAAAACAGGCCCTGCGCAATCCGCTTACCGGGACGCGATCAATCTGCGGTCAGATATGGCTCCTGCGCTTTTTGAATTATCCCAACTGATCTGGATGAGCACGGCCAACAAAGTATTGGCACTGCAACCACTCGTTGATGCTGTGCGCGCTAATCCGATGTCGGGTCCGCTCCATTTTTCGTTGTCGCAGGCGTTGGCATTTACCGGCGATAGAAAAGCGGCAGCGCAGGTGCTTCTGGATCTGGCTTCGCGTGGTGGCGCGGATGCATCCCTGATCGCACAAGCCGCCGATTTACTTATCGAAATTGATGCACTGGATATGGCGCGTGAGCTTGCGATGCAGGCCTACCAGTCTGACAAAGTTTCGCTGGGTGTTTTACTGACCTTGCTGCGGGCGGCGATTGCGAGCGGAGACAGAGTTGGTGCAGCTGCGGCTGCCGCCGAAGCATGTGTCCGCAGTCCATTGAATCAGCATGTGCTGGCATTGCAGGCCACGGTATGGCGGATGTTGGATGATCCCAGGTTTGACGTGCTGTATGACTACAAGAATGTGGTGCGATCTTATCTGATTGAACCGCCAGCAGGCTGGAGCAGTCGGGCGGACTATTTAAAAGATCTGGCGGCAGAGCTCAAAGCCGCGCATCAGTACCGTACGCATCCTTTTGGCCATTCGGTGCGCGAAGGAAGCCAACTGCCGAATTTACTCACGGTGCAGACACCCGCTATGCAAGCGTTTCGTCAGGCCCTGGCAGCCCCGGTGCAACAACATATTGATCATCTTTCCAGCATTGGAAACCAGCCTTTACCACTGGTTGGACGAAACACCGGGCGTTGGCAGATACAAGGTATCTGGTCGGTGTTGCTCAGGCCGGGCGGGTTCCATGTTGATCATGTGCATCCCGAAGGCTGGTTATCATCGGCATTTTATGTCGAGCTGCCGCAAGCCGTCGAAGATGAAAACCATGAGGGCTGGATTCGCTTTGGAGAGGCGGGGGCTGTAGTTCAGCCGCATCAACCCGCGCAGCATTTTGTAAAACCGGAGCCGGGAATGCTGGTTCTATTCCCGTCCTACATGTGGCATGGCACAGTGCCATTTACGGGTACGCAGTCCCGGCTCACTGTTGCGCTTGATATCATTCCGGTCTGAGAGTGTGGGACGGTGGCCTGGCAACCCATAAACCCGTAAACAGAATTGCTGCCACACCGGCAAGAATCATGGCGGGGTAAAGGCGGTCGTCCATAGTCCCTGCATTGGGAAACCAGCGTTCAAAATAGACAGTGCCCAGGACGTCCAGACACATGGCTGGCGCCGTCAGTGCGGCAGCAGCATGAACACACCAGGCCCGTGGTGTTTTAAACAGCCGGAAGGTTATTACGGCAGTCAGGGCAGATCCTGCAAAACCGAGCACAATCCACAGCCAGAACACTGCCAGCGATCCGCCGGCATTTGTCCCGCCAGGCCAGAAACCTCTGAAGAACAGTAAAAATGCTAACCAGGCAATAACTGAGATCAACATCATCCAGCAAATCTGGCGCTTGATGTTTATGGGTTTGGCAGTCAACATGGCATAGGCTCCTGATTATGTAGCGACCGCTACAGTCTATGCCTTTGTAGCGATCGCTACAATAAAAAACTGCCGACTGACGTCGGGTTCCGAGGATGAGCGATTGGGTAAAAAGGAAAACAGAAGGGCAGAGGTGATAGATCTGCTTGCCGTTCACTTTCTGGAAACAGGGCTGGGAGATACGGGGCTGCGTCGTCTGGCTGAGGTTGCCGGTTCCAGTGATCGTATGTTGCTTTACTATTTTGATAACAAGGACGAGTTGGTGGCGGCGGTGCTTGCACATATTGCCGGCGGTCTGACTGCTGCGCTGAATGAGCTGTTTGGGACAACACCCAAAACCCCAGACACGATACTGAAAACATTATGGGAAGCGGCCAAAAGCGAGGCATTCAAACCCCACCTGAGGCTGTGGCTGGATCTGTCAACGCATGCCAATCGTGGTGACCCTCTATTGTTGGCGATTGTACGGCAGATCAGCGAGGGCTGGATCGAATGGATGGCAAATTTGCTTGCCGTTCCTGAACCAGAGAAAAAAGCTGTGGCCGCACTGATTCTGGCAGCTGTTGACGGGCAGCTGGTACTGTTTCCCGGCGAGATTGCGCGCGGAGACGCGGCCATTCAACAATTGGTCAAACTGTTTAAAAACAGAGGCAAGTAACTCAGGCGTGCTGAGTTATTTGTTCATAAAAACGGATGACCCGCTTGCGTTGCTCACCCCAGCGGAATCCACCCAAGGCACCACTTTTGCGTATTACCCGATGACAGGGAATCAACAAGGCGACCGGATTGGCGCCCACTGCATTAGCCACTGCACGCACCGACTCTGGTTTCTGTATGCTGTCAGCGATAGCTGAATAGCTGAGTGTGTCACCTGGGCCTGAATTCAATAATGCACGCCAGACCGCGACCTGGAAATTGGTGCCGCTGATATGCAGCGACAGTTTTCCGGTGGGTTTTATGCCGCTGGAAAGCGCTGAGACAGACCGGGCGATTTCTGTTGTGCTCATGTGATTTTCAACGATTACTGCGTTTGGCCACTGTTGATGCAGTTGCTCGATCTCAGCTTTTGTTCCTTCCGTTTCAGTAAACGCTGCTTTGCAAATACCGCGTTGGGTTTTCGCCACCAGCAGCTCGCCGAACGGCGTCATGTGTAGTCCATAATCGATGTTCAAGCCATGACCGCCGCTTTTAAATTCCCCTGGTGTCACTGCTTCCAGCGCAACAAAATGATCATAAAGCCGTGATGTGCTGCTCAGGCCCAGCCGGTCAGAAGTTTCCAACAGAGAGCTGTCTTCACTGACCAGCGACTTGGCATTTTCCAGCGTCATGATTTGCAGAAACCTCTTGGGACTAATGCCCGCCCACTGACAAAACAGCCGTTGAAAGTGAAACGGGCTCAAGTGCACCTGAGCAGCCACTTCTTCCAGCGTCGGTTGTTGCTGGACGCGCTGGCTCAGAAAGTCGATGGCCTTGGCAATACGTTGGTAGTCATTCATCATGCGGGCAGTATGTAGCGACAAATTTGTGGTGTCGAACCGGATCTTGCGGTGTCAGGGTAGATAAACAGGGATATGACATGATAATTATGCTGGACGACGCGCACCGTGCAAGGGCCATTGAGCATCTGAGCCGTAAAGACAAAAAACTGGCCGCTTTGATCAGGCAAGTCGGTGAGTGCCGTCTGGGGGGTAAAAACCATCCGGACTTGTTCGGCACGCTGGCCGATGCCATCGTCAGCCAGCAGTTATCAGGCAAAGCCGCTGCCACTATTTTTGCACGCTTTTGTGTGTTGTTGGGTGCCGGGGACAAGAAACCGCAGCCGGCGCAGTTATCAGGGGTGACTGAGGAGCAATTACGCTCGGTTGGTTTGTCCAGAGCCAAGTCATTGGCGGTGCTGGATCTGGCGGACAAAATTGAGAACGGTTCAGTGCTGCCATTGAGCACACTCGAGACAATGCCGGACGAGGACATTATCCAGAATCTGATCCAGGTGCGCGGTATCGGGCGCTGGACTGCAGAAATGTTTTTGATGTTCCAGCTTGGCCGGTCAGATGTACTGCCGGTGGACGATCTGGGTGTGCGCAAAGGTTTTATGCTGACCTACGGACTTGATGTGATGCCCGACAAAAAGCTGATGACGCAACATGCGCTGAAATGGCAGCCTTATCGCAGTGTGGCAAGCTGGTATATGTGGCGGGCTGCGGAACAAGGGTAATGAGTCGCAATGGGCAAGTAATCCAAGGAAATAACATCTGTGCAGGATAATCAGAAGCAGTCTTTCCCCCCGGTCATTTGGTTGACAGGTCTGTCAGGTGCGGGCAAGTCGACAATTGCCCGCTTGCTTGAAGTGGAGCTCGAAGGTACCGGTACACGCTGTTGTGTTCTGGACGGCGATGCTGTGCGCAAAGGTTTGTCCAGTGATCTGGGGTTTTCCGATAGCGACCGCGCGGAGAATATACGCCGGGTTGCTGAGATTGCCCGCTTGATGAGTGATTCCGGTACGACGGTTATTGTGGCGTTGATCTCTCCGTTTCAAAACGAAAGAGCACGGGCACGAGAGATCATTGGCGCCGATCGTTTTCTGGAGATTTTTATTGATGCGCCATTGTCCGTCGCGGAGGGCCGTGATGTTAAAGGGCTGTACAAAAAAGCCCGTAGCGGATTGCTGAAACAATTTACGGGTATTGATTCGCCGTATGAAGCACCGCTGACGCCAGCGTTGCGGGTTTATACGGACAAGGAATTGCCGGAAGAATCTCTGGCAAAAGTGTTGGCATTGCTGGGGAGGTAATGGGGGACGGAGGAGGATACCTCCTCCGTCCCCCATTACCTATTCATGCCCGAATCACATGTTCGCCCGCAGCGCAGACAAACGCGTCGGTTTCCTCTACTTCATACTCTTGCTCGAGCACGCTCGATACGTAGTAGTAACGTGTGGCAATCTGGTCGCGCGTAACGTCGAGTTCCATCCAGCCACGGCCGAATCCTCGCATATAACGCATTTCAGGGCTGTTGCGCATAAAGGCATCCACCAACTGCTGCTCCGGCAGCGGCATAAACCCTTCAAAGCCGGGTGACGTCACGCTTGGTGTTCCAAATTCAACTGCAACTGCATCACCGTGATCATCTTGCAGGTCAAACGCCCACGAGCTGTGGGTATCACCGGCTAACACAACTACATTGTTAGCGTGTTCACGGAATTGTTGCAGCACACGTTCGCGATTGCCCGGATAACCGTCCCAGGCATCCAGATTCAACGGCAGGCCCAGCTGTCCGCGTTGGCGCAGCATGGCGTAACGGCTATTGGCTACGGCCTCACGCACTTCCGGCGCGAACTCTTCGTCTGCAACCAACGGTATATTCTTGCGCCCCATGATTACTTGCTGACCAATTACCTGCCATGGAATACCGGCGTCTTTAGAGCGCTGAAGTTCGCTTGCAAGGAAGGATTCCTGCTCGGCACCCAGAATGCTGCGGTCAGGATCAGCCAGTTGACTGCGCAACTGATCGATATTCATATTATGTGTCAATTGCTCATCGCGGCCGACCAGGCGGGTGTCGAGCATGATCAGCGATGCCAGGTCGCCCACATCAAAGCTGCGGTAAATTATGCCATCAGCAACAGAGCCCTGTTCCCGGATAGGCAGCCACTCATAAAAAGCCTGAATCGCTGCCAGACGACGCGGTTCAAACTCACCTTCGCCGAGATCCGGGTTGTGGTTTTCAGCACCGGCTTTAAAGGTGTTGTTGGTGATTTCATGATCGTCCCAAACACAAATGAATGGGTGTGCCTGATGCACAGCCTGCAGGTCAGCATCAGTTCGGTAGAGGCCGTAGCGCATGCGGTAGTCGTCCAGCGACACGATCTCGTGCACCGGCTCAACATGACGGCCCTTTTCCAGAATCTGCGGGTTGGCATAACCACCGTCTGCATATTCATAGATATAGTCACCCAGATGCAGGACGGCATCACAGTCACGCGTTGCGATTTCCTTGTAGGCATTAAAATAACCTTGCGGGTAATTAGAGCACGACACAACTGCCAGTCTTGCCTGTGCCACACCGGCAGATGGCAAAGTTCGCGTACGACCGGTCACACTGGCTACACCTTCGGCGGTGAATCTGTAGAAATAACTCTTGCCAGCCTCAAGCCCTGGGGCATCGACTTTTACGGTGTAATCCCGCACTGGTCCGGTTTGTGTTGTGCCCGACGCAACTATGTTGCTGAAGCGCTGGTCGCTGGCAATCTCCCAGCTCACATCAAGCGCTACTGGCTGCCCGCTGCCCGGTAGCACACGTGTCCACAGAATGACTCTGTCCTGCAATGGATCGCCACTCGCAACACCATGCGTAAAATGCGCCGGGGCTGCTGCCTGCACGGGCAGGCCACGCACAGCGAGAGTGCCGAGGGTTGCGGCGGAAATAGCCAGAAAACGGCGGCGGCTCAGTGCAAAACGTTGGCTCATACTGGGTTCCTTTGTCGGGTGGTGGCGAGTGTCAGGCACTTGCGGAAATATCTCACAGGCTAACGCCGATTTGCGACAAAGTGGTGACAGTAAAACTACAAGTCTATTCCAAACAACTGCCACTCAATTGTCGCCTCAGCGCCAAGCGACTTGTAGAACTTCTGTGCCCGTTCGTTACTGCTTAAAACATCAAAACGAATTTTTGCGACACCTTGTTGTTTGCATCCGGCTATAAAAGACTGCATCAGTTTTTTGCCGACGCCGGCTGAGCGCATGTGCTCTTGTACGAACAGCTCTTTCATATAGACCCAGGGTTTCAGGTCATAGCTGAAGGGTAGTCGGTAGTACACCAGCATGCCGCAAGCTTGTCCATAATGATCCGCTACCAGGACATCAAAATCCCGGTGGTCAAAAAGCCGTTTTTCCAGCTCAGGTGCAGTGACCCGGAATTTGTCAGCATAGCCCTCAAACACCGCCAGTGCTTTCATCATGGACAGCAGCGCAGCAATATCGCTGCGCTGTGCATTCCGGATAATCATAGAGTCAGGCATTGGTGGTTTCCAATGTAAAACCTTCGTCAATCCAGCCGCAGACACCGCCGATCATTTTTTTCACGGGGCGGCCGAGGCGGGCCAGTTTTATTGCGGCTTTTTCCGTAGCGTTGCAGTGCGGGCCAGCGCAGTAGACAACAAACAGCGTGTCAGGGGGGTAGGCTGAAAGTGTCTCCTCACTGATACGCGCATGAGGTAAAGAGACGGACGTCATGATATGGCCTTTTTTCCATGACTCTTCTCCGCGCACGTCCAGCAACACAAAGTCCTGGCGACCGTGGGTAATGGCGTGATGCACATCCCAGCAGTCAGTTTCATACGCAAGCAGGGATTCAAAGTGGGCCAGTGCTTCCGGGCTGGAAGCAGCTGAAGGTCTTGATACTGCAGATGACATAACAAATTCCTTTTTTAAAGTGGGGACGGAGGAGCAGGTTTTTTGAGGGGGACGGCCCCCCTCCTGCCTGCGCAGTATCAGATATGGCATTGAGGTCTGCTATTGGCTTAAAAGACATTCTTCGTTAATATCAGGCCATCCGCAACCTCCGGGAGCCTGCATGATCAACGTAGCTGTACTCATTCGAGACAATGGCGCTTTTTTTGAGCTGGGTTGTGCGCTGGAGCTGTTTGCATTGTCCAGACCAGAGTTTAATCCCTGGTATCTGTGTGAGGTGGTGAGTTTTACGCATGGCCCACTGAATATGCCAGGCGGTCTGCAACTGAGCGCACGTCAAGTGGACAGTCTGGATGAGTTTGACATGGTTATTGTTCCGGGTTGGCCCGCAGCAGGGGCTGAGCTGGAAGAACAGCATAAGGATGCACTGCTGCGCTTTTATTCGGTGGGCAAACGCCTGTTATCTTTTTGTTCTGGCGCCTTTTTGCTGGCAGAGCTAGGTGTATTGGATGGCAAACAAGCTACTACGCACTGGCGTTACGCCGACAAGTTCAAACAACGTTTTCCGGCTGTGAAATATGTAGATGACGTGTTGTATGTCTACGATGGTCGCATCGGTTGTTCAGCGGGCAGTGCAGCGGCTATCGACCTTGGTATCGAAGTGGTTCGTCGGGACTTCGGTTATCGCATTGCCAATCAGGTGGCGCGCCGGCTGGTGATGTCGGCTCACCGCAAAGGTGGACAATCGCAGTTTGTGGAAACACCGGTGCTGGAAAGGGCCGATCAGTTCTCGGAGGCGCTGGACTGGGCTATAAAAAATATACGCGACACCATTGATATCAACATACTGGCAGAAAAGGCCCGTATGTCCCGCCGGACATTTGACAGAAAATTCCGCAGTACATTCAACATGACACCGAATGAATGGCTGATACAGCAGAAGCTGAATGTGGCAAAGGGGATGCTTGAGTCGGGTGTTAACAACCCGGACAAGCATAAGCCGGGTCAATACAATATTGAAATGATTGCCGAGCAGTCCGGGTTTACCAACGCGGTTACCATGCGTCATCACTTCCGTAAGTCGCTGGGGGTTTCGCCCAGGCAATATCAGGCACAATTCGCATCCGGATAAAAAGTCGAGAGCTATCGGATCCGACTGATTGATACCAGTTTGTTATTGTCATCAATCTCTAAACGAAAACTTCCGCTGATGCCATCGTGAGTGACAAACCGTTGCAGTACCCCGGTAGGAAACTGAACCTTGCGGCCATCACGCGAGGTGCAGATAACCTGTTTCACCGAGCCCTGATAGTGACGCAGGTACTGTTCGGCCGGAATGTGCAGATCAACAATCAGGGTTTTAGGCATGGTTCACACTAAAGACTATTTATCAGTAATCAAAGAAAACGACTGGCCAGGAAAATCAGTGCAGCGTAACGCAAGCCTTTCCCAATCGCCACCAGCACAAAAAATAAATCAAAGCGCACCCGCAAGCTACCGGCAATAAACGTCAGTGGATCCCCGACGACCGGCAACCATGCCAGCAACAATGACCAGATACCGTAGCGTTTGAACTGCATTTCCGCGCGTTGCAATTGCTCTGCCGTTACCGGAAACCAGCGTTTATGCCGCAAACGCAGAATTTCACGCCCGAGATACCAGTTAACACAAGAGCCCAGCGTGTTGCCCGCAGTGGCCGCCAGCCAAAGAAGCCAGGGAATGTAGCCTTGCTGAAAAAGCGCCAGTAAAAAAATTTCCGAAGAGGCCGGAAACAACGTGGCGGCAATGAAACCCGCAAAAAACAGAGACAGGTATGTCATGAGTAAATCATGGGGACGGAGGACGCAAGTCCTCCGTCCCCAATGCAACCGTCCCCATTGCCATGATCGCTTGTTTGAACGCAGGCAACAGATAACCATCCTCAATCAGTTTGTCAGTGGCAGCCTCATACTGTTGCAAATAATCCCTGTCGTCACGGTACAGAGTTGAGATGGCTGGCCGTGGATCGCCTCTTGTTTCTGCATCAGAACGCGTCGCCTCAAGCGCAATCCAGCCGCCTGTCAAACGCGCCAGTTCAGTGCTGGCTCCGCTGGCTTGTGACCTGAGATTCCAGGCAACAAAGGTGGCTAGTGGCACAGATGTCACAGGCGGCAAAATGGTACTGGCTGCCAGATCATTGTTGTCAGCCCCGGTTGCAGGTGCCAGTGCAACATACCGGCCGGCGCTGTCCGGGATTACCCTGTCTGCTATGCCGTGTGTCATAAAACGTGGGCCGGCATCTATATGTATAACCTGGTACATAGTATGCGGTTCGTTGATGCCCTGAATGCTGCGCCACACTGTCGGATTGATGCTCCCATCCTCCAGATGGGAGCGTTGCAGGCTGCCATCACTGATGAGCGGATAGACCGATGGTGGTGGCTCGCTGTTTTCACTCACCCAATCCACCATGGCTGATAACAAGGAGTCCGCAATCGGTGTCCAGAAGTTAGGATTGCCTGGCAATTGTCCGATAGTTGGCAGGCTAACAACACCATTCCCGGGGCTATGAGGTGAGCCTCCGATGGTGTAAAAGCGCACATTGTCCGGTATATCTGCATCCTGTTGTCCAAGCGGATCGGTATGCGCTAACGATCCTGCGCGCAGCCAGTACTCGTTGGTTGTCTGGATATGCATCAGTTTAGGTTCGGTGCCGGACTCGCGCGATTTTTTCAGGATGCCATCAACGCGGCCACTGTAAGGATCAGCGCTGTCACCATAAGTAAAAGGGAAAAAGTCGTTGGGATAACGATCGTTTTCATGCTGACCATTGGTGCGGGTTGGCATGGCGAATCGTTGGTTAAACATGCCGAATCCTGCGCCTGCAATCAAGGGAACCACACCATCAAAGACTTGGTCACCCTGCAAATCCTCGTTAAAGCCCTGATACAGAAACTGGCGAAGCAGTCTGCCACTTTGTGAGTAACCCCAGGCCACCGCATGCGTAATCTGCGGCATGTCGAGCTCGCCGAGCGCTTCATGTTGCTGCCGAATGGCGGACACAATATCCCTGATGCCTGCCAGGCCTGCACCGCTGAGTACAGGATCCTTTGCCTGATAAATCAGCTCATAAATCATGCCGGGTTGAAATCCACCTTCAACGCTGAGATTGACTTGAGGCTGCAGATTGTCGTCGCGTGGCTCGGTAGCCACCGTAAACAGCTCGCGCGGTACAGGCTGGCGCATATCTGCCTGTAAGGCGCGCACTGTCAAACGCGCATGCTCGATACCCGAAGCAGTGGGTGTATAAGCAAGATGTCCAGAGCCGGCGACGTTGACAATGTCCACCGCACGGTCAGGCACAATTTCGTAACGTACATCACCTGTGACCGGATTGCCGTTATCAGTGACAACAGGCACCTGCAATCGCAGCCTCGCGTCGGCAGCGGTCAGTTCTGCAATCCAGCCGGTTGCCAGAAAACTGTGTCCTTGTAAGGCCAGAGGGTGATCGAGTGCTATTTCGGGAGGTAAACGGCTGCCCCCGCGATTGTTGACGTGGTACATCAGGGTTGAGCTTATGTTGCCCCTGCGTGGTAGCAGAAGTTTAAAATCGGTTGAAAACTCTACCAGTCCTTCGGTATTTGTGGGAGCCAACCGGATATCTACAATCTTCTGGTTGCTGTTGTCTGCAGGGTCCAGCGTAAAGTGCAGCACCCCATAAATTGCCTGATACTGCACCGGGCTGGGGTCAACACCCAGAAGTTCGCTACCAGTCACCTCAACACGACGAAGCTCGGCCTGTGCATTGGCGACAAACAGGCCGATCACAGCAGACAGGGTGACGAGCAACAGCTTGGTGCGTTTCATAGGCAAAATCCCTGATTGCTATTTTTGTAAAAAATTGCGGATGTTGTCGGCTGTTTTATTGATCAGATTCTGACGTGCTTCCGGCGTGATCCACGCATTGTGCGGCGTTACAATCAGGTTCAACGGCAAGTGCAAGGCGTCGAGCAGGATATGTCCATTACGAGGGGGTTCCTGTGGCAGCACATCGACACCGTACCCGCCAAGCTCTCCGGCTTTTAGCGCATCGAGTGCAGCCTGATCATCTACCAGACCGCCGCGCGCACAATTGATCAGAATGCAGCGGGGTTTTAAAGTGGCAAGAAGTTTGCGGCTGATAATGCCGCGAGTATGGCTATTCAGCGGACAGTGCAGGCTGATGACATCAGCGAAAGGCGCCAGCTCAACCAGTGACGGTCGGGAGTCCTCGTTTTCGTGCCCCGGTCTGGCGGTAAAACTCACGCGCATGCCAAAGGCTTCAGCTAAATGCGCAAGCCGGGTGCCCAGTTCGCCACTGCCAACAATGACAAGGTGCTTGCCTTCCAGTTGCAGGGTGGTGTGACCCTGCAGGCAAAAACTGTCGCTGCGTTGCCAGAGACCTGCCGCCACTTCAGACTGATAGCGCGGCAGACGGTTAGCCAGCGCCAGCAGCAACATCATGGTGTGCTGTGCTACGCTTGCCGTGCCGTAGGCCACAACATTTCGCACTTGTATGCCCAGATGCCCGGCAGCAGCCACGTCGACATTGTTCATGCCAGTGGCAACTACACATACCAGTTTGAGAGAAGGCAGGGCCTTTAATGTTGCGGCGTCCAGCATGACCTTGTTGCTGATGGCAATGTCTGCATCGTGCAACCGGCCAATACAGTCGGCTGGCTGAGACTGTGGGTACAGCACCAACGTATCCACCAACTGCTGTATCGGGCTAAAATCGATGCCGCTGCCCATGCTGTCTGCATCTAGCATGACTGCTTTCATGAGTTTATTCCGCACAGAGTAATGGGGACACAGGGCAGAAGTCCTCCGTCCCCATTACGCTCATTACGCTTTACTGCGGACGATTAAACCGGCCCATGTAGACGGATTTAGCCAGCACATGGCCTTCCATCGCCGCCATCACAGCGTCGCGGGTTGCAATCGGATCGTCAGTAGCCGTCACGTCGATTGTGGTATCCAGTGCATACACTTCAAACAGGTAATGGTGTTTCGGACGTGTAGCCGGCGCACCGGGACCGCGGTAAACGCGGCCGGTAGCGCTGATCTGGGAAGCGCCATTGGGAAGCTGATCACCCGCTGGCTGATTTTCTGCCAGACCCGTCGCGTCACCAGGAATATTCCACACTACCCAGTGCACTTGTGTCTTGGTGCCGCGATTAGGGGCGAAGTCGAGATCGACCATGTTCACCACAAAACTCTGCGTGCCAGCCGGAGCGTTAACCCAGCTTAACTCCGGTGAGGTGCCGCCCCCGGGTGCTGCGCCTTCAGCAGCCTGAGAGAATCGTACGGGGATGTCCCCGCCGGACTCGAAACCGTCCACGGTCAGAACAAAGTTGGCAGGGGCCTGAGCGTGGGCGCCCAGACTCAGCAGGCCTATTGCGGCTGCTGCAAGCAGTTGACAGAATTTGATCATCACACGACTCCTTTATGTGTTCTGTTTTTAGAAGGGGGTAGCGCGAAAATATAGAAACAAGCGGGTGGGGTCAACATTAAACGTTCCGCGCAGCAGTTGCCCCGGACACCTGTTACAGATGTCCGGGCACTGGAGTTGTGGAGCGAACTCAGAATGCTTTGCGCCCGCCGATCAACTTCATGACAGCAATATAAAAGAACGGTACAAAAAAGGTAACCAGATAAGTCGCCGAGAACATACCACCCAACACCCCGATACCGATTGCATTCTGACTGGCAGAACCTGCTCCGGTGGCGATTGCCATGGGCACTACCCCCAACATAAAGGCCATTGAGGTCATGATGATAGGGCGGAAACGCTGCCGGGTTGCTGCCATGGTTGCCTCAAACACGCCTTGTCCTTCCTCCACCAGTTTTTTGGCGAACTCAACAATCAGAATGGCATTTTTTGCCGACAAACCGATGGATGTCAGCAGCGCTACCTGAAAGTACACATCGTTGGCCATGCCTTGCGTCAGACTCGCCACGACTGCCCCCATGATGCCCAGCGGCACCACAAAAATGATGGCGAACGGCACCGACCAGCTTTCATACAGAGCGGCAAGGCACAAGAATACGATCAGAATAGACAATGCATACAGTGCTGGTGCTTGAGAGCCAGTCAGCCTTTCCTCGTAGGAAATGCCTGACCACTGCAGGCCGAATCCGCCCTCAAGTTCCCCAACGATGCGCTCCATCTCATCCATCGCCACGCCCGAGCTTACGCCCGGCGCTGGTGAGCCCTGGATATTGGCGGACGAGCTGCCGTTAAAGCGTGTGAGCAGCGGTGAACCATAGGTCCAGCGTGTACTGGCAAACTCGTTAAAAGAAATCATTTCGCCATTGTTGTTGCGTACATACCAGCGACCGATATCTTCCGGCAACATACGGAACTCCGCATCGGCCATCAGATAAACCCGCTTGATACGGCCGGCATCAATAAAGTCACTGATATAACGTGAACCCCACGCAGATTGTAAGGTCTGGTTAATTTCGGTTTGTGAGATACCCAGCGCTGTTGCGCGTTCTGTATCAATGTCTACCCTGAACTGCGGAACATCTTCAAATCCGTTCAGGCGCACACCTGCCAGAGCAGGGTTCTGATTGGCTTTACCGAGCACTTCATTGCGCGCGGCCACCAGTGCATCGTGTCCCTGTCCGGTAAGATCAATCAGCTGCATATCAAAACCGGAAGCGTTGCCCAGTTCCTGAATCGGAGGCGGGAAAAATGCAAAGGCCATGGCGTCACGTATACCACTAAACGCGCCCATGGCCCGCTGTGCTATTGCAAACACTGACTGATCTGCATCGGGGCGTTCGTCCCAGTCTTTTAACATGATAAAACCGAGCGCAGCGTTTTGTGCCATGCCGGCGAAGTTGAAACCACTGACGGTCAGCATATGTTCAATGTTGTCGCCTTCCTGCTCAAGCATGTACTGTTCAACCAGTTTCACACTTTCCAGTGTGCGTTCAACAGTAGCACCGGGGGGAGCAGTAACCTGGAAAAACAGAATGCCCTGATCTTCGTTTGGCAGGAATGATCCCGGCAGACGCATGAACAGGAAACCCGTGATCACCACCAGTCCGACATAAAGCGCCACAAACCGTAGGATGCGACGCGCCATATATGAGCTGGATCTGATATAGAAATTCCTGAGCCTGTCGAAGCCGCGGTTAAAGGCGCCAAAGAACCCTTTTTGCGGGCCTTCCCCGCCGTGATGTTTTGACGGGCGCAGGAAGGCGATACAAAGAGTAGGTGACAAGACCATGGCAACAAATACCGACAGGCTGATAGCGGTAATCATGGTGACCGAGAACTGCCGGTAAATCACTCCGGCGGAGCCTTCAAAAAACGCCATTGGAACAAACACTGCTGAGAGCACCAGCGCGATGCCGATCAATGCGCCAGAGATCTGCCCCATGGATTGTATAGTTGCCTCGCGCGGCGACAGGCCTTCCTCGTGCATCAGGCGTTCGACGTTTTCCACCACCACAATGGCGTCGTCTACCAACAAACCAATACACAACACAACAGCGTACATAGTCAGTGTGTTAATTGAATAACCAAACGCCAGCAGCACGGCAAAGGTGCCCAGCAATACGACCGGCACTGCAATTGCCGGGATTATTGTCGCGCGTATGTTCTGCAGGAACACAAACATCACAATAAATACCAGGACAAAGGCTTCGATCAGCGTCATCACCACGCTTTCGATAGAGACACGAACAAAGGGCGTGGAGTCGTTGGGATAAACCACTTCAATGTTGGCGGGCAGTGAATCGCGCATCGCTTCAATACGATCTTTGACCGCCTGCGCAGTCTCCAGCGCGTTGGCGCCAGTGCCAAGAGTCACAGCGATACCAGCAGCAGGACGACCTTTGTATCGCACAATTTGACTGTAACCCTGTGAACCCAATTCCACCCGGGCGACATCCGCCAGTCGCAGTTGTGAACCGTCAGGATTTACGCGCACCAGAATGCGCTCGAACTCTTCCACAGTTTGCAGGCGTGATTGTGCTGAAATGGTTGCGTTGATTTGCTGCCCGGCCACGGCGGGCAATCCACCCAATTGACCGGCTGAAACATCAGTGTTCTGCGCTTGTACAGCAGTCTGGACATCCATCACGGACAGTGCATAAGCCAGCATTTTCTCCGGATTCAGCCAGATCCGCATGGCGTGCGGTTCGGCAAATACGGTAACGCTACCCACGCCGTTAACCCGGGAGATAACGTCCTGAACGGTGGAAGATACCAGGTCACCCACTTCGCGCTGGCTCAGACTGCCATCAGTAGAGGTAAAACCCGCCACCAGCAGAAAGTTGCTGTTGGCTTTGTTCACGGTGACGCCCAGCGCCTGTACTTCCTGAGGCAGCTGTGACAGTGCGCCCTGAACTTTGTTCTGAACCTGGACCTGTGCGATATCCGGATCAGCATCAGGTTCAAAAGTCAGCGTGATCATCACCGAGCCATCAGAGCTGTTGGAGACAAAATAGCGCAGCTTGTCTATACCTGTCAGGCGTTGTTCAATGACCTGCGTGACACTGTTTTCTACAGTCTGCGCAGAGGCGCCCGGATACATGGCATTGATTGTTACCGAGGGCGGAGCGACACCGGGATAAAGCTCGATAGGCAGGCGCAGAATGGAAAGCGCGCCGGCCAGCATAATGACAATAGCGATCACCCAGGCAAAAACCGGGCGATTAATAAAGAATGTGGACATGTTGATACCCGCTGGAAATAGAGTGACAGATTAGCGCTGGCTACTTAATAGTTGGCTGATCAATAGTTAACTACGACACCAGGCGCCAGACGCTGAAAACCTTCCAGCACAATACGGTCACCGCTTTGTAATCCACTGGTCACCAGCCACTGATTGCCCTGTTCTCTTGCGACTTCAATCGCAACCGGGCGTACCGAGTTGTCCGGCTGCACTTTCCATACCGTGAGATTTCCGTTGTTATCGCGGATGGCGGCTTGCTGCGGAACCAGAAATCCGCGCTGTGCGCTGATTGGCAAACGGGTGTGTACAAATAACCCCGGCAGCAAGGTGTGCTCCGGGTTGGGGAACAGCATCCGCAGTTGCACCGAACCGGTGCTTTCACTGACAAACACACTGGAGAACTGCAACTGGCCCGTTTGTTCGTAGCTTGATCTATCAGCAAGCTCCAGCGTAACCGGCAGGCTGCCGGCGTTGGCCAACGCCGATCGCATGCGCATGTGATCAGCGCTGCTTTGCATTACATCTACATAGATGGGATCAAGTTGAGTGATGACCGCCATCGGTTGTGCCTGATTTGCTGTGACCAATGCGCCCTCCGTGATCAGAGACTGACTGATCTGACCAGAAATCGGAGCATAGACCCGGGTATATTCGATATTGAGTTCAGCATCGCGTTTTGCGGCATTGGCAGTCATCAGTGCTGCTTGCGATTGCGCCAGGGCGTTTTGCACCTGATCAACATCATACTGGCTGATGGCGTCTGACTGACGAAGACTCTCTACCCGACTGAGATTAAGCCCGGCCAGTTCGGCATTAGCCTTCGCTGTCATAAGATTTGCTTCGGCGCGCTGCAAATCCAGCTCATATCGCGAAGAGTCAATCTGATACAGAGGCTGACCTTGTTCCACCAGCTCGCCTTCCTCAAACAGACGTTCCAGCAAAAGTCCGCTGACCTGTGGCCGGATTTCTGCAAGACGATAGGCGTGAGTGCGCCCCGGAAGGCGCTCAACCGCTTCAAAATCCGCTTCAGTGACTTCGACCAATGTGACAGTGGGCGACGGCATGGCCGATATGGATGCTTCAGGCGAATCGGACGCTGAAACACTGACTTGCCCAGACAAAAGTTGATAAATTGCGGTGGCACTTAAAAACGCTGCGGCGCTTATGGCAACCAGAACTCGGGTTTTCATAGTTTCTCTTCTTTTGGGATGAGGCAACCTGAGTTCTTATTTTAGGTGGTCGCAGATTTGTGAATGGCGGCTATTATACATACATGAACGTATGTATAATAGCCGCCATTCGATATAAATTTTGAATTATGATTGATTCATTTTTGTGAGACAGCACATGGTCCGACGTACCAAGGAAGAGGCGCTAGAAACACGCAGTCGCATCATGGATGCGGCTGTGGACGTGTTCTTCGAGCGCGGGGTGGCGAACGCCACCCTGAATGACATAGCCACACGGGCAGAAGTCACCCGCGGCGCCATCTATTGGCATTTCAAGAACAAACTGGATGTTTTTGATGCATTGCACGACCAGTTGCAGTTGTCATTTGCGGACACCATCCTCGGTGATCTGCGCAACGATCATCCGCATCCGTTACTGCAGCTTGAACGTTTGTGCTCCGACTTACTCATCGATCTGGAGACAAACCAATACAAGTTCAAAGTACTGAGTATTCTGTTTTTTAAATGTGACTATACCGGAGAGATGGAGCACTTCCTGAACTTGCAAAACGCCCGCAAGAAGAAGAACACCGAACTCTTCTCCGAGTACTTCACACGCGCCAAAAAACACAAACATCTGTCCGCTGATGTAGATCCAACTGTTCTCAGCATGGCATTGATGGCATACATCACAGGCATCGTGGTGGACTATCTGCGCGATGCCAATGGCATCGTGATGTCCGAGCATGCGCCAAAATTCATGAGATTTTTCTTCAGAAACCTGGCCTGAGGAAAGCCTGAGTTCAATGCGGTGTTTGATGTGGCCGCCTGTAGTAATACCCGTGCTCATTGACTTTTTTGAGCCGCCAGAACAAGTGTCTGTATTCTGCTGTGCGGTAATAGTGCGTCACCAGTGAGCGACGTGTTTGTTGCGGGTCAATGATGGGTGTGCCTCCATGGAACAACTGGGCATGCCAGATGAATACATCTCCGCGCCCGGCCAGAAAACTCACCGGCTCAATTCCTCTTTTTTCCAGTTCCAGCTTCATATAGCTGTAAAACGCCGGCAGTTCTGCGCCAATAACATTGGTCTTACCGTTTGAAAACAAATACGGAGGTATCAGATGGCTGCCTGGGTAGTAGCGTAGCGGCCCGGAGTCCGGGGAAATATTTTCAAGCGCCATCCAGCTAGCCAGCATCCGATTGGCTTGTTTTGGTGGCATGTAGAACGTGTCTACATGATCGTCTTGCCCGGAGCCATATTCGAAATTCAGCGTATTAAAGACCAGCGCTTTGCCGCCAAGCAACAAACCCACAATTTTCGCCAGTTCTTTGTCCAACACGACTTGTCTGACATCCTCATAGTCCAGATAGAGATCATTCAGTTTATAAGGAGATTCACGCACCTGATCCGGGACAGTGGAAAAGCGTGTTCGTCGAGTTTCGGGAGTCCCCAGAAATGTATCAATAATCAGCTGATTGGGTTTGGCGGCGCGCGAGTCCCACAGTTCATCGACCAGGTCATTGACGCGGGCAATGCGTTTATTATCGAAGAAACCGGGTAGAACCAGATAACCATCTGTATTCCATTTGGCCACCATTGCATCAAAATTGCTGCGTCCTGCTGTCATAACACCCTCAATAATTTGTTCTGCCTGAAACAGGCGCCCTGCGAATTCGGCGATCCGGATTAAGTTCCAATTCAAGGGCCATCTGCAATGTGCCTGATTCCGGGACAATCACGGTGTACTCAGTGGCCTGATCCCTGTTTTTTATGCGTGAGTGCCAGATTCTGAATTTGTACTCGCCAGCATCCAGTTCCGTGAGTACCGCTCTACCGTCACTGTCGGATAGCGCAGCCAGGTGCGTCTGGCTGATGTAGATGTATCCCACCATCCAGTCATGAATATTGCAGCCTATGGTTGCAACCCCAGCCTTATCAAACAGCACCGGCTCAGCTGTGTTGCCGGTATACAAAGGCAATTCAAAGCGTTTGGTGTCGGAGTAAGAATAGACGTGGTGGTGGATATCATCGCTGTTAGGGAACTGAACCAGGCTGTTTTGCACAACCAGCAATACCGGGCCAACAAATTCTTTATCAACCTGGTCCATCATGCCGGTCAGTGCGAGACCCAGCGGTAGAGAAACCTCTGGCGATATTACCTCAACCACCGCATTGGCGATCGGCTGGCCACTGTCATCTTTGAATACGACTTCCAGTTCACCCGCAGTCAGCGATGGCGCGAACAAAAAAGCCAGCACAATAATCCGGGGGGCCGCGAACGCAGTTGTTTTCAGGTGCATATCAGCGATCCTGTCAGAAGCGCAGGGTATATTCCGCGCGAACGTTGTTGTGGTCATATTCAATGCCGCGACCAGCATCGGCTATTGAGCGTTGATAACCGATTCCGATACTTGAATTATCAGTCACTGCAACCGCCCAGTCCACGCTGAAACTGTGGCTTCTGGCTTCGATCAGGTATGCCACGTAGTTTCTTCCCAGTCCGGTGTCGCGGGCAATGGCCTTTGCTACCCGCAACAGCGGTGATCCGGGGCGGGAGCTGGCATCGATGTCTCCGTCGCGAAACCGGTATCCAAAACTCAGCAAAGAGTAATTGGGCAATGTGTAGTCAAGTCTCCCGCTGACTGTTGCGGATTTCTGGTCAAAAACACCTGCAGTAAAGTCCGGTCTGAATTGAAGCTCAGAGCGGGTTTTGGCATCACGATCCTCGAACAACAGTCCCAGCGTCAATAGCCACTCAGGACTGATGCGTTTACTCATATTCATGTCCAGCGATGCGAGCCAGGCATCCCGGATGGCTTCGCTGAATTCGTATCGGGCTAGTTCAAAACTTATATTAAAGCGCGGTGCATATGCACCCAGACCGGCCCGATGACTATATGCCATCGCCAGCCCGGCACTGATACTTTCAAGGCCCTGAGAGTGGCGGTATTGGCGTGCCCTCAGTGTTGTGCCTACAGACAGGCGATTACCGGGGCTGGCGACAAAAAAGCGATCCAGCCGGTAGTTTATATCCGTAAAGCTGTCGCCGAATATATCCGGCTCACTCACCGCGTTTGGAATATTGTTGTGGTAGCTGACTGACAGGCTCAGGGCAGATCCGGTTTCAGCAAAAACCGTGCTGCACCAACCCAGTAAGTGCAGCGCGGTCGAAAAAGTCAGCAATATGCGGAGTGTTTTCATTTTGTGGTGACTTTCTACTCAGAACGCTCCGCAGCACTGGCATCGCGAATCGCTTTGAATTCGTTGCCTTCATACCAGTTTGGCCAGAGTGTTTCCTGACTCAGCCGATGGCCAATAGCAAAATACAGCTCGATATCCAGCACGGTGCCGCTAAGATCCCAGGCAGGGTCATACTCATCAGCGGGTGAGTGGTAGCGATTGTCAACGTAGTCCTGGGCCTGTGCAGCACCCCATTCCGGGCCGTGTTCGGCGCTGTCCTGCCCCGATTTGGCGTACAGAGCGGGTACCCCCTGGCGAGCGAAATTCAGGTGGTCAGAGCGGTAATAGGAGCCGCGCTCCGGGTGGGGTTCAGCGACCACATAACGCCCGGGCTGGTTGACCAGCTCTTCACGCAGATAGTCTTCCAGCTCGCTGTTGCCGTAACCAATGACCACAATATCGTTCATCGGGCCACTGACCGTGGGTGCGTCAATATTGATATTTGCGACTGTTTTGCTTAACGGGAATACCGGATTTTCGGTGTACCACTGTGCCCCCAGCAAGCCCGATTCCTCGGCAGTGACGGCGAGGAAAACTATTGATCGTTTCGGCGGTTCCGGATGTTGCGAAAATTCTCTTGCCAGCGACAGCAATGCAGCTGTGCCGGCAGCATTGTCGACGGCACCATTGTAGATGTTGTCGCCGGGTAAATCCGGATTGGTGCCGAGGTGATCCCAATGCGCTGTGTAGATAATGGTTTCATCCGGGCGTTCTGTACCCGCAATCATTGCAATCACGTTATTGGACGATGAGTTGCGAACATTGTTGCGCAAGCTGGTGCTGGCGCGAATATCTTTCAAAGGCACTGCTCTGAAATCCGGCTGCGCAGCGGCGCTGACCAATTCATCGAAATTCAGTCCGGCGCCATTAAACAGATGTCGTGCCGAGTCCTGGGTCAGCCAGCCGATCACCGCGCTGTTGTTGGCAACCGATTGCTCATTGCTCAGCACAATTTGCGAGCCGGTCCAGCTGTTACGTACCACATCCCAGCCGTACGCGGCGGCACCGGTTTCGTGGATGATCAACGCACCGGCCGCGCCCTGACGCGCGGCTTCGGCGTATTTGTAAGGCCAGCGCCCATACCAGGTCATGGCGTTACCGTTAAAAAGTTCCGGGTTTTGTGTTGCATAACCCGGATCATTAACAAGGATGACCACAGTCTTGCCACGCACATCCACCCCGGCGTAATCATCCCAGCCGCGCTCGGGTGCAACAATGCCATAGCCAACAAACACCATTTCACTGTTGACCAGCTCCACCGAGTCAGTTTCCTGATAGGTGGCGACGACCATCTCATCTGCGTAACTCAGGTCAGCAATATAATCGCCGCCGCGTAAACTCAGGGTAGGGGTATTAGTGACGGTAATTTCTGTTACCGGGACTGATTGCAAATAGCTGTCGCCGTTGCCAGGCTGTATACCGAGCAACTCAAATTGCTGCTGCAAATAGTCCGTGGTCAGTTTTTCACCTGGCGTTGCAGGTGCGCGACCGCCAAATTCATCTGATGCCAGCACCGCGATGTGCTGGTGTAATTCAGCCTCTATCAGACTGCCTGGATTTGCAGCTGCAACTGTTTCGGTCGCTGTTTCTGTTTGCGTTGCTGGCGGGCTGCAGGCAGCAAGCAAGGTGATTGAAAATATAACGGCAGATGCCTTTAACAACGCAGGCCTTGGCAGGTAGTCAGCTTTCATATGAGTTCACCATCAGGAACATGACTGTCAATAAATACGCTACCGAACAACCTCGGTGGTGCAATAAGTACTCTCTTCCAGGCGTTTTGTATAGTTGTTCAAAATACGTGTGCCTTCCGCAGGTTTAATTACGCCTGCGTTGATCTGTTTGCGCACCAGTTCGGTCATTCGGCGATCAAGGTCATTGGGGAAGTACTGAACCTGATTGAGCATATCCTTGGTGCTGATGCCTTTGAGGGTTTCCTCGATCCAGAAGTTGCCGGTTTCGTCCTCGCGGGCGTATACGTGGACTTCATCCACGCGGCCAAGCAGGTTATGGGCATCACCCAGAATTTCCTGATACGCACCCACCAGAAAAATGCCGATGTAATACGGCTCGCCGTGTTGATGTTTGTGCAATGGCAACCAGCTGGTGTTGCCGCTGCCTACCACATACTGATCAATTTTTCCGTCAGAGTCGCACGTCAGATCGACTACCTGTGCCCGGCGCTCAGGACGCTGGGTGTGTTTGTGCAGCGGCAGCACAGGGAATACCTGTTCAATTGCCCAGTGGTCGATGATGGAATGAAAAACGGAGAAATCGCACAGATACAAATCTGTCAGTTGCTCTTCCAGTTCCAGCTGTTCATTGGGCGGAGGCGTCAGGTCGGCTGCAATCAGTTTGCGCAGCACTTCACGACAGGTGCTCCAGTACATGCTTTCGGTATGTGCCATCTGATCCAGCGTCAGGTAACCCAGACGCGCCATTTGGTCGGCTTCCTGTCGGGCTTCCTGTGCGTCGTGATAACACTCAAGCAGGATTCCGGTGACATCGGTGGCACAGGCTTCCTGATATGACGTTTCCATGCGTGCGACGACCGATGGCGAGTCCGGCGGCAGATCGTTGACCGGCGGGCTGTCTGGTCGGTGTACGCCCAGTACCGGTATTACCAGCATGGAGTGATGTGCGGTAAGCGCACGTCCACTTTCCGATAACAGGGTCGGGCAGGGAACACCGCGTTCATCACAGATTTCTTTTACCGCGTACACCACCACGTTGGCGTATTCACGCAAACCATAGTTGATGGACGATTCGGGATTGTCATAGTCGCCGCCATAGTTCACCCCAAGGCCACCACCAACATCCAGAAACCTGACTGCGACACCGCGTTTGATCAGTTCGGCATAAATATGGGTGATTTCTTTTACGGCTGCGCGCAGCACCTGAATATCAGAAATCTGACTGCCCAGGTGGAAGTGCAAAAGCTCCAGCGAGTTTTGCATGTTCTTCTTTTCCAGTTCGCTGACCAGTCGTACCAGCTCCGGAATTGTCAGACCGAATTTTGAGCGTGAACCGCCGGATTCAAACCAGCGGCCGGCGCCACGTGTATTCAATTTTACGCGTACGCCCAGTCTCGGTGCCTGCTGACGTTGTTCGCCCAGAATCATCAGTTGGTCAAATTCCGAGTACTTTTCGATAATCGGAATGACCTGCTGACCCATCTGTTGTGCGTTCAGCATCATGGTCAGCATAACGTGATCTTTTACACCATTGCACAGCAACAGTGTTTCACAGCCAACCAGAGGCAACGCGGCCATCAACTCGGCTTTTGAACCACACTCCAGCCCGATATCAAATTCCTTGCCGGCGTCCAGAACTTCGGCTACGACTTCGTGCAGCTGATTCACTTTGATGGGGAAAATGCTGCGGTAACGGCCTTCGTATTCCGCTGCTTCAATGGCTTCGCGGAACTTGCGGTTCAACTTTTTCACGCGTGAACTGATGATATCCTGAAACCTGACCAGCAGGGGCAGAGTTGAACCTTCCTGTAATGCTTCTTCTACAACATCGATAAGATCTACCGATATGTCCTGGCCTTCAATAGGGCGCACACTGACATGGCCTTTGTCATTGATGCTAAAAAAACCATCCCCCCAAGTGTCCAGTGCGTACAGTTCCTGAGCGTCTTCGACAGTCCATTTCGGGCCATTTTTTGCAGTTAAATCGGTCATCAGGATTCCTTGTTAAAGAGCGTGTGCGGCACGACATTCGGCGTACAGAGCGAGCAATTCGATGGCAATCTGCGCACCCGCCAGTGCAGTCATTTCGGCGTGATCATAGGCAGGTGCCACTTCTACCACATCCATGCCAATCAGATTGATACCCACCAGCCCGCGAATAATGCTGAGTGCCTGAAACGAGCTCAGGCCACCCGGGACCGGGGTGCCGGTGCCGGGTGCAAATGCAGGATCAAGGCAATCGATATCAAAGGTTATGTAAACCGGGTTGTTACCAACACGCTCACGCACCCGTTTGACAGTGGCGGCAATGCTTTGCTCATGCACATCAGTGGCTGAGGCAATTTCATAACCGAGGGTGTCGTCGTTGGTTGTACGAATGCCGATCTGTATTGACGTAGCAGGATCGACAATGCCTTCTTTGGCTGCCTGATAAAACATCGTGCCATGATTGATGCCTTCACCGGAACTTGGCCAGGTGTCAGTGTGCGCGTCAAAGTGAATCAGGCTGATTTTACCGTGTTTTTTAAAGTGTGCGCGCAGGCTTGGGTAACTGATGAAGTGATCACCCCCCAGCAAAAGCGCGGCGGCTCCTGCATCGAGGATCTGATCAACCCAGCCTTCAATGTGTTTGACGCTGGTCAGACCACCGCCGCTTTTGTTTTCACAGTCACCATAGTCGACAACTTTCAGAGCCTGCAAAGGATCTGTTTTCCATGGCCAGGGCCGCTCCCATGCCAGCGACATTGAAGCATTGCGGATAGCCCGGGGGCCAAGACGGGCACCTGAACGGTTGGTGACTGCAATGTCCAGCGGAATGCCCATGACGGCAACATCAATGCCCGTCAGGTCGCGGCCGAACGGTGTGCGGAAAAAACTGACCGCGCCTCCGAAGCTGTGCGAATTGACAGCCCCGGTACCCGGTGTGCCGGTGATCGCGTTGTCCCATGTGCTCATAACGTGCCCCGCTGATTCATAAAAAAAGCTGCTATTACTGCTTTCGTAGCCGTCGGAAAAACATAATTAACCGGCGCGAGACGGAAAAAATGTCGCGTTACGTTAAACCAGCTAGAAGTCTATGCCAAGAATAGCGTAATGGAAGAGAAATCTGTCAGAAATGTGGCAGATTTGATGTTCCTGAAAACTCTTGTTACAGCTTGCTGTGAATGCCGCGTTTGACAGGACGAATGCCCTGTAATTGCTAGGGTTTTGACACCATTTTAGTGGCCCGATGGCGTATGCTGTGCGTAGTTCCGAGTCATTCAGGCTGTTTGGCCACAGAAGTTACAGAGACCAACACTATGATCAAGCAATTTCACAGTAATCCACACGGCCTCAGTTTCAGACCCTGTAGGATAGTCCTGCTTGTTGTAGTGATGCTGGTAGCTGCCTGTAGCTCCGAGTCTGAGACAGGCAATACCAGTCAGACTGGTGCTGCGCCTGCAGGGCCGCAGGGCGGCATGCGCGGCGGTCCTGGTGGTTTTGGGGGGGGATTTGGTGGTCAGGGCGGAATGCCTCCGGGTCTGATTCCCGCCGTTGAAGTGGTCGCCGCCCAATACGGTGGCTTGCCCCTGGAAGAGCGTCTGACCGGCCAGGTAACTGCACGCAATCAGGCTGAAATTTTCCCTGAAGTCGGCGGCCCGATTGTTCAGATATTTGCCGATAATGGCCAATTTGTGAATGCCGGTGATCCGTTGGTGCAAATCCGTGACACGGAATACCGGGAGCGCTTACAGCAGGCAGAGTCGCAGCTTGAGGTCGCACGTGCTCAGACGCGCCAGGCTGAAGCCAATTTTCAGGTACTGGCCAATCAGCTGATCCGGATTGAGGAATTGCGTACGCGCCAGCTTGAGACTGTGTCCGCGCTGGAAGCGGTCCGTGCCCAGGTGGCAGTGGCCCAGGCCGATGTGCAATTGCGTCAGGCGCAGCAACGACAAGTGGAATCCCAGCTCGAAGAGCGGCGAATGGAGCTTGCCCGCACGACCGTGCGTGCGCCTACCAGTGGCACCATTGGTTTGCGCAACGCCGAACGTGGCCAGATTGCCAGTCAGAACACCCGCCTGTTTCTGATTGGAGATCTGACGCAGATGCAGGTGGAAATTCTGCTGACTGAACGCAATCTGACCTATATTCGCCAAGGTATGCCGGTTAACCTGTATTCCGACAGTTGGCCGGATCTCATGATATCGGCCGACATAGCTCGCGTATCCCCGTTTCTTGACAGCAGTACCTTGCGCACCCAGGCATATATCGATGTCAGCAATCAGGATGGCCTGATGCGTCCCGGCATGTTTGTAACTGTTGATGTGCTCTATGGCCAGTCTGAGGAAGCAGTGCTGATTCCAAACAGCGCGATATATCGTCATCCGCGCACAGGGGTCGAAGGTATTTTTGTTATGCAGCCGCCAGTCGGTGATGAATTCCGGCCCCAGGCTGAGGTGGATGGTGCCCCCGCATTAACCCCTTCGCTACCTGTCAGTTTTGTGCCGGTTGATGTGATTGCCAGCGGCCGTATGGCATCCGGTGTGCGCGGCATCAAAGCCGGGGATTGGGTGGTGACAGTTGGTCAGAATCTGCTGACAGGCAATACCACAGAGGCACGTGCCCGGCTGGTAGACTGGCAGCGCATGATGGACTTACAGCGCATGCAGAGCCGTGATCTGTTTGAAATTATTGATGCTGCCCGGCGCGAAGCGCAGGCCCGTACTGAAAGCTGAAACTGAGCCTCGCCAGGCGATTTGAAACCAGGGCGCCTTTTTTCGCAGGCCTTTTTGGGCCAACTTTCCTCAGAGAGTTGCTAACCTAGAGCATTGTTACTATGGCTTTGACCACAACCTCAATCCGGCGCCCCGTTGCCACAACGATGATTTTCCTGATCATCATTACGCTCGGCACCTTGTCTTTCCGGCTGTTGCCGGTTGACCTTCTGCCCGCCATCGAGATGCCTGAATTATCTGTGCAGGTCAGTTATCCCAATGTGGGGCCTGAAGAAATTGAACTGCTTATCACGCAGCCGCTGGAAAATGCCCTTTCGGTAGTGCCGAATGTAGAGCGCATGCAGTCGTTTTCGAGAGAAGGTAATGCGTCAGTATCTCTGCGTTTCGGGCAGGGCGTGAACATAGATGTGATGCTCAATGATGTACGCGAAGCGCTGGATCGGGTGCGTCGTCAATTGCCCGACGAAGCCGATGCGCCGCGTATCAATCGGTTTAATCCTGATGACCAGCCGATTGTGGTGGTGGGCGCTCAGTCGACGCTGGACATGATGGAGCTGACGCGCATTCTGGAGCGTGACCTGGCCCGCAGGTTCGAGCAGATACAGGGCGTAGGCGCCATTGATATCTGGGGTGGCGTCAACCGCGAAATCCGGGTCGAGGTCAGCCGTGATCGCCTGTTAGCCAGTGGTCTCACCATGAGCGATATCAGCTCTGCAATCGGTCGCGAGAACTCTACGTTGCCGGGTGGCAATGTGCAGCGAGGCCTGAGTGATCTGTATGTACGCTCCACCGGTGAGTACTCCAACGTTCAGGAAGTGCGCGACACCGTCATCCGCAACGTTAACGGCGTGCCGGTCAGGGTCGGAGATCTGGCAGAAGTTCAGTTGGATCGCCGCGACATCGGCCGCTTTGTTGAGATCAACGAGACGCCCATGCTGCGTCTGGGTATCCGCAAACAATCCGGCGCAAATACAGTTGCCGTAGCGGAGGCAATCAAGCGTGAAGCTGCGCGCATTTCAGCAGAGCGTTCAGATATCAATATGATCGTGGTGCAGGACCAGAGCCAGTTTATTCAGCAGTCCATCGACAGCGTGCGCAACTCGGCGCTCTGGGGCGGCATGCTGACAGTAATCGTACTGATGGCATTTTTCCGCAACGGCTCCATCACCATGGTGATTTCGGTTGCGATTCCGATCGCGATCATCTCGACGTTCGGACTGTTGTACTTCGGAGGTCTGACACTCAATCAGATGAGTTTTGGCGGCTTGGCGCTGGGTGTCGGTATGATCGTGGACAACGCCATTGTGGTGATTGAAAACATCGTGCGCCTGCGGCAGAACGGGGCATCACGTATGCATGCGGCAGCTGAAGGCACCCGCCAGGTCACAGGTGCGGTCATCGCCTCAACGCTGACTACGCTGGTGATTTTCCTGCCGGTGATGTTTATGCAAACAACTACTGGCGCCATGTATCAGGAACTTGCGTTGGTGGTGGCATTCTCCCTGATATGTTCACTGTTTGTTGCGCTGACGTTGGTGCCTATGCTGGCAAGCCGTTTCCTCACGGTAGTGCCTGACGATGAACGTGTGAACAAGCCGGGATTGAATGAGCGCATTCTCGGCGCCCTCGAAGCGAAATATGAGCGCGGGCTGGCGTGGGCACTGAAGCATAGCGTTGTTGTGGTACTGGGGACGCTTATGCTGTTGGCTACAGCGCTCTACAGTGCCCGTTTCCTGTCATACGAACTCACCCCTCAGGCGCAGGCCGACAGCATTCGCGTACGCATGTTTATGGACGAAGGCACCAATATCGCTATTTTGCATTCCTATCTGATGGAAATGGACAGCGTGGTGCAGGCCATTTTGCCTCAGGACGATGTGCTGCATTACCTGCGCACCGTATCTAACGGCAACGCTGAAATTGAAATCATGCTGGTGGACCAGTCACAACGAACCATGAATGCCGATGCGCTGGCTGACTTCCTGCGTGCCCGTGTGCAGCAGGCCATCCCGGGCATGCGTGTGCAGGTTCGTGCACAGTCGGGAATGGGATTTATGAACCGGCTATTGGGCTCAGGTGGCGATGACGCTGTGCAAATAGAGCTGCGCGGTTACGATCTTGATCAGGCCGTGGATGTTGCTCAGGCCGTACGTGAACGTGTTGAGCAAGTGCCGGGCATCTCCGATGTGAACCTGAGTCGGCTTGAAGGCAGGCCAGAGCAGAATATCAGTTTTGATCGTGAGCGCATGGCCAGTCTGGGCATCAGTGTTGCCGATGTCAGCCGCGCTGTGCAGGCCAGTATCGGTGGCTCACGTGCGGGTGTATTCCGTGATCGTGGTGAAGAAATCGATATTATGGTCCGCCTGCGTCAGGAAGACCGTTTGAACGTGCAGGACATCGATAATATTTCCGTACGCGCCGCCAATGGTCAGGTAGTGCCCTTGTCGTCGCTGGTAACCAGTTCCTATGACAGAGGCCCGACAGACATCCGCCGCATCAACGGCCAGCGGGTGACTTATATCAACGCCAATCTTGAATCAGGCCTTGCGCTGGGAGACGCGGTCGAGCGCATCAGGGCTGATCTTGCACAGATGCCGCTGCCAGATGGATTCTCGATTGTTTACGGTGGGCAATACGAGGAACAGCAACGTGCACAGCGCGACTTTGTAATGGCAATCGTGATGGCGCTGGTGCTGATTTATATGGTGATGGCGGCGCAGTTTGAGCGCTTCCTGGATCCGTTGATTGTAATGTTCTCCGTACCTCTGGCGATTGTGGGCGTGATTCCGATGTTGCTGGCGACCGGCACAACACTGAACATGCAGAGTTTTATGGGGCTGATCATGTTGATTGGTATTGTTGTCAACAATGCCATTCTGCTGGTCGATTACATCAATATGATGCGCCGGGAAGAAGGCATGGATCTGATTCCTGCCGTTGTCCGAGCCGGCAAACTGCGTATGCGTCCTATCCTGATGACTACGCTGACCACGGTGCTGGGCTTAATGCCTATGGCATTGGGAATCGGAGCCGGCGCTGAGATGCAGGCTTCACTTGGTCGTGTGGTGATCGGTGGCCTGACAGCGTCCACGCTGATTACACTGGTGTTTATCCCTGTAGTTTATGTGGGTGCCTATACCTTGCGCAGCTGGATAAGCAACCGCTTCAGCACACGTCGTGCGCGCAAAGCGGCTGCATCGGACGCAGCGCTGACGGACAAAACCGCAGCGCAGAACTGAATCAGTTCTGCGCGTCTTCCTCAACAATAATCGAAATGGTGTCCTGATCATGGATGTGCTTCAGGGCGCCGGTGTAGATGTTGTAGTGCCAGCCATTGAGTTTTAACGTACCGGTTTCCACACGTTCGGCAATCCACGGATAGGTCATCAGATTGCGCAGTGAAAAACCAACAGCTGCCTGTTCGCAGCGGTTAAAGGTTTTGATGTCATCCAGCTTGTCGGGATCGGCCAGTTGCGCCACCGGTGCCACAATCGACATCCAGCGGGCGATAAACGAATCGGGCTGCAGTTTGTCCTGCTCAGTCACCAGTGAACGTATGCCGCCACAGCGCGAATGTCCCAGTACCAGAATTTCCGGCACTTCCAGTACCGTCACCGCAAACTCCAACGCTGCGCTGGTGCCGTGATACGAACCACCTGTCTCGTAAGGAGGTACCAGGTTGGCCACATTACGGATCACGAATAATTCGCCCGGCTCTGTATCAAATATCAGAGAAGGTTCCAGTCGCGCATCACAACAGGTAATCAGCACATAAGAGGGCTTCTGGTGTTGTGCCATCTCACGAATCTTGTCGCGATTCTGCGCAAAATAACCTTCTTTAAAACGTTTATAACCATCCAGTAACTTGTCACTCATCCCGCTTGGCCTGCTTTGGTGTGTCTGTGGTGTCTTTGTTATTACGTTACTTGTATCAAAAAACGGGCGGCCAAGGCCACCCGTTTTATTGCCCTATTACCTGCGGAGACAGTTTATTCTGCAGGAATCAGGCACTTGATGCCTTCGCCTTGGCAGCGGGACGCCGCCATTGTATCGAACTACGTCGGGAGTTACAGCATGGTTTGCCGTCGAAGTCCCGCTGATCTGCGACGAAGTGTCACTGTTAAGACGCTGAAAAGGCAGAAACAATAGGGTACACTTCAGCGCACAGCGTTAAGGGTGGATTCAGTCTGCGGGCCGTACCCTGAAGACACATTCGGACATTTATTATAAGGAGTTGCTCAAATGCGTATTGTTTCAAGGATCAAGACTCTTTTACTGGCGGCTGGTGTCGCAGGTCTGTTCAGTCTGTTTTCTGCCTCAGTTCTGGCGCACAGCTCTCTGACAGCCTCCTCACCCGGCAATCAATCCACCGTGGTCTCGCCAGAGAAGTTGGAGCTGACCTTTAACGAAGGCGTGCGTATGCTGCGCCTGACTCTGGTTCACGGTGCAAGTCATAATATCGAGTTTGGTTTTACGCCTTCGACAGAAGCCACAAATACTTACAGTTACGAGCTTCCCATGCTGATGATGGGTGCACATACAGTAAACTGGACAGTTATTGGTTCGGACGGACATCCGGTCAACGGCACATTCATATTTACTGTCAGTGCCGATGGTGAAGAGGCAAGCGTTCAGTCCCATAGTGGAGCCGGACATCATCACCACTGACAAGAACTGATTTATGAGCACGTGGGAACTGGCCAGTGTACTCAGCAAAACGCTGATTTACCTCGGAATGCTGGCGGTAGCGGGCGGCATGCTGGTGCTGTGGATGAACCGACAGCATCAAACTGCCGTTCAGATCATCGTCCGTGCCTATCTGTTGCCAGTCACGCTGGTCGGTTTGCTCGCCACGTGTCTGTTCTTCCTCATACAAATCGGCTCTGTTAATCAAAACGGTTTCGCCGGCATGTTTGACCCCCTGATGGGCAGCATTCTGGCGGAGACCGAAGTGGGCTCAGCAATACGCTGGCGCCTGATTGGTTTTTTGCTGGCGTTGATTGCACTGATACCCTTCAATCTCCCCGGTTTTCCTTTTCAGCACCTCGCTGCCAGGCGTTTCTGTCTGTTTGTCACACTGGCGGCCCTGACATGTTTTGTTATTGCGGTGACATCTCAGGGACACGCCAGCGCAGTCAGCCGGCTTGCCGAGCTGCTGACCGGGATTCATGTGCTGGCGATAGCCTGCTGGGCCGGGTCCTTATACCCACTTTACCTGCTGGTCGGCCGCAATGCTGGTGCCGGGCAATTTCCCCATACCGAAGAGCTCAGTGACACAGCTGTGGTGCTGGAGCGATTCGGGTTTTACGCGTGGTGGATGCTGGGGCTCATGCTGTTGACCGGCGTGAGTCTGATCTGCTTGCTGAAAGGCGGCTTGCTGACCTTGTTTGATAATCTGCATGGGCAATTGCTGTTCGCCAAAATTTTACTGGTGGCAGGTATGATGGCATTGGGTGCCTTGCACAAATTCCGCTGGGTTCCACGCTTGCGCGAGTGCGCGCACAGCGGCGCAGATACGCAGGCTGTGCTTCTGGCGCTGTCGCGCAGTATCCGCCTGGAAATGTTGCTGGCATTGCTGGTGCTGCTGCTCACGGCTACTCTGACCAGCGTCACGGGTCCGGGCGGGTGACATCACCGGAACTTTGATGCAGAACAGATTTTGTTGTCATCAAATTGTAAAGAAATTGTAATATTCCGGCTCGTTGCATAGAATCCGCTCCAAATGAATTACTTCGAAATCATCTACACCGCACTGGGCGGGCTAGCCCTGTTCTTTCTCGGACTCAAATATTTGTCTGAGGCGCTGCAATCCAGTGGAAAAGAAGCAATACGCGGGATCCTCTCATCTCTGACACGAAATCGTGTGCTGGCGGTGTTGGCCGGCGTCGGCATTACAGTTTTTGTTCAGTCCAGCACCATCACCACAGTGATGACGGTCAGCATTGTGAATGCCGGACTGATGGAACTGCGCCAGGCTATAGGTGTCATTCTGGGTGCCAATATAGGCACAACAGTAACCGGCTGGGTAATTTCAATCAAAGTTGGAAAATACGGTCTGCTGCTGATCGGACTCGGCTTGTATCCCATGTTGTCGGCGCAGCGTGCCTGGCTCAGTACATTGGGGAAATCGCTGGTCGCCCTGGGGCTGGTGTTTACCGGCCTTGAGTTCATGAGTGGCGCGTTTGTGCCACTGCGTACTGACGAAGCGTTCATTTCCTATCTGCATCTGTTCAGCGCGGACTCATTACCCAGTTTGCTGGCCTGTATCGTGCTGGCCTGCGTGCTGACCATGATTGTTCAGAGCAGTTCAGCCATGCTGGGTATTACCATGACCCTGGCGACAACCGGCGTTATTGATTTCAACACGGCTGTCGCACTGATCATCGGTGAGAACATAGGCACCACTATCACAGCACAGTTGGCTTCTATCGGCGCCAATACTTCTGCTGTCCGGGCGGCGCGCGCTCATGCCATTTTTAACGTTCTGGGCGCTATTGTTTTTGTTGTGCTGTTCCCGTGGTACGTGCAGTTTGTTGACCTGATAGTGGGCGGTGAAGCAGATCTGCAGAGTGCGGACGGCAGCCGACCCAACATTGCTTTCCATATTGCCGTCGCGCATACCATGTTTAATTTGCTGAACGTGCTGATCTGGATTCCGATGATTGGATTTCTGACCAATCTGGTCGTCTGGCTGGTACCGCAGAAAGAAGAAAAAGAAGTCCACAAACTCAAATATCTTGGTTCGCGTACCATTATCGCGCCTGAAATGTCTCTGCAGCAGGCTGAGCTGGAGATGGACAACATGGTGGTGATTGCGCGTGAAATGTTTGATGTCACGCGCACTTACATCACCGGCCCGACGCACGATAAAAAGAGTTTTGATCGTATTAACCATCTGGAAGATATCACTGACAACATTGAAGAGGAGATGATCAACTTCATTACGGTGCTGCTGACCGGTTCGGTAACACAGGAACAATCGGAGCGTTCCTATGGTTTGATGCGAATGGCCGATGAGCTGGAGAGTATTGCCGATGCCCTGCAATCTTTGAGTATCTATCGCAGTCGTTTATACAAGCGTAATGAAGATATATCGCCGGAAGCATGGCAGGATATTCTGGATTTCTTTGACGAGGTCATCACCTATTTTGATCAGATGGTGGAGGCGCGAAAACGCAATGCAAATGTCGGCGAAATCAGATTGCTGATCAAGGCCGGCCGACAGGTCCGACGCAGTGCCAAAGACAAGCGCAAACGTCATCTGGACCGCCTGCGCGCCGGCGAGTGTCAGGCCATTACTGCCCAGACCTTCAGTGATATGTTCATGTCACTGCAACACATCAAAAATCACACCGTGAACTATCTGGAAGCCTACGCAGGCATCTAGTCAGCTGTCTGGTGGGTTTTGCGCACCATCATAAAAGCGCCCAGTGAAATCATTGATCCCGCCAGCATCAACAACAGCATGGGATATACCGTACCGTTGAACAACAATGCGACCAGCTGGGCCGCCAGTGCTGACAGCGCCATCTGCAAAAAGCCGGTGAGCCCGGACGCGCTGCCGGCCATGTGAGGGAACTCGTTGATGGCGCCAGCCTGAGCGTTAGGCAAAGAAATACCATTACCCAATGTGCTCACTGCTACCGGTACAAACAGCGCCAACGGATGATGTAGTCCGGCGACCTGCAAGACGATTGCCACCACAATCCCGAACAGACTGAGTCTGGAGCCCATGGTGATCATGCGGTGGATGCCCATTTCCCGGGACAACTTTCTGGCCATGAAATTGCCCGCCATAAATGCTGCCGGCACCATAATAAAATAGTAACCATATTCATTTGGTGGTCGCTTCAGCACCGATACCATCACTTCGGGGGCCGCAGAAATAAAAGTGAAAAACACTACAGAAATAAATGCTGTACTGAATGCATAAGCGGTGAATACGCGTGACCTGAACAGGCCGACAAAACCCTTCAGCATGTTTATTGTGCCGGTGAATGGAACCGGTGTGGCAAGCGTTTCCGGTAGCAGGCGATACATGGCGAATAACATGACAAGACTGATGGCTGCGACCAGATAAAATATGGAATGCCAGTCGTAACGCACCATCAGCTCGCCGCCAATCAGGGGTGAGATCATGGGCATTACCACCATTACCATCACCAGCGTGGCAATAATGCTGGCGGACTGACCTGCATCGTAGACATCGCGCACAATGGCGCGCGCGAGCACCAGACCTACGGCGCCGCCAGCAGCCTGCACGATACGGCCGGCGATCAACCATTCAATGGAGCCAGCCATCATGCACAGGATTGATCCGAGCACAGTGATGCAGATTCCAATGAGCATAATCGGACGTCGCCCGTAGCGGTCAGACAAAGGACCGTAAATCAGCGTGGCGACAGCAATCGAAAACATGGACAGACTCAATGTGAGCTGAGCCGTCCCGGTGCTGATATCAAAACTTTCACGCACAATCGGAATTGCAGGCAACATGATTTGCATGGCGACGGGGCCAAGCGCGGAAGCCGCAGCCAATAGCAAAATCATGCCACGGCTCAGGTGACTGGGTTTTGTATTCATAGTGTCCTGATGATTGAAAAACGGAAAGACCCGGCGTTGCAACACTAACGTTGCAAAAGCGTGTTTTGTTCCTGCGCAGCATTATTATTCTGGTTGCTGAAAATCACGCTGTTGCCCAGCAGGGCAAGGCGTTGTGTGCGGCTTATATCATAGGCCAGACTGAAAGTCCCTTCGTGGAACTGCTGTGCCAGTCTCTGTGCGTCACTCTGTGCTGCTTCTGCCAGCGGTGGTCCCTGTTCCGATACTGCTGCCGGCGCCAGCTGTATACAGGACAGGGCGTCGCCACCCGCATCGCGCAGACACAAAGTCTGTGAACCGTCAGCCAACAATTCCAGCGGGAGCCCTTCGTTATGTGCCATCAGGCGCGGAGAGCGGCGCAGGTACTTGCGCAATTCGCGGACAAATTCTTCGTTACCAGCTTGTGCCGGAGGCGCAACAAAAGTGACGGGAATTGCAGTGCCCAGACGTCGGAACAGTCCCGGGTCCTGTCTCAGTGCGTAAGCATAATGTCCCAGTGCTTCGGTGCGTTGTGCGCTACCGGAACCGGCCGTATTCCATAACATTTCTGCCAGCCGTGCAGAGGCACGTGCACGCAATAACACTTCGTGTGACGGCAGCAGGCGCAGCGCATCTTCGGCCGATGAGCGCAGCAAGTCATGTTGCCCGCGCACGGCGGCGATTTCAGTCTGATAAGAATGAAAGTAACCCTGGTTCAGCGCAAAGGCACCTTGTGCGGCCGCATTGTTGAGCAGATTCTGCATGACACCCGCGCCCATCAGCCTGATCAGTTCAGATTCAATCCATTCCGGGATATGGACATCCAGCGGCGCATAGGGACGCATACGGTTTTGCAAGGTTTCCTGATCAGCAAACAGAGATGCCGCATGTCGTCCGGCGCGCCAGGATTGAAAACGTGCAGCTTGTGCTTCGATACGCAGGCGCCATGCGCTCCACCACGATTGGGTGGCAAGCTGTTCACGAATTCTTTCGTAGCGCAGACGATGAGCCATGCTGTTGACCAGCGCGGCCACCGAATCTTTTTGTGCTTCGTCGGCAGTGTACGAGCCGGTACGGTCCGGTTGATTCAGGGCAGCCTGCGTCAGGCGGGCGGCATCTTCCGGATATCCGGCCAGCATCAGAAAAATGGCACTGACCATAAAATGGTCACCCCGGTTCATGACATTGGTGAGCGGGCTTTGAGCATCGCGCCACACCAGCATACGATCCAGTGCTTCGCG
This sequence comes from Pseudohongiella sp., assembly GCA_030651695.1. GTDB lineage: Bacteria > Pseudomonadota > Gammaproteobacteria > Pseudomonadales > Pseudohongiellaceae > Pseudohongiella. The sequence continues at coordinate 52,265 of JAUSCD010000033.1, read as the reverse complement.
GGCACTGTCATAACGTGCCTGATTCATATACAGATAAAGTTTGTATACCCATGGGTTGCCGACGCTGTTGGGATCAATATTGCGTGATGCCCGGTTCAGGTAATCCTCAGCCTCATCAAAACGCAGCAGATTGAGAGAAACTTCTGAAGCATTAAGCAGGTGCACAGTATCCAGATCTGCGTTGGCATCCGCCAGCGCAATACTCTGATCCTCGCTCATGGCATTTTCACAAGCGATCAGGGATTCATTGGGACGCAGGTCCGCCAGCTCCACCGCGCATAATGTATTCCACGCCCGGCTGCGGTCGCGTGGATTGTCGCTGTTTGCCAGTACACTTTCGGCGCTGGCGCGGGCATCATCGTAGCGTTTGAGCTTGATCAGTGGCCAGCCACGAAATGACTCCACATCCTGTCCATAAATCTGGCTGATCATATCCAGATAACGCAGGGATTCATTCTGATTACCGATCAACTGGTGGGTGTAAGACAGCTGGCTGAGCGTCAGGTAGTGCCACTCAAGATTGCCTGATTCGATAGCACGGCCCAGACTGGTGTAGTTCATCAGGGATTCGGCAACATTCAAATGAAACAACGCACGTGGCAGATTTCCTTCCACCCGGAACAGTACTTCTGATAGGGCAAATTGGGCGGCCGGTGAGTTGGGTTGTTCAGTGACCCAGGCCTGTGCAAGTTCACGTGCGCGCACATTCTGCCCCAGCGCCAATGCATCACAAACCCCCAGCGCATTGCGATCGGTAATGCCGCTCATGCCAAAACACAGAATCTGGGTCATCGGGAATTCAAGGTCGTCGAACCCCTGACTGCCTGTGTCCTGTGCATATAATGCGGACCCGCCGCCGAGCAGCGTGCAGCCGATCATAACCACCGATTTCAACACCCGCTTCAGTGTCAACTTCAGTATCGGTTTCAGGGGCTGCCGGTTCTTCCAGGCTGTCATGTTGCGCAGTGTCATAATGAGCTCGGGCTCTTTCTGCTCATGCGCGCTGGCTTAAGGTTGATCGCGCCAGGTGATCCATGGGCGCGCGCATATTGTCGCGCAGTATTTTGACAAAATCTGATGAGCCGGGCGCCAATTCCACACGATGTGTCAGTACATGTGGCAGCAAAGTTTCCAGGTCGTCAGCGTTAACATAATTGCGTCCACGCATGGCGGCCAGCACCTGCAGTGCAGGCAGAATCAGTACCAGACTGCGTGTGGAGTTGCCCTGCAGAATGCGTTCATCAACGCGTAATGCGCGAGAGATATCAACCAGTGCAGTTTTGATTGCGTCGGAGATAAACACGCCGGCATCGATGGCGTGACGCGCCTGCAGAATCTCCGTGCGGCCCACTTCGATTTTTTTACTTTGTTTGTCACGACGTTGCTGCCAGGTGTTAAGCACTTCCAGCTCGGCGTCGCGCTCAACGTGATTCATGGTGAGCTTGAACAGGAAACGATCCAGCTGCGGAGTCGGCAGTGGATAGGTGCCGACCAGGTCCAGCGGGTTTTGTGTGGCTATCACAAAGAACAACTGATCGAGCGCATAGGTCTGATTGTCGACGGTGACCTGTTTTTCACCCATGGCTTCCAGCATTGCTGATTGCACTTTGGGTGATGTGCGGTTGATTTCGTCAGCCAGTACAACGTGGGCAAAAATAGGTCCATGGCGGAAATGAAAACTGTTGGTGCTGGCGTCAAACACCGAACTGCCGGTGACGTCGGAAGGTAACAGATCAGGTGTGAACTGAATGCGGCGGAAAGGGGCAATTGGCACGTTTGATGTTCTGGTGTTCACTTGCTGGTCATCCACAATGGCTTCGCCCAGCGCTTTCGCGAGGGTGGTTTTACCTGAGCCCGGAAAATCCTCCAGCAGCACATGGCCATCGGCCATCAGCGCGATCAGCGCCAGTTCTATTACATCATCGCGTCCCAGTACCTGGGCGCGGACCGCGCTGCCCAGCCGCACCAGAACTTCGCGGGCCTGATCAAGATCGGTGTTGCTTGTTGCCTGAGCTTCCATTACTTGCATGCACGACTCCACAAACAGAAAACTGTATAAAATTCTTCGGAAATTGATTCAGCGACTTTTTATCCATGACAGCGGATGCACCACTGCCAGTGTTTTTTGCCACCAGGCTTTGGATTGCTGTAATTGTGTCTGCAGCTCAATAAATTGAGCCGACCATTGTTGTTTGCTGTGCCCGCTGATGCGTTGCTGGCTGCCGGCACCGGCCATTGCCAATGAAGCATCAAAAGCGTAACCCGGGGCCGCAGCCAGATGCCAGTCGCTGATGATCTTAAAGGCAGGCAGTTGAGGACTGATACGACGTGCAAACGCTTCGCGGGTTTCACCAAAACGCCGGCGTTCGCCGTGGGCGGCCAGAGTGTCTAGCGCGGCGCGGTAAACCAGCCGGTACTGCTCGTTCTCTGCGGCCCACGCGGCGCAGCGCAAACGATAGATTTTAATCAGCCAGCACAATGCCAGCAGCGACAATGTCAGTATCATCAAAGCACGCGTCAACAGCGCCCAGTTGATGACTGCGTTGCCGGCCCTGTCCTGCAAAAAGGCCTGGAACGCGGCGTCATCACGCAGCATGTCACCCAATAATTGTTGCAGAGAATCCTGTGGCTCCACGCTCATGTCTACCAGCGTCTGACGCGGCGCAGGATCAACAATTACCCAACCCATGTCTTCCAGATAAATTTCCGGCCACGCATGCCCGTTAACCGCCTGTATCAGCAGGGCAGACCCACCGGCGCGGTTGGAGGAAGGTACCGAATAACCCACGCCTACGCGCGCCGGAATACCAAGACTGCGGTAAAGATAAGTCGCGGCATAAGCAAAGTGCACGCAGTATCCGGTCAGGTCCCCAAACAAAAACGAAGCAGCCGGATCAGTGGCATAAGCATGTTCATTTTTTAAACTGTAAATACCGTTCTCATCCAGCCAGGCTTTTACCGCCATCGCCTTGGCATAGGGATCGTCAGCAAATTCAGGACGCAAGGTGGCAGTCAGCTGGCGCGCAAATTCGCCATAACGCGGATCATCCGGCATTTGCACATACTCGGCCCATTGTTCCAGGGTCCAGTCCGGCGAGCCTGCTTTGCGTCCTATCAGATCAGGGAATTCGAACTCCGGTACCAGCGAAGTCACGGTATAGGTCTGGCGAAAACGCAGGCTGTTGGGGTTGGGCGCAGTTTCAAAACGCACAGGCGCATCCAGACCAAACGGGCTGCGATGTGGGGTCAGCAAACCGATGGTGGTAGTGACACTGCGCCGCTTGTCCTGGGCCGGAACTTCACCGGAAACATCAATAGGGCTGGATGGGAACTGTGACACCAGGTCGGGATCCAGATCCGGGTTCTCGGCGGTCCACAACAACCTGCCATTAAATTCGGAATAGGCCGATTCACGGAAATAATAGGCGCCATTAGACGGTTCGTAGTCATCCCGGAACAGCACGATGGCGACAGGGGCTTCGCGGTCGCTGGCGTTGTTTTCACCATCACGGAAGGGGTTGTCAGGATCAGCACCGCCACCGGAGCCCTGCTGTCCGGTCAGGCCCAGATCGTTGGTCAGCTGGGGGCTTGGCAGTCCAAAAAACTGTACATAAAACAGCAGTGAGAAACACAGTACTGTCAGTATCCCGACATGGTAGGGCAGATGCCTGTTCTGGTTTTCCATCATCAGCAGCACAGCCAGGGCGAGCACGGCGCCGACGCCAATCGCCATCAAAATCGAGGTGGGGTCAAGCCCTCTGATCAGTGCATAGTCACCAATAAAATACGGCCGGTCGATCATGCCGCGCTGGTGAGCGGCCAGCGTAATGACAAACGCGCTGGCAACAAACAATAATTCAGGCAAGGCACCCCAGGCATGCCGCCGGGCGGTGTGGCGAAGTGTGATGGTGATGGCGGCGGCCAGTGTGAACCAGAACACAAACTGTGCTGACTGATACAGTGGTAATGCACCAATGCTGCCCGCCAGCCAGGTGCTGTTGGTCAGCAAGGTGGAGACGTAGGCCGAAAACGCGACCAGCAGGCCTGCCAGCAGAATCAGCGCCGGTGCGCGCAATTGCAGTAGCGTGTGTGAGCGCTGTTGTCCGTCTATCCAGAAACAGGCCAGCAGGCAACCGAGCGCAGCGGCGCCTGAACCGCCTACCGTAGTCAGCGGTGTGCTCAGCACCCAGCACGCTACCGCCAGAATCAGTGCCCGGATCAACCGGTGGACAGGACGCCCCGAACGATTATCTGACAGATGCGTGCTTGAGATGCTTGTGCTTGAAGTATTCATGGCAATCGACATTAAACCCTTTTAAGACGCTGGTCAAAAGACAGCCCGCTCTGCCGGTCGATAAGCACTACGTGCGCTCCGCGCCGGCTGAAATCGGCCATGATGGTGCTTAGACTGCGGGTATCTACCCCGTTTCCTGCTGATGAAGCATGTCTTTCCAACATCAGGTTGCCCACATGTCTGGCTGCGGCCTGCAGGCGTGCTCTCAGAGCTGAGCCGGACGGATTCTGCAGCTGCGCAGCAGCCAACCCATCTGCTGCCAGTACAATGGAAAACGGGCCGGGAAACCGGCTTAGCGTCTGCTGTAGTCGCTCCAGCCAGGGGCCAGGGGTGGCAGGGGCAAAAATGATACAGGCGCTTTGTTGTGAGCTACCTGATTGCTGACCTTGCTGGCGCAGGAAATCTTCCAGCCCCCAGTGGTTTATTTGCCCGCGGTTTGATTGTCTGGAGCCCGCGAGGCGGGTACCCGCAGGCAATGTCCGTGAACCCGCAATCAGCGGCATTGCAGCGGCTGCGGTGCTGGCAGTATAGGAACTGCCGTCAGCCCCAAACACCCAAGGCGAACCCAGCGCACCCTGAGTGATGGCATAACGGGCGACACCGGCAGCGGCTTCGTCCTCTGCACCGGTGATGAGATATGCCAGAGTGCGCTCAGCATAAAACACGCTACGTTCGGGCAGTCTCACGTTCAGATGACGATTGCGCGCGTAAACACGCCAAAGAATGTCGCGCGTAGAGTCACCCGGGGCATAACGACGGATTTCCATGCGATCGCCTTCAGGTGTGCCGGACGTGCTGGGCATGCCGTCCTCGGCATCCATCGAGCGCAGAACCGGCAGACTTCGCAGACGTCCGGTCTGTGGCAGAATCTGCCAGTTTGCAGGCCGGGTATCGTGCCAGGAAAAACGACACAGCCCAAGTACATCGCGCAGCGTAAAGCGCCGAGTAACACTGTGGCTGAGGCAGCGCAGCTCCGGAGTGATTTCTTCCTCCAACTGCCCCGTGTCGGCGTCCAGCCTGATGGTGGTGCGCATCCGGTCCGGGGACACCAGCTGCCACTCCAGGCTCATCAGCGGCAACCAGCTGTAAGCTGGCAGAACAAAACCGCTGCTGTTGGCGTATCCGGCTTCAGCATTCAGGGCAGGATTGGGTAGCTCTGCCATGGCTTTACGCAAGCGCGGGCGCATCATCAACCCGCTGATGATCACCATCACCAGGCTGAAACCCACAATACTGAGCCCGCAGATGGTGAGAGCAAATACCACCAGATCCATGCGGCCATAACCAAATGTACGCAGCGACAGCAGGCACACCACGGTGACGGCAACGCCGGCAGCAGTCAGTGGAAACCAGACAAGCCAACTGCGCAGTGTGTACTGCCATTGTCTGAGGGTGTCTGAGACGTTGGTTCTGGACAGGTTATTGCTCATTGATCAGGGTTGGTCTCCGGGCCACAGCCTTCGTACTTCAGACAAACAGAAATGCATGATGCGATTGTTGCGGCTATGTACCAGGTGTCTTGCGTTCATCAGTTGCGGCACTTCAATAATGATCATGGCGAGTAGCAGCATCAGGGCCAATAAATGATTGCGGACATCCCAGGGATTAAAACCGGTGGCACTCATGATCGCGCCGAGCGTAAGCCCCAGACTCAATGCTCCGCGGCCCCAGCGGTGCAGGTAAAAATGATGGACACCAAAGGGGAACAACAAGTTCAGTCTGAGATAAATATCTGCCTGTTTCAGGCGTGGGATTTCCAACTGATCATACAAAGCCATCTCCGCCGGCGATAACTGGCGGATCTGCTCACGCAACTGATGTTCTTCAAGATTCAGCTCTTTTTCAGAAAACATGCGTGTAACCCTGTTACTTCAACAAACGGGGGAACCTGCTCAGGTAATTTGTGCGCTGCGGGCTTTTTCTTCATTACGTTTTTGCAAACCTTGCCAGAGTATCACGGCAAACAGCAACGCGGCACCCGCCAAGTGGTAGCCCAGACCAAGAGGAGACCACATCAGCAGGTAGGCAGCAACCAGCAGCATAAGGGCGGTGAGCGGATTGAGCGCGCGATCCAGTCGCCATTGCAATACGCCACATAGCGCATACAGCCCCATACATGCCCACACAAACACATAAAAACGTTCAGGCCAGGTGCCGGTGATAATGGGCGAGTAAGCAAACAGCAAAGGTATCAGGTAAAGCCCTTTGGCAAGTTTCCAAGAAGTAATACCCGTCGCCATGGGTTTGGTGCCTGCGATACCGGCCGCGGCAAAAGACGCCAGACACACCGGTGGTGTCACGTTGCTGTCCTGTGATAACCAGAAAATGATCAGGTGGGCACTAAGTAGCATACCCATCAATAGCTCCGGGCTCAGCAGTTCCTCGCGCAGCAGTTGTCGCATTTCCAGGGGCATCTGTTGCAGGGCAATCACGGGATCTCCGCCAAACAGATTCAGTGTGGCAACCACGCTGGCCGGCAGATCCGCAGCGCTCAGTGCCAACAACATCTGCTCCTGTGCAATCAGGTCATACAGAATGGGAGCAGACAGCGTTGCCAGCACGATATAGGCAGCCGTCACTGGCAAGCCCATGCCCAATACCAATGATGCAAGGGCAATCAACACCAGAGTGATAAACAGACTGCCCTGAGCCCATTCCACAATCATCAGTGAGAAGGCGTTGCCGACGCCGGTAGTGGTGACGACATTGATAATCAGGCCTACGGCAACCAACAACAGTGCTGTGGACACACCGGTGCGTACACCATCCACTGTGGCATCAAAAACGCCTTGCCATTTCATGGGGTTTTTGGACAGCCACGATGCAAGGATAACCGCAAGAATCGCCACGGCTGCTGCCCGGATAGGTGTATAACCCATCACCAGCAAACCCACTAACACAGCCAGCGGGATAATAAATTGCCAGCCGCCTTTGACGACCTCCCAGACACTTTCGTGGTCACCTTTTTTATCAACCTTCAGGCCCAGTCGGTTGGCTTCAATGCGCACAAAAAATATCACGGTGAGGTAGTACAACAGGGCCGGAAGTGCTGAAACGGCGATGATGGTCAGGTAAGAAATCTGCGTGTAACTCGCCATCACAAAAGCGCCCGCACCCATAATGGGAGGCATCATGGCGCCGCCGGTTGATGATGCAGCCACCACACCGGCAGAGAACTGGGGATTAAATCCGGATTTATTCATCATCGGGATGGTGATGACACCCGTGGAGACTGTGTTGGCAACGGCTGAGCCCGACACCGAACCCATCAGGCCCGATCCGATGACTGCCACAATGCCGGCACCGCCGGTAAAGCGGCCTGCCAGGCAACGTGAGAAATTAACAATGAAATCTCCTGCGCCTGATTTCAGCAAAAAAGAACCAAACAGAATGTACATAAAAACAAAGGTGGCCGAGATGCTCGCGGTAGAACCGAACATGCCCTCTTCACTGAAGTAGCTGCGGTACAACACGGTTTCCAGACTCAGGCCTGGGAACGCGAAAACACCGCTGACATATCGCCCCATAAACAAAATGTAGCTGAGCGAAATTATGATCAGAATTGGCATGAACCAGCCAGTGGTGCGCCTTGTCATTTCAATCGCCAGCAAAACTGCAATCGCTGTCACCACGTAGTCTGACCAGATAAATTCCGCTTCACGGGCATACAAGGCATCTTCAAAAAATATCAGGTAGGCGGTGACCAGAACCGCCAGCGCTGCCAGCACGATATTACTGAGCTGTATCAATGGAGATGGTTTCTGATTATTGATATTGGCTTCGTTGCCGGACAGGGCACAAAGTGCAGCAAAACCACCGAAGTGGATGGCGGAGAACCATAACTCGGGAATGGTGGCAAATACGTTGGCATAGACATGGAACAGGGCAAACAGGAAGGCGGCCCATTTAAGCAGGGGAGTTTTCATACGCTGGCTCAGCTGTTGTTCTTTTATGGCTGCCCATGGGTCACACGGGCAGTCCGGTTTATCGGGTGACTCAGTAAAATTCTCAGAGATCGGCTGCCACAGGTCTGTCGTCGCCCGGCAAAATAAGATGCTCAGGAATATTCAGACCGCGTTCGCGGTAATAGCGCACAGCGCCGGGATGCAAAGGCGCGCCCAGTCCACTGACAGCCAGTTCTATTTTCATATCCTTGGTCGCGGCATGGATGTCCTGCAAGGCGGCCAGATTTTCCCACATGGTTTTGGTAATTTCGTAAACCACATCTTCAGGCACATCAGAGCGCACAGCCAGTACGTTGGGACTGGCGATGGTGCGCACCAATTCATTCTGGTTGGGGTAAGTGCCGGGCGGGAATTCGTACCAGTCCCACAAAGGGTATTTTTCATTGATGGCGTCGAGTTCTTCCTGCGTGAACTGCAACAGGGTGAGGCGATCACCCATCTGCGCCATGGCTTGCGTGATGGCACTGACCGGTGCTCCGGCTGGCACATTCATACCCACCACGTTGCCGTCCTGTATGGCATTCGCGGCGCCGCCGTAACCCATCCAGGCCAGCGACATACTCCGTTCATAATCGATGCCGAGGGCGTCCAGAATATAACGCCCGGTCTGTTCGGCGCCGGAATTACGAGCACCCAGCACGTAGCGGGCACCGTTCAGGTTGCCCAGATCCTGCATAGTGCCGGTGGGCGCAAGATTGGTCATCAAAACAAAGTGTTCAACATTTTGCCAGACCGCCGCTACCGAGCGCAGCCCTTCCTGCGGACGGCTGATAGGACCTTCGCCATTCCAGCCCCAGGCTGCAAACGGGCCTTGCAGCAAAGCGAACTGAGCCTGGTTGTCGCGCAGAAGTTTGATGTTTTCAAGTGAGCCCGCCGAGCTGATAGCTGACAGCGTGATGCCGTGGGACGGGCCGAGCTGGGATTTGGTGATGGTGGCAATGGCCACACCGATTGGATAGTAGGCGCCGCCGGTGGTTGCCGTGGTCAGCACATAGCGTCGCGTATTGCTCAGCTCTTCCGAGCATGAAACCAGCAGCAGGCAGATGGCCAGAAATAATGTGAGTTTGGTTTTCATGGGGTCTGATCTTTTCATGACGGCAGATGTAAGCATATTTGGCCGCAAAGCTCAATTCGCCTGCGGCCAGCCACACCAGTTCATGAGCTGATCAGCGTTGCGGGCGCACCAGCGTGCGCATATCACGCGTGTAAGGCACAGCATAGTCGTATGAGGCAACAATCACGTTGTCGGCGGTGCGGATCAGCTTGGCGGTGACAAACACATTGTCATCGGCAACTGCGTAGGTCCCTACCAGTACAACCGGAGCATTGTGCTGGGCGCTGATGTCCGCGACTTCACGCGACAGCAGAAATTCGCCCTGGCGCTCATCAATGTAGACGCTGCTGCGCATCAGCATTTCGACAAAAGAGTAACCTTCGATAACAAAGGAAGACACCAGGTTCTGTGACGCCATACGGCCAAATGTTGACGACATGGTCAGATTGTTCACATCAGCAAAGCTGGCTGCAATCATGCGGCTGTTAGGCTGCAGCTCGGGGCCGGCCATGCGGATCAGGTATTTGGCAGCATCGTGGTGTGCCGCAATCATGCGATTGTTGGGGCCGGGTATACGGTTGGAGGCGCATGCAGCGAGCAGCAGGGCAAGCATTGCGATCACGAGTGCTTTAAACACAGCAGGTCTGGACATGCTTATTGACCTCCGCCGATGACATTGGTTTCCACACTGCGGGCCACCACCGGGAACGCACGACCACCACCGGTAAAGTTGTGCTGGTCATCATCGCGGAAGTAATACACGTTTGAATTTGCCGCCAGCAGACGAACGCCATCATGCACACGACTGTTGACAATAACTTCAGTGATCGAGCCTTCAGTGTCCCGCCACAGCAGAGTCAGATACTCCAGACCAAGGGCTGCGGGGATCATGGCCAGAGACTGATCACTCCAGTGCCTGACATTGGCTGCCAGCGTGCCAATGGCAAAAAACGCGGTAGCTGTGCCCGGACGAGGCCAGAGTGAATCACGATCGGTATGCTTGACCACCTGCACATCGTACTCCAGCTGGTATACAGCGCTGGCCGGCGACAGTGCAACCTGCACGCCGTTGCCGACCAGTTGCGAGGTCAGCATATTACGATAGGCCTGTTCAAAAGGGCTGTGTGCAGGGCTGGGATTTGGGACACCTAACAAAGAACCGGCTGGCACTACGTTGCGCACAGAGTCAGCTTCGTTGGCGGCCAGCACATCCCAGTGCCCGGCTGACCGAAGTACGTTCTGGTTACTGGCAGGGAACATGGTGGCGCGCGGCTGAGGAGTGTAGCCGCCCTGACATGCAGTCAGCGCAGCCAGTGTCAGTGCTACCGTTGAAAACCTGAAAGCCAGTTTCTTATTCATATTTGTATCCCTGTTTTTGACCAATGCCGGATTATAGCGGGGCAATCGCCTGATTATTACCGTTCAGGCTCAAATAGACCCTGAATTTTCCCAGTACATAGCTTATCGGTCGCAATCGTGCGCTCTGAAGCCCCTGCTCAGCCGAAAAACCAGTAGCTTGCAAGGATGGCTGCGATAACTCCGGCAAAATCTGCAAACAGCCCGCAGCCGATTGCATGGCGGGTTTTACGTATGCCCACACTGCCAAAGTAGACTGCCAGTACATAAAACGTGGTTTCGGTGCTGCCTTGAATGGTGGCGGCGGTTCGGGCAGCAAAGGAGTCCACACCGTGCACAGACATGGTTTCCAGCAGCATGGCGCGTGCACCACTGCCGCTCAGGGGTTTCATGAATGCGGTGGGCAGTGCGTCCACAAAACCGGTGTCAATATTCAATGCGCTCACCAGCCAGCGGATTGCCGCCAGCAGCAGATCCAGACAACCGCTGCTGCGGAACACACCGATCGCCACCAACATGGCCAGCAGGAAGGGGATCAGGCGCACGGCAACCTCAAAACCTTCTTTGGCGCCCTCAATAAAAACGCTGTAGCAGTCCAGCTTGCGCTGTATGCCTGAAATCAAAAACAGACTGACCGTGCTCAGCAATAACAGATTCCCTATCAACGCTGACCGATCAGACAACTGTTCTGAGGGCAGACTGACAATCCAGCTCAGGAATAAAGCCATCAGAGTGGCAAAACCGGCAGCCCAGGCCAATATCACACGGTCGAGCAGATTGATTTTCTGAACCCAGGACACCGCCAGCAGTCCCGCCAGTGTTGACGCACAGGTTGCCATCAGGATGGGCAAAAACACGATGGCTGGTTCAGGCGCGCCTTGTTGTGCGCGGTACAGAAATATCGTGACAGGCAGCAGCGTGACGGCCGACGTGTTCAGTACCAGAAACAATATCTGGGCGTTGGACGCCGTCTCTTTATCGGGATTCAGACTCTGCAGATCCTGCATGGCTTTCAGGCCCATGGGGGTGGCTGCATTGTCCAGCCCGAGCATATTGGCAGCCAGATTCATGCTGATGGAGCCCATCGCAGGGTGTCCGGCAGGCACTTCCGGCATCAGCCGGGTAAACAGGGGTGTGACGGCGCGCGAGACAACTCCAATCAGTCCGCTGTGTTCAGCAATACGGAACAGTCCGAGCCACAGAGCCATCAAACCGATCAGGCCAATGGCAATTTCAACTGACAGCGAGGCCATATTAAACATGCCGGCCATCACTTCACTGAATACCGTGGGGTTGCTTCCGGAAAGCCACTGCCACAGTGCAGCGAGAAATCCGAGCAGAAAAAATCCCAGCCAGATGATATTCAGCATTATTTGATATGCCGTCCTGTTATGTTCTTGTCCATGCCCTGTTGCCGGTGCGTTTTTCGGCGATTGCAGCGCTGCGGTCTGGAGTCTACTGTAAGCCTGTGATGAACAGAACCGTTGGCAGCAATTTTGCCGGCTTGCTGGCTGCCTGCATATCTGGGACTATCAATGCTTATGAGTGTCGACATCATTCTGATTCTTCTGATCCTGCTGGGTGCCGTAATTGTTTTCGCCACCGAGTGGCTGCGCATGGATGTGGTGGCGCTGATTGTGCTGTGCTTGCTCGCCATCTTTGGCCTGGTCAGCCCTGAACAGGCCATTTCCGGATTCAGCCATCCGGCCGTAGTCACTATCTGGGCCATGTTTATTCTCAGTGATGGTCTCACCCGTGCCGGTCTGGCTGACATGCTGGGACAGAAAGTATTAAAAGTGGCGGGACACAGTGAGACAGCGCTGGTAGCGGCGTTCATGCTGCTGGCAGGTGTTATTTCGGGTTTTATGAACAATGTGGGTGTTGCCGCGCTGTTGTTGCCGGTCGTGGTGGGTGTTGCCCGGCAAAGTGGTGTATCCGCATCCCGACTGTTGATGCCGATGACGTTCGGTTGTCTGCTCGGTGGTGCGCTGACGTTGATTGGCACACCGCCCAACCTGCTGGTCAGCACTGCGCTGCAGGAAGCCGGCTTTGAAGGTTTCAGCTTTTTTGCTTTCACTCCGATTGCGGTGCCGGTGCTGCTGGTGGGTACCGCATTTGTTGCGCTGATTGGCCGTCACTTGCTACCCAACCGCGATCTGGTAGCAGAGACCGGTGACAGCCGTGACCTGCGGGAACTCTACAGTTTGCAGGAGCGCATTTTTGCGGTTCAGGTACCTGAAGACTCTCTGCTGGTTAATAAAAGTCTGGGTGAAACCGGTATCACGGCTGCCGCCGGCCTGATGATTATTGCGCTGAGCCGGCACGGACAGACGCAGGCCTTGCCATCATCAGCCACGCGGCTGCAGGCTGGTGACATTCTGCTGGCGCAGGGGCTGCTGGACCAGTTTCGCGGTCTGCGGTTCTGGAGTGAGCTGACTATCGAGCGAGAGGCTCCGGTATTACACGATCGTCTCCTGGAACAAGCCGGCTTGTACGAGTTGAGGTTGGGTGACAAATCCCCGTTGATCGGCAAACGCATTAATCCTGCGGACTTTTACGAAACGCAAAAATGCTGGTTACTGGCTATTCGTCAGGGGGAAATCGCAAAACGTACCAGATTGGCAGATTATGCATTGGCAGCGGGCGATCAGCTTCTGGTACAGGCGGACGAAAAAGCTGTCAAAACACTGCAGACACGGTTTGAACTGGAATCACGGCGCAGCCTCGACAAAGAGCAGGTCAAATCGCGTTATCAGCTCGATGAACGCCTGCTGGTGTTTCGTGTGCCTCAGGAAGCTGCACTGATCGGTCGCAGCGTGTCCGAAACCCGGTTGTCGCATGCATTTGATTTGCGGCTGTTGGCCATGTTCCGCGACTCGGAGTTTATCCGGCCACTGCCTCCGGAGCAGGAGATCAAGGGTGCAGATTTATTGCTGGTGCAGGGACGAATTGAAGATTTCGAGATGCTGCGCGGGTTGCAGCAGCTAAAAATTCTGGATGACGCCACGCCTTACATGAAGGTGTTTGAGCAGGGCAAACTCGGCATGGTGGAAGCCATCATGCATCCGCACAAATGGATAGACAACAAGTCGGTGTCCGATCTCAAACTGCGCGAAGCCTGGCAGGTGGAGGTCGCGGCTTTGTGGCGCGGCGGACGTCCTTATCGCTCCGGCCTGAAAGATATGCTGCTGCAACGTGGTGATGCTCTGCTACTGGTGGCGCCGCTCAAACAGCTTGCGGATCTGAACAATAATCGCGATCTGATAATCCTCAATCCGGTTGCGAGCGCAGAAGTGGATCGTACACGTGCACCCATCGCACTGGCGAGTATGGCGCTTGTGGTGTTGATTTCCCTGAGCGGAGTGTTGCCGGTGTATGTGGCTGCCATGATAGGTGCCACGTTGATGGTATTGGGGCGCTGCCTGACTATGGAGCAGGCCTACAAAGCCATTCACTGGCGTTCCATTGTATTGCTTGCCGGTATGATGCCGCTAGGCGCTGCTCTGCAAGGCACCGGAGCGGCGGACTATCTGTCGGGATTGTTGTTGCAGTTTACCGGTGGGCACAGTCCGTGGATAAGTATTGCTGCGCTGTATTTTATTTGTGTACTGGGAACTCTGGTTATTCCGGTGGTGGTGCTGGTGGTGTTGATGGCCCCGATTGGAATTGCTTTAAGTCTGGGCCTGGAAGTTCAACCGTATCCAGCGATGATGGCGATTGCTTTGGCCGCTTCAGCCAGCGTTGCCAGCCCGGTGGCCCATCCAGCCAATATTCTGGTGATGGGGCCGGGGGCGTATCGCTTTGTTGATTTCCTGAAACTGGGGCTGCCGCTCACCTTGCTGGTATTCGTAGTGGGTGCAGCCCTGATGCCGTTCATCTGGCCTCTTTAGTATTACCGGGTTGGTACCCGGCTTCTGTAACACCTACTTCATCTGCGAGAAATCTGTGGCCGTCATATATTTACGCACTACAGAATCCAGAATTGCGCCATCGCGATTTGAATCGTCATTCACCTGGCGCCATTCAGGATCTTGTGCAAACGCGCGCCACGATGCGGTGGCAGCTTCCATGCTGTCGTGTTTCAGCAGATACACCAGTGTGTCTTGTGCTTCTACTTCGTCAGTTGGAATCCAGTAACCAATATTGGTCATGCCATGTTTTTCGAAAATACGCATGGTGTGGTCGCGGAAACGGGTCAACAGTTTTTCGAGATTTCCGGGAGTGGATTTATAGGTGCGCAGCTCAAAAACCGGGCCGTCAGTCTGGGCCTGCAAACTTGCGGGCATCATGCCCAGCCCCAATGACAGTACCGAGGCGATCGTTAATGTTCTGATCAAAGTTCTCAAGATGTGCTCCTTTTAGAGGGTTTCCTAATTATTGTTTAATGGCAGTCGGTTAGCGACGTTTTGATCTGCAGGCAGACTAGCAGAAGCCTTGATTTACGACAAGCCGCTGGCCTTGCGTGGCGGCTGGCCTCGCAAGTGGGAGACTGAGGGTTTATGATCTGCCTTGCAGCGACGGCCGTAAATGACCGCGGCCACTAGCCGTTTTTTCTGAAGTAAACAGGCAGTACACAAAGAAGTAATCAAAAGGAGAGTCAGATGAATACCACTATTAAAACACTGGGTTCTGCAGTAATACTGGCAACATTTATGAGTACCCCCGCGTTGGCACAACTGGAACTGTCCGGCGGGTTGGTTCAGGTTGCACCATCAAGCGTCAACAGCAATGACCTGACCTTGAACGGCGTCACGCTGCCAACCAGCGTGTCCGACATAAATGGTGACAACGGATATTTTGTTGGCTTGTCATACAATATTGACAGCGAGTTTTCTATCGGCGCAACAGCCAATCTTGGCCTGACACACAGAGTGCGGGAGGCAGGTCTTGGCATTGGTGACGCAGGTCGTTTTGAACTGGAGGTGTTTACCTTAACCGGCAAATACCGTTTCCCCACAGAAATGGCGCTCAAGCCTTATTTTCAGGCTGGTGTGATTCATCTGCATCCGCGGGAAGGGCGTGCCACCTCCGAGATGAAGACGGGTCTGGGTACCGATAACATCGGTCTGGTAGTGAACCGTTCAACCGGTTTTATAGCCGGTGCGGGCGCGGAGATCTGGTCCAGCGAGAGACTTGGCTTCTTCGGAGAGGCTAGCTACAGCTGGGCAGATACCGCAGCATCATTTAGTGTAGACGGTGCGACGCTCAGAGCGAGCGGCATCGATGTAAACCCGATAGTTTATCGTCTGGGCGCTATCGTACGCTTCTGATGGGTTCCTGTGAGCCCTGATCTGTTGTCTAATGGTCTGCAAGGATCAGTATTCAGTAGTTGCAGGATTCACGCCGGAGGCACCGTTCATGACTCAAGACCAGTTATTGGTACTAGCCATTCTGGTAATGAGCATGGGTATGTTTATCTGGGGGCGCTGGCGCCATGATATGGTGGCCGGCGCAGCCCTCCTGGCAGCGGTGCTGACAGGACTGGTGTCGGCCGATCAGGCTTTTGTCGGTTTTGGCCACCCCGCGGTCATTACGGTAGCGTGCGTGCTGGTTCTCAGTGCCGGCCTGCAGCAAACCGGCGCCATTGATGCCTTCACCCGACGCGTTCTGCCAGCGTCCGCGGGTCCTACCTTAAGTATATTTGCACTCACGCTACTCGCCGCGTTGTTGTCCGGATTCATGAACAATGTCGGCGCACTGGCACTGCTCATGCCAATTGCAATTCAGATCGCAGCGCGGCTGGAAATTCCCACCGCACGGGTACTGATGCCGCTGGCATTCGGTTCGATTCTGGGCGGCATGACAACATTGATAGGCACACCTCCCAATCTGATTGTGTCGGGTTTCCGGGCCGAGCAGGGTATGGGCCACTTTGCCATGTTCGATTTTGCCCCGGTCGGAATCAGCGTCACCATCATCGGCGTGCTGTTTATTGGCATCATTGGCTGGCGAATTGTGCCAGCCAGGGGCAAGGCAGATGCGGGCAGCTTTGATACCGGCACCTATCTGACTGAAGTACGTCTAGTTGCCGGCAGCAAAGCTATTGATAAAACGTTGCGCGAAGTGGAAGCGATACTCGAAAAATCCGATGCACAGATTGTAGGTCTTGTGCGCAGCGACGTGCGTGTGATCGCACCGTACTCGCAACGCATATTACGCGAGGACGACATCCTCGTGATTGAGGCCGAACCCGAGTCGTTAGGTGCCGCGCTGACCAGCCTGGGCCTGAAGCTGGAAGAAGAAGTACGTGCCACCAAAGAAACGGATGTTGATGACGATGCTCCGCAGCCCGACACAACGACTGCGGAAATTGCCACGGCCGATAACAATGGTGCAGGTAAGACTGAAAAGAAAAAAGCGCGGGAAAAAAACGAGGAGCTGGTTATACAGGAGCTGGTAGTGATGCCTGGCTCTGCTTTGTACGGGCGGACAGCGACTGATGTGGAGGTGCGGACCCGTTATGGTATCAATCTGTTGGCGATATCCCGGCAGGGCCGGCGTACAGTCAGGCGCCTGCGCTCAACTGCTGTGCAGGCTGGCGACGTGCTGCTGATGCAGGGCAGGCCGGAGTCAGTTGCCGGATTCGCCAGCGACTTCAACTGTGTGCCGCTGGCAGAGCGTGATATCCGCGTACCGGTTAAAGGTCACGCCCTTGCTGCGGTTGGAATATTTCTGATTGCCATTTTGTTAACAGCGTTTTCAGTGCTGCCGGTGGCGGTCTCATTCGCGGCTGCGGTACTGGCATACATGGCACTTCGTATCGTCCCGCCGCGCTCGGTTTACCAGGCCGTCGACTGGCCGGTGATTGTATTGTTGGGGGCTTTGTTACCCATCGCCCATGCAATGGCTGAGACAGGTACAGCAGATCTTCTCGCCACTGTTCTGCTGGACTCACTGGCGCAAGGTAATCCGGTGGTCGCATTGGTGCTGGTATTGGTTGTCACCATGACGCTGTCGGATTTCATGAATAACGCTGCCACCGCGGCAGTGATGTGTCCGCTGGCTGTCAGCATAGCTTCGCAGTTGGACGCAAATGCTGATTCGTTTTTGATGGCGGTTGCAATAGGTGCCTCGTGCGCGTTCCTGACACCGATCGGGCACCAGAACAATACGCTGATTCTGGGTCCTGGCGGACTCAAGTTTGGTGACTATTGGCGCCTGGGTTTGCCACTGGAGATACTCGTGGTGGTGGTCAGTGTTCCGGTGTTATTAATGGTGTGGCCTTTGTAGGTGGCTCCGGCAAAACCGTTGCAAGCCAACTGGCCAGTAGCTAGCCGCGTTTTTCTTTCTCTGCGTCCAGTACCAGGTGCCATGCTCCGATAAATATCATGCTGATAAAGCTGATCGCAAGGACCACTACCAATCGGTACGGGATGGCGATGTAGACACCCCAGACGTAGTCGGCGAGCATCGCAAGTGCATTCACGACAACCAGCGCGATAAAAAAACACATCCAGATCTTTTTTTTCATTGTTGTGCTCCGGGCTGCAGTTGGGTGTTTGATATCGTTTATTCGGAAAGGAACAAAATACCTCTGACTGATTCACGATCACGATTGATAAACACAAAAATATCGTCGTACTGATTATTGTTCAGGTTGCTGGCAACAATGTCACCGCGTGTGGCGGCTTCGGGTAACGGAATCCGCAAATCGGCTTCGCGCACACGCACCTGATTTACTTCCTGATTCACTTCTACGTTAAAGGCATCGATGATGCGTCGCAAATCGATTTCATAAGAGTCCAGCCCGCGGCGGTACCCTAGTGATGCGAGGAAGCGGTCGTCAGCCTGTGGCTCGGGTTTTTGCAGAGCCTGGAAAAATACTTCTACCTGATCATTCATCAATACCAGCAGGTCATCCATCGCAGCATTGACGCTCGCAGCGTCCATAACCTGGGCGCGCGTGGTGGGGATTACAGGTTCCAGTGATTCAACGCGGGCCCGGGTTTCCTGCACAGAACCTATCATGCGTAAAACCGAAGGGAAGCGCATGGCAACTGTCAGCCGACGCGAAGGCCGGCGCGCAAACTGGTTGCCTTCGTTAGGATAAACAAAGGCTTCCAGATTGATGGTGCCGGACACCGCCAGCCACAGGAACAGATCGCCAATCGAAACCTGATCCACACGCCACAACCAAAGATCCGGGCGTCCGTCTTCATTCTCGTCCGCCAGAAATATCGATAACACATTGCCGCTGGAGCGAAGAATCTGATCAGGCTGGGTAAAATCCATGGTGCCGGGCTGGCCGCTATTATTTTTGCCAAGGTGCAGGGCCACACGGCCGCCTTCACGCAGAATAAAGTCGTCAATACCGTCACCGTTCATGTCCTGCAGCAATTCTTCATGCGTGAGCGCCAGCACGCCGGTGAGGTTGGAAAAATCGAGCTGGTCAACATCAAATTCGCCCAGCCGTTCGCGAATGGCTTCACGATCAATTGAGTAGCTGGGCAGCGAGGGGAAATAATCGCCGCGTGTGCTGGCCAGAAAAACATCCAGTCTGGCATCGGTGTCGGAAATCAGATCCGGCAGGCCATCACCGTTGACATCGCGCAGGCTGATCTGCGGAATAGTCAGTGACTGGCCGACCTCGCGGTTGAGCTGATTGGTCGCTTGCAGCACCACGCGCTGCTGGATATCGGACTGTACACTGAGAGCAGGCTGGAAACTGCCATCGCTGTTGCGTATCAACAGATGCATAACACCAGCGCCGGGCACTACCAGATCGGGCCGGCCGTCGTTGTTGATGTCCTGATAAAAATTCAGTTGCCAGGAGCCCTTGCCCAGAAAACCGTTGAGGCCACTGACCAGTTCCTGTGCTTCAGAGAATTGCTGGTTGCTGATTTGCCATTGCACGACTCTCTGGCCGTCCACCAGGGCAATCAGAGCGGGCTGAGTATCCTGCTCTGTAGCCAGCGGGAAATCCCAGCCCACTGCATCGCCGGGTAGTTCCAGCGAGGCATCCGGTGTAGCGAAATCAAAACCCGGTGCGCTGCTGCGCTGGAAATAAACATTCAATGTATGACCCTGCACTGCAATCAGGTCCATCAGGCCATCACGGTTTAAATCGCGCACCAGCAATTTTTCGGTATCTGCATGCAGGGCGAACGGGATCTGCTGATACTCAGCAGCCTGGGCAAAGGCGCTTGATGCGCCGGAGTTTAAAAGCAACAGTGCCGGGACGATTGTCAGGTGGTGAAGTGTTTTCATGGTGCAGACACCAGCACAGTAATGGTATTGGAATGGTCCAGAATCAGATCCGGACGGCCATCGCCATTAAGATCCTGCACACTGAAGCGGGCGATGCTGCGCGTGGGCACATATTGCCAGAACGGTGTGTTTTCAAAACGTAGTGTGTTGTTTACGCGTTTGGCTGCCAGTGCGCCTTCCGGAGTGACATACAAGGCATCAATGCGACCGTCACCGTCCATGTCAGCCTCCAGCACGATGGGGCTGGACAGGCCGCGCACGGTGCTGGCGGAGAAACTTTCTTCCAGCAAAAAGTCCGGGCGGTTATTAAAAAGACCCTGGGCGCTGCTGCCGAATAACAGGTTTGTACGCACGATGCTGGCATCACGCACCGCACTCACCACCGGGATGGTGTAGTAGCTGACACTCAGCTGTGGGTTGTCACCAATAATGTTGGTGGTGCTCACTCGCAGGTCGTATCCGGAAAAACGCATCACCTGATCGGCGCGATTAAAATCGAAACGACCGCCCTGATTGATATAAAACGATACCGTCCAGTTACTGCCGGATTCATTCAGACGCACCACATCACTGAGACCGTCACCGTTGACATCCATCAGCAGAAAATCGCCACGCATTTCAACCGGGCCACGCCAGTCCGGCGTATCGCCAAAGTTGCCATCACCACGCATGTTCATGATGTTGATCTGGCCCTGCAGATCGGCACCGATGTTCAGATAAATCAGATCATTGGCGTTGGCCGCCGATAGCGGTGCTATTAGCGCCGAAGGCATCCAGCGGTCGATCTCCAGCAGTGTGGTCTCACTGGCAGAACCTTCCTGCAGGAAATCCTCAAATACCGAGCCTGATCGCATCTGCACATCAACCAGCAGCCCATCCTGGGCGTTAAAAGAAATATTGGTTGAGAAACGGCCTGCCGGTGGTGGCAAGTCAGTTTCATCAACATCCTCATTGATGGTGCTGAAGCGTGTGCTGAGTGTGAATTGCTCATCAGCGCTGCCGGTAAACCAGCCATACTCATCTACACCGGGCAGCAACAGATCAACAAAACCATTGCCGGTTCTGTCGATGGCGGGTGACATAAAACGGGTACGCTGCGGATCTGGTGTGGCAGCGGAGAGCGGCCAGTCAAACAGGCGGCGCAGATTGCCGCTGTAACTTGCAATTGCGCTGCTCAGACTGAACACAGTGCTGCCGGTGAACAACAACAACTCAGTGCCGGGATCAGGCCGCACGTCGGCCAGCATCACAGCAACAATTTCAGAGCGAATTTCAACAATTCGTGAGGGCAGGGCAGGAAAACCCTGAGTGTTATCCTGCAGGAAAATGTGCAGCTGGCGGCCGGTTTCTGCTGACCAGAACGGCACAATCAGATCCTGCAGTCCGTCTCCGTCCATATCAGCAACGTGCACGTCCTGAGGCCATTCCGGCCGGGGTAATTCTGTTGCTTTGTAGTTGGGCGCAAGATAGCCAGGCGCACGGCCTTGAGCCAGCACCGGTGTACCCAGGATGTTCAGAGCCAGCGCAAGCAACAACACACGGGAGCGCATCTTATTCCTCCGCCAGCTCGCCAAGTCCACTGGATGAGCGGATCAGGCCTAACACGCTGTAAGAGCGCTCAGGACCATTGCGTTCATAACTAAACAGGGAGAACAGTATCAGGTCGCCCACACGCAGACGACTGCGCGCGGGACTCAGCGTCGATTCATAACTGAACAGCGGCCACACCCTGAGCGAGCTCAACCGGCGGCCCGGGTCCCAAAGTTTCACATTGGCATTCTGGATCTGATTGTTGCGACTGTAACTCAGCGTGACACGGTCGCCAGGCTGATGACTGTTGTTGATCAGAGAGATCAGGCCCTGCGCCGAGGACGCCGCCTGTCCGTTCACTGACAGGATGATGTCGTCGGCGCGCAGGCCGGCAGCAGGCAGCGGGCTTTGTTCAAAAACCCTTACCAGGCGCGCGCCGGATACCCGGCCCTGATCAGCGGTTTGCAACCACTCGGTGCTGAACCCTGCGCGCAGCAGCAACGGATCAGCGCGATAAAGTTCTACCGGTGGCGCCTGGTTTTCAAGCGCGGGTCTTACCGTGACACTGGCCTGAAACACAGTGGTGTTGCGCCTCACTTCAAAATTGAAGGTGCGTTCAGCAGTGGTTTGTAGTGCCAGAGCATCCAGCATGTCGGGATGATTGGTCTCGGCGCCATCCACACTCAGTACCACGTCACCGGCCCGAATACCGGCCCGTTCTGCAGCGCCATTGGGTATCACCGCACGTACCCGCACGCCCGGCAGAATACTGACATTGGTCAGTGAGTCGCTTTCATTGATGCCGCCGGTCAAACCAAAACTGACTCCGGGCGACTGTGCGCTGCCATCGTTGCCGTCGAGCAGCATATTCTCCGGCGACAGGGCAACCGACGGCATCAGTTGCCGTGGCTCAGTGCTGGCACAGGCCGACATCAGGCCTGCCAACAGCAGAGACGCCAGCGCGGTCTTTATCGATGCAGAATTGAATGGTTCAAGAGAAAAACATGCCGTCATTGCCAAGTCCTCACAAAGTTTTTCTACGAACCAGCCACAATGCCAGCGCAATGAACAGCAGCATTTGTGGCCATGGTACCCACTGGTTCAACTGCAGCACGGCCGGATCAATCATCACGTCCGAATATCCACGCACCAGACGTGCCACGTCATTAAGATAAGACTCATCCAGCAGTGAGACCTGGTACGAGACGTACAGGTAGTCAGCAGCGCTGCCCAGTACGGATTTGAACAGATCCAGGCCCAATGTCAGGCCCAATGCGGCGCTTAGCGCCTGTGTGGTGCTGCCAGCCACGACAGACAGTAATACACCCATCGCAATGCCAGCCGGAATGGGGATCAGCGCCAATATTAAACCCAGACGTAATTCGGACTGTATTTCCGCCACACCAATCAGCTCATAACCATCTTCCACCACCGGGCCAAAGTCCCACAGCAGTGAAGCAGTCAGTCGGGTCAACAGCAGTAGCAGCACTATCGAAATCAGTGCCAGTAAATGCGCCATGACAAGTTTGCTCAAGACCAGTGCAGGTCTGCTGACCCGGCGGATCAACAGATGACGCGCCACACCCAGATCACGATCACTGGCAAAACTCCAGGCCGCATAGGCCACCATAATCAGACTGATCAGTGCCAGCCCGGTGCCGAGTGAATCCACCAGTGCACCCCAGGCATCCGCGCCTTCTACCTGAGCCGCACTTCCAAAACCGCCGCCAAAACCGCCACCTGATGCGGTAACAGCCTCTCGTGCCTGATTGCCGGCACTGATGCTGCTGGTGATCAGTAGCTGCAGCATGGCAACCACGGCAGGGATAACACAGATCATTTGTGTGGCACGACTTCGTAACGCAACAAACAGTTCTGCCTTGATGGCGGTCAGCAGGCCCTGCATCATGCGGCCTCCTGCTTTTTGACTTTGTGGGTCGAATTCACAATATCCTGGAACAGGGCTGCAAGATCACGACGTTCCGGTTGTAACTCGGACACCATCAGACCCGCCATCACCAGCTTGTGGTTGATATCTGCCGGGCCCACGCCGTCGAGCTTCAGCAGAAAGGCTGGTCCGCTGCGTTCCATCTTTATTACACCGACAGTCTGTTTCAATATTTGATAAGCCGCTTCCGGGTGATTGCATACGACTCTCAGCCGCGATTCGGTGGGGCTGATCAGTTCGTAGGTGGATGCGCTTAGTGCAATTTTGCCCTGATGCAGGATCGACAGATGTGTGCAGATGTTTTCCAGGTAAGCCAGTTGGTGACTGGACAACAGAAAACTGGTGCCTTCTTCGCGGTTCAGCTTCTGAATCAAAGCCAGCACATCATCAACGCCGCCGGCGTCCAGACCATTAAACGGCTCGTCCAGCACTACAAACGCAGGCTGCCCGATCAGGGCGTGGGCAATGGATGCACGTCGCCGGTTGCCTAGTGACAGTTGTCGGATTTTATAACCTGAGTACTTGCCGATGCCGAGCAGGTTTTCCACTTGTTCGGGCGTGCGTACCGGATTGCCGCATAACAGACGGGCATGCTCAAGGCACTGGCGAACCGTCAGGCCGGGATGCAAACCGGGTGTATCAAATATTCCAACCACATCACCCTGGCCCTGCCACAGATCCCGCGGATGACGTCCCATCACTGAGATGTCTCCGCTGCTGAACCCCTGCATACCCAGCAGGCATTCCATGGTAGTCGTTTTGCCGGAACCATTCAGGCCGACAAGTCCATGAATGGCGCCGCGTGTCACTACAAGATTGAGTTTTTGCAAAACCTCAACATCGCCATAACGTTTTGTCAGATCCTTGATCGTCAGTACCGCATCTGCCATTGCAATTACTCTACAAAAACATCATCAACAGAGAGTTCACGGATGGTGCCAAGTGCAGACAGGGTTTCCATATCCATGCGGGTGGTGTCGCCTACAATAGAAATCAGTTTGGGACGGCCGGCAATACGTTCACGCTGGAACTTCATCAGATCTTCAAGCGATGAAGTCTGCAGTTGGGCAAAACGTGCCGGTCTTGGATCGCCGTCCAGGCCGAGAAGTTCCCATCCACGTACGGTGCCCGGGATCGCGCGGAAACTGATGTTGCCGGTGCGGTAACGGTTGATCTGGGCACCCCAGGCGTCGGCAAAACGCTCAGCCGAGACTGGCATATTGTCAAACAGTTCAATAAATGCGGCAGTGGCTTCCACGGCCTTGTCATTTTGTGAGCCGATAGCGCCCAGCGTCAGGTTTTCAGCACCCAGCCGGCCGCCTTGTGCGTAGGAAGCGGCTGCCGAATACGCCAGTGCACGCGCCTCTCTCAACTCCTGAAACACCACGCTGGACATGCTGGTGCCAAAGTAGCCGTTATATAAAGAGGAGGGTACAACCAGCGACTCATCGTATTCACCATCGGGAAACTCAAGGCGTACCTGAGCTTGCGCGGTTTCGCGATTGATCAGGTAAATTTCATTGCTGCCCACCTGGCGCGCAGTGCGGAAGCGGAACGGAGGTGGATCGCGCAGATCTGCACCCACCTGATGGTGACGGTTCAGGATCTCAGTCACCTGTTGTGGTGTCATTGAACCTGTGTAGGTCAGCGTGTGTTTGTAGTTCTGCAGGCTACTGATCAGCGTCAGTATCTGGTCAAGTTCAACGGCACGAATGGCATCGCTGCCCAGTGCTCTGAGCATCGGAGACTGGTCACCATAGCGGTTGTAGAGGTACAGGGCCTGACTGATAGCGGCAGGATCTTCACGCTGATCGCGACGTGCCTGCAGAATAGAATTTTTTAATTCTTCCAGCGTGGCGGCATCGGTCTGCGGGTTGCTGGCCAGTTCCAGCATCAGCACCAGTGCTTCTTCAAACTGCGGATCCATACCCGAAATGCTGATCACAGTTTCGTTGGCGCCGGTGCCAAAATTAAAATCAGCGCCCAGACGATACCACTGCTTCTGTAGTTCTTCAGCCGGGTAATCCACCGTGCCGGCTTTGCCCATCACCGGACCAGCCAGGCTCAGCAGGTCATTTTCTTCTGTGCCCACTTCAATACTCATGCTGAAGCTGAACAGATCATTGAGCGGGTTTTCAGCGTAATAAAGCTTCACGCCCGGTGCGTAATCCAGAATCTGGTAGTCCTGACCCGCTACCAGCCAGGTTGGTTCGATTTCTTCAACCGGTTTGGACAGAATTGCCGCCGCAAATTCGGACTGACGGCTGGGGTCAATCTGCACCGGATCAATGCGGGGTTTGTCCACCGCTGGAATATTGGCCGGGCCGTTAAGTCGATGTACGGCAACATAATTCTGGTGTGTGAAGTACTTGTTGGCGACTTCAATGATGTCAGCTTTGGTAACCTGCTCCAGACGCTGTAGCTGAGCAATCGAATAGTCCCAGTCAGCGTTGGCGAGAAATGCAGCGCGCATGGTGGATACACGTGCGGTATTGGATTCCAGCCCGCGTTTTTCCATGCGTTTGAAGTCATTGATAATGGCCGGCAGAATCCAGTCTTCAAATTCGCCACTGCGGATAATATCAATCTGTTCCAGCAGCAGTTGCTCCACTTCCAGCAGAGTCTGGCCTTCGCGTGGCGCTCCCCACAGCGTCTGGGAACCATAATCGTTGTGGAATTCCGGGGATGATCCGGCGGCCTGTACACGCTGCCGCTGATTCAGATTGAGGTTGATCAGACCGGCGGTGCGGTTGTCCAGAATCATGTCCAGCAGCATCAGCGCTTCCTGGTCAGGGTGACCTTTAGGCACTGTGCGGAAAGCCATCTGCACTTCTTCCTGGCCGGGGTAGGTCACGGTGACTCGCTCAACATCGTTGATGGGCGCCTCAGTCCAGGTTTGTGCCGGTGGTAATTCTTTGCGTTCCCAGCTGGAAAACTGCTTGCTGATCAGGTCAATGGTTTCATCAATGTTGATGTCGCCGCTGATAAAAATCGCCATATTGTTCGGCACATAATAGGTGTCGAAGTATTGCTGGATGTAAACCAGCGACGGATTTTTCAGATGTTCGGAATCACCAATGGTGGACTGCTGGCCGTAGGGATGATTTTTGTACAGCAGATCCGCCAGCGCGTAGTAGGAAATACGGTCGCGGTTATCCAGCGTGCGGTTTTTTTCCTCGTAGACCACTTCCAGTTCGGTGTGAAATAAACGGAACACAGGATTTATAAATCGTGCAGCTTCAATTTCTGCCCAGTGTTCCAGGCGGTTGGAAGGCAGCCCGACCTTGTACACAGTTTCTTCGTGCCAGGTGTGTGCATTCAGGCCGCTGGCGCCCATGCTGTTATAGACTTTGTCGATTTCGTTGGGAATAGCGTACTGCGCAGCGAGTTGTGACAGACGATTGATCTCGGCATATATCTCCGCGCGGCGATTGTTGTCAGTGGTGCGGAAATGCTCCTCGTACAGCGTCTCTATCTGCTCCAGGTAAGGTCGCTCGGACTCAAAATCCAGCGTGCCCATGGTCTGGTTGCCTTTGAATAACAGGTGTTCCAGATAATGTGCCAGACCGGTGGCGTCAGCAGGATCGTGTTTGCTGCCGGCGCGCACGGCGATCTCGGCGTAAAAACGCGGCTCTTCGGCATTGCGGGTCAGATAGACCTGCAGGCCGTTATCGAGCTCGTAAATATGTGCATCCAGCGGGTCGGCCGGATTGGGCTCATACAGGCGGGTGTAACCTGCTGATGAAGCTCCGGTGCCGGGTTGGGCCGGCTGGCTACCTGAATCAGATGGGCCGCAGGCCACAAGTCCCAGCGCCATTGCCGGCAACAGAATCATACCAGCACAGAGACGCCGGATTATTGAGTTGAAAGGGAGGTTGCCGGAACGCTCAGAAGCGCTGTGAGAGATACTGCCTGTCAACATAACAAATCTCCGAATCCTGCGAATGAACAGTATTAAAAATGAATAGACCTAATGTAGCGGAATGGCGCGATATTTCCAGTATTTACGTCTGATGAACGATTTGCGTAGACAGATGGTTACGCATGCAGACCTCAACCGGTACAGGCCCAGGCCTACCAGTACGCCTCGTAAGTCAGTTGACCGGGCAAGTCCGGGTTGGTGTTGCTGTCAGAGCGCCGGTTGTCATTGAAACCCCGCTTGACCAGCACGGCAATGGCGTCCTTGACCATGCCGGGGTTGCCGCACAGCATGATCTGACTGTTTTCCGGGGCCAGTGTTGTGCCCAGCACAGTTTCAAATTCGCCACTTTCAAGGCAGGCAGGTATACGACCGTGAATGGCATCGGGCAATTTCAGTGCTGCAGGTGATTCGCGGCTGACAAACGGAATCAGACGGAAACGCTTGCCGTGTTTGGCACTGAGTGCATCAAACAGGTTGCGGTATCGCAGATCGTCTACCTCACGTACGGCATAAGCCAGCACCACCTGCTCAAAACGTTGCCAGGGCTCGGCGGTTTTCAACATTGATATAAAAGGTGCAACACCAGTGCCCGTTGCCAACAGGCAAAGCACATTGGCTTCGCAGATGCTGGACAGAGTCAGATTGCCGGCTGGCTGGCGTTTGACCCAAAGCTGCTCGCCGGGGTTGAGCTGTGACAGGTATTGCGACAGATCGCCTTCTATATGCGTGTAAAAAAAGAACTCCAGCGTCTGTTCGCTTGGGCTGCTCAGGATGGAGTAGGGTTGGCCGCTGCTTTCGGCTTCCTGTTCGGTTTTTGAATCCAGCGCCAGCCAGGTATATTGCCCGGCATCAAAGGGCTCCACATTGGCCTCAATGCGCAAGGAAAAAAGATTGTCAGTCCAGTGTGTATTCGCTGCTACTACGCCTTTCACCCAGTCTGTCATCATCGCTGCCTGTTGCCATTTTTACTTGGGGCGCCATTCTCGCACAATCGGAAAATGATTGGCACTTGAGGCCGGGATTCTATAGTCTTTGGAGCAATTTATTTACTACCAATAACAAGAGGTGAGCAATGTCGTCTGATGTATCCCCTTCCCTGATGCAGCGCTGGTTTAACACGCCTTTGTGGCGACGCATTTTGCTGGCGCTGGTTTTAGGTGTGATTGTAGGAGCTATCTGGGGCGAAGGCGCCCAATCCATACGCTGGATTGGTGACCTGTTTATCCGCGCTATTCAGATGGTGGTTGTGCCTTTGGTGTTTATCACCATTGTGGCCGGCATTGTATCAATGGGTGATCCACGACGGCTGGGGTCTCTCGGTGTCAAGACACTGGCCCTGTATATGTCCACCACGCTGCTGGCAATCTCTATTGGTCTGGCGCTGGCTGCGATAATTCAGCCCGGGCTTGGTGTGGATATGTCCAACGCGGTGCCCGGCACCTTGCAGCAGCCCATTTCTTTTCGTGATCAACTGATGCGCATTGTGCCAACCAATCCGGTGGCAGCGCTGGCCAATGGCGATTTTCTGGCCATCATCTTTTTTGCCATTCTGTTTGGCTCCGGCATTCTGGCAGTCGGGCCAGCCGGTAAACCAATGGCAGATCTGATGGACGCTGGCGCAGCCATTATGCTCAAACTCACTGGCTGGGTAATGGAAATAGCCCCTTTTGGTGTGTTTGCCCTGATCGCCTGGGTATCAGGCACGCAGGGTGTGGCAGCCCTGCTGGATGTTTTGCCGCTGGCCGGCACTGCGATTCTGGCGTTTGCTACACACTTCTTCCTGGTCTATGGCGGCCTGATGAAAGTGGTGCTGAAACTTTCACCTTACAACTTTTTCCGTGATGCAAAAAATGCCACGCTGGTCGCATTTTCAACCTCATCCAGTTCAGCGACATTGCCGGTCACAATATCAGTGGCGGAGAAGAATCTGGGTATCAAACCCGTGATTGCTTCGACAGTATTGCCGTTGGGAGCCACCATTAACATGGATGGTTCAGCCATTTATGTTGGTGTGGTGTCTGTGTTTGCGGCTCAGGCCTTTGGTGTTGATCTGAGTTTTGTTGATTACGTCATCATGGCCGGCGCTACTACACTGGTATCCATCGGCACCGCGGCAGTGCCCGGCGCATCAGTGTTTCTGATGGCCGGTGTGATGGCCACCATAGGTCTGACTCCTGCCCAGATTGCGATTGTGGTGGGATTTGTACTGCCATTTGACCGGCCGCTGGATATGCTGCGTACCTGCCTGAATGTCACGGGTGATCTGGCGGTGGCAACAGCAGTTGCAAAATGGGAAGGCGAGTTTGACGAAGAAATGTTCAACAGCGGACATGCTTTTGTTGATCCGCGTACCGATGAGCCTGTCAGTTAATTAAAAGTTCCACGTCACCGTGACGCCGGCGCGCACATCCTGATCCAGAAAATACAAAGGGGTCTGTGCGTCGGCTTTGGTCAGCACCAGCTGGCTGCTGATTTCCCAGTCATCACTCAGGCGATAGTCTGCCGCCAGAAACAGCAGCAGGGCCTCGCCATCCAGTTGCGACTGCATGGTCGCCGACAGCACCAGTTCGTCATTGCGCAGGTTGTTGCTGTAACGCATCAGAACATTGCCGCGGGCATCCAGATCTGTGCCCTGATCCCTTTGTGCAGCCACACTGAGGCTGATCTGTTGTGTCGGGCTGATGCCGTATTCCATTCCCGCTGACATTCCCAGGCGGTTACGTTTTTCAAAACCCGGTACCGGCACACTGCCACCTCCCGGTAGTTCCAGATTATTGATGCTGTCACTCAGAATGCCCTGGCTCCAGGACACATCCAGTGTCAGCAGCAGACGACCAATGGCGCGGTTGGCGCTGATGCCCAGCAAATTGTAGTCGTTGATGTTGGAGACAGCGTTTAACTGCCCGTACAACTCCTCCGTCCCCAATTGGGGTAGTGTATAGCGCAGAGGATTTTCATAGAGCCGGGCTGCCATCACCGCGATATCACTGCCGGCGAATGATCTGTTCCAGCGTGTGCCGGCTTCAAACAGCGCTTTGTTGCGATGGTGATAACCGAGGCGTAGTGGCTGGCCGTTGACGTGTGCTGCACGCGGAAACAGGGGGCTGCCGGTTACCGGCACCGGATCAAACTCCGGATACAGATTCACAAAACTTGACCAGTTGCCCTGATCACCAAACATGTCCCAGATCAGCAGCCACTGATTAAGCCGGGCGTCTTCTATATCAATAATGCTGAGGTCCCGGTACTCGGTGGTGTTGATAACATCCAGCACCGAATTGCCGACGGTTTCACCCCAGACAATGGTCTGGCGACCAAACGAAAAACTGTGTTGGCTTCCGCTGCGTTGAACAAACAGTTCATTGATGCGCCACTCAGCATCATCGCGTTCAGGATGGCCGTATTGTCCGGGCGCGCTGTATTCGTAATCGCCGGGTAACCAGGCGCGGATCTGCGCACTGCCTTGCAATAACCAGCCGCTGGCAAACGGATTCTGATACCTGACATTCAATCCGAGCCGATTATTTTCCAGTCCGCGCGTGCGTTGAAATACCGAACCATCAGGTGTTTGTGTTTTGTGCCGGTTGATATGGCCACTGATCTGATGACTGAGCCGGAAACGGAAATGACGGGCAGAATTGCTGCTGTTGCCGAATAATGATGAGTCATCAAAGGCATTATCAAACAGGCTGTCGAAGGCGCTGCTATCAAACGAGCCGCTGTCAAAAACAACGGGTGCCTGATCCTGCGAGGGCTCCTGTGCATCGGCAAAACCCGCCTGCGCGATAATCAGGCCAACAAAAGCAGGCAGGCAGTGTCTGAAAACTGGTTTATACAACAGCGGCCTCTTAATCCACTTGCGAGCGGATATTCTGTAACTCGGCTTCACGGAAGGCGACGTCGGTCAAGGTGCGCGGTGTCAGGAAGTTTTCCGGAATGGTAACGCCGGTATTAATTTCCAGAATTGCCATATTGGATAACCGGTTTGCGACCAGATTCATCATGGTCAGCGAGCGCGGAGTCCACACACCGTTGATCTGTTCAATACGCGAGGCCATCAGGCGTTTGATCTCGCGGCCGCTGCGATCGTACATATCCGCGCGCAGTACCACCAGACGTTCTTTGTCTACGTACTGAACTGTGCGTGCATAACGCGAAGCGCGCGCACGTTTTTCATTTGGTATGGTCTCGATCAGCCAGACATCGCGGCCGGACTCAGTGCCTTCACCCATCATATTGATGGTGTAGTCCTGCAGTTTGCCGGTGTCCTGATCTTCTGTGGTGAACTCGGATCCAAAAAGCGAGGCGGCTTCAGAATCGTCATCGGAGTTGCCGCTGGCAATACGTTTGACCTGACCCAGCGCGGACAGATACAACCAGGTTTCATTGTCCTGGGTTGGATCGTCGTAAGTGTAACTGAGCATGCCTATGCCGCGTTCGGCCGCCGGCTCCAGCACGATGGAAATGGCGCGGGTGTCCCTTTTAGTCGGCCCGGTGTTGATGCTGACTGATTCCAGAGCTTTGACACGCGCACGTTCGGCGCAGGTGATCTGGTTATTCTGCAAACCAAAGCGGCAGCTGGAAAGCTGAATGCGATTAAAGGCGGCATCAGAAATGGCGCGCTGGTTGTCTTCAACCTGCTCCAGAATCTGCCGGGCATCGCTGGTCTCTTGCGCATGCAGACCTGATGCCATAAACAGGGAGAACACCAGTCCGGTGAAGGAGGTTGTGAAACGGATACGACGATCAAGCATGTTCATGCACAAGTCTCCCTGTATCACCAAAGCCGACAATCGGGCCTTTCAGGCCAAAGCGCGGTTGCAGTTTCATAATCAGCGCTGGTAACAGCAGCAGGTCACACAACAGCGCCATAAAAATGGCCAGTCCGCCGAATATACCAATCTTCGCGATGCCCAGATACTCTGAGAAACCGAGGATGGCAAACCCAAGTCCCAGGATCATGGTGGTGAACATAACCGCCCGTCCAACATCACGCAAGGTATTGTGCAGCGCCTGCTTCATGTCGCGGGTTTTGATCAGTTCCAGCCGGTAGCTGGTCATAAAGTGAATGGTGTCATCAACCGCGACACCGATAATCACCGGCGCTATCAACAGCGTGTCGGTGTCCAGTGTGATGCCTAACAAACCCATCAATCCAAATGTCATCAGTGCCGGAATCAGATTGGGGATAACAGAAATCAGGCCGGCCTGCACAGAGCCGAGCGTGATAATCATGATGACGCTGATCACACTCAGGGCAATCAGAAAACTGCTGTACTGCGACTGTGCGATTTCATCCATGGCGCGCATCATCAAGGGCACCGACCCGGTTACCGTCACCTGCAGATCCGGAAACTGTGCTTTCAAAGGATCAAACAGGCTGACAATTTCCTGATCCAGTTCTTCAAAAAAACGTGTGTACTGGTAGGAGCCGGCGTTATAGGCGTTGATGGTGATATGGCTGCGACTGAAGTCATCAGACACCAGACTGCGGCGTTCTTCCGGATTTGCGCTGTTGAACAGATACAGCAGTTGAGAGATGGTCACCGCATCGTCCGGAATGCGATAAAACGCCGGGTTATCCTGATTCATGACCCGGTAGGTATCTTTGACAATATTGGCGAGCGAGTATGTACGTGAGACTTCCTCGTCGTAACGCGCGATAACATGTTCCTGAAGGGTTTCTATGGCGCGCAGCAAGGCAGGTTCCATCAGGCCGTCGCTGATACCGGTATCGATCATCACCGCAATGGTCTGGGCGCCTGCCATGTGCTCATCGACCATATTGTAGGCGATACGCGGCGCACTATCGGCACGCGCAAGTTCTGCCACATTACTGTCGATCCGGACCTGGCTGGTGCCATAAACCGACGCAGCAAATATTGCGGCGAATACGCTCAGAATAGTCCACGGCCTGCGCGCTACCAGACCCGGGCAGGCGGCCAGTATTTCGTTTTGCCAGCGCAGCACGCCCAGAGTCACCAGACCGATCAGGGCCAGATAAAGGCCGACAGTCACACCTACAGCCCACATCATCAGCGCAGTCACGATCAGCATCAAAGTGATTTGCACAGAGAGCGGCAGATGTTGCCAGCGTTGCATCAACGCGAGTCCCTTGCTTTCGCTATTGGCAGCCGCCGCGGACGGGTGCCAGATGCTGAGCAAAATGGGTAACAGCACCACGGTAAACACAAATGCCAGAAAAACGCCCAGCGCCGACATCACACCAAATACCTGGATCGGAATCAGATCGGTGCCTGCCAGTGACAGTACACCTGCCATGGTGGTAATCGAGGTGACCATAATGGCCAGGCCGGTTTTTTCGTAGGATCTGGACAGGGCGGTTTCGTGATCAAGGCTCTGTTGGCGGAAGACAAAGTACGCGCTCATCACATGGACACAACCGGCTATACCGGTGGCGAACACCAGCATCACTGTCAGCGTCACCATGGTGGACAGTGTGGCACCAAACCAGACCATCAGTCCCCAGCTCCATAACAGACTGAGCAAAATGGTGACCATTGACCAGACCACAGCGCTGAAAGAGCGGAACAGGGTGCGAAGCAAAAATACAAATATTGCAATCATGCCGGCAGCCAGCCAAAGCATGTCCTGCAGTACATCAAACACCCATGACATCAGAGATGGGTTGCCGGCCGGGTAAAACGTCAGTTCGGACTCGTGGTCGGCGTACACTGCGCTGACGGCAGAATAAAAGCTTTTGTATTCGCCCATATCCACCACATCAAAGTTGATCTCATCAACTGTTGCGCTTTCGTCAAAGCTCAGTTCAAAACTGCCGGTGTCGTCGAAGCTGCCAAAATCGCTGAACGCATCACCCAGCGAAATGTTCTCTGCATTAACGGCAGGTACATAACTGTCTACCGGTTGGGCGCCGAACGTGGTCTGAATCAGCAGCGCGCCGAATCGGCCATCAGCAGAATAAAAAGCCAGTTTGTAATCATCTTCGGCCATGGCGCGTTCACGGATGGCAGCCAGCCCGGCGGCATTGTCGGGTATCGCTTCCGGCACCAGACGTTCCGAGCGCAGAGTGTCGCCGTCGACGCGTTGCACCCGTAAAGTGGTGATGGATTGCACGCGCCGGATAATATCCAGCTCGCTCAGATCGGCCTCATAACGCGATGCGTCGAGCGAGCGCCAGTCGCGCAGTTTTTCAGTCAGAGCCTGCACGGCTTTGAGCGACCGGGCAGAAAAAACATCGCCGTCTCTGGCCTCATAGACAAGAAACAGGGAGTCATCACTGCCGAACTGTGTCCGGAAATTATTCAGAGCGGTGATTGCGGGGTCAGACTGGTCAAGAAAGCTGTCGACACTCATATCGATGCGGGTACGGGTGGCAACTCCCCACGCCAGCAGAACGCTGATCATGATCAGCGTGAGCAGAATGATGGCACGGTATCTCACAGCAAGCGCAGGTGCAGCCGCGAACAAGCGGCTCAGCACCAGAAGGCGGTTTTCCATAACATAGCTCCAGCACGCCCTGTACCGCTTCACACCAGGGCATCTCTATTGTTTTTGTTTTTACTATTTGGTTGTCAGTAACAAGAAGGCGTCAGCAGCGGAATACACCGAAGGATTGGCGTCCGTCATCAATAACTGACTCTGGCACAACACGGTTCCCGCCAAGGCGGCCGCCTTCGTTGCGAGCCAGACGTACCAGCTCTTCCTGCAGGCGGTTGGCGCCGCGCTGAACAAAGGCAATATTGTCTACTGCATTCACGTTGGCGCTGCCGACGCGGGTGCAGTTGGCAACTTCAGCCGTAGTAGCGAGCCTGACCGGCGCGCCTTCTGCTGTGACTTGCACCCAGTTGCTGCTGGCGCCGCAAGCGCTCAGAGCAGCAATCAGGCCGCCCACTGCCAGATACCGGCCGGCGGAACGAACAGATGTAGAAACCCGGAATGGGAGGGTGTTAATAAAAAAAGAAGTGATATTCATAAACTTGACTCGGAATTTGACAGTTCAGGACTCGATTGGTGCAGGACTGCAGGTATTATGCGTGTTCCCGGGCAGTAATCAACTGCCCGAATGGGGAGTTGCAATTGCAATGTGTTTAATGTGAATGAGTTCACGTTTATCGAACGTCTGTTCACCGTAAGCGACAGCCTGATTGACTGTGATACCATCGCCGGCATCAATTTTCAGGCTATGCTTTATGGGTATTGGCCATAAATACGGATCAGGAGAATAATAATGCAGACAGCAGTTTCAGCGCTGAGCGGAAAAAATGTGGTGGTTATCGGAGGTACCTCAGGAATAGGTCTGGCAACAGCAATTGCTGCCAGCCAGCTGGGTGCCAAAGTCTGGGCTGCCGGCCGTTCAGCTGAGCACATGGATAAAGCACGCGCCGCTGCAAAGGCTGCCGAAGCAAACACTGTGCAGTTTGTGCAGTTGGATACCCATGATGAAGCCGGAATGAAAGCGCTGTTCTCCTCTATCGGCACCATTGATCACCTTGTATCCGCAGCCACCGGCGGCACCCGCACCCTTAAGCCGTTCATCGAGCAGACACAAGAGCAGTTTGAAGCCGCGTTTGGCAAACTCTGGGGATACGCCAAGGTGGCCCGCACCGGCGCGCCTTTTGTTGCCAGAGACGGCTCCATCACATTTGTCAGTGGTGCTCCGGCACGTCGCTTCAAACCCAATATGTCTGCCTTGAGCGCAGTAGGCGGCGCGGTTGAAAATATGGTGCGCAGCCTGGCGGTTGAGCTCAGTCCGGTTCGTGTTAACGTGGTGGCGCCCGGCATCATTGATACGGCGCTGTTTGACTGGATGGGCGCAGAGAAAAATGATCGTGTTGCCGCCATGACCGCCGGTCAGCTGGTACGTCGTATTGGCCGTCCGGAAGAAGTGGCCAGCGCCCTGATCTATCTCATGCAGAACGGCTATGCCACCGGCACCACGGTTGATGTAGACGGCGGGCAACTGCTGTCATGAGCGCCGCCACCACTGATGCTGTCATAAATGCCGCTTCAGACATGAGCCTGGAGCAAGCCATACGTCAACGCAGATCGGTGCGCGGTTATTTGCCGGACCTGGTACCCGATGATGTGTTGCAGAATATTTTTGAGCTGGCACAACTGGCGCCCTCCAACTGTAATGTGCAGCCATGGAAAGTCTATATTGCCAGCGGAGCGCTGCGTGACCGGCTCAGCACTGAAATGCAGCGGCGTATTCTCGAAGGCGTCACGCCAAATCCCGATTACGACTACCGCGGTGATTTTGTGGGCGAGTATCGTACGCGACAGGTTGAGTGTGCCGTTGCGTTGTATAACGAGATGGGAATCGAGCGTAATGACAAGCCCGGCCGTCAGCGCGCCATCATGCGCAATTTTGAGTTTTTTGATGCGCCGTATATGGCTTTTATCGGCATGGACAAGGCTTTTGGCACCACTGTCGCCATCGATGTCGGTATGTATGCGCAGAATCTGATGTTATTACTGGTAGCCCATGGACTACACAGCTGTCCCATGGGTACCATGCGCAACTATCCTGATCTTGTGCGCGCAGCCTTTGGTCTGGGTGAAGAAAACCGGATATTGTTTGGTCTGGCTTTTGGTTATGAAGATCCGGACGTGGCTGCCAACCGTACCCGTACAACGCGGGATCCGGTCAGTACCAGTGTGATATTCCGTTCGTAGCCTGAGGTCGTTGTTAGTGTAAAGTCGTTCGTAACTTTAATAAGAAGAATTGAGTCAGCCACGTGCTGGTGGAAAAGAGATGCGATTTAAACCTGTAGTATTGATATACGATCTGAACAACAAACTGGTAGATGAAGCAGCAGCCTTGCTTGGTAACACTGGCCGCTATACCAGTATCAATACCTATAATGAAGGCAACGCGATGGACGCCGTGCTTCAGTACGACCGTGGTTTTGGTCTGTTGACCAACAAACTGACGTGCGTCATCACCGGCTGGAACAACTACAAAAAGCCGCGTGATCAGTTTTTGTACCATCTGCGCGCGATGGAGAAAAAAAGTCCGTTACGCCAGCCCACACCGGTGATCCTGATTACCGAAGACCACCGCGAAGACCTCAAGCGCCGTGCACTCGA
This sequence comes from Pseudohongiella sp., assembly GCA_030651695.1. Classification (GTDB taxonomy): domain Bacteria; phylum Pseudomonadota; class Gammaproteobacteria; order Pseudomonadales; family Pseudohongiellaceae; genus Pseudohongiella. The sequence continues at coordinate 14,915 of JAUSCD010000033.1, read as the reverse complement.
TAGCAACGATGGCGGAGTCATTGCCTATCTGCATCCGGATACTTTCAAAGATTCACTGATCAGCCTGATGGCAGAGCTGGTGGATAATCACAATCCGCGTGAAATGAATCAGCGGGCCATGGAAGAGTTCCTGAGCGAATCCCTGCAAGAGGAGTAAAGGCACTTGTCCAAATTTGAGTTCATCATGATGTTTGTTTCGGTGGTGGTGGCATTCGCCATGGCCGAACTGCTGATGAGCTGGGGCCGTATTATCCGCAACCGACACCGCATGGAACAGCCTTGGTTACTGGCGGGCTGGTCCATCTGGTTGCTGATCATCATGACCTACCACTATCTGGGGTTCTGGGAGTATCAGGCCTACAACTTCACACGTGTGGCGCCCATGCTGCTGTTTTTGTCAGCTCCCATCATGATGGTGCTGCTGACATTCACCCTGATGCCGGAAATCCGCCACTACCGCACCACCAATCTGGAAAGTCATTTTTTCCTGCAGAAAAACTGGTTTTTTGTGATGGTGTTTATTTTTCTGGTACTGTCGCGAGCTTCCGATCCTCTCCTGCCGGATTTTGCCTACACCTGGCCGCAGCGGATGCTGGGCACATTGTTGGTAACACTATCGGTGATCTGGTTGCTGTTCACACGCAATCGCAAAGTCCACTTCGGTCTGATGATATTTAATGTGAGTTATCTGCTACTGGTGTCGTTTTATTTGCCGGTGCGTGGTCTCACAGCGTTTTAGGCACTTGCTGCAGCTGGTAGCGGGTAAGCGCCATCCTTGTCATGCACTTCCTTGCCGGTAACCGGCGGATTAAATACGCAGGCCAGCACCAGATCTTCCTTGCCGGCAAACAGGATATGTTTGTCGTGATTGTTCAGCACATACAAGGTGCCGGGTGCGATTTTATGCTGCTCACCCGTGGCCAGATCCCTGATAGAACCTTCACCGCTTATACAGTACACCGATTCCAGATGGTTTTTGTAATGCATAGGGGTTTCGGTATTGGCGTAGATGGTGGTGATATGAAATGAAAACCCCATCTTGTCGTCCGCCAGCAGCATGCGCACACTTTGCCAGGTGTCCGATTTAACAAGACGTTCGTTTTGTTCACAATCTGTGAGTGTTCTGACTATCAAAATTTGTCTCCTTTATTTATTACGAAGCCGCGCGCAATGAGTCCTTCAATACGTGATTGACAGCTTTCTGCAGAATATCCAGACCTTTATCCAGTTCTTCCATGGTGATGGTCAGCGGGCACAGGCACTTGACAACCTGGCTGTCGGCGCCGCTGGTTTCAATCACCAGGCCGTTGTCGAAGGCATAACGACAGATGGCGCCGGCAAGTTCACCGTTGCGGCATTCGAGGCCCTGCATAAATCCACGACCTTTGGGTTTGATCAGTTTTTTATCAAAACCTTTGGCGATGCCCTGTAGACGTTTGCTCAGATGCGCAATTTTTGCCTGCACTTCAGTCTGGAATTTGTCGTCCGCCCAGAAGTGCTCCAATGCTTTGGCCGCGGTGACAAAGGCGTGGTTGTTGCCTCTGAAAGTGCCGTTGTGTTCGCCCGGTTTCCAGGTGTCGTACTCCGGTTTGATCAGTGTGACCGCAAATGGCAGGCCATAACCGCTGAGGGATTTTGACAGCGTCACCAGATCCGGTTTGATGCCGGATTCTTCAAAACTGAAGAAGCGACCTGAGCGGCCACAGCCAGCCTGGATATCGTCCACAATCAGCAGAATGTCGTGATCACGGCAGATTTTTTCCACCGCGCGTAACCATTCATTGCTGGCCGTGTTCAGACCGCCTTCACCCTGAATAGTCTCCAGCATCACTGCAGCAGGTTTATCCAGACCACTTGAAGAGTCTTCAATCAATTGCTTGAGCAGTTTCACCGTGTCCAGATTTTCGCCCATATAACCGGCATAGGGCAGGTGACTGACGCCGATCAGCGGGATGCCGGCCGCATCACGGTGGTGCGAGTTGCCGGTGGCTGCCATAGAACCCATGGTGACGCCGTGGAAACCATTGGTGAAGGCCACGATGTTGTGACGGCCAGTAACATTACGTGCAATTTTCATGGCGGCTTCGACAGCGTTGGTGCCAGTCGGGCCAGTGAACTGCACTACATAGTTCAGATTGCGCGGTTTAAAAATCAGCTCGTTCAGATTTTCCAGAAAAGCTTTTTTGGCACTGGTATGCATGTCCAGGCCATGAGTGATGCCGTCCTGTTCGATGTACTCGATCAGCGCAGTTTTTAATACCGGATGGTTGTGGCCATAGTTAAGCGTTCCGGCGCCGGCCAGAAAGTCGAGATAGGCATTTTCTTTTTCGTCATACAGATAACTGCCTTTGGCCCGTTTAAAAATGACTGGAAAGGCGCGTGCGTAACTTTGTACGGCTGATTCGATGTTGTCAAAAATGCTTGTCATGAGAGTGTTCCCCGTTTTTATAACAAATGGTTTGAATCTGATTTTTCAGTGGCAGGCGCCACTACATCAAGAAGATGCGTAATTAACGCGTGAGCGGCCCGATGCGCAGCTTGTGCTCAGAGTCATGCAGATTCAGAAAGTGCTTGTCACGATCAAACATGACGGACTCGGCAACCTGAGCCTTGTATCGTCTGGCCAGTGACATGAACATGGCACGCGATGCGTGGTTGTCTGCCGTCACTGTGGTTTCCACGTAGTTGATGCGGCGCATGGTGTCGCGTTCGAGAATATGGTTAAGCATGCTGCTGGCCAGGCCGCGGCCCTGAGCTGCAGTATCCACAGCGACCTGCCAGACAAACAGCGTGTCAGGCTGCTGCGGAGGAATATAGGCGGTTACCACACCGGCCAGATCGTCGCCCAGGGTGGCAATCACACTGGTTTCACTGAAATGAGTGCACAGCACCAGATAGCAGTAAAGCGAGTTATCGTCCAGAAATGCGCTCTTGCGAATCAGATTATGAACGGCAATGCCGTCATCCGGCGCAGGCTGGCGAATGAGAATTTGATGATGAGTGTTGGGTCTTTCCTGAAGCGCGGGCGCCTCTTGAAACATGCTCATAAGGCTGGATATTTCCCTTCCTGTTAATAAATGATCGCGACAAGACTAACAAGCGAGGGCGCTGATGTCTAAACCGAAAGGTTAGTTATTGGGCTTATTCTTTAGCATAATTAGTTATATATTCTAAAAAGCTACCGGAGAACAGTTGCTTACGGGCCTGAGATAAAAATGCAGGAAAATGGCCTTAATTTTGTGAATTTCCCGGAGAGTACGATGTCAGGCGACTCGCGCAACAATTTAGATAAGTGCTGGCGCTTTGAGCGCCGGCGCTGCTTCTCGCTCCGGTGTCCTGACGTGTTACATACGTGGTTGATGAAGCTTGCTGGAGATTAGCCGGTTTAAGCTAACACCAGATTCGGCTGCTTCGATGGTAAGTAGCCGATGGGTGTCAGGCGGCACACGCACCATAAACTTTCCGCTGAATTGCTTTGATGACAAGGGCTCAGGGACTTGTTCGTTGTTTTTTCGCATGTCTTCTGCGCAATCATTAACCAATTGGCGAATACCCTTCAAAGCTTGCTCAGGGTCATCTGCCAGCCAACTGAGGCTTGGAAATTCAACACAAAGACCTACGTGTTCCTGATCTTCTTCAGACCAAGTGACTCTATATGTATAACGATCAATATTTTTTGCCAATTTGCACCTCCAACCGCTCGACAGCCTGAAGCACCTGCTTCACTTGATAGGCTTTAGACATTCCTTTGGCATTCTGGATATTGACCCTCGCATTTGGCCGAGAATATCTTGAACTTTTGCCATGCAAAAATGATACCACTATTGATATCACTGTCAATAAGACTTAAGGATCTGCAATGCTGGTACAAGAAGAAAAAAACCGGCTTGCGCCGGTTTTTTTTTGTGGTCTGCAGATTGCCCGCAGAGAGTCAGTCTGCAATAGCCTCAGTCTGCTATAGACAGCGCAATAATTTCAGCGGGACCATTACCACTCACCGCCATCACAATGTACTGCTTGCCGTTTTGTGTATAGGTCATTGGCAAACCTGTCTGAGATGCAGGCAGAGCAATTTCTGCCAGTATTTCACCGGTTGCTTTGTCATGTGCACGGAACACCGGGTTGCCACCCTGGCCTTCACCGGCAAACAGCAGCGACTTGGTCAGCAGCAGTCCCGCGCGGGTAGGAATGCCCGTGCGCGGAATATCCACGCCACGCAGCAGCGGGTGGTTGGCCACACGCTCAGGCGTGTCGGCATTTGCAATCCACCAGTCAATTTCACCGGTGTTCAGGTTCATGGCAGTGATACGGCCCCATGGCGGCATGATGATCGGGATGCCGTCGACAGTCGGTGTACGCGCCGGGCCCTGAATCCAGTCAACAGTTGAGAACTCTGCGCCCGGAACCAGCGACAGCACTGCCACTTCGGTACGCGAAGGGATGTACAGCATGCCGGTCTCAGGATCGTAAGCGCCGCCTTCCCAGTTGGAACCACCCAGTGTGCCCGGCAGACTCAAGGTACCCAGCGTGCCATCTGCCGCGTTAGCCAGTGATGGCGGAGCAAAAAACTCACCCATACGATAGGGCTTCACCGCTTCCCTGGCCATGGCCAGAATTTCCGGTGTGAAGTTCACCAGATCGGCATCGCTCACTCCCTGACGGTCATACGCAGGCGGTTTGGTCGGATGCGGCTGTGTTGCCGCCGTCCATTCGCCGGGTACGTCAGTCTGCGGCACAGGACGATCCTTGATCTCCCAGATGGGTTCACCGGTAGCGCGGTCCAGCACAAAAGCAAACGCCTGTTTGGTCAGCTGTACCAGTATCTTACGGCCATCCGGCAGATCCGCCAGAATCGGGGTAGACGGCGTGTCATAGTCCCAGATGTCGTGGTGAATATGCTGGAAGTGCCACCGGTACTCGCCAGTGCGGTAGTCCAGCGCCACAATAGAGGTCGTGAACAGGTTGTTTCCCGGACGGTCTCCGCCGTAACGGTCACCGGTACCGGCTTCTACAGGCAGGTACACCAGACCCAGCTCCGGGTCGGCCGACATAGAGGTCCACACACCACCGTTGCCGGTGGTCAGCGCAGAATCATTGAGCCAGGTGTCGTAACCCATCTCACCGGGAGCAGGGATGTTGCGGTGAGTCCACAGCAACTCGCCGGTACGGGCGTCAAAGGCTCGTACATCACCTTTGATGTTGTCAGAGTGCGGCGGACGCATACTGACCTGGTGTGCTGCGCCAACAACAACCACGTCGCCAATAACAGTGGGCGGAAATGTCAGCGTCACATCCAGATCGTCACGCACCGGGCTCAGGCGCAGGCCTTCAGTGAGATCGAGAATGCCGCCATCAGCAAAACTCTCAACCATCTGCCCGGTTTTAGCATCCAGCGCCGCCATAAAATAACCCGGCGTCACCACAAAAATCACATCGTTCTGGCCATCAGACCAGTACGCCACGCCTTTACCGGAGTTCTTGCGCGGTGAGCCTTCAAAGCGCTCTCCTTCCTGCGGACGCCACATCCACAGCGTCTGACCGGTTTCAGCATCAATCGCCACCACATTGCGCGTGGTGCCGGCTGTTGCGTACAGCACGCCGTCCACCATAAGAGGGGTAGTGACATTCAGACCTTCCGGACGCGGACCAAAGTTATCGGCTTTCCAGCGCCAGGCAATCTGCAGACGCTGCACATTGCTGGCATTGATCTGCTCAAGCGGGGAATAACGGTTGGCGTTAAGCCCGCCATTGATATTATTCCAAGGCGTGTAGTCAGGGCCTTCGGCGGCAACACCCTTGTTGATGATGAACTCAGGCAGTTGGGCAATGGTCATATCAGCAATAGAACCGCTGATGCTGGCCAGTTGCAGCACATAAGCTGTCAGGTCAAGGTATTGAGCAGGGCTCAGCGAGCCCGGGGTTTCCGCCGGCATGGTGCTCATGATATCCAGATGCAGCTCGCTGGCCGGTTTGCCGAGCCAGCTATTACTGATGCGCATTTCGATATCTGCCTGAACGTGGCAGCGCGCACATTCTGACTGGAACAGGGTGGCTCCCCGTTCTGCGGAGGCACTGCCTGGGGCGGCATCTTGGGCCTGGGCACTGGCAGCAGCCAGCAGCGTTATAAACATGAACAGAAGTGCTCTGGTCACGCGGTCTCTCCTTTTGGATGGGTATGGAAACAGATCTGGTTTTTATTGTTTTTGTTGCGGAGTGGTTTGGCAGCAATCCGGCCTATTAATGGCTGCACGATAGTACCGCGATTGGCCGGGCCATTAAAGCGCCTGTCTGCAACAGAACGTGACGCAAAATTTCGCTGAACTGTTGGCCAGAGTACAATCAGCGCACAGCAATCGGGCTTATGCTGTATGACCTTGGCAGCGGGAGTTTCATTGCAGCCTCTGATATAACTGGAGACAGTGTGTATCAGGACATAGTTATCTCAGGAGATTTGTATGAACAGGACGAGCCGAATGCCGCTTGTTAAGGTAATCAGCCCCAGGGCAGTTGGTATGAGGGCGATGAGCGTCGTCGTCATCAGCGGGTTGCTGATGACCTGCAGCGCCAATCCCGTGACCGGACGCAGCGAGTTGGCCTTTATATCTCAGGCTGAAGAAATATCCATTGGCGGCCAGCATTATGGCCCCTCCCAACAAAGCCAGGGAGGACAACTCAAGGTTGATCCCGAGCTTACCGCCTACGTCAACGAAGTCGGTCAGCGAGTGGCTGCTTACAGCCCGCGCCAGTTGCCGTACGAGTTTGTGGTGCTGAACAACTCCGTGCCCAACGCCTGGGCCTTGCCCGGCGGCAAAATCGCCATCAACCGCGGCCTGCTGTACGAGCTGAAATCCGAAGCCGAACTGGCCGCCGTACTGGGTCACGAAGTTGTTCACTCAGCCGCCCGTCACGGCGCCCAGAGCGTAGAGCGCGGCATGTTATTGCAAGGTGCGCTGGTAGTGACGGCGGTTGCAGCCACCGTCAGCGACAACCCTTACGCTGGCGCCATTGTGGGTGGTGCTCAAGTGGGCGCACAGCTGATCTCCCAGCGCTATGGCCGCGAAGCCGAACGTGAATCCGACCTCTACGGCACCCGCTATATGGCGCAGGCCGGTTACGACCCACAAGGCGCGGTCGAGCTGCAACAGACTTTTGTGCGCCTGTCCGAAGGCCGCGCACCCGGCTGGTTGGATGGCTTGTTCGCAAGTCACCCGCCCTCACAAGAGCGTGTAAACAACAACCGCCAGCTGGTCAGTCAGCTGCGCTCGGAAGGTTTCACCGCGGGTGATGCCGGCGAACAACGCTACCGCCAGCGCACCGCCAGTCTGATGGCCAACAAACCGGCCTACGACCTGTTTGACGAAGCCAACAAGCTGCTGCGCGAAGACAAAATAGAGGAAGCCGAAAGCAAACTCGATCAGGCCATCGCCCTGATGCCGCGTGAAGCCCGTTTCCTTGGTCTAAAAGGCGACATTGCCCTGATGCAGCGCCGTTACGGTGCCGCCATCGAGCAATACAATCTGGCAATGGCCCGCGACGATGCCTACTTTGACTATTATCTCGGCCGCGGCATGGCGTACTCACGCCAGGGCAACCAGGCTCGTGCCAAATCCGATCTGGAAGCCAGCGTAAAGCTGCTGCCTACCGCGTTGGCCGCCAATGAACTCGGCACGCTGGCTCTGGCCGCCAACGACAGAGGCAGCGCCAAACAGTACTTCCAGATGGCCGCTGCCGCTCCCGGCGACATGGGCGCACAGGCACAAGCCAACTTCATGCGTCTGGATATTGCTGATAATCCCACCGTCTACGTGCAGGCGGTTCCCGTGCTTGACCGAAGCGGACGGGTGATTGTGCAGGTGACAAACCGCGCACCTGTGCCGATGGCCACGGTAACCATGGAGCTGCGCGCCGTCCTGAACGGTCAGCTCACGCGTATTCCGTTCACAGCGAGAAATGTACCGGCTGGCCGGGTCAGCCAGTACGACTCGGGTCAGGTGCTGCCAGCGAATACCAATATGCAGCAGATACAGGCTCAGGCTATTGTGAGTTCGGCTACGATTAACTGAGTTTGGGCCGGATGTCATGGGGTGTAAATTCCCTATGGCATCTGGCTTCGACTGATGTGTATAATCGCGCCCCTGATAAGTAGGTGGCTTCGAACCACTTGGTCGGGAGTTCGATAAAACGCGTAGCGTTTTAGACGGCTGAAAGCCGCCCCGTAGGGGTGAGGTATTTGGCTTAGCCAAATGCCGAGTCAATCTCTCCGGACTGGTCCGGGACGGGAAATCACTGTTGGTGGCAGTGATCGGAATAAGTTAAACACCAAAAGTTACGCACCCGTAGCTCAGCTGGATAGAGTAGGTGGCTTCGAACCACTTGGTCGGGAGTTCGATAAAACGCGCAGCGTTTTAGACGGCTGAAAGCCGCCCCGAAGGGGTGAGGCATTTGGCTTAGCCAAATGCCGAATCAATCTCTCCGTATGTTGGGGGATGGCAGATCACTGAGATGACAGTGATTTAAATAAACAAATATCACAGTTACGCACCCGTAGCTCAGCTGGATAGAGTAGGTGGCTTCGAACCACTTGGTCGGGAGTTCGAATCTCTCCGGGTGCACCATATTTTGTTTTTTAATATCAACTACTTAGCTGAGTTGAGTTTGCCGACATGACCATTATCTGACCGATTCTGGTCATTCTGATGTCGGATCTTCGCAATAGCCGCTCCCAAGTTCGGACGGTCTTCCTTGATGAACTTGCCGTAGTGCTTCCGGATCATCTCCACACTCGTTCCACACATCGGTGCAATCCATTCAGGCGGGATGTACTGAGTCAGCATCTGACTGATGAATGTGTGTCTGAGTTGGTTCGGTCCTCGGTATCGCACTTTCGCTTTTGCCAGTATCCCCGCCCATGCAGTTCTGAATGATGAATCACCTGCCCATGGTCGGTGGGCAACTGAACTGTGAAAGACAAACCTAACCTTCTCCTTCGTGAAGGTTCGATTGTTCCGTTGACGTACCTTCACCTCAACGGGTGGCAGCATGTAGGTATGCTCCATCTGTTTCTTCAAGAACTCGATGGCCTCAGGCAACAGATCAAACTCTCTGATACTGGCTTTGGTCTTTGGCAGCTTGTATTCATTGTTCACCCGGTTACGGCTGATCTTCACGGTCCAGTTCTTTAGGTCAATGTCCTCCCAAGCCAATGCAATCAACTCACCTTCACGCAAACCTGACCACGCATTAAAACCAATAGCATTAATCTCCTGTACTCGGTGAGTTTGCATGCCGGTAAGTCGAGCCAGTTCCTCCAAGCTCAGAGGATCCGGATCACCCTGAGCATCCAGTACCAAGTTCTTGATGGTATCCATCGGATTGGTTTGAATGACGTTGTCCGCATGGGCATCTTCAAACGGCCCCCGCAAGGTTGTCATCAGACAGTTGATTGACTTGTTCGAGAGGCCTTGCCCTGGAAGCTCCAGCGTCTGCCAACGGACAATCTCTGAACGCGTAATGTCGGAGAATAGCCGTGTGCCCCATTTAGGGATCACATAGAGATTGGCGTCTTTCTCATACTTGCGATGCCCAGAAGGAGCAACGGTGGCTTTCTTCACGCTAAGCCAGTTGGTAACACCTTCTTCCACAGTACGTTTGGCATTAGATGGGCCACCAAACCAACCAGCCTTAGGAGAGTTGGGGAAGTGTTCAGTGTAGTTGAACCGGTTCTCACGTATCTCCAGTTTGATAACAGAGAGTTTATGTACAGCATACGCAATGTTGGTTTTGGTGGGTTTCATGCCCGCCAGTATCTCTGCACAACGTACACCCTTGAAGGTGAACCGTATACGCAGGTAACCGGTTGGGGCATCAACACCCTTGGGGAATTTATCCATGTGTCTCAATCCATTCGTCTATCGCTCGGGGGTTAACCATGATGTTGCCATCAGGTGCTTTCTTCCACTGCAGACCTTCTTTCCAGAGGCCAGTCTTGATCTTGCCGCGAGCAGCATCAGCTGTATAACCGTTGATGGTTTCCAGCATGGTGATACGGACCCACTTGGCAAAAGAGTATATGGGGGCGTTTTTCATAAATGTATCCTTCTTAGTTAACATCGCTTTGGGCGTACACGTCGGTAAACTGACCCGGACAATAATCGTCAAGGGCAGAACTGGAGGTTTGTGTTTGTCCGATCGCAGGTGGTAATGAGTGTTTGTTGAAGTGTCTTATCAGGAGTGGCAGGGCAATCTTCGCTGCCTGCATGTACTTGCGTGCGTGACGCTCACCAAGATCCATCATGCGCTGGACTTCGTGGGTATTTATGAGTGACAGACATTGAAGCATGGTAAACAGGCGTTTCATGCTCAGTGGTTTGTCACCCGTAGGGATCAGTGCAATCACCCCAGTCAAAATGTCATCGACGGCAGGAGGGATATGGTCAAGGTAAGTCAGTTGTTCCTGTAGTGGATTGTCGAGGTTTGTAGCAGCCGGTTGTCGGCGGCCGGTGCATTTCTGATAGGCGCGTATGCGGTCGGTTCTTGCTTTGCCGAGCTGTGCCTTCAGTTCTGGATAGTCGTCAATTCTTGGTTCGAGCATTAAATTTAAAGTCCTTGTAAGTCAATGATATAAACGGCCCCATATATATAAGCCCTCGACTCATCGATACCCGACGAGCCGCAGACTCGGAAAATGTTTCCGAGATCTGGCCAGGGCTGGGGAATCCAAGTCCCCCCAGACCAACCCTTAATGGTTATGTTGATCACAGAGAGTCCGGAGGACTCCAGTACTCAGAGTCGTAAGGAAGTGTTATTCGAAGTGGTATTCAAGTTCGGGTAAGAAGGAGGGGAGTGTTTTAAGCCGCAACCGTCCTTGGGTCGCCCAAGGAGGAGCCTGCGACGACGCCGGGATGACCCAAGGACGGTTGCGGCTTAATAGTAAGTGTCAGATATATAAGTATTAAAGTATTGTAAGAAGGGTATTCAACGACAGATCAAAGGCTGCTGCACGATGCAATCGGGTGTTGTCGTCATGGACCCTCCGGCGCTAAAGCGCCGGTCTCCATTCCTAACACCCATTGCATCGTGCATTGCCAAGATCGATCCATAGAAGGATCAGGCAGTTTGAGATACGTGACTCGTTTCTGCTTGCTCGTCTGGTTTGGTGAACAGAGGCTGTGTTGGTTTGTTTGTTGATGGTTTAGTCAAGACGTCTTCAGCAGGCGGCAGTTGAGAGTCTTCAGTTTCAGCTTCATCGCTTTCGCCTAACACAGCCTTGATAAGCTTCCGGTCCAAGTAGGTGATGACCATCTTGCCGCCATCGTTGAGTTTTCCTTTGCGCTGCAGGAAGTAGCGATGGATTGTCAGCTTCAATCTGGTTTTCTTGACCTTGGACTTCGTCCATTTGAGTGACTTGGCTACCGTGTCATCATCAAAGGTGAAATCTTGGTAGCCGGCTCTGGAGAGGTAAAACTCATATAGGATAAGCCCAGCCTCCTTGCAGGTTTTCATCACGTCAACTTTGTCCTGCAAGCGGAGGTAGTGGTACGTAGACTGTTTGATCTTCGACTGTCTGAGCGGTTTGCATTGGTATACGGATTTGGGATCTTTTGGTTTATTGCTGTTCATCGGTCACTCTGAGCATGGTTCAAAAGCGCTCCAGTTAACTGTTGTTTTGGAGCATATTGGTTTCAGTGGTGTCATTTCTGGATCATTTATGGGGCCCAATAAAGACTGTTATCTTGTTGATATTAATAATCTAATAAGGTCAATGAGCGATTTGTAACTCCCTGTATTAGTGGTAAGGAAAGACATGCTTCCAAGCTGTTGTTTACCACCAATTGAGCCGGAGGCGACTTGGTTCATGTCAATACCCTTCAAGTAAACTCAAAGGCGGGCGAAAGTTACCGGTTCCTGTGATCGGCTTCCAGTCCCTCGTCGAAGTGACCTCGTTATCCTGGCTCTTCGTCCTTGGCTCACAATTGATGTAGTATCCGGCATGCCGAGCATATTCAACATGCTGCCAGGCCGATTACGAAGCTGATTCAAAGGGATATAAAAACTACATGGCTATAAAGAAATCCGAACTCTACTCCTCCCTCTGGGCATCATGTGACGAACTTCGCGGCGGTATGGACGCCAGTCAGTACAAGGACTACGTCCTGTTCATGCTGTTCATCAAGTACATCTCTGACAAGTATGCTGACTCTGATGACTTTGCGCCTCCAGTAGTCATTCCTGCTGGTTCAAGTTTCAAGGATATGGTTCTGCTCAAGGGCAAGAGCGATATCGGTGACAAGATCAATACCCAGATCATTCAGCCTCTGATTGAAGCCAATCAACGTTTGGCTCGCAGTGACTTCCCTGACTTCAATGATCCAAACAAATTGGGTGAAGGTAAGGCCATGGTCGACCGGCTGACCAATCTGGTCAGCATCTTCCAGAAGCCTGAACTGGACTTTGCCAAAAATCGTGCGGAGCACGACGACATTTTGGGTGATGCCTATGAGTACCTGATGCGGCACTTCGCTACCGAAAGCGGCAAGAGTAAGGGGCAGTTCTATACCCCTTCTGAGGTCAGTCGTATCATGGCTCAAGTGATCGGAATATCACCCCAGACTGCAGTAGCGGCTACAACAGCCTATGACCCTACCTGCGGCTCAGGATCATTGCTTTTGAAAGTTGCGGCTGAGGCAGGCAAGCACATCACTCTGGAAGGTCAGGAGAAGGATGTGACAACGGCAGGTCTGGCTCGCATGAACATGATCCTGCACAACTTCCCCACGGCCAACATTCAGCAGGGCGACACGCTGGCCAATCCCAAGTTCAAAGATCGTGAGCAGCTGCGCACCTACGACTATGTGGTGGCCAACCCTCCATTTTCTGACAAGAGCTGGGGTACAGGTCTCACGCCTGAGAACGATCCGTTTCAGCGCTTTGGTTGGGGTGTGCCACCTGCCAAGCAGGGTGACTATGCTTATCTGTTGCACGTGATACGTTCCATGAAGAGCACTGGCAAGGGTGCTGTGATTCTGCCTCATGGCGTGTTGTTCAGGGGTAATGCTGAAGGCGTGATCCGTAAACAGTTGGTTCGCTCTGGTTTCATCAAGGGCATTATTGGTCTGCCCGCAAACTTGTTCTACGGCACCGGCATCCCCGCCTGTGTTGTGGTGTTAGACAAAGAGAACGCTCAAGCCAGGAAAGGCATCTTCATGATTGATGCCTCCAAGGGCTACATTAAGGATGGCAATAAAAACCGTCTGCGGGAGCAGGACATCCACCGTATTGTCGACACCTTCACCAAACAGCAAGATGTCCCGCGCTACGCGCGTATGGTGCCGTTCGACGAAATTGCTGATACCAAAAACGACCACAACCTTAACCTGCCACGGTACATCGACAGCACTGAGCCAGAGGACATCCAGGACATCGATGGTCACTTGCGCGGCGGTATTCCGGATCGCGATCTAAATGCCCTGAGCGCTTACTGGCAGGTCATGCCAGCGGTACGTTCTGCCTTGTTCGTGGAAGCCGGTCGCGCTGGTTACAGCCAGCTGCGTGTGCCAATTGCCGAAGTCAAAACAGCCATTCTGAGTCATCCGGAATTCGCCCAATTCAAAGCAGCCGTAACAGGCAGCTTTGATAAATGGCGAAGTACAAACGTGCCGAACCTGAAAGCCTTTGACGTGGATGGTTTGCCAAAGGAACTGATCACCACGGTTGGTGAGAATCTGCTCGATGCGTTCCGCAGCGCGCCGCTGCTGGATGCCTACGATATGTACCAACATCTGATGGACTACTGGGCAGAAGTTCTGCAGGACGATGCTTACCTGATTGCGGCGGATGGCTGGGAAGCTAAACCCCAGCGAGTGTTGGAAGAAATTAAAGCAGGCAGCAAGAAGGGTCAGCTGAAAGATAAAGGCTGGGCCTGCGACCTGATTCCGAAGACCTATATTGTCGCGCGCTACTTTGCCGCACAACAAGCCGAGCTGGATGCGCTGCAAGCGGAACTGGAATCTGCCATAGCCCAACAGACAGAGCTGGAAGAAGAGCAAGGTGGTGAAGAAGGTGCATTCGCAGAGCTGGACAAGATCAACAAGGGAGAAGTCAACAAGCGCCTGAGGGAGATAAAGGGAGATGCTGATTACGCCAATGAAGCCAAAATACTAAAGCAGTGGATCAAGCTGGACCAGCAGCAAGCCGACCTGAAAAGCCAGATCAAAACCGCCGATGCTGAACTCGACCAACTGGCTCATGACCAGTATTCCAAGCTTAGTGTGGATGAAATCAAAACCTTGGTGGTGGATGACAAATGGCTTACCGCCCTTGCCACTGAAGTGCAGGGTGAGCTGGATCGCGTTTCACAAACTCTAACAGCTCGCATTCGGGAACTGGCTGAGCGCTACGCCACACCACTGTCGCAACTGGTGGGTGAAGTCACCGAACTGTCCGCTATGGTGGATGAGCACCTGAAAAAGATGGGGGCGGTATGGGCGTAAGCAGTGAAGCGATAGAGGTACGGGACGCTCCGATCGGTTACGATTTACGGCAGTCTAGTCCAGTCGCGCCTGCTGGGTATAAGCAGAGTGAGGTTGGCATTATTCCGGAGGATTGGGAATGTTCTCGGTTTTCCGAAGTTACGAACCTTATAACTTGCGGTGTGGCTGCAACTCCATTGTATGTTCCAGAGGGTAAAGGCGTTCCTTTCTTATCGAGCACCAACGTAAAAAATGGGCGTATTAATTGGGCAAATTATAAATTCATACACCCCGCCCTTCATGAGAGTGAATCGCTACCAGTTCTCTAGACACTTCCCAGCTGCTTAAAGTAACTCTTTTCATACTCGGCCGGCGACACATTTCCATTAGTTCCGTGTCGACGAACTGGATTGTAAAACATTTCGATGTAAGCAAATATATCCTGCC
>JAUSCD010000030.1 GCA_030651695.1 Pseudohongiella sp. | reverse complement strand
CCAATGGCATGGCCTTGCTCGGTGATCTGTTTAACCGCTTCAATCTTGAATTGCTCTGTATAACGTTTGCCCGACATGGACACCTCCATTTAGCTTCATTGTAACGCTAAAAGGTGTCTACTAAACTGGTAGCGATTCATTTCTGCTCCGTTACAGCCTGGCTAAACAGCCTGTAACGGAAAGTTCGTGGTTACTATCCCCCTAACAACTCAAGCAGCGATCCTGAGTCCAATCCCGAGCCGCTCATCAACAGTCCGCGATCCAACATCATCAAACCCATCACAATCACCAGCACACCGGATACCCGGATCATTTCGTGTATAGTCTTACGCGACAGAAAGCTGGCAAAGAATCCAAATCCCAGCAATGGCGGCAAGGTGCCCAGACCAAAAAAGAACAGCAACAATGCACCTTCCCCCGGGCTGCCGGTACCTGCCGCCAACACATACATTGCCTGCAAGGGTCCGCAGCCCAATAACAATCCGCTCAGCAAACCGATCATTAATGGATTCTGCCGCAAATTGATTTGGCGATTGACGCTATCAACAAACGATGCCGGCAAACGCCATGACAACAGGCCGATATGAGGAACGACGTTCAACATACGCAGCCCGAACATAAAAAGAAATGCTCCCGCCAGTATCGCAGCAACACCCCGCATCAGTGGGGTGATTGTAAGAATTGAGCCGAGTAATCCGAAGCCCGCACCCACCGCGGTATAGGAAAGCGTTTTCCCGACACCGTAGGAAAAATGCGAAACCGCTGCTTCTGCGGTTGTTGTGGCTTTGTCAGCATAACTGACCACAAAACTGCCACACATTCCGATACAGTGAAACCCAGTGAGAAATCCTATCCCAAACAACACAACGTAACCCAGCTCCGCATTGAGCTGTTGCATCACGCCGGGCATCTGGCTTTTTCCCCAGAATGCAATGCCACCGATGAGTATCAGCAGACACACAAACAGCAACCATCGGAACGCCAATGGCATGGCAGCCGTCTGCGCAGGCACAGGTTCGTAACCAGCATCACGAATGACGGCTTCAATGGCGCCCCTGCCCACAATGGCATCATTAAATCTCAGCGTCACCAAACCCTGAGCATAGTCAGCCTGCGCTGTGTCAACACCCGCAAGTGCGCCAACCGCTTTTTCGATAGCACGTTCACAGCCCTCACAGTGCATGCCCTTGACGGTCAGTACCAGCGCCACATCGGCCATGGTCATTTCTCCTGATTGCACGTATGCGCAGCCCCTGATCATCACAGTATGTTGTGATGATCAGACAGATTTAATGACCTATATCAAGAAGTTTTAGCGACAGGCTGCGACTAAAGGTCGCAGGGGGGCAGATGCAAAGAAAAACGGGTTTACAGTTTAGTGTCGCTGATACCATAAGTTTATAAAAACTCGGCCAGGAACCCGCATAAACAGCGCTATTATACGATAAGCCTAGAATGCAAATTATACGATAAGTTTATAAAAAGTTACCTTAAGGGAAAATGACGGTCATACAGGCCCACTAAAATACCAAATTCACTCGATCTCGCCGCGCCATACGACACGCTTCTGTTACTTTCCCATTAGTATTTAACTTACCAACATTGTCTGGTTCTACTCGAGAAGCCTTTTGAAAAACCCGATTACCGCTTGCCAGTCAGGGAATTCATCGGAACCAAACTGCAATATCTTGCCTTCAAAATTTTCTTGCCCCCTCCCGCATATGTAGTCGTCAATTAAAAAGTCGCCCCTATTCAGACCTTTATTCGGAGAGATGATCAATTTTCGTACCACTTCCATCCCCAAATGTTTTTCGACCCAAAGGCGTTTTTCACTATAGGAATGAGGGTTCATTTCCGACGGCGCAGTCAGTATATAGACGTCTAGACGAGGATGGCTATTCAACCATAAATAGGCTTCAATCGCGCCAGGCACAGGTTCAAGGTCAAGAAACATGCCTGGCATACTTTGCGGGAACTCAAGGTCTGGGTGAAGCGACTGATGATGTCTGAACCCTGCATCGTAGTCACTCAGTGTGTGGTCCATGTCGATATAAACAATAATTTTGGGGCTCATTGATATCTCACAACACGGTTTCCCGTCAGATTTTTCAATCTCTTCTGACAATAATCCGCTGTAGCTTATCAGCAAACTCGCTAAGCAGATGTGTAATCGGCCCTTTCACTAAACCCAGTTATTCACAAGTACATCAGATTCATTTTCCTATAGTACTGGGATCTGAACTACTGAAGCTCCACTGATGAATTTTCCCAACGCCAGTAGATCTCTTCGATTTCTTCTTAACGAAATCATAAAGAATTCCTGTCCCTTTATGATTCACTGCAAACCATGACATTGCGAGAGCTACTGGCTTTGTTCCAATTGGCGCCAGATGAAGCCTCACTCTATGTCTGGGACTCTCTGCTGCAATCGCTCGATGTATAAGGTTAATCATATCGTAATTCTGAAGCGGATCGTTCGCAGCAATGACTTTGAAGTCGGCATCATAATGTTTTCTTGCATCTGACATTTCCTGATGGTTCTTAGCAAATGTATTCTTCTCCCAACCTAGAACGAAAGGAGGGACACCCAAAATTCCAGTTATTGACTTCGGCGTGATTTCATCGGATATAAGCATCGCTCCAAATCGATGACCTTCATAACCTAGACCCACGATCAAGTGACTGTCATCAACGGGGCTGGTAAAGCGGGGCAACATATTTATTCCCGGCCCGTCCTCAGATAAAGAATAATCAATACTCTGTATTCCGATTTTTTGCTTATAGCTAGCAGAATATTCTGAGGGTTCTACATAAATTACATCGAAGTCTTTACAATTTAGATCTGCCCACTCCATTAGATAAATCAACTCTGGCAATTGTAGTGATGTAGCATCAAGCAATATTCTCCCGCCTGGAGTACTTAGGTGGGCGAGAGAACCTACATTTATTCCTCCAGGCTGATCGGAAAGAAATATCTCGGCTGTTTCGTGACTATAATTGACGACCACCTTGCAGCCAGCAACTGCCTCAACATGCTTATCTATCCACGATAGCCTGTCGTCTAAAGAAAGTTCAGTCCCGACATAACAACACTCATAGATGATGCCAATCGGCAAAGACGGATCACCAAGCGCGCCCATTATTTTCCAATCAATCAGTGAGATCATCAAACAACCCATTTTGAATGCGGCTTACTGAGGATTGAACGGTCGACTTTGATTGACCAATGTATTCATCTCGAATTCTTTTATACTGCTCACTATCCGCCAAACACAACTCTAGAAACCTTTGGCCAGTAAATTCAAGCCGTCGTATTTTCCGAAACGATATACTAAAGTAGGGCGCGTAGATTGGATTCAATTGATATTCATATCCAGAGGAACTATTAGAGTTCTTATCCTTAGTGGCAGGATACTCAATGAGCACTCGCCAACATTTCGCCTGATCAATAATTTCTTTTATTCTTTCAGGCAGATCACCGAAGTCATTGAGTATATAGAAATGAGTCTTTTCAGGCTCCGATTGAGCATCACCTTTCTGCCAAATCTGAAATATATCGCCAAGCCTATTTACTAAACCACTTAATGTTAACCCTAAGGGCGAATACGTTGGTATTTCCTTGATAATACTGACGCTTGAGTTTATTGCACCTTGATGCATTAAAGCATAGGAGACTACTGGGAAATTTTCTAATGAGTCAAAATCAACCTGAGAGTCCATTAGCAGGAAAGTGTTATAACAGAGGTCAAAAAAATGTCGAATATTAAACATCGACATCAGGCAAAATCTGTCAAACCCCGAGTAGACTGGTATTGATATGTAGCTATATCTTGCATTCAAATTCAGCATTGAAGAGTATAGATATGTTTGAACGCGTTGGTTATAAGGATTGGTGGTCGCGAACCCGCCCTCTATATATGAAACCAGATCCGAAGTTTTGAAATTATTCTGGGTCGATATCAAAATTGTTGCTAACGCCACGTCTGGCCTGTCACTTATCAGCACAGAAATATATTCTTCGGGGAGATCTTTAATTGAAGATAGCGCCTGTTTTGTTAAATTGAGAACTGCTTTTTTTTCTATAGCAATCCGCGCCAAATCTCGAATAGATGGCGTATCAAGTATTTTCTTCACTGCGGCCTGCACGCCTGCTCGATAGCCTTTCTCTTTTCTTTTGTAGAGACAACTTGGATCACCCAGCGTTTTCGCATCCAAGTTTCCAATGGTGCAGATTAAGCCAGCATCTATCAAACTCAATACAAGAAGCTCGCATAGAAAGAATTTCTTTTCAAAATCCTCATCGCCCCCGGCAAATCCTTCGTCTAGAATGAACTCCCGGTAATCATTACCATGCTGGAGATTTTCATCTCCATCTGTTTCGCTGGTTAGTGTTGCAAACCTCTTATGGGCAACGTTCCAACTTATTAATGCGCTTGAGTGCTTCCTGTAGCTATTAATAATTATTTGCTGATATTCAGCCAGATTTTCGAATTCATCGACGAATATTTTAAACCGCGATCTTGCAATTATTGAGCACCCTTCTTGCAAAGATGGGAGCAAAAGTTCGAACATAGCCTTCGCATCAATACGCACAACTCTGGAGTCATCATTGGCATTTATACTCATTTCCACATCAAATAAGCAGTCGTCAATCCAACCTGAAATCTCCTTAAGCGACGAAACGTTCTGCTCTGTAATTCGAGCAACTCTTCGCCAAAATTCTACATTTAATGCAAGTTCATTTCCTAATTCTGGGATGTGTGAAGATATGTTCTCTAGGCAGCAAACTAATTCCTTGAAACAATGCAGGCCAGACAATGCATGAAAAAATGCCCTGGAATTCTTTTCGCTCAACCAACTCTTTGTTAACGATCTAAAATATGTTGTATCCGGCTTCCAATAAAGGACAATGCAATTTAGCGCCTCGGGATCTATCGTTTCTCTTAGAGGATCAAACTGTGTCCAATGAGAGAAATATCTGACGTAAGTAGTCTTTCCGCACCCCCTTCCTCCAACCACGGCCATTGATTGATCGATCTTTGAAATATTAAAAGTATCAATATATGGAGGAACGACGAACCGCCCGAAAACACTATTGTTCGTCGAATGAAACTCTGCTCTTGCAGTAGATACTCGTTGAACTACTTCCTTCAATCTCATTGCGCACCCCGCCTTCTAGCTAGCCGGTTCCATGGATTGCTCCCTTGGTACCACATAATGCCAAGTGACTGATTAGGACACCCCCATTGAAACATGACGCTCAAACTAGCACGATCTCGACCTAACCATCCGCCACGCCCAAACCCAGGATCTAAAAGTCGCATTTCTTGATAGCAAGCAAGTACGTCTTGCTCAGCATTGATATCGTCACCGCAGAACTTAATGCCATTTTCGTGTTGAAAAAACTGTTCGCTTTTACCGAGAATCTCCAGAGGAATAATGTCTATCCCATAGTTCTCCTCGTAAATTGACTGTAACCCTTTGTAGTATGCTATAGCCGGTGCGTAGACTATTTTATTATTCCTTGCTGCCTCTTTTAAGTTTGTCTTGTCGGCGAATTCTTTGAACTGAACCCCCGAACCAACAAAATCATCGACGATTAGGATAAGGTTATTTGTTTGATTGCTTAGAGGAGTTTCAAAGGGTGACAAGGTCCGGTGTTGGTTAAACAACTCTCCCGTCAGTATTCTAACAATATGGTTTCCCGAGTCACCGCTTTCCCCCGCTTTAGTAACCGGACAGAGAAGTAAATTTGAATGAATGCCTTTTGGATGTTCCCGAAGAATTTCGAACCAATCTCTAATATTGATGTTACTCGTACCAAGATGGAGCATCGCAGTTTCACGAAATGATGTGGCGAGAAACCTTTTATACCCGCCCTCCAACATTTTTTCTGTTCTAAAGGTAGTACGATCAAGTATGTGGGCTGCAATATAGCGATGCTCATCAGCTTTAAAGTTCGCCAGCCACGCGAGTACTACTGATGCATCAGCGCTCCAAACACCACTCGCTGTCAGCGTTTTGACTTTCCGGCAAACATCGTCATAGAAAATCTCCCATCCGTCCGGCAGTTTAATTTTCAAGCTTTATGCCTCAATCTTAGAATCTAGAATTGAATTTCACCGAGCGAGCCTACGGTTATATATTTTGCACCAACTCCCCTAGAGCCGGTTTCAATGCACAACCTACCTCTTTCGCTTCTCAAGAAATTAAAGAGTTGACTTCTGACTGTCTTGTCTACTCTTAGCACAATAATACAATCAGATACTAGTACCGACTCCAAGTCATTTACCATAGATATCTTGCCGCTCAGATTCCTCCCTACTCGCGCAACAAGTATGTCACCCGCTTGCGCAAACCTCCCACCATGAGCTATCACCTCAGCTTGGCTTACGTTAAATCTACTTGGAACATAAATATCAGATTCTACGAAGTCTGTAGTATGAAACACATTTAGATTTTGTTCGTGCCTCTCAACGGACGATATTGTTCCCCTAAAAACTGACTTCGTCACATCTGCTATTCTTCTTTTACCTGCGAAGCTCTTCTTGCCCTTGATATAGGAGTAGTCTAATCGCTTTACAAAACTCTCTGTAGGCACACTTATTTCTTTCTCTAGACTACCGTCCTGGTTGACTTTAGAGACTTGAATAAACTCATTACTACCACAGCTTTTGGAAAGTATTAGAATATGTGCTTTGGCCTCTGTCTTCCTGAAAATATTTCTCGGCAATTCAATTACTTTTTCTATGCAATGCGTTTCAATTAGAGATTTTCTCAATGCACTATACTTCTCTCCCGCAATTATTCCATCTGGAATAATTAGACCAAGTGTTCCTCCATTTTTTAGCATTCGTAGATTCTGAGCAACGAACAACAAATCAGCCGTTATATCTCCTGTTTTCGATATAAATCGTCTCAACCCGGCATCCTCTAGGATTTCTTCGAAATGCTTCTTCCACTTGGGGAGCAGGTATGGAGGGTTACAGATGGCAGCATCAACCTCAGCCCAGTTCAATCCTAGTTTCTGCGCAAGTTCTAGATCGAGGGCATCAGCCGTCTGATGCTTGAATTTTTCCCCGAAAATATCCGGCAACTTCGAACTCTGCGCATTACTATCAATGTCGACGGTGAAGTATCTAGAGTCAGTCCAAACTTTGGTAGCTTCTTTTACCAACTCGCCAGACCCTGCTCCTAAATCAATAACCGTGTTGGGGCACGACAAATTCATTGCTGTTATCAGATGCATGCTCACCATTGGGCTGGTGTAGTAACGCCCTAAAGGGTCTGACCTTTTCGCTTGGTGAGCTAGTAACATCATATTTCCTACTTTTAGGAGGGAACCGAAAATTCATCAATAGTATTTTATTGCAACGGAAGGCGCAATAAGCCAAAAATTCAGCAACTTACAACGCAGGCTAGTGGAGGGGAGCGAGAAATGCTTTGAGTAGCTACCAGATATTTCCACGTCCCTGCTACCTACTGTACTGGCAGAACTTCAACTGCTTGTAATACCAGAATCGGCGCCAGTGGAAGCCGCCTTGCCGTGGTTAAATTATAATCTATCTGGAGAGCAAGCCACACTAGGTCTGTACTTACACCAGCGGCCTCTTACCGTACCCAGCATGGGACTCAACCGTGAGCGACCTATAATACACGCGACAAAGCCGCGCCAGACATACCTAACCGATGGGCAGTCTCTGACACCGATAGCTAAAGTTCAGCGAATACATGATCGCGAAGTATTTCTCAGGGGTGTATGGGACTCATCGTAGCAGCGTGACCTCCTCAATACGACACATTACAACTCATTGCGCAATCAAGAAATCTCTGACTAATGCTAGATCTCCGAGCTGACCCGAAAGCATTCTCTCAAGCGGCATCCGACCACTGGATAGTGGATCGTCATTTTTTGTAGCTATCCATCTATCTGCCAGCGAGGCGTCAGGAAATAAAATCTTGAGAGATCTATAAATGCCCAAAATTTAGCTAGTGCGGTCCAATAGATCACGAGTCAATATTGCACGTTCTGGATTTTCCTTTAACCAATGTACGGACTGTTCAGAGTCGAGGCCCAGCAGGACTAAACGCTGATCATCATAAAACTGCCAACAATCGAATATCTCGGAAATTGCGGGCAATAGTGAAGCTGATAAACTCTTGTCGATACGAGTTAGATTATCGCGCGGAGCATGCATTCTGTCAGCCTCGCTTTGGTCAATATTCTTTCTCTCTAATCTCTGAATAGTCTAGCTCCACTCGGCTAGCCGACGAACCCTTGGGAACTAAACTGACGTTCGTTAACCTATTCAACTTCTGTCGTCTCTACCTTTTCGCTGTTTGTGACGTCGCGTGAAATGACATCAGTTGTCTCAAATTCAGGAGTCTCGTCATAATTGAGGGTGGTAGAGCCAATAACATGTCCGGCAATGTATTGAGCCGCCTTAATCGACCCGTTATGCTTGCGCACGATATCGGAAATAAGTGTACGTCGGCCGCTATGCGATGTGGCATCCTCAATGCCAGACCAGTCGCGCAGTATCGTAGCCATATGCCTCTGCAAAGTATCAGGGCTGTATGCGCCTCCTTTCTGGGTGATAAATAGACGTGCGCTTGGCATAATTTTCCCCTCTGACTCAATTCTCAATCGAAGGTAATTTTCCAAAGCTTCGCGCAAGCAGCCTTCAACCATTGGAATTACTCTCGCGCTACGTCTGAGAACTCTAATATCTGGATAAAACGATCGTGTATCTATTGCCTCGCCGCGCTGCCCAGCATTCCAGACATCAGTTAGCATTGCCTCGAATTCTTTGAGTTCGAACGTTACTGACCTGCGAACGGGTCTTTTCATGTTGTAATATTTCCGCGGCGCTGGCGGCGGGTTTCTGTAACCTCGACTCAAGGATATTTCATCAAACAATTTGAAATCGGTACACGTCGCGTTCATATCTGCAACATCTTTTACTTCTAGAAAGGCGATCTCTTGAACACGCAGCCCAAGATTAAAACTTACTTGCATTATCGCAATATTTTTCTCCGCATGCCTATGAACTTTAATTTTACTCAATACATGATTCTTTTGTTCTCTACTCAGTATACGAGCCTTACCGTTTCTGGGCATAGGTGCCACTCCCTAACTTCACTATCGACGCTGTCGTTTAAAACTATTCTTTTTCAGAGTTTACCCTGAACGCAACAAACTGTTTAAAACTCAAAGGGTGTTCTGCATCAGCCTGGAACCAATAATCTAGGCTACCACTAAGCATTCCCGATACCACCTCTACAATTGAATAGCCCCGGCTTTGTAGACCAACCAGTGATACAGCATCGGACATAGATTGCCCCGCAAGCGCTTTAACTCGAATCTTTTTGAAAACACCCTCACACTTTTCTCTATCTATAATCCAATCGCGATTGAGAGAAGAAGGCCTTTGAATTGACACCAACAGTCCCGCATCCAGAAGGAGCTTCACTTTGTAGCGCGTTAGCTGGAGCGCGGCACATGCCCGATCAACACTCCAGTTGGTCCTTATCAAATTTGCGAGTGCTTCAACCTGTTCGCGACGGAGGTGTGATCCGCCTTTGAATACAACTGGGGAAAGCTCTCCCTGAACGATCAATCTATCAATACGTTCTGGGCGGCAACCAAGGATTTTTGCTGCTGCCTTCTTTGAGATCACGCTTCGTAATGGGTTAGCGATATGAATGCGGCTAATTCTGTCGGTGTCCAGAACCCCAGGCCAATAGACATCAACATAGCGATCGAATTCGGCCTTGATTCTTGCTATGCCCCGATTTCCTTGTTGGCGGCACAATCGATCATAAAGGTCTCTAAAGTGCTTATTAAGACCTGCGATGCCTCTGCCACTCATTGGTCTATCGGTATATTGGCCCAATAGTTCGTAGAAACTGTTGGGCCAACTAGCCAGCGAATTCCAAACGGTATTGTAGTGTTGACCAAGGTCGGCATTCGTCATAGATGCCGGAGCAAAAGAACCGCCTACTATTCGCGCCTGGTAGTGGGCGAGCAGGTGAATCAAACTTAGCGATTCTCTCATATCCAAATCAGATAATATTGTTGGCATTGATAAGCCTGCCGTACGTCCCATCAATAGCCTTTCCAAGTACAAACTTAATTGGATTGTAGAAGGGATACACGGGTACCTGGGGGAATATAAAGCGGAGCCGTCATCATACTTGTCCAGTGACTTTCTGTACCAACTGAGTCTTTTTCCCGCACCAGCCTGAATATCCACTAGCATTCTTTTGTGCTTGGTGCACACTATACAGAGCAGGAAACTCCACTCATACCGACAGTATCCAACCTCATTGATACAGTCGGGACAAACCTTAGGAAATTTGACGAACAGATATGGAGTATCTATGGCTCTGATGAATGCACGATATACAGGTTCTGTTTTAGAATTCACGGAGGGCAGTTTTAGTTCTCCCAACAAGGGGTTTATATCAAATTGACCTGACAGAATGTTAAACACTGGCGCTCGATTATTCTTCCACTGCAAGCCCGCATAATTCAGCATATACCCCAAGTTTCGGAAACCATTAGCATCCGCGACTCTGATTAGATAGCTAACCACACACTCGTTTTCATGCGCCACCGGCCGGATTAATAGTTTAGCCATAAATTATCCGCATTTTTTAGAATACTTACGAATCAATCTACTTACGTTTCGCACATATATTTCCTAGTTAGTTTATGTCCTTTTAACCCGATCACGATAAAATATCAGAAAAATATAACGCTGCTTTTCTTGTAGAGTAGTCAAGACCAAGGTCCTTAATGTTTGTTCGCATAATTCCACAGAAGTCCTTCCTTCCTCTACCACTCCTGATTGATGCCTCCTCAAAATATTCACGGCAAATATATTCTTTGCAGTAGTTTTCCGGTAGAACTGACCAATCCCACTCTATGGGTTTTATTTTTAAGCATGAGAAGCAAAGCCTTCTTCCGTTATCTGATTCTTTGGTTCTGTCAATTGCTAATTCTATAAATATTCCCGTTATAACTCTCATTATGTTACTTTGGCTGTACTCAATATCGTACCTAGCCTGAGATGACTCTATGAGATATTTCTTGAAGCGAACATTATTTTTGAATCCGTTTCTCTTTCCAATATCTATAATATAGTCTCCAAATCTTTGGCACTCCAAGGGCCTTAATCTATCTAGCAGCATAGTTGCTCCTTTAAAATATTTTGTGCGCATAAAAATCTTATAAACAGAACATTTTGTTTTCGCTTGTGACTCCATATTCAATATATTCGGCTTGGATTATTTTGTTTCTGTTAGCGCTCTTTCCAAACTCAAAATCTGAGTTTATCGCCAATTCCCTCAATACCAGTTTGTCCATTGGCACAATGAATGAATTTTCGGAATCACTAGTACCGTAGCTGCTTACAACATCAGCAAACAATTTTATATCTACCTTTTTATTTTTCATCTGCCACATAATATAAGCGTCGCTTATTAAATTTACAGTTGCTGCTAGGTTTCCACTAGTTGCACCGAAAAATCGCAAAGATGTAGACAAATCCTCGATCTTAAAGTATTCAGACAATCCATACGCATCCGCTAGAAGCTTTAACAATCTTCTAAAGTCGTCCCGCTGTTCAACTTTGCTTATACGGTACGGAGAAATATCTCGTCTAAACAAAACCCTCCCCTTTAGTTGCTTTTCAATGTCAATCAATTGTTTTGCCCATGGCATTCCTATAAAGACGATGGGCACCTGCGTTGCTTTGATGAGATCTTTAAAAAGGCTCGCTATACCAAAGACAAACTCACGCGATCGTCTGTCTGAGATGACTTGAATTTCATCTAGGAATATCAACTCCACAAGCACTCCTTTAATAAGCCTCACGAGCCGATCAAAAAGGTCATCTGTGTTTATCCCGCCCCGCCCACGTTGCGGGTCTCCAATTGCAATTAGTAGGGCAATCAGGAGATCCTTAGGCGTCGCCACTGAGCGCAATTCATACCTTAATACTGGTATTATCGTTCCATGTATGGATTCAATTGGTGGATATTTTTTTTCGTAATACTTTGAAATTTCCGTTTTACCGCTGCCGGACTCACCCGTAATCAGCATACTGGAAGCCTTCCCATATATTTTTTTCTTAGTCCTAAGTGTATCAATCGTTTCCAACACCTCGGAAATGAACGGATTTATTATAAATGGGTGCTCTATTATCTGATCCGCCACTAGTCATTACTCCATCCATCCAAGGGGAGGTCGCCGTCCTCTTCGCCAATATCACTATCAACTAAAACCCTAGTACCATCGAATTTAGGATTGATCTTTGGTATGCCTATTTGATCTGATCTTGCCGCTTTGGATGTCGTGACTTGCCTTTTCCTACGATAGTTTCTGGAATGCGCTTCCTCTCGATCTTTATGTAGCGACACTCGCGCCCTGCGCAGGTCTGGATTTTCTAGTTTTGATTTGGATTCAGACGCCGCCCTTGATCGTATCTTCTTGTTTTCGTACAGGGACACTCCTGACAATTGGGCGAAGTCCCTTGACTCCGCCTTTACGAAAACTTTGTTTAATTCATCCAGTACTAGAATATATCCAAGGTCGAATGGATTGTATTTTATTCGTACGCTTACCTTCCCCATTCGCCTATATAAATCTTTTAGAATATCGGAGCGGTAGACCGTCGAGTGGATGTGGATTCCGTCTCTCCTCAAATCCCTCGTATCAGTTGCCATCAGGATTGGAGTGATATCCATTTCATCTTCCTCAGGCACTGGGAAACACTCCTCCGACTCGTGCCACAACTCGTTCGGAGTCATGGGAGATCCTACTATCGGCGTGTTGTGGTGGACCCCGGTAATCCAGGATACGAGATACCTCCTTAATTCAGTGAACGTTAATTTGGCCTCGTGTGCTGCGACATACCCGTCGCCATGTTTCCCCGCCTTTCTAACAACGCCTGGTAGATCGTCCAGTACGAACGAGTTGACCATCCCAAAGAATCGCTCGACTCGCGATTTGTAATTCGGTCGCCTTACCGGACAGTACTGAAATACGGACCCTAGCTCCTCAGCCACTGCGCCGAAATTCTTTCCCCAGAACTCGCTGCCGTTATCTGTGACTATTAGCGATGGAATACCATGTGCCGGCCATGGCGATTCACAGCCAACAAATTCCAGATACTCTTGTTTCGGAAGAAAGGCGTTCAGACATGCCATGCTCACGGAGGCATAGGACGGATATTCAAACGACAACTGCAGGCCGACCACCATATGCGAATAATGATCGACCAAGGCAGTTATATGTGGTCTCCCAATCAGTGTTTTCCGCTCATCGTCTAACACGTGAATATCCAGTTGAGTGTGATCGATTTCCACTCGTTCAAGTATTCGATTGGTTGTTACGCCACTGTCAGTAGACATTTCTGCATTGAAGGAGTTTGTGCCGTTTCTGGCCTTTTGTTTCTTTTCATGCAAGATGTCTAGCACTCGTAACGAGACAGTGCGGAACGTTGGAGCACTTAGAGGAAGGTCCGGATTGTTCATATTATGCTCCATTACCCTTTCCTCAACGCTGCG
The DNA here is from genome assembly GCA_030651695.1 of Pseudohongiella sp. Taxonomy (GTDB): domain Bacteria; phylum Pseudomonadota; class Gammaproteobacteria; order Pseudomonadales; family Pseudohongiellaceae; genus Pseudohongiella. The sequence continues at coordinate 179,101 of JAUSCD010000030.1, read as the reverse complement.
AAAAATAGTTGCCATCGACCGTTGATCTGTCCGATAGTACCTGGCAGCGGACAGCCGGATTATTTCAATTACTTTTGGATGTATTTTTGGTTGCCGGCACCCTTTAAATCGATGTTTTGGGAATAGCCCGCGCAATTTATTTTCCGATTCAGTGAAATTGGCATACCAACCTCTCACGGTTTGCCAATGAGGCACCTTTTCACCTAACTCATTCGCAACTTCCTGTATTATTGCGGACGCGTTCTTTTTTGTGACTTTAACAACCTCACGCTCTCGCAATTTTTTTATATATTTGTATCGACGATTTGTTTCGAACTGCTCGGCCTCCGGCAGCTCTATAAATGTGAGCTGACCGAGGTCGTGGGATTCTGCTAGAAACCTAAGCCCTGCTGCTCTGTATGTATCCTCCAATGTTGTTCGGTCGATGCGTTGGGATACTCCGTCAATCAAGTTGCCAAGCACCACCTCTTTTCTTCCGATTGAACGCACTATCGCCTTGGCGCAAGGGTGTCCGGAACGAAATTCTATAATGGTCCCGACTATGCAAAGTTCCTCAAACATTTAGTGTCACCTCGGTGTCCATCGTTAGCGACTCTGAACTGATGTCAAATACCAGAAAGCCATGTGCTAACCATGTGTAAATTTCGCGGAGACTTATATGCGATTTGAATTGAGCGATGAGCGCAGACAGTGTAATTGGCCCACTAATTCCCTCTGCACACTGATGCAGTCTCCGCCTATCTATGCTGTGCCGCTTCCTGAACTGGTAGAGTTTTTCGTAGTTGTCTAAAAGCGGCTGCTCGTATATTTCGATTTCGGTCGCTACGTGGAATTTTTTGCCCGTTTCAGCTAGCGTTTTTTCAAATCGGGCGAATAGCTGCGTGAACTCCTCCGACGTCGCGTACCGGAGGGGTTTTACCTCAACATAACCTTGCGTACCGTCACGGTAGTGAACCTCAAAATCGGGAGTGTAGGTTACGTGGCCGAGGTCGTCCGTAATTCTGAACGTCTGTGGCTGGGGGTAATATCGCGTGACGTTCTCATTGAACTCCAGGTGCAGGCAGTATTTCGACTCCAAAATTGACTCAACGAGTATTGTTTCTCCCAGGTTGGATTTCGTGGACGGGAACCGCACAATGTTTTTGACACTGGATTTTTTGAGCTTACGGGCTGGCTGTCGCATGGTTTTCACTCGTCCGTTGTAATAGTCGTTTAAATAGGCGCTGAAGCCTTGCAGGCATAGTCGGGGCTCTGCCACCGGAATACCTGCAGGGGCTTTGCACCAAAAAACGTTCGTCAGAATCGTATGGCCAAGAGCGGTCCTCAAAATAAAATTTGATACGCGCGGCTATTGACGGAGGGCGGAGAGGAAGAGATACTAAAGGTGCGAACTTGAGGGGCAACCCTTCCTAAAGGCCGGAATCCGACGAAAGTCTGGTTTCGGCTTTTTTGTTTAGGTCAACATGGTTTTACCTCCTGCAGTTTTTTTAAAACGTCATCAACGGACTCGTATGCCCGTTCCTCGCAAGGCTTGATTCCTAAAGCCACTGCGATTTCGAGACTCTGCCCACGTAGTGCCTGCCTACGACCTGACAAAACTTTGTAAACCAGAGTTTGAGAGAAGCCGTGCCGTTTGGCCCAGCCAGCAACTGTCACGCCATTTCTGGTAAATATGTCCCGAGCTTGTACATGCGTCATGTCAGGCTATTTGTCCAATTAGTGACCAATTTCTGCCTAAACTACACCAATATTTGACGCTGTCAATCATGACAGATCCCATATAACCCTTTGTTTTATATAATATATCATAATATGATATTTTCGCATTTCTTTTCAGTATTCACGCTTCAGTTCAAGAATATGGAATAAGCATTTGAATTCATTTTGAGAAATGTTACCCCTTAGCGGCCAAATCTTTGCGCCATTTGCCGAATTTGGAACATCCGCACTTTTTAAAAATATTTTTTACTGGATAAATCGTCAGTGCTAATCACAAGGGTGCGAATGGGTGTCTGAACAAATTTCCTGGCACGCTCGAAGGATTCCGATCCTGACAAATCGATTGCATAATTTTTTCAAAGTCTTGCCTTTAGTCGAAGGGTCAAGATAATGGGTGGTGCACGAATTGAGGCCCAACCATGAAAATCGTAATTGGATCATCCGAGGCGAGATCGAGATTGCCAGAGTTATTGCGTGGCATACAAGCTGGCAATCAATACACCATCACATCGCGCGGGGCAGCGGTGGCTGATCTTTTGCCTTCTACAAGCAACCAAGAATCGGACGCCCTGGGAGCTGTTAGTGACATGCTCGCCTTTATGAGCGAGCGCCAATCAGACTCAACCGGCGATTTACGCGCGCTTATCGAAGAAGGGCGTGAGTGAGACTCACAATTTGTCAGCCGCATTATAACTCACGCAAAGAGCGGCATGTCAAAGCGCGAGAGGCGTGTACTGCGCGTCAAAAATATACACTTCTCCGTATTCGAAGGGCTAAATTGAGAGTGGGCGAACTGGAAGACGGGGAGTGGGCCCGTCAGCAAGCATCATCAAATTGTCACCAATACCATAATGAAACCGATCCATCGAAAGACCACCACTAAGCCCACCTGAGCCTGGAAGTTTTCTTGCGACGTGGCTGGCTACTACATTACAGGATGTCATGACGCTGGCCAGCCTGCTAACGCCAAAGCTAGATGAGTCGGATTTCGCTACTCCGATTGGAAGATTCCTAATTGGAACGAGATCGCTCCCGCGCCCAGATCACATCTCACCATCAAGGTGGTAGTAAAACGTCAAAAAAGCCCGGCCGAAGCCGGGCAACGGACCATCAGAGCTTCCTGCTGGCTGTTCGGTTGATACTGCGTACTCTCTATTGGTTATAGCAGCTACAAAATCAGTCTGCTTAAGGATTACACCTAGACGAATGGGTAAGTGCAAGTCCATATACTTCGTTGTATTTATCTACATTGCCCCACTGGTGACTTTCTGACTACGAATTAGCCTAAGTTGTAGTAAGACTATGTAAATAAAACTCAGGTAACATAGACTTGAAACTGCCCACGATGTCTCGACATTCTGGTGGTTCGCGAGAATTTTTTATCTCTATGCCGAGGCATTCTAAAGTACTCGGTAAGGACCGTTGATATGATTTAGTCATTGCGCTTCCGACCTGTATTCACTATTAATAGTGATATAAATCACATCCGGGCCTCCATCCTTAATTCCTGCTCACCTAATATGGCGGAACTGGATATCAAAGCTTGAATAGGCACATGAGCAACCCTCTGTGGAATAAAAAATGCGTAGATTTGAAGAATTAAAAAAATTAGATAAAAAAACTAGGAATAAGCTGAGGGCAATTCTCAGCAGTGACGAAGGCAACGCAATCATAGGCCTTGCAAATCTACGCAATAAGCTAGGTAGGGACCAAGCAGTTGCTCTAGATGCTATTCTTAATAGTCCTGTACGCGTTAAGGCAGTGTGGACATCACCGCCATTTCCCAAAAAACCTCCTTTCGTCGATACACTTCAGGCTATTCGCGAAGTCAACCTTGATGAAGTTCTTGACAGCATCGAAAAAAAGGCCAGTGTGCACAAGGTTAAGTTGGAAGCATTGGTTAATGCGCTCCATCAAATTGACAAGGCGTATGCGAACTTAAATCTCGAGGCCTGCCCGCAGCTTATTGTTGATACAATTGAAGACTATGGTTGGAGCCACGCTCTTCTCAGGCGCATAGTATTAATACGGGAGAACCTCCCAGAAGGCGAAGAAGATGAAACAATTGAGGCACTCGTCACCCAAGCTAATATTAAGGAAATTATTATTTCATCGTTGATACACACATATTCAATCGATCAAAGTATGGTGACAATCAAAAGATCAATATTAAACATTGCCGATCGAGGTATAGTAAACCGTTATAGCAGGTCTATTTCTAGAATATCAGTCCAGCCTTTTGCAAATTCTAAAGATGATTTAGCAGCCTTTCTTTCTGAGGTTGAAAAATGCTCACTCATTGATGCAATTATTATAGCGAAATTCAATTCCCATGCTTTTTCATTTGACAAGTATCCAGTCATAAACGAGATAGCGAACAATTTGGGGAAAGTAGAACTATTCGGGAAGCTAGTGGCAACCTATGACCATACCGATCAAGACAGCGAATATATGTTTTTCAAACAGAGCAGCGCTTGGCTGGAATACGAGCCGGTCCGCCAATATAGAGTACTAGTTGACAATTTCTCCGATGCCCTAAGCGACGAGAATGAAAGCCTACCTGAATCCCTTTCTGAGATACTACAAACATGGGTTGGCGACGCGAAATTGGAGGATCTAGTAAGGCAATCACAGTTTACTAACCATTCTTATCAAGCACTCGCAAATCTGGAACTTTCAGGAACAGTCACACGGTCGGCGATATTTAACTATTGGCTTCATAGTTCCGAGGGGCAGATTGGATTTGAAAAGGATGATTTATTGACGTTAATGGGTAAGACTCGCGACCTAGCCCGCAGCGTACCACTTAAAGCGACTCGAACAGCCGCCAAGCTAGCGAACGACGAATTGGTGAGGCTAATACTTCTGCTACTACTCGCTAGGCGAAGTAAGAACGAACTTGACAGTTTTAACCTGAGAAAGCTCTTGGAAACAATTGCATTGAAAAACCACAATGGGTCGTTGGTAAAGCTCGTCAAATCTTATGAGAAACCACATCCCTATGTTGCAGAGTATATTTATGAGACCGCCACTGAAGATTTTCTTGCAAAACTAAACAAACTGGCCCCACATAGATCTGATATTCCAGAAATTAGAGCATCCTTACATGAATGGATGGCGGATTTTAAAAAAGATGATCATTTTCTTCAACGTGCCCGAGCCGTGAGAATCGATCACCAGATTAATAGGGTCCGTAATGAGATTGATGATCATCGGATATATGTCGACCCCTCACGATTTTCCTCATGGATAGAGGATGAGATGATGATTGAATTGAGCGACGCTTTAACGTCAACAGGCTCAGGCAAAAAGGGAACGTCGGTAAACTGCAATGAAACACTACTTTCCTACATAGTGAAGCAATGCTATACCGCATTTTGTTCTAACGCTGTATTTGGAATCGCTTCCTATATTGGCAGAAGAATTAGACATGGCACATTCCACGGACACTTGTATTCAAGCGTGATAAATCCAATTGAAAAGAATGAAAAGTATAGTGCCTTGATGAACACGTCACAGTTCAACTCAAAGTGGGCAAACTGGAAGAGTGCGTATAGCAGTGCGGTCGAAGATATTATTAGAGACCGATTGCATGTCTTATCGAAAGCAAAACCTTTAGGACTTTTACAGCCAGAAGTATACGGTGCTGGGAAGTTGGAAATTCTGACCGCGGCTGTAAAGAGCATAAGCGCTGATTATTCAGAGACAACATCCGTCACCGGTATAGAACAGATTATCACTGACTACTGCTGGAGGTTGGCGGAAATTGATCTTGCAGGAGTAACGAAGTATTTGAAAGCTCAGCAGACTCCTATAAAGAATTTACAATATCTGAGACACGAATTACTCCCCTCTGCCCCGGCAAGTGATTCGCGTCTAGCAGAGTCATTTTGCAGAGAATTGGAACTATCTATCGATAGAAAGTTAACTGGCATGTTCGGATGGTTCAAACGCCCCTCAATAGTTGCGCCAAAAGCCTTCGTGTCAGTGTTGTTTGATGCGACCGTGGCTGAAATAAGAGATACGATCCCCGAGTTTGACCCTCAGGCTGAGGATTACAGTGACGGCGAAATCGAGTTGGTAGGCGGGGTCTATCATCTTGTATACGACTCGTTGGCAGTAGTTGTTGCTAATGCGGCAAAACACGGAGACCGTAGTCGCCCGGTTAGACGAAGATTTGAGATTATCCCAGGTAAAATGAAACAGCTGGTGGTCGAGATTACGTCTTATATTAAACCCACAGAGAATCTGCAAGCAGTTTCAGCAGTTATTGAAAGACAAAAAGAGGCTGATTTTCAAGACGCTAATCTGTATCAAGGGAAGAGCGGTATTTCGAAGCTCATGCTACTAGCTCACAAACGACAGGACTTTTTGTTGAACGAATATCGAGTAGTAGACGATGAAGTTAGAGTGAGACTTGCCTATGCTCTCGAACACTAGTCATATACGATGTCTGGTCGTTGAGGATGACCCTTTTAAGATGGAGGGTATTTGCGCCTTCCTCAAGAAGATATATCCGGATCGATTGGAAATCTTTGAGTGCCAAGCTCTGGCCTCTGCGAGTTCGCTGCTTGGCATGCATAGATTTGATTTGGCGATATTGGATATGTCTATTCACAGTCATGAGCCCGAGGCTGGCGCGGGGTCTCCGTTTCCACTTAGTTCAGGCGGTCTTGAAGTTCTGTTTGAAATCGAGCATGTCGGACTCAACACCCATTGCATCATTCTTACCCAGTATCCAGATATAGACATTGAAGAAATTCCAATTCCTGTGGAGGCTGCACAAAAGGAGATATTGGATAAATTCGATATAAGAGTGGCCGGATGCGTTAGATATTTTCAGAATGATGATAGTTGGGAGCTTGAAGTCTCTTCCATTTTGGAGAAGCTATGAAGATATTGGTACTAGAAGACGAAGACAATAAATTCAAAGAAATCAGCGATTTTATACTCGAAACTATAGATGAGGTCACTATCCAGAGAGAGACCAATTGGCTTTCTTATACTTTGGCGGTATCAAAAACAAAATATGATCTGATACTTCTAGATCTTCTTGTGCCTAAATCTAACAGAGATAGCACAATTGAAAATCACCACCACTCACTGGTTTCGAGTACACGCGATTACGAGAGCAAATCTTTTTTTACGCCAGCAATTGTGCTTACTCGCCAAAGCTTAGAAGGGGCCGATTTTGTTTACGACTTGAATAAAGTTGATATTAATGTAATTACATTCAATGACCATGGGGAATGGAGGGACGCCCTGAAGATTAAGCTCCTTGCATGTGAGCCTAAAAAGAGTTTTGATTTCATTATTGTCTGCGCATTGGAAAAAGAGGCCGACGCATTTGAGACCTACACTGATACTTGGGGCGAAGTAAAAACCATATCCGGTCTGATGTGTAGAGAGATACAGATAGGAGGGTATAAAGGCGCCATAGTTCGTGCTCATCGCATGGGGTTAGTCGCTGCGGCTGTTGTGGCGACGATGGCCTTGGAAAGATTTAGTCCCCGCCTCATCTGTATGAGTGGTATATGTGGAGGTGTCGTAGGTGAATCAAAAATATATGATCTATTGGTCACACAAGTTTGCCATCAACACGACGCCGGAAAGTGGAGCACCGAGGGGTTCAAGTCGGAACATTACGATATTCAACTCGACGTTGATGTGCAAAATGGGCTGTTAGAGGTTTGCTCAAATCCTGGTCTAAAGTCCTATCTATTGGATAAGCTGAATCCTAGGCATTCCGAGTTTCCCGAAGGGGAAGAGCAAATTAACTGCAACATCGTTTCCTCTGCTGTTACCAGTAGCGGAAGCGCCGTTGTAGCAGAAGATGGAAAATCTTCAACGTTGTCCGTGGGCCAACGCAAGCTATCTGGTTTCGACATGGAGATCTACTCCATATATGAGGCCGCAAGGTACGCGAGGAATAAACCAGCTTATTTTGCTGCAAAAGCTGTCGTAGACGATGGAGGGAAGAATAAGGGAGATAAATTTCATAGGATCGGCTGCTTACTTTCGGCGAAGTTCATTGTGACAGCGATTCGTGCAGGAATTGTCAACGAAGGCGCAAGCTAGTTAGGGCTCATGACGTTTATGATCTTAGGCTATTATGTGTAGGCAATTTTGTGCCACCAGTTTGGAATATTTGAGAGACCCAAGTTGTTTAGGCGCTTTGCCTTCCTATGCCGGGGTGCAAAGCACAAGTCAGTTAGGCTACTTTCCGCTCAAGACTATAAGGAAAGCAGACTTAAAGCGCTTGCACAAAAAATCATCACGCAGTGTTGCCCCACTCAATTGCGGACAGAATTTTTCGCACTTGGCGCGTACCGAGCTCCGTAACGCAGCAGCCGATGGGAGTTTGGTTAATTAGTATTGGGTGCGGTCTGCTCAGCCAACTAACTGTTTCATCTCGACTCTCAAATACCCTTGCAGCCTCGCGCGTAAGGTCAGCTATACGATCAATCCTTTCAGATACGCTCAGATTCAGCGGAGTTCCGTTTATGATGTACCGCTTTAATGTTGATGACGAGATGTTGAGAGCATTTGCAACGGCATCCGTTTTCATATTAAAAGCGGCACACATACTCATCGGCAGCGACATGGAAAGTCCTTTTCTGATCAAGTTGAGACGCTCCGTCTCCGACATTTTTTCTTGCTGGACTACAAACTTCCAGAAGAGAGCCGCAGTCGGTTTCATCCGCTGGTTTGTCGATGAAGTCACTGGTGTATGAATCACCTTTTTCGGGATTCTTTTCACTGCACTTGCAACCTGCCTTTTAGTCGATACCGGCTTCAGTTGCGCCGGGGCGGCGTTTCCTGACTTCTTGCTAGCTCCCGTGTTATCTGCAGCGCTCATAGTTCGTCCCTAACATTGTATTCACCGCTAGGCGGAGAGTAGGCAGGCTCTTTTGGCATGTGACATGCCTTGGAAAATTGCGCTTATGGGCAAACCACAATCAACCTTAAACGTTAAGATCATTTTATGCCGGAACGCCACTAACGTTCCAGAAGGCGCCTGTCTGTAACACGCGAACGCATCACAGACAGCACGTCAATAACTTTATAGCACCTCAAGAACCCCACATCTGCAACGACTTTACTGCAGCGTCGATCTTCTTCAAAAGCGAATTCAAAGGCGAACAGTCTGGATAGTGGCTGATCAAAATAGTTTTCGCCTCTAGGAGACTGGCCTGATGGCCACTACGCTCAGCTTCGTTAAGCGAACGCGCATAAGTCGCATCGGACTCACGGTAGTAGAGCTCGAAGAACCGATCGTTCGGTAGCTCAGCATGGTTGTATTCGCATTGTGTCCATTCATCAAGCTCACTGCGAATAGCGTTGATGCGATTGTAGACACCCTTGCGGTGGTATGTCTCAGCGAGCACCGATTTCAGCAATCGGCCAACTTCTGCATGTGCCTCGATTGGCATACGCCCCTTAGGCCGGCGCTGTGGACCAACAAAGGCCTGAATGTAGCCGACTGAATTGCGCTGGCCATTCGACTTCCGTGGCGGTTTCGGCTTGTGTTTCGTGGCCTCTGCCTTGGCGATGGCGCCTGGGCTCACAAAAAACGGCTGCATAGGCGCTGATTCACCATTCCACGCACTTTCCACGATAGGTGGAGGCAATTTATCGAGCGAGGCAGCGATGGGCGCCAGTGGTATACCCTTTGCCTCATCGGCGAGCAAATAGAGACGGGAGCCTATATCAGGGGCGTACATACCTGCCCATTGGGCTTTGATAATAGTATAACCATGTCGTTTCGCCCAAGCATCTCGCTCTGGCGCCTTGCTTGCAACAGCACTCTCATAAGGCTCGTCTACAAAAAGATACCGCTTCGTCTCACGATCGTACCAGGTGCTGCAGTGGTCACGGCCAGGAATCGGGTCTTTGGAACTTCCTGCCGGGAAAGCACGGCTATAACTCTTAGTCGGGCGCAGCTTTGTTGCATCCATGAAATTCAATGCGCGCGCGGCGGCGCAAACTGCGGACCGCGCCTCAGACTGCGAACTCAAAAGATGTTTGCGCGCAAGATGATCAGGCCCCTCCGCACAAAAATCCGCCAGCGCGCGTTGGTTTTGTAATTGTTGCGAAGTAATCAAATCACTCCATGGAGCAGACAGCGAAATGGCTAACGTCTCGCGGCCGCTTGCGCTGCCCTTACGCTCCTTCCAGTATGAGGTCAGAAAGATACGATACCCGGGGCGCGGCCGTTCCTGTTTAGGTACAGTGCGAAGTACGTTGTCTGCATGGCGAAAGTTCTGGAATCCTGCGGCTTGTGCAGCATAGTCCAAGGCTCCAGCATGTTGGACGCCTCGCTCCAATTTGATTGATTTTGCAAGGCGTTTGATGCCGTCCAGACTAGACGGCCGAATAGCTTCACTCGACATGACTGTTCTCCCGATTCATGACGAAACGTCACCCGTCTGCCGCTTCTCGAACCTGAACATGACATGTAAAGGATAGAGAGGGAGTGTACCGGCAGTGCTGTCGACAGCTTTGCTATGACGGGTGGCAGGCTCCTGCCCGAAGCCTGTGTTGAGTATCTCATAAACTATAGATAATTGGCGAGAGTCCGGAAACTCGATCCTGCAACACAATACCGGTCATAAATATCGGTTCGGGCGTATCACCCATTAAGATCAATCCAGGTATCGAGTCCTATTGAGTTCCGGCCAGTTAAAAACGTTCTATGAGTGCTCGCCTAGGCAGCACTGGCCTGAACCCACGCAGTCCATTGTGTACATGCAGACCCACTACCATCGTCGGAAGAGACACAATAGTGTTGCTAGATTCAAATCGCGCCGCTTTTATATGAGAGCGAGTTTTTGGTTGCCGAGGAGCTGTGACAATGGGTGAGCCAGCATCGACCGGCGCAGAGGGTTTTGCTTCGGACGATGACTCGATCGAGGCTTTAGTGGGGTTTTGCCGTAGCAGATAACTTGCCGGATGACGTTGTGGATTTGCTGGTTGTATTAATGCGAATTAGACCTCTGGGGGATTGACAGGGTTGCTTTATGCCGGAATGATCAGCCGCTTACCGATAAAAATCCTATATGAAGAAATCGGAAAGGAAAGCATTCCTATCAGGCAGTGGCTTACTCGTAACGAAATTTGAATCAAAAGGATGCCTAAGACCTACTAAATTCTGCAGGTGGAAACTAGTGACGCTATCTTGCTCAGATTTCAGAGGTTGCAGCACGCGTTTTACTAAATTTTTGGATTATATGGCCGCCTGCTAACAAATATTATGAGGCCGAAGGCTTCATAAATAGACTGTTTGGGCGAATCAGCTCCGGTCATAACGCTAGGTTACACATGCAAATATTGAACATCTTTCATAATCGCAAGGCCAAAGCTCTGACCAGGAAGGGGCTTGGGATATTTTCGCCTGCCGCTCTCAGTTCCTTCCTAGAGGGCGCATGTACACATTGCCGTTGTCCGATTTCGGACTTCACGCTTTTCGGCAATGCGCTCGTGGTCGCACCGGGGACCGTGTCGTTTCTATGTGCGGCATGCCGGAAGCTGCCCGAGCCACTCCCTAGAGCCAATGTGCTCCGTGGGAGCGTGAATCGAGCACATGTTCTTTTATCGCTAGAACGTTTCCGTTCTGCGTTTAGTCTCAAAGACATTGAAGTCGTCTTAGCTCTTCGTTGCAACTACGGTTACTTTCAGTCTGCTAGCACCCATGCAAGGGGCTTCAGAGTCAAAACCTTTGATAATGTTAAGGACATGCTTTACACAAGCGATCCGTTCTATAAGGCTTTCGAGTATGAGGCCCCACTGCAGCATAGATATGGATGTCTTCATGCCATAGGCAACTGCGGTGAGTGTGGGGCGTGGTGGCCTCGCAGTCAGAATGAGATTGAGAAATACCAAGATGGTCGAAAGCTCTTCGACGGAGCGCGCCGGTGGCGTGAAGACGCCTGTTGGGCTTGTAGTTGCCCACATAATGCTCAGTGGCACCTCAGGGCGAGTTTGGAGCAAGAGACCGCCTTGCTTGCCGAGTGGCAATCGATTTTATGATCTGTCGCAGCAAGATTCCAAGGACTTAATTCGTGGCTAATCCGATCTCTGAAAGCATGGCTAAAGGAACAATAGGCGAATTGCTCGTGCAGACCCGCCTGCTCCAGTACGGCGTCCAAGCAGCTGCCCCAATCAAAGATAGTGGAAATGATTTGATTGCACTTAAGGGCGATGCGATTAAGACAATTCAGGTCAAGACATGCACAAATGAGTTTCCTAGACCGCTAGCTCTTCCAAATAAGTATCACCTAGTCGCGCTAGTCAAGCTCCATGGCTATGGGACTGAACTACTTCTGGATCAAACCAAAGTCTATCTAGTACCGCGGGAGAAGCTTGCCGATCTCCGCATCAACCGTGAGGAGGATATGGGCAAATTCGCTATCTCTCAGGCACTAGTTGATGCATTGTTTGTCGAGCCCTAACAAAGCGCTCCAAACGGACAAAGTTACCGTGTCACACCTTTTGCAAAAGGCGCAAAAGCTGCGCCACCGCAACTTCGCCGCCGAACAGCGGCCTTATGCAGTGTAGAGACATGCCATGTGGTTAATGATCGGAGATGAAATAACAGGGCAAATATTGAAATCCGATTTGGATATCCTTCCTGAATTGATAAAAAATGAATTTCTGGAGGTAGTCCATATTACGGAGACAGCCAACGGATATGTCGGGTTTTCGGTATCGTCGCGCGAAAATGCCGATAAAGTATATTCGAAATTCAAGTCTTGGGAGAAGAATAGAAATCGAAGTGAATCTAGAAAGAGCAGTCTGCAAATTCTTTCCTCTGGCGTTTACGATAAGAATGACATTGAAGACCTGTTCGAGGCACAAGAAGGTCTTTGTTACTACACGGGGATGGAGTTAGTAAATGACCCCAAAAATTATGCAATTGATCACGTAGTACCTGTAACAAATGGTGGTAGTTCTTGGCCAAAAAATATTGTTCTTTGTTTGTCCACCATTAATCAACAAAAACACAACCATACGAAGCAGAAGATCTTTTCCGTATTAAAAAATCAATATGGGCAGGAGTGGTATGAAAGACAGAAAGAATTTTGTAAGAAGGTAGATCGAATTAGGTTGAAGATCGACAAACGCCGAAGAAAGCTTGTACATGATCGGCTGAAAGAATTGGAGCAAATATTGAAAACGTCCTTTCCAGACAATGACATAGAATATTCTCTGTCAGGCGATGATGTTGCACTGTGTCTGGATGGAACCAATATTGAATTTGCGGCTGGGTTCGTCAGACAAAAGAAATGCTTTTCAAGTGAATATGTTGAGGGAATTGTTATGGCAGTCCTAGGAAAAAATGCATAACAAAGCCAAACACAGCGACAGCTTCTACGTTGCGGCTTCACTACAAAGCCGCGCGTGTTGGCAGCGTCAGGCGACGGAGATAGTTATGTGTATGACCATAAATTGTATCTTCTGCAGAGAAGATCGCCCGCCAACAGATGAACACGTTGTCCCTGAGTTTGCAGGCGGTTCGCTTTTAATCAAAAATGTATGCAAAAGATGCAATGACAATATGGGAAGCGACTTTGAAGGACCAATCTCTCGCTCTGTAATTTTTAGATTGCCTCGGCATTTGTATGGCATTCAAGGTAAATCAGATAATCCAATCAATGCATTCCCGAATGTAGGCACTGCAAAAGACGGTTCAAAGATAAGGGTTGATTCTGAGTTCAGACCGTATATGACTACTAGCGTGGAAGAGCGCAGGCTGGAGTCAGGCGACGTTCAAGTAGATCTAAAAGTAGACGCAAAGGACAAAGACAAAATTCCTGAAATAATCGAAGCTAAGATTCGCAGAATAGCAAGAAGTGAGTGGCCAAATATGTCTAAGGAAGAGGTTGATACATTAGTTCGTAACTCATTGGAGTCGCTACCTAAAGAGTATGAGGTAAAGTCTTCTCAACCCACCATCGGCTATCGTGAAAGCATAGATCTCAATCACCTAACGCTTTTGATGATGAAGATTGCCTATGAAATAGCTTTCCATCACCATGGAGAGGATGTTCTCGAGGATTCGGAATACGCACGACTTAGAGAGACCATCTACAGTCGTGATACAAAATCAAAGATTTCGGGATCAATTTTCCCTCAGCCAGACCCTTTCGTATTTGTCACTTCGCCGGATAATTGCCACTGCGTAATGCTTTGCAAAAACATATGTTACGTCAGGCTTTTTAATGTTACTGCGATCATCGAGGTCTATGGTAAAGAATCTGTTTTTTCCCTTGATGATGAAAATTGGGCTCTATATTTGTTTGACTACAAGGCCAAGTCATGGCGAAAAGAAAACTTTATAGAGTATCTACATAGTGCCATCGCCTAAAAAACCAATTCTGAGCGACAAAAGTATGTCGTCATGTCTTTTGCAAAAGGCGCAAAAGCCACACCAACATACTTCTGCGCCAGATCAGGAGCGCCATGCGTCAAGGAGCAAGAATGGATTTCGTAGTAATTGATGTAGAAACGGCCAATCCAGACCTTGGAAGTATTTGCCAGGTCGGGGCCGCAGTGTTTTTTCAAGGAAAATTCTTAGAGTCTTGGTCATCGCTGGTAAATCCAACCGACTACTTTGACGATTTCAACGTGTCAGTTCATGGAATATCTGCAGCAATGGTATCGTCTGCCCCAAGATGGACTGATATTCATGAACGAATTAAATCAAATTATTCAAATCAGATTGTTGCTAGTCATACTCCTTTTGACAGAACTGCAATCCGAAGGGCGTGTCAGAAAAGCGGGGCAGAACCAATAGAGTGCCAGTGGTTAGATACTGCACGAGTCGTTAGGCGCACTTGGACTGAGTTTTCAAAATCCGGATTTGGTCTCGCCAATCTATCAAAGCACTTTGGTCTAAAATTTAAGCACCACGATGCTGAGGAAGATGCACGCGTTGCAGGTGAGATACTTCTACTGGCGATTCAAGCTAGTGGAAAAAGTGCTCTTGAATGGTGTACGCAGTCATTAGAATCTTCGTCTACAGCAAGATCATACACCACGTTAGAAGCAAATACAGAAGGCTCGTTGTTTGGAAATGTTGTGGTATTTACTGGAGCTCTCTCTATACCTCGCCAAGAAGCCGCGAAGCTTGCTGCATTTGCCGGCTGTGAAGTAGGCGCTGGGGTTACTAAGCATACATCTCTTCTTGTAGTTGGCGATCAAGATATTAGAGTTTTGGGCGGCGCTGAAAAGACCTCAAAACATAGAAAAGCGGAAGAACTGATGGCAAAAGGCCAAGCAATTCGAATAATCGGAGAAAGTGATTTTGAGCGTCTCATCAATGGATGGGGTTAAGCGATGTTGACGCATTACAAACAGCTCCAAGCCGACCAAAGTATGCTGTCATGCCTTTTGCAAGCGCAAAAGCCAAGCCAACATACTTTGGCGCTTGAACATGGGCGTAAGGTCATAGGAGTTAAGTATTAATGGAAGCGCAAATATCTGAGGGAATAATTGTTGGCGCTGTCGGCGGGGCTTTCGCCGGCCTTGCCGTTTGTGCCGTGCAATATTTACACTCGAAAGTAGTATTTTTTGCTGATTCAAAGCGTGTATATAAATGGCTCAGCAGCAATACGACCATGGAGCCTGGTAAAAATTTCAGATCAACTACGTCCATTGCCAGCTGGAATAATCTGACAGAAGACAGAGTGCGCTATATCTGTAGTGCCCACGAGAAAATTTACTTATCCACTGGAGATAAAGAAGATTTGTGGGGTGTTTTGAATGATGGCACCCCCCGCGTCGATAACTTTCTTTGATGTAGACACTTTAAAGCAGCGGGTTCTTATGAGCAGAGAGCGTTCCATATACAAAACATTAAAGGCGCTTTCAAAGCAGCGAGTTGGCATGGTTATCCAGCCAGAAAATCACTGGGTAATTGAGTATGCAATGCCTCACACTCCTCAAAATGAAGAAAATATTCAGACTTGTCTTATGAGGGGATGGGTAGAGATTCTCCATCAATCCGTGCCCACCGAACATATTCCAGTCGACTTCAACTTACAAAATATTGAAGATCTAGGTGAAAATCATGTTTATCGATTAACCGATGGTGGTTGGAATGCAATTTACAGGACAAGGTCGCTTAATTTATTAAGTATATTTATTGCGCTGATAGGGCTAGGAATTGCTGTATTGGCGCTACAACCCTAACAAACCGATCCTGGGCGACAAAGGTATGTCGTCATGCCTTTTGCACAAGACGCGAAAGCCACGCCAACATACTTTAGCGGCAGATCAGGGGCGTTAGCCACAGAGGATCTATGAACTATCGCTACCTAAAAGAAACTCCGCGTTGGATGCTTGCAGCATTTATACTCGTTGGAGTTTTCGCACTTATCCCAATCGTAAATCTCGTTGCTCTGGGGTATAAGAACTTATCCATTGGTTTGTCGAACGGGGGCTTAACTTTAAGTGAGCTTGGTCAGTTTGGGGACTTCTTTGGTGGCCATACCGCCGCGTTCGCCGGGTCTATATCACTGATCATTGTTGTGTTCTTCACGTTTCATCAGGCAAAGCAGCAGCAAGCATTCTTTATTTCGCAACGGGATGAGACGTCAAAGTCGACTGCTCGACAATTCTTTTTGGATGGGATTAATTTGATTACGCAATGGGATATCCAATCGCCCGGCTGTGACCAGTGTATGAGACTGCTAGATTACTATGGCCGCATTGCCCTCGAATCTAAAGATCGCGAATTATTGCTTTTACTCAACACGGTGATGACTGCGAAAATACGCCAAAATCTTCAAGGTAAGAATGGCAGCTTCAAAGTCACAAACTACCCGTATGCCTGTGAGGCGCTTGAAAGAATTCGTCCTCTTCGTGAAGAGGATGCTCGAGCACAAAGAGATCGAAAGATTCAGCAACAGAGGAGCATCGTAGACCTATCCACCCCCTGAGTTGCCCCAGGGGGTAGGTCCTCGACCGTCACCTTCCATAAATGAGGAAGGTATAGGAGTTGCGCGTTTGTCGTCTTATGACGAACTTGGCACAAGTATCTATCATAATTGTTCATGGAATCAAGAGTCGAAATGGCTAACAATCAGAACAACTACGCGCCTTCGGCACTGGACGCTGCAAGCCGCGCCTGTTTTCATGGACATTAGATTTCAGCAGGAGGTGCAGTGGCAACGATTGCATGTTTAGGATGGGGGTCGCTCATTTGGGATCCGAGAGAACGTCCAATTCGTAGTAATTGTTTTGAGGACGGTCCGCTCCTTCGTGTCGAATATCTGAGGCAATCGAAAGACAACCGAATTACTTTGGTTCTCCACGAGAGCGCACTACCAGTAAGGTCGCTCTGGACACTAATGGATTCGGACAATCTTCAAAGGTCAAAAGAATCACTTCGCAAAAGAGAAGGATGCAAAATTAATCACATCGCATCCTGGTCGCGCAGTGAAAATTGTCCATCAAACATTGCGGAGATTTCCGAATGGGCTGCAGGGCGCGGCATTGACTCCGTGATACGGACTGGCCTCCCTCCTAAGTTTCTGGAGAATGAAACAGCTCCTTCTGTTGAAGACGTGATTTCGCATCTAAAAGCGTTGAACGGTTCAGCAAGAGACAATGCAGAGCGGTATATCCGTCGGACACCGGCACAGATTGATACAGCGTACCGACGAAGAATCGAGGCTGAGCTAGGATGGGTACACAGGAATGTGTAAGCTGCTACCTAACAAACGCAAGCAGTGCGGCTCTGCATGTCCGGACGTCGCTTCGCACCACCGCGGTTGGGAGCGTTAGCTTTCCTTGGGGTTTATGTGCCGAATTTTAAGATGACCCTACTAGAGAACTCGACAAGCTTCTTTCTCGAATCTGTAAGTAAGGCTATTCAGGCTGAGTCAGATAGTGATAAATGGAAGTTCGCCGTACTTCTTTTAGTACAGGCCATTGAAACAAGTCTAAAAGAACGCCTTAGAAGAACCAATGAAATATTGGTTTATTCGAATATAGATAAGCCACGAAACACCGTAGATCTAGGGCTGGCAATTGAAAGGCTTGATAAAATATCGAAAGTCAATTTAAAGCAATCTGATGTTAAGAGCATTAAGACCGCGTCTGATCTGCGGAATCAAATTGTTCATTTTGAGTTTGATCTTTCGGTTGAGCAAGTTAAGTCAAATTTTGTAAGCCTTGTAGGTTTCTACACATCTTTTTGTCGAGATCACTTGGATTCAGATATAGTCTCACTGCTCCCATCTAAATTGCATTCGGAACTTTTAAGCATGGATAGCTATATTGAAGAACTAGAGAATAGAGCTTCGGAAAGAATGATGGCAGAGGGTATTCCAATCGCTGAGGTTTGGGAGTGCCCCGCTTGTAAGAAGTATACATTCGTAATCTACGATGGTACCGATACCTGTTACCTGTGTGGTCATGCTGAACGGATTGTAGAGTGTCAGAAATGCCAGGCACTTGAATTTGAGGAAGATCTTAAGCACGTGGATTTTGGCGATATGAAACGTTGGGAGAACTATAAAGCTATGTGCAAAGAATGCTTTTCGAAGCTAGAAAATGAAAATCCATACGACGAATATTATTGAGAAAAAGCTAACAAGCGCCTCCAATGTGACGCGGCAGGCCGCGCCCTGGAGGCGAGCGTTGAGGCTGTAGAAAAACTCTCCAGCGCCGTATAATTTATAAAAATAAATTCGCTCAAAAGGAGCGACGCTATGCCCAACTTTAAGTCATATGATTACAACCAATCTGCCATGGTTGTGATTAACTATCAGGATCAATTGCAGCCAGGTACATTCGAACACGCGATTCATTATCTGGTAAGCGATCGGATGGATTTGTCGGCTTTTCACCCCAAGTATAAAAACGATCTGGGTGGTCGTGCTGCATACGACCCCGCCATACTTCTTAAAATAATCTTGTTCGCGTATTCCAAAGGCATTACCTCCAGTCGCGAGATTGAGTGGTGCTGTCGTACCAATATTATTTTTAAAGCACTGTCTTGCGATACCGTGCCCCACTTCACCACGATTGCCAGCTTTGTCAGCAGTTATCCAAAAGCGATGGAAGCACTGTTCGAGCAAGTGCTGCTGATTTGTCATGAAGAAGGTTTGCTAGGCAATGAGCTGTTTGCTATCGATGGATGCAAGATGTCATCGAACGCGGCGAAGGAGTGGTCTGGTACATTCAGTGAGCTGGAGCAAAAGCGCGAGAAGATACAGCGTCAAATCCAGCATTGTATGAAAGAGCATAAAAAGTTGGATCGACGCCGCTCTGATGAAAAAGAGCGAGCCAATCGGCTAGAGCAAATGTGCAACACCCTGGACAAAGCCAGTGAAAAAATAGAACGTTTTCTAAAGACAGCCTGCCCACGGATGGGACAGGGGAAACGCCTCAAGGAAGTGAAAAGTAATATTACCGATAACGAATCGTGCAAGATGACCACCAGCAAAGGCACTATTCAGGGCTACAACGGTATTGCTGCCGTTGATAAAAAACACCAGATCGTGGTGGAAGCAAAAGTCTTTGGTGAAGGGCAGGAGCATCACACCTTAAAACCAGTATTGGAGAGCTTAAGCGCACGTTATCGTCGCACTGGCATTAGCAAGGATCTGTATAAAACCAAAGTCATTGTGACGGCGGATACCGGATTTTCTAACGAGGAAAATAATCGGTATCTGAAAGAGAGCAAGATCAACGCCTACATCCCCGACAATGCCTTTCGCTCACGCGATCCCAAGTTCAAAGATCAGAAAACGAAGTACGGTAAGCGTCATCAGGACAAACCCAAAATCCGCGATGTTATCCCTGCTAGTGAATTCAGCTTTGATCCTGAAAGGATGATCTGTATTTGTCCTGCGGGCGAGCAATTGAGTTTTTATGGTCAACGCAGCGATATCAATGGACAGGCTACAGCGTATTTTGCTGGTCGCCTGAATCAGTGTCGCAACTGTGATATCAAGTCGCTGTGTATGCACAATCCATCATCGGCAGATCACCGCACCGGCGCCGGCCGGCAAGTATCTTTCCAGATAGCCGGGCAACGCAAACGCACCGCAACCGATTGGATGAAGCGCCGGGTCGACAGCCGAGTGGGCAAGCAGATTTACAGCCATCGGATGTCGGTGGTTGAACCCGTATTTGGTAATATTGGGACCAACAAGGGGCTTAATCGGTTCAGTTTGCGGGGCAAAGAAAAGGTTCAGGGTCAATGGCAATTGTTTTGTATGATACAGAATATAGAAAAGTTAATGAGGTATGGTGATATACCGGCATAGTAGGCAGAATGAGAGAGCCCACGACGAATTTTTGTCGAGATAGTCATCAAATATTTTTAATTGTTTGAAATGCTGGCAGACGCCAGCATTTAACTGGAAAGACGAAGGCTGCGAATAGTGACTTTTTATAAAACTGTTTTTCTACAGCCTCGTTAGGCTCATGGAGATCCGAGATTGAGCGACAATATTCCAAATTCTGTAATAGGGGCTGTGGCTTCGGTGGTTGCAAGCCATTACTACAGTCACTCGAAGCTAGAAACGCTATTCATGGAAAGTGGTGCTCCCGGTGATGCGCCGGAAGGGAGTTGCGAAAGGAAATGTAGCGAGTGGCTAAAACGTTGCAATAACGACCCCGATGTTGATGCCCTTGAGGTGCTTGGTAAGATTATTCAGGTCTACATGGACCAAGATCCGCAGTCGTCGTTTTTAGGTAATTCTCCTTCAAAAATCGCGGAGGGCCAGGGGCGGATTAAAGCGGCCCTGGCGCAGAACCAGCTTTCATACCGACTGAATGGCCATATTACTCAAGCTGGGTCAACTCCCATCTCTAAAACGTTGGAAGACTATCTGAAGTCGGGTAATTTTTCGTCTATTGAAAAAGAGTTTGAGAGAGCGGTAGAGCATATTCAAACTGACCCACACGCGTCAGTCACTGCAGCCTGCTCGATTATTGAGTCGGCCCTAAAGTTTTACATAGAGCGTTTCAGCCTAGTCGAACCAAATAAATTGAACGTACTGCCATTGTGGGCAGTGGTTCAACCTCACCTAAGGTTGAACGCTAATGCCACCCTGGCCGCAGACCAGCACAAAGTGCTAAAGGGTATTTCCTCTATCATTGATGGTGTGGGCGCTTTCAGGTCGCACATAGGTTCAGCTCATGGGCGTGGCTCCAGCCCGCCAAGCATCGTGGTTGCCGAGGCGCGGCTTGTGGTTAATGTTGCACATACACTGGTGATTTTCATTATGGAGGTACTACATGCCAAAAAATCCTAACAATCGCGGGCACGGCGATGGCTTTTTCATTCCGCCTACGCCTCCATTACAAAACCGCGCGTGCTGCGGGCTTTAAGCAAAGGAGCATCCCGTGAGCCAAAATATAAATGTCGTTGAGGTGAGCAAAAATGCCATTGAGGGGAACATGGCAGCCCGCATGATGCTTACCATGTTTTATGCGGTAGAGATGGCAAAAGCGCTTAGCTGGGATACAGAGAAAAGATACATCCACTTGCTGTCGTGCCAGACCATGATCGCATCAGGCGAATCGCGCCTCATGCTCGCCGTCGATCAAGCTGGAATGCCACACGGGATTTCTGTCGATACTAAAACAACAAACCAAAAGATCCGACGTCTAGATGTGTTGATGGTTGCGGAGGCGTTCCGAGACAACGGAATTGGAGCAACACTTTTGGGTACAGTTAAAAAAGATCATGACATCCATGGGTTTGCCACACCAGTATCTGTCTATTGGTATGAGAAGCAAGGGTTCAGGAATCTAGGAAAGAGTGAAGACGGTACAATTGAAATATTCAGTGGTGACTACTCACCAGATTACGAGTTTAGGATAGCTGCTCCGGTGCTCCAGGCTCACGACAGGGCTGCGATTGAGCAGCTGAAAGCTATGGAGCGCGAAATGGGGATAAAGAGCTAACAACCCGACTCTGAGCGACAAAAGTATGTAATCAGAACATAGTGGGATGTCCATCTTTACCTCACAATCGATGGTAAAGTGACAGGCGAACGATAATTTGAGACAGGTCTTATATGGCAGCTGAAACTGCTGTGCAATCTCCAAGAAAAAGACGATTGAGGCGATTATGGAATTCTGGTTATTAGTTGGAGGCGCAGTAATTGTTTACTACGTCATCAAGGCAATGGCAACTTCTCCAACACAGCAAGTTCAAAAGAGGAACAGCCCAAGTTCCCAGAATAAAGTCCGATTAACGATGACTACAAGTAGGCAGGTAGTAGCTAACAAGAATCGTGATGATGATGACGATCTGGCTAGCTTCAGTATTTCTTATGGCTACCAAGAAGAAAAAAGCAAAAACAGAACACTAGCGAAATGGATAAAATCTGGTGAGTCCGTCACCATAAAGGAACAAACATTTACTGGCGGCAATTTCTATCTTGGTGGAAAACTCAGCTCATTAGACGGATATGGAACTGAAGCGTCATTGGTTGATGATTCTCTACGTATTGAGAAAAGCGTTTCAAGTTATGAAGATGAAAGTTTGGATTACTGGCCTAAATTTATTTCACTCACCCCTAAGGCGCGTGGAGCTTACCTTAGCTGGCTATCCGGCAATAGAAGTGATCCAGAGACACCTTTGGGGTATGTGTTTATTTGTTTCTATGGCCTTGAAAGACGCATTACGGTTGATTCCGTTAAACAGGGGGTCGATGATACAGAATTTAAATCGTTGTTTGATGAAATACTAAGGTTAAAAAGCATTTACGGCAGCAGTCGTTCCTTTTCAAATTATTCCACACGCCTTCTAGAAATCATGTGTCTATTAAGGCCCCTGGTAGTGTCACACACTGAGCTTGAAACAACACCCCACAGGGATTCTCTGCTATTGAAACATCGCCTTGCTACAACGGTAAACGAGGAAAAGCCCGTTCCCGCACAATTAGCATTAGCATGGATTCGGTTCTATCCAGATTATAGGCTGAAGAAACCGGCACGGCGTTGTGGCAATGAATTCAGTCAGATGTTTATGCGTCGCTACAGCAGAAAATACGGGGATGGCATTGTCGTTAAACCCAATAAAACAAGATTAAAGATTGAGTATCTTCCGGCTAGCTCGTCACTACGCGGGATATCGTTTCCTCAACAGGATCTTCCCGACCCAAGTAACTTAAAAGGCCCTCTAAGCAAACTTATTGCCATTGCAGATGAATGCACGGCTGAGTTAGATGCTTATAGTCGCTATCTTACCAAACCAGGTACTTCCCACACTGATATTGAAGCAATATTGTTACTACCAGATGATCTTAGTGATCTGGGCATGATGCCAGGTTTGGTGGAGTTTAAGAAATGGGCGGATGATGCCATTTCAACCAACAGTGGTCTGGTTAGTGTCGAGGAATTCTGGAAATATACTAAGTCACCTTTGCCTGCCAAGATTAATAAAAAGGAAGCTGACTTAATTCAAAACCTTGCTCAAAAAGCTGGTTATGGCGTAGCCCCCGATACACGTTACCATCATGCAAAAACAAGCACAGCTGGAAAATTGGTTCTCTTTCCTGAAGGACACGGAAAACACTTTGAACCATCCAAAGCATACAGTGAGATGGGAATGGTATTGCGCCTCGGAGCAATGGTTGCCGCGATTGATGCACAAGTGGATCAGGCCGAATTACACTTATTAACTCAGCTCATTGATCACGATAATAATTTATCGCCTACCGAGAAACGATCATTACATGCATATTTGGTGTGGAGACTTAATACACCATCCGACGTCACGGGCCTAAAGGCCAGATTGGAGTTACTGGGCAAAACTGAAAAAGCAGCTGTTAGCCGAATACTTGTCGGCATCGCGATGGCCGATGGGAAAATTGATCCGGAAGAGATCAAACAGCTTGAAAAACTCTATACCTTGCTAGGACTTGATAAAACCCTTGTTACTGGCGAAATTCATGGAATGTCATCTAGTAAAGCCGGAGTGCTGCGCGCGAGCCCTCAATCAGGAACTATGTCGTCTGCTTCCACTTCATTCCAGCTCGATGAAAGGATTCTTGCAATACATGAATCGGAAACCAAAGATGTACAAAGCATGTTAGGCGCAATATTCGTGGAGGACGATCCCGTAGCTGAATCCGATGACTCGGCTACGGACAGCTCTATATCACACGAAGAATCCGGAATTGATAGACGGCATTATTCGTTGTTTGAAATCTTGATACGAAAAGAAAAATGGACTCGTGAAGAAGTGGAAGTGCTGTGCCGTGATTCGGGCCTGATGCTCAGTGGAGCATTGGAAACAATAAATGATTGGTCATTTGACAAAGTGGATGCGGCTGTACTTGAAGAGGATGGTGACACTATTTATGTCGATCAGGAAATCTTAGAAGAGATAGAAGGTTAAAACTATGGAAAATCGTATCCGGTTAAAAGAACGTGACGCAATCATTCAATCGCTGAAATCTGGTGTTACTCCAAAAATTGGTATTCAGCATATTCAGGTAGGACGAAGCAATGAAGTAAATGCGTTGTATAAGGATATTGAAAGAATCTCCCAGGGTGGCGCAGCATTCAGGCTTATCATTGGCGATTATGGCTCAGGGAAAACATTTTTTCTGAGCGTGGTACGCGCCATCGCTCTTGAAAAGAAACTGGTTACAGTCAATGCTGATCTCTCACCGGATCGACGTGTACACGCTTCTTCGGGACAAGCACGGAATCTTTATTCTGAACTTATGAAGAACCTGGCTACCCGTAATAAACCCGACGGAAATGCTTTAGCTAGTGTTGTAGAACGGTTTGTAGCTCAAGCTCGTACAGAGGCAGATGAAGATGGCGCCGATGTTTCTGCTGTTATACATCAAAAATTAGCGTCCCTGTCGGAATTGGTTGGAGGATATGACTTTGCAAAAGTCATTGATGCCTACTGGCACGGCCACGAGCAGGACAACGAAGAGTTAAAATCAAATGCTATTCGTTGGTTACGTGCTGAATACACTACCAAGACAGATGCAAGAAGGGATCTGGATGTCAGAACGATTATTTCGGATAACTCGTTTTATGATGCGTTAAAGCTTATGAGCCTATTTGTACGACAGGCGGGCTATGCAGGCTTACTCGTCAATCTGGATGAGATGGTCAATCTTTATAAATTGGGCAGCACACAAGCCCGTACATCTAACTATGAGCAGATTCTAAGGATACTCAATGATTGCCTTCAGGGTTCAGCTGAGTACATTGGGTTTCTGTTAGGTGGAACGCCGGAGTTCTTACTAGATCCACGCCGAGGATTATATAGCTATGAGGCACTGCAATCTCGCTTGGCCGAAAATAGCTTTGCGCAGCGAGCGGGGGTTATTGACTATTCATCGCCTGCACTACATCTGGCAAGCTTGACACCAGAGGAGCTTTTTATTCTCCTGAAGAACCTTCGTCATGTATTTGCGGAAGGTGATACGACTAAATATCTCGTGCCTGACGATGCCCTCAAATCCTTTCTGCAACATTGCAGCCAAACTATCGGGGATGCCTATTTCCGTACACCGA
The DNA here is from genome assembly GCA_030651695.1 of Pseudohongiella sp. Taxonomy (GTDB): domain Bacteria; phylum Pseudomonadota; class Gammaproteobacteria; order Pseudomonadales; family Pseudohongiellaceae; genus Pseudohongiella. The sequence goes on along the minus strand of JAUSCD010000030.1, from coordinate 153,868 downwards.
GAAATACCATCAAAGCATTTTTAGATATGCTGGCAGTCTTGGAACAAAATCCTTCTATGCAATGGTCGCAATTGGTGCAATCAATTGCAATTGAGGATGATCATCCAAGCGATACAGACGAAATTATGGTAGGTGACGAGACAGCCGACAATTCTAATTCTGATGGACTAGCTGATTTCAAATTATGATAGAGGAATATCAGAGCCTTGATAAGCGTGTACAAAAGTGGTTGTTTAATCAGGGATGGTCTGATTTAAGAGAAATACAAAAACGGGCGATTAGACCAATCCTGTCAGGTGATAGAGATGTGCTGATTAGTGCATCAACGGCTGCAGGTAAAACAGAAGCTTTTTTTCTGCCAGCCTGTAGCGCAATTGCCGAAGAGAAAAACGGCTTTGGTATTTTATATATTAGCCCTTTAAAAGCACTGATTAACGATCAGTACCGCAGGCTTGAAAGTTTAGGTGAAATGTTGGATATGCAGATTACTTCGTGGCACGGTGATAGTCTTCAATCCAAAAAGAAGAAAGCCAGAAGCAATCCGTCAGGTATTCTATTAATCACCCCTGAATCCTTGGAATCACTGTTGATTAGAGAGCCTGGATGGGTAAAACAGTCCTTCACCTCGCTCAAATATATTGCCATTGATGAATTTCATGCATTTATCGGAACAGAGCGAGGACAGCAATTACTGTCTCTGCTTACGCGCCTCGAGCATATTACTGGTCGAATCTCTAATCCTATTCCACGAGTTGCGCTAAGTGCGACACTCGGAGAGCTTGAAAAAGTGCCACTTTCTCTCAGGCCAAATGTAAGTCTCCCTTGTGAAACCATTACCAGCAGTCAACACCAAAGCACTATCAAGGTTCAGGTTAAAGGTTATTTAGAACCGGTAGACATCATGAAGGATGAAACACGTGTCTCAGCCGAACAGCAGATTTGTCAGGAAATATATACACTCTGTAGAGGTGGTTCACATCTGGTATTTGCAAATAGCCGGAGCAGGACAGAAAGTATTGCTGCGCAGTTAAGTGATCTATGTGAACAACAAGTTGTACCGAATGAGTTTTTTCCTCATCACGGTTCATTGGCCAAAGAACTTCGAGAAGAATTAGAAGCGAGATTACAGAAGGAAACGCTACCTACTACAGCTATTTGTACCATGACATTGGAGTTAGGTATCGACATTGGGAAAGTTAATTCTGTCATTCAAGTCACGGCTCCACACTCGATATCAAGTTTACGTCAGCGGTTGGGGCGATCCGGCAGACGAAACTCACCTTCCATTTTACGAATGCTTATCGCAGAAAATGAACTGAGTGACAAATCCAATATCGTAGATGGGCTTAGATTGGAGCTGGTCCAATCACTAGCGATGATACGTTTGCTCATTGTCGACAGCTGGTTTGAACCTGCAGATACAGAGCAATTGCACCTATCTACATTTTTACACCAGATTCTTGCTGTAATTGCGCAATGGGGTAGCGTCAGAGCAGACCAACTTTATTCTTTACTATGTGGCCAAGGACCGTTCAAAGAGATATCAATTCAGCACTTTAAACAACTGTTGTCCCATATTGGAAAAGTACAATTAATACAGCAACTGAATAGCGGTGAGTTGGTTTTGGGAACTGAGGGCGAACGTCTTAGCAATTCCTATACATTCTATGCTGTTTTTAAAACACCAGAAGAGTTTCGCATTGTTGCAGGAAGTAAAACACTCGGATCGTTGCCCATTGATTCGCTAATTCTTAAAGATCAACACATTATATTTGGTGGCCGTAGATGGAAGGTCATAGACATTGATGATGAGAAGAAAGTCATCTATGTGACTTCTACAAAAGGCGGCAAACCTCCAAAGTTTAACGGTAGCGGCATGTCTATTCATGACAGAGTCCGACAAGAGATGTTAAACATCTACCGGGCGGGAGATTATCGCATTGAGCTTAGAGGTCAGAAAATAGATTTTGTAGATGATCTTGGAAAACAGCTATTCCAAGAAGGAGCTTATCTTTTTAACGAGGCCGACCTTGCGAAACAACCTGTCTATCAAAGCGGCAAGCATAGTTATGTTTTCTCATGGATGGGCGACAAAGTAGTAAACACCCTTACTGTTTTGCTCATCAGAAGAGGTTATGTATGCAGTAATTTTGCTGGAGTTATCGAAGTACAAAACTCTAGCGCAGATGATATAAAGAACTGCTTAATAGATATGGCGAATGTTGATCTTCCGGATGAAACGGAGCTTGCTGGATCACTTTCAGTACAGCAAAAGCTTATTGAAAAGTACGATGAGTATCTTCCTGAAAATCTATTAAACGAATGTTATGGACGAAAAGCTTTTAATTCGATGGCTACTAAACAGTGGATATTGGGCGGCCTTGTGTGAGCGCTCCATCAAAGTACCGTATGACAGCCCGATCCGGAGAGAGCAAAGGACTTTGAAGCCATAACCCTAACTCTTTGTAACTTATACCATTTATTTATGTGTGCTGCAGCCCACATTCTTTTGGTAGAAATGATATTTAGCGACTTATCGTATAATTTTTATAAGTTTATCGTATAATTTTATAAACTTATGGTATCAGCGACATTTAGTCCGCTATATCCGCCAGGTTCCCATATTCCTCTAACCAACTTTTTCTGTCGCCTGCCCTTTTTTTGGCGAGCAACATATCCAAGGCTTCTTCCGTCTCGCTGTAACCTGCTGCACGATCATCTTCAGGCAACACCAATTGCACAAGACGCCGCGTATCACGATTCATTGTGGTTTCGCGCAACTGCAGCGGATTCATTTCACCAAGACCTTTAAATCGCTGCACATTAACTTTGGCTGATTTCTTTTCCGCAGCAAGTCGGTCAATGATGCCATTCTTTTCATCTTCGTCGAGGGCGTAGAAAACTTCTTTTCCGCAGTCGATACGATACAGCGGCGGCATGGCTACAAATACTCTGCCAGCGGCAACCACGGGCTTGAAGTGGCGCACAAACAATGCACAAAGCAAGGTGGCGATGTGAAGGCCGTCGGAGTCGGCATCAGCCAGAATACAGATCTTGCCGTACCGCAGTCCGCTTATGTCGCTGGAGGCAGGGTCGACGCCGAGTGCTACAGAAATATCGTGTACTTCCTGTGACGCCAGAATCTCGTTGGAGTCGACTTCCCAGGTGTTAAGGATTTTTCCGCGCAGCGGCATGATGGCCTGGGTTTCGCGATCGCGTGCCTGTTTTGCGGAACCACCTGCCGAGTCACCTTCCACCAAAAACAGTTCGCCTGCCATCACATCCTGCGTTGAACAGTCCGCCAGTTTGCCGGGCAAAGCCGGACCACTGGTGATTTTTTTACGTGCAACTTTTTTGCTGGCTTTTAACCGGCTGTTGGCATTGTTGATGCACATCTCGGCCAGCAGTTCCGCATCGGCGGTATGCTGGTTCAGCCATAGACTGAATGCATCTTTAACAACGCCACCGACAAACGCCGCGCTCTGTCGTGAGGACAGGCGCTCTTTGGTCTGGCCTGAAAATTGTGGATCTTTGAGTTTGGTGGACAGCACAAATGCACAGCGATCCCAGATGTCTTCGGGCGTAAGCTTGATGCCGCGAGGCAGCAGATTGCGAAATTCGCAAAACTCGCGCATGGCGTCGAGCAGACCGGTTCGCAAGCCATTTACGTGTGTACCGCCTTGTGCGGTGGGAATCAGGTTGACGTAACTTTCCTGTAGCAGCTCGCCACCCTCGGGCAACCAGAGCACCGCCCACTCAACGGCTTCGTCATTGCCTTTCATATTGCCGGTGAAGGGTTCTACAGGTAGCGTGAGGTCGTCCCCGGTGCCTTGTAGTAAATAATCCGTCAGGCCGTCTTTAAACAGCCACTCTTCGCTTTGTGATTTTTCTTCGCTCGCCGTATTGTCGATAAACACCACACGCAAGCCGGAGCACAATACTGCTTTTGCACGCAGCACGTGTTTAAGACGGGCAATAGACACCTTGGGCGAATCAAAATATTTCTCATCAGGCAAAAAGCGAACGGTAGTGCCGGTCTGGCGTTTTGCCACTGTTCCAATCACTTTTAACTCTGAAGCTTTGTCACCATTGTGGAAACGCATCTGATGTACATTGCCATCACGACGTACGGTAACTTCCACAAAGTGCGACAACGCATTAACCACGGACACACCCACACCGTGCAAACCGCCGGAGTACTCGTAGTTTTTGCCCGAGAATTTTCCGCCAGAGTGCAGGCGCGTCAGGATCAGTTCCACACCGGTGACTTTTTCTTCCGGGTGAATATCCACAGGCATACCGCGACCATCGTCTTCTACCTCGATGGAACCGTCTTTGTGCATGATCAGTGTAATGGTTTTGGCGTGACCGGCGAGCGCCTCGTCGACGCTGTTATCCAGAACTTCCTGTACCAGGTGATTAGGGCGCGTGGTATCGGTGTACATGCCGGGGCGTTTGCGCACCGGATCAAGACCGGTGAGGACTTCAATGGCATCGGCGTTATAACTGTTGCTCATAAACTTCTTGTTCTCAATCTTGCGTGACTGTCATAGCTTTATCAAAAAGCAAAATGTTTTAATCAATAGCCACCGGCAGTCAAATCAACACTGATAGTATAATCCTGCAGGCGTTCGACTGCTGTTTCCAGTCGACCATCAGCGTACAGATTAACCCAGCGGTAAGCCGGTGCCTGCATATCAATTGTAAAATCTTCCATATGTGGCTTGAACTGGATACACGTTGAAGGCGTACATAAAAACCTGAAGCCTTCGTGCATAAAATCCAGCGACTGGTGAATATGCCCATACACAACTGCGCGCACGGACGAAGGATATTTTTTCAGCACGGCAATCAGGGCATCAGCATTGCGCAAGCCGATATCACTCATCCATCCTGATGTACCTTGCACCGGATTATGATGCAGGCAGACTATAGAATGCTGCACAGCGTCCGTTAACTGTGATAACTGCTGCTCCAGGCGACTCAATTCGGTGTCAGCGAGAAAACCGTGCACCTCATTTTCGACACTGGTATCCAGCATCAGAATCTGCCAGTTGCCACATACTATACGGGTATCATTGGCCGCCTGATAGGCAGACAGCGACCGCATGGTTTTTCGTGAGTCATGATTGCCGGGAATCCAGTAGAACGGCGCATTTAATCTGGCGATTCCGGCAACAAATCGATGGTAGGATTCTACTGACGCATCTTGCGCAATATCGCCGGTGGCGACAATCACGTCAGGTGTTGCGCGCGTGCCTGCGATAAAATCAACGATCTTGTCGAAACTTTGCTGTGTGTTTAATCCGAGCAGGGCTGCACGTGGATCACTGTACAAATGTGTATCAGTGATTTGTATCAATCGCAGTGGATTATCTCTGAAATCCATTGAGTCTTTCTGCATAATTTAGTCGACGCACAGAATATCCGACGATCTGGCAATCACACCTGGCCTCGAGCACCAGTCCAGCCACTCTGCCAGAAATTCGTTGATCTGCCTCTTTTCGTCCTGATGATACATATCAGCATTAGGCAACAGGCTTTTTGCCGGAACCTGCCGATGTCCCTGATAACTCAATGGTTCAGCCGTGGCTGCGTCGTGGTACATGCGCACCAGCATCAGAGGAGCAGGCGTCCATTTGGGGAACCCGAAGCTGACACTGATCTCGAGTGTACTGGTGTACTTGAAAAACTCCAGCAGCCGAACCCGAATGATCATTTTATTATTGGTTTTTTTGTCTGAAACGAACTCCCAGCGACTGCCTACTGCTGGAATATCCCCTGTATAAGAGGGTCTACCGGATTCTAGAGCAGGCACCAGTTTTAGTAAACGACAATAATTCTGATCGCATGTCCGCATATAGGCGGCCAGATCCACGCGATAGCGCGGCGGTACAGCTAACTCGTAATACTCAAACTCCAATGCCGACTGGCTCACACTGCTGACTCCAGCTTTCTGATCTGTAACCACTGCAAGGCGATGATTGCCATAGCGTTGTTGATTGATCCTTGTTGAATGGCGTTTATGGCCTCTGCACGCGACAACACGAGTACACGAATATCTTCATTTTCGTCAGCCAGCCCGTGTACGCCGCCGGCAGTGCTGGAATCAACCTCGGCGTAAAACAGACTGATGCGTTCATCGCTGCCTCCAGGACTATTGTAGTACTCACAAATGAACTGCGCCTCGCTGATATCAAGCCCAGCTTCCTCTTTAACTTCGCGCGCGGCCATATCGAGCGGTGTCTCGTCTGCCTCAACAAAACCAGCAACCAGCTCGATTGCCCAAGCACTCTGGCTGTCTGTCACAGACATGCCGATACGGAATTGTTCAACTAAAACAACGGCATCTTTGCCCGGATCATATAACAGCACGCCGGCAGCACGGCCTTTGACAAAGAGTTCACGCATAAATGGCTGAGTCCAGCCGCCTTCATAGAGCCTGTGGCGCAACGTGATTTTGTCGATCGCAAAAAATCCCTGGAAGACGCGCACTCGCTCCAGTACTTCAACATCACTGCTACCAAAAACCGGAAGATGCTCTGACATGCTTTTTCCTGTGCTTTGACCAACGCGAAATTATGCCGCAGTGGGGGGTGGGCGGCTACCTTTTCTCTCTTTTTGGTTTATCAACGTAAGGTCTCGTGACTGACGGGTAATTCCTCAGGATGGCGCCGCGCAGAACCTGGCTCGAGCCCGGCGGCGGGCGGACACAACAGTTTGCAAGTCAGGAGGGCGGCCGGAGGTGAGCGAAGGATGATCAGGCGCGCAGCGCCGTCCTGAGGAACCTCCGGCCGCCCTCCTGACTTACCACAAAAAAAATCCGCCCGCCGCCGGGCCCACCAAAAACAAAAAAAATGGCGACCATAAGGCCGCCATTTTTTTAAACAGTACTCAGCTCAATTGCTGAACCCCGACAACCGGTACTGGACAAAAGGCTCCAGCAACCGATACCAGAAAGAGGTTGGCTTCACCGGCTCGGCCAGACTGACCAGACAAATGCAGTCCGTATCCAGTGTTGCCGTAGGCTGATGACGCTCGCCCGCATGACGTACCACAAAGTCACCACGCACATACTTGCCTTCCGCATCCGAGAAGCTGCCCTTCAACAGGACTGTGATCTCCTCACCCCTATGCTCATGCTCAGGCATACGCCCGCCGGCCTTGATGTCATAAATAGCAGTCTGGCGATCTTTGCAACCTACGTTTACAGGAGCAATACGCAGTGACCGGCCCAGTTGAACCCAGCTCATATTCTGCAGCCCGCCTTTGGCAAGTTTCTGCACTACCAGCGGCATGGTTGTGGCGCCCGACGCGGCCGATGCGCGCTGTGCAGCAGATCGGGCAGGCTGGGGAGTCGATTCTCCGGCTTCAATTCGCTGCATCAGGGTGTCGAAGCCGTCTTCGTCTGCAACAACCGGTTCCAGTCGGGCCATCATCTGCGCCGCTACATCGCTGAGTTGCTGTACGTGAGAGCGGCACTTGGAACAGAATTCCAGATGAGCAGCCACACATACAGCCTCAGACAAAGGCAGGTTGCCGGCAGCGAAGTCGGTTAGAAATTTTGAGTCTGGATGAAAAGAGACCATTTGATTACCTGAAAATTGATATCGGGACGGTTTTGCCCTGTCATCGATCTATTAATATTTGCATTTTGCTCAGCGCCAGCCGGATACGCGATTTCACGGTTCCCAGCGGCAAGCCCAGCTCTTCCGCGACTTCATTGTGCGATTTACCTTCCATAAATGCCTTGTAGAGCACCTGTACCTGCTCGTCTGGCAATGTTGCCATAGCCTGCTTGATTACCTGTTCAGCTCTGCGCTGCTGCAGGTCAACCAGGGGCTCTGGCGAATCCGGCTCATGCCAGATGTCTTCAATATCGATCTCACGGTTGTTGCGATCGTTGCGGCGGATAAAATCAATACGCGTGTTTCGCGCTATGGTGAAGATCCATGTGTTGACACTGGCCTTGCCCGGATTGAATGAGGCGGCCTTGTTCCACACCTTTATCAACACTTCCTGTGTGATCTCTTCCGCTTCAGCGCGATTGGCGCCAGAGCCCATGCTTTTCAGCAAAAAAGCTCTGATCAGTGGCGTGAAGTGCTTATAAAGCAGCTGAAACGCTGCTCTGTCGCGCGTCTGGGCTACCAATCGCACATTTTCCGCCCAAGGATCCGGGACGGCGCTTCTACTGAATTGTGGGGCTGCACTGTCCATTTCTTCGTCTTTTTCCACTATGGATTCCGGTTAGCTAGTCTCGCCGCAAGCGGGCATTACTGCGTAGACTACCCTTTTACGCCGCGGTGTACGCTATGGATCATCCAATTTCTTTTGGCTCAAGCGCGGCGGTGATAGGGAGGTGAGCGAAGGACAATAAAGACGCCGCAGGCGTCGTCCTGAGGAACCTCCCTGTCACTGCCGCGCGACCCGAACGAAGCCTGATCAGCCAGCCAGCTCCTCCGTCCCCCTACTTCGCTACTTCGAAGCCTTGGTAACAAATGATCCACCCAAACACCAATCCCGTATCAATGGCCATCAGCACCACCCCGACCAGAGAGCGACCAAGATGGCTACCGATATGAATTCAGTCAGCGAAAATCTTCGCGCGGCACTGCTGAACGACTTCAAAGAGTTCTACCGCCACCCCGGCGTCGCGGCTTTGGACAATATTGACCGCATTTATACTCAGGATGTCGAATTCCGTGATCCCGTGCACGCCATTCACGGGCGCCTCGGAGTCAAGAACTACCTGCGAAGCCTGTATGCCAGCTCCAGTGGCATGAGCTTCACTTACCTCGACGAGCAGATCGCGAACCACACAGCGACTATAGTCTGGAACATGACTTTCTCCCACAAAAAACTCAAAGGTGGCAAGCCCATAGAAATACGTGGCGTGACCCTGATCCGGTTTACAGACCGCATCTATTATCACGAAGATTTTTTCGACCTCGGCGCCATGCTGTATCAGCACGTGCCTGTGTTAGGCTGGTTGATTCGTTATATCAATAATCGGCTGTCAACATGAGCACAAGCAACTCGTCAGCAAAACGAATCTGGATAACCGGCGCCGGGTCGGGTATCGGTCGGTCCCTGGCTTTGCTTTATGCCGCCCAGGGGCACAAAGTCATCATCAGCGGACGTACTCTGGATAAACTTCAGCACGTAGCTGATGAATTCTCTGCTGCGCCAACAAATCCGGCAGCGGGAGCCTCCGGCAATGCCGGAAATATAGTGCCGTTGGTTTTTGATGTCACGGATGCGCAAAGCGTTGAACAGACAACAACCCAATTGTCTCACTACACCGACTACCTCGATCTGGTGATTCTTAGCGCTGGCACATGCGAGTATCTCAGAAGAGGCTACCTCGACCCTGCGCTGTTTAAACGCGTCCTGGACACCAATTTCTTCGGCCTGATCAATTCCATCAACGCTGCGCTTCCTTTGTTGCAAAAGGCACCCCGGCGTCCTCATCTGGCAGGAGTTTGCAGCCTCGCTGCGTTTATCGGATTCCCGCGCGCAGAAGCCTACGGCGCCTCCAAAGCTGCTGCACAGTACCTGCTGCATTCAGTACGCACTGATTATACCGATTTAATGGACGTTACCGTCATCAACCCGGGTTTTGTCACCACCCCCATGACGGCGGCCAACGACTTCCCTATGCCATTTGAAATGAAAGCGGATGAAGCCGCTAAACGCATATCAAGCGCCTTAAACAATCGCCCGCTGGAGTTCAATTTCCCTCGCCGCCTGACCGCTACTTTACGACTGGCGCAGCTTTTCAAGCGTACCTGGTACAAACGTATCAGCCGCAAACCCGGTGCAAGCGGATCAGCCAAAGAGATAGCCGGGGATGAATAGCGCAATCTACACGGGAATTGTAAGACATCGCAGGCTGACGCCGGTGCTGCATCACTTCCGCTACAAAGTTTTTATGATGTATCTGGATCTGGATGAGCTGCCATCTTTGTTCAAGGCCAACTGTTTCTGGTCATCCCATCGCCCTGCGCTTGCGTGGTTCCGCCGCAAGGATTTTTTAGAGCCGGAAACATCAGATCTTAAACAGGCGGTACTGGATAAAGTTTACGCGGCTACCGGCGACAGACCCGACGGCGCGGTCCGCTTGCTTACAAACCTGCGCTACTTTGGATACCTGATCAATCCGATCAGCTGTTATTACGTGTTTGACAAGAATGAAACGCTGAAATTTATTGTATCCGAAGTCACCAACACGCCCTGGGGTGAGAGAGCCGCTTATGTCATCCCCTGTGAAAAAAACGGAATTGCATCACTCGTATTTCGAAAGCAGATGCACGTGTCACCTTTTATGCCGCTGGATATGGATTATCGCTGGTTCAGCACCGCCCCTGATGAGCGACTGAACCTGAATCTGCAAAACTGGCAGCATGGAATGCAGGTATTAAATGCCAGTCTTTCTCTGCAACGCAAAGAGCTTACAAACAGCAATCTGAACCGAATGCTTTTGGCGTATCCATTCATGACTGCGCAGGTTGCAGTTGGCATCTACTGGCAGGCACTGAAATTGTATTTGAAGAAAGTAAAGTTTCAGCCAAATCCCCATGGCAAGAAGCAGGATATCTTGAGGAGAGCTAAACCATCATGAATTCACCGGGAAATCGTCAGACTGGCGCCATACAAACTGCCGCGCTCACCCAAGCTTTCGGCAACACATGCAATAGTGCCGCCGAAAACATAATGGAGCGCGCATCACAGTCTGAAAAAATCGCGCGCGGCCTGCTTTTCCGCAAGCTTGCCCAATTGCGAACGGGCAGAATCGTTATCAATGAAGGCTCACAGAGCCATATTTTTGGCGAAACCCATGATGATGCTTTGACCGCACACGTCATCGTAGAGAACCCGGCATTTTATAAGGCTGTAGTGTTCAACGGCAGCATTGGCGGCGGCGAATCCTACATGCAACAGCACTGGCACACACCAGACCTGGTGACGCTGGTTCGCATCATGGTCCTGAATATGAATGTGTTACAAGGCCTGGATACTGGCAAGGCATTGCTGGCGCGCGTGATGAATAAAATGCAGCATATCCGGAACCGTAATACCGTCACCGGATCACGCAAAAATATCTCAGCGCACTACGACCTCAGCAATGACTTTTTTGCCACTTTTCTCGACCCGACCATGATGTACTCTGCCGCCATTTTCCGCGACGAGTCGCAGTCTCTGCATGAAGCCTCGTTAAACAAGCTGACTCACATCTGTGAACGACTACAACTAAAACCAGGTGATCATCTGATTGAAATTGGCACAGGCTGGGGATCCATGGCCATTCATGCAGCCAAATACTACGGGTGCAAAGTCACTACCACTACGATCTCTCAGGAGCAGTACAAACACGCCAGCGAGCGCGTCAAGGCCGAAGGCCTTGAGGATCGCGTTGAACTTCTGCTGAAGGACTACAGGGACCTTGAAGGCACTTATGACAAGCTGGTTTCCATCGAGATGATTGAAGCAGTCGGGCACCAATATTTCTCAAATTATTTTGCAAAATGCTCGTCACTTCTTAAACCCGACGGCTTGATGCTGATACAGGCGATTACGATTTCAGACCAGCGTTATGAATCTGCGAAGGCTGAAGTTGACTTTATCCAGCGCTATATTTTCCCCGGCGGCTGCCTGCCCAGCAACAGCGCGATTGCAAACCACATTGCGCAAGACACTGATATGCACATTGTGGGCCTGGAAGATATTACGCGTGATTACGCAATGACCCTGGATCGCTGGCGCAAGACCTTCCTGGGCAAGGTGCGCGAGATTCAGGCCCTTGGTTTTGGCACTGACTTTATCAGGATGTGGGACTACTACCTTGCATATTGTCAGGGTGGTTTTATGGAGCGCGTTATCCATACGGCTCAGATAGTGATGGCCAAGCCCGAATGTCGTTTGCAACCTATGCACGCGCGGATTCCTGCAAACCGCTCTGAATCCGATATAACTTAACGACCGACAAAAAATTTTCCGGCAACTTTTTACAAAGTTACGTTTATTTTTATCAACGAAAATATGATGAGTCTAGTTCCGCTGCCGATCATTGAGCGATTTTTCAAATCCGGTGCACACGGCGACCGTCGTTATCAGATTGCAAACGCCTTGTGCTTTCAGATTACATGGCTGTTATGTGTGCTTGGCGGCTCCTGGGTTTCAGTCGCCGTCACCACTGTTGTAGTCGCATTGCATTTGCAGATTGTGCGCGACACCACCCGCGAGGCTGTGTTCCTGGCTCAGTGTGCTGTCATCGGTTTTTTTTGTGACTTGCTACTGGTACAAGGTGGCGTGTTGACAACAAATAACGGATTACCGCCTGTCTGGCTGAGCTGTCTGTGGATTTTGTTCGGAACCACAATTGGTTATCCTATGAGAGTATTCCATGGGCGCTTCTGGATGAGTGTCGCGGGCGGAGCTGCGTTTGCACCGGTTTCATACTTTGCCGGCGCCCGTCTGGCTGATGTTCCGTTGATGCAACCGGTATGGTTTGCGTTAATGGTTATCGGCTTGTTCTGGGCCCTTATTTTTCCGTTATTGATTCACTTGTATACAGTCAATCGTCTGCGCGTCGGCAGCTGAACGGAGGCATTTATGAAACTGTTTTTTCGTCGTGTCTCAGCCCATTTATTTTTTGGCGCTCTGATTATCCCTGCTGGATGGGCCCAGCCCGTCGAGTTTCCTGCGGCGCCTGATGACTCTTTGTTGTGGGCTATAGGGACTGCCTGGTCGCAGGACAAATCCACAATCCTCTATCAGGAATATCACTTTGCAGAGAACCCTGAGCTTGATCTGCCAACACGAGTTCAGTATCGCAATCCTGATGGCTCCCTGATCGCGGAGAAAAGCGTGGACTATTCTGTGTCAATGACTGCGCCGGCGATTACCCAAATCGATTACCGCAATCCGTCCCGGGTCAACACCGAGTTTCTTCCGGCAGAGCCATCACCGCAGGTTCGTGTCGGTTTCCAGGCACACGACAGCAATCAATACCGCGAAGAAACGGTGGCCTATCGCGATGCAATGGTCATTGATGCCGGTTTTGATTCATTTGTGCGCGCGAACTGGGAGCGAATAACCTCTGGCCGTGCGGTCAGTGCGCACTTTCTGGTGCCCTCCCGCTTTGATACCGTTCGCGTCAACCTGACTCAGACCCAGAGCCGCAACTGCACCGGCGTGGAAGCAGACATCCAGTGCTTTGTGATCCGCCCCGCAGGTGTCCTGCGTGTAGTAGGCTTTCTGATTGACCCCATCTATATCGGCTACGAACAGGACTCGCAGCGCCTGATGATGTTCAACGGACTCAGCAACTTGCGGGATGATGCCGGTGATCCGCGCAACGTGCTGATAACCTACGAATATTTCTGAAACTAGAACGCGTGATCGATTTTTTTCTGAGTGAGGTATAATCCTTCGCCTTGACGGAGGAGCACCTAATGCCTTTAACCAATCCCGCGCGCAGAGAACACATCCATACGCGGCAGATCAATTTTGCAGGATACGAGCGCGAAGATGGCTTGTTTGACATCGAAGCTCATCTGACCGACACCAAAACCTATGCCTTCAGCAACAACTGGCGCGGATCCATTGAGCCCGGCATAGCGCTGCACGAGATGCTTCTGCGCGTCACCATTAACGACAAGTTTGTGATTGTCGACATCGAAGCCGTCACTGACAACAGCCCGTTTGCCATGTGCCCGGAGATTACCCCAGCTTACAAAAATCTTGTTGGTATAACTATGGGCCCCGGTTGGCGAAAAAATATCCGCGAACAACTCAATGGCATCAAAGGTTGCACCCACCTGACTGAACTGCTGTTCCCCATGGCCACCGTCGCCATCCAGACTATCCGCCCACTGCAGAATCATCGCAGACGCAAAGCCGACTCTGACAGCCGCCACAGTACCAGCAAACCCTTCGTGCTAAACACCTGCCACGCCTGGGCCGAATTCTCCGAAGTCGTCAAACAAAACGCACCCGACTATTACATCCCCAAAGAAAAAAGCCACCTGATAGCCAGCGACGGCGACGACACATAATCCTCAAACGCGGCACAAGCCCTGCGGTTGGCGGGACGTGAGCGAAGGACAATAAAGACGCCAACGGCGTCGTCCTGAGGAACGTCCCGCCAACCGCAGGGTGTACTCATGGTACTTGGAGAAACCACCGGGAGCGCTGCGGACTAGTCCAGCACCGGCATCACCAGCGTGATCGCCACCCCCTCGACATCCTTCAGATTTTCAGCCCGGATCTGCCCCTGATGGAACTCCGTGATCAGCCGCGCAATATGCAATCCCATTCCCAAATGCGGCTCTTTCTGCTTTTCCTGAGGTCGCACCGAAATCATCGACTCAAAAAGACGTCCCTTCATTTCCTCGGGCAGATAAGGACCGAAATTGGAAACACGAATCACCGCCCTGTCTTTGATCGCCCGGCAGAAAACGGTTATAGGTTTTCTGTGATAACTGAACTCAACCGCATTGGCGATCAGCTTATCCATTAGCTGCGCGATATACTCCGGCACACCATTGATCATGACCGGCCCTTCCAGATCATCCTCAATCACCGCCTCAGGATATGCCAACCGATAACCTTCTACACAACCGGCCAACACCTTCACCAGATCGATATGTTCTTTTTCAGAAGTCTGCAGCATCTGCTCCAGACGGGTTGCTTCACTCATGTTTGTAAGAATCAGATTCAGGCGGCTGATGCCCTCTTCTGCACGCTGAATATAGACTGCTGATTCTTTGTCCTGCACAATCATGCCAAGGTTCTCCAGCGAAGAACGCACCACCGTCACCGGTGTTCTCAACTCATGCGACAGACGAGAAGACATATTCTCAAGATAATGTGTGTACTGCCCCAAACGATCGACAATATTGTAAAAGCTGCGCGACAGATCCCCGATCTCATCAGAGCTTTTGCTCGCAACAATGGTATTTTTCAACCGGCCGTTATCGTCGATAATATTTTCCGCCTGGTTCCTTAGTGCGCGTATACGGATAGAGATACGGGACGCGAAGAAGAACAGCCCAAAGGCCACCAGCAACATCACGCCGAGAATGGTATTGAATAGCGTCTCCATAGCCTGGTTTCTGAATGTGCGCAGCCCATTCATGTTTTGATCAACCACAACAGCGCCCATGATTTCATTGTTTGCATAAATCGGAAACGCGGCCTCAAGAATACGCGTCTGGTTGTCATCAATGGTCCGGAACTGCGTCTGCGGCTCTCCAGCCAATGCAGAACTGATATGAGCGCCTTCAAGTCGGCTGCCAACATAGAGCTCGTCTATGAAATCATTCGAAGGGATAGTCAGTATCTGGTAGTACACAGGATGCAGAATATTTTCCTGCAACCAGCGCCAATATGGGTTGCTGGATTGCTCTACCGGCTCGCTATTCAGTGACAATCCGGTAGCAGTCTGAATATCACCGACACTCAGCAATACGCGGCTGGTTCTGTCTACCACCTGGATACGTGAATTGGTATATCCCATACCCTCGACAATTTTGTCTATTTCCGGTGTCGGGCGCTGCAAGGCGCCAAGTCGCTCAGGATTATTGACATCAGAAGTTGCGACTACCGCCGTCACGTTTCGTGTTTCCGGATCATCCACATCGTAGATGGCAAAACCCAACTTGTCACCCAGCATACCCAAAGGCATGCGTATCTCGATGTTGTAGCCATCCATGGTTTCGTACCACTGTCCGCTGATGCGGTCTTCATGCCGCAACGCGCCTATATCACGCAGATCGCTGCCGATCTCATAGGCGTAAACAAACTCCGGGCCCCGCGGCGAAATCACGTACCGACGCAGCTGATTGTTAAAATCTCTCATGGATATCTGCAAAAAATCACTGCGGTGAATACTCAGACTGTCCGGCGAGCGATATACCACATGGTTATCAACCACTTTGATATATGCGTACAAGAAGCGGTTGTGCTCACCCAGCAATAACCGGAAATTCAAAGAGTCGTCGTTGTGGTAATAGCGTGAAAACTCGCTTTGTGGGTTCAGCGGCGTAGCAATGGTATTCGCGCGTCCGTACACCAGTTCATAACGCTGGTAATCGCCCCAGTCGTTAAGAGTATTGTCGTCCAGAGCCAATGGGTAGTAGATAGGATAAACATAAATGTCTTCACTGCGACGCGCAGGGCTGTAAGTGCCTTCGTCAAACAATTCGGGTCGCTCATTAAGTGCCGTTGCCAGCGCACGTGCAGTACCCAGCACCACCTGCTCCTGACCACGACGCAGATAGTCTTCCATCTCCAGAATATATTCATAACCCAACCACGGAATAACCAGCAGAAAGCTGGACAAAAAAACCAGCTTGAAGCGGATTCCGAATGGATGTTTCAGGGCTATTGTCATTGCTTACTCTTCTGGCGGCACATCAACTGCCCCACCCACCATCTGGGTATTCCAGCGGTAACCCATACCGTACACCGTTTCGATGCAATCGAACTGCGGCGCTACCTGCATGAATTTTTTGCGGATACGTTTTACATGCGATGTAATAGTGCTGCCATCAACAAAGATTTTGGATTCCTGCATCAACACTTGCCGGCTTTTTACATGACCGGGAAATTTGACCAGTGCGTGCACCATCCAGAATTCAGTAACGGTCAGTGGAACAGCGATGCCATCCCATTGTACGGTCAGACGCCCGATATCCAGCACCAGCTTTTCGCGCTGCAGCAGGTTCTCCGGCGAGGTTGGCTGGTTCAGCGCGTCCTGACGGCGAAACAGGGCGGCAATGCGTGCAGACAGATGCGGCAGACTGATGTCTTTCGTCAGATAGTCGTCTGCGCCCATGCGCAGACCACTGACGGTATCAAAATCATTGTCGCGCGCGGTCAGGAAAATGATTGGCAGAGTCTCTGACATCGAGCGAAGGCTTTGGCACAGGGTAAAACCGCCATCGATCTCGTTTTCCAGACCGATATCGATAATGGCCAGATTAGGCAACCGTAAATCAAACGCGCGCATGGCGTCACGGCGGTTGGCAAACGTCTGCACTTCATACCCTTGTTTGCGCAGCACATCCGCGTAGTTTTCCCTTATCGCTGCCTCATCTTCCACAATTGCTATTCGTCGAGCCATCTTTCACCTTCCCTCGGGGATTTCAGCGTTCCGCCAGACAACTGGCGGCTTTTCAAATGCCTGCGAGCGCTGACTATACCGTATTTGCACAGCCTGCAAAGGGGCTGCTCTGGTGGAAATTCATACGCCATGATTCTGCCACATTTGCTCAGCACAATGCCCTTCTTTATGCCTGCAACAATAAGAATCCTCGTGTCTAATCCTTTGAGAATAGCTGTATTGGCGTGAATTTTTTACGTGGAGCCTGCACTGATGAGCACTACCAGACTGGTAATCGGGAACAAGAATTTTTCGTCATGGTCCATGCGTCCATGGTTGTTATTAAAGAATTTCGAGATTCCGTTTGATGAAGTGAATGTTGCGCTTTATCAAGGAAATACAGCTGAAAAACTGGGCCCGTTGTCGCCCTCGCTCAAGGTGCCGGCACTGCAACATCGTGACACCACGGTCTGGGATTCAATAGCGATCTGCGAGTACATCAGCGAAGTCATGCTGGACGGCAAAGGCTGGCCCAGCAGTCCACGCAAACGCGCGACAGCCCGGTCTATCAGTGCCGAAGTTCATTCAGAGTTTCCAAATCTGAAGAAAGAGTGGCCAATGAACTGTCAGGCGTCGGTCAAGCTGTCAGTCTCTGAACCGATTGCCAACGAGATTGCGCGTATCGATGCCATCTGGAGCTGCTGCCGTCGCAAGCATGGTGCGGGCGGGGAATATCTGTTCGGTCGTTTTTCGATAGCGGATTGCATGTATGCGCCGATGGCGATTGCGCTGAAGGCGTACGGGGCGGTATTGAGCTCGGAAGCACAGAAATATGCAGATACCATTCTGGCCAACCCGTGGGTCCAGGAGTGGGTCAGACAGGGTCGGGCTGAACAGCAGCCTGCGGTGGCATTAAGCTCTGTAAGCAATATGTAATGCTGTAAGAAGCCCGGGCTATTTGGGTGATGTTCGTTGAGTGACGTTAGTGATGGTGAAATGTAGTGAGCTCTTGAAGTAACGCGGTGTAACTTGTGGCAAAGTGACCCCTTGGCAGGCCTTCCGGGCCTGCTTTTTTTTGCGTGTTAGTCGGGGAAGGCGTCTGGCATTCTAGGCATAGCAGAAATCGGGTAGACTACGCGCCATGCAGCTGACTCCCGTAAAATCCCGGATCTCACAGATCCTGCGCAACCACCATGAGTTCGGCAACGAACTGGTGGATAAAACTTTCCAGCGTATGTTCTACCTCTCGGCTATTGCAGTACCCGTCACTGCAGCACACGTTGTGATTTTTTCCATGCTCAGCGTTGAAACTGAAGCACAGCAGAATTGGCGGCTGGGCATCATCATTTACCATTCTGTGATGTGCCTGTTATTCAGCCTCATGATATTGCTGACCAGACCCGGACGCCCAAAGACTCTTGCACCGACAGCAAGAAGACTGATCTGCACGGTTAGTCATGCTGCCCTGTTAATCGCCGGTGTCGCTGTGACTGCCATTGACCAGTTGGTGACACCGTCAGTTACGCCCTTCCTGGTAGCCTGCACTGTTGCCGGAGTGTTGTTTATTGTGAATCCGCTGGCTGCTGTGAGCTTGTATTCAGCACTGTTCCTGCTCTATTCCATTGCATTGTCATTCACCCAGAGCGATCACACAATCCTGGTTTCAAACCTTGTGAATGGCCTGACCGCTTGCAGTATTGCAGCAGGTCTTTCCTGGCTGTTGTGGCAACAAAACATCGAGGCGCTGCAGCAGCGGAACGTTATACAACGACAGCAGCAAAAACTGCTTCAAAGTAATCGTCAGCTGGAGCGTCTGGCCACCCGCGACGAGCTTACGGGGCTGGTCAACCGCCGGATGCTGCAGATGCTCGCGACCGAAGAACAAGCACTGATGAAGCGCCAGGGCAGCTCAGCCTGCCTGTTATTGCTGGACCTGGACTATTTCAAGAATATCAACGATGCCTATGGCCACCCGGCCGGGGATCAGCTGCTGCAACAGCTTGCTCCGCTGTTGACACAGTCAGTACGGGGTTCTGATCGTGTGGCGCGCTGGGGAGGCGAGGAGTTCGGCGTACTACTGCGTAATACAGAGCCAGCGCAAGGCCTGCAGGTGGCAGAGAATATCCGGGAGCTTATCCAGCAACACAGGTTTGAGCTGACAGATCAAAACGGCTCAGTCATTGAGATCAGGATGACAGCGAGCGTGGGGCTGGCGCCGCTGGATGCTGCTGAAGCGGACATGCTCGGCGAGGCATACCGGCGCGCAGACATCGCTTTGTATGACGCCAAAGCCGGGGGGCGCAATCGGGTGGTTGGGAGTGCGCTCTGAGCACCGGGCCGGTTCCTTGGTGGTGAACGCACTCTGAGCACCGGGAAGTTCCTCAGGACGCCGCTCGCGTTCGCGGCCCCGGATGAGATGCCGACGCGTGGTGCTCCACTGTCAGTGGATGCCTTCGTGGTGAGCGGCAACCACTGCAGTCGCAGAGGCTTCGGGAGCATCGGGGCATGAGCGAAGGACAATCAGACGCCGCAGGCGTCGTCCTGAGGAATGTCCCGGTGCTCCCGGAGCCGGCAGCATCCACAGCACCAGCCAGCTCATCACCAAGACACCAAAGAAAAATCAGGCACCACGCGTCGGCAACACATCCTTCAATTTCGCGGCCATCTCGCGGATGCTGCGCTCCGTCTCCGCCCAGTCAATACAGGCATCGGTCACAGACACACCATACTGCAGATCACCCAGATCTTTCGGGATCTTCTGATTGCCGGAATTGATATTGCTCTCCAGCATCACACCCACTATTGACTGGTTACCTTCCAGAATCTGATGCGAAACGTCCTTCAATACCAGCGACTGAACCATCGGATCCTTGTTTGAGTTGGCATGACTGCAATCGATCATGATGTTGGTACTGACACCGCCTTTACGCAGCGCTTCTTCAGTTTGCGCAACATGCACGGAATCATAGTTCGGACCCGCACTGCCGCCGCGCAACACAACGTGCGCATACGGGTTGCCTTTTGTGCGCACCACTGCTACCTGGCCGGCCTTGTTGATGCCGAGGAAACGGTGCGGATTGTTCACTGACTGCATCGCGTTAACCGCCACCATCAGCCCGCCATCAGTGCCATTTTTAAAACCGACTGCTGAGGACAGGCCGCTGGACATTTCACGGTGGGTCTGTGATTCCGTGGTCCGGGCCCCAATGGCAGACCATGCAATCATATCCTGCAGGTACTGCGGAGAAATCGGATCCAGCGCCTCGGTAGACGCTGGCAGCCCCATGGAAACGATGTCCAGCAACAGTTTGCGGCCAATACGCAGACCATCCTGAATGCGGAATGTATCGTCCATATACGGGTCGTTGATCAGACCTTTCCAGCCGATGGAGGTGCGTGGCTTTTCAAAGTACACTCGCATGACCAGATACAGAGTATCCTTAACCTCATCTGCAAGCACTTTCAGGCGCTCGGCATAATCCAGCGCCGCTTTGGGATCATGGATAGAGCACGGCCCGATCACCACAAACAGGCGAGGGTCTTTGCGATCCAGAATATTAAAAATTGTCTGACGCGCATTACGCACAGATTCCAGCGCTGCGCCGTCCAGCGGCAGCTCGGACTTGAGCTGCGCAGGGGTCAACAGAGTCTCGATAGACTCGATGTTCAGATCATCAGCTTTTAGATCACTCATCAAACACTCTCTGCATTCAAACTTTCAACATGCACCGGGGCAGAACCCCGGCGGGTTTTTCGGTCGCCTGAACCTGGTGGCTCTTACACTTTGTGATAGAGCTGGCGGCCTGTTCTGTTGTACTGATCAGCCATTTCTTCCATGCCGGCCTGCACAGCTTTGTCCAGAGCATCCTGTTCCAATGCAGAAATCGCCGGCACGGCCTCACCTGTCTCAAGACCCGCTGCTTCAAGACCCGCGGCGTACTCACGTACTTCATGGGTGATTTTCATTGAGCAGAACTTCGGACCACACATCGAGCAGAAGTGGGCGACTTTACCCGATTCCTTGGGCAATGTCTCATCGTGGAAAGCGCGTGCGGTTTCCGGGTCCAGACCCAGATTGAACTGATCTTCCCAGCGGAACTCGAAACGCGCCTTGGACAAGGCGTTGTCCCGCAGCTGCGCGCCCGGATGGCCTTTGCCCAGATCAGCCGCGTGCGCCGCAATCTTGTAAGCCATCAGACCGTCTTTTACATCCTGCTTGTCAGGCAAGCCCAAGTGTTCTTTTGGCGTCACGTAGCACAACATGGCGCAGCCAAACCAGCCGATCATGGCAGCACCGATACCGGAGGTGATGTGGTCGTAACCTGGCGCGATATCAGTAGTCAGCGGTCCCAATGTATAGAAAGGTGCCTCGTCACACACGGCCAGTTGTTTATCCATGTTCTCTTTGATCATGTGCATGGGTACGTGACCCGGTCCCTCGATCATGGTCTGAACATCATGTTTCCACGCGATTTTGGTCAGCTCACCCAGTGTTTCCAGCTCGGCAAACTGCGCAGCGTCGTTGGCGTCCGCAATCGAGCCGGGGCGCAAGCCATCACCGAGTGAGAATGACACATCGTAAGCCTTCATGATTTCGCAGATGTCTTCAAAATGCGTGTACAGGAAGTTTTCCTTGTGATGCGCCAGACACCATTTGGCCATGATGGAACCACCGCGCGACACGATGCCGGTGACACGCTTGGCGGTCAGCGGCACATAACGCAGCAACACACCAGCGTGAATGGTGAAGTAATCCACACCTTGCTCAGCCTGTTCTATCAAAGTGTCGCGGAACATTTCCCAAGTAAGGTCTTCGGCTACACCGCCGACTTTCTCCAGCGCCTGATAGATAGGCACTGTGCCAATTGGCACCATGGAGTTGCGGATAATCCACTCGCGGGTTTCATGAATGTTTTTACCGGTGGACAGATCCATTACGGTATCTGCGCCCCAACGCGCCGCCCACGCCAGTTTCTCTACTTCTTCTTCAATCGATGAAGACACCGCTGAGTTACCAATGTTGGCGTTCACTTTGACCAGAAAGTTTCGGCCGATAATCATCGGTTCGATTTCCGGGTGATTGATGTTGGCCGGAATAATGGCGCGGCCACGGGCAATTTCTTCACGCACAAACTCAGCCGTGATCTCTTTTGGGATAGCTGCACCAAAAGATTGGCCGGGATGCTGGAAACCCAGCGCAGCGTGTTCACGCGCCTGTGCCAGGCTCATGTTTTCGCGGATGGCGATATATTCCATCTCAGGCGTGATAATGCCCTGACGCGCATAATGCAGTTGGGTCACGTTTGCGCCCGCTTTGGCGCGGCGGGGTTGGCGCATATGTTCAAAACGCAAATGTGCGGTCTGCACGTCGTCCTGGCGCTGTTTGCCGAATGCTGAACTCACACCTGCCAGCAACTCAGTATCGCCACGCTCTTCAATCCAGTTTGCGCGGATAGCCGGTAACCCGGCACGCAAATCAACGTTGAATGACGGATCTGAGTAGGGGCCGGATGTGTCGTAAACACGGATAGGCGGATTATGCTCAAGACCTTTTTCGGTCTGAGTGTCAGCCTGCGTAATCTCGCGCATGGGCACCAGCAGGTCATCGCGGCTGCCTTTTACATACACTTTGCTTGAACTTCCGAACACATAGCGGGTTCTGTCGTCCAGTTCGGTAATTCTGTCGAGAAAGTGTTCGGGCTTCGCACTCATTACTCTATCCTGCCTGTATAGATGCACGGGCCGCGGAATGCCTGACTGTGCATGGATTAAAAAGTGGGGGGGACATTATGCCTGAATAGGCTGCAAAGTGTTATCCGGAGTTCCCCCCTATTGATTGCAATTTGTTGCTTATGGCACTTGGACGACACCCGTCAACCCTGTGTAGAATGCCCGACACAACCGGAATTGGCTCCTGTTACGTAAGATTGTCTGGATGGCGACAATCGGAGCTGATTGAAGGGACCAATAAAAGGCATCATCCAGCAGATGTCTGCAATTAAACGCAATGAGCTTTCGCAGCGTCTATATATGACTCTGACAGCTTGGCGTTTCAGTTAACGAACTTTCTAACAGGATTTCTGATTATGGGACGATTTACCCGCACGATGGTTCTCGCGGCAGGATTGCTTGTTTGTGCACAACCGGTGTTTGCCGACGATCTGGTCAGCATTCTGGAGCTGGCCATGCGAAATGATCCGACATTAAGGCAGGCTCAGGCGCAGCTGCGCTCCGGTCAGGAGCAGGTCAGATTGGCGCGCGCCAGCCTGCTGCCACAGCTGAGTGCTACTCTCTCAGAACAGCGCCAATCGACTGGCCCGGAAGGCACTATCAGCTTTACCGATCTGGACGCCAGCACACGCCGTTACGGTGTCAACATCAACCAGGCGTTGCTGAACATGAACTCCTGGTACAGCTATCAGGGTGCCAAGGAAGCCGATCAGGCAAGATTTTATAACTTTGCTGCTCAGGAGCAGGAACTTATCATTCGCGTGGCAACAGCCTACTTCAACGTGCTGCGCGCAATCGATGATCTGAGCACGCGCCGCCAGGAAGAGGAAGCGGCCATGCGTCAGTTTGACCGCACCCGTCAGCGTGAAGAAGTTGGCCTGGTAGCCATTACTGAAGTGTACGAGTCACAAGCCGCTTTTGACCTGGCACGCAACAATACCATTCTGGCGGAAGACACACTCTCATCCAGTTATGAAGCACTCGAAGCTATTACCGGCCAACCGCATCCCAATCTGGAAATTCTGCGTGAAGACTTCCCGGTCACCCCGGCTGATGGCGAAATGGAAATGTGGGTGGCTGAGGCAATGAACAGCAATCCACAATTGCTGGCAGCGCGATATAACGTTGAAGCACAGGCGAGAACCGTGCAGGCACGCCGCGCTGAACATTTGCCGACCATTGGCCTGCAAAGCGGATACTCCAATACCGACTCCAGCTCGAACCAAGGCGCAGACGGCAGCATTCGGAATGCAGGTGTGATCGAAGGTTTCAGTGTGGCAGTGCAGGTAACCATTCCGCTGTACTCTGGCCATGCTGTCAGCGCACGTCGCAGTCAGGCTGAGTACGACCTGGTTTCGCAGCAAGAGCAGGCCAGCCTGATCCGTCGTCAGACCACGCAGAACATTCGCAACGCTTATCGTCGTGTGAACACCGATGCCATGGTGATTGCACAGCGCCAACAAGCCATCATTTCTGCCCAGGCTGCATTAAATGCAATTGAAGCCGGTTATGAAGTGGGCACGCGCAACATTGTTGACGTAGTCCAGGCTCGTCAGCAATTGTTCGGGGCTCTGCGTAACTACTCGGAAGCACGTTACAACTACGTTATCGATACACTGCAGCTCAAGCGCACTGCTGGCGTATTAACTCCGCAGGATATTATCGATCTGAATGAGTGGCTGGCTGCTCAGCCGGCAGCCGCACAGTAACATGATGGGGACGGAGGAGTAACGGGGGCAAAGGGGACGGAGGACCGGGGTCCTCCGTCCCCGTTGCCCCCGTTACTCCTCCGTCCCCATTTTATTTTTCCGCGCCCAACGCCATTGCCCTGCCCTGACGCTGCAAATCATCTTCAGCTGGCTGCCAACCCTGCATATTCGACTGCACCAGATCAGCCAAGGCTGAGATGTGTTCCGGCCTGTCGTTCAACGCACTGATGTACTCGTAGCGCTCCCCACCGGCGTGCAGAAAATACTCCTTGTTTTCCTCACCAATTTCTTCAATGGTTTCCAGACAATCGGCAGAAAAGCCAGGGCAGACAACCTGCACGGATTTGACACCCTGCGCAGGGAATGCCTTCAGCGTATGATCAGTGTATGGCTTCAACCACTCTTCCCTACCAAATCGTGACTGAAACGTTGTGATGTATTCATCGGACGTCAATCCCAGCTCTTCGGCAATAAGACGCGAGGTTTTATAACACTCGCAGTGATAAGGATCGCCATTAAGAAGATAACGTTTTGGAATGCCGTGATAAGAAAACATCAACTTGTCGGCACGACCATGCGTTTGCCAATGATCACGAATGCGAATTGCTGACGCCTTAATAAACGGCGCGTAGTCATGATAGTGGTTTATAAAACGCAGCTCGGGTATCCGGCGTCGTTTAGTAAAATCTGCGCTTATGGCATCAAAGGTTGACGCAGTGGTCGAGGCGGAATATTGCGGATACAGCGGCAGTACCACTAACTTGCCCACGCCCTGATCAAACATATTCTGCAACACTGATGGAATAGAAGGATTGCCATAGCGCATAGCAAAGTCCACCACCAGATTCTCATGGCCACGCGCTTTTAACTCAGCTGTCAGCGCTTGCGCCTGATGTCGGGTATGAAACAGCAGAGGCGAACCTTCATCCGTAAATACAGTTGCATAAGACTTTGCCGAACGGCTCGGGCGAATATTCAGAATCACCAGATTTAGAATCAGCCACCAGATTGGCCGCGGTGTTTCCACAACTCGCGGGTCCCACAAAAACTCTTTTAAATAACGACGCAAGGCCGATGTTGTAGGTGCATCCGGTGTACCAAGATTAGTAATCAGCACACCAATTTTCTCGGTTTGCTTGTGGGTGTAATCGGGACTGCCCTTAAAAGTCATTTATTGTCCTGTGAATCTGAGTGCGTTGAATCCTTAACAACAGCACCAGCGCTGATGTCATCAATGTTCTTCGTAGTGGCGGACTGATCCTGCGGCAAGCGGCGCAACCCGGCTCTGGAACCCAGTGTCCCGGCATAAAACTGCGGAACTGACAGCAAGGTTACGTAAACCATGGCCACTGGCAGAAAAGCACCTCCCCCAAAAAACAGGGAGGAGAACACCTGCCCCAGCATCATGCTCAGCGTCCAGCGCCAGGCACGTTCAGGATACGCTTGCGCCATCATATAGATCACAAGACACATCACAGGCCAGCCAACGATAAAATACATCGGCGTTGCCCAAGCCACCGGAATACCGGAGGCCTGGGCCACACCTGCTGCAATAATAAATCCCGCTGCGAAGGCGGCAAAATGCACATAGAGCTGCTTTTTCACGACTCCACCACCACTTGAAGTCGACACTGCACTGCCAGCCCCCTGATGGTCCGGACTGGCAGACTCACCCAGCGCAGAGTCCTGCTCTTGCGGGGGCCCCTCAGTCACGGCTGAGCCCGCAAGCTGATAGCTCCGCGAACCTGACCTTCCAGATAACCCGTAGCAAGATCCATGGGGTAATGTTGAGCCAGCGCAGCGCTGACTTCTGGCGCAATCTCAGTGCCGTGGCAACTTAAACACAGAGGTCCCGTTGGCTGAGCCTGCATGTAGCGAAACTCGCCATCAACCAACTCCGCTTTGTTTATCTGTCCCGCGGGCTCGCCAGACTGCTGCCGCTGATCAAACTCCTGCAACACTGCGGTTTCCCAGGCATCCGGTGTTGCCAGTGCACTGTTGCGAGCTTTAAGGCTGACACGTTTTACCTGCCAGCCACTTTGCTCACTCAGATTCTGTGCAATCAAAGGCGCCTGCACTGAACAGACATTGATCCCATTGACCGCACCACCTTCCTGCATGGCTTGCTGCAAAGTAGGCAACAAAGTACCAGCAAACTGACCCGCTATACCAGCGGCCTCTTGTTGCATTGCAGCCTGATCAATCGTGGCAGAGGCAACAGGCGTCTCATCAGCCCCGCCGCATGCAGTTATCATCATGACTGTCATGAAAGTGCCCAATGTCTTTTTCATAAAATTTCCTATACGCCGGCCAGTGCCTGCGAAATATCAGCAATGATGTCGTCAATGTGTTCAATACCGACAGAAATACGTACCAGATCTTCGCTGACGCCCGCGCGTGCGAGCTCTTGCGGGTTGAGCTGACGATGTGTTGTTGATGCCGGATGACATGCCAGTGACTTGGCATCACCGATGTTGACCAGCCGCAGAATCATTTGCAGGGCATCAATAAACTTTGCTCCCGCCTCTTTTGCTGTCGACTGATCAGTCGCCTTGATGCCAAAACTCAGAATACCGGACGCATGCCCCTGACAGATTTTATTGCAGATGACATTGTACGGGCTCTCAGGCAGACCAGCGTAATTAACCCAGGCCACTTTCGGGTGATCCCTCAGGTACTGCGCAACACCTAACGCATTCTGGCAATGGCGCTCCATACGCAGACCGAGTGTTTCCAGGCCTTGCAGAATCAGAAACGCGCTATGCGGAGAAAGTGCTGCGCCGGTATTACGCAAAGGCACTACGCGGCAACGACCGATGTAAGCGGCAGGGCCCAAAGCTTCTGTGTAGACCACACCGTGATATGACGGATCGGGTTCATTCAACATCGGAAAACGGGTTTTATTTGCAACCCAGTCAAAACGTCCGGAGTCAATAATAATGCCGCCCACTGTTGTACCGTGACCGCCGATGTATTTGGTCAACGAGTGCACAATGATGTCAGCGCCATGATCAAACGCGCGACACAGAAACGGTGTTGCCACTGTGTTGTCTACAATCAAGGGTACGCCATGGCGGTGAGCAATTTCACTCAGACGCTGCAGATCCACAACGTTGCCGGCCGGATTACCAATCGATTCACAAAACACCGCGCGGGTTTTATCGTCAATGAGTTTCTCCAGCCCTTCGTAATCATCAAAAGAGGCCATACGAACTTCCACACCCTGTGTTGGCAGTGTGTGTGCAAAAAGATTATACGTGCCCCCATAAAGCTGGCTGGTACTGACGATATTATCACCGGCACGGGTGATGCATTGAATAGCATAGGTGATCGCTGCCATACCGGAAGCCAGCGCCAGCGCACCAATACCACCTTCCATCTCTGCCAGACGCTGTTCAAGCACGGCATTTGTTGGATTCATGATACGGGTATAAATATTGCCCGCCACCTTAAGATCGAACAGATCTGCGCCGTGCTGAGTATCATCAAACGTGTAAGAGGTAGTTTGATAAATTGGTACCGCAGCCGCCTTGGTGGTGGCTTCAGACTTGTATCCATGGTGCAGCGCCAGTGATTCCAGCTTCATGTGACTCTCCTGTATTTTTCTGATATTACGATTTGCCTTGTTTTCAGACAGCCGGCGTTTTCAGACTCCCAGCCATCGATGCACGCCAAGCCCGACCATCCACGACAGCACGATCACAACCGTTGCAATGCCCAGATGCTCAGCCACCGCCGGCCATGCCGCCTGCCCCTGCTGGCGTGCAATAAAAATGCTGAGCAAGGTCAGCACGATAATGCCCCAGAGCACGCATCCCACAACCGCCTGTTGCAGCGGTAGCACCAACAGCGGTAGCACAAAGGTGGATGCTACAAAAAATTTGGTGAGGAAGGTAACCACTGTCGCCATCCACACACTGTGTGTTGTCGAGTCGGGCCGCGCCTCTTCTGACAGATGGATACCAAAGGCATCTGACATCGAGTCCGATACGGCGATCACCAGAATCCCGCCCATCACCGCCGCCATCGACTCAGTGCCGGCGAACAGACCCACAATCAGACCCAGCGTGGTAATCACGCCGGAACCGGTACCAAAGAATACACCGGTAAGCAGCCCTCTGCTTTTTTCTGTTACTTCATTTTCAGCCATATCCTTCCTGGTCATCATGCCCACAACCTGCTGCGGAACGCAAAAAATACAGCGCCCAGCAAACACAGACCACTCCATAGATAATCAAGCTTGAGCGGCTCTTTAAGATAAAACAATGCAAACGGCACAAAAACACTCAGCGTGATGACTTCCTGCAAAATTTTTAACTGTCCCACCGACATCACGGTGAAACCAATACGATTGGCCGGC
The DNA here is from genome assembly GCA_030651695.1 of Pseudohongiella sp. GTDB lineage: Bacteria > Pseudomonadota > Gammaproteobacteria > Pseudomonadales > Pseudohongiellaceae > Pseudohongiella. Next base: position 124,962 of record JAUSCD010000030.1, on the reverse strand, counting down.
ACATGGAACAGATACTCCAGCAGTGCAATCCCCCAGCTGACCAACGCCGCAATAATCCACGGTTTATGCGCCAGATCTTTCAAGTGCGCATACCAGGCAAACGTCATAAATATATTGCTGATAATAAGCAAAACTACCGTGATGGCAGCCGGATGTACCATGAGAACCAGACTCCAGGGGCTGCAGCCCGCAACAGACGAATCGACAAAAACGCCCTTACCTGACAGGCAGGCATTATACGGTGCTCACGATAGAAAGAAGCAGATAGTTTTAGCGCTGACGTAAAGTGCTCATGCCGGTGTCGAGGTCGTGACTGAGCGTCACCACCGCATCCTCCCGCCCCTCGTCACCAAATGACGCTGACTTATCCTGCGCCCACGATGGGTTTGCACGTGCAAGACGGATTGCAGCAGGCAGTACATTCTCGGGAAACAGCGGGAGCAGCTCCCTGGAGGACACTGCCCGCTGCTGGGCGGCGTGACCGCGTCGCTCCAGCGCCAGAATCAACTCACACTGGCGCGATGCCAGCACCAGCAGGATGCTGTCATCAACACGCAGACTTTTTTCGCCGGTCAGCTTACCCAAAAGGCCGCTGCCATAGTGCCGGAGTGTTTGCAGCCCGCCGCCCAGCAATGCGCCAATTGCAGCGGCGGCGCCTAAAGTCAGGCCGCCAACCATCAGATCGATGCCCGCGCCGGCGGCTGCCCCTGCCGCTGCACCGCCACCTACACGAACACCCATGGTCTGCAGCAACAAGGGATCAAACGCATCCATTTGCCAGCGGCCGTCAACCAGAGGCAGCGCGGCCGTTTCCACATCATCAGGGTAAAACCGGTAAAGGCTGAGTAAACGCTCCACACACGCCTGCTCCCGGGCGCGCACTGTTCGGTTAAGCAGCTCAACACCTTTCTCAAGTGAGTCGGCATTCATGGTGCTGACGCGTTCGCGCAACGCTGCGACGCCAATCAGCAAGTCTGCAATCTGCTCCATCGCCGCCAACTGTCGCAGCCGCGCTTCTTCGGCGTGGTTCTGGATCAGTTTGTTCAGCAGGTCCCGGTGAGGATCCAGCAGACTGGCGAGCTTTTCGTACAGTAACCGCTCACCGTCCTCAGCGGGGGCCACCGTATCAAATCGCACGATGGCATGCAGACCCAAACCCGCCAGCGCTTCGCGCCAGACAGTTTCGCGTGCAGCAGGATCCGCGCTGAAATTGAGCAGAGGCAGCAATGGCACACCACACAGACGCAGTATTTCGAGCTCGTCACGATGCTTGGCTAACACCGGATCGCGTGCGTCGAGCACATAAAAAGCGGCATCACTACGCAATAGCTGCCGCAATACTTTGGCCTCCTGCTCAAAGCGGTCTTTGGCAGGTGCAGAATCCAGAAAGCGGCGAATACGCGATGGGCCATCTTCACGGGAATCATTGCTTGCCGCCTGCTCTTCCAGCAAGGCCAGCAGATCAATGGACTCCTCGATACCCGGGGTATCATACAGCTCCAGCAGAACCTTGCCATCAACCAACAAACGCGCGGCCTCCACATGACGCGTGGTGCCGGGGCGATCACTGACCTCGCCAAAGCGGGCATCACGTGTCAATGTGCGCAGCAATGAAGTTTTGCCGGTGTTAGTGTGACCCGCCACTGTGATGTGCAGAGGCTTGGAAATCATGAGTGTGCCTCCAGCCATTGGCGGGCATCAGACTCGGTGTCAAACACAGCGTTTTCCAACAATCCCAGAGTCTGCAATTGCTGGCGCCAGACGGCGCGCCTGTTTTCCGTGCCCTTGCCTGCCAGCCAGACGGCAACATGCAGCACACGTCCAGAGGCCTCACCGAGCCATGCCAGCGAACCCCTGTCCACCGTCTGAGCGGAGTCACAGACCAGTAACAAAGCTCGCGGTGGCGACTGATCAAGCTGCTGCAACACCAATGTCCTTTGCTGACGCGACATTACTTGCTCGTATCTTGCTTTAATCGCGCTTTCACCGAAAACAGGCGGCCAGCTGATCTGATCATCGAGCTCAAACCCCACCACCACGGACTCGGCGTGGCCGGCGATGCCTGAACCTCGCTTCTGCCTTGAAGTGACAGGTAAATCAGGCGCCGGATCAGTGACGCCCAAAGACTGGCTGGCAGGAGACAGCCGTTGACTCAGGGCAGACCAATCTGCGCTGTGCAGATCCAGCCGCACACGGGCAAGGCTGCGGGATAAACGCCAGGCGCTGAGCCCCAGCAATATCAGGCGCGGCAGCAGCCCGTAGACCAGCACCGCGCCGCATAACCAGCCGGCCCATGCCCGGCGCTGTTCATCGGTCTGCAATACGGCGTCACTGCCAATCAAACCAGCCAGGCGAATGGTGTTCTCCTCCGGCATAGGGAATCCAATAAGCGAGGGCAACCACGCCAGAGATTGCACCAACGAGGTAAAAAGCGCTGCCGGCAGGATTGTAGTTTCCCACACAAAAGCATAACTACGCAGCGACAAGGCAATCAACAAACCTGCCAGAGCGCCAGCCAGGGCAGATGACCAGACACTATGGGTAATGCCTGCCATCCACCAGCGTGTTGCCCCAACGCGCTGGCTCAGACCCGAAAATGACTGCGCCAGCGTGAGTGCCTCACGACCATAAAACCGTGCACTCAGCCAAAGCCACAGACGGCCGGCAGACAAGGCGCCCGGCGCTGCACCCAGACTCAACAGCCAGACAAGAAGCATCAGCAGATTCACACCCAGCAGGGCACCAAGCGCCCACAGCACATTCACCGGTTCATTGCCGCGGCCCATCACGCCGAGCGCTGCAGAAAGCCCGCCGGCAAACGCCAGCACCAACATCAATGCCAATACAACACCGGCGCGTTGACGCCAGCTATGCATGGCCTGCACCAGATCTGTGTGCACAGCCAGCAGTGAAGCCCAGCGTAGTACCCGCGCTTCAGGGCCGCCGTCGTAGGCGCGCGCAAGACTTTCTGCACTCGATATCTGCTGCCCGGAGAACGATTCAGGTGTCTTGCCCGCACGCGGCAGTTGTAAGCGAACTGATTCAGCCAGCCAGCGATCACTGAAACCGTGTCTGAGCGGCGGCCTCTTATGTTCTGTGTTGTGTGCTGGCAACTAATTCCCCTGTTTGTTTCATATCAAACACTTCGGCATTCTAGCTGATTGCGCCTGACGCCTGCACGCTCATTGGGATAGACTCGGCTATCACCGCAAAAAGCATGCACTGGTTTATCAAGGGAGTAGGAATCTGATGGCAACAATCACATTTTACGGCGCGGCACAGGAAGTCACCGGCTCCTGCCACATGGTGGAGTCTCCCGCATTGGGGCGCGTGCTGCTTGACTGCGGCATGCAACAAGGCGGCGATGCTGTTGACCGTGTCGGTGACGATGCCTTCCCGTTTGAGCCGATCAGCATTGATGCGGTGGTACTTTCACACGGCCATCTTGATCACTCTGGCATGTTGCCCAAACTTGTAAATCGCGGCTTCGAAGGTCCGATTTACTGCACACAAGCAACCCATCAGCTGCTGCGCATTCTGCTTGAGGACGCCTGGGGACTGTACGAACGCGATCTGGAGCGCGAGAACCTGCGCCGCCAGCGTAGCGGTCGCGACCTGATTGAAGCGGAATACACAGCGCGCGATGTTGAGAAGGTGTTGCGACAGTGTGATCCCAAACCCTACCACGTGTCTTTTTCTATCGGACCATCCGCTAATGTACGTTTTATGGATGCCGGCCATATTCTCGGCTCAGCCATTGTAGAACTGACCCTGACAGATAAAGGTGAAGAAAAAGTGTTGGTGTTCTCAGGCGACCTTGGCAACAACGACTCGGCTCTGATGAATGACGCAGAAACCCCAACCAAGGCTGATATTGTGTTGATGGAAGGCACTTACGGGGATCGCGATCACCGCCCGCATGACGCCACTATTGAAGAACTTCGAACCGTGTTGCATGAAACCTGGGAACGTGGCGGCAATGTGATGATCCCGGCATTTGCAATTGGCCGCTCACAGGAAATGATCTTCCATCTTGGCTGTCTGTATCACGCCGGCGAACTTGATGACTGGCAGATTTTTCTGGACAGCCCCATGGCCATTGAAGTCACCGAAGTTTACGACCGCTGGCTGCACATCATGGACGACGAGGATATTCGCTGCCTCACAGACTCGGGCAGAGAATCACTGCAAAAGTTTTTGCCCACTTTAAAACTGTGCCGCAGTGCTGAAGAGTCGATGGAAATAAACAAAATCAAACAAGGTGCAATTATCATCGCCGGCAGCGGCATGTGCACCGGTGGGCGTATCCGTCACCACTTCAAACATCGTATCTGGCGCGAAAACAATACCGTCATTTTTATCGGTTTCCAGGCACAGGGCACCCTTGGCCGCTTGCTGGTTGATGGCAAAAAAGAAATCAAAATGTTCGGTGACGAATTCCGCGTGCGCGCACGCATCGAGACCATCGGCGGGCTATCTGCCCACGCGGGACAGACTGCATTGATCCATTGGGCCTCAAACTTTGAAAATAAACCGCGCTTGTGTCTCGTACACGGCGAAGTCAACGCACTGGAAGCGTTGTCTCAGAAGTTATGGACAGACAAAGCCATACGAAGCGATATCCCGGCGTATGGCCGCTCAATTTCGTTTTAGTTGTTCCGACTCATTTGACAGGGACTTCGTAGACTTTGGCATCAAACCCGGCATGCCGGGAGAGAATCCTTACTGCAGAGGCTTCCTCGTCCAAATCGTTCACCCTGACGAACAACAATAAATGGCCCTGATCAACCTGCTCAGCAAGAGACTCCGCATCACTTTTGCTGATCAGGTTGGCAGCCACTGCGCCAACAGTCCCTACACCCACCACGCTGGCTGCCGCAACCAGTAGCGCGCCACCGAATACTGCCGCAGATGCCACAACTGCCCCCATGGCAGCAGTTGAGCCGGCAAAAAACAAACCTCCGTTAAAGGACCAGAAGTTGTCCCCGCCCGCTTCCTTACGGGCAAAAGCCATTGCTGGTCCTTTGGAGTCATCATCGTGATCATTGGTTCTGGTATAGATATCGCCAAGTGATTTTTGAACAACCTGTTCACTCGCCAGCAAACCGAGCTGGTCATGCTCAAAGCCGGAATTCTTCAGATCCTTTATAGCCTCCTCGAGATGCTCTCTATCGAAAAAAACCCCAATCGCTTCCCTAACTTTGATGTCGCTCTGGCTGCTTGTCATGATCGTTCTCCGTTTGTTTTAAAACAGGAATAAAGAATGAACGGGCAATTCCGGCCACGTCAGACAATGTCATGGCGCCCATCCACTGACGCCCCATAAACACAATAGAATTAGTAACTTATTTCACCTGAGGTGCGCTGACCACAAACCGTCGGATACTGCTCTTCTCTTTCAAGACCGGTATCTGTGGCAAGTTAGCTCATATTTTCCAGCCGGGCAGAAACTGTAGTTCACCAGGCGCATCGTATCAACCGGGGGTTCACACTATTCTGGAGACGGGGATTGGCCTTCAACACGGGGAATTGTGCCCGTGGCCAACAGCTCAGCCAGATCAATCTGATTACTGTCATCTGGAATTGAGTTGCAGGTAACCACCGTCAACCCCTGAGCCTGCATCTCCTGCAGAGCCCCGGCGGCGAAAATACCGTGGACTGCCACACACACCGGCGCGGCCATGCCCGCCGCACGCAGATGCTGCGCAGCAAGCATCATGGTTTTACCTGTGCTGATAATGTCATCAACGAGAACGGGGGTGCGATCGGGATAGTTTTCAACATGCGGCAATGAGATGCGTACATCCCTGTCGCCAAAACGTTCTTTCTGCAGCACTTCCCAAGGGCATCCTACGGCCTCTGCAACACGTGCAGCCCACTGCTCGGATTCGCTGTCCGGACCTATGACCAACGGTCTGTCGATATGTTGCCTGATCCATTCCGCAATTGGCTTTACGGCAGTAAGCGAAGTGGCCGGGATACTGTAGACCTCATCCAGCCGATGAATACGGTGAAGGTGAGGATCAACAGTAACCAGCCAGTCCAGGTGCCGGCTGATCAATTTCGCAAAATAGTGCGAACTGACACCTTCGCCCTCGTTGAATCGTTTGTCCTGGCGCATATAAGCGAGATACGGCGCAATAAGCCCGACCTTGGTGGCACCAAGATCATGCAGGGTATCAGCCAACAACAATAACGGCAGCACGTTGCTGTCAGGCTGATGCAGCTGGCACAAAATTACGACCTCGCGCCCTTTTACATCGTCCAGCACCCGGATATAAGTTTCGCCATCGGGAAAATGTCGCAGGATCATATTTCCGGCCAACCATCCGGTTCGTTGCAACAGGTTCTGCGCCAGCTGTTCCTGGCCTGGCATACTGAACATCAGAATACTCATACCACTTCTTCCTCAATTAGCAGAATCTGCGGGTGCGAATGGTAAAAGTCGAGCGCGTATTCCAGCTCCCCCAGTGCCTCTGAATGAACACTGATGAGCGCTTGCCCCGGCTCAACCACATCGCCAAGACGCACATGCATGCAGACACCTGCAGCTTTGGCATTGGGTGCGCCGGCCAGCGTGGCCAGCCGCGAAATCACACGATTGTTCAACATGGCAACAACACCATGGCGTTCAGCTTTGATGGTGTGGACGTATTCGGCACGAGGTGGTTCGCGCAGCCCACCTTGCGCCGCGCAGATGGCCTGGAATTTTTGCCAGGCCAGGCCGCTATCCAACGTGCGGGTTGCCAGCTCCAGACCTTCCCTCGCTTGACAGGCCTGCCCCATTTCCAGCATGGCTGCGGCCAGTGTCAACGCACGTTGGCGAAGATCTCGCGGCGCTTTTTTATCATTCTGCAAAACCGCCAGCACATCATGAGCTTCGAGCGCTGGTCCGATGCCAAACCCGACCGGCTGGCTGCCGTCACTGATCAGCGTTTTTATGGTCAATCCCATCGCGCTTCCTGCGTCGGTAAGCGCTGCAGCCAACTGCGCCGCCAATTCAGGGCTCCGGACCTTCGCCGTTGGACCCACCGGGATATCAATCAACACATGGGTGGAACCTGCTGCCACTTTCTTGGAGATCACCGAAGCCACCAGTTGCCCTTCGCTGTCCAGATCCAGTGCGCGCTCCACACGGATGATAATGTCATCTGTAGGACTTAAAGCAACCGCGCCGCCCCAGGCCAGGCAGGCGCCTTCTTTTTCAACTACCGCGCGCATACGATCAAAACCCAGATTCACTTCTGTCAGTGTTTCCATGGTGTCAGCAGTGCCGGCGGGAGAGGTGATGGCGCGCGATGAAGTCTTGGGCATGACCAGACCATTGGCGGCAACAATTGCCACAACAATAGGCGTGGTGCGGTTGCCCGGCAGTCCGCCTACGCAGTGTTTGTCGACGATGATACGACCATCACCCCAGTCAAAACGACGCCCGGCTTCCACCATGGCGCGGGTGACATGGATGGTTTCTTCAATGCTCAGATTGTTTGCAGCGCAGGCAGTGACGTAGGAGGATAGCTGGATATCCGAATAGTGGCCGCGGCTGATGTCTTCAATGATCTCGTGAGCGCCGGCAGCTGTCAGAGGCTTGCCATAAAGTTTGCCGCGCACATGACTCATGGATTCTACTGGCGGGGCGTGGCGGAAAAATGCCTTTTCACCTTCGCTTGCATTCAGCAATCTCCACGCGGATTCACTCAGCCCGGCTTTCTGGTGACTGAGCAAATCACCTTTGACAATATTGAGCGTGGCAATAACGGAACGGTCACCGCACATGATCTGCACACGACCCTGAGCATCAAAGCCCTCCGAGCGGCAAACATGGCAATCTTCGCGCATGTAGAGCACTGGTTCCTGATGCGTGTCTATGCCGAGCCGGGTCAGATATAGAAAACTTTTTGTTGTTACCGCTTTCATACTTTAAACATTACCTTGCATATCAGTTATCTGAGCGAGTAAACCATTCAGCCAGACTTGGGTGTTGAATGCAACCATGTAACAAGCCTCGCAGCCCGACAAACTTTTCCAAAACGGCTGAGTCCTAAAACTACACCTTCTTTTGCCATTGCAATCTGGTGTCACCGCTGGAGCACGCGGCAATAATCAGACATCTTTCCTACGGAGGCGTTATGAACGGAGTATCAGGTATATTCGACAACAAGGGCCACCCCCTGGAGAAACAGGTGTTCTCATGGCGTCAGATATCAAGCCGTCCTATCAGCAAGCTGGACGATGATGCGTTCACTCGGGTGCGCATCATCTTGATGAATGGAATAGAACAAGATGCCTTGAGACTTAAACATTTTGGTTCGCGGTTTCATAAAGAGTTACAACTGCCTTTGGCGCAGATCCGGCGCGTAGAGCAGCATCAGATGACGTCAATTAACTGGCTGCTGTCCGCCGACCACTCACCACTGGAGACCACCATCGCTTATGAGCAGGTTGCGATAGAAGTTACTGCTGCGGTGGCCCAGACAGAACCGGACCCCTATCAGGCCCAGACTTACCGTTTTGGTCTGCTGGAAGATTTTGACCATTTGTACCGTTACGCTGCAATGCTTGATCGTCTGGAAGGAAAGGACGCCAACAACATCCTGCAAGGCTACACAGATATCGTTCCCGGCCGACCTACATCGGAGCATCATCGTGCGCCGGAAGATGATCTGCGGGAAAACTACCAGAAAGCTGACGCAGCCCTGATTACCAAAATGCATGCCGCCATGATAACTGCAGCTGAACACCAGACACATGACTACTACATGAATATTGGCCCCACGTTCACCGACCCGGTTGCGCGACAGTTATATGCCGAGATCGCATCAGTGGAAGAGCAGCATGTCACCCAGTATGGATCACTGATGGATCCTTCGGAATCATTTGTGGAGAAGTGGCTGATTCATGAAGCCATGGAAGTCTATGCGTATGCCAGCTGCGCAGAACAAGAAGAGAATCCCCGGGTTAAAGCCATGTGGGAGCAGTTTCTTGATTACGAACTGGGTCAGTTGACGCTGGCGCGCGAGTGGTTCAAGAAGCTCGAGCGCCGCGACCCCGAAGAGATCCTTGCGGGCACGGTGCCACAAATGATCGCGTTCAAAAGCCAGCGTGAGTTTGTTCGCAAGGTGCTATCGGAAGAGAAGGATCTGCGTACTGCCGGTACCCAATATGTTCCCAAACAACGCGAGAACGAAGCGTCCCTGCGCTATCGCGAACAAATGAATGGAGACGGGGTCGCTTCCGCTACAGTCTCAGCCGGATACAAATGGCATCCGGGAACCGAGCAGGCCAATTCACGACCAAGAGGTGAACAGTCATGACTATCTCAGCCAAAATGGGCCACAACAAAACCGGCGCACAAATGTCGCCAAACGATACCAAAGAGCAACTGGAAGCCAATAAGCTGTTCCCTCCAGACATCCCCGGGGACGCTGGCGCCATCGCGCGCGAACGCATGCTGGCGATCTCAGAAGCGGCACCGGTAGGATCAGTGCCGGTGCCGGGCTCGGTGAAAGGCATGATAAAAACATCTTTCCAGAAAGTCCTTGGAAAAAATCCGGAGATTCTGATCGACAAGATGGCTGAGCGACTGGCGTTTGAGCGCACTGGCGTCCGGCTCTATGATGCGATGTTGGCGAAGGTCGAGGCGCTCGGCCACATACCCGGACTGGTTGATATACAGCCCACCATCCAGCGATTCCGCGATGAGGAGCACCAGCATTATCTATTACTTGTTGATGCGCTGGAAAAACTCGGCGCAGACCCGACTGCGCAGACGCCCTCCGCCAATCTGGCCGGAGTATCTGCCGAAGGTATCGTAAAAATTATCGCTGATCCCCGCACGAATCTTGTACAGTCCATGAATGCTCTGTTGATTGCGGAGGCCGCTGACAATATTGGCTGGGAACTGCTGATCGATCTGGCGACAAGAGCAGGCCAGGATGAACTCGCGGAGCAGTTCAGCAGAGCCTTGACTGAAGAAGATGAACATCTGGCGACGATCAAAGGAATGCTGAAACAGGCAACTGTGACAGATCTGATCTGATCTGTGGTCGGGGATTGATCCGGGACAGACGTTATCCCCGGATCAATCCGTATTACACCGCAGCTGCGATCCCAACCGCCTATCGATTCCTCAGAGCCTCCTCGCGGTCGCGCAAGTACTCTTCGTACGATCTGCTAGTGCGCGCCATACACTCCTGATACTGCGACATCGGGCCCATGTGACACTCAGTGCGAAGATTGGTCTGTGCATTCATATAAACGGCTTTGTTGCTGCAAGCCGCAGCACTCAGAAAAAGGACGAGAACCAATATTCCATTGAATTTTTTAATCATTGCGGCACCTTCTTCAGCTAAGACGTACCTTACGATACCTATATCGATCAGTGAGCTCAACTCTTTGCGCAACCCGGGATAGACCTGATGCTGCAGATGGCTGTTATAGTTGCTTATATATCTCCGGGGGACGACGTCAATGCCTGAACCAGCATTGCCTGCAGAGCTGCCCCGCGACTTGCAGTATGTCGATGACTGCCAGCCCGGCATCCGCCGCAAAAAAGTGGGGCGCACGTTCAGGTATTATGATGCCAAGGGCGAACGCATCACTGAGCCCGACGAGATCAATCGACTCAATGCGCTCGCAGTGCCGCCCGCCTACACCGATGTCTGGATCTGCGCCGACCCGCGCGGCCATCTGCAAGCCACTGGCCGCGACGCGCGCGGACGCAAGCAGTACCGCTATCATCCAAGATGGCGAGAGGTACGCGACACCAGCAAGTATTCACACCTGGCTGCTTTTGGCAAAGCCCTGCCAAAGCTGCGCAGACAGCTGGAGGCACAAATTGCCGAACCGGGATTGACCCGGGAAAAGGTGCTGGCGACGGTGGTGATGCTGCTGGATACCACGTTGATTCGCGTCGGCAATATCCGGTACGCGAAGGAGAATAGATCCTACGGACTGACCACGCTCAGGGATCGCCATGTCGATATAAAAGGCAGCGAGATCCGGTTTCAATTCCGCGGCAAGAGCGGGGTCGAACACAAGGTCGGAGTGAAGGACCGGCGTCTAGCCCGGGTGGTCAGACGTTGCCAGGAGTTACCGGGGCAGGATCTGTTCCAATACCTGGACGAAAACGGAGAACGCCATGGCATCAGCTCCTCCGACGTTAACGCCTATCTACACAGCATTACCGGATCCGATTTCACCGCAAAGGATTTTCGCACCTGGGCTGCGACCGTGATGGCGCTGGCGGCATTGCGCGAGCTGGAATGGCAGCCGGAGTCGGAGGCGAAGCGGCATGTGGTGGAGGTGATCAAAGACGTCGCGCGCCAACTGGGTAATACTCCCGCCGTGTGCCGCAAATGTTATATCCATCCGGCCGTGCTGGAACACTACAACCTGGGTGATTTATCCGGGCTACCCAGGCCGAGGGCGCGCAAAGGGCTCACAGCAGAGGAAGTGGCGCTGGCTGCTTTTCTTGAGCGGCTGGCTTAGTTTTCCCGGATCGTAATCGTACGTCCCGGCAGGTCCGCTGTATTTCTGCCATGATGAAATCCATTTCAACGCAAGTCATCCGGATTTCCCGATCCACTCACAGCAGCCAGCTGCGCGGCACTCAGGTAAAGCTGCTCATCAAGATCCAGCAGCTGCGTAGCATTCAACACCAGATGCGCCCAGGTTTGTTGATTCGCATACAACATCCCGAACACATCCAACGTGCCACCTCGATTGCGATAACCCAGAAAACGACTGTCACGCGCACCGGTATCCAGTGGACGCAGCACGCCGGTAATCACTTCAGCATGGGTGTGGCAAACAAACAGTCGGCTGCGCACGTAAGGAATCAACTGAGCAATATGCTCAACAGAATGCACATAAGCTGCCTCCATCTCGTCACGCGGCAGCCGGAATCGACCCGGCTCTACCATAGCTACCACAGAGCAGCTGATGCCTTTCTCCCGCAAGACGCGCGCGGCGCGCTGCACGGATACCATCTGATACGCTCCCATGCCAACAAACTGCACGCGCGCGTTGTGGTCATGACTAAGAACAACTGCACCATCGCGCACCGATTGCTCAGCTTGCTCGGGCTGTGTCATCACTGGCACAGTGCCTTTCGGTGATACCACTACTGCAACGCGACCGCGCTGACGATACAAATAACTCATCACGGTGACTGCCGAATTACCGTCAAACGGGAACAGCACAGGCGCCACGTCTGACATTTCACCCAGCCAGGCTTCGCTGAGCGTCGGATCTTGATGCGAGATTTCGTTCTTGCCGTTTTCCCAAGTGTGCGAGCTGGCGATAATCGGTACCGACAGCCAGTGCACCGCGCGGCCGGTTTCGCGCATGTGACGCGCAAAAATTACTTCCTGGCGCATGGCGCCCAACATCTTGACGGCAAAGGCTTCGTAACTGACTGCCAGACTGATGCCTTGTTTGTTTGCCAGGGCAGCACTGACCACAGCTTCTTCATTCAGCGCGGTTATCACCGCGCCATTGATCGACTCCGCCACCGTCAACTCAGGATCAGTGACGCGATGGCGCAGGGTATCCAGGGTTTTATTCATACGGTTACTACGGATTTCGTCAGGATTACCAATACGAATCCGGTGACGGGGATTCAACTCAGCTAACTGGCAGAACCACTCGTCAATCTGTTGCATGGGCGATGCCGACGCTCCCGGTTTTTGATAAACGATTGCCGGCAATTTTGGCAACGACACCTGGAGGCGACGTAACCAGTGATCTTTTTCATGCATGCGTTGTGGTTTGCTGTGATTGCTCAGGACCTGAACACAGCGCTTTAACTCCTCCGTCCCCACAAAAAGACGTGCGGCGCCTTTATTGAAGATCTGGCGGATTTTGTCGTCTTGTGACGGATTTCCAATCAAGGGCAGATTGTGCGCGGCATTGGTGCCTGCGCCGGGAAAACCAAATCCTTTAACAGTTTCGGCAATGGCATAGGGTAATTGCACAGGATAACTGCGGTCACCCACTGTGATCTGGCGATGCTGTTCCTGCAGATCACGCGCCATGGTGATAATGGCCCAGGCAAATGCTGCAGGATCTCGTCCATCGATATCCACTGGCAGAAAACCATTTAACTCAAGATGCTCGCGGAACCAGGTGACACCACCGGCCTGAGACATGGTTGTGCGCTGGTCGATACGACGACCGTTGGCAATCATGATGGGCATCACCAGTCCACTGTCTTCACCACGCCACCAGCGTGGTGTCCAGTCACTGCCGCGCTGCTCTTCAAAAGCGCCGTCACTCAGGAAAGTGACCAGTTCCTGACCCGGCAATGGCATATGCACGTACTGCAGACCCGTAAACCCAAGATACCCGCCCTCACTGACGCCGCCTGCAGTGAACACGCTGACATGACTGCCCAAAGGGGCTGCGGGCTTTCCGTCAGGGCTAACCTGATAGCTGTAAAAATCCTGACACAGGCGGCTCAATCCTTCATCAGTCACGGTGTAGCGGGCATCCTGTTCGGGTTCCAGGTTACGCATCAGTATGTTGACCGAGTCGATGGCTGCCACACAGTGACCCTGCCCCATCAACCAGGCGCGGGTTCTGCCGGTTAATGCGTTTGCCAACAGATAACCGACGTATGCAGGCACCATGTTCAGTGCGCCGCCGGTGTGACCTTCCGGGGTAGATTTGAAATCATCGGCCAATAACTCACGGCCATCAAGGTGCACGTTTTTGACATAGGTCATGTGTGCTGTCAGCCACAGCCCCATGTTGCACAGGCGGTCAGCGGCCGCCAGCATGGCCTGCGCCTGGTCACGGGGGCAGATGCCTTCTTTTTCCAGTGTGTCCAGCAAGGAATCCATACGCTGCCGCGTTTGCACGTTATGTTCGATGACGCCATATCCCTGTGCCCAGTCCAGCTGTTCGGAAATCATGCCCTTCTCCAGTACATCAAATTACTTATTGAGTGCGAAGGCCTCATATTGCCTGAGCATCTCGTCCATTTCATTGACCGGAGTCAAATACAGCGCACATGCACTGTCCATCGCATGAAAAGCGCCGGCACCAGCTCGCGCGCTATTGGCCCCGGAGTCTGCGACAATGCCAAAGCCTTGCAGGCCATCCACAATCTGTTGCCGCAATGGCGCCTGATGTTCTGCCACACCGCCACCAAAACTGATCGCATCCACTCCACCGAGGGCACCCATGTACGCGCCGATGGTCTTTCGGATCTGATAACAATACTGATCCACAGCTGCAGCGGCTGAATCGTTACCTGCCCGCATGTCCTGCATAATTGACCGCATATCTCCGTCATGGCCGGCGAGAGCAGCAAGGCCGCTGCGTTCTTGCAACACCATATCCAGCGTGGCCGGCTCAAAACCCTCCCGCAGAAGCAAATGCAGGAGTATGCCAGGATCGAGACTGCCACTGCGCCGGGCCATAATCAAACCCTCCAGCGGCGAAAACCCCATACTTGTATCAATCACATTGCCGTCGCGCCAGGCGGTGACCGAGACTCCGCTACCCAGATGCAGGCTGATGCACCTGCCCAATGGACGCCCTGCCTGTTTCTGCATAGCCTGTACTTGCCGCCACTGATTTCTGTGCGCAAGCCCGTGAAATCCATACCTGCGCAATGGCCACCCCGGGGACAGCTCATCAGAAACAGCATAACGCGCTGAATGCGCAGGTAAACCGGCGTAAAGCCCTGAATCGTAAATCGCAAATTGCGGTAAGTGGGGAAGGCGTTGCTGCATTGAGCCTATCATCTCAAGTGTCAACGCATTATGACGGGGAGCTATCGGCAGCCAATGCCGGATAAGGTCAACGGTTCTGTTGTCCAGTAACCGTGCCTGCTCTTTAACCAGGCCTGAATGCACCACGCGGTGTAGAATCTGATCGGGTGTGGGCAGCGGCGCCAACCACCCGAACAGCATGTCCGTATATGAGCGGGAACCCGATACGTGCGAACCGGCCGACAGATTGGTGGTCTCTAACGGAGCCCAACCCTGCCCCGGAGTTCCGGCAAACAGGGTGAGCTTGAGTGAGGAGCTGCCTGCATTGCAGGCGAGTACATATTCCATCAATCTCCGATTCGTCTCCACGTCAAAGTGCCGGTGGTGCGGCCATTGTCGTCACGGATGGACAGTTTCAGCAATCCGTCACTGGTAAATTCGTAATAACGTACATTGTCTTCTCCGACCCAGCTGCCGCGGGTGGGGGAACCTTCAACGTGGTGGGTGACCTTGTTCTGCGAAATATCCCAGGTCACCGGCCCCCAGTAAGCAAAACCGCCACTGACGTTTGTTGTACTCTGGGCCGCACGTGCCGGCAGATCTTTGGGCATGCCCTGAGCCGACATCTGGTCATGCTCGTCATACATGATGCGGCCAATGTAATTATTATCGACTTCGCCACCACCAGCGGGGAAGTTAACAAAGCTTACCAGTTCATAGTGACCAACAAACTGCCGCTTGACCGCTGCCAGAGCCTGATCTTCAGCAGCAGTGACATCATCACGCTGAAGCATTATCACGCCGGTGGCCAGCACTGCGAACGAAACCAGACCCAAAAATATACGACGCATAAAGATCTCCTCTTTTTCGGTTTCCCGAATCCCGGATCACCGGATGATTGTTTTTATTGTTAATGCTAAAGGCTTTTTACTGAGTTTATAGTTCGTGACTGATCATACGCCGTGCAAGTACCGGGGGTAAAGCTATCGGCGTTGTGCGGCGCAGCTGTTAAACTGCCCGGCATTCAATATCAAGTCATGACTGGACACACCATGGACACACAAGAAAATATTCAGCTTAAACAGCTATTTAATCATCTTGAGCTGGAAACTTTGGACGAAAACCTGTACCGCAGCGCGCACAAGAACGAGGGCTGGATGCGCGTCTATGGCGGCCAGGTGCTGGCGCAGGCCCTATTGAGCGCCACCCGCACGGTCCCCGATGACAGACATGTGCATTCGTTACACGCCTATTTCCTGCGTCCGGGCGACCTGAATCATCCCATCATTTTTCAGGTAGATCGCATCCGTGATGGTAAAAGTTTCACCACACGCAGCATAGTTGCCATACAACACGGCAAAGCGATTTTAAATATGTCATGCTCATTTCAGGTGCCGGAGGAGGGTCTTTCGCATCAGGCGGTTATGCCGGATGTACCGCCACCGGAACAATGCGCTGACCGTAAGCAGATGGCTGAGCAGTTCCGCGGGCGCATCAGCGAAGATCTGCTGGAACGTTTCTCGCGTCAGTTTGCCGTTGATCTGCGTCATGTCGACATCAACAGTCTGTTCGATAACAACCCAAAAGAACCGGCAACCAGTGTCTGGTTCCGTTTGAATACTTCGTTGCCAGAGAACTATCCATTCCACGCGCATCTGCTGGCTTATGCGTCAGACATGACGCTGCTGCAGAACTGTCTGCGCCCGCATGGGCAAAGTCTGTTTGACCCCAGGCTGCAGGTCGCAAGTCTGGATCATGCCATGTGGTTCCACCGGTCTTTCCGTATGGACGACTGGTTGCTGTATTCACAGGACAGCCCTTCGTCTTCGCAGGCCCGCGGATTCAACCGCGGCAACATATTCACACGGGACGGTGTGCTGGTGGCTTCTGTCTGTCAGGAAGGGTTGATACGCGTGCACAACAAATCTGCGTCATCGGCATAAAACCGGCGTCAATCAAATGCCAGTGCCAACTGATCGGCGCTGGCGCTGCTTGCAGGCAATAATCTGAAACCGACACCCATCAGGCGCACAGGGCGCTGATGTCGTTTCCAGGCTTGTTCCAGCAGTGCTGCAAAAATACTGACGTCGTCATGCTCGGATGATTGTTCTGCGGTGGTCGAGACAAAATTGTTAAAGCGCAGCTTCACAAATTTGCCGGCAATACGATAGCGCTCTGCCATCGGTCGCCAACGCCTTAACATGTCATCGTAAAGGGCCGGCAGTTCACGCAGGCAGGTGTCAAAATCGCTCAGATCAGTGACGTATGTTGTTTCTACGCTCAAGGATTTGCGCAGGCTCTCCACTTTGACCGCGCGCTGGTCAATGCCACGACTCAACTCATATAAACGTCTGCCGAAACTCCCAAACTGCGTGGTTAATGCTTCTACCGTCCACGCTTGTAAATCCTCGCATGTCTGAATGCCCATGCTGTTAAGGCGTGCCGCAGTAACTTTACCGACACCGTAGATTTTTTTAACGGGTAGCTGGCGAACAAACTCATCTATCTCGTGAGGGCGAATGACAAACTGGCCGTCTGGTTTGTTCCAGTCGCTGGCGATTTTGGCAAGAAATTTATTCGGTGCAATGCCCGCAGAAATCGTGATACCAAGATTCTCCCGCACACGCCGCCTGATATCTTCCGCGATCAGCGTGCCGCTGCCCCGGAATGCTGTAGCAGAACTCACATCCAGATAAGCCTCGTCAAGCGACAGCGGTTCAACCAGATCGGTGTAGTCATTAAAAATGGCCTGCACCTGACGCGAGACTTCACGGTATTTGTCCATGCGCGGCGGTACCACAATCAGTTGGGGACATTGACGCTGGGCCGTGGCAGTCGGCATGGCAGAATGCACGCCATAACGGCGTGCTTCATAGTTGCAGGTTGCCACCACTCCCCGCCGGTCGCTGGCGCCGCCCACAGCCAGTGGCTTGCCACGCAATGATGGATCATCGCGCATCTCGATGGCTGCATAAAAACAGTCACAGTCACAATGAATGATCTTGCGCATAACCCGTCTGGCCAGTTGATATCTGTCTAGTTGCGCGTATTATTTCACAGCATGAACACAGAAGCGCTGTTTGCCGAACATCTGCAGATTATTGATCGCCAGCTTGCGGACGCTATGGCGGGTTCTGGCCTGTCCGCTGATGCGGTGCTTATTCATAGCGGCAGTGCGCACAACCATTATGCTGACGATCAAGGCAAACCATTCCGCGCCTGGGGCCACTTCCTGCGCTGGGTTCCTGTGGACCGCCCCGACCAGTTTATTCTGTTGCGGCCGGGACAGAAGCCTCTGTTTATTCCATTGATCCCGCAAGACTTCTGGCATGACCAGCATCTGGATATGCCGGCGTGGTGGTCAAAACACATGAGTGTGAAGGCGATCGCCGATCTCTCAGAACTCGCTCAGACGCTGCCTGAATCCTTAAAGCTGGCATTTCTCGGAGAAAACACCGCACTTGCGCAGACCCTGGGAATTCCCAAAAAACTGGTCAATCCGGGTGCTTTGCTCAACTGGCTGGATTACGACCGCGCCTACAAAACGGCTTACGAGGTAGCACGTATTGCTACCGCCAATGCTCATGCACTGGGCGGGCATCAGGCAGCGCACGACGCTTTTCTGGATGGTAAAGACGAGTTTGATATTCACATCGCTTATCTGGCAGCCTGCAGGGTGCTCGATCATGAACTGCCATACCCCAACATCATCGCGCTGAACAAAAATGCTGCCATTCTGCATTATCAGCACAAACATCGTTACCACTCGCAGGTGCGCGGGCGGCCGGAAAACCAGGTGCTGCTGATTGACGCGGGCTGCCGCTCACACGGTTATTGCTCTGACATCACCCGCACCTGGTGTACACCAGGCATACATCCGGTTTTTGCCGGCTTGTTATCGGGTATGCAAAAACTGCAATCGGCAGTGATTCAGGACATACACATCGGTATGTCATTTGGTGAACTTCACGAACAAACACATCTGCATCTGGCGCAACTGCTCATTGATAGCAACATCTGCCGGGGCCTGGCCGAGGATCTGACCCGCGCCGGGGTTACGCAAACGTTTTTACCTCATGGACTGGGCCATCTGCTGGGGTTGCAGGTACATGATGTGGGCGGCAGATTGGCCGGCCATGATGGCAGCATACTTGCACCCCCGGCTCACTACCCGGCGTTGCGAAACACGCGCCGCATAGAAAAAGACATGGTGTTCACCATCGAGCCGGGGCTGTATTTCATTCCGATGCTGCTTGGCAGGTTGCGACAGTCTGCTGCTGCACGAATGATTGACTGGTCACTGGTGGATTTGCTGACACCACTGGGCGGCATCCGGATTGAAGACAACGTCTGGATCAAGTCAGACGGAGTTCATAACCTGACCCGACGCCCGTTGCTCGATAGTTAATCTTTAACCGGCGGCAAATATCCGGTCACCAATGCATAAATTCTCTGCAACGCGCCGCGGTTGGCAATCACTGCCAGACGGCCGGCTTCACCCATCTGATCCAGCCTGGCCTGATCCTGAAATAACTTGACCAGCACATCGGCCAGCGCAGATTCATCAGCCACTTTTGATAAGGCCCCGTACTCTGCCAGTTGTTCACAAATAGTCTGGAAATTGAATTGGGACGGCCCTGTCAGCACTGGCAGTCCCATCGCCGCAGGCTCCAGCACATTATGGCAACCCGTATTGACCAGACTACCACCTACAAAAGCCACCTGCGCCAGGCTGTAATACACCAGTAGCTCACCCATGCTGTCGCCCAGAAACACTGGCGTGAGCACATCCACATTCTGTTCGCTGCTGCGCCGCACCACACGCAACTGGTGTTTTTCGCAGAGCTTTTCTGCACTGTTAAAACGCTCAGGGTGTCTTGGCACCAGCACCAACAGCACATCCGGGACATGGCGTTGCACCAGTTTGAGTGCAGTCAGTACTTTTTCATCCTCACCTTCGCGCGTACTGGCTGCTATCCAGACCGGGCGCTTGCCCTCAATACGGGATGCCATCGCAGCCGCATCGAGGGCAAGAGAGTCAGGGATCGCGATATCAAATTTGATACTTCCCGAAACACGGATGACCGCATCCGACACACCCAGCCGACGAAATCGGGCGGCATCGTTCTCGGCCTGCGCCGCAATACAGTCAATCTGTTGCAACATAGGCTTGCCCAGTGCAGCAAATTTCTCATAACCCCGATAGGATTTTTCTGACAGCCGGGCATTGGCTACCATGACTTTGGCGCCGCTTTTTTTACTGTAATAGACCAGGTTGGGCCACAGCTCAGTCTCCACCAGAATAACGAGCGCGGGCCTGAAGCTTTTCAGAAAGCGTTTAACCGCCCCCGCGTAGTCGTACGGCGCATAGACGTGGCAGACATCGTGGCCAAACAGTTCTTCAACCCGTTCGGAGCCCGTAGGCGTCATGGTGGTGACCACAATGCCCCACTCCGGCCGCTCTTTTCGCAGCTTGAGAACCAGCGGAGAAATTGCCACTGATTCTCCAACAGAGGCGGCGTGAACCCAAATCCAGCGCTGCTCGGTGCGCCCTTCAAGCGCGTGCTCAACAAATCCCAGACGCTCACCCCAGCGCTTGGCATACGCAGGCGCTGGCAGAAACAGTGCACGCCAAAGCAGTCTGAGCACAATGATGGGCAGCAGCAGATAAAACGCAAAATTGTAAAACGCCCTGTTCACTAAGTCCCTGTTCCCATGATCGCAAGTGAGCGTGCTACCATACCGCAGCAACGGCAGGAATGATTGCAGGATTCTGCATCCGGTGCAAATCCATACAAATCCCTCAAACAGGGCATTGCAAATCTCTATGGTAAAAACGACTCCTGGTCAGCTCAGAGCGCGCCTGATAAAAAAGCGCGGCAAAAAGGTCGGCGCTGCTCCCGGCACACTGGTCCACATCGGTGATGTCAGCTCACCGGATACCGCGATCCATGGCATTCACTATGACCCGAATGGCATTTATGAACAGAAAATTGACCGCATTCGTGACTGCCAGAATCCGGACTACGACAACCTGACGTCGTGGATCAATATTGATGGCCTTCATAAACCTGAAGTCATTCGTGAGCTGGGTGATCTGTACGGCATCCACCCTCTGGTCCAGGAGGATATTCTCAATACCGACCATCGGCCTAAAGTTGAAATACATGATGATCATCTGTACGTCGTCATCAAGATGCTGCAGTTTGATGAGCAGTCTGAAAGCCTGCAGAGTGAACAGGTCAGCCTCATTATCGGTGAGCACTATCTGTTATCTTTTCAGGAAAAACCCGGTGATGTTTTTAATGGCGTGCGAGAGCGGGTGCGCACCGGACGCAAGATCCGGCAGCTTGGTCCGGATTATCTTGCGTACGCGCTGATTGACGCAGTGGTCGATAATTATTTTTTACTGCTGGAGAAATTCGGCGATGCCATCGAAGATCTGGAACAACAGCTGCTGGACAACCCACGCAAACTCATTCTGAACAAGATTCACCACTTCAAACGTGAAATGCTGCTATTGCGTAAAGTAATCTGGCCTCTGCGGGAAGTGTTGAGCAGCCTCAGTCGGGACGAGAATTCGATAGTAACACGCGAAACCCGCGTCCATCTGCGAGACGTTTACGACCACAGCATCCACATCATCGACAATGTGGAAACACTGCGCGATCTTCTGTCAGGCATGCTGGATCTTCATATGTCCAGCAGCAATCAGCGCATGAATGAAATCATGAAAACGCTGACCCTGTTCGCCACCATTTTTATGCCTCTGACATTTATTGCAGGCGTCTACGGCATGAACTTTGAACATATGCCAGAGTTAAGCTGGAGCTGGGGTTATCCGGCGACGTGGCTGGTCATGTTGAGTATTGCGGGCGGCCTGCTTATCTACTTCAAGTGGCGGCGCTGGTTCTGATGTTTACAGGAAAATTTGCTTTTGAGTAATTCTTTATCGGTACAGATTGTCATTGCAGGCGGAGGGATTGCAGGCCTCTGGCTGCTCAATCGCTTAAGCAGTGAAGGCTACGATGTTGTGCTGCTTGAAAAAAATGCATTGGGAAATGCACAGACGCTGGCGTCGCAAGGCATCATTCACGGCGGACTGAAATATGCCTTGGGCGGCGTATTGAGTCCGGCCAGCAGTGCCATTGCAGATATGCCTGCGCGTTGGAGAGCGTGTCTTGCCGGCGATGATGTGGTTGATCTTCGCGGCACACGCGTATTGTCTGAGCATTACTACATGTGGTCCAGCGGCAGTGTACGTTCGCGCCTGAAAACCTTTCTTGGCAGCAAGGCCTTGCGCGGGCGAATTGATGCTTTGTCCGCTGAACAATACCCGACTTTCTTTTCAGAGGCTGAAGCACAGAATACAAACGCCGTTAAAGGTACTCTGTATCAACTGACCGATTTTGTGATCGACACCCCCTCACTGCTGCATACCCTGGCCGCACCGTGGCAGGACCGCATTTTTTATTGTTCGGATATCAAGCTTGAATCAGAAACTTCATTATTGCTGACACACAACAATAGCCAGATAAAACTGAATGCGGATCGAATTATCCTGTGCGCCGGTGAAGGCAATGAAGCACTGCTTGATAGCTGGACAACTGACATCAAAAAACCTGACATGCAGCGGCGCCCGCTGCATATGGTCAGTGTGCGCGTGACGCATGAAGCCCCTGCCTATCTGCACTGTATCGGCGACAGCTTTGGCATGACACCGCGACTGACTATCACTTCTCACCCCTGTCGCGACGGCAATTCAAAACAATGGATCTGGTATGTTGGCGGTGAGCTGGCGGAGTCCGGCGTAAAGCTTGACGCTGAACAACAACAAAAGCGCGTAGGACAAGAACTCAGCGGGCTTTTCCCGTGGGTAGATTTTTCCGATGCCAGCTGGCACAGCTTTTTTATCAATCGCGCGGAACCGCGCATCGCTGACTTGCAGCGACCCGACAACGCGCACGTTTCCGAGTGCGGAAAAGTATTGGTGTGCTGGCCGACCAAACTCACTCTCAGCCCCAATCTGGGAGACACGGTACGGCAGCTATTGCCACCGGATTTAAAACCTGTCGGGCACTCGAGCAGCAATCAGCAACTTGCTGCGCTGCTGCCGAAGGCTGTTCTGGCTGACTCGCCCTGGGAGCAGATTCGCTGATGAAAGTATTATCTCGCCATGAGATTGCAGTCCCCAGACGCGCGCTTGGTGATACCGGACTGGAGGTTTCCTGTCTTGGGCTAGGCACGGTCAAATTCGGGCGTAATGAAGGAGTAAAATATCCCACCGGTTTTGATCTGCCCGACGATAAACAGGTTCGTGACATACTGGCACTGGCACATGAAATTGGCATCAATCTGCTGGACACCGCCCCGGCCTACGGCACCAGCGAAGAACGACTTGGAAAACTACTGGCCAATCGGCAAGAGTGGATTTTGTGCAGTAAAACCGGTGAAGAATTCGTTAACGGGCAATCACATTTTGATTTCAGCGCCAAACATACACGACTCAGTATTGAGCGTAGTTTAAAACGGCTGCGTACTGACTATCTTGATATGGTGTTAGTGCATTCCGATGGCAATGATGAACTTATCATTCAACAGACAGACTGTTTTGAAACTTTGCTGAAGCTTAAACAGAAAGGTTTGATCCGCGCGTTTGGATTGTCCGGAAAAACGGTAGCTGGCGGATTGCTGGCATTGCAATACGCAGACGCGGTGATGGTGACATTTAACCCATCGGAGACCGGAGAGCGAGAGGTGATCCGGCACGCCCACAAACTGGGCAAGGCCGTACTGATCAAAAAGGCATTTAACAGTGGCCACGCTGTTATTGCTGGCGGCGCAACAAACAACACAGCGGAAAAACAACAGGCTGGCAGCACCAATCCTCCATCGGATCCGGCGCAGGACAGCCTGCGTTTTGTACTCTCCGAACCCGGAGTCAGCTCGGTGATTGTTGGCACTATCAACTCTCATCATCTTCAGGCCAATGCCATCGCCGCACAGACAGCGCCGGCACTGGCCTGAACAATCAGCTTACATTGAATAGCCTTTTTCATTGTGGTCAGTAATATCCAGACCGGTTCTTTCCTGTTCAACGCTGACGCGATTGCCTGAGGTAACAGCGCCAACTACTTTCATCAGAATTACAGTAACAACCAAGGTATAGATACCCGTGGCCAGAATGCCAATCACCTG
This sequence comes from Pseudohongiella sp., assembly GCA_030651695.1. Taxonomy (GTDB): domain Bacteria; phylum Pseudomonadota; class Gammaproteobacteria; order Pseudomonadales; family Pseudohongiellaceae; genus Pseudohongiella. The sequence goes on along the minus strand of JAUSCD010000030.1, from coordinate 101,044 downwards.
CACCATCAACTGCGAACCCATGGCCATACCTTCGGCATAACCATTGCCGCTGAACACACCCAGATCCTGAGAGATAAACACGGCAGCCATCAACGTGCCCAGAATGCCGCCAACACCATGTACCGGGAATACGTCCAGAGAGTCGTCAATTTTGAGTTGGTTCTTCAAATAATGGGTCGCAAAGAAGCAGATAAATCCGCCCATGATACCGATCACCATGCCGCCCGCCGGGCCGACAGATCCAGCCGCTGGTGTAATTGTTGCCAGACCGGCAATCAGACCGGTGACAGCACCCAGGCCGCTAGGTTTGCCATGGCGTACCCACTCGATGCACATCCAGGTCAGTGCGCCAGCAGAGGCTGACATATGTGTCGCCAGCAGCGCCATACCGGCACCGCCGGTTGCACCTAACGCGCTGCCTGCATTGAATCCGTACCAGCCGACCCAGAGCATTCCGGCACCGGTGAATGTCATCGTCAAGTTGTGAGGAATCAACGGAGAAACTTTGAATTCACGTCTCTTGCCCAACATCACCGCCATAGTGACCGCAGCAACGCCCGCAGTCACGTGAACAACAGTGCCCCCCGCAAAGTCGATCAGACCCAGCTGGAACAACCAGCCGTTGCTATTCCACACCCAATGACAAATCGGGAAGTACACCAGCGTGGACCACAGGATCACAAACAACATAATGGAAGAAAACTTCATGCGCTCGGCAAACGCGCCAACAATCAGCGCGGGTGTAATGATCGCAAAGGTCATCTGGAAAGCAACAAACAGCGGCTCGGGAATGTCGCCCCACACCGAATCAACTGTTATGCCCGCCAGGAAAACTTTGCTCAGACCACCCCACCAACCGCCTTCTGCCGGTCCAAAAGCGATACTGTAGCCGTACATCATCCAGATAATAGAAATCACGGCTGCAATGGAGAAACATTGCATAAGAATAGAAAGAACGTTTTTGCTTTGAACCAGCCCCGCATAAAAAAGCGAGAGCCCTGGCACAGTCATAAACAGCACCAGTGCAGTTGCTGTCAGTATCCAAGCGGTATTTGCCCCGTCGATTTCGCCCTGCGCGAGCGCCACAGCAGGTAACACCGCCATCAATGCCGCTGCGCTTGTGAGCAGTATTTTTTTTATGTTCAACATGTTGGTTTCCTTGATCAGGGTTAAATGGCCGAATCGCCGGTTTCACCGGTGCGGATGCGGACAATCTGTTCCAGTGCCGTCACAAAAATTTTGCCGTCGCCGATCTTGCCGGTTGCAGCAGCTTTGCAGATTGCCTCTACGGCCTGATCTGCCATAGCGTCAGAAACAGCAATTTCTATTTTTGTTTTCGGCAGAAAATCGACAACATATTCAGCCCCACGGTACAGCTCGGTGTGGCCTTTCTGTCTGCCAAAACCCTTCACTTCAGTCAGCGTCATACCGCTGACACCCAGCTCACTCAGCGCTTCGCGCACATCATCGGCCTTAAACGGTTTGATGATCGCTACTATCAGTTTCATGGCGGTTCTCCCGGCGAACCCAGGCCGCATGGCGGTGGGTTACATTTTTGTTATGGGCTATGTCCGCGCAGAGCTTGCGCGCACAATAAAAAGGCGGCGACGCGCCGTTATGCACCTTTATAAGGCGCACAAAAGAGCAAAACTGCGTTATTTGACGTAGTTGTCGTTGCCCGCTTTGGGTTTGCAAAAATCGCGCCCAACCCTGCAACAAGTCGTAAAGATTGAATATCGCATTGTATTTAAAAGAGAAAAAGCTTGTGATACGAATATCACAAGCCCTTCGGGGGATTTGGATTCCGGCGATGAAATGCCTTACTTTGGTGCGCTCATATATCCTCGCGTAACCATTCGCGCCAGATGGCCACCAGCAATGCCATCAGAACAGGGCCCACAAACAGACCCACTACGCCCATGGTTTTAACGCCACCAATCAGACCAAAAAATGTCGGCAAAAACGGCAGCTTGACCGGTCCGCCAATCAAGGTCGGGCGAATGGTCTTGTCGACAATAAATAACTCCACGGTGCCCCAGATAAACAGACCAATGCCAGCCAGTGCGTCACCGGTGCCAATCAGATATAAGGAGATCAGTGAAAACGCCAGCGGTGCCCCGCCTGGAATCAGCGCCATAAACCCTGTGATCACACCAAAGGCCACCGGCGAGGGTACCCCTGCAATCCAATACGCGATACCCAGCACGATGCCTTCGCCGATGGCCACCAACGTCATGCCCACCACCGTGGCGCTGACGGTAGCAGGAACCACCCGGGAAAACCGATTCCAGCGCGCTGGCAGAATACGCTCGCCCACGGTGTCCAATTGCGAAGCCAGCTTCTCACCGTCACGGTAAAGGAAAAACAGCGTAATCAGCATAAACAGAAGGGTCAGCAATATACCTGCCGCTGTCCAGCCGAAACTAAGCAGCCAACGTGAAATGCCGCCGAGCTGCTGGCCGCTGACCAGATTGACGATCTGGCCCAGCTGATGGGGCTGTGCAATGTAGATTTCCCACTGTGCTGCCAACGTTGCGCCCACCAACGGCATTGAGGTCACCCAGTCTGGCACCGCAGCGCCATATTCATTGGCGTTGATCAACCAGGCTATAAATGTCCTGGCCTCTTCAAGTGTGTAGGAGATTACCAACATAAGAGGAATAACGATCCCAAGCACGATTGCCAGCAAAGCAACACTTGCCGCCAAAGTCGCATTTTCCCCGCAACGCCTTCTCAGGCGCTCGAAAATCGGCCAGCTGGCAAAACAAATAATCAGGGCAGCCAGCACCGGAACCAGAAAACCGATAAAAAAGAATACGCCCGCTGCAACAATTAACAGCAGCAGGATACGACTGAGGGCAGTGTTACTGATGACTTGCGACATTGGAATCTGTCCGGAAATGCGGAGGCGCTATTCTGGGCTTCAGAAAGACAAAATGCTATGACCCGGCTTAATAAGTATTTTTGTCAGCTTTATACGCCCACGCCATCGCGCAGAATTTCGAAACGTTGCTGTTTGTGGGCGTCAAGATCAACCAACAAGCGCGACATACCTGCTTCAAAGATGGTTTTGTATTCGGCTTTGATGCGCAATTTTTCTGTCTCCATTGCAGCAAGCATGTCCGCTCGCATTGCTGACCGGTTTAATGAGTCATCGATCTCATTGATCAACAGGTCGGCACCCAGCCAGGTGGCGACAAACAATGCCGGTATACACACTGGGGCCAAAGGCCCACAGGTAAGCCCGACTCCACTGCCTGCGGTTGACTGCGTAGTTTTGGCAGCAACTCTGGCAGCGGTAGCGCTGACCGCACGTTTGGTGGCATTTCGGGACAACACGTTGGCACCGACTCTTGCGCTACCACGTGCTGCAATACCGGCCACCACCAGTCCCGCTACAGGTCCCACTCCAACGGCAGATTTGTGTACAAGGTCAGGCAGCGGCAGCGCCGGCAACTCAAACTGCAGACAGTCGCTGGCGTTTAATAGCTCCTCGACATAAAGTGCCTGTTGAAGATAAAACTGCCCGGCGCTGACTCTGAACTGCTCTTGCATCAGTGATCGGGTCTGCTGCAGTGCCGGCGCCAAAGCCTGCCCCACGTATTCGTCAATCTTGCTGCTGGTGAAGCCGGCAAAACGCTGCTCAATGCCTTGCCGGAGGTTATCGGGGCTGTGCCGATCCATGCCAGATTCCGCGACGGACTGAGCCAGATAAAACAATTGTGCATACTGTCCCCTCAAACTGAAATTCCAGTCCAGATAGGCATCGACTGCCGGCACCGCCATTGCAAAAGCATTGTCGACGCTGGCATCTGCACGGCTCTGCAACTGTTCTGACAACACAGCACTGGCTGCAGTCATCGCTTGTGCAGAGCTCGTCTGCACTTGCACAAGTTCTTGCGGCAACTGGCGCACGCAGGGATCTGGCGCTGGTATCGGAAGCGCCAGCATTGAGCGATCCGCCACAGCGCTCATAAACCCTGAGATACCTGGCTGCGTCAGCAAGTATGTGGATACACTGAGCAGGCACACCCCGGTCACAAATGCTCGCCCGGGGTTTGCGCCCTTCAGAAGCCTGTCCTGTTTGAAGTGTTGCCCCATGACCCAGCTCAGCACGCCTGCTAGCACGAACCAGAACACTGCCGCCTGCAAGGTCATGAACAACAGGAACACCAGCCATGCCGCCAGTTTGACGGCAGCCGATTGCTCATTCAGTGACGAGGCCAACTGCATCAGGTACCAGACCGAGTCATTAGCCACCGCCTCGATGCCCAACAACCAGCCTGTTTCGCGCACAGCTGCAGTTTCAATCGCACCCGACCAGGACTGCGATACCAATTGCATCAGTGTGAACTGGCGACTGTCGGCTACGCCTTCACCGAACAGTTGAAGCACAATCAGGCCGATTGTCGACACGGCGATCGTCAGGTAGGCCGCAACGCGTAATGCCAGTGGGAAATGATAACGTGCTTCGGACTCAGATCCTGTCAGACGCATCCCCAGCGGCACCAGCAACAACATCAGAGGCACACTGGCCAGCAGCAACAGCCATTGCCCCTGCGAAAACCCGCTGAGCAGAACCAGCACGGTCAGTGCCAGTATCAACGACCAGAAAAACAACAGCAGTTTCGACCAGAAACCATTCCACAGCCAACGTCTGAGCATACTGTCACGGCTGGTGACGTGCTCAAGCATGGCGTGGCGACGGATCAGATGCATCGGCAGGAAATACTGATAAAGACACCAGCCAAGTGCTGCTGACATCAGGGCAAGACCGGGCAGGCTCATCGCTGACAAGGGGAAAAAGTACAACACCGCCACTACCAACAACAGGCAGGGGAATGCTCTGAGCCACAACTGCCTGTTTACCGGCAGCGGGCCAGAGTCGGATTCAATGTCTGTTCTGACGATCGGATCCTGCATGATTTCCAGACCTTTGGCGGGTTCACTGACCAGAGTTTGACGTTATGGCCTGCAGTAAAGTTTGCCCAAGGACTTGATCAGGTTAACGCAAGCCCTGACATGTCTCGCAGACCATCACCAGCCGCAGGCGCTCAGGCGCAATATTGCCGGGCAACACCAGATCCAGCAACGCCTGCCATTGCATGCGCAATGGCTGCGGCAGGGACGGCAGCACCGTACCAAGAGCAGAGCTGATCCCGCCGGTTAACGCCATTCCTGCGCTCTGCCGCCACGATACCATGGCTTGTGTTGCTCCCATGGTATCCATCATGCGCACCAGTAACTGCTCACCCGGGCTTAATTGGCGCTGCAGGTATACACTCTGCCACTCATTGAGGCCGGCGAGTTGCGCGGCTGCGTTGACAGCCTGATCCAGATCACCCAGCGAATCCACCAGACCCAGCGACATTGCCTGTTCTCCGGTCCAGACCCTGCCCTGCGCTACCCGGTCTACGTCTGGCACACTCATATTTCGACCGTCTGCTACCAGTTGCAAAAAGCGCCGGTAAGCATCTTCCACATTGCTCTGAAAAATTACCTGCATGGTTTCGTTCAGGCCGCTCAACGGATCGCCGGCTCGCGACAACGCGGTAGTACCCACGCCATCAACGCCAACGCCCAGATAATCGAGCGCATCCTCAAAAGTCGGGATGATGCCGATAACACCAATTGACCCGGTGACGGTGGCAGGTGATGCCCAAATCTCGTCAGCGGTCGCCGCTATCCAGTAACCGCCGGATGCCGCTGTGCCGCCCATCGACACCACAACCGGCTTGCCAGCCTGCTGCAGCTGTTCGAGCGCAGCGCGAATCTCTTCGGACGCCAACGCTGATCCGCCGGGGGAATCAATACGCATGACCACCGAACGAATAGAGTTGTCGCGCTGAGCCTCGCGGATCAGTTCCACAACCGAGTCAGCACCGACAAGACCGGGTCCTTGCTGGCCGGGCATGATGGTGCCCTGCGCCACTATAATACCGACACGGTCAGCGAGCACCCGTTGCGGCACAAAGCTTGCGTAAAGATAATCTTCAAAATGGATCTGACGGAAGCTGCCATTTTCAACCCCGACAGTAGCGGCCACCAGACGACGAAAACTGTCCGCGCCAGCGATGTTGTCGACCAGCCCAGCCTCAAATGCCACACGCGCCATATCGCCCCCCACGCTTAACAGGCGCGGAGCATATTCGTCGGCATAATTCTGCAGAGCTTCGGGTGCGATCTCCCGGTTGCCTGCTACCCGTTCCAGATAACGATTCCACAGCGAATTCACCAGCGCCTGACTGTCTGTGCGGGACTCATCAGACATATCCATACGTGTAAACGGTTCTGCGGCGGATTTGAATTCGCCCACCCGGAAAATATGAACGTTGATATTCAATCGATCCAGCAGATCACGGAAAAACAGCTGGCTGCCGCCGTACCCATTGATCAGCACACTGCCCATGGGGTGCAACATGATGCTGTCGGCGTAGGAAGCCAGCGCATACTGATGCTGGTTAAACGACTCACCAAAAGCATATACGGGTTTGCCGGTCTCGCGGAAACGCCCGATGGCATTGCCCAGCGTTTCCAATTGTGCAGGGCTGACAGACAACAGATCGCGTGAATCAATTACCAGCACCTTGATGCGGTCATCTTCGGTAGCGCGGTCCAGCGCTGCGGTCATATCCTGCAACACCGATCCTCTTGGCAAGCCGGATCCTACAATCAGATCAAACGTACTGACAGCCGGCTGCTGCTCGGTCACCACGCCTGAAGGCGCCAGCACCAAAGCAGTTTCTGATGGCACCTGCGGCGCTGATGGCCCTGAAAAAATCAGAAACAACACAATACCCAGCACCAGCACAATCAGCACCCGGCCTACAAACAGGCCCAGGGCATCAATAATTCGTCCCAGCAGGGAAAACATTGCTCTCATTAGCAGCAGCTCTCGTTCAAGTTGAATTCATATCGGATTTATCGATTGTTCGGGCGGAATTTTTGCATCATTCATCGAAGAACTTCTGTTTATCCTACGACCATCAAATGAATCCAATTTCGCAAGGAGACACATCATGACCAAGGTACTCGTGCTTTACCATTCCATGTACGGACACATCGAAACCATGGCAAACGCGGTCGCTGAAGGCGCGGCCACTGTCAGCGGTGTTGAGGTTACCATCAAACGGGTTCCTGAGACCATGCCGGCAGACGCATTCCGGAGTGCGGGGGGCAAGTCAGAGCAGGCTGCTGCCGTCGCCACACCGGGCGAGCTGGGCGATTATGATGCAATCATTTTTGGTGTGCCTACCCGCTTTGGCAATATGTCGGGGCAGATGCGCACTTTCCTGGATCAGACTGGTGGTTTGTGGGCCAAGGGGGCTTTGGCGGGCAAAGTGGCGAGTGTTTTTGCGTCTACCGGCACAGGTGGCGGGCAGGAAATGACGATTACTTCAACCTGGACGACATTGGCGCACCATGGCATGACGATTGTACCGTTGGGTTATACAACGCCGGAGATGTTTGATGTTTCCAAGGTAAGCGGCGGCACGCCTTATGGGGCGACAACGCTGGCTGGTCCCGATGGCTCACGACAGCCGGATGACCGTGAGCTCGCGATCGCGAGGCATCAGGGCAAGCGGGTGGCAGAGATTGCTGTGAAGCTTTCTGCTTGATCCGGACAGGTTTTTGAGAGAGCGCATCGGGAAGGGGCGTATGTGCCGGACCGGCCGCATCTTCTCACCAGCCATTGCCCGCAAAGCCCCATATGCCGTCCGAGAGTTTGCCAGTGGCCACGCCGACTGCAACTACAGCCGAATCGGAGTGAGCCCCGGAAGGGTCGGGTGGTGGCAGATCGGCCCTTCCGGGGCGACCACAGTTTCAATAAATACAGCCTAAATACGCTCCGCCAACATTTTCCGCAAAACCAGATAGTCCGCATGGAACTTCCGGATGCCATCAGAGAGTTTGTCCGTAGCCATAGCGTCTTCATTCAGGTGCCAGCGAAAGTGTGCTTCCGGCAGGCTGATGCGGGCATCAGTTGCTGGCTGCGACGGATCGAGCTGGCGAAGCAGCGGGGACTCGTCTTTTTCCAGCTGCTCCAGCAATCCGGGAGAAATGGTCAGACGGTCGCACCCGGCAAGCGCTTCTATTTCTCCGGTATTGCGGAAACTCGCGCCCATCACGACGGTCTGGTAGCCGTGGGTTTTATAGTAGCGGTAAATGCGCTGCACCGATAACACACCAGGGTCGTCGGCAGCGGTGTATTCCTTTCCGGTACTGGCTTTGTACCAGTCCAGAATTCTGCCTACAAACGGGGAGATCAGGAACACCCCAGCTTCGGCACAGGCAACAGCCTGATTGAATCCGAACAACAGGGTCAGGTTGCACTTGATGCCTTCTTTTTCCAGTTTGCGGGCAGCCTGAATGCCTTCCCAGGTTGCTGCGATTTTAATCAGGATACGCGAGGTATCGACGCCGGCCTGGGAGTAGAGCTCGAGCAAACGGTGGGCTTTGCGTAAAGTCCCTTCGGTATCAAATGACAGGCAGGCATCGGCTTCGGTGGAGACGTAGCCGGGTACAATCTGTGTGATGCGCTCACCAAAATTGACTGCCAGCTTGTCCAGTGCAGCATCCAGCTTTGCATCCCTGCCTGATCCGTTGTTCTGACCAAAGCTGATGGCGTCTTCTACCAGGTCAGCATACTGAGGTTGGCGCGCCGCATTCAGAATCAGGGAAGGATTGGTGGTGGCATCCTCGGGAGTAAAGCGGCTGATGGCATCGACATCACCGGTATCCGCCACCACGGTTGTCATTTGTTTGAGCGCCTGCAGTTTGTTCATGTCCTTTTCCAATATTTTTGGTAGCAAGTGTCGAATATGGTGCAAGCGAGGGTTGTCCGTCAATGGGCTTAAATCAAGGCCTTTGCACTACTGCAGCAGACCCACTGTAATAAATCTGCAACAAACATGTCATACGCTGGCACCATCGACTACATTGGTGGGTGCTTATGCGCTTTTTGAATGATTGGCGCCAGGGCGGCCGGTTTGCGGCCTTTTTGCGTCCAGTTGTGTTATCGGGAGCGGGCATTATTTGCCTGCTGGCGATTTTTTTGTTGTCCCGACAGACCAGCTCTGCAGTGGAACTGGGGCACTATTACGAGCATAGCTGCGACATTCCGTCAGCTTACCGGGCAACAGACAACAGTGGGCCCGGTAGTCGATTACGGCTGCTGATGGTCACTCCTGCCATGGCAGCCGACATGGCAGGGCTGTTATGCGAACGCGAATCCGTACAACAACTTTTCACAGGCGTCGACGTCTCCTGGCGTCCGCGAACCGAGCTGACCACGGGCGACCTGGTCAACGAAAACTACGATGTGATCTGGAACCGGGAGCACTTTCTCACTGGTTTGTTGCCGGACCTGCACAACTACTACGACATTCTGCTGCACTATGACAACTATGCAGTTTTCTGGCTCAGCTTGCAGAGTACGCCGGTAATGACAGCAGAATATTTTCGCGGCAAACGCATCGGCCTGCTGAGTGACGTCAGCAGCCATACACACCACTTGCTACCGCTGCGCTCGCTCAGAACTGTCAACAGTCATCAAAACGACATCATTCCGGTTTATTTTGACGACACCAGCACTCTCTACGACAGTTTCTATCGTGGCGAGATAGATCTGATGACCGGTGGGCTCGCCTTCCCCGCCGGGCAGCCGGTTCATCGGACTCTGCTGGACAATTCAGCCACCGCAGCGACATTCTTTATCCGCAAGGATTTGCAACAGCATGAATTGCGCTGCGACATCATCGACGCACTGGAACTGCTGGCACCGTTGTGGCAAGGGATCAAAAGCCATACCCAGGTCAACGGGGACTGTTGATGCCGACACGCAACTCGGTTTGGTTTGCAGCAGGCACCCTGATCCTGTCACTGCTGATGGCAAGTCTGAGTGTTTTTATTGCACTGACTACTGCACGGCTTGATCTGCAAAAAGACCTGACTGCGCAATTACCTGAACGCCTGACAGAATCTCTGAGATACAGCTTTGCTGACCGCGAAGTATTTTCACACGTCAATCAGCAGATACTGGAAGATCTGCAGCAGATTCGTATTGAAGGTCTGCTGCCTGTTTTGCAGACGTGCAACACAGGCTTGTTGCGGCTGAGCCAGCACGTACCGGAAGCCAGAAACATCGTTCCGGCTTCACGCAGGATCGCTGTGAACTGGAGCCGGGGCAGCGAAATCGATCAGGCCGAGTTCTCGCTGGATTGTCAGTTGAACTACCCGGTTCTGATCGGTGCAAATCTGACGATGGCCTTGTTGCTGATGAGTTGCTGGTGGCTGCTTCCTGTGCCTTTGTGCGCCAATCAGAAAAAAATGTTCGATGCTTTGCGTGACCGTGGGATTCAAGCGGTATATATCCGCCAGATCCTGCAGAAATTAAATGCTTCGGAGCTTGAAGATCTGACAGAAAACCAGTGGTTTATGCTGGCCATGCGCCGCTATGCAAGCGCAGAGGTCACTCTCGAAACAGCGCTTGCCATCGTGGCCGCGAAACCCTCCATACATTTCCATCACAGCTCTCACCATGTACTGATTCACGGCATCAGCATTGCTTTGCCCAAAACACCTTATTTCTACTACGCATGGTACGCCATGCAACGTGTGCAGAATATTGACGACGGCTGGATATTAAATCCGGCAGCCGACAGACCCGATCGCAGGCAGGCCACGGCGCTGATCACTTTGATGGAAAACTTTGGCGGACATCAGAAAGCCATCAATGACCTGAAGGAGCATGGTTTGCGCAGCAAGATCCTCGATCAGAATCGCAACAAGATTAAAGATGAGCTATTTGACGCACTGGGTGAGGAGCTGGCCACTGAGTTTTTATTTGAAACCGAGCGTGATATGCGCAGCAGCCGCTATCGGTATCGCTTGTGCTGTGCGGCCGAACGCATTTATATGAATGCCGCAAACAGCTGAATTGGCGCAAATTAATTTTTAAAAGATATCTCATTTCCTGCAACAAGCTTTTTTTCATCCAATCGTCATATTTCAAGCTCAGCATGCCTGCGAGATCGATGAGCCACTCATCGGCACGATTTAAAACCATCGGAGCAGATAGCATGAACACGTCAATTAAACCGACACAACTTTCTTCAAAATTTAAACGCCGTCATCTGCTGTTGGCTGCAGCTATTACACAGGTATTAAGCGCACCGGCATTTGCGCAGACAGCAGCTGACACTGAAATCACCGAAGTGGTAACCATCGGCAGCCCTATCCGTGACAGTCAGAAAGCCGCCATAGACGCGAAACGCAACGCTGACAACTATCTGGACATTGTGTCTGCTGACACCATCGGTCGTTTCCCTGACCAGAATCTTGCAGATTCACTGGGTCGTATGCCCGGTCTTGCGATAGAGCGCGACCAGGGCCAGGCACGCTACATCAATTTCCGCGGTGCTCCGTTCCGGTATACCGCACTGGCCATAGATGGTCTTAGTATTCCGGGCGCTGAAAACGGTCGCGTTCCCCGGTTTGATGCGTTCCCCGCAGTGATCACCCGACGTATTGAAGCCAACAAAGCGATAACACCCGGCATGCCCGGAGAAGCCGTATCAGGTTATATCAACATCGAATCATTCAACCCGTTTGATGCAGAAGGACTGTCTGTTGCCTCGGACTTTGGTCTGGGTCAGCAGGATCTGGGTAACGGCGACGTTGAACGTTATTCATTCAGAACATCGTGGTCTAACGAAAATTTTGGTGTCTCGGTGTTTGCTTCACACAATAGCCGCGAGCAGGTCACGGACAATCGTGAATATGACATGGAGCTAAACTCCGCCACTAATCAGGTTCAGTTAAACACCATAGATTTCCGCAGCTATAACGTCAAACGGGAGGACAATGCCTGGGGTGCCCGCTTTGAATACCGGCCCTCAGACAGCATGAGCCGTTATTTCTTCTCCAGCCTGTACAGTGAATTCATTGATGATGAAGAGCGCAACCAATACGTCATCGAATTTCAGTCTGGGGCCAACGCTTTGCGCCAACCACAAGTTCAGGGTACTGATGGCTATCAGTCTCTGGTGCTGGCCAGACGCTTGTTGCAGGATGGTGAATACAACAACTCTGCTTTGACCAATACGCTGGGTGCCGATCTCACTGTTTCCGATTGGTTCATGGAAGCGCGTTTTAACAGAACTACAACAGAAAACAATCTGTTCCTCCCGATACCACTCAGTGCGGGCGGGCAAGCCGCCGCAAGTTTTGACATCAGCGATCTGAACAATCCGATCGTAAATATCTTTTCACCGTTTACCCGCACCCCGATGGACATTGCCAATATACGCTACGCGGCAAACCTGGCCATCATTGTTGATTCCGGACTGGATATCGATGCCAACAAATTCAAGCTGGATGCGGAACGCAATATCCAGTTGCTGGGGCGCAACTCTGTGATGCGCCTGGGCGCCGAGCATGATATTCGCGAAGGCAAGGGCGTGGGCACTGCGGTGTCTCAGGCAGGTTTCCCGGCATCGGTAAATATCGCTGCCTACGACAGTCGTCAGCCGTGGCAGACTGATTTCACAAACAGCATTGGTGGCACTATCTATGACAATAAGGCATTGCGCGCAGCATGGTCCAATGCAGCTGGCGGATTGAGTGTCACAGCGCCGCAAGATCAGCTCATCAGTATCGATGAGACGATTACCGCAGCCTATGGCATGACCACTACAGACTTCGACTGGGGCAATATGGTCCTGGGTGCGCGCGTTGAGCGAACCGACTACGAAAGCAAAGGTCCAACTGCAAACTACAGCGACACCATCAATCACGTACTGCCGAGCGCGCACATTAATGTTGACCTGCGTGAGAATGTAAAACTGCGGGTCGCAGCAACCACTGCCATCAGCCGCCCCACCTACAATGAGTGGCGGGCATCCGCCTCACCTACAATGAGTGGCGGGCATCCGCCTCAATCAATCCGATTGACCAGGCGGTCACCGGTGGCAATCCCAGCCTGAAGCCAGAGGAATCTGTTGGTTTTGATACCTCTCTTGAATGGTATCTGGGTGATGCCAGCCTTTTATCTGCAGGTGCATTTCACCGCAGTATCGACAATATAATTTATGCTGACAGCTCCACTATTGACGGTGGCATCTATCTGCCAGGCGCTGCTGGAGAACGCTGGAGTTACACGGGTTTTATCAACGGTAAAAGTGGCTCACTCAGCGGTCTGGAGTTCAACCTGATCGCACAAATTTCTGATCTCATGCCAGCCACTGCGAGAGATTTCAGATTCCTTGATGGCCTCGGATTTAACGCCAACATCACATTACTTGACAGTGAATTTACCACTATCGGTGGCAACAGGTTCAGCCTGCCAGGCACCTCGGATGTAATCTACAACACCTCTGTATATTACGAAACTGAACGCCTGTCTGTGCGCCTGAACTATCAGTTCCGTGACGACTGGCTGTCCACCACAGAAAACGACAGCATGGCTGAATACTGGGCTGCACAAAAGCGTCTGGATCTTTCTGCAAAATATGATTTGCCATGGCAACTGATGGGGGCAGATCTCTCGGTATATTTAAACGCCAATAATCTTAACGATGCTGTCGATGTGCGTTACTCAGGTACTGCCCGCACACCCAATCAGGTCGAACGCTATGGCCGGTACTACATGACTGGCATCCGCGCCAACTTCTGAAGCAAATCTTTGCCGAATTATTTATGGAGCTACATATCATGATCAGACATACAGGCAGCTTTTTGTTGCACGCTTTGACAGCCTGCACACTGGTAATCACACTATCAGGCAGTGCTGAAATTTTTGCAGCAACAAAAGCCGAACGTGAACTTATAGAAAGACATCTGATTCCTCTTGAAGGCGGACGAAATTTCCGTGACCTTGGCGGGTATCAGACTATGGACGGCCGGACGGTAAAGTCGGGAAAACTTTTCCGCTCCGGCGTACTGCATCACATGACAGCAGCAGACTACCAGAAAGTTCAGAATCTGGGCATCAGAACAGTCGTTGATTTCCGCGCCATTGAGGAGCGCGAAAGTGAGCCGACCAACTGGGGCGCAGGTGACGTTACCATGATGACCTGGAACTACAGCATGGATTTTGGCCAGGACACCAACATTCTGGCTGAGTTCGCGAACCCGGCGCTGGATGCTGCCGGTGCTGAAGCACTGATGTCGCAGATGTATCGCGGCATGGCAGAAGAGCAAAAACCTCACTATGCAGGCATGTTTGCCACCCTGACGTCCTCAGATGATCCGCTGCTGTTTCATTGCACTGCCGGCAAGGATCGCACGGGCATTGCGGCCGCTCTTTTGCTGACGGCGCTGGGGGTGGACCGTGAAACGGTTATCCAGGACTACGTATTGTCTGAAGTGATCGCCGGCTTGCCTGAGTATCAGAACTCAGCACCGGCTCTGGATGAAAACATGGACAGCACCTATGCCTTTCTGGCCAATATGCCGCCCGCCGCACTGGCTGCTCTGATGGGTACACGCCGTGTCTACATCGAATCGGCATTTGATGCGATGACTACACAATACGGTTCGGTCGACGCCTACATTCGCGATGAACTGGGTATGGACAACGCACGTATTGAACAGCTAAAAGCTAATTTTCTGGAATTATAGCGGGTGACTGATGTACCGTTACCAGTAGCCAAACCCATGGACTCAATCATGATAAGAAAACGAGTTTTGTTTGCCCTGCTGATAATAACAAGCGGTTCATTGATGAACAGTACCCCTACAGATGCTCAGACCTCTTCCGCGCCGGCCCTTGTCAACAGAATCGATCTGGTAAGGCCTGGCGCGCCAGAGCTCGCCCGGCACGGTCAATACAATATCGGAGTGCGCACTTTGCATCTGGTAGACCCGGGGCGACCTGACATCATCAACCTGCGCGCCGGACAACCGACCCCTGTCTATGATCGTGAGCTGACAGTGGAAGTCTGGTATCCGGCGCAACTTGCCAGCGGGCAACAGGCTGGTGGCAGTTATCAGACACTTACGCGCAATACCTCGCTGTCAGCAACGCTGCACGGCAGCGCCGTGCGCGACGCTGATGTATTGAAGTCCGCAGGCGCGTTTCCCCTGATCGTGTTGTCGCACGGTTACCCCGGCAATCGCATGCTGATGAGCCATCTGGGTGAGAATCTGGCCAGCAAGGGTTATGTTGTTGTGTCTATTGATCACACTGACAGCATTTACGATGACCAGAAAGTAATTACCAGCACCTTGTACAACCGTGCACCTGATCAACGATTTGTGATCTCCGCCATGGCCGATACAAACGCCGACCGCACACATTTCCTGCATGGCGTTATCAATGCTGACAATACCGGCCTGATTGGTTTTTCCATGGGTGGCTACGGTGCGGTCAATAACCTGGGCGCCGGGTATAGCGAAACCGGGGTAAGTTTTCTGGGCTCCCCGCCCAATCGTCTGCTGCAGGACATGGCGGCATCCAACCCGGATTTTCGCGGCAGCCTCGACCCACGCATCAAAGCCGGCGTGCCGATTGCGCCATGGGGTATGAATAATGGCTTCTGGGACGCCGAAGGACTTGCAGGGCTTACCGTGCCCACACTTTTTGTAGCCGGTGACGCTGACACCACTTCCGGTTACGAAAATGGCATCAAAGCAATTTTTGATCAGGCCGTGAACAGCGATCGCTACATGCTGGTATTTAAAAACGGCGGTCACAGCTCCGCCGCTCCCATCCCCATGCCTGTGGAGTTTTACGGCCGCGAGGACCAGACCGGAGCCGGGCACTACACTGATGGCGTCTGGGACACGCTGCTGACCAACAACATCCTGCAGCATTTTGTAACCGCGTTTCTGGATCTGCACCTGAAAGGTAAGAGTGAACAGCGCGAATACCTGGAAGTTGTTGAGGATGGCGCGCAGGCGGTGTACTCGTTGAATCACGAGGGTGTCCCCAATCCGCATCACACCTATTGGAAGGGTTTTTCGCAGGGTAGTGCAGTAGGCCTGAAAATGCTCAGGGGGCAACCCTGAGCATTTGGGTCCCTGCAGTCCCTTTCCGTCAGCGCCTCAACCTTTAAATCTTGCTACCAGCCTGCGCAGATTGCTGCGCAGGCCCGTATTGAGTTTACTGCCGGTATAACGACCTTTGGCGACATGCCTGATGCGGTAAACACCCGGCACATCCAGCGGCGCACCTTGCGAACGCAACAACCAGCGGAACGCGCGGTCTTCGTAAGCTTTGCACCAGGTATTTGAGGGGCGCTGGTAATAGGGCAGACTTTCGCAATAACCCACCGCTCTGGCGACATCGCCATGGGTAATCTGCAAAGGACCAGTGGCACGGTCTCGCGGAAACACGGAAAACAATGCGTCGTCCACGTCCAGTACGGCCAGGTTGCTCAAGTCTGGCTGAAGAATCGGGGCGTCGTGGGGCAGTAGCCCGGTGCAATATTCACGTGCCGGAAATACCAGCACATCACGCCTCCCCTGCAACGCAGCTGCCAGACCGTCCAGACACCCTGCACGGAATAAAAGATCGCAGTCGGTAAACCAGACCCAGTCAGCTTTGCTTTGTCGCGCCGCCAGATTACGCCCGATGGCCCGGCGAAACAGCGCCTGGCGCGGCAGACACTGCCAGTTCCAGACCACATTGGGCACCTCTATTGCTGCAAAATGCGCCAGCAAAGCCACGGTAGGGGCGTCTTCCTCGCCATAATAGACTGTCACGGTGACAGTGCAGGTCAGCGGCGGGTTCAACACCAGCGAGCTAAGCTGGTAAACCAGCATATGCGCGTATTTCCAGCAGTGGCTGACAATTTCCAGCTGCAAGTGGCCGGTTCGGGCCGCCCGCTGCTCAACAGCCGGCAACTCTGGCTGGAACCAGCTGGCGGGAATCAGACCGCTGGCGGCCAGACGCAGGAAACGTCCTTGCAGTCCGTCGCTCCAGCGCGGTTCAGGTACTTTGTATTGATCCACTTCAATCTACTTTATGTAAAAAAGCGCTATCTTATCGGAAAAAGGCGAGGTAATCTTGGACATAAGTTGAAGAAAACTGATGTCATAACAATAACGCTAAAGGGAATTTAGTCTGATCAGGACTTGTCCCAAGAAGCACGTAATTTCTGGGTAAGTCGGAAAAACAACAAACATAAACGATAACTACCAACCCAGGAGCCTGGTGTCATGTCAGTGACAACATCAGCAGATAAAGTGAAGTAATGCGAACCACTCAGTACCGCCACAAGAATTCTTTTGTTCTCTATAACGAGAGCGTCTTGAGCAATTTCTCCGATTCCCTGTTTAATCAAGCACAGTTCCAATGCCCCGCCAGCTCTGATGAGGCAACAAAAACGTCTGATGGTCACAGCGATTCACAAGGTCGGGGCACCGTACTGTTTTTTGAGCATGAACAACGCGAGTTGGTGTTAAAACGTTACCACCGTGGCGGACTGATCGGCCGCTTTGTGAAAAGCTCATACATATTCTGTGGCCTGAACCGCACGCGAATGTGGCGCGAATTTCAGCTGCTGGCTTCAATGCGGGAACTGGGTCTGCCGGTTCCCCGCCCGATCGCAGTGCGATGTGTGCGCAGTTCCCTGTTGTCATATCAAGGTGAGATGATCGCAGAGCGTATTCCCAATTCCCGCACGCTGGCAGAAACGCTTTGTCATGAGAGTCTGCCTGAAAAAACCTGGGAATCCATTGGCCTTGTGATTCGTCGATTCCATCAGCAGGCTATCGAGCATGCTGATCTGAATGCCTGCAATATTCTGCTTAACCCCAATGGCCAGGTTTTCCTGATCGACTTCGATAAAAGTGTCATGCACAACCAGCGCGATCATACCTGGTGCATGGCCAACCTCACACGCCTGAGACGCTCGCTCAACAAATGGAAAAAACGCATCGACGGATTCCATTTTGAAAACAGACATTGGCAAGCGTTGGAGCGCGGTTATCAGGGTGCGCGCAACTTGCCCGTACGCGCCACCTCTACGGCAGACGCAACGCCTTAACGAAACTGCAACACACCATCATCCAGAGAATCCCGACGCAGCAACTTGCGATCGCCGGCATAATTCTGTGGATTGAGCCACGGTGCACGGTCACCCTGTTTCGGGAACCGGTGCATCATACGCTGCATATAACCTGCAGAGAAATCATCTATAAACGGACGTGGTGGCATACCGTTGTCGCTGTCGCGCAGCACAGGCGTGCAGCTTTTACTGCCAGTCCTGTCCATCTCATTAATCAGGCGACAGAAAAATTCCGCGATCAAATCAGCCCGCAAAGTCCATGAGGCATTGATGTAACCAAAAGTGAAAACCATATTAGGCACGCCGGAAAACATCAGTCCTTTGTAAGCCCAGGTATCAGCAAACTCCAGCGGCTCTGCGTTTTTACTGAAGCGCGCACCACCGAGTACCTCCAGTGTCAGACCGGTGGCAGTGACAATAATATCGGCCTCAAGCTCCTGGCCGCTTTTAAGTAATATTCCCTTATCGGTAAAGCGCTCAATGTGATCGGTCACCATTTCAGTTTTGCCGGATTTGATCGACTTGAACAGATCGGCATTGGGCACCAGACACAGACGTTGATCCCACGGGTTGTAGTGCGGGGTGAAATGTTTTTCCACGTCATAGTCCGGACCCAGCTCTTTACGCACCATGTCCAGCAGCATCTTCTTGAGTTTTTCCGGGCGCGTGCGTGAACGTTTGTACACGTACTGACTCAGCCTGACATTTTTCCAGCGGGTAATAGCGTATGCCCAGGATTCCGGTAAAAATTTGCGCAGGGTATTGGCAATCACATCACGATCCGGCCGCGACACCACATAGGTCGGAGAACGCTGCAGAACGGTGACATGAGCGGCTTCTTCTGCCATTGATGGTGCCAGTGTCATGGCAGTAGCACCCGAGCCAATGATTACTACCTTTTTATTGTGATAATCCAGATTCTGAGGCCAGTGCTGAGGGTGAATCACTGGCCCTTTGAAAGTGTCGCGGCCGTCAAACTCAGGGGTATAAGCATCGCCATAATTGTAGTAACCCGAACACATCAGCAGCATGGTGCAATGGAAAATCTGTTCACCGCTTTCTGTACCAACAGTCAGTGCCCAGCGTGACTCGCTATCGGACCAGTCTGCAGCGATCAGCTGATGCCCGAACCGGATATGCGGGGTGATCCCATGTTCATCTGCAGTTTCCTGAACGTAGGAAAGAATAGATGGACCATCGGCAATTGCCTTGGCTGCTTTCCAGGGTTTAAAACGATAACCCAGAGTATGCATGTCGCTGTCGGAACGGATGCCTGGGTAACGGAACAGATCCCAGGTGCCGCCCAAAGCGCTTCGCGCCTCGAGAATCAGGTATGACTTGCCCGGGCAATTCTGCTGTAAATGCACAGCGGCGCCGATGCCGGATAAACCGGCCCCGATAATAATGACATCCATGACGGGGTGAATCTTTGCTGACACGTGTGATCTTCCTTCTGCCTGAAATGTGCGCTACCGGACCGGAAATCCGAAATTGTCAGCGAGTATACAAAAATCCCGGGCACTTCCAATCAAACATGAACGAATTCAGTAAAAATTCTCTTCCCCACTTGGTGAGACGCCCCTGCCACTGTGTTTCTCAGCCAAAAGCAGAGATTGTCATCAGTCATTCCAAATCAGCACAGACTGTAACAATTCAGACTTGCAGCCTGCTGCGATCAGGCATAATCTGCGGCTCAGGGAATGGCTCCAGCACGGTAGTCAGGCCCCGGCTAATCAAAAAAATCAGGAGCCACAATAATGAAAATAAAACAAAATGCCGGCGCCGGCATGTCAGCTCGCACCCGTCGACTGGCAGCGCTGCTGGCTGTCGGTATTGGCCTCAGCACCCAAGGCCATGCGCAACAGGAAACTGTTGAATGGGTCACACTGGGCGGAGATCACGCGCATACCCGCTACACCCCCGCTACTCAAATCAACGCCAACAATTTTACACAGCTGACAACTGCCTGGGTCTGGGATGGCGCAAGCTTTAACTCCAGCAGCGGCCGTTCCACGCCCAGTTATGTCAATGGCAAACTTTACACAGTAGCCGGTGATCGCCGCCATGTGATTGCGATTGATCCGGAAACCGGTGAAACCATCTGGTCCTACCGCGAGCCCCACACATTCCGCTACGAATACTCCATGCGCAAGGACTACGGCAAAGGTGTGGCCTACGGTGAAATTGACGGCAAAGGTGTAATTTACATCATCAGTCCGGCGTTTTTTCTGACAGCTCTGGATGCAGATACCGGCGCACCGCTGGAGGGTTTTGGCGGGCCAGTCGGACTTCCGGGTTTCCCTGAAACCGGCGTGGTCGACATGCAGCGAATCATCGCTGAATACATGGGTTACGATTTTGACCCGTATTACGGTATTCCGCTGGAAGAAGGTTATATCACTGCGTCATCGCCGCCCATTTTCGTCAATGGCACTGTCGTGGTGGGCAACTCTGCTGAACAGGGTTATAACCAGACCCGTATTGAAAACATCCCCGGTGACATCCTGGCGTTCGATGGCAAAACCGGCGAGTTCAAATGGAAATTCAACGTCATCCCTGAGGCTGGTGAGTTCGGCATCGAAACCTGGGAAGGCATTCCAAACCCACGTGAGCTGACTGGTGAAGTATCACCGTGGGCTCCGCTGTCTGCCGATGTTGAAAACAATATTGTGTATGCAGTTACTAACCCGCCCACGATTGACTACTACGGCGGTCACACGCCGGGCGACAACCTGTTTGGTACCAGCATTATTGCGATGAACGCCAGCACAGGCGAGCGCATCTGGCACTACCAACTGGTACGCCACGACGTCTGGAACTACGACACACCCACTGCCCCGGTGCTGCTGGATGTGACCATCAATGGCCAGAAAGTTCCGGCGGTGGCACAGGCAACAAAACAAGCCTTTGTGTATGCATTTAACCGTCTGACAGGCGAGCCCCTGTGGCCGTTTGAAGACCGACCGGTACCGCAGTCACGCATTCCGGGCGAAAAACTGGCTGCAACCCAGCCCTTCCCGACCAAACCTGCACCGTTTGATATGCAGGGTCTGACTCATGATGATCTGATCGATTTCACACCCGCTTTGCGTGCACAAGCGATTGAAGCGATTGCAGACTATGAAATCGGCCCACTGTTCAATCCGCCTCTGCACCGTGACAATGATCTCGGAAAAGTGGCGGCATTGTGGTGTCCGGGTGATGGCGGTGGTGCCAACATCCCCGGTCCGGCAGTTGCTGATCCGGTGAACGGCATCCTGTATGTGACTTCACGTTCTGCATGTTCTTCGCGCATGATCACGCCGTCTCAGGAACGTGATTCCATGATCGAGCTGCCCACGGGCGTGACGTTCTCTGCTTATGCCTCACTGCGCGCAATGCCGGTTCGTGGACCACAGGGCCTGCCTCTGTACAAGCCGCCCTATAGCCGCATCACGGCGATCGATATGAACACCGGTGAGCATCTGTGGATGATTCCTGTGGGTGACACGCCTGACCGTATCCGTAATCACCCTGCGCTGGCTGGTGTTGATATTGGCCAGACCGGCACCGGTGCGTTGGCTCCGATGACGGTGACGGCGAATATGCTGTTGTATGCGGCCACTGGCAGTGATGAGACGCCTTATCTGATTGCGGTGGACAAGATGACTGGTCGTGAGATTGGTCGTGTTGAGGTGCCGGCTGACAGTGGGTTCGGGATGTCGAGTTATGTGCATAAGGGTAAGCAGTATGTGATGCTGCAGACCGGGCGTACATTGACGGCGGTGGCTTTGCCGAACTGATTTCCGGCTGACAACAAAAGCGGGCATTCTGGTTTCAGGGTGCCCGTTTTTTTTGGGGGGACAGAGGAGTTGTCACGCTGGGATTCAGGACAGCCGCAAGGGGCGCGTGTGGCAGTGCCGGACCGGCCGCATCTTTTGACGGGGCGCCCGGCGGTGCGCAACTCCACCTTCGCGGCTGCACCGCTCGGGAGTCGGACAGTGCTCCCGCTTTTTCGGGCGCCCCGTCAAAAGATAAGCGCGGCCTGATTGGTCCGGCACTGCCACACGCACCCCTTGCTCACTCCGATTTTTAGTTTGTGCCAACGTTACATGCTGGGAATACCGGTGCCTGATATTGCAGCATGCTCATGTTGCCTCCTCTGATTTGAGATATTGCTGCGAGCTCCTGTTACTCGCTGATTCAACGTGTGTTGCTCCGTCTGGATCGCGCCGTGTTGTGCTAGCATCTGGCCTAGTCAATCTAAGGAGATGTGTTCGTGGCCTTTAAAGTATCTTTTATAGCCGTGGCAGTTGTTGCTGCAGGAACCGTCTGGTTGTTTTCGCCTGCGATTTCTCCTCCTTTGGTGCCGGAGTACACGCTGGCTTCTGATGAGGCGACGCTGGAGCGTGGGCGTTATCTGGTGAATGCGGGTGGCTGTATCAGTTGCCATCAGGGGGCGGCTGGCGGGCTGAGTGGCGGCATGGCGATTGAGTCGCCGTTTGGGGATTTTTATGCGTCAAACATTACACCTGACCCGGTGACGGGCACGGGGGACTGGAGTGGTAGTGATTATGTTCGGGCCATCAGGCATGGCCGCAGTCCGGAGGGCAGTTTCTATTTTCCGGCATTCCCTTACCGGTCTTATGCCGCGGTGACGGATGAGGATGCGCTGGCTATCGGGTCGTGGTTAAACGCGCAGCCGGCTATTGCGAATGAGGTGCCTGCGCACGGTGTACCGGGATGGATCGGGCGCTGGCAGTTGGCGGCGTGGAATACGCTGGCGGGCATAGGTGAACCGCCACCTGCCAGTTACAGCGATCCACAAATTGAGAGGGGCGCTTATCTGGCGCGTCATCTGGGACACTGTGGTGAATGTCATACGCCGCGCAACGCTTTGGGTATCAGTAATTATTCAAATGAGTTTGCGGGTGGGCACATGCCAGATGGTCATGTGCCAGCTATTAATTCCGAAGCGTTTCGAAGTTGGAGTGAGGATGACCTCGCACTGTTTCTTTTTATTGGCCTGTTGCCGGACGGTGAATATGTCGGCGGCAAGATGGAGCCGGTGATTGAGCACAATACCGGCCAGCTGACTGATGAAGACCGCCAGGCGATGGCGGCCTTCTTCAAGCGCGGGCTCTAAAATTTTAACGGAGGCATGATGCAGACCAAAGAGCATTGGGAGCAGGTTTATTCGACCAACGCGGTTGATGAAGTCAGCTGGTTTCAGGATCATGCTGAACTGTCCATGAAAATCATCCGGGACAATAAGGTGGCAAAAACGGCGCGGATTATTGATGTGGGCGGCGGAGCGTCGACCTTCGCGGATGATTTGCTGGATGATGGTTATCAGGCGCTGACTGTGCTGGACCTGTCAGCGGCAGCACTGGAAAAAGCGCGTTCACGACTGGGCGTTAAAGCCAGCACGGTAAAGTGGCTGGATGCCAACATTCTTGATGTGGAACTTCCGGCTCACTATTACGATGTCTGGCATGACCGCGCCGTGTTTCACTTTCTGACCTCAGTCGAGGAACGTCAGCGCTACGTTGAGCAGGTGGTGCACGCGGTGAAACCCGGCGGTCTGGTGATAGTTGCGACGTTCGCTGAAGACGGCCCGGAAAAATGCAGCGGCCTGCCCGTCATGCGCTACAGCAAAGATGCATTACATGCTGAGTTTGGTCAGCCCTTTGTACTGCTGGGTTCCGAACCGGAGTTACATATGACACCGGCAGGGAAACAACAGAAGTTTGTTTACTGTTTTTGTAAGCGGCTGGCAACGTAACCGGGTCTGGTCGACCCGGCACATTCTGTTAACCCCGGAACGCCGGGTCTAGTCGACCCGGTACATTCTGTTAACCCCGGAATACCGGGTCTAATCAACCCGGTACATTCTGTTAACCCCGGAATACCGGGTCTAGTCGACCCGGTATTCGCGATGGCAGTTGCCACAGGTTGAACCAAACGCGCGGATAGCACCTATGGTGGCCGCACGATCACCACCGGCCGCAACAGCTGCAAAAGTGTTCGCCGCTTCTTCCAGCGCCGCAGCTTTCGCGCGGAAATCTTCCATGTTGTCCCAGATAATTGGCAGCGCTTCGGTGGTCACACCAAAGGCGCGGGTGTCATTGGTCGCAAACACTTCAGGAATCATTGGCGCCAGCGCGGCAACACGAAGGGCATTGCGTTGAGCAAGCACTGCGTCAAACTCAACTGTGTTGCGTGCCATGCCGTTGATCGGAGCCATGTTAAACGCCAGCAGTTTGAATACAGCCTGTCTGGTTGCCGTTGATGAAGCAGCAATCTGTTCTGGCGTCGGGGGCGGTGCGTCTTGGGCGCTGGCGGTGTAGAGGGCGGCAGACGTCAGTGTAATCGCACTTACAGCCAGAATTTTTTTGAAGCGATTGCTTTTCAACATTGGTGGAGCTCCTGTTTTGGCAAACTAAAATCATAGATAAATTGGTATACAGACTGTGGCGAAAATCATACCAGCAAAAACTGTGCGATCACACCAGCCAGCGCCATAGTGCCCAGCACT
Organism: Pseudohongiella sp.; assembly: GCA_030651695.1. Taxonomy (GTDB): domain Bacteria; phylum Pseudomonadota; class Gammaproteobacteria; order Pseudomonadales; family Pseudohongiellaceae; genus Pseudohongiella. Next base: position 76,513 of record JAUSCD010000030.1, on the reverse strand, counting down.
CTGAGAAGGTGCCATTTGAGTGCAAACACCAGCACAAAAGCCAGTGCAGACAAACCCACGGCAGGTAGCTGGATCGAGCTTACCACAGGCAACAATATATCCAGACCCGCGCCAGTGATCTGGCGTGTTTCTGAAAAAAGCAGATTCAGAGCAAACCATAAAGCCAGATTGGCGATAACACCCACGACGGCAGCGGTAATAGCAGACAGCGCGGCAGACAAAGCACGATTGTCGCGCAAAGACTCAACATAGGGGGCGCCGGCAAAAATCCAGACAAAACACGGAAGAAAGGTCACCCAGGTAGTAAGCAGCGCTCCCATGGTACCCATCAGCAAGGAAGGCTCAACACCTGCCTGCCGGTACGCGCCAAGAAAACCCACAAACTGAGTCACCAGAATCAGCGGTCCGGGCGTAGTTTCTGCCAAGCCCAAACCATCAAGCATTTCCCCCGGTTGCAGCCATTGATACTGCTCAACACCTTGTTGAGCCACATACGCCAATACGGCATAGGCACCACCAAAAGTCACCACCGCCATCTTGGAGAAAAAAACCGCGATATCTGCAAACACATGACCGTTATCGGGCAACACCATCAATCCGCCCAATGTCAGTGCCCAAAGCAATGCACATACAATGGCGGCTTTGCGGGCACTCCCTATATCAGCTGCAGATACCTGCAACAAACTGTCTGAGGCGGAATCGGATACGGTTCCTGCCGTGCCGCCATGACCAGGGGCGTCTTCAGGCAGATACTTTTCAAACAACCAGCCGATGAACCCGGCGCCGATCACTACCGCCGGAAAAGGCAGGCCCAGAATAAACAAGGCGCAGAACGCCAGCACCGCCAACAGCGGTTTCAGACGACCCTTAAGGGTACGGGCAGCAATACGGATCAGCGCCTGAACAACCAATGCCAGCACCGCTGCTTTCAGACCAAAAAAAAGACCATCAACAATTGTCAGATCGCCCAGTAGAACATAGAGCCAGGACAGCGCCAGAATCGCCAAAGCGCCTGGCAAAATAAACAACAAACCAGCTACCAGTCCACCTTTGACACCATGCAGCAGCCAGCCGATATAGGTCGCCAGCTGCTGCGCCTCAGGCCCGGGAAGCAACATGCAATAATTCAGGGCATGCAGAAAGCGGTTTTCATCCAGCCACTTTTTTTCTTCTACCAGTACCCGGTGCATCAGAGCTATCTGGCCGGCCGGCCCGCCAAAGCTGAGCAGACCGATACGCCACCAGACTGCCAATGCATCGGAAAAAGGGATGGTTCTGCCAGCAGATTCAGCCATCAGGAGTTCCTGACTTTCTCCACAATAGCGGACGTTGAACAATTGTCGAGGAAGTTGAGCACCCTGACCTCGCCACCGTAGCTGTGCACAAAATCACCACCAACCACCCCGTCCACGGAATAATCGCCGCCCTTGACCAATACATCCGGGCGAATCTGGCGCAACAGTGCTTCCGGCGTGTCATCGGCGAAACTCACCACCCAGTCAACGGCGGCAAGACCGGCCAGCACAGCCATACGTCTGTCAACCGGATTGATGGGGCGACCCGGCCCCTTTAATCGTTTAACCGAATCATCGTTATTGATGGCAACAATCAGCCGGTCGCCCAGCTTGCGGGCTTCAGTGAGATAACCGACGTGCCCGGCATGAATAATGTCAAAGCAGCCATTGGTAAATACGACCTTTTCCCCATGTGCGCGCGCATCTTCCACCACCAGCGCTAATTGGTCTGCCGTCATTACACCGCGGCCACGGCCTTCCTGCAGCTGCATGGCACGTCGGAGCTCAGGCCCGCTGATGGCCGCTGTGCCCAGTTTGGCAACTACAAGTCCGGCCGCCAGATTGGCTAGTGCAGTGCCTGTTTGCAGGGTTTCACCGGCAGCCAGAGCTGCCGCCAACACCGACACAACCGTGTCGCCGGCGCCGGTTACATCAAATACCTCACGCGCTTGTGCAGGTAAGTGGAACGGTGGTTTTTCCGCCTGAAGCAGCGTCATACCGTGCTCACCCCGGGTAATCAACAACGCACCCAAGTCCAGATCGCTGCGCAGTTGCTGGCCTTTACTGATCAGCTCGTCTTCGCTGCTGCAGGCCCCGACAACGGTTTCAAACTCACTCAGATTCGGGGTGATGACCGTGGCACCGCGGTATTTCTCAAAATCAGCACCTTTCGGATCCACCACCACCGGAATCGCACGGGCGCGGGCAGCCTTGATCATGCTTTGAGTATCGCTGAGGCTGCCCTTGCCATAGTCGGATAACACCAGCACCTGGGTATGATCCAGCGCAGCCAGTGCATGAACTACCAGAATATCGACATCGTCAGGGCTGAAAGGCTGTTCAAAATCCACGCGCAGCAATTGTTGATGCTGACTGATAATACGTAGCTTGGTGATGGTTGGCGCGTCCGAAGAAGCCTGGAAGTGGCACAGAACTCCCGCTGCCGCCAGCCGTCGCGCCAGCTCTTCGCCGGCCTCGTCTTGCCCGGTAATACCTGCAAGGGTCGCTGCGGCTCCCAGCGCAGCAATGTTCAAAGCGACGTTGGCGGCTCCACCCGGCCTGTCTTCACTACCGTTTACTTTAACCACCGGCACAGGTGCTTCGGGCGAGATCCGGGTGGCTTTGCCATGCCAGTAGCGGTCCAGCATGACATCACCTACCACCAGCACTCTGGCCTGATGAAACGGGGGAATCTCGGCGATGGATGTATTGGAGTGGGGCCTGGAACCTGGTGCTGCCATTTTGATTGTTTCCCTCTTGCCCTGCGTTAAGGGGGCCTTGCGTTAAGGCGGCCATGATATCACACGCACACGGCGCCCCTGTCAGTCTGCTACAATGCCGGGCAGCTGAAAACCAACGCAGATACAACAGTGAAGAATAAATACCAACACAGTGACAATCTGAAAGACTATCTTGCTCCGCGACACTGGCCCACCTGGCTGGGCTACGCCTGCATCTGGGCACTGGCTCACCTGCCTTTCAGCTGGCAAATGGGTCTGGGCAAAGCGCTGGGACTGCTGATGTATCATGTGGCACGCCGCCGGCGCCATATCTGCGAAGTGAACATCGCCCTGTGTTTTCCCGAGCTCAGCGCTGCTGAACAGAAAAAACTGGTACGCGATACTTTTATGTCCAATGGCATCGGCGTGATGGAAATTGGTTTGTCGTGGTGCCGCAAACCGACAGACTTTGCGGACCGCGTGAGAATACAAGGGCTGGACAATCTCAAAGAAGCACAGGCTTTGGGCAGAGGTGTTCTGCTGGTCAGCGCGCATTTTTCAACAATAGAATTCGCCGGCAGCCTTTTTTCCCAGTTCTACCGGTTCTGCATCACCTACCGCTTTCATAAAAATCCATTGTTTGACACCTTGATGAAGCGAGGCAGGCAGAGACATTTTGATGAAGTGATTGAGCGCAAAGAAGTAAGAAAAGCCTTTCGTCAGTTGCAGCAGGGAAAAGTGCTCTGGTATGCCGCCGACCAGGACTACGGTCCCAAACATTCAGTGTTCGCCGATTTTTTCGGACGGCCCGCCGCCAGCATTACAGCCACTACAACTTTCGCAAAAGTTAACAACTCACCAGTGATTTTTCTGGCGCACTACCGCCGCAACAACGGCGAGTATTATGAAATAATTTTCAGCAAACCATTGGAGAACTACCCAACCGGAGATGACAGCGAAGATGTACGCCGCATCAACGAATTGATCGAGGCCGCTATCCGTGAAGCGCCTGATCAGTACATCTGGCTTCACCGCCGTTTTAAAACACGTCCCGCCGGCATGCCCGATCTTTACAGCAGAAAGAATGACACCCCTGGAGCGTCCTCATGAACAGTCACCACTGGCTGGCTGCCGGCGATATCCGGTTTGTCCGACTTGTTACCGTGCTGGGCAGCCTGCTGCTAAGCCTGTTGGCGGTATTATTGAATGAACTGCCCAATACCGATGCCTATACCTACGCCCGCACTGCGGATATCGCTCTCTCTCAAGGTATTGGCGCCGCCTTTGAGCATTATCAATGGGCACACTTTCCATTGCTGCTTGCGGGCATTCACAGCCTGACCGGACTATCGATGTTTGCTGCAGCCAACATCGTCAACGCGTTGCTGTTTGCGCTGCTCAGCGTAAGTTTTGTCAACATTGTGGCAGCCATGACGCCCTCGCGCAGAACAATCTGGCTGGCAGTTGCCTGCGTGCTGCTCTACCCTCACCTGAATGAGTTCCGTGCTTATATTATTCGGGATATTGGTTATCTGGCTTTTTGTTTGTTGGCGGTTTACTACCTGATAGTTTACGCCGAATCGCTGCGTTTGCGATTTGGTCTTTATTTTATGCTGAGTTGCCTTGCAGCCAGTCTATTCCGACCCGAAGCTCTGCTCTTTCTGTTTGTGACACCGGTTGCTGTTCTGGTGCCCACTCAATCATTGGTCAATCTGCGACAGCGGGCATTTTTACGGCTGCAAACCTTGTCGGTGTTAACGGTACTGACTCTGGGTGTTGCTCTGGCACTGGTGGCTCTGGATGTTCCGGCACAACTCAGGGTCTTCCTGCAAATCTACCAACCATTTCTGAGCAACCTGGCTCCTTTGCTAGGTGCTGAAGCACCTGCGCTTGAACAGGTTGTATTCGGTGATTATGCCGCGCAATTTGTCGGCGACTATACCGGTATTTTTCTGGCTACCGGTCTGATTGCAGTCTTGCTGGCCTGCATCATTGACAGTCTGGGGCTGGCTGTTGCACCGCTGCTGCTTTACGGGGCCATGCGCCGGTTTATGCGCCTGTCGCAACCCGGGCTTGCCGTCGTCCTCATCTGGATGCTGATGGCCGCCGGCATTCTATTAATGTTCATGTTGATCACGCGATTTGTGACTACTCGTTACACATTACTCTTGTGCACGTTGTTGTTGGTGTTTGTCCCATTTGTGCTTGACCGCGGCTGGAGTTTTGCGATCAGCCAGCAACGTAAAGGGTTTTTGCGCTGGGCGACGCTTCTGCTGGTATTTGCTGCTATCGATGCTCACCTGTCTTTTGGCGCGTCCAAACAACATCTGGAGGATGCCAGCCGCTGGATTAATGCTTCAACACGGGCGACAGCACCTCTGCTGACCAACGAAATTCACATCGCGTATCAGAGCCGGCGTATCGGTAACTACGATGAAGTCCGTCGCGAAATCTCCGGCGATCTGATTCTGTCTGCAGCACCCGGAACCATTATCGCAGTTACACCGCGCAGCAGTTTTCAGGCACATCTGGACGCCGGTCTCAATGACGGAAGATTACGACTGCTTCAGCAATTCCCCGCTGATCGCGGCTCGGGCCTGCTGGTTTTCGAGAAAGAGCTATGATGGTGTTATCAGCTGCGTTCCCAGCCTGAATTGTCTTCCGGCGGTTTGGTAATCAGCAAATCCTGCATAATCAGATACTCCAGATCAGATCCAAAAAACATATCCAGTGCATCTTCAGGGGAACAGATCATCGCTTCGCCCGGCCGGTTAAGCGACGTGTTTACCACCATGCCGACACCAGTAAGTTTTTCCATCGCACGCAACAAAGCGTAAAAGCGCGGATTGTTTTCTTTGTGCACGATGTGCGCCCGGGTGCTGCCATCACGATAGACAACTGACGGATATTTTTTTTGCCACTCAGCCGGCACATCAAATGTCTGCGACATGAAGTCCGCGTGTTGTGCGCCGCCCAGAACTTCAGCTGCTAACGTTGGCAGCATGCTTGGGGCGAAACAACGCCATTTTTCCCGGAACTTGACCCGCTGGTTGATTTCTTTAACGCTGTCGATAGCCAGGGGGCTGGCAAGGATACTGCGATTGCCTAATGCGCGCGGACCAAACTCCATGCGTCCCTGAAACCAGCCTAGCAGATGTCCCTGCTCCAGCAGTTCCGCAGCTTTCTCAGCCGGCTTTTCGAGCAACTCAAAACGCGGTTTGTCCCGGTGTGCTTCACATGCCCTAATGCACCGCTCAGTGGTGTATTTCGGCCCGAGGTAGGCATGACGCAGCGGCGCGACCGGAAGATTATTATGATTGGCGAGCACATAGGCTGCCGCGCCAATAGCCGTGCCCGCATCGCCGGCCGCTGGTGGCACATACACTTCGTCAACCCACGGCAAAGCTCTTAAGCGCTGATTGAGTTTTACGTTGAAAGCCCCCGTACCGGCGATCGCAAGTTTCCCGCCGCTCTTGAGAATTCCCGACAGATAATGCGCAGTAAGCCCGGTAGTGATTGTTTCATATAAATGCTGGATGCCTGCCGCGTAGTGCACGTAAGGATCCTGAAATACATCACCTGCACGTCGCGGCCCCAGCTTCTCCAGTAACGCCGGGGTGAATGAATGGCCGATGCCGCGATGCTTGTAACGGCGCAGACCAACGACATTCAACATCTTTGTATTAACCTTGAAATCCTTGCCACGATAATCTGCCAGAAACGACAGATCGTACTTGTCCGCACTGCCGAACGTCGCGATGCCCATCACTTTGGATTCGCCGTCCAACATATCAAAACCGAGGTAGTCGCACACAGACGCGTACATGCCACTCAGAGAGTCAGGATCGTAGAACTCCTTGATCTTGTGGATACGTCCGTTTTCACCGTAACCAAAAAACGTTGTTGCATACTCGCCTTTGATATCAACACACAAAATGGCAGTCTTTTCTTTGAACCCACTCATGTAATAAGCACTGGCCGCATGTGCAAGCTGGTGCTCCACCGGGATCAGTTTTATTTTCTCTAGCGGGATTCCCAGATCAGACAGCATTTTCTGAATTTGCTGATAGTAGCGACGGAATCGTCGGTTGCCATTGAACAACACATCAAGTGCGCGATCCGGGGCATACCAGTAGCGTCGCGCATAGTGCCAGCGCGCAGGACTTAACAGAGAGACCGGGGCGTAGGCGATAGCAACCTGATCGACATCGCGGGGTTTCAGTTTGGCTGCTCTCAGGCAGTACCGGATCGACTCGATCGGCAGCATGTCACGGGCGTGTTTGCGGCGGATGAGACGCTCCTCTTCCACCGCCAGCATCAGCTCCCCATCTATAAACAAGGCGGCGGCGGGGTCATACCCCATTGCACCCGACAACCCCAGTGTAACTAAGCCCATTTCACAGAATCCATTGACTGAAAATTGCTACAGCGTATTCATAAACCGGCTCACCAGGGTGTTGACCCGGGCTGCAGCGTCATGATGTCGCCAGTTTGCATAAAAACGGCGCAGATCGCGAGTAAAGTATTTTTTGAAACGCCACTTGCGTTGTTCTATACGGGTGGCATCCAGATCAAGCACCTGCAACCTGGTTTGCCCGTCTTCCTGCTGCTGCAGGATAAAATTGGTTGCTTTCATATCGCCGTGAACCAGCCGGTGCTGACGCATGCGCCGGAACAGTCCATCAAACAGGTCGAGAGCTTGTAGCCATGCAGCGGAATCAGGCAGTTCATACTCCAGCGTGCGAAGGACATCCTGGCCCGCAACACGCTCACTGACAAACCAGGCCTGCCTGCGCAAAGGCCCCCAGCGTTTTTCAAGCATCAACAAAGGCGCCGGCGTTGCAATGCCAGCGTCCGCCAGACGAAAAGCGCTGGCCCAGCAGTGCCAGGCACGGCTTGGCCTCAACAATCGGCTGATGGCGTATAGCGGGTTTTTTAAGTTGTAGCGTTTGATCACCCACTCACGGCCATCAAGCGTGACGGCAACAACAGTAGTGGAATCTCCATCTTTGAGCATGACACCGTTTTTCATCAATTCGTCTGGCCGGTCTATCAGGCCCTGCAGAGCAGGTGTCCACGAGGTCTTGTTAAACAGCGCAAGTTGAGTTGCGCTTTGTTGTTTTCCCACACATGCTGAATTTTTGTAAACCCTTTGCCGGAGTCTGCGCTCCTTCTTGCGAAGATCGCGCTGCCACACCTTATGTGCTTTTCGTTCAACCGCTGCCCACAATCCGGCCTGCTGCTTCAACGCAACGCGCAATGACTGCCCGCTATAGGCCTTAATAAACCGGAAGAGGTCTGTGCGCGTGAGCCCGATATCAAGGGCTGAAAAATACAGACCAGCAATATCCTTTTCTATCCATCGGGATAACAATGCTGGCTGAAGCAGCGCCCGATGCAGATCAATGATCGAAAGATGAGGCGGCACCGTTTCATCTACTCCCCCATCGGCTGTGCAGCGTAAAAGAAAATGACACAGGTAGAAATCACGGTGACATATTTTATTTGTATGCAACAGCCGGCCAAGCCTGGCCACTTCAAGCACCAGGTTTTTTTTGAAAGCAAAAGAAGGCCGTTTTTTGTCCCACTGCGCACAGACTGTTTCCAGACTGATAACCGGCTTTAATTCGTCGGTGATAAGAAACGAAAAGCGGCGGGCCGGATTGGCACCACGCTCGCCGAATGCCGCCGCACTCATGGTCGGAATATGCAATGCCTGCAAAGCACTGATCGCTTGCCACTCGTTTTGCGCGCCCAACACCGGTTTTCGCAGACTCAAAAAATTCTTGAAAATTTCGAGCCAACCGACTCCCCGATGAATCTTGGCAAAGTAGCTGCGACCGGCGAGCTCAAACCTGAAAGTACGCCGGTCTTTCACTTCACGGAAAATTTCGCCTTGCAGATTATCTACCGCTAAAAAAGCGTCCTGATCTTTCCAGGTCTCGGCAAACTCCTCGCGAAGGTAAAGCGTCATGAAAGCACACTGGTTTTTTTGCGGGCCACCTGCTCAATCAGTTTGAGCGCAGCGTCCGGCATGCCGGCAACATCTATCTGTTTGGCGTAGGCAAGACCGTTCTGCTGCCATTTGCGCTGATTCAGCGTTTCCAACATGGACAGCAGCATATTGTTCAGCTCTTGCTGGGAAAATGGCGACTTGCAAACTTCTCCGGCGCGCGCGCGCTCAACGTGAAACGCATACCCGCAGGTGTCCGTAGTCAACACCGGCAAACCGTTGATCACCGCTTCAAGCAACGTATAACCTGCGCTTTCGCTGTAAGCCGGATGTAAAAGCAAATCACAGCCACGCAGAAAAAGCGGGACATCTTCGCGACCGCCCAGAAAATGACAGCGATCGGCAACCCTCAACGACTGCGCAAGCTTCAGATAGTCTCCCGGCTTGTCCTGACCAACAATATAGAATTGCGAGCGCAAGCGAATATCGTCTGGCAAAGCAGCAAACGCACGAATGGACCGGTCCAGTCCTTTCACTTTGAAACCCGACCCGATCTGCAAAAGAGCAATGTCATTGTCTGTCAGCGAGAAATTTTCTCTGAACTCTTTTCGCTCTGTTTCTGCCTCTGCACTGGGCAGACGTGAAGCGTCGATGCCGGGGGACAACTGGTGTAATCTGGGTTTACAGCCGGGATAAAATTCCTCAAAGTCATTTTGTTGTTGAGGTGACAATAGCATTATTTCGGTATCAGATCCTGCATCGAGTACTGCTTTTTCATAGCGCAGAAAATGCCTGTAGCGCGGCAGTATTTTTTTGATCAGTGAATTTTCCCTATCCATTCGCGCCGCAAAACACGGGTCGGCCGCGTAATAGATATCCAGTCCTGGCATCTTGCTGAAACCGATTACCAGATCCGCAGAGTGCTTTCCGAGTTCGGACTGTATCCATGCCGTGTAGCGCTGATAGAGAAGATGACGAGAGAATGCTTTGACCGGCACAATCACCAGCTCAATATTGTCTGGCTGCGGACCTTGCCAACTCAGACAATAGACCACAACATCATGGCCGGCCTGCTGGCAGCGCTGCAGGATCCGCATGAAGTCGCGCTGCTGTCCACCGTACGGAAAATATTTGTATATCAGCAAAGCCAGTTTCATTGCGCCGATCCCTGCGGAAGACCTGTGAATCCGGATTGTTGAATCATACGTTGCAAATGCGCCAGCACATCGGCTGGCGGCGAGGACCTGTAGCAGGCCGGAGTCACTTCAAAACTCTCGCCCGCTGCGGTTTGATCGATCAAGGGCTGCCCGCGGTACTCACACTCGCGCTTCATACAGGGGGAACATGCAAGATCGGATTTAAGCTGCAATTGATTCTGGCCAAAAGTACCCGATAAAAACGGGTTGGTCGAACCGTAAATGGAAACTGTTGGTCTGTTAAGCGCAGCCGCCAGATGGCCAAGTCCGGTATCGACAGCAATGACACCATCACATTGGCGCAACTGTTGAGCAAGTTCCGTCAGATTCATACGATGGAGTACCTCGGCTCCGGCCACGCCATCTGCAATATCCTCCGCCCGCTGCTGCTCCGCCAAATTACCCCAGGGCAGTTTGACTTGATAGCCGGCAGCGCTCGCAAGCAAGGCCAGATCTTTCCAGTATTGTTTTGGCCAGTGTTTACTGGCCCAGGTTGTGCCATGCAGAAACATCAGAGCAGGTGCTGACTGAGCCATTGACTCCGGCACAGGTGACAGCAAACCATAGTCAACCTGCTGAGCATCATACTGGTATGCAAGAACACTGGAGAACAACTGCCTCACTCTCTGCACGGCATGTTCTGCACGTGGCACAGCAATTTTTTGTTGGTAAAAGTGGCTCGCGACAGGCTCTTTGATACTGTTTTTGTCCAGCCCGGCCCGTTTCCCACGCGCCAGCCTTGTCATCACCGCACTTTTGAACAAGCCCTGCGCATCAATTACCGCATCGTACTCACTGTGACGAAGCTCAGCTACGAACCGGCCAATCTCACCTCCGCGTAGTGTGTTCCACCACTGTTTGCGCCAGCGCCGTATGGCAACGGGAATCACCCGGTCCACAGCAGGATGCCAGGCAGGTATTTCTGCAAAACCCTCTTCTACCACCCAGTCAGCACGCAGACCGGGGATCGCCTTTACCGCATCGGTCAGGGCCGGCAAGGTGTGAACCACGTCGCCAAGCGAAGAGGTTTTGACTATCAGAATTCTCAAACAACTTTCTCCACATTTACACGACAGTTCGTATCAAAAAACATCATAGCAGTTGTGCCAGCTGCACACCGCCCAGAAGATTATCCAGTGCTTTCAGCACTTGTTGTGGTAACAACTCTGTAAGACAGCGTTTATGCCCATACGGACACTGCCGTTTGAAACAGGGGCGGCAACTGATGTCGGTGTGCAACAGCTGCACCTGATCGGACAAAGGCGGTGTAAAATCCGCAGAGGTGGAGCCGTATACCGCCACTAACGGACGATGTAACGCCGCTGAGATATGCATGAGCCCGGAGTCATTACTGACAACAGCTTTGGCAAGCGAGAGCAAATCTATGACCTGTGCCAGACTGGTTCGGCCTGCAAGGTTGTCACATTGGGGTTGCAACCCGTGGGGCAGGCGCGCCACGATCTGTTCACAGACGCCTCTATCCTTTGCGGAACCCATCAAAGCAATACGCCAGCCGCGATGACTGTACTCTTCCGCCACTGCCGCGTAGTGTTCTGCCGGCCACTGCTTGGCGTCACCGAATTCAGCGCCCGGGCACAGCGCCAGCACGGAAGTATCTGAAGTCCATCCCAGCCCCAGATCAGCCACGGCTTGCAGCGCTGACTGTTTGCTGCTGACCAGCTGCGGCACCGGTATCGGGTCGTGAAGCGCTGCCTGGGCCGGATACGCCAGAGCCACAAACCGTTGCACCATCAAGGGATAGCGATTTTTATCGAGTATGCGACAGTCATTCAGCAACGGACCTCGCTGCTCACCCCGCCATCCCGTACGCCGGGGGATTTTTGCAAACCACGGCACTAGCGCAGACTTGAACGAATTGGGCAGTACTATCACCTGTTGGTATTGTTCATTACGCAGGGATCTGCCGAGTTTGTAACGCTTCCCAAGACCGAACTCGCCATGAGCAAACGGCAGATCGATTGCATGACTGACTTCCGGCATTCGTTCGAGGATAGGCCGGCTCCAGGCGGGTGCCAGCACATCCAGCTGTAATCCGGCGTGCAGCTGATGTAACTCTTTAAACAGCGACTGCGCCATCACCATATCGCCGACCCAGGACGGGCCAATCACCAGTATTTTTCCCGACACTGTTGCCTTTAAATCCATGCTCATGCGCCAGACTCCGGGCTCGGTCCGGCTGACTGGTATGGCGCAAAAACTTTGTTCCAGAGCATGGTGACACCCTGACTCAATGGCTTCAGCGGGTTCATGACTTCCGCTATCACGTCCTCATCAACCGCAACTGTCTCGCCATGTTGCAAAGCAAACTCGTGTAACTTGGCTCTCAGTGACAAATAGCACTGTGTCAGCTGTCCGATCTCCTGCCCGGTCATCAGCTCGCAACGTGCTGCTGCTTCCAGAATTCTGACGTTGTCGGACCATCGTGCCAGCGGTGCGCAATTTGAAGACTGAGCCAACACCAGAAACTGCACCATAAATTCGATATCAACAATGCCACCTGGCCCCTGTTTGATAGCAAAACCCGGCTGACTGGCTTTAAGCCCGGCCTTGCGTGTGAGCTCATCACGCATGCGGGACCTCATGGTCATCACGTCATTGGCAAGTTTTTGTATGTCGCGGGGCTGAGCAAGAATTTTTGCGCGCAGTTGTTCAAACTGGCCTGCCATGCGTGTTGACCCCGCGACTGCTCGTGAACGAACCAGCGCCTGGTGTTCCCACGTCCATGCTTCTTTTTTCTGATACTGTTCAAAAGCAGGCAAGGTGCTTACCAATAATCCGGACTCACCTGAAGGACGCAGACGCATGTCCACTTCATACAATTTCCCGGAAACAGTGTTGGTGCCAAGCATGGTAATAACCCGCTGCGCCATGCGGGTGTAGAATTCGCGGCTGTTGATACTTTTCTGACCTTCAGCACAGACAGTATTTTCGTCCAGGGCGCCGTCATGGAGAAATACCAGATCCAGATCCGAAAGATAACTCAGCTCGATTCCGCCGAGTTTTCCGTAACCGATCACCACAAAATCCATTTCGCCGTGATTTCCCTGCAGGTTGACCGGGTAACCATGTTTTCGGGTCAGATACTGCCAGCTTAGCGCCAGCACCTGCTCAAGTATTGCCTCAGCCGTAAAGGTCAGATAATCGCTGACTTTCATCACCGTCATATTGGCGTTGATCTGCGCCGCCGCTACCTGAAGCGTATGGGTCTGTTTAAAATAGCGCAGATATTCCATCTGCTCTTCAAAACTCTCTTCACCGATCCGCAGCAGTCCTTGTGCGAGCTCCTCCTGCAGCGCAGTTTTTTCCGGCGGTTGCCGCATGATTCCAAGCAACTCATCCAGCAGTACCGGGTGGCGACTCAGGAATTCCGCTATAAACGGACTCTCGGTGCACAGATGTACAAACTGTTTCATGGCGCGGGGGTTTTCGGACAACAAAACCAGATAAGCAGTCCGGCGGGCGACTGCCTCCACCAACTTCATCACACGATGGAAGCCCAGACTGGGTTTTTTCTCCTGTGCGAGCGTAGCCAGCAGCAGCGGCATAAACCGGGAAAAACGCTGACGACTTTCTGCCGGCAGAGTCTGGTATGCCCTGTCCTTGCGAAAGTCGCTCAATAGCTGCCAGGTTTTTCCCGGCGACTCAAATTTGAGTTGAGTCAACAGCTCAATGGCTTGACTCTGTGTCAGATCCTGGTGCCAGAGCGATTGCATCCCGACGTCATCAACATCATGACGGGAGGCATCGTCATCTTCCTCCTCTGTATGAATGACATCACTGAAGTGCTGTCGGACAATGGCACGGTGCGCTTCCAGCACTGACATCAGATCGTCCCAGCTGGCGCCTTTTACATCAGGCACCGCCATGGCAATAGCCACACGCTTTTGCTCCTCCGCTGAGGCGGGCAGGGACTGTGTCTGTTTATTGCCGAACGCCTGTAACTTGTGCTCAAGATCGCGTAAAAAGTTGTAAGCATTTCGTAGTGACTGCACAATATCAGCCGGCAGATAATCACCCGCCTGCAACATATCCATGGCTTTGTACAAAGAGGTCTGCTGCAGGCGCTTGTCACGCCCGCCATGAACCATTTGCAATGCCTGCACCACAAACTCAACTTCGCGGATACCTCCGGCGCCGAGTTTTACATCTTCGTTCATACCTTTTTTTCTGACCTGCTTGTTGATCTGTTGCTTCATACTACGCAACGATTCAAATGCAGAAAAATCCAGATAACGTCGATAACTGAACGGGCGCAGTCGTTGCAATAATTCATCGCCGGCTTTGATGTCGCCGGCAACCGCCCGCGCCTTGATCATGGCATAACGCTCCCAGTCGCGCCCCTGCGACTGATAATAATTTTCCATGGCATCAAAACTGCAGGCGAGCACACCTTCGCTGCCATAGGGCCGCAAACGCATATCAACACGGAATACAAAACCATCCACCGTGATGGTGTCCAGCACATCGATCAGCTGCTGGCCCAGTTTTATAAAAAACTGCTGGCAGCTGACTGAGTTTTCGGGGTTTTTATGACGGGTTTCGCCACTCTCGGGAAATGCGAACATCAGATCGATATCAGACGACAGGTTCAGCTCACCGGCGCCCAGTTTGCCCATGCCCAGAATGACCAGGCGCTGTGATTTCCCGGAGCGCTGGCCAACGGGCTCACCCAAAGTGCGAACCAGCCATTGATGCAGGATATCCAGTGTGACATCCATCGCGGCTTCAGCCAGTGCCGACACCTCCGCAGCAGTATCACGCACAGTTGCCAGATGGCAGACATCACGCCAGATCAGACGCAGCATTTGCTTCTGATGAAACAATCGCAGGCGTTTTTTCAGGCCTGCTTCGTCAACTCTCCCGGAACCGTCTGCAGCCTCGTTATCAGGAAACAAAGGCTGCAATTCGGCGCGTAACTCACTGAAATAGTCATCCGTGCTCAGGCGCAGGAGCTGACCGCTTTGGTGCAAGGCCAGCATCATGCCTGGGTGCTGCAGACACACATTGGCGACATAGTCGCTACACGCCCACACCTGAGCGAGCTGGCGGGAAAATCCATCCTGTGACTTCACCAGCTCGATCAGCGCCTGCGCATCCGGCTGATCGCCCGAATCAGCCCGGTCCTGCAGGGCCTGCCAATACCGTTCCAGCGTTGGTTGAATAAAATCGGGAAGCTGATCGATCTTGAGCACAATAGTCCTTTAATGAGGCACTTAAAAAGAGGCGATTTACGGCTGACTGTCATCTGTATGCGCTTAAGTTTATACTGCAGCGCCTCAAATACAAGCCGCAAACTATCTGCCGCCCACCCCCGAAATCAGGAAATTTACTACCCATGCTGTTGTTTCGTTTGAATAATCTCTCACTTGCCTTTGGTGACAATCCACTGCTTGATGGTGTTGCCATGACCATCCATAAGGGCGAACGCATCGGTATTCTGGGCCAGAATGGCGCCGGCAAATCCACTTTCATGAAAGTGCTGATGGGGCAGATTATCGCGGACAGCGGTGAGCTGTGGCGTGCGGACAGTATTCGTGTGGCTTATCTCGACCAGAATCTGCCTGCTCAGGACGAGCAGACCATCTATGACTATATCGCCGGCGGCATCGAAGGCCTGGGGGAAGTGCTCAAGCGTTATCACGCTCTCACACACGATGAAAATCTGGATTGGACTGACGAAAAAAACATGAACGAGATGGGCGCGCTGCAAAAACTCATTGAAGAGCGCGACGGCTGGGCATTTGAGCA
Organism: Pseudohongiella sp.; assembly: GCA_030651695.1. Lineage (GTDB taxonomy): Bacteria > Pseudomonadota > Gammaproteobacteria > Pseudomonadales > Pseudohongiellaceae > Pseudohongiella. Next base: position 60,861 of record JAUSCD010000030.1, on the reverse strand, counting down.
CAAGATTGAAGGCATGCTGGATATGTTGTCACTGCCGGCAGATGCCCGCATGAAAACGCTCTCCGGCGGCAGCCGGCGGCGCGCATCGCTGGGACGCGCCCTGATCAGCGATCCCGATCTGCTGATGCTGGACGAACCTACCAACCACCTTGATATTCCAACTATCGAATGGCTGGAAAAAGCCATTAACGATTTCCGCGGCGCCGTTCTGGTCATCACACACGACAGACAGTTCCTGCAAAAAATCAGCAATCGCATCATTGAAATCGACCGCGGTAAAATTCGCAGCTGGGACGGCGACTATGAGTCCTTCCTGACCTTCCGTGACCAGCAATTGGCAGCGGAAGACAAAACCAATATGGAATTCGACAAACGTCTTGCAGAAGAGGAGGTCTGGATCCGCCAGGGTGTCAAAGCCCGTCGAACACGCAACGAAGGCCGTGTCCGCGCACTGAAAAAAATGCGTGACGAGCGCAGCCAGCGACGTGAACTGAGCGGCAAAGCCACCTTCTCGCTGGAACAGGCAGGCAGCTCGGGCAAGATTGTTATAGAAGCAACAAAACTCAATCACAGCTTTGGTGACAAACCTATCCTGCGCAATTTCTCCACCAAGATTCTGCGTGGCGACCGCGTTGGTTTTATTGGCGCCAACGGTAGCGGCAAAACTACCTTGCTGCGCATCCTGCTGGGGGAGCTGCCAGTGGATTCAGGCGAGGTCAAACTCGGCACCAATCTGGAAATCATTTATTTCGACCAGCTGCGTAACAAGCTGGATCCCGAACAGACGGTGATCGACTTCCTGTCTGAAGGCCGGGAATTTATCGAAATCAACGGCAAGAACAAACATGTGATCAGTTATCTGCAGGAGTTTCTGTTCCTGCCCCGGCGTACACGGCAACCGATCAAGTCACTGTCAGGCGGAGAGCAGAACCGCCTGATTCTGGCCAAGCTGTTCAGCAAGCCCGCGAATATGATTGTGTTGGACGAACCGACCAATGATCTGGATATGGAAACACTTGAACTGCTGGAAGAGCTGCTGCTGGAGTTCAGCGGTACGCTGCTGGTAGTCAGCCACGACAGAAAGTTTCTCGACAACGTGATCACACAATGCATCGTGTTTGAGGCGCCAGGTGTCGTCAATGAGTATGTTGGCGGGTTTGAAGACTGGACGCGTCAGGGTGGAAAAATGCTGTCCTTTGAAGACGAGGATGTCATCAGCAAACCAGCGGCGAATATCAAACCCGCTGTCGCTGTAAAAGAAAAGGTCGCACCAACTCCGGTTGTCGTAAACGAGAATAAGGCAAAGTCCGGCCAACCCAGACTCAGCCAGAAAGTGCAGCGCGAACTGGATCAGATCACCAAAAAAATAGAAAAAACCGAAGCGGATATCGCATTGCTGGAGCAGCAGATGGCAGAACCGGGTTTTTATGACAGCGACCAAAAAGAAGTGCAGTCGGCTCTGGATAAACTGGCTGGCCTGCAAAAAACACTGGATGAGTTATTTGCAGGCTGGGAGGCCCTGGAAAACTCTCAGGTGTAAGCCGGATTACTTTTAATGGCCTTGGTTTCGGAGCGATTAAAATACTCCACGCGATTGCGTCCGGCCTCCTTGCCACGATAGAGCGCCTCGTCAGCTTCACGAATCAGATCCTCCGCTTCCGGCAACTGATCAAGCGAAGTTGCCGGGGCCATAGAGGCAGCGCCAATCGTCACACTGATATTATCGCCGCAGGCCAGCGGATCAAGGTCTGCGATCGCCTGACGCAGCTTTTCTGCGACCGTCAGGGTTTCTTTGACGTCAGCGTTGATTAACACAATCAGGAATTCCTCACCGCCATAACGCGACACAATGTCTTCGGCACGGGTGTGTTTGCGCAGACAGCGCGCAACCTTGATCAGACAGTCATCACCTGCGGCATGTCCATGCTGATCATTGAACTGTTTAAAGAAATCAACATCCATCATCAGAACTGACAAAGGCTGGGCAGAACGTGCGCTACGCTGCAATTCATTATCGAGTCGCGCTTTCAGAGCGCGTCGGTTCAACAGACCGGTCAGATAATCAACGCTGGCCAGATTGTCGAGCATCACGGATTGTTCATCGTAGGCTGTGCGGAAATAGACACCAAAGTAGCTGGCGATGATGACCCCCACCATCAACCAGACACTTCTGACACGGGTTTTCTCTTCTATAAACGGGTAACCGGTGAGGTCGGGGATGCTATCACCCAACATGAACAGCAGCACAATAAGCAGCAGTTGGATCACACAGACTGTCCAGGTCATACGAACACTGCCAACAAGCGCTGCCACCATGGGAATCAGCGTCATGAAGTAGACATACTGGCTATTGACGCCGCCGGTAGTAAAGAACAGCGGGTAAACGTATATAAAACAAAGAGCCACGACAATTTGAGATTCGTAGTGCAGCAAACGTTTGCTACGGATAACCAGGTAGGCTACTACGGCCAGCGCCACATTAAAAAAACCCAGCCAGACAACAAAATCAGGCAGATACGCAATAAACGTACGGCCGATGGAACCAACGACCATAATAATCATCAAGGCACGGCTGAACCTCAGCGTAGTGCGGTGACGGTAATCAAGATCCAGGCCAGTCATGTTTTTATTGCCCTGTTGCCGCGGCACTACGGCTTGAAGGCGACATTCTACACCTACTCAACAATAACAGCAGTATCGTAAACCAGAAATTCAGCCGCACCGGTCATGATGTAGCTGCTCGCTTTTTGTTACCCGCTACACCGCAGGCGGCGTTTTATTCATGCCGTCGTGCTTTTTCGTGATTTCACCTCAGCACGTTAAACTGCACACACGACGCTAAACTGAAATCGCAGCGTGTTCGTAAAACCAGGAAACAGCCATGGCTGGAAACTTGCGTCCGGGAGATGACATGAGTCATTCAGGCAAAGACAACAATAAGAAGTCTGAAAAGGTAAATCACGTCCGTTCCATCATGGTGATCATTGTCACTGTGCTGGTGGCAGCCGGGCTGACCGCGGCCGGCAGTCAAGGCGGCGCCACGGTTCATGTTGCAGGCTTTAACGTGCCAGTGCTGGCCATTTGCGCGGCCCTGTCGTTTGCCATCAACTGGCTGATATTCCTGCCCTCCTGGCTGGCTCAGACCGAGCATTTTTTTGATCTCACCGGCAGTCTTTGTTTTATTACGCTGGCACTGCTGGCACTCAATCTGTCTCCGGGGCAGGATTCCCGCGCCATCATCCTGACCATGATGATTTTCATCTGGGCCGCACGCCTGGGCAGTTTTTTGTTCCTGCGTGTCAGAAAAGACGGTTCCGATGGCCGCTTTGATGATATCAAACCGGTGTTCAGCCGCTTTATGGTGACCTGGAGCATTCAGGCATTGTGGGTGTTTGTGACCAGTGCAGCTGCGTTGACAGCGATTACCAGCAGCAACAGGCAGCCCATGGAAACAGCGGCTTACGTAGGCATAGCACTTTGGGCGACAGGTCTGTTCATTGAAATAGTGGCCGACAGACAAAAGCGGCGGTTCCGGGCCACACCTGCAAACGAGGGTAAGTTTATTAACAGCGGTTTGTGGGCGTGGTCCCGGCACCCCAACTATTTTGGCGAAATTCTTCTGTGGATTGGCGTTGCGCTGGTGGCTGCACCGGTTCTCAGCGGCTGGCAGCTGCTCAGCCTGATCTCTCCGTTTTTTGTGGTAATACTGCTGACACGCGTCAGCGGAATACCTTTGCTGGAGGCCCGCTCTGACAAACGCTGGGGCAAAGACGCCAGCTATCAGCACTACAAGCAGAACACACCGGTTTTGTTGCCACGGCCACCCCGGGCACTGGGCTCGCACACCTGACAACGGAGCGGACACGGAGTTCGCTCCCGCTTGTGATACTCAGCATTTGGTTGCTTCAGCGCAATATCAAATTTCCTGCCGGCGCGGAGGATGTTAGGATGCGCTTCAGAACAAAGCACCCGCTGACACCATGTTCAGACCCGCTTGCGCCGCTGATGAGGCGCATCGAACATGGGTTGGAGTTGCCCCGCATGTAACCGGTCACAGGAGGTGAGAATGTTACTGTTCAGAGCACAGTCCATCCGGCAGCTGACTATTATCGGCTTTATGGTGGTCGCTACCCTGTTGGTCACGGCCCTGCTGGCCACTGTCCGCCAACTCGACCGGCAGAGTCACCAGAGCCAGGAGGCTGTAACGGCTGCCGCTACGGCAATGAGTACAAGCCGGCAAATAATTGAACAAACTCTTGGCATGGAACGAAGTGCGCTGCAGTTCCTTATACTGCGTGATGAGAGCCTGTTACAGGTTTATAACAACAGGAAAACCGAGTTTCACGCAGCTGTTGCTCAGTTACTTGCACTGGACAACATGACCGGCGACGTCACAGAGATCGCAACAAATCTTCTCGATGCCGAGGCCAGCGCGTCTGCCTTGCTAGCAAATACACAGGAGCGCAGACTTGCGGAGGCGGCGTATGCCGGACTTTCTGACACGGCCTACGACTTGTCCGATAATATAGCGCAATGGATAACCACGCGGCAGAGCTTGCTGCGTGAGCGAACTGACGCCACTCAGCAAGCACTGACAATACAGGCATTGCTTTTTATAGCAGCTGCATCCGGGCTTGCCGCCCTTTTTGTGACGTTGATTACCCGACCTTTGCAACAGATTGACAGTGCCATCAATCGCCTCGGCAGTGGGTCCTATAAAGATTCCATCGAGATTACCGGGCCTCGCGACTTGCAGTCTCTTGGCGTGCGCCTGGACTGGCTGCGAAGTCGTCTCAACGAACTGGAACAGCAACGCGCCTCGTTTTTGCGCCACATCTCACATGAGTTGAAGACTCCGCTCGCCTCCATGCAGGAAGGAGCCGCTTTGCTTGGCGAAGGTGTAGTGGGTCCGCTCAACGATGAGCAACGTGAGGTCAGTCGCATCATCATTACCAACGGTCAGCGCCTGCAGATGCTTATCGAGGATGTTCTGCGTCACAACTCGCAGAATTTCGCTGTGCTCAACGCCATGCCCGAACCAGTGCGTTTTGATCAGATTGTGGAAGCTGTTGTGGCGGCGCATCAATGGCCTGTGACTTCCAACAGGATTAAAGTGCACAGGGAAATGGAGAAACTGGTGGTGCTTGCGGATCCGGAGCGCCTGAGGGTAGTTGTTGACAATATTTTTACCAATGCGCTGAAGTTTTCACCTGCAGATGGCGTGATTACACTGAGACTGTTTACACGTGATGACGGCGTGGTTTTTGATGTTGCAGACGAAGGGCCGGGTGTGCCGCTTGCAGAAAGGACAAAAGTGTTCACGGCGTTTTACCAGGGTTCTGCGAAACCACGTGGCGCAATCGATGGCACGGGACTGGGGCTCGCCATTGCGCGCGAGTATGTGCTGGCCGCGGGCGGCAGGATTGAAGTGTGCGAGGTCGCTAAAGGAGCGTGTTTTCGTGTGACCCTGCCGCTGCCGCAGAAACGGATTGATGACAACACAAATGGAGAAACACGTTGAAAACGGAAATCGTCGCGGGAAAGTACCTTTTTTTTCTGCTTGCAACTCTGACAACAATGGTTGCCTGTACAACAACGCCACAGCTTCAACAGGCCGGTGAGCACCCCGGGCATTTGGGAGCTATGGATTTTTACCTCTGGGCTACCGCTGCAACACCCGGGTCTTTACGCCAGGAACAGACGCGGCTCGAATCCAATACGGGCATCACCGAAGAACATGAATCACTTGTTCAGCTTGCCTTGCTGGTCAGTGCAACAACCGTGCGGTCACCTGATTTGCAAATACCCCGGCAACACACGCCTCAGGAACAGCGCGCACTGGCGTTACTGGATGAATTTGAGCAGCATGCAAGAACCAGCGCGGTAAGAAATGACTACCTCGCCCTTGCAGATTTGTGGCGACAGGTACTGGAGATGCGTCTGCAGGTATATTTGTTACGCGAGCAAATAGAAGCTCTCACAACCATCGAAAGAAAAATCGACAGACGCGAGCCGGAGGGGGGATAACTGAATGAAAAACAGACGGAGAATTCTTCTGGTCGATGATGATAATGACCTGCTGCACCTGATCAGTGTCCGACTGAAAGCCAGTGGTTATGATGTGAGTGCCGTCAACAACGCGCACACTGCATTGACACGGTTGTCGGTATTCCGGCCCCATGTGGTGGTGACTGATCTGCGCATGCCTGACATGGATGGGATGGAACTGTTTGACCGGATACAACAAAGTAATCTGCGCTTGCCCGTCATCATGCTGACCGCTCATGGCACCATACCCGAGGCCGTTGCCGCAACGCAAAAGGGTGTTTTCAGTTACCTTGTCAAACCATTTGATGCCAGGATCTTACTGGCCCATATCGAGAAAGCACTGCATCAGAGCGGGGAGATGGAGCACCAGGAGAGCGATGCCAGCGATCAGGCATGGCGTTCAGAAATCATCAGCTGCAGTCAGATTATGGAAAATCTTCTGCAACAAACCCGGGCGGCGGCGGTAACCGATGTCAGCGTGCTGATCCAGAGTCAGACTGGCACAGGCAAAGAACTTCTCGCCGGCGCGATCCACAAGGCCAGCGCGCGCAGCAATAAACCCTTTCTGGCGCTCAACTGCGCGGCAATGCCAGAGGCTTTGCTGGAATCGGAGTTGTTTGGTCACGTCGCCGGCTCATTTACCGGCGCCACCAAACCTCATCGGGGGCTTTTTCAGGCGGCAAATCGCGGCACCGTGTTCCTCGATGAAATTGGCGATATGTCTATCGCGGCTCAGGCCAAACTGCTGCGCGTTCTGGAGCAGCACGAAGTACGCCCTGTGGGGTCGACGGAAACGGTGGCCGTGGATGTGCGCATCATAGCGGCAACTCACAATGACCTCGTAAAAAAAGTGGCACTAGGCACATTTCGGGAGGATCTGTTCTATCGTCTGAATGTCATCACACTGGAGCTGCCGCCGCTTTCAGACCGGCGCGAGGACATCTCCTTACTTGCCAATCATTTCTGCCAGATGTTATCTGCGCGTCATGATAAAGACCCTGTGCGCTTTTCCCCCGAAGCCATGGCCCTGCTTGTCAGCGCGCCGTGGCCCGGCAATGTGCGCCAGCTTCTCAATATCGTAGAGCAATGTGTGGTACTGACCTCTACTCCATTAATCTCGCTCGCGCTGGTCGAGCGCGCTCTGAGATTCAAGCCGGAACGTCTGGTCGGCCTCAGTCAGGCGCGTGAACAATTCGAACACGACTATCTGCTGCGCTTGCTCAATATGACAGAGGGCAATATTGCGCTGGCAGCAAGACTGTCTGAACGCAACCGCAGCGAGTTCTACAAACTTCTCAAACGACATAAACTCGATCCCGCGCAGTTTCGCAAGATTCCCGAGTAGTGTGGGTTCGGAGGCCCCCACCTTTGTCGCCCACACCCAACACCTCTGCCCTTTAAAATCAGCAACTTACGAAAACACTCTGGAATGTGTTGGCTTCACCCGACAAATTCTGGCCCCTGCGCACTTCGCACTAATCATAAGCTGCTGATAAACAAAACTATCTTCTATCTGGCACGGGCATTGCAAAGTCTAAGACATGGGCGCCTCTTAAAGTGCGAGGCGACACTCTTTCAGGAATGTTCAATATCAAAAGGAGGTCACATCATGCTTAGTTGGGCGCTTACATTTCTGGTCATCGCAATTATTGCGGCGCTTTTCGGCTTTACCGGAATCGCAGGTACTGCCGCAAGCATTGCACAAATACTTTTCTTTATCTTTCTGGTCCTGTTCGTTATTGCGATGGTGGCCAGAGCGGTGCAAGGAAAACCACCCACCCTATAGCAACGTGTTGTTAGCACAGAGGACGAGCAAATGAATAGTGATATCGTTGAAGGCAAATGGAAACAGATGAAAGGTTCGATTCAATCCAAGTGGGGCAAGATCACCGACGATGAATTCGAACAAATCAAAGGTAACCGCGAACGGCTGGTTGGTGTACTGCAGGAAAAGTACGGCCAGGAAAAAGATCGCGTGCGCAAGGAAGTTGATGAATATCTGGACTCGCTCTGATACTTTCAGCTGTTGCTGCTACAGGTAAAACGCTACAGCATCCGGAAAACCCGTGTCGGTTGGAATATCAATCGGGATGGGCTTTCCGGCGGGCGTCCCGATTGTAAATCTAATGGAGTAATACCTTATGAAGATCATCCCCTTGTTGTTTATGATCAGTCTGATGGGATTGAGCGCTTGCGAGGAAAAAGGACCGGCTGAGCGCATGGGCGAAGATATTGACGACGCCGTGGAAGAAGTTTCCGACGCTGTTCAGGATGCAACCAATTGATCTCTGAGACCTGAAACACATGGTCAAACTATATCCCGCGTTGAGCACTGCAACTGTACTCAACGCGGAATGTATTGTGGCTGCACCAGATGTTTTGGATCAGCATCTGCCCGTGGCACCAGCTTCTGAGGACGAGCGTACTGATTGTCCGTACCATACAAATTGCCGTCAGCATCGACTGCAAATGAATGCATCTCCAACCACGCCGTCGGCCCCTCTCCGGGCAACAACCATGTATAGACATGATTACCCTGCAGATCAAACTGCATGACTTTTGTCGGACGGATATCGGTAACCCAGGCATATTCCTCACTCACAATAATATCCAGCGGGAAATTCGGGCCCAGCCAGCGCGCTCTGAATTCAAATTCAGGAGTCGCACCGGGCACCCCACGATTTGTTTGCTCAAATACCTGTACGTTCAACGCATCGCGGTCCACCACATAGAGCATATTGTCAGGTCCCAGCGCCATACCATGCACACTCCGGAACTGACCTGGCGCCTCTCCCCGCGTACCAAATTCAGAGACGTATTCTCCGTCACTGTTCAATATCACTACACGCGCATTTTCCAGCCCATCGGCAACCAGCACGTGGCCGTCGGGCAGGAATACTACATCCTGCGGCTTACCGAAATGTGTTCGATCTGATGCTGACACATTTTTTACACCCAGAGTCTTAAGCAGCTCTTTGCCGTCCTGCGAAAAAATGTAGATGACGTGACCGGTTTCTTCTACCACCCAGACTTTACGCTCCGGATCATATGGACTCACGCGCAGACGGTGTGGTCCGGGCCCATCAGTACCTGCCCACAAATGATCCCACTGATCCCACACCTCGAGCAGCTCACCCTCGCTGTTAATCACATAAAGCAGATTCTGCCAGGTGCGGCCGCGGCCCTGGATAACATTCCAGCCCATGGAACCGGGGAAGTTGGTGTATTCCGGCGGAATCGGGTCGGGCAGTTCGGTTTCACCGCGCTGCACAATCAGTATGCGGTCTTTGGATTCGATATGGATGCCGGAATTCCCGCCCCAGGTATAACCTTGTTGTGCAAAGGGCTGAATCCAGTCGACCACAATGTCGTAGGGCATCGGACCGGTGGGATCGAGGGTTTGTGTATTACCCGGTTGCGCGAGCACCGATGGCATGGCGCTGAAGCAGATGGCTGACAACAAAAGCGAACGGACAGGCGGAAGAACGCGGAAACTGGACAAACGCATTGCAGGCTACCTTTTTATAGGCCAGCACAGGCTGGTATGGGGGAGTACTGCTACTCAATCTCCCCTCGTTATTGTGTTGTACCAGCCTAGCATAGACGAGCAAAAATCCAATAGCCTGTTATTCCACAACTGTGATGAAACGCTATCAAGATTTGCGACAGTAAAGCCCACACGTCGTTTTGAAAGGGGGTATGCCCCCCTTTTTACGGCCTCAACGCGGCTCCATCCTGACAACCGCAGTCGGTGCCCCCTGACGGTCCTCGAGAGCCACATAAATGTAGCCATCCGGACCCTGGCGGACGTCGCGGACACGGCCCATACCATAAACCAGCTCTTCTTCGCGGATGACGCTGCGGAAGCCTTCAGCCATCTCGAGTCTGGAGACCAGCCCGGGCGCCAATCCGCCAACAAAAATATCGCCATTCCACTCCGGGAACTTGTCGCCGTTGTAGATCATCAGGCCGGAGGTCCCGATGGATGGCACCCAGAAGCGCACAGGAGATTCCATGCCGCTGAGCGTCTGGCGCTCATGAATCGGTGAGCTAGACCCATAGTTGACACCGTAACCGACCACGGGCCAGCCGTAATTGGCTTTGGGGGTAACCAGATTCAGTTCATCACCACCCTGGGGGCCATGTTCGGTCATCCACAGATCACCGGTTTCCGGGTGAAATGCCAGCCCCTGCGGACTACGGTGCCCATAGCTCCAGATCTCCGGCAGCACACCCTGCTCGCCGACGAAGGGGTTGTCGCCTGGCACGGTGCCGTCTTCATTCAGGCGCACGATGACACCCTGATGGTTGCTCAGGTCCTGCGCCGGGTGCGTGGTCAGGTCGCCGGTTGAGGGCGCCTGGCGGTCTCCCAGAGTCAGGAACAGATGGCCTTCGTTATCAAAAACCAGCTTGCCGCCGTAGTGGCTGCGGCCGCTCGCATTGGCTGAGAAGATCTCTGTCACATCGGTCAGGCGGCTATTCTCCAGACGCGCACGCACGACAGCCGTTGTTGAACCTTCGCCGACGGGCTTGGCAAAACTCAGGTAAATCGTTTGATTGTCAGCGAAATCCGGATGCGGCAGCACCTCGAACAGACCGCCCTGTCCCTGGTAGAACACCTCGGGAACGCCCGCAATAGCCTCTGGCAACAGCCTGCCATCGCGGACAAGGCGCAGGCGGCCCGGTTTCTCAGTAATCAGCATGTCCCCATTTGGCAGCCAGGCCATCGACCATGGCTGGACCAGGCCCTCGGCCACGGGTACCACCCGATAGTCATGCTGGGCAGCGGTAAAAGTACGCTCCTGCGCGCTTACGGCGGCTACAGTCAGCATCAAACCTGTGCTGGCAAGCGTTTTCAATACAGAACGAAGCATCATTTCCATCCTCTCCTTTGCAATGTCGACAACAAGCGACTCGTACTATTGGGGAAAAAACCATAAAATGCAGTTCATCAGCAATGGCTGCACTCTACTCAAATTTCACAATTCAAATTTCAATCTGGAGCTATCCTAACATGCGAACACTGATTTCCCGCACGGGACTGCTGTCACTTGCCGCACTCATCGGCCTTTCAGCGCAAGCCGCCACCTGGACACTCGCCCCCAGCGAGTCACGGGTGATATTCCATTACTCCTATGAAGATGTGCCCGGCCAGGGTGAATTCCGCAATGTTGATGCCACTTTCGACATCGACACCGCTAATCCGGGCGCCTGCAACATCAATGTCTCGATCCCGATTGCCGACATCCACGTCGATTCCAGTGAAGTGAAAGAATACCTGCTTGATGAGGACATGTTCAACGCGGAACAGTACCCGATGGCTGCCTTTCAAGCCAGCCAGTGCCGGCTGCAATCAGTCAACTCCTTCGTGGCCGACGGTCAGCTGACAATCCGCGACAAAACGCACCCGATCAGCTTCCCTTTCACCATCGACATGGAAATGCACAACGGCCGTCCGCGCTTTCACCTGACCAGCGAAGTGACGGTCAATCGACTGGACTTTGATGTCGGGACTGGCTGGTGGGACGATACTGTGGCGCTGCCTAATGAGATAAGGATTGAGGTAGATGTTTATTCCGGGCAGTAAGAGCTCCTGCTTAATGCCGCACACATGGGTGGCCAAATAAGCGCAGCGTTTTGGCTAACCCAGCGACCAACCGGAGCGGTTGCTGCGGATAGTTATATGCCTTGCCCGGCAATAGGCATGCGCACAGACTATGCACATTGCTTATATGGAGCAGCCACCATGAATTACGTATACAACACCCAGACCCCCAAAAAACCAACCAATGTCAGTATAAACAGCGATTTGCTTCAAAAAGCGAAAGACCTGAAGATAAACCTGTCAGCAACTCTTGAACATGCTCTGGCTGAACAGCTGCGGAATGAACAACGCACCGAATGGCTCCGCGTAAACGCTGACGCAATTCAAGCATACAATCAGTTTGTTGAAACAAACGGCACATTCAGTGACAGCATCAGGAAATTCTGATGGGACAATTTTGCGCTTATAAAAACCCGAACCCTGCGACTTGCGTCCAGTACCCCTACTTGCTGGACATACAAAGCGATTTACTGAGCGAGTTGCGTACGACCGTTGTTATCCCGCTGACACCCTCCAAACTCGCCGCACCTATAAGTTTGACCCGGCCAAACCCTACCATTGCTATCGACGATAATAGTTTTACAATCATGACACAGGAAATTGCAGGCATAGATCGCAATCAGCTCGGTGCTCAAATGTATAACCTGTCGTCATATCGCTCAGAAACAATCACCGCACTCGATTTTGTGCTCTCTGGTATATAACGCGTCCTCGGGAATGGCACACGGCCTGAATTCACTCTGCACCACCACCCGTTTTCACCCGATCTATCCAACGCATCACCCGCGCCTCAAGCACCGGCATAGGCAATGAACCGCCACCAAGCACCGTGTCATGAAATCCACGGTAATCAAAATCATCACCCAGCTCTGTCATCGCTGTTGCGCGCAGTTCCTGAATTTTTAACATGCCAATTTTATAGGCGGTAGCCTGACCCGCGCCGGTCAGATAGCGTTGAATTTCCGAACGCACTGCAGATTCGGGTTGCGGAGAGTTTTCAAGGAAATACTGCACGGCCTGCTCTTCACTCCACTGCTTAGAGTGCATGCCGGTGTCCACCACCAATCGGATAGCGCGCCAGATTTCACCTGCGAGCCGGCCAAAGTCTGAATAAGGATCAGTGTAGAAACCCATATCCTTGCCCAATGCTTCGGTGTACAAACCCCAGCCTTCGGAGAATGCGGTATAACCGTATTGTGTGCGGAAGCGCGGAATACCGGTCAGCTCCTGCTGAATGGATATCTGCATGTGGTGACCGGGATTACCTTCATGGTATGAAATGTTTTCGAGCTGGTAACGCGGCATCGCACGCATATCAGACAAGTGCGCATAAAACACACCCGGGCGTGAACCATCCGGTGTGCCTGACATGTAGTGTTGTGCAGCGCCATCCTGCTCCCGGAAGGATTCAACACGTCGCACCACCAGACCGGCCTTGGGCAGAATGCCAAAATACTCTGGCAGTTTTTCATTCATACCGTCCAGAAATTCATTCGCCAGATCCAGATAAGCCTGACGGCCCTCATCGGTGTTGGGGAAATAGAACTGCGGGTCTTCACGCATGAACACAAAAAACTCTGCCAGCGTACCGTCAAATTCAACAGTGTCTTTGATCACTTCCATTTCAGCACGGATGCGCGCAACTTCCGACAAACCAATTTCATGTATTTCATCCGCTGTCATATCCAGCGTGGTCATCAGGAACAGGCGATTGTTGTAATAGGCCGCACCATCCGGCAGCGCCCATACGCCCAGCGGCTCCTCTGACGCATTTCCCCGGTCGTTGTTCAGCCACGCCAGCACTTCGTCGTAGGCCGGCTTGACTTGTTGCATCAGCGCTTCTTGTGCGCGATTCAGCATATCTTGCGCTTCAGCCTGATCAATCAGATCATTTTCAACCAGGGAATTGACCTTGTTTTCGATGTCATTCCACAAAGGCGAAATGCCGTCTTCAGTGAAGGGCTCACCACGGGTAACACGATCAATTTCTGCAATAGCATAATCGTAAGCAAAACGCGGCTGACGAATACCCGCTTCCACTGCACGCAGCGAACGTTGCAGATACTGCCCCATCACTTCATCCAACAGCGTCAGTCGGGAGATATAAGCATCCATATCGGAAGGTTGATCTACCCGGTGAAAATTGATCAGGAAATTAGGCAGACTGGCGTGCGGGCCACCACGCCCAAAGATGTACCCATGTCTTCGGAAAGGTTCGCTGCGCTCGATACGCTCCAGTGAATATTCCCAGGTGTCCCACGAGGTTTTTGCATCTTCATCAAGTGCGTCGTAATCAAAATTTGCACGCATCTCCGCGACACTGTCGCGACGCCATTCAAGAATGCGTGTCATGGCGGCTTCAGAAACATCATCAAGTCTGTCGTAGTCTGTTTTGTCACCCAGGCGGGTTCTCCACTGCGGACTGAAACTCAACTCTTCTTCGAACTCAGCGTCCAGCCAGTTTGTCAGGCGCTGCGACTCACTCAGCTGCATCGCATCGGCTTGTGAAGTCTCTACCGTAGTTGCCGGCGCCGGGACTGCTGCACTTTGTGCGGGCACGTCCGGGTCACTGCAGGCAGTGAGAGCAACCAGCACAGCGATGCTGAGTAAGGATTTTTTCATTGTATTCTCCGGAATAGTTTACCGCCGCCAACATTTACGTCAGCGGCAGTTTGTTATTTATTGCCAATTAGTTACTGCGCAGCAGCGAGTCGCTCAACAATTTCATAGTGGACCCGAACAAAACGGTACAGCTCTGCTTCAATTATACGTTCCTGATCACTATGCGCACCAAAACCCAGCGGACCATCTTCTGCATCAATGGCCGGACCGATGCCGTAACAGTTGATGCCTTTGGCCCGCAGATACGCCATGTCTGTGGCGCCGGTGCTCATCGTCGGTATAACAGTTGCGTTGTAATGCTCCTGCATCACCTGCTCAATGGTACGGAAGGCTTCGGTATCCAAAGGCGTTGAGGCGCCCGGTCGCACATTACGCGATGCCCAGTTTGCTTCGATTGCTTCATCACCAATAACCTCGCGCAGTGCCGCGATAAATTGCTCGGGGTCTTCATCGGGCAGCAGACGCACATCAAGTGTCGCCGTTACTTCGGAAGGAATGACATTGGTGCGGTAACCACCGTTCACAATGGTGGGCGAAATGGTGCTGAACAAAACTGCAGCGTTACGCGGCTCATTGGCTTTTAAATAGGCGAGCGCGGCCTGGCCTTGTGCAGAGCCGGGGTTCAACATTGCGCGATAACGCTCGGCTGCTTCTGGCGATGAAACTGATGCCATGCGCGAGAAAAACGACGTGGTGGTATCACTCAGCCGAACCGGTGGCTGCCAATCGGCAGCTGCCGAAATGGCTTTGGACATATGCACCAGCGCATTACTTTCCAGCGGCACAGAACCATGCCCCGCTACGCCGGTGCTGGTCAAGGTCACGGCTCTGGGCAATTTTTCAACCGTCTGCACAGCCGCGTAGTGAACCTGTCCGCCCTGACGCACAACGCTGCCTCCTTCCGCAATACAATGCTCGGCATCGATGGCATCAAAATGCTGCTCAGTCATAAACTGAATACCAATCTGGGTAGCGCCCTCTTCCCCGGATTCAGCCAGAAAAATCACATCGCGATCCAACTGAGCACCGCTGCGTTTCAGTAACAACAGGGTCATCAGGCTGGCGACCACGTTATCTTTATCATCGACGGTGCCGCGGCCATAGATATAACCGCCATCGCGCTCAGCACTGAACGGCGGGAACACCCATTTGTCAGGATCTACATTCACTGTGTCCTGGTGCGCCATCATCAGAATGGGACGTTTGCTGCCATTGCCACGAAGTCGCGCAACCACGTTGGGGCGCACCGGATCAAGTGAGTAGACATCAACTTCGATTCCTTCCTGCTGCAACACTGACACCAGATATTCAGTCAGTTCAATTTCGCGGCCGGGCGGATCAGAGGTATCCATGCGTACCATGGCCTGAAAATGCTGAAGTGTTTCGGCATCCACAGCGGACCAATCTGGTTGCTGGGCATTAACGGAAGTGGTGCTGAGGATCAGAGCCGCGATGGCTGCCGGCAAACGTTTCAGTACGCGCACGGGCGTCTCCTTGTTGTTGTGTAGGCTGGAGTTTTTTGATCTCCGAAGCCTACACCTCAAATCAGGGAGTGTCTATTGTCAGGCTGACGTACCGGGCTTAATTGACCTCAAGATTGATTGCACCACTGACGGTGCTGATATCAACAGCGCCAGTGCCTTGCCCGGTAGTGAACTGCAGACTGCGGCCGGGGCCAAACTGTGGACGACGCGCTTCGTCTGAAGTCAGTTCATTTTCAAGACGGCTGCCAACATTGGTCTGCAGATTAAAACGCGCATCTATATTTCTGTCGACGCTCAACTCGATTCTACCGCTGACGCTACCGCCCCTGACCCGCGGTGCCACTGAGTTGCTCAATCTGATCGTGATCTCTCCATTCACACCGTTAAAATCCAGCGACTGGGCGCCTCTTAATTCTGCTTCGATCTGACCGTTCACCACACTGAGCCTGACCTCTTCAGCACGACTATCGATACGCAACTCACCATTAACAGCCTCGGCTGACAGACGACCTTCGGATCCGCGGTCACTCACCTCACCGTTCACCGTTTCAATATTGATGCGACCGCGATTGTTTTCGCTGGTGATACCACCGTTCACCGTTTTCAAGTGCACTTGCTCGCCCAGTCCACGTGCATTGATCTGGCCGTTTACTGTGGTCACCCGTGCGCCGCCGAGTACACCGGCGATATCAACGCCGGTATTGACTCCCGAGAACTCCACTTCACTATTGGCAGGAACAGTAATCTCCAGTTCGGATCCGTCACCGCGACGACTGTTCCAACCCCTGCTGCCTCTGGGCATACGCACTATAAAGCGGGTAAATCCATTACTGGACTCCAGTTCAAAACCTTCAGCCTGCTCATCAAGCAAGCCTTTTACACTGAAAGTATTGTCGTTTCCTGCGCGAATGGTTGCCTGTCCGCGCATGACATCCAGTGTGATGCGCTCGTTTGCACTCACCAGGCGGGTCTCATCAATGATCTGCCGGTCTTGTGCACGCACTGCACTTGCCATCAGCATCACGGCCACCAGCATCAACAGCATGGCGGTAGCATTAATTGTGGATTTCATGGTTGATTCTCCATCCAGACATCATGATTGATATCGAGTGCACTGATAGTCTGCAGGTACTCGAGCTGTTGTCGATAAAGGCCTTGCATCTGCGCCAAAAGGAAAGGCTCTTCAGGGTAATATTCCAGAGCGCCGCGTACCTGCAAAATGGCCTGATCCCAGACCGCAAGCTGGTACTGCCAGTTGCCCGCATCGGGACTTATGTAGTCAAGTTCGCCAAACTGCTGCGCCTTGATCTGCTCAAAACTTTCAAAAATCTGGGCATCAGCCGGTAGCTGCGGCGCTTCGTTATCACTCTGGTCGACGCTGGCAACGGTGGGATCAGACACAAGCTGGCCCGGTTGTGGCACGTTCTGCTGACTCCACCACAAGGTGCCCACCAGCGCTAACGCAATCACTGCCGCCCAACGTTGGTTGTTGATAGCCCGATACCAAGGCACGGCTGATTGCCTGTCCTGCAACTGAGGCTCAATCGCCAGCCACAGATCGCGCGGCGGCTTGATTTCGCGCGCCAGCTCACCTATGGCCTGATCCAGTTGCTGTTCAGTTTTCACCTAAAAACCCCCGTAATAACTGCCTTGCTCTATGGTACTGTGCTTTGCTGGAACCTTCTGCAATATCCAGCAGGTTTGCGATTTCGTTATGCTGATAGCCCTCCAGCGCAAACAGCACAAAAACGGCTTTGGCCTGCGCCGGCAATCGCTGAATGGCCAGCTCCAGATCTCGTGCCTGTCCCGGCGACGACTGCGGCGCATCCTCCTGCAAAGCGTCTGCTGAGTTATTGAGCTCGTCACTGTCTACAAACCGCAGGCGCTTGTCCTGTCGCCATAAATCTATTGCTGTGCGCGTGGCAATGGTATGCAGCCAGGTCGCCAGTGTGCTGTCACCATTAAACTCGGGCAGACGTTGCCAGACCTTGATAAAGATCTCCTGACAGGCGTCTTCTGCTTTTTGAGCATCACCCAGCAAGCGCCAGCAAACCGCGTAAACCCGCGATATATGCTGCTGATAAAGCAGGTAAAACGCCTGGCGATCGCCATTCTGCGCAGAGCGTATGACCTGTGTAATCTCAGCTGACATATCAAACCGTGTCCTTGTTTGATTATTAAGACGGCGAGTCTGAGCGAAAGGTTTAAAGGGGGTAATGCAACGGGGCAATGGGGACGGAGGAGTTTGCTCCTCCGTCCCCACTCCTTTATCATCTCCGGCCCCCGACCGGAATACTATACATGGCCACCAAATCGACCGTATTCAAAGCCAATCTGCAGATAGCAGACATGGATCGTAATTATTACGAGGATCACACCATCACCCTGGCGCGTCACCCGTCTGAAACCGACGAACGCATGATGGTGCGCCTGTTGGCATTTGCACTCAATGCCCACGAGCGTCTGGAATTCGGACAAGGCATGACCAATGACGAGGAAGCAGATGTCTGGCTGAAGGACCTTACCGGCGTGATCGACCTGTGGATTGATGTCGGCACGCCAGACGAGAGACTGGTGCGCAAAGCCTGCGGTCGTTCCGGAGAAGTACGTATCTATACGTATGGCGGCCGCACTGCCGAAATCTGGCTGGCCAATAACAAACCCCAGTTTGATCGACAATCAAACCTGCAGATTTTCAATCTGCCAGTCGGGCAGACCGAAGCCCTGGCGTTACTGGCTCAGCGCACCATGCATTTGCAGGTCCTGATTCAGGACGGTCAGGTCACAGTCAGTGATAACACCAACAATGTGACGGTGGATCCTGAATGTGTATTTGGCGGCTGAGGAGACTCAACCTCCAGGGCGCTTGGTGACCCATACACTATCGTCGTTGTGGCCGGGGATTGACCATGTTCTCCGGCTTCAGAATTTCTACCAGTAGTGACTCCTCTACAAGCCCTTCTTCGCGCACCAGCTCCAACACACCACGGCCCGTATGTAAGGCTATGGCCGCAATGCGTGTTGCATTGTCATAACCGATGTACGGGTTAAGTGCTGTAATAAGCCCGATAGAATTGTTTACCAACTCCCTGCACCGGTCGGCATTGGCGGTGATACCAACCACGCAACGCTCACGCAGCATGTCCATGGCACGACGCAACAGGCGCATGGACTCAAGAATTTTGTACGCGATCAATGGCTCCATCACATTGAGTTGTAACTGGCCCGCTTCGGCCGCCATGGTAATGGCGAGATCGTTTCCGATCACCTGGTAAGCCACCTGATTCACTGCCTCGGGAATTACCGGATTCACTTTGCCCGGCATGATGGACGAGCCCGGCTGCTGCGGTGGCAGATTGATTTCAAAAAAACCTGTGCGCGGACCACTGGACAACAAGCGCAGATCGTTGCAGATCTTGGACAACTTGACCGCTATACGTTTGGTCATACCAGAAAAAAGTACAAATGCCCCCATGTCCGAGGTTGCTTCAATCAGATCCGGCGCCAGTCGCATCGGATGCCCGCAGATCCGGGCAAGATGATCAACCGCCAGAACAGCGTAACGCGGATCGGCGTTCAGACCGGTACCAATGGCGGTACCTCCAAGATTTACTTCGCGCAGCAAATCATACATGCCCGCCAGTCGCTCAATATCCTCGCCCAATGTAGTGGCGTAAGCGCCGAACTCCTGCCCCAGCGTCATGGGTACAGCGTCCTGCAATTGAGTACGGCCCATCTTGATAATGTCTTTGAACTCGTCTCGCTTTGCCGCGAAGGCCTGCTGCAACAATGCCAGGCTATCAACGAGCTCAGCGTGCGATAACTGCAATCCTACACGTATCGCAGTCGGGTAGGCGTCGTTGGTAGACTGCGACATGTTTACATCATTATTCGGATGCAGTTTGCTGTATTCGCCTTTACCAAAACCAAGATGTTCCAGCGCCACATTGGCAATGACTTCATTGGCATTCATATTGGTCGATGTGCCGGCACCGCCCTGAATCATATCGACCACAAACTGATCGTGGAACTCACCGTTGATGATGCGATCACAGGCTACGCAAATTGCGTCGAATTTTACAGTCTCGAGCTCTCCGATATCGTGGTTGGCAGCAGCAGCAGCCTTCTTGACCATGGCAAGGCCAATAATCATTTTCGGAAAGTGCGCCAGGGGAACACCACTTAAAATAAAATTCTCCAGAGCGCGCTGGGTCTGAACTCCGTAGTAGGCTTCCAGGGGCACTGCCAGCGCACCCAGCAGATCTTTCTCTTTTCTGTGCGGGCCCAGGAGCACATCTTCCTGGCGCGGGATCGGGATCATCATTGCTATTTTCTCGTGAAGTTCAGGGTTTTTTTAGTAACCAATCCAGACTGCAAATATAAGGATAACCGAGCAAGCCAATAAAATTTTTAGCATCAATGGCACAATAAATTTGAACCATCTGTCGTAAGGGACGCCGGCTACACCGAGTATTCCCATCAGGATGGGATTGGTTGGCACAACCATATTGGTGAATCCATCACCGAACTGATAAGCCAGCACAGCGGTCTGCCGGGTGATGCCAAGAATATCAGCCATCGGTGCCATCAATGGCATAGTGACATAGGCCTGCCCGCTGCCAGAAGGAATAAAAAAGTTCATCATGCTTTGCATCAGCAACATGCCAACAACTGACAGTTCAGCACCCACCATACTGAGTGGCATCGATAAGCCATGCACTATCGTATATAACACCTCACCATCTTCCAGAATCAACGCAATTGCGCGCGCGAATCCAATCAGCATGGCAGTGTAAACCAGATCCGATGCTCCTTTGGCAAACGCAGTTGCTGATTCATCCGCCCCCAGTCGGGCAATTAGCACCACGGCAAGACCCAGCGCCAGAAACAGAGCACTCAGCTCAACGAGATACCAGCGCAGCACCATTACGCCAAATACCAGCGTGATTATAGTTGCCAGCATGGCCAGCAAAACCATCAGCCGGGTACGTGTCATCTCCGGGAAACCGTCTGCATTGACCTCCACAGAAGCATCCTGCAGATCCGCCACCAGACTACGAGACGGATCGGCTTTCACCAGTTTTGCGTAGCGATACACATGATGAAATCCCAGCAGCAACAGCGGCAGAAAAATCAGCAGGCGCAGCCATATACCCGAGCCGGGCTGCAAGCCGGCAACTCCCTGAGCGACCATTACAGTAAACGGATTCATGGCAGCGGCGCCGTAACCGACGCCATAACCCACCACCAACACGGCGACTGCCGTCATTTTGTCCAGCCGCAACGCCAGACAGAAACTGATCAGCAAACCAACCAGCGTGATAAATTCAACCGCCATCCCAAACGTGCTGGAACCCAGCGCGAATGCCAGCATCGGGAAAAATATCAAAAGCCCCATGCGCGTACTGAAGCGTTTCAGAACCCGGCCCAGCAACGCTTCAATAGCACCAGTATGCCGGATGACAGCCAACACCCCGCCAACCAGTAGCACAAAAAATATGATGTCCTGGGCATCGGCCAATCCCCGGGGGATCGCCGTCAGAATTGCCAGCGGCGTCAAAGTCGGAGACTCTTCCAGATACTCAAAGGTGCCGGGAATCACAAGTTGACGCCCGACTTCATTGGGTTGCGTCTGGAATTCACCTGCAGGCAGAATCCAGGTCACTACCAGCGCCGCTATCTGCATGATAAACAGCAGCACCAGTGTGTTGGGGATCTTGAATGGTTTACTCATTCAGCAATCCGCGGCGACGTAACATATGACTCATATCGGGTTCGCGCCCGGCAAAGTTGCGATAAATGGTCATCGCCTCTTCGCTACCACCAAGCGAAAGCAAAGTATTACGGAAGTGATCACCGTTTTCTCTTCGCATGCCGCCGTTTTCGACAAACCATTGCACGGCATCGGCATCCAGCACCTCACTCCAGATATAGGAGTAATAACCTGCCGCATAACCACCCATGATGTGAGAGAAGTAAGGCGCACGATACCGTGGTGGTACCGGCGCGTAATCCAGACCGGCATCACGCAATACACCCGCTTCAAATTCCATGATCTGATCACCGGCCGGGATCTGCTCCGGGAGTAACTGATGCAGCGCCATGTCAATAATTGATGCGCCAAGATATTCAGTGGTGCGGAAACCTTCGTTAAACTGCGCGGCCTCCATCACCTTGTCGAGCAACTCCTGTGGAATACGCTCGCCGGTTTGATAGTGACGGGCGTAGTTCTCCAGCACTTGTGGCCATGTCGCCCACATTTCATTAACTTGTGACGGGAATTCAACAAAGTCCCGTGGCACAGCGGTACCGGCAAAACGCGGGTACGTCACGTCAGAGAACAGCCCGTGTAACACATGACCAAATTCGTGGAATAAGGTGGTCACCTCATCGAAAGTCATCAGCGTGGGTTCGCCTGCCGGCGGCTTGGTTATATTCAGATGATTACCAATCACTTTACTTCCGCCCAGCAATCCACTCTGCATGTTGTAGCTGTTCATCCAGGCACCACCACGCTTGCTGCCGCGCGAATAGAAATCGCCCAGCATAATGCCAAGACCCTGTCCGTCACGGTCAAACACTTCCCAGACTTCGACATCAGGATGGTAGGTTGGCAGATCATGACGACGGGTAAATGTCAGTCCGAAAACCTGGCCTGCCGCATAGAACACACCGTTCTGCAACACACTGCTCAACTCAAAGTACGGACGCACCTCGGACTCGTCAAAGGCATAACGTTCACGCCGCACTTTTTCCGCATAAAAATCCCAGTCCCAGGCCTGCAGCTCAAACGGCTGTGCTTCAGTCTCATTGATGATGCGTTGAATCTCGGCGCCTTCTGCCCGCGCGTTTGCTACCGCTACCGGCGCCATGCCAGACAGCAGATCATTTACCACCTGCACACTTCCGGCTGTCTGCTCAGCCAGCACAAAATCTGCATGTGTGGCGAAACCCAACATCTGTGCCCGCTCGGCACGCAGTTTTAAAGTGTCCGACAGAATACCGGTGGTCTCAAACTCCCCGCCACGGCTGCCACGCGCAATAGACGTTTGCTGAATGCGCTCACGCAGCGCCCGGTTTTCCAGCGATGACAATGGCGGCTGGCCGCTGGTGTTAAGTAATGTGATGACGTATTTGCCATCAAGACCACGGTTCCGGGCCTCATCGGCCGCCGCCTGGATTTCCGCGTCGGACAGCCCGGCCAGCTCTTCGCGTGTATCAACCACAACAGCAGACGCATTCACTTCAGCCAGCACATTCTGGCTGAACTGTGCTCCCAGACGCGCGAGCTCAGCATTGATCTCGCGCAGACGATCTTTCTGCTGCTCATCCAGCATGGCACCACTGCGTACAAAGTCAGTGTAGTAACGTTCCAACAGGCGATGCGACTCCGGATCCAGCGACAGTTGATCGCGCTGCTCATACACCGCGCTTACACGCTGGAACAGACTGTCATTAAGTGAAATAGAATCGCTGTGCGCGGCCAGTCTTGGAGCCAGCTCCCGTTGCACTGCCTGCATCTCCGGATTGGTATGAGCGCCATTCACGTTGTTGAAGATGCGGGCTACCCGTGACAGATCTTCTCCTGCGCGCTCCATGGCAACGATGGTGTTGTCGAAATTCGGTTCATCTTCCAGTGTCGCAATTGCCTGAATCTCAGCTTGATTGATCTGCATGGCCTGTTCGTATGCGGGCAGGTAATGCTCATTACGAATCCGGTCAAAGGCCGGCATGTCATAAGGCAGGCCGCTTGCCTGTAACAGAGGATTTGCCATGTCTGCGGGCGGGGCCTGATCGCTAACCGCCGGATCTGACACCTCAACTACTGAATTGGTCGGACTTTCCTGACTGCACTGGCTCAGCGCCAGCGACAGTACAAGTGCCGAGCTGACAGTTTTTACTGCCATCTTTGTGTGCGTCGAGGCGCGTTTCTTAATAGTCATTTTGATTACCTGCAAACGTTAACTGAAGTGAAACAGCGGCAGCCGCTAAAATAATAGAAAAAGCTGCAGCAACCAAACTAATGATTTTCATGCCTGAATATCCTTTATTTATCAATAAAACCGGCATTCAGATGGAGCTTACCCAAAAATCGGGCGTATGGAATAAAAATATCGCTCGTTCGTCTTATTTGACCGGGATTCCGACATTTTTCACCGTTTTTTATTTATCGCCTCAGGTGGCATAATGCGCGCCTATGACCAAACGCCGAGTTTCACGTAAAAAGCAGCAGACCAAACGCTTCCTGCCCCGTCTGCTGTTAAAGCTTTTTCTGGCAGCCACAGTGGCTGTTGCCATCTGGTGTGTGTTTATCGATATCAAGATCCGACGTGATTTTGAGGCACTGCAGTGGTCGCTTCCTGCCCGTATCTATGCCCGCCCGGTCGAGCTATACGCCGGCGCGCAGCTGAATATCGCCGATCTGAGCGATACCCTGCAACGCCTGGGTTACCGGCGCTCCAGCAACATCAGTGGCCCTGGCGAGTACTCTGCCGGTGACAGCCGCGTGCGCCTGTGGACCCGGGGCTTTGACTTCTGGGATGGCGAAGAACCCAGTATTTATGTTGATGTGAATTTTCTGGGCCGTCGTATCGACAGCCTGCGAGGCGACCAGAACACCGGGGAGCTGGCTCTGGTCAGACTGGAGCCGGTAGAAATTGCCCAGATCAACCCCGATACCGGTGAAGATCGCCTGCCACTGACATTAAACGACGTGCCGCCTGATCTGCTGAACGCGGTGGTGGCAGTGGAAGATCACCGCTTTTACAGCCATTTTGGCATAGACCCTATTGGCATCATGCGCGCCTTCGTTACCAATCTGCGCGCAGGGGGCATTGTTCAGGGCGGCAGCACGCTGACTCAGCAATTGGTTAAAAACCTTTATCTGACGCAGGACCGCACCTTCAGACGCAAGGTTGAAGAGGCGTTGATGGCGCTGTCGCTGGAAATTCATTTCAGCAAAGATGAAATCCTGGCGGCGTACATGAACGAGGTTTTCCTGGGACAGGAAGGCAGCCGCGCCATCCATGGATTCGCGCTGGCAGCTGAACACTACTTCGGCCGCCCTCTGATGGAACTCCCGCTGGAAGATCTGGCATTACTGGCAGGCTTACCGCGCGGGGCGTCTTATTATCATCCGCGCCGCAATCCGCAGCGTGCGGTAGAGCGTCGCAATGTGGTGTTATCGCAGATGGTAAACCAGGGCTATATTACGCAGGCGCAATTTGATCAGGCGCGGGCGCGGCCTTTGCAGGTCGCTGAGCGCCCCGCACAACGAGGCAGCGGATACCCCGCGTTTATGGAGCTGGTGCGCGCCGATCTGGCACGCGACTACGATGCTGACGCCTTACAAACTGAAGGCCTGCGTATTTTCACCACGCTGGATCTGCGCGTACAGAACACCATGGAGACTGCGCTCA
Source organism: Pseudohongiella sp. (assembly GCA_030651695.1). Classification (GTDB taxonomy): domain Bacteria; phylum Pseudomonadota; class Gammaproteobacteria; order Pseudomonadales; family Pseudohongiellaceae; genus Pseudohongiella. The sequence continues at coordinate 35,683 of JAUSCD010000030.1, read as the reverse complement.
ATGACGCGGTCGCCGCTGTTGAAGTCCCGGCATCGCCCGGATCTCCCGCCGGCGACGCTCTGGAGGCTGCCATGGTGATCACAGACGCCAGCACGGGTGAAGTCCGTGCCCTGGCAGGAAGTCGCCGGTCCGGTTACACCGGATTCAACCGGGCCATGCGGGCTTCCCGTCCTATTGGCTCACTGGTCAAGCCCGCTGTGATGCTGACCGCGCTGGAAACCGGCAGATATACATTGGCCTCCGTCTTAAAAGATGAACCCGTGACCATTCCGCTCAATAACAGGGATACCTGGACGCCGCGCAATTACGACAACCAGATGTATGGCGACGTCTACCTGTTTGATGCCCTGCAACGTTCGATGAACCTGGCTACCGTTGATCTTGGTATGGAAATCGGCGTGCCGAATGTTATTAACACTCTGCGCAAACTGGGTTTTGATGGTCCGGTACAGCCCTACCCTTCAGTGTTGCTGGGGTCGGTCAATATGACTCCCCTGCAGGTTGCCGGGATGTATCAGACACTGGCCAGCAACGGGTTCCGCTCTCCCTTGCGTGCGGTGGAAGCTGTTACAACCGGCTCTGGTGAGCGTCTTGCGCGTTATGGTATTGGCAGCGAACAGGTTGCCGACCCGACATCCATGTTTCAGCTTGAGTGGGCAATGCAAGGTGTGTTTGAGCGCGGCACTGCCCGGGCCATGCTTAATCGTCTTGACAGAAGACTGCCACTGGCAGGAAAAACCGGCACCACCAATGATCTGCGTGATAGCTGGTTTGCCGGTTACGGCGGCGATCTGGTGGGCGTAGTCTGGCTGGGACACGATGACAACCGCGAAACCGGATTGACGGGGTCATCTGGCGCCTTGCGGGTATGGACGGATATTATGAACAGGGTGGAAATTCAGCCTCGCCAGAACATCGCCCCGGCCGATGTCAGCTGGCAACGTGTATCTGCGCAGGCAACAAGAAACGAATCCGCGCGTGACTGTCGCTCCCCACTCATGCTGCCGTTGCGTGAAGGACAATCTGCCGCCCCTTCCGTCAATTGCGAAAGTGGTGACTCAGTGATAGAGCGAATTTTTGACCGTCTCAGGAATCTTTGACCATGATGTTACGAGTATCAGTGCTTCTGTCTCTCAGCGCCTTGAGCGCCTGCGCCACCTACAGTCCTCAAGCGCCTGTGTCCACCAGCACGCCGGCTGTGGTGACAGAATCTGCACCTGTTGCAACGTCGGCACCGGTCATCACAAGCCCTGAACCGATCCGCGTGGAGCCTGCCCCCAGACCCACTACTCCGGCGCCGGAAACGATACCTCAACGCCGGACAGAGCCTGCAACACCAGCATCTACGCTGCTCGCGTCAGTGGATGAAGCCATGGCCGCAGGAGATCTGGAACGTGCGGCTGCGTTAAGTGAACGCGCACTGCGCATCAGCCCCCGCGACGCCTACCTCTGGTATCGGCTGGCCAATATCCGTTATGTCCAGAGACAGTACAGCGAAGCGGAGGGGTTTGCGCGGCGCGCGCTCAGCTTCGCTGGCAACGACCGCGCACTGACTCAGCAGATCAATCAGCTGCTTACACAGCTGGCTGCAGCGAATTGAAAGATTTAATGCGCGGCAACGCACATAGCAAAAGAGGTGCCACGTTTACACTACAGCCTTGCGATTAATACACCGCGGGGGCGCGCATGGCTGCCACACTCAATGATCGACTTTGTTCAGAAGTAAATAGTGACAGCATCTGCCAGAACCAGTTGCTGGCCATGCTGCAGCCGGACACTCAGGAGCGCCTGTTCCCGGAAATGGAACCGATCGACTTACCACTGGGAAAAGTCCTGTACGAACCCGATTGCAAAATGAATCATGTCATTTTTCCAACCAATTCTATTGTGTCTTTGCTGTACGTGATGGAAAATGGCGCTTCGGCAGAAATATCCGTTGTCGGCAGGGACGGCATGGTGGGGATCTCACGCTTTATGGGGGGTGATAGCACGCCTAGCCGTGCAGTCGTGCAAAGTGCAGGCCAGGGCTACAAACTGAGCAACCATGCACTGATGAAAGAGTTCAATAGACATGGCGATCTGCTTGCCCTGTTGCTCAAATACACACAATCACTGATCACACAGATGGCACAGACCGCTGTCTGCAACCGGCATCACACGGTAGACCAGCAACTGTGCCGCTGGCTGTTATTGTCTTTGGACAGGCTCAGCGGTAACCAACTGAAAATGACGCAGGAGTTGATCGCCAACATGCTGGGTGTACGCCGCGAGGGGGTTACCGAAGCAGCTGGCAAACTACAAAAACTGGGTGTCATCACATATAGCCGCGGGAAGATCAAGGTCATTGACAGGGACAAACTGGAGCGGCTGAGCTGTGAATGTTACGAGGTGGTAAAAAAGGAAGCTGAACGGCTTTTCCACAACCAGTATCGATAAAAAAACAGTATTTTTCTCTTTAGGTATGGTGTCGAACATACAAATTGCCCGCTGTCAGCCATACTCACTCCCGGAACGAACTAGAGCGCAAGTATCCGCGCCATAAAAAGTGTGCGGTGATTGCAGGATGCTGGAATGATTGGAAATGGCTTAAGCCGCCCAACCAATCGGTTGCTGGACGCGCTTCCTGACGATGAAAAACAACTGCTTTTAACTAACACCGAGACCATTAATCTGGGACTTGGTGAAATTCTATTCGAACGAGGCAAGATCGCCAAATACGTCTACTTCCCGATTTCCGGGCTTATATCGCTGGTCGTGGATGTCGATGAGCAACCGCCAATGGAGCTTGCCATGATTGGCAAGGAAGGCATGTTAGGCGCGACAAAAATTCTTGGCGTCAGCGATGCGCCCGCGCACGGCGTCGTGCAGCTAAAAGGCGCCGCCCTGAGAATGCTCGCCACAACGTTCGACGAACTATCCAGGGATGGCACCTTGTTTCAGGCCATCGTAAAACGCTACCTGTACGTGCTCATGACCCAGCTCAGCCGGACAGCTGGCTGCACACACTATCATGAAGTCAGCAGCCGTCTTGCGCGCTGGCTGCTGATGGCTCATGACCGCTCTGATACGGACAAATTTTTTCTGACCCAGCAATTCCTCTCGGAAATGTTGGGCGTGCAGCGCAGTGCGGTCAGCATCGCAGCGAGCGCATTACAACAGAAAGAATTGATCAGTTATTCACGCGGCGATATCTCAATACTGAATCGTCGCGGGCTGGAGGAAGCGTCATGCTCCTGCTACGCCTCCATTGCCGAAGATCAGCGACGCTACTTCCCGTAACTTGCGTTAAACGTACTGACAAAGTTGTCCGAACTCGACAATGCGTTTTGTTGACGTACCGGCAGGTAAAATCCATTTTGTTCATCAACCACAGCCTGGATTTCAATCACGGGTGACTGCGTCAGTACATTGCCAAACACTGTGGCGAACGACACATCGGCAGCATCCCTGCCTGTCCCCAATCGCACCAGTCCCATAGTCGGGGAGACATCACTGGGGTCAAATAAATACCAGCGCCCACTGAGCATGACTTCGACATAAGCGTGGAAATCCGTTGGGCCCAGACTTGGGTCAGCACCATAGTCGATGCCGGATACAAATCTCGCCGGCATATTTAGTGCCCGGCACAACGCTATCATCAAGTGCGCAAAATCACGGCAGACGCCCGCATGCCCCAACAAGGTATCTCGCGCAGTTGTTGTACTTCCGGAACTACCTATCTGGAATTTTATACGCCGGTTAACCCACTGCTGAATTGCCACCACGCGGTGATAGCCTGGTTTCATCGCACCAAATTCAAAATTTGCCAACGCGGTCAATTCATCTGACTGGCAGTAACGACTGGGATAGACAAACGGCATCACATCGATTGGCAGCTCTGAAATTTGCATTTCATGCAAAGAATCCGGATCTTCCTGATAGTGATCGATGTCGACAGTACCCGAATAAAAAATACTCAATGGTCCTGTGCCAGCCCGCAATTTTATGTAGCGGATACCGTCTGCGCGTGTCAACTGCGTTACGGCCGCGTTATCCTGGTTTATCTGGAGTTCCTCATTCAAAACTTTTTGTCGTTCTGTAAAAGCCGGCTGGAAATTCAAAATGAAATCAGCGCTTGCATCCAACACCTGATAATTCAACGTAATGGAAAATTTCAATCGCACCATAACAAACACACCTGTTGTTCACCCGAAAATGGGGTAATTACCTGCTTATGAAAGAACGCCCTCTGGACTACTATGTAACAACTTCTAATCCAGCGTAGTAATAAATATCTATGAGCACACGACAAGACATCAGTGAAAACGATCAGGACAATATGTCCGCTGGCTCCATTACCATCCACACAAAACAGTGGCTGGTTTCAGTTTCCGGTGCTGCGGTTGATCTTACGTACATCGAATACCTCCTGTTAAAAGCCCTTATGCTGGAGCGCGGAAAAGTCATCAGCCGCGTCACCTTGCTGGAACGAGTGTGGCGTTATGGCAACGTTAACCTGCTTGAAACCCGCACCGTTGATGTACACATTGGCAGACTACGCAAGAAACTCGGAGAAGCCGGCAATCTCATCATCACAGTACGCAATGTAGGGTATCGAATGGCGTTCTCACCTGAGTGGATCAGCCGTTGAGTTCATAAACGAAACCAGCGTGTTAACACCATATAAACGAGTAGCTTTGCCAATCTGAATATACCTGGCACGGGCAAACTCTTTGAACCCTGCACGCCTGATACCACGAATCGATGCGATGTTCCCCGGCTCGGCTGCTATACATGCTGCTGTGAATTGACCAGGCCAGCGTAGAGTAGCATAGTCCGCAATTATTTTTCCCAGTAAGGCCTGGTATAAACCCCTGCCTCTGAAAGCTTCATCAACAAAGCAGTCGTAGATATAAAATCGACCCAGGCCTATAGGCAACATAAAATCCAGTTCGCTTACATAACAGGTCGACGTTGTTACCCAGGCATAAGCCACGATCTCGTTTTTATCAATCAAAACATAACAGTGCTGATATCCATGCTTCATTCGCCTGTAGAATCTTTTATCCGGATACTTCACACACAACTTTGTCAGCAATGGATCCAAAGTCGAATCAAAGGCATGAAACTCAAGCGCCCCATTAGTTCGGCTCAGAACATATTTGCCTGCAGGCTCGAGAGTTTTCTTCATGTCGTAGGCAAAAAATATCAAGCTTTGATATTGCAGGCCCGGAGAGTTTAGCTTCTTTACAATTCTATGAAAAATAGAACCCTGTAACATACGCTTGGACCAAATGAAGCGGAACCGGAAAATATATCAGGGACTGACAACTCTCAATCTGACCGCATGCCGGACGAGTCCGGCAATATTGGTAGCTTCGAGTTTTTTCATTAACTGACTGCGATGGGACTCGACTGATTTCACCGAGAGATTGAGCATCCTTGCAATTTCTCTTGTAATTGTGCCTTCTGCAACAAGCTGAAGAATCTGCCGCTCTCTGAACGACAACCGCACGCTGCCATCATCGTCCTGCTTGAGATAGACTTCTACCAGTTTGGCTGTCAACTCCGGGCTCAAATACAGCCTGCCGCGACTTACTTCGCGAACCGCACGGACAAGGTCTGCTGACGCCTGGGTTTTCAGAACATACGCTTGCACGCCAACGCGGAATGCTTCCAGGAAACTGTTGTCTTCGTCATACATCGTCAACATGATCACCCTGGTCTCAAGGCCAGCCAACCGGATTTCCTTTGCGACCTCGATGCCGTTTTGTAATGGCATATTGACGTCCAGCACAATGGCGTCAGGTTGTAAGTCCATAACCATTCTTAATGCATCAGCACCATCTGATGCTTCGCCCACAATCTCTATCCCTGCAGACTCAAGAAGATTCCGGACACAGTGACGGAACATCACATGATCATCCGCGAGCAAGATTTTCAATTGGTTGCCTCTTATATATTTACTCTGTCAGGCCTTGATCATTCCCCGACGTATAGCATATCGAACAAGGCTAGCAATGTTGTGGAGCCCAAGACGTTGCATGATATGGGTGCGATGCGATTCAGCCGTCTTGACACTTACGAACAGCATGGCAGCGATGGACTTGGTAGTATGACCTTCCGCAATAAGTTGCAGAACCTGTCTTTCCCGCTCGCTCAACACCTCTGACTTGATGTCGGTTTTAGAGACATAAGCGTTAACAACAGAATCTGAAATGTCCGGACTCAGATAGACCGCGCCTTTCATCACTTCGCGTAGTGCGCCGAGCAGATCAGTAGAGGTCTGCGTTTTCAGAGCGTACCCTCTCACGCCGGCGCGCAAAGCCTCAAATACACACGTGTCATCGTCATACATGGTCAGCAAAACCACGTGGGTTTCTGGCGACCGGCGCTGAATATCACGGGCAGCATCGATACCATTCAACAGCGGCATACTGAAATCCAGGATTGCCAGATCCGGTGTCTGCTGCCTTACCGTACGAATCGCATCGTGGCCGTTTTCCGCCTCGCCAACAACCACGTATTCGTCGCCTTCCAGCATACCTTTCAGACCCTGGCGAAACATGGCGTGGTCGTCCGCAATCACTACTCGCTTGCGTGTATTAACATTCATAGTGGAATCATCACCTGTAAAGTTGTTCCAGATTCAGGGCACGACGAAATTTCGCAGTCCCCACCAAGAGCTCGCGCTCTTTCCTTGATGCCTATCAGACCGAGCCCGGGAGACTCCACCGAGCCTTGGGAAGACAGTTTCATGCCGTTGCCATTGTCACTGATGGAGCAACATATACAGCTGCTATCGCGCCAGATGTGGATATCCACGTGGCTGGCCTTTGCGTGACGACTGACATTGGTGAGTGCTTCCTGAACGGTCCGGTAGATTACGGTCTCACGCTGGGAGTCCAGTCGACCTTCAGTGTCTCCACTGATATCTATAATAAGTCCACTTCTTTTTCTGACTCCGTTCACCAGCGCGCGTAATGCCGGCAGCAGACCCAACCGGTCCAGAATAATAGGGCGCAGTTCGTGAGACAGGCTTCTCAGCTGGGAGGACACCTCATCAAGGTGGCCAACCACCTGGAGTATGCGTTCTGCTGTGTGATCAGGGGAGTCCTTGGCAATCTCTGCCAGCTCCAGATAAACCACCGCAAGCATCTGAGCGGACTCATCGTGAAGTCTGTGCGCGATGCGCTTGGCTTCGCTCTCAAAAACCTCATAGAGTTTTATTAACGCATCATTAGCGTTGCGACTACTAAGCCGCGCAACTTCAAATGGCGAAATTGCTTCACTTAAAAATCTACTTGCCGCTCTGTTGATGTCTCTTCGTGTGACAGAATTGTCATCAACTGTGCCGAGAACTTCATCGAGTGCTTTCTGGTGGACTTCTGCCAGCTCCAGCAACCCGGTGCCATTCTGTAAATTTCTTCTGCCCAGTTCATAGGCTACAGTGAGGGCGCTTTCACCCCCGTTATCCAGGTACGAGCTCAGTAGCTTTTTGTAAGCTGTTTGCTGTGGGACATGTGCATGTATTGCCATTCTCCGTGCTCTCCGTTTTTGTAAAAACGTAAACCTGAAGCAACAGTATGGCAAACACTTTGATCAATCCGTGCGATATCACACATATAGAGTGAATTCATGTACTAGTATTCAAATTTTGTCTCAGTTTTTTACCAGCCACATAATCACCTCTACGCGAACGCCCTGATTCAGCTCGCTGGAGATCTGAAAACTGTCAGCTATTTGCTTGACGCCGGACAGGCCCAAACCAAGGCCTCCAGAAGTAGAAAATCCGTTCATCATGGCTCTGGAAATATTTTCGATTCCGGGACCCCGATCGACGGCAACAATCTCAATCCCTGTTGTTTTTTCCGTGTGCGCTTTTTTAACAAAAATGTCGCCACTGCCGGCGTACAAAATGATATTTCGGGCGAGTTCGGAGATGACAGTGGCCACCAGCGTTGCCTGGGTAGAAGAGGCGCCAATTTCCTGCGCAAGTATTCTTCCTTTTTGTCTGGCATCAACGATGTCGCGGGCAGAAGCAATTTTTACCTGCTTCCCCACATCACTACTGTTCTCGGCAGTGTTTATTGCCATGGCATAGCTGCTGCCTGTGGTGGGTAAATAACTGATCGATTCTTCGTTCATTTTATTGATTCTCCTTGATAGTGCTGCGGCAGCATAAAAAAAAGGAGACTACTCCCCATTCTTGTCACATAGCATCGGGTAATCACCTGAAAAGGCAGTGACTACAATCGCGACTTCACAACCGGTGGCGTCTCATTTCGGAGCATTGTTACAAAGACGTTACCGAATCATGTCGGAAATTGGGCATAAATGGGGTCTAAAGACACAGCCCTCAGGTGAACACTTGATGAGTGCTTTTCTACCACGTCACTTTTTTTATATTTCGCTGATGCCACATCAGCAGGGAAACCGCGATGTACAATAAGAAACTCCCGATAGTCCGCTCTCTGTTAGCTGCATTACCCGTTTGTCTGCTTCAAATGTCACCGGCGATGGCCGCTCCCGCCCCCGGTGGATTCACAGAAACTACAGTTACGGCAGGTATCCGCGCTGTTCTAAGCCCGGGGAACATTCAAAGCCTGTTGCCACAACGTGGTGCATTCACATTTCCTGCCCCCTATAACACGAAGGCGTCAAGATTAACCAATGCGAGCGATTGTGCCGGTAACGATTGTGTCAATTATGCCGGCTACTCGTATTGGCGGAACATGAATAATCACGTGGGCATGGACTCGATGTTGATTTTTCTGGGCCTGGACGCCAGCCGCGGAGGAAAGGGTCCTACCTTGTTAGAGTTCGACAAGGCAACCGGAGCAGTGCGCGATTTGGGTGCGCTGTTTCCAAAAACTCACCGGCTGGGCTGGGCCACCGGCGAAGGCTGGTACTTCAGTGCCACCATGCCAACCAAACTCTATATCAACGATGGGCCCCGAATTTCGCGTTTTGACGTAATCACCGAAGAAATGACCACGGTGGCAGATATCTCTCATGGACTTGGCGCCGGCTACATGTTGACGCAAATGCACTCAAGTGATGACGACCGGGTCCATTCCGCCACTGTGCGGGAAAACAGAGGCTATCGTGCGCTGGGATGCATGGCGTTTGAAGAAAATACTAATAAGTACCACTACTATCCAATTACCGGAGAATTTGACGAATGCCAGATTGATCGCAGTGGGGAATGGCTGGTAATCAAGGCCGATCTCGATGGTATGGATGGAGAAGACAATCTGATTGTAAACCTGCGCACGGGTCAGGAGCGGATGTTACGTGATCGTGATGGAGCTGCGGGGCATTCCGACATGGGCCACGGTTATATGATCGCGCAAGACAACTGGGCCGAGAAACCGAATACCTGGAAATTGTGGGACTTCACCAAAAGCACACTGCAGGGTGAGTCCGTGTATTCGAATAACAACTGGAATGTAGCTGCCCCGGCACACGTTTCTCATACAAATGCCAATCCTCGTCTTCCGGCCCAACAGCAATATGCATGTGGCAGTAGTGTCAATCGCAATAGTGGCGCACATGCCAATGAGATTGTCTGCCTGACACTGAACGGCTCGGGCAAATCGGTCGTTATAGCGCCCACCATGACAAATCTGGACGCTGCGGGCGGTGATAACGACTATGCGCGCGCTGCCAAAGGCAATCTTGATGTGACCGGGCGCTATTTTCTCTGGACCACGAATATGGGCGGCTCCAGACTGGACGCCTTTATTGTGGAGATACCTGAGCAGTTGATGGCGGAAGCGACCAATAGTCCTCCGGGTATCAACTTAGGTGTCAATCCGGGCGGTAATCCGGGTATCGACTTAGGAATAAGTCTGGGCGGTAACCTGGGTATTGATCTGGGCATCAACCTGGGGGGGAATTTAAATGGAACCGCTGGGCGCGGCGCAGGCCCCGCACCGATTGTCGAGAGTTCCCCGCCGCCGGCATCCGCGCCTGTGCTTTGGCAGAACGCGCAGAATATTACCTCTCAGGGGAAACTCTTTACAAAAACATCCGGGTGCGACGGATGTCCTGACGCAGGAGCAGTTTCATCAGAAACCCTGACTTCCGGAAACGCGACCCTGGAGTTTACAGCGCGCTCCTATGGGCCGCTGTTCCTGGCAGGCTTTACCCAGACGAAATCAATTCCTGCTGCTGCAGATCTTGTGTTCGGGCTGAGACTGCAAAACGGGCTGGCCGAGGTACGAGAACGTGGCGTCTATCGCGGCGACACGCCATTCAAAACAGGCGACAGGTTCAGCATCACCATCAATGCCGGTCGCGTCAGCTATTCACGCAACGGGACTGTTTTCTTCACGAGCACCAGGACAGTACCGTATCCACTCTCTGCTGGCAGTTCGATGTACAGTCATGGTGCAGCTTTGGAAGATGCGGTCTTCAGGATTACACCGGCCAGCTGAATAGTCTACACAGCAACACGAATCTGACGTGAATGATCCTGCGCAATAAACCAGTCGACGGTCTTGCGCAGACCTTCATCAAATTCAACTTCAGGCGCAAAGGCGATCAGGCTTTGCGCTTTTTCAATACTCGCCTGTGAATGTTTAACATCTCCCTTGCGTGCAGTTTCAAATACAGGGCGCGACCGACACTGCATGATACTCTCGAGATTACTGATGAGATCAAGCAGGCTCCTGCGATTTCCACACGCAATATTCATCACCTGACCCGGCGCATACGCGCTGGTTGCTGCGGCAATATTGGCCTGTACAACGTCATTAACAAACGTGAAGTCACGCGACTGGGATCCATCACCGTAAATGTGCGGCGAAACACCATGCACCATAGCCTGAACAAATCGTGGAATCACCGCTGAGTATTCGGAGTCAGGGTCCTGACGGGGTCCAAAAACATTAAAATAACGCAGAGCCACCGTGTCCAGCCTGTACGCTTTCCAGTAAAGCTGACAGTAGAACTCACAAATCAGTTTGGAGACTGCATACGGCGACAGCGGATTAGCTTTCATCTCCTCGTGCGTCGGAAATTCTTCGGTGTCTCCGTAAACGGATGACGACGAAGCCATCACAAACCTACGCACCTGGGCATTGCGCGCCGCATCCAGCACAGTCAGTGTACCAGTGACATTGACATCATGAGTGGCAGCAGGATCCGCCATAGAGCGCGCCACCGAACACAATGCGGCCTGATGGAATACCGTGTCCACACCCTCTACAGCACCGGCAACACACCCGGGATCGCGTATGTCCCCATGAATAAATGTAACGGGCAAACCATCCAGGTTTCTTCGTTTACCTGTGGATAGATTATCAAGTACACGCACGTCGGCGCCTTGTGAACACAGATACGCTGCGATATGGGAACCAATAAATCCTGCACCACCTGTCACCAGATAAGTCATTTTGTTTCTCTCTTTATTGAAGGTATTGCACTGAGGTAGGGTATTGCGTTACGAGCAGTTTTTTTGGAAGGCAGAGAAGCTGCGATTTACTTCCAGACGATCTTTTGCCTGCCTGATAAAAACCGGGAGAAACCTATCACTGTCGCCCAGTTAAGCACGCAGAACGCATAAGGAACCGAGAGCAGCCGGATGCCACGCCATCGGGATTCAGTTGTGTGTCCCACCAGGGCAGCACCATAAAAAAGCAGTTGCAGCACAAGGCACAGCACAAAAAATGCATTGGTCAGCAAAAACACATTGCTGATAAAAAGCAGCAACAGAAAAACCGGTGCTGTCAGACGAAAGAACTTATGTGAAATCGTCTGAATCCAAAGGCGGTTGACCCATGGATCAAGTAACCACGACTCCCGGGCGAATATCTGGAAATTCCCTGCGATTGTCCGGGTTTTCCTGCGGAACTCACTGGCAGCGGTGATTTCTGCGGCGTCCCATGCAATTGCCGCAGGCTCAAATACAACACGATAACCCTGACGCACTATATTCATGGGAATCAGAAAATCATCCAGCAGGGTATCTGATGCTATGGGGTGAAAGAGTCGTTTGCGGATGGCATAGACCGCACCGGTGGCGCCTACGCAGGAATCAATTTCTGATTCCAGACGACGCATGAATTTTTCATAGCGCCAATAGAATCCAACACCATTGGATGCGGACTTGTTGCTATCGTTTGCCTGCGGTATGAGCATCAGTTCACCGCTGACAGCTCCAACAAGAGGATCCTTGAAGTTCCTCACCATTGCACGGATGGCATCAACACCAACATTTTGGCGGGCGTCCATCAGCACCACAATTTCGCCGGATAATTCAGGGACGCACTCGTTGAGATTCGCCGGTTTCCCCCTCTGGCTGAATCCGGTTACAACTTTTACGCCGCGGGTTTCAAATTCCGAGAGAATCGCATTGCTGCGATCCGTCGAAGCATCTGACGCAACTACTATCTGGAGCTTTTCTGCAGGATAGTCCATCGCCAGGATATTCGTCAGCTTGTTGCCAATAGAGGCTTCTTCATTGCGGGCTATAATCAGTACGCTGACATCAGGCTCATAGTCAGCACAGCGTATTTCACTGGCTTTCGCACGCGCCCAAAGCACAAGCACCAGTGGGTAGCCGACGAAGGTGTAGACAATCAGCAAAGCGCTAATCCAGAAAATAGCGATCATGGCAAAGCCCTGCAAACGAGGCGTAAGAAAACAGGATGTTATTCAGCAGTAAGACGGGCGGTCGGGGATGGAAAGTGCGGCGCATAGTTTCTCAAAATCCACACCGGGTACAGGATTCGAATCTGTATTTTGCTGCACTGCCTGCTGCGGCCTTGTAAAGTTACCATCCACGGGATCGGCAAACTCCATACCCGCAATATTGGAAACGCGAGTCATTCCCTCGCGATAGTTGGCCCCACCCGGTCCAATCAGTACATTGCCCTGGATCGTGACGGATCCTGAAAAATACCTGTCAATACTTTGCTGGCCCGGCGCCGTATTGGTTCCACTAAAACCCGCAATGTTGTGCATAAATATGTTGTGAGTGATTGTTATATCCGGAACTGCCTCACCCTCCACCCACATGATTGCTTCGGATTGCACAGCCGTGTTGTGACTGATTTCTATACCGGCAGGGCTATCCAGTAGCTGAAAAAGTCGACCGCTTCCCCATTGCCCCCCAACTTCGTATAGCAGGTTGTTTCTGATTTGCAGACGCCGGGTACGCTGACTCGGATAGTTGTCGTCAAAACCAAGCACACTGATTCCTGCACCCACGCGACGAACAATATTGTTTGTGAACACAACATCCTCGACAACTGACCATGGTGCCCGGCCGCTCTGGTTTCTCACGGTAAAAAGAATTGCAAATCCGTTCTGTGCCTGTGGCCAGTTATGCTCAAAAAGATTGCCGTCAATGAGCACTCTGCTGGCGTTCTTCAGTTCAAGAAGATTCTTGACGGACCAGCGCGAACCGTCATGATCAGCGTGTCCGGGCAACCAGGATAAGGGTTTGTAGAAGTGATTCCCGCTGATCACAATGTCCGAGGGGATACGGCCAGCCACTGATGGATCGGCACCGCCGAACATGACGTTCTCACCAGTTGCCTCGAGATAATTGTTGCGGATCAAAAACGGGCCTGATCCTTCCCATCCCGCGATTGCCTGCGCATCATCTCTGCTTTTAAAGTCAGAAAGATGAGAATCGATCACCGCCATGTGCGCACCATTAAGGACAATGCCACGGCGCGTCCCCAGAACCGGATCACCGTGCAGGTAGCTGCGTTCGAACACTATATGATGGGGCATATCCCCGGGCTGGTTGCGCCCAGAGCTCAGTTCTACAAGATTATTTACTGTGCGCCTTGTACCTGCCACATGGTTGGGGACATTGCCCGCGTGTCCGGGCCTGATCTCCACACCTATGAAGTGGTACCAGGCAGCTGCGGGGGCAGTGCGAATAACAGGTTCTGTTTCAGCTACCAGCGTCGCCATTGCTACCACGTCTTCCGGAGTTACTCTGACGCCGGCTGCAGGCAACCGGTTCTGTGAGTCGACGCTGATGATGGTTACCCATCCATCGCCGTCATGCTGCGGCAATACAAATGGTCCGGCAAATTGTGCGCCTGCAGGCAGCTCAATGACATCACCGGATCTCACAGCATTGAACACGGACTGGAGGTTATCACCTGGCTGAACCCGAATCCGTCGACCGGCGTCTTGTTGTGCGCTGACACCGGGCAACTCAACACTGCGCTCAGTTTGTGCGGCAACCATAAAACTCATCAGCATAAAGAATACAGACGCTGGAAAAGTATTACGACGATTGATCAAGCGGCGGCTCTGTCTTCTTCGCAGCTTTCGAGTTTGATTTTCAGCCACCCGCGTGTCAGATCAATCACGGTCTGCGCAGGCGCTGCATATTTCAGTACCTGACCGGCCTCTTCACTGTCACTACCGATCACCAGCACTTCAGAGTGCTCCAGCAAAGCCTCTGCCGAGTCACACATCAACATCGAGATGTGCGGGATCTCCTCAACTATGTAGCGACGGTTGGCACCGGTCAGACTGGCAATCGCCACATTGGCATCGAGAATTCGTACCGATAGTCCCTTTCCGATGAGCGCTTCAACAACAATCACCATAGGGCTTTCCCTGAGATCATCCGTATCAGCTTTGAACGACAGCCCCACTACACCGATACGTTTTGCACCGGTTGCAACAATATTGTTGATCGCTTGCTGAATCTGTGCATTGTTCGATGGAATGATCGCGTCCAGCAAAGGCATCTCGACGTCCAGATGGTGCGCTGCATATAACAGGGCTTTGACATCTTTAGGCAGACAGGAGCCTCCGAATGCAAATCCGGGCCGGAGATACGCCGCTGATACGTTGAGCTTGGTGTCGAGTTTGAAGATGCGCATAACTTCCTGAGAATCCACACCCAGTCGGGCACAGACGTCTCCAATTTCGTTAGCAAAACAAACTTTCAGAGCGTGGTAAGCATTCGAGATATATTTGACAGTCTCCGCCGTCGCAATCTGTGTGTTTATGAATGGTGCATCGACGCTCTCATACAATGATCTGAGTATATTGGTGGTGCCTTCATCCTCACTACCAACCAGCGTGTAGGGCGGGTTTGAAAAATCCGATAAGGCTGTCCCCTCACGCATGAATTCCGGGTTCACGGCAATCTTTATTCTTGAACGGGCATAAGCACCGGCTTCTTTGTACAAAGGGCCACATACACTTTTTAATGTCGTCCCGGGCAATACCGTGCTTCGCACTACGACCGTGTACCGGCGGCTGTCTGTTTTTAACGCAGCACCTATTTCCTGACTGACATGGCGAAGTGCAGACAGCTGCAATTGACCGTGTTCGTTGCCCGGCGTCCCGACACAGATAAACGCGATGTCTGAGTTGCGGACGGCATCTTCGCATGAGGTAGTTGCGCGCAGTCTGCCGGCACCCACCATTTTCTCGAGCAGTTCGTCGAGTCCCGGCTCAACAATGGGCGATTTTCCCTGATTGAGCAACTTCACCTTTTCATCATTGATGTCGACACCAATAACGTTAAGCCCCGCATTTGCGAAACAGGCAGCACTCACGCAACCGACGTAGCCCAATCCAAATATACTGATTGTTTTCATCACCTTTACCTTTTAGTTTCGGATGTTTTTAAAATCTGCTGTGATTTCTTTGTAAGAAGGTCCCGGCTCGTGCTGCAGTGCTGCTGCCCGGCATTGGAATTCGAAATTGCTTGCTATGCGGGACCAGGAGTATTTTTCTACTACCAGATCTCTGCCATTTTTACCGAGTTGTTCACGGAGACCGGGGTTCTCAAGCAAGTGGAGTATCTGCGCGGCAAATGCCTGTGCAGTATCGGCGCGAACAATGTGAGTACCTTCCTGGAGGTCGAGGCCTTCCGCCCCGATGGTGGAAGAGATCACGGGCAGTCCCATTGCCAGCGCCTCGTAAATCTTCAGTCGGGTACCGCCACCTATTCTGAGCGGCACAATATACAGCTCAGCGTTGACCAGCCATGGACGGATGTCAGACACCGTGCCGGTGACTTCGACTGCATGGTTCTGCGCCGTTGTTCGCAGCAGCTCAGACGGATTGCGTCCGACGATGGTTAGCGTTACATCGGGTGACTTCGCTCTTACCAGAGGCAGAACTTCCTTTATGAAGTACAACATTGCCTCTTCATTGGGGAACCAGTCCATGGAACCGCTGAACACAAGGGAGTCCGGCTTTTTTACGGTTTCTGGTGCCGGACTGAAGTACTCAATATCAACGCCCGTTGGTACAGATGTTATGCATGCATCAGGGCTACCTTCTCTGAGTTGCGCTGCATCCTCTTCAGAGACTGAGATTGTGGTGGCAACCGAGTTGCAGACACGAGTTTCAAACCGGCGCATTTTTCGCCATTCAATTGCCAGCAATTGTCTCTTCAGCCATAACTGTTCATTGTCGTAAAGACGTTGCCAGATCATGTATTCAACGTTGTGCGAGAACAATACAACGGGGGTTTCCCCAGCCAGAGGAACATTGGGAACCGCGGTCAGGAAGTCTGCAATACAAAGATCAAAATCGCCGCTGGCTAGCAGCGTCTTTACTTCCATTGCGAGCTCGGGACATTGATGCTTGTATACATCAACCGGGTAACGTGACAGCCACGACGCTGCAAGCGAAAACAAAAACAGCCTGCTGTCTTTTTTTGCGGGAGCAAACAGGAAGGACTCTACCCGCTTACACAGTGGAAGGTTTTCACGTAGCCCTGCGCCCATTTCAAGCGGACCATGCGTCGTCAGTACCGTCACCTCGTGACTCTTTGAAAGCTCATTAATGATGTGGAAACTGCGCAGTCGCCCGCCTGAGTTGGCTGGCCACAGTCCTCCCATTTTGACCCATAGAATCCGTAGCCTGGTCTTGCTGCTATCAATTGGCATAAATCGCACCCGGGTCTTCACCGTCGATAAATATCCGTAACCAGATTTCCAGATTCAATAGCAGCCATAAACGCTCACCGTGGTCGGCTTTTCCCCGGCGATGCTCCTGAGCCATCCGTTGCACTGCCTCGAAATCGAATAGCTCCCTGTCTCGTGCACGCGGCCCAAGAATCATCTTTTCCAGCAGAGACCAGTAAGGCCCTCGCAACCAGGCGCTTATGGGTACCGGGAAGCCCATTTTTTTGCGGTGCAAAATGGCTGGCGGAATAATGTCACTCACCGCTTCGCGCAGCAGTGACTTGGTCTGCCAGCCGTTCATTTTGAAACGCGCAGGAATAGCGGCAACAAGATCTACAAGGCGGTTGTCCAGAAATGGCACACGGCTTTCCACCGATGCCGACATGCTCATCTGGTCTTGCTTCATCAGCAATTCGACCAGATAGGTCTGAAGATCGGCATGGCTCATGCATTGAATAATTTCACTTCCTGCCGCCGTAAAAAAATCCAGAGTCTGACGGTGAGGATCGGCTGCATTTGCAAAGTTTCCGTTGAGCACAGCTGACCGATGTTGCGCGCGAAACACTGAGAAGTTCTCACAGAACAGTTGTCGGGGCTCAATTCCCAAAGCGACGAAACTACGTTCGACATAACGTCTGACCTGATAGGGTAGCCCGGGAATCAGACTGGCAATAGCTGCCCGCACGCTCTCGCTACTGATCTGGTTGAACCGGTTCCCCCAACGCTGATTAAAAGCGGTGACGCGGTAACGGTAGTCGTAACCAATAAACAACTCGTCCGCACCTTCACCGGTCAGCACAACCTTCACGTGTTCTCTGGCAAGCTTTGATAAAAGGTGCAGCGGCACACTTGAAGTAAATGCCAGCGGCTCATCTTCGTGCCAGATAAGATGAGGAAGGGTTTCGAAAAACTGCTCAGCGCTGACTTCAAGATCATAATGTTCAGAACCCACCGCTTCGGCGGCAAGTCTGGCATAGGACAATTCGTTGGCAGATGCTTCACTGAATCCAACTGAAAACGTTTTGACAGGCTCGTTGACCATCGGCTTCATGATTACAGCTAACGCCGTTGAATCCAGTCCGCCGGAAAGAAACAGCCCGACCGGAACATCACTGACAAGGTGACTGCTGACCGCTTCATCCAGCGCCTTTTTTACCTGCTCCACGTAGTCAAGAGTGGTGTAATTATTGTTTTCCTTTGTCTTAGGGGGACTCCAATACTTGCGCTGTATGAATCCTTCACGCTCTGTCCACATCATTGTTTGTGCGGGCAACAGCTTTTTTATTCCCGTGAAAAATGTTTCGCATCCCGCCACATAGCGGTTTGCAAGAAAATCGGACAATACGTCCTTGTTAAATCCGTGGGACTGCGTCGGCTGCACCAGTAACGCCTTAATCTCCGATGCAAACCGGAATTCGGTATCAGAAGTGCTGTAATACAGCGGCTTTATGCCCAATTTGTCACGCGCCAGAAACAGTCGCTGGCGTCGGTTGTCCCAGATGGCAAAAGCAAACATGCCTTCAAACAAATCGACACAGACTTCGCCGAACACCTCATAGGCGCAGAGCACGACCTCAGTATCGGACTCCGATTCGAAGCTGCAGCCCAAGACCTCCAACTGGCGGCGAAGACTCTTGTAGTTATAGATCTCGCCGTTGTAACTGATCCAGCAATCCCTGGACTTGTTTGGCATGGGCTGGTGCCCGCCTTCAATGTCGATAATGGCAAGTCTGCGATGGGCGAGCCCGATCCGACCATGAACCATAACGCCAGCGCCATCCGGACCGCGATGGCGCAATGTGTCCCGCATACTTATCAGCGCCTCTTCGTTAACCTGGGCACTTGCGTCGAGCTTGAGCACTCCTGCTATTCCGCACACAGACCAATCCCTCTTGTCATGGTGACGTCGGAGTCTGATACCACAATCAGATCACTTTTACTGTCATGAAAATCTATCTGTATGTAATCCGACCCTGACTCTGATTCAGACTGCCGCACTGTTACTGCAGGCGCGTCCATCGCTGATTCCGGTAGCGGTAACAATATGGTAATAAAGCGCACCGGCTTGTCCGACTCTGTCGTACAACTCAGAGAAGGTGCGGGAATTCTCTGACCATAGTTCTCTGATATCCAGCCACGTGGTGGATTCTCCTGGCCGCTGGAGATGGCGTACTTCAGTTTGCTGTTGGCACTGATGTGCATCATCAGGCAACTGCCACTTGCCCCCTTCGCACGAACCCAGCTTTCGTTCTCCAGACTGATCTCAATAGGTGAAAATTGAAAATTGAGATCGAACTTATGAGATTGCTTCGCGCAGAGATCATCAATCAGTACCCAATATCTGCGTCTGACAAAAATAATCCTGCGACGGTGTGTAACCGGGTCCGGCAAATTGCTCCAGGCATCGTGGCTCGCATCAACCAGAGACATTTGCGGGGTGGTCCAACAACTGCGAAGGCTGACAACGGGCCGTCGGCTTTGCCATGAGAACGGACCAACCGGCTCAGCCTGGGAAAGACCGTCTACACAAACTGTATTGTGCGCTTGCGTGCTGCGAAAATAATTGCGCCACTGCGGGTCAGCCGTGTAGTTGTCAGTGCCCGCGTCCACCAGGTAGTTATCGCCAAACGCGCTGCACTGGATGGCCAGCAGATCTGCATGCCCGTGTGCCGCGCTATCCGGACAGCCAAGTGGACCCACATCAAAAATCATTTGATGACCGCGCGCATGCCGGTCATTTCTCATAATAAGGTAGCCGCCATCCGGATAGAGGCACGAGCTGATCACCAGCGGGGCTTTTTTCCTCATGGCCATCAAAGCGTAGTGCCCGGCAGCGCCCATCAGACAGACAAGTTCCGGTGTGCTGCTGCCTGCGGCCCACGCATAGTCCTGTCGGTCGAACAATACCGCAGCAATTGAGAATGCTGCGCTGAAGTCTCCCGCTTTGCGGTGCACGACCGGAAACAGACTGCCGCCATCCATGTCACCAACCGCAGGGACGGTTCCATCAGGTCTGCGCATATCAAGCAGAAAATCCAGCATGGTTTGCACACGATCAAGAAAGCTGTCTGGTAACTCATCGCCGTTGCGCTGCGACAGAATCATGAAGTGCAGATATATCTCTACGGTATAGTACTGATAGTTTGTAGATTGCTCGAAGTACACACCGTCCTCATGAACCTGCCGCCCGAGCTGCTCCAGCAGGATTTTCCTGCCCAGCGAACGCCAGCGCGCGGAGCCGTTTATTTCGGGGAAAAGTACACCTGCGTAATACAGGCCCAATGCTTCGCCTGTCAGATGGGTGTTCGGAGAGTAGTAGATCGAGAGGTAGCGCTCTATGTGCAACGCATGTGCCTGCAGCCAGGACATTATGCTCAGATGCATGAACGGTGAGACTCTTGATGAGTTTCTGAACATCACCAAAGCCCAGCACCAGGAAATCAGGCGGTAGGAAACCTCCAGAGAACTGGTCCAGTTTATTCCAAAACCCGGCGGGTTTTCCTGCATCCATGCCCGCAACTTCTGTGTGAATACCACGGCATATTTATCATCGCCAGTGAATTGCCACGCCATACCCAACTGCAACAACCACTGGTGACGATTTAATTCCCACACAACTTTGCTGTCACCCACCTGTGCAAAGTTCAAAGCATCAATTCGACTCCAGTGCACAAATGGTGAAACCGTTCCGGAGACTGCATCCAGATGCCAGTTGGTACCGCTGGCATTATCTTTGTCAAATGCCAGCCAGCCGTAGCCCAGGGTGTAGTACTTTCCACTACAGATGGTTTCAGCGTCTTTGATAACCTCATCACGCAGGTTTGGCAGATACAGACTTATCATACCGGGGGCTAGCGCATCACTTGCTCCGGGAAAAAACCGTTGCTGCGCTAACGCCCGGAACCGCAGTTGCAGACTTTCTGTTGCATACTCTTGATAACCGTGTTTAAAAAGCGACGATGGACTTTCTGCATCGTTGAGATCTTCGTCCAGGCAATAGAAGAGTTCGCTGACCTGGCGCACAGGATCCACAGGGGAATAGCTGACCCGCTCTACCGTCTTGAGTACGGCCTGGCGACTTCTGCAGACTATTTCCGCGGGGGCCATATTTAACAGCTTCTGCAGTCTCATGATGTGGTCTCTTCAAAAAGGTTGGTCCACTCGGTACGCACGCATTGCCATGTGTATTTCTTAACACTGCAACGCGCCGCACCAGCGATTTCTGCGGTTTCTGACTGGTGTTCAAGAATCCAGAAAACTGCTTCGGCAATCGCGTCAGGCTGATCTGCCGCGACCAGTAGCCCGGTTTTCTGGTGCGTTATCATTTGCGGTATGTCGCCTACCGAGGTACTGATAACTGGCAGACCTGCTGCAAAAGCCTCGAGTATTGAAAGCGGCTGATTGTCCACCACGGACGAATTGACAAAAATGTCAGCCTGGTCGTAGAGAGCAGCGATATTGTCCGGTTCAACGCGCCCGACAAAGATGACATCCCTGATATTGTTTTCACGAACATAAGCTTTTAACTTCTGCTCTTCACTCCCGTAACCGGCGACGGTGAGTGTTGCCCCGGGGAACTTTTCCTTTATCAACCGGTAGGCGGCAAGCGTATTGCCGACTCTATAGATAGATTCCAGATTTCTTACTGATAACAAGTGAGGAAGGATTGGTTTTCGTTGCCGATAGTTGAACTGTCTGAGACTGACTATGTTTGGAATAACCCGGGCCTTGTAACCATAGCTGGCAAACACCTGCTGGAGATACAACGACGGCACAACAATTTTTTCGACTCGTTCGATCCATGGGTGCACCCACATGCCCCAGTTACGCAGATGGTCGTCTGCCTCGCCGCTGTGGTAGTTCAGGATCACCGGTTTTCCATATCGGGTACATGCATCGATTGCAGGCACTTGTGCCAATAGAAACGACCAATACGACGCAGAGAAGAGATGGACAACGTCAACATTTTTTATCGCCCTGAGCGACAACCTGTACAACCATTGATTAAGCAAGGTTCGCAGATAAGGTATTTTCCGGAGCCATGCCAGTGTGCGCGGAAAACGCGGATTGACCGGTATAAACGTAACATTAAAACCATCATTCGCCAGCTCATTCATCAATGCAGCAGCCTGAACACCCTGCCCCCCAAGAATTTCCATACCTGGAGCTATCACAGCAATACGTTTGCGGGGAAGGACGGAGTCGATCACCAGATCAACAGAACTCATTATGGAATTCCCGATTATTAAGAGCTTTACGTTGCATTTTTCGAGAAACGTCTAAACAGGACGGAAATACTTCGTCCCATCCAGTTTTTGCGATGTTTGTTAATCGTGAGCAGAATAATATGCGTCAAGTCTTAGGTTAAAGACTCTCCAGGGTCATCGGTATCAGGTAAAACACTGAAGCTGGCGGAGTTAAAAACCCCTGATTCCAGGATGCTGGCAGATTATCTTCCAACTGAGTAGCTGTAGAGAATTTCCGGGCAGCTCAGGATGTTGTTTCGGGGTTTTTGGGCAGCGTTTTTTGCTACATGCTCCACAGCTGCTCTACTGACCAGATCTTTGTCCATGAAATTCTGACACCAGAGTTCAAAAGAAATCAGAACCCACAAATGCTGATCCATAGGCCGGCCACGATCATGCAAGGCAATTATTTTTTCTATATAGGAAGCATTGAATATTCCACGCGAAAGACTTCTCTCGGAGAGCAACAACTCACGAACGAAACTGTTCAACTGCCCGCGAAACCAGTGACCCAACGGCACCGCGAATCCCTGCTTACGCCTGTCTATCAGTTCATCAGGCAGTATCCCGCGCATTGCCTCCTTGAAAATATGTTTGGTGCGACCCTGTTTTATTTTCATATCGGCGGGAATTGTTGCCGCAAACTCAACCAGTTTGTGATCCAGTAGGGGAACACGCACTTCGATGGAGTTTGCCATGCTCATGCGATCCACTTTGGTTAATATATCCAGTGGCAAATATGTCTTCAGGTCGTGATACTGCAGCGAAGATAACCAATGTGAATCCCCGGAATTTGCCAACAGTTCACTGGCTCTACACCAACTGTCAGTAGCACGAATTTGCCGGGAAAAATCTGCTGTAAACAATGAGGATTTCTGGCTCACTCCGAACAGACTGGAGGCATCCAGATAGCGATGTTTGCCGCTCAATGCCAGATGACGCAAATAGTTGCGGCCTTTAGTCCCTTCCGGCAGATGCTCTGCAAATGCACCAATCATTTTCCGCAGCGGTTGAGGGATGGCATCGCGGCTGCGCTCCTTGCGCTCAACCATGTATTTGTCGTAACCAGCAAAGATCTCGTCGCCACCGTCACCGGATAAAATGACTTTTACGTGTCCGGATGCCAGCTGGGAGACCATGTAAGTAGGTATGGCAGAAGAGTCTCCGAAGGGCTCATCCAGAAACCAAGCAAGTTTTTGCATCTGACCGGCCACATCTGCATCGAGCATCAGCTCATGGTGCTCTGATCCCATGACGCTGGCGACCTGTCTTGCGTAAGCCGTTTCATCATAAGCTGGCTCGGGAAAACCGATCGAAAATGTTTTGACCGGGGCTCTCTGCTCACGTGACATCATTGCTACGACTGAGCTTGAGTCCAGACCTCCGCTTAAAAATGCCCCAACAGGTACGTCACTGACCATGCAGTACCTGACAGCTTCCTGCAGCTTTTCACGCAGAATACCAACCGTATCCTGTTCACTTCTGATGGTGTCCGGTGTGAATTGCACGTCCCAGTATTGTATGTTTTCTACCGGTTTCCCCTGACACACGCGCAAGTAATGACCCGGCTGCAGTTTATGCACGCCCTTTAGTATACTTTCATCACCGGGAGTCGACAGAAATGAGAACAGATAATTGACGGACTCCCAGTTCAACTCCTTCTTGATGTCAGGCAATTGCAACAGGGCTTTCATTTCCGAGGCGAACAATAGACGCCCGTTGGCCTCTGCGTAGTAGAGTGGTTTTATTCCTAATCGGTCACGAGCCAGCAGTAGTATCTGCTTCGTCTTGTCCCATATCGCGAATGCAAACATCCCGCGCAGTTGATGCAGACAATCTTCCCCCATCTCCTCATACAGATGCACAATCACTTCAGTATCAGAGCCGGACTTGAATATGTGGCCTTTGCTCATCAGTTCCAGTCGCAATTCCCGATAATTGTAGATTTCCCCGTTCAACACCACACAGATATCGTTTGTCTCGTTCCATGCCGGCTGGTGACCGCTGTTGACATCAATAATGCTGAGCCTCCGCATACCGAGACCCGCCGGTCCGTCGACAAAATAGCCATCATCATCCGGGCCACGATGCAGAATGGAATCACACATCGCTTTAATCTCTCCGTGATAAACAGGCTGGCCACTCACTCCGACGATTCCGGCAATTCCACACATAGATGCACCTCTTATTGATTGGTTCGGTGTCGCAGCAACGGGGCGCTTGCCCACGCGATCAGCTGGCCTTTTTCTTTACCAGACAAAGGACCAAGCCACAGCAACAACAGGATATAACTCAGGGTAAAAACCGTGCTTACACCGAGCAGCATCAGCAATCCTGTGAGCTGCCATAGATTGATCATGAGCACACATGGCAAAGCTGCAAGACCACAAATCAGAGCAGTGCCAGCCTGGCTGCCCCACGGCAGCACCTCTGACCAGGTCGCGTTAAGTAGTGAGCGCACTCTGGCGACGGCTATAATCTTGATAACCATTGTCGCCATTGTTGTGACCAGCACCGCCCCTATCAGGTGCAGACCCTCGAGAAAGCTTTGAATCAGAAGCACAATTATCGCGAGCTTCAATATGTTCTGCAGTATGAGGAAACGATTTTGTGCGAATACCCTTAACACGCCGTCAGTCATCAGACAGACCAGGACGCTGCTGGCGGCCCAAACGATGAATACGGGGACACTTGCGCGATAAGCTTCTCCGAACAACAGTACGATTAATGCGGGGGCTACAAGGATCAGCAGCGTGACCAACGGGAACAGAACCATGGATATTTTTTTTACGGCGTCTATCCATATCTCAAGTGCAGCACGATAGTCCTGCTGCACAAGTTTTTGCCGCATATTGACCATCATCACATTGGATGTCGAGGTCATCAGGATGTCTATCAATGGCACCTGCAGACATCCAACGGCATAGATCGCGAAGGTCGCTACATCAAAAAAATAGGCAACCGCGTAAAGATGGATATTAAGCTGAATAACTTCGATGAATCCGGCCAGTCCAAACGGCAGGGCGTAAGCTGTATGTCTTTTGAAATGATGGAGATCTGTCCGAAGCACTATATCGTTGGTCCGCATCAGATAGATCAACGTAGCCAACAATCTGATTGATGCAAAAGCCACCGCCCCTGCCATCAGCCAACCCAGGTCAGCGACCCATAACACCGGAACAACAAAAAATATTGCTCTTAGCAGATCAGTACCCGCATAGCTGATCGAAGCGCCTACGTGTTGTCTCCTGACAGTAAGAACAATCTCAAGGAGCAAACCAAGAAGTATCAGAAGAAGATAGATGCCGACGAGAGGAATGTACTGTGCCAACTCAACGTTGTTGAGCAGCAGCGCAATTGCGTCACTCTGCCACCACAACACCAAAGCACAGATTGCCCCGGCGCCACCCATAAGCAGTAACGCGTTTACGATATATGCGCCACTGCGATTTTTCTCCATCGGCAGAAAATAGTAGAGGCTTTCTGCCATACCCAATTGCGCCAAACCAAATAAGGTGGTGTGGATCAAAAAAAGCTGCTTGTAGGAACCAAAATCACTCTGGTCAAACAATCTGGCCAGCACTACCGGAATAAAAAAAGCCGCAAGAAAACCAAACATACGTCCCGACATCAGCACCATAACGGGACGAAAAATAGGATCTGCCTGCGTGGTATCACTCACGAAACACTATGATCCTGAGCGCAGTTATCAGGATACTGAAACACTCCGTTCAGCAGACAGCTCATGATTGCCGGAGAAAACTCGTCCCGCCTGTTGGTACACGACTTTTCCCACAACAAACGGCGCGGGAGCGCAAAATTCGGGCGTTTTGTGCTCGTGTGCTGGCACGTTGTCACTGCGGCCGCATAACCTGCAGCCTCTGCCGCCTGAGCTGTACGCTCATCAAACTGGCCATCCGGGTATGCCAGATACTTGATTGGCATACCCAACTCCAGTTCAAGTCGTCTGCGCGATGCGGCCAATTCCTTTTCCATCAGTGTCTGTTCATACCGCGGCAGAAGTGCGTGAGACTGCGTGTGAGAACCAATTGTGACCCCTTGCACACTGAGTGTGCGTAACATCGACCAGCTCAGGGATCGCAGCTCTTTCAGATGCTGCGCAGACACATGGATCCGATCCCGCATCAACTCTATAAGTTGAATTACTTCGGAATTGGAGAAACTGGAAAGAATATGTCTGGCGGCAGAATACGGATCAGGCTGCTTGCCTATAATCTGCACAAGTCTTTTTGTTTGTGTATCGGCCGCAATTCTGGCCAGCGGTGTTTCGGGTGACATGCATAACGACAGCATGAGATATAACTCGTCGTGCGTTTGCAAGTTCTCTGTGCCTACGAGGTTGGTCACCACAAATACACACGAAGCAATTCCTTTTCTTTTAAGTATCGGAAACGCATTCCAATAGAAATCGACGTATCCGTCATCAAAGGTGATTGTCGCAAGCTGCTTCTTTCCGGCTTTTCTGTTGCCATTTAATGCCTGCATAACTTCGTCCATGGACACAAGATCATAGTTCTCGGCAAGCCAGTCCAGTTGCTTCTCGAACATTTCCGTGCTGATCAGCAGCGAGGGCATACTGTGTACAGAAGAGTCCACAAAATCTCTGACCACCCGGTGGTAACAAACAATCAGAGGAGCACGCCTGGCCCCATTGCCCATTCCTATCAGCTTGTCGATAGCCAGGCAGTTCAATACACTGGCGCCTGTAGTTTTTATTAGCTTGCGTAAGGCAGGCATGATCTCTCCAGAAATTCACTGCTGTACTTCTTTGTGGATTGAGCTCAACTCGCCGCTTGATGACGCGCAGACGAACCGGAGTTTGCTCGCCTGTTGACTATGTATTTTATGCTCTTCCTGACTTCCATAGTTCGCGCGCACAGATAGCCCTTAAGACTGGGCGGAAAAATACTGAGCCGGACTATCTCTCTTTCATTGTTTGCCCAGGTGTATTTATATTCTTCCTCTCCGCGCAACATGTCGAACTCCTTGGCACCTTCTTCGAATGCCTGCTGAATGATGAGCCCAACGGCAAGATAGCCGACGCTGAACTGGCTGTATGACGGATCAAACCCGGCCTGATAGTAGTAGTAAGTGTTCTGATAGAAGAACCCGTAGACGGAGGCTGCAGGTCTATCATCGAGCCATAAGGTAAACAGCCTAAGCCATTTTTTCTCCAGGGCCAATGCGGTAAATGCATGATGAAATTTACGCAGATTTTCGGAATCAAAGGCGTTCGAGCCCCCCCTTCCATCCCAACGCTTAAGGTGGAGACCTATAAGAATGTCGAGATCTTCCCCGCGTTTCTCTTCACTTTCGGTCTGCACCAGCCGCACATCGAACTCTTTTTTCAGGCGTCTGTACTTCTTGTTGAAACGCGCTGCCTTTGGCGCGATGTAACTGCTCCATGTATGTGACGACAGATCAATATAAGGACTGAAACTTTGGGTATGGCGAAACGTCTGACACCCGTTCTTCTGCATCTTCAATGCGGCCATTGTCATGATGCCGGAACTGCGTTCGGTGTTACTGAACTCGATAACAGAATTATTGCTCATCAACCGGCTGCCCAACATGGACAATGCCTGATTCTCGAAACCTTCACGCACGATGATACTCAGGTAATCAGAGCCGACATTTCCTGCGCCCAGTATTTCCAACGCTTTGAATGGCACCAACCGGGCAAAGTCCGGTGGACGCATTGCCATAGGTGCCAAGGCAATCAGTTGATCACCATCATGAATGACAAAAATGGCAAGGGAGCGTTTTTCGGACAGATTCTGCCACCAGGTATATTGCCATTCCCAACTCATGAATATGGTATTGCATTGACTACGGTTCAGCAGATCGTTCCACTGTTCTCTTATCGCGAGGAAATCTGCAGTACTTTCCAGACAACGGATACTGAGCTGACTCAATTTGTTTTCTCCACAACATGGGGATGACTTCTTTTTTGTATCTCGCTCTTGTACAGCTGCTGAGTGAGTGCCGCCATACGCACGGTGGAGAATTGCTCCTCGCATAGCTGCCTGGATGCAAATCCGAAACAGGCCGCCATTTTCGGATCGTCCAGAATTCTGTTGATGGCGGCAGCCAAAGCAGTAGCGTCCTGCACAGGGACCAGAAACCCATTTACATTGTGTTTTACCAACTCGGGATTACCACCAACGTCAGTCGCAACAATCGGCAGACTTGCAGCCATTGATTCAATGAGTGCGTTAGACAAACCTTCACTGTGAGACGGCAAAACAGACAGGTCGCACTGTGGGAGAATATTACTTACGTCGTTGCGGTGACCTGTGAAGCTTACACGCCCGGCAATTCCGAGGCTGTCAGCGAGAGACTGGAGATGTTCGTGATACTCTGAATCACGGGTAACAGCTCCATCCTTGTAGCCAAGCTTTTCACCAACCACCAGAAAATTCACGTCTGCGTGTCTGTTACTGACTGCAACCGCTGCATGCAAGAACTCTTCAACCCCCTTTTGGGGATTCAGCCGCGATAGCATCGCTACCAGTCTGGATTTTGACTCGATCCCCAGCTCCTCGCGAATACTAGGCGATTTATCATTGTGTTGATAACTCGACAAATCCAGCCCATTTTTTATCACGCTTATTTTCGCTGCGGGGACGCCCTGGTCTATAAGCCAGTCGCGGATTGCCTCTGCATTTACAAGTACCAGATCAGCCATGCTGCAAGTCCACCTCTGCACCCGCTTTTGCATGGGGGTCAGATAGACTCCACGGTCTCTGATGGATGCTATTACAACGGGGACACCGGCCATTTTAGCGGCAGGGACGGCAACTAGATTTGAGTAGAAGTTATAGCTATGCGAAATCTGCACTTTTTCCGATTTCATATACATCGCGAGTTTAAGTTGCTGCACATACGTTTTTGGATGCGAGAACTTTCCGATCGGAAATTCCTTGACAGATATGTTCAGCCGCTCCAATTCCTCAAGAAATGGCCCTTCTTTATGCAGGCAGGCAAATCCCAGATCAAACACGGTCCGGTCAATCGCTTTAGCCAGACAGTCCACCTGCCCTTCGGTACCACCACTCAGGAAACTGGTGACAACTTTAAGCAGCTTGATACGGCCGGGCTGCTGGTGTTCACCCGGGATCTGGTTTTCAGTTTTTTTCATGTTGAGGCGACGCTACTGCCGTGATCTATATGACTACGGATCTGCGTCAACGCCATGGCGATACCGGCGATGTAGTAGAAGTAGAAATGGTAAGCCACGGGATGAAAAACAGCTGCTACGCTGAAGGCTATCAGACTGACCCGAAGCGCTTCCGCAAAGCAGTAGAGGTCGTACTGCTGAGTATTTCCACGAGCAGAATCCATAATCATCCTTGTAGTTTTCAAGGCTGCACCCAGTAACATCAGGAACAATATCAATCCCGGCAGACCCAGTTCAACAGCAAGTGTCAGATAGACATTATGGATCTCTGTCCACGTAGCACCGCGCGCCTCATTCATGGCCAAGGTATTCATGCCCACCCCGGCACCCGTCAACGGATTGTCCAGAACGATGTTCACTGCTGCGATAGAATCCCGCAGGCGTATCTGTGCTGATCCGGTCGTGTCATTTTCTATATTTGTAATCGTACTCAGTCGCCCGATATAGTCGCCCGGCACCAACGGCAGTGCCATGACACATATCACAAGAATGACAGGTGCGTAGAAACGCTCCGGCCTGTTTCGCAGAAAAAACATATAACAAAAAAATGTAACGCCCAACGTCAGAAATCCTGCGCGTGAGAATGTTGCGAATATCGCGACTATCATCAATCCGACAACGCCCAGCAGAAAAAGTCTGACAACTGGCCTCTTCTCTCTCAGAAATATTCCGACCGCTAAAGGCAGAAAGAGATTGAGCAAGAGCGCCATGTCGTTGGGGTTTTCAGCGAGCGGCGCATCGTAACCAATAATGCGCTCACCTCCGCTCATGGTAGAACCCGTCAGAAAATTGTTTATGGCAGTTGCGGCGAGCGGAATTGACATCAGCACCAGGGCCCAGAATATTCCCCTCAATCTGCCCATGGTGCTAATCACGTTAGCTAACAACAGGAAGACAATAATCGTTTTGAAGTATTTCGACGTCAGAAACGACAGGCTTCCCCCTGGCCATACGGAGAGGGGAATTGTCAACACGGCCCAACCCGTCAACGCCAGAGCAATGACGACACCAGGCGGATAGTGCATTACTGGCAACTGACGTGACAGCCGGCTACCCACATGGACAGTAACAACCAGCACTATCGATAACATCGCAATCCGTAAGGGCGCGAGAACCGGAAATATCTGTTGCGGCGCCAGAAGCAGGATAAAGCTGAATACCACCAGAGCATAAAAAGACCACGCACTTTCCCGGTCAACCGGCTCAATAAGCACACCGCGCGCTGGTGCCAACTTTTGCACCAAATCATGATCCGACGCACAGACTTCCCTGTCTTTTCGCCACCACTCCTGTACTTCCGGTTTTATCATACAATCAGAGATTGACGATCTGTGCGCTGCCGGTTTCGATACCGCGCATTGCACCCCGGGTGTCTACTATTAACGATGCATGTGTCGCCATGTCCTGATAGTTGAGGTTGTCATGGTCTGTCAATATCAGCACACAATCGCTGGCTTTTAAGACCGCAGCGTCCAGCTGTTCAGACTGATAGGTTTTCCCGTCCAGTACTATCTCCGGCACGTAAGGATCTGCATAGCTGAGCTGCACACCAAGTCTGAGCAGGCTCGCCATAATTTGCAGCGCCGGCGACTCACGGGTATCGCCTACACCGCGTTTGTATGCAGCGCCTATTGCCAACACCTTTGCGCCATTCAGACAAAGCTTGCGCTCGTTCAAAGCATCACTCACCAGATCAACAACATGGCCCGGCATCGACTGATTAATTTCTTCCGCTAACGGAATAAAACGCGCTTGGTAGTTGCTGAATTTCATTTTCCATGCGAGATAGGCCGGATCAATAGGAATGCAATGGCCCCCTATGCCCGGGCCGGGGTAGAACGGCATAAAACCGAAAGGCTTGCTTGCAGCCGCATCAATCACTTCGCGGGAATTGACACCCAGCTGGCGGCACATCAGCGAGAACTCGTTAGCGAGCGCGATGTTTACACTACGAAATACGTTCTCATAGAGTTTCGCCAACTCAGCTACCCGCGGGCTGGAAACCTCTACCACCTTGCTGACAATCTGCCGGTACAACAGGGCAGCCAGACGCGTGCACGCGGGTGAAACCCCACCGGTGACCTTGGGGATGTCCTTGACCATAAACTGGGTATTACCCGGATCGATCCGCTCAGGCGAGAAAGCCAGAAACACATCGTCTCCGGCGGAGTATGCCTTGGCCTGAAACAACGGCAACAAAAGTTCTTCTGTTGTACCGGGATACGTAGTCGACTCGAGAATGATAAGCTGCCCCGGCCGCAGATACTTCACGACCTTCTCAACGGTGTCGAGTACGTATGAAATATCCGGGTCTTTGGATTTCCGAAGCGGCGTGGGGACACAGATCAGGATCACGTCACTGTTCTGCAACACGGAGAAATCCCAGCTGGCTTCATAGTGCCCGGTATTCCGCATCTCCAGCAGCGACTCATGCGAAACATCAGGAGTCAGGGACTCACCACGATTCAGTCTTTTAACGCGGTCCTTGTCGATGTCAATGCCAATTACTTTAAAGCCAACGCGACAAAACTCTACCGCCAGTGGCAAACCGACATAACCCTGACCGACAACGGTGATTCGCGCAGTATGATCAGCTATACGCTCCGACAACTGAGTCTCGTGGTCAGGTTGATAGCCAGAGTATTGTTTTTCACGCAAGACAAGATTGAGAGTATTCACAAGTGACTTCCCTTTAGATTACATGAATTATTCAGCGCCGGCGGTCAGTAACGTTGCTCATGACCGAGCACCACAACTTTGATTGTTTCCAACATTATTCTTGCATCCAGCCACAAGGAATAATGTTTTATGTAGTACAAATCGAAACGCAGCTTTTCTATCTCCTCCGCAAGATTATTTGCATATCGATATTTTATCTGGGCCCAACCGGTGATTCCCGGGCGCACCAGACAGCGAAGATAGTAGTAAGGAATCGGCGTGCCACTTTCGGGCGTATTTCTGGAAACCAGAGCATAGAGTTCGTAATTTGATACCGGATGCGGTCTTGGCCCGACTATGTTCATGTCGTTTAATAGCACATTAAAAAACTGCGGAAGTTCATCCAGCCTAAACTTCCTGAGTATGCGGCCAACGCGCGTGATGCGATTGGCGTTGTCACAGACCCATTCAGATGTTTTCCCGGTTGCAGGATGCATCGTCCTGAACTTGAAAAGATTAAAAGGTTTGTTTGCCAGACCGATTCTGCTCTGCACAAACAACACCGGACCGGGTGAATCTATTTTTATCAGTATGGCAATCAACAACATCAGCGGTGCTGTCACCAGTATCCCTGCACCGGCGAATATCAAACTGTAGATACGCGACATGATTTGTGTGGATACCGGCAGCTGAAAGTCTTTCGACAACATCAACGATCGATGTGAAAGAGTGTCAATTGCGAGCTTCCCTGTGAGACTCTCATAGAACTCTTCCCCGTCATCCACCTGGAGCTGCCGGAAGTATTTCTCTTCAACCAGCCTGTGACAGTGTTCCATGAGCACATGATCATCCAGTGTCACAATAATTCGATCGGGCTTGTGCTCAAGAATTATTCTACTCAGATCTTTGATCTCCCCCAGTAGAGGAAATTTGACTGTGTAGACGCTGCTTTTTGCGTGCTCTGATACGAGACCGATGATGACCATTCCACACTGGGGCCGCTCAAGGATTTCATTTGCCAGCGTGATTGCAAACATTCCTGTGCCAAGGATAAGTACTCTTTTTCCTTGCTGTCTGTGTGTATTAGACCGCATAGTCCCCACCACCTGTTTTTTTGCTGCTGTTGATAACCAGCCCCATGACTTTATCCGGCGGCATCAGGTTCAGACAGTCGCCCAGTTGTTTCTTTGAGGTTTCTCCGGCGGCTACCAGAACCACAAATTTGTCAACCAGCGGCGAAATCAACTGAGTGTCTGCAAACAGCGTGACAGCTGCCGTGTCCAGAATGACAAAGTCATAGCGGCGACGCGCCTCAGCAACCATTTCACCCATTTTTCCGGAATTCAGAATCTCATAAGGTGACTGTGCCTGTTGCCCGGATGGCATAAAGTGCAGATTCAGCGCAGGCATAGTTTGGGCAAGCTGATCCCAGTCGATCGCTTTGCCAAGTACATTTTCGACGACCCCGGGCGCTCTCCATTTTTGTATGCCCAGATATTCTTTTATGGAGTTCTGCGTAGGTCGCAAATTCAAATCAATCAACAGCACTTTGTGCGCCGGGTTTTGCGCCAGCGCTGCAGCCAGATTGATTGCCGTCAGCGTCTTGCCTTCTCCTTTAACCGGACTTGCAATAGCAACAACCACACCTTCATCACGGTTCCGGCTACTTTCAACCGACAGGCGCAGACGCTGGTAGCTTTCAGCATAAGTCGAATTTGGCTTCAGCAAATTCACCAGCTTAGGATCCAGCGCGCGTTTTTCAGAGATCTCAAACATAGTTGCCCGCCACCAGCCAGACCAAACCTTTGGCTGTCAGTCCGTTGCTGTAAATAAATCCGACTGCAGCCAGTAGAAGTAGTACATAAATGAGCAGCACGATCACCGAAGTGGCGGCATTCTTTACACGGGCGCCTGTGGTCTCTATATGCCTGATACTTGCAAGCACCGGCAAAGAACTGAAACTCCTGAGATCGTGTGAACTGTAGAATGTCTGGGTAAGTTGCTCGACGATAAAGATCAGGGCAAATATGGCAGCACAGCTCAGCACAAACGCCATAACCAATAGCCGTGGCCTGTTTGGTGCGGAAGAAAAGTCTGGCGGTAGTGCAAGCTCTAACACCTGAAACTGCCTTGTTTGCTGTGACTCCAGAGACTCAGCCAGCCGCGCGTCCTGAAATCGACGCTGCAGCACAAGGTGTTCTTCACGGATTGCGTTGTAGGTATTACTCATCTGCGCCAGTCGCTGGCCAATTTCCGGTGACAACTGAAGACGCAATTGCATGGAAGCAATCGATTCACGTAGCGCATTTTCTTCTCTTCTCAAGCGAGCGAATTCTTCGGCCACACTAACCGTTGTACCAATTCCACCGGATTCTTCAGCCTGAACGGCCTGTTGCTCCAGTTGATTGATTTCTTCCTGCAATCTGATCATGCCAGGGTGCCGTTCGCTGTAGCGCGTACGCATCACGGCCAACTCGCGACGCAACAGCTCAAGTCGTGATTCGCCAGCTATACCTGCTACTGTGCGGAATTCTCCTGCCTGGATTTCACTGCGCCGGTTCTGAAGCTGCATCTGCCGTTCGCCATTGATACGCAGATCTGAATTCAGCCTTTCCAGCGTTGCCAGATTCATGCCTTCCTGTTGGGGAAGTTGCCCAAGATTTGCACTTCTGAATGCATCTATCTGCTCCTCCTGTTCCCGCATTCTTTTTGCAACATCTTCAAGCTCTCCACGCAGGAAGTCCGTTGTCCGGCTCGCCTGATCAATGCGAATGCCTTCGTACTTTTCGCGATAGATGTCTGCAAGTGCATTGCTGACTTCAGCTACTTCTTCGGGAGACCAGCCTTGATAACCTATCCTTACCTGCATGGGTGCGGATTGCCCGCGCTGCAAACTGACCTGGCTGGTAACTGACTGTGAAATGTGAATGTCCTTACGCATTCGATCCAGCAGAGTCGCCGTAGGCACTTTGTCCCGCCAACCTTCATATAGATTAAAACGCTGAATCAAGGCAATCAGTTGCTCTCTGCCCAGCAACTCCTGCCGGATGACATGCAGGCGTTGTTCCAGTTGTCCGATATTGCCCGACCCGACAACAGAATCCGAGATCGCATCCTGGCCCAACAACACAGTTGTGGATCCACGGTACATATCCGGTAGTGCAAAAATAAGGCTGGCGCAGGTGGCGAACATAAAAAGGAAGCCTCCCAGTATTGTCCACTTCCGGCGCATCACGATATTAATTATATTAGGCAGCAAACGTTTACCTGCAAGGTTATGGAGCAATGGTTTTTAAAGTCATGGTTCCGGAACGTGTGGTCACTCACGGGACCATTACGATGTCGCCCGGAAGCACCATGATCTGCTCAGGAGGCGTGCGGCCACGCGTTACACGACGGTAATTGAATGGTATCCGGCGGGTCACTCCGCTTTCACTTCTGAGTATCACTACTCTGGAACTTGCAGCAAACGGTGTGAATCCACCAGCCTCTGCAATTACATCCAGCACTGTAACCGGTGATTTAAAACTGAAGCGGCCAGGTGTATTCTGAATCGCTACCAGTTCTCTAGACACTTCCCAGCTGCTTAAAGTAACTCTTTTCATACTCGGCCGGCGACACATTTCCATTAGTTCCGTGTCGACGAACTGGATTGTAAAACATTTCGATGTAAGCAAATATATCCTGCC